>NZ_JARXYZ010000019.1 GCF_029894125.1 Kitasatospora sp. MAA19
GGGGGGGGGGGGGGGGGCGGGGGGGGGGGGGGGGGGGGGGGGGGGGGGGGGGGGGGGGGGGGGGGGGGGCCCGGGGGGGGGCCGCCCCCCCCACGCCGGAGGATCAGCCGTGCCCGCGTCGCACCTCAGCCGAGCTTCGGCTGCACACCGGCCGTGGCCTGGTGGGTGCCGCAGAAGGCCTCCTCCAGGAAGGCGCCCTCCGCGACGAGCTGCGCGGTGATCTGGCTCAGGTCGCCGTTGGTGGTGACGGACATCGCGACCTGTCGGTCGCCGGAGCTCCACAGCTGCGAGCTGTAGCCGGGCACCCCGCCGTCGTGCCCGTAGACCGGCCCGCAGGACAGCTGCAGCCGGGCGAGCCCCAGGCCGTAGTCCAGGCCTGTGGGCCGGCCGTCGACCTCCACCGGGATGGTGGTGTTCATCTCCCGCAACAGCCCGGGCGACAGCAACCGGCCGCCCAGCAGGGCCTTTTCGAAGCGGCTCAGGTCGTCCAGGGTGGAAATCAGCTCGCCCGCCGAGTTCGCCCAGGACACGCTGGCCACCGTGACGTCCCGGATGCTCCGGTCCGCCGGGCCCGGGCCCTCGACCAGCGTCACGTAGCCGTGCGCGTGCGGGCCCCGGAGATCGGTGGCCGTCCCGGGGAAGTACGTCCCGCTCATCCCCAGCGGGCGCAGGATGCGCGCGCCGATCTCCTGCGCGTAGCCGTGCCCGGTCACCCGCTCGATGATCATGCCGAGCAGGGTGTAGTTGACGTTCGAATAGCTGAACCTGGTGCCCGGCGGGAAGTTGGGCGCGTGCGCCACCGAGGTGGCCACCACCTGCTCCGGGGTGATCGTACGGGTCAGGCCGCCCTGGTCCAGCCAGGCCCGGACGGCGTCGACGTCGGTCGAGTCGGGGAACAGCCCGCCCTTCTCGTTGGTCGGGTCCCAGAGGCCGGAGCTGTGGTTGAGCAGCTGCCGGACGGTGATGCGCGTACCGTTCGGGACCACCCCGGGCAGGTACCGCTCGACCGGCTCGTCCAGGCCGACCCGCCCCTCCCCCACCAGCTGGAGCACGGTGGTGGAGGTGAACATCTTGGTGATGCTCCCGGCGCGGAACCGCCCGTCCGTCCGCACCGGGGTACCGGTGGCCAGGTCGGCGACGCCCGAGCCCGCCCGCCAGAGCCCGCCGTCGTCCCTGACCTGGGCGATCGCCGCGACCGCGCCGGCCCCCGTCACCGCCCTCAGCGCCGCCGCCCGCGCCTCGCGCCTGTCCTTGATCGCGCCGGTCGCCCCGCCGGCACCGGTGTCGGCGGCAGCCGCCGAGGCGACCGGCGCGGCCAGTGCCAGACAGACCGCCGTCACCAGCACGCAAACCCTACGACGCGCCATCTCTCCCCCTTCGCCCGTGGCAGGCCCCCGCCCACCCCTGACGACCAAGCCTTCCCGCCGACCTGATGATCCGTCATCCACCGCCGGGAGGAACCGATCGTACGCCCATCAAAGGAGGTCATACGCCTCAGGGAGGAGGCCTGGCCCACCGGGCTCGGCGACGTCGCCAGGTCACTCCGAGTCACGCCGGGTCACGCCGGGCCGCACCGGGTCACGCCGGGCCGTCGTGCCCGGCTGCCACGGCGGTCAGGGAGATCGGCGAGCGCGGTGCGGGCAGGGCGGCCAGCTTCCGGCGCCGCGCGTGGCGCACCAGGTCCTCGGGCGTCAGGTCGGCGACGGCGGCGCGGACGTGCTCCAGCATCGCGGTGGCCGCGGCCAGGACGGCGGCGTCGTCCAGCGGGCGGGTCTCGATGGTCATGGACTTGGCGGAGAGCTTCTGGAGGCTGCGGAACAGGTCGCCCATGTGGATCTCGCGGATGGTCAGTGACAGGTGCACCGACAGGCCCTCGTTGCCGACGGCCTGGTGGGCGAAGCCCCGGGGGATGTAGAGGACTTCGCCGGCGCGCAGGGTGGCCCGCAGCACCTCCGCCGGTGGCTCGCCGTCGACCCGGCCGTGCCGCCAGTTGCCGTCCGCCGGCCCCTCGTGGACCCGCCAGGACTTGCTCCCGTTCAGCTGGAGGACGAGGACGTCGGCGTCGTCGCGGTGCAGGGGCACCCCCTGGGTACCGGGAGGCGTCACGAAGCAGAACGCCTCCACCGCCCGCTGGAGTTCGGCGGAGAGCCGCGCGAGCAGGTCCCGGGTCGGGCCGTGCCACTGGTCGATCCGGCGCATCAGCAGGGTCGCGCCGTCGTCGAGCAGGGCCCGGATCTTCTTCTCGTCGGCGAACCCCCCGTACGAGGACTCGTGGACCGCGCGCGGTGTCAGGTAGTCGTCACGGCCGAGCGGGTCCTCGGCGCGGGTCATCTCCACGTAGGGCTCGGGCAGGAAACCGGTGGCGAGCGCGGCGTCGACGTCGGCCAGGGCGAAGGGGCTGCGCACTCCCCCGTCCGGCCGGAAGACACCCGGCCGGCGGCGCCAGTACGCGGTGGTGAAGGCGGCGGGGTCGCCGACCCACTGAGCCAGTGTCGGAGCGTGCACGGTTCCTCTTCCCTCTTCTTCCGCTGGTCTGTCCGCTGGTTCTGTCCGCTGGTTCTGTCCGCTGGTGGTTTCCTCGGGGGCTTCCGCGCGCGGCCGCGCAGGGCGTCACAGGCGGGGAAGCGTCCCCCGCGCGAGGCGCCGCCTCGTCTCGCCGACCCGCACCTTCCCGCTGGTCGTCACGGGCAGCCCGCCCCGGGGCAGGAGGACGACCTCGGAGACGTACAGGTCGACGGAGACCGCCAGCCGCCGCCGCACCTGGGCGGCCACCTGGATGGCCGGGGGCATGCCGGGGCCGTCCGCCACCTCCGCGACCAGGCACACCCGGCCGCCGGATTCCCCGTCCTCGACACCGAAGGCGGCGCAGCGCCCGGGCCGCAGGCCCGGCACGTCCTCACAGGCCGCGAGGATGTCCGCCGGGTAGAAGTTCCTGCCGTGGTGGACGAGTACGTCATCGGCCCGGCCGACGACGAACAGGTGGCCGTCATGGGTGAACCCCCGGTCCCCGGTCGCGTGCCACCCGGTCGGGCGGTCCGCCGCCGGCCAGTAGCCGCTG
This sequence comes from Kitasatospora sp. MAA19, assembly GCF_029894125.1. Taxonomy (GTDB): domain Bacteria; phylum Actinomycetota; class Actinomycetes; order Streptomycetales; family Streptomycetaceae; genus Kitasatospora. Next base: position 3,059 of record NZ_JARXYZ010000019.1, read on the forward strand.
AACAGCTGCGGCCCGCGGATGACGACGTCCCCGACGCGCGGGCCGTCGTCCGGCCCGGCGGACGTGTCGCGCACCCGCACCTCGGTGCCGGGCAACGGCGTTCCCGAGGAGAGCAGGACGGTGGCGGGTGCCCCCGGCGCGGCCGGAACCACCTCCCCCGCCCGCAGGGCGTCGGTGCGCACGGCCAGCCGGACCGGCGGGCGGCTCGGGGTGCAGGTGGTGACGGTGAGGGTGGCCTCCGCCATGCCGTAGGAGGGGCACAGGCTCCGTGGGGAGAATCCGGCTGCGGAGAACCGCGCGGTGAACCGCTCGGCCGTGGTGGCCCGCACCACCTCGCCCGCGCTGCGGGCGACCCGCCAGGTGCGCAGGTCGAGGGCGGCCAGCTCGCGGTCGGTGACCTTGCGGGCGCACAGCGCGTAGGCGAAGTCGGGCGCGCTGGACAGCGTCCCGCCGTAGGCGGTGATGGCCGACAGCCAGGCTCCCGGACGGCGGGCGAACGCCTCGGGCGGCATCAGGACGGATGCGTAGCCGCTGTAGAGCGGCCTGAGGACTCCGGTGACGAGCCCCATGTCGTGGTGGAGCGGCACCCAGGTCACGGCCACGTCCTCCGGGCCCTCGCCGTAGACGAGCGCGGCCTGGGCACAGGCGGCGTGCAGCGCCCGGTGGCTGATGACGACTCCCTTGGGGGAGCCGGTCGATCCCGAGGTGTACTGCAGGAAGGCGGGGGCGTCGGGCGCGAAGACGGGAGTGTCGGACCCAGGGGCGTCCGGCGGGTGAGCACCGGTGTCCCGGACCGCCCGGTCCGGCCAGCTGTGCACCCCGCCGGGGACGTCGAGGTCCCCCAGCGCCGTGCAGATCGCGTCGCGCCAGGACGCGGTGGTGAGGACCAGGGCGGGGCGGCAGTCGGCGACGATGCCCCGCAGCCGCCGGCCGAACGCCTCGGTCCGCGTGGTCGCCGGGGTGGGCGCGGGAACCGGCACGATCCCCCGTCCGACGGCCGCCAGCAGCACGGCGGCGAAGGACTCGTCGTTCGGCAACACCAGGACGATCCGGTCGCCAGTCCGGGCCCCGAGGGCGGGCAGCGCCGCGGCGACCGAGGCCACGAGAGCGTGCAGCTGACGGTAGCTCAGGCGGCGTACCGCGTCCCCGTCGAGACAGGTCAGCGCGACCGCGTCGGGCCGGCGCCGCGCATGGCGCACGAGCCAGTCGTGGGCCGTCCCGGGCTGCGGCTCCGCGGTCATCCGCGGCCCTCGGCCTCGGCCCCGGCCCCGGCCCCGGCCCCGGCCCCGGTGAAACCGGCTGCGACACCGGCGAGTTCAGCACGCCGGATCTTGCCGCTGGGGGTGCGGGGCAGCGAGCCGGAGGCCGACAGGACGACCCGGGGTGCGGGCAGGCCGATCCGGCGCGCCGAGGCCTCGATGGCGGGAACCGGGTCGGGGAGCGCGCGGCCGTCGCCGTGCTCCACGAAGCAGACCGGGGCCGGGTCGCCGAGGACGACCGCGTCGGTGACGCCGGGCAGCAGCCGGATCTCGTGTTCGAGTTGGGCGGTGCGCAGCTCCTGCGGGGTCCCGGCCCGGCCGATGACGAACAGGTAGCCGTCGGCGTCGAGGAAGCCGACGTCCCCGGTGGCGTGCACGGGCGCCTCGGACGGGTCCCGGTCGGCGGCGCGCAGCCGGATCCCGATCTCCCCGACCTCCCCCGGCGGCAGCGCCCGGCCGTCGCGGGTGACCTCGATGCGGATCCCGGGCAGCGGACGGCCGACCGAACCGGGCTTGTCCAGCCACTCCGGAGCCGTGATCTCGGTCAGGACGCTCTTCGACGTCCCGTAGTACTCGTGCAGGACCGGCCCGAACAGGTCGATGGCCGCGCGCTTCACCGCCGGCGGGCAGGCCGCACCGCCGTGGAAGACCACCTGGAACCGCCGGTGCGGGGCCTGCCCCGCCGTGACCAGATCGGTCAGCCGGTCCGGGCTGAGCATGACGCTGTCCGCCGCGTACCGGTCGGCCAGCTCGGCGAACCCGCTGGTGGACCAGGTGCGTTGGACGACGACCGCGCTGCCCGCCTGGAGGGCGTACAGGGCGGGGCCCAGCGTGCCGAGGTGGTAGGTGGGATTGGCCATCAGGTGCGGGCCCCGGCTCAGGCCGGCGCCGTAGCGCTCGGCGACGGCCACCCCCTTGTAGGGCCGGTTGGGGCGGGTCCGGACGACCGCCTGCGGGAGGCCGGTGGTGCCGGAGGTCGCGAAGACGAGGTGGCCCGCGGCGGGTGGCGGGGCCGGAGCGGGGACGGCCGGCGCGTGGGCCACCCCGGCGAGCAGGTCGTCGTCGCCGACGACGGGGCAGGGCAGGGTCGGTCCGCCCGCCGTCGGCGCCCCCGTGGTGAGGTGCAGCGCAACGCCCGCGTCCGTCAGCAGGGACGGGCCCTCGGGGAGGGCCAGCAGGTTCGGGGCGATCGGGAAGAGGCCGTGTCCGTGCCGCAGCGCGGCGAGGACCAGCGCGAAGAAGCGGGGCCCGGTGGGGATGTCGGTGGACAGGATCGTGCCGTCCGGAACGCCCCGGGCCCGCAGGGCGCCCGCCAGGGCGTCCGCGCGGCTGGTCAGCTCGGCGAAGGTGTACGTCTCGTCGTCGGCGACGACGGCCGTACGGTCGGGGGCCGTCCGCGCGGTGGCCCACGGGTCCCAGAGGTGGGGGCGCATGGTTCCTCAGTGTTCGGGTGTCGACAGGGCGGGGGCCGCTTCGGCGAGCATGGCGGCGAGGGAGGTGGCCAGGGCGGCGAGGTCGGGGAGGGCGACGACCAGTTCGTTGTCGACCTCGATGCCCAGGCGTTCCTCCAGCTCGGCGGCGAGTTCGACCGCGGCGACGGAGTCGCCGCCGAGGGAGAAGAAGTCGTCGGTCGGTTCGGCCCGCCGGCCGAACACCTCGCTCGCCGCGGCCAGTACGGCGTCGATCGGGGCGGGGGGCATGGCACCTCCTGGGGTGGGTGAGGAGCGGAACGGGCTTGCTCAGTGGGCGGGTTCGCGCTCCTGGCCGGCCGTCCGCGCGGTGGCGGCGGCCGCGGCGAGCACGTCGTCGAGGAGCGTCTGCGCCAGCGGCCGGGCCACCCGCCGCCCGTCGAAGAGCAGGCCGATGAGGAGCCGGTCACGGAACTCGGCGCACCGCAGGTGCAGTGCGTGGGTGTCCGTGAAGGCGATCCGGCGCAGTGCGTGGGCGTCGGCGGTGACCCGCAGCGGGCCGGTGTCCCGGGAACTCGCGTAGTCGCCCTCGAACCTGCGCAGGTTCACGTAGAGGTCCCGGCTGACCGGGGCGCCGTACTGCGCCTCGGTCTCCCGCGTCAGCGCCGAGATCTCCTCGGCGGTCAGCCGCTGGTGCTTCAGCGCGTTCAGCAGTTGGGCGCGGACCTGCGCCCGTACCGCGTCGGGGTCGCCGCCGGCGTCGGCGACGGTCAGCGGGCAGGAGCCGGCGAACATCCCGACCACGTCCCGGTCCCTGGACGGCCGGGAGTCCATGGAGGTCCACAGCCCCACCTCGGTCCGGCCGGTGCGGGAGGCCAGCGCGTGGACGAAGGAGCCGACCGTCCACTGCAGCAGGCTGAGGCGGCGTTCCGCGCAGGCGCGGCGCAGCGCCCTGGTGGTCCCGGCGTCGAGTTCGGCCCGGAGCCGCCCGCTCTCGGCGGCCGTCGCGGCGGCCGTCGCCGTGCCCGCCGCGGTGTCCGGGCGCGCCCACGGGGTGCGGGCCAGGAACCCGAGGCGCCCCCGCCAGTCGGCCAGGGCCCGCTCCCGCCGGGCCTCGGTGGTGCCGGCCCGTTGCCGGGCGGCGGCCTCCACGAACGACGGAGCACTCTCCGGTACGGGGTCACCGCGCCGGGCGGCCTCGTAGTCGCGCCAGACCTCGTGGCCGAACAGGTGGTGCGCCCGCCCGTCGAAGACGAGGTTCTGGAAGGTCGCGAGCAGCGCGTGCCGGCCCTCGTCGTACCGCAGCAGCCGGATGGCGAACGGCCGCTGCTCGCCGTACTGCCACGGGGCGACGCAGTCGCGCGAGAGCAGGGCCGAGGCGTAGCGGGAGAACTGTTCGGGCGAGCCGGCGCCGATCTTCTGGCACTCGACGACCTGTTCCCCCGCGCCGATGGGCCGGGTCCACTGCCGGGGGCTCGGCCCCGGGTCCGGCGGCAGTTGCAGGTGCAGGGCGTCGTGCCGCACCACGAAGGCGCGGACGGCGGTCTGCAGCGCGTCGGTGTCGAGGTCGCCGAGGATCTCGTAGCTCAGCCGGACGTTCTTGTGGGCCCAGGCGCTGGTGCGGGTCTTCGCGTGGAACCAGTCCTGTTCGTAGGTGAGCGGCACGGGGGTGCCGGGCGCCGGCCGGGCGGGGGTCAGGTCAGGCACAGGTACTCCTCCCCGCTCTCCTTGAGGGCGGCGGGCGGGCCCGCCTCGACGATCCGGCCGTCGCGCATGACGATGACCTGGTCGGCGTCGTCCAGCACGGTGAGGCGGTGGGCGATGACGACGACGGTGATCCCGGCGGCCAGCAGGTCGCGCATGATGGCCTCCTCCAGCGCCGGGTCCAGGGCGCTGGTCGCCTCGTCGAGGATGACGAGCTTCGGCTGCTTGGCCAGCGCCCGGGCCAGGACGATCCGCTGCCGCTGGCCGCCCGACATCCCGTGCCCGCCGGGGGCGACCAGGGTGTCGTAGCCCATCGGCATCACCTTGATCTCCCCGTGGATGTGCGCCAGTTGGACGGCGCGCTTCAGGTCGGCCTCGCTGATGTCCTCGCTGCCGAGCAGGATGTTGTCGCGGATCGAGCCGCCGAAGAGGTGGGCGTTCTGGTTGACGTAGCCGATGCGGCGCCGGTACGTCGGCCGGTCGAGTTCGCCGAGGCTCATGCCGTCGACCGTGATCGTGCCGCCGGTGGGGACGTACAGCCCGGCCAGCAGCATGCCCAGGGTGGACTTGCCGGATCCCGAGCGGCCGACGATGGCCACGAACTGCCCCGGCTGGACGTCGAGTTCGACATCGCTGAGGGTGGGCCGGGGGGCGCCGGGGTAGCGGAACGAGACCCCGCTCGCGGCGATCCGGCCCGGCTCGGCGACGCCCGCGCCGACCAGGGCGCCGCGCGGCTCGGGGGCGGCGCGCAGGACGTCGTCGAGCCGGGCGAGGGTGGGCCGGACGGCGGCGAGCTGGGAACCGGCGTCGAACATCCCCTCCAGCGGGATGAACAGGGCGATCGTCAGCGTCATGAAACCCATGGCCTCCCCCAGCGAGTCACGGCCGGTCAGCACCAGCCAGATCCCCACGAGCAGGACGGCGAGGGGGGCGCCGAACTGCACCGTACGGCTGAGGGAGGAGAAGAGGGCGAGGTTGCGGCGGGCGCCCAGGCGCTTGTTGACCTCGTGGACCAGGGTGTGCGACCAGCGTTCCGCGGCCCGGCCCTCCAGGCCGCTGGACTTCAGCGAGGAGATGCTCTCCAGCATCTCCACCAGTTCCTCCTGCGCCTTGGTCTGGCGTTCGAGGACTTCCTGGCTCAGCTCCGTCTGGCGGCGCCAGGTGATCACGAGGAGGCCGGCCTGGACGGCGACCAGGGCGGCGACCAGGGCGGCCATCGGGGGGTTGGTCAGGACGATCGCGATCAGGTACGCGACCACCAGCACGCTGTCGAGCACGGCCGAGACGGCGGTCACGCTCAGCACCTGGATGAGGACGTTGCTGGCACGGGCCCGCATCGCCAGGTCACCGGAGTTGCGCACGGTGAAGAAGTCGTAGGGCAGGTCCGCCATGTGACTGACGATCCCGAGGGTGAGCCGCTTCTCGATCACGGCCTGGCGCTTGGCCACCAGGACCGACCTGGCCAGCTGGAGGAGGAAGAAGAGGACTCCGAGCCCGGCGAGCAACGCCCCGGCGCCCCACAGGGTGGCGGTGGAGCCGTCCGGCACCACCCGCTCGACGAGGATCCCCGCGGTGAGCGGCAGCGCGAGTTCGAAGGCCATCAGTCCGGCGGAGGCCGCCAGGAGGAGGACCAGTTCCCGGCGGCCGGGCAGGAACTGGCGCAACCGGCGCCAGGGGCTGCCGGTCTCCGTGCCGCGGGTGGCCGCGGTCGTCCCGTCCAGGGGCGGTTCGAACTCCAGCGCCACCCCGGTGAAGGACTCCGCGACGGACGCCCTGCTGAGGCGCCGTCGCCCGTACGCGGGGTCGACGACGTCCACGTACTCCTTGCCGGCGCCCTCCAGGACCACGAAGTGGTTGAAGTTCCAGAACAGGATCGCGCCGGGCCGCAGCCGCCGCAGGGCGTCCAGGTCGGCGCGCACGCCCCGGCCCTTCACGCCGTACTCGCGGGCGATCTCCAGCAGGGTGCGGGCCGACGCGCCGTTGCGGCCGGAGTCGGCCCGGGCGCGGACCGCGTCCAGGGACACGTCGATGCCGTGGTGCCGGAGCACCGTCACCAGGGCGGCGGGGCCGCAGTCGCTGACCTGCGTCTGGAAGCAGACGGACAGCCGCCTGGCGGCCGAGCGGCCGGGAAGTCGCTCACGGACGGCCGCCATCCGCTCGGCGAATCCCACGGGCCGGGGCGCGGCGGGAGGGTGGCCGAGGACCGGCCCGAGACCATCGCGCCTGCGGTGGTGTTCGAGCGCCTCGGGCCGGAAGCGCGATTCACCGGTCATCGATCCCGGTCCCTTTCCTTGCACGTCACCGGCGTGCGCCGGGAAGGACTCCCGGCACACGCCGGTACTGGTGTGTCCCGCCGGCGAGACGCGGACGCGGTGTTCGCGCCTCCCCGGCGGGCCCGGCACGGACTCAGGTCCGCCGCGGTGGGCCGGGCGGGATCACCGCCCGGCCGAGCGGTACCGTCGTCAGATGACGCAGCTGGCGCTCACGGAGAACTGGCCGCCCACGATGTCGTCCAGCTCCTCGTCGGACAGCTCGGTGATGTCGATGTCGTCGAAGTTGTTCATGACGTTTCCCTTCTGAAAAGGCTTCCTCGCGACCGCGGACCGGATTCTGTCGCGGATACGGCGATTTCCTCGATTTCCTCGGGAAGAGCCGCCGGAGACCGGTGGCCGGCCGAAGGCCGCAACAGCACCAGGTCGTGTGGTGAGGGGAAGCACGGATTGATTGTGCCTCAATCTCCCGGTCCGGCTGACCGGATGTCCAAACTGTAGAACCCTGGGCGCCGAACGGGCAAGACCCGAAGTGGCAATTTCTCTGAATTCCCCGAATTCGATGGTCCCACCGGAATCGGGCACGCGAAAGCACCGCGCCCGGTGCGCGGCCCGGGGAATTCGGAAATCCACCGACGATCGACGCAATTTAACGTAGCGGTTTGCGCGCGGAGGTTTTGCGTGCGGAGGTTTTTCGCGCGGAGGTTTCCGTGAAGCGGCGCGGCCGGACGGCATTCCCTGCGGTCGTCAGCGCCGGCAGACGGCGAAGTTCGCCGTGAGCACGTACGGCAGGGTCCCGTCGGGCGCGCGCAGCGCCGCCAGGGCGCTCTCGGCCGCGGCGCGGGCGGCCGGCAGGCGATCGGGCGGGACGCTCTCCCAGAACGCCCTCGCGGCGGTGGACCAGGTCCACGTCCACCAGTGGCCGGTGTCCCGGAAGGTCGCCTCCAGGCGCTCCTCGTACAGCTCGACGGAGGCGAAACCCGCCTCGTCGGCGAGCCTGCGGACGAGCTCCGGGGTCAGCGGAGGGCTCTGCCCCGGGACGGCGGTCTCGATCTCCTCGCGCGTGCCCGGGCCGAAGGGCCTGGTCGCCTCCACCACGCGGCCCCAGCCGGGCGCCTCCGGGCCCCACCAGGAGAGCGCCAGCCGTCCGCCGGGACGCAGCACCGACCGGAACCTGCGAAAGGCCCGGTCGGGTCGGCGGAGGAAGGAGACCAGCATGCCCGCCGTGACGACGTCGAAGCCGCCGGCCGGCGCGTGGAGGGCCGCGCGGTGCGGGTCCTCGACATCGGCGACGTACGTGCGCAGCCAGGGCAGTCGGTGCTCGGCGGACTGCTGCCGCACGCGCTCGACCATCGCCGGGGCGAGGTCGATGCCCGTCACGCTGCCCCGGGGGCCGACCGCGCGGGCCGCCGGGAAGAGGCTCGCGCCGGTGCCGCACCCGGCGTCCAGGACGTGTTCGCCCTCGTCGACCCGGGCGTGCGCCACCAGGAGGCGGCCCGCGGTGGGGAGGAGGTCGATGCCCACGCGGTCGTAGGTGGCCGCGGCACGGTCGAAGAGCCCCGCGATGCGGTCGCCGTCGCGGTCGGGCGCTTCGACGGGCTTGCCCCGGGAGGTCACGGGCGGGGCGGGGGTGGGACTGGGCATGAGGGGCGACTCCTTCCCCGCGGACCCGAGGGGCCCGGGGTCGACGTTCAGTCCGGCCGGCGACGGGCACCGGCTCCGGCACAGGTTCCGGCACCGGCTAGTGGATGCGGACGCGAAGCCCGAGGATGCGGTCGGCGCCCAGCGGCGCGGCCCGCTTGAAGGTGGCGGGGTCGTGGCGCACCTGGATGCGTTCCGTCACGAGGACCCGGCACAGGGCGTCCGTCGCGCCGCGCGCCAGGGCGGCGCCGACGCAGTAGTGGGAGCCGGCGCCGAAGGCCAACGGGCGGGCCTCGTGGGCGCCCGGCCGCCAGGCGAGGGGGTCGGGGAAGACCGTGGCGTCGAGGTTCGCGGCCGCGAGGATCAGCATGACCCGCTGCCCGGCGCCGACCTGGTGGCCGGCGATCTCCATGTCCTGGAGGGCGTAGCGCGGGGCGAACCGGAACGGGCAGCTGATCCGGAGCACCTCGTCGGTGAACTCCCCCAGCGCGGAGGCGGATTCCACCTCCGGACCGGCGACGGTCGCCATCTGCTCGCCGCCCCGCATGACCATCTCGGTCAGGATGGCGGCGAGCGGGTCGAGGGTGCCGGTGACGATCTGCGCCGTCACGGCGACCGCGACGTCGTGCCCCAGCCCGGGATCGGCGGCGATGTCCCGCAGGATCACGGCGAGTTCGCCCTCGGCCTGGTCCAGGATGTGCTCGCGCACCTCGGCGCGGGCGCGGTCCAGCGCGGCGTTCGCCTCGCGCGCCAGATCGTCGTCGGTGTACGACCTGGGCTTGGCCAGATAGGCCATCAGGCCGTCCGTCGCCCGGGCGAGGTCCGTCATGTGGTCGGTGCTGGTGCCGAAGAGCCGGGCCAGCATCGACAGGGAGTAGGGGCGGCAGAACTCGCTGATCCAGTCGCACTCCCCGCCCTGGTCCCGGAGTCCGGTCAGCAGGTCCCGGCAGTCGCCTGCCAGCTCCGCGACGAGGGAGGTGACGTTCCTGCGGTCGAGGGCCGGACGGATGCGGGAGCGGATGTCCTGGTGGTAGGCGCCGGAGCTGAACACCGGCCACAGGGCGACGAAGTCCCGCACCGGCCGGTGCAGGGCGATCTGTTCGTCGGTCAGACCGGTGCCGGCGAGGGGGTCGCGCAGGGTGGCGCTGGTCAGCCCCGGGTGCGTCAGGAGTTCCCGGGCCAGGTCGTAGCCGGTCACGAAGAGCGCCCCGCTGCGCGGGTCCTTCATGGCCGGGACGGTCGCCATGGCCCGCAGGGCCTCGCGGGGGTCCGTCTCGGAGTAGTCGCCGTAGAGCAGGTCGGCGAGTTCTGGGCTGGTCATCGAGGTCTCCTTCACGGCGCGCCGGGTGCGTTCGGGCGTACGGCCCGTCCCGTGCGCGCGGATTCGTACAGGGCGAGCGTCAGGGCGAGTGAGCGGCGTGCCTCCTCCCCGCTCACCGCGGGGGGCCGTCCGTGCTCCACGGCGTCGCAGAAGTCCGCCAGTTGGTCGCGGTGCGGGGTGCCGGGCATGCCCGTGGGGTCGCGCTCCCCGTCATGGCGCAGCGGGAGGTCGGCGCTCTGGTCGCCGGCTCCGTACGCGCCGTACGCGTCCCCGGTGTCGCCGTCCGCGCGGGCGTGGAACCAGGCCATCCGGTCGTCGTCGAGGACCGCGGAGCCCCGGTCGCCGTGGACGGTCAGCCGTGCGGTGCGCCCCGGGTACGCCGCCGTCGTCGCCAGGACGGTGGCCAGCGCGCCGTTCGCGAAGCGGATCACCCCCGCCGCGGTGTCCTCCACGTCGAGGCCCCGGTGGGCCAGCAGCGCCGTACGGGCCGTCACCTCGACCGCCTCGCCCATGATCCACTGGAGCAGGTCGAGGGTGTGGATGCCCTGGTTCATGACCGCTCCGCCACCGTCGAGGCGGAGCGTCCCGCGCCACTGCCCGGAGTCGTAGTAGCCCTGCGACCTCCACCACGGCACCTCCGCGTGCCCGGAGGTGAGGGTGCCCAGGGCGCCCTCCCGGACGGAGTCGTGCAGGAACCTGGCGGCGGGGTCGAACCGGTGCTGGAGGACGACCCCCAGGGTGCGCCCGGTGGACCGGGCCGCCCCGATCAGCCGGTCGGCCGCCTCCAGGCTCACGTCGAGGGGCTTCTCCACCAGGACGTGCTTGCCCGCCCGCAGGGCGGCTTCGCCGATCTCGGCGTGCAGGCCGCTGGGCACGCAGACGCACACCGCGTCCAGGTCGGGCCGGTCGAGCAGTTCCCGCGCCGTCGCGTGCCACGCGCAACCGTGCTCGGCCGCCAGGGCGCGGGCGCGGTCCGGGCGGTGGCCCGCGACGGCCACCAGGGTGGCCCGTCCGGGCAGCCGGGCGAGGGTCCGGGCGTGGACCCCGCCGATCACTCCTGCTCCGATGATGCCGAATCTGAGCATCCTGTCCTTCCTACCGATCGTGCTGATGGGGGCGCTCCGACGCTCAGGCGGACAGGTCGGCCGGCTCGGGCGCTTCCTCCGCGAGCGCGCTCCCGGAGAGCGGGCTCCCGGAGAGCAGTGCCGCGGTGAGCTCGTCCCGGTGCGCCTCGGTCCACCGGGCGTCGCGTTCGATGCCGTCGGCGACGCCCGACTCCACCAGCCGGACGAAGCCGGGCTCACCCTCCGCCGCCCGCCGCCGGACCAGGTCCAGCGTGAACCGGATCCGGGCCGCGGCGAGCCCGGCCAGGCCCGCGCGCCGGTCCGGCGGCAGCCCGTACCCCTCGGCCAGCAGCCGGAGGCGGTGCCCGCGGTCCGGCGGTGCCCGCCACCCGAGGGCCTCGCAACCGCGCTCGTCCGTCAGGGGCGCGAACTGCCAGGCGGCCTGGGCCAGATCCCACTCCGGGATCTCCCGGCCCGCGGCCTCCCAGTCGATGAAGGCGACCGGGAGGCCGTCCACGAAGACGGTGTTGCGCGGTGCGATGTCGTTGTGGCACACGACCGTCTCCGCACCCGAGGTGGCCGGCTCGTACGCCCAGCGGGCGGGCTCCGGGGAGAACCCCTCGGCGGCCCGGTGCACCCGGCGCATCAGGCGCCCCACCTCGAACACCGCGCGGTCCGGCAGTTCCGCCACCTCCGGGCCCTGCGGCACGTGGCCCTCGACGTACTCCAGGACTTCACGCCCCTGCGCGTCGAAGCCGAGCGCCCGCGGGGCGGCGCCGAAACCGACGCGCTCGAAGTGGGTCAGCAGCCCCTGGACCGCCGGCGTCCACGGGCCGGGCGGGCGGCGCACCGTGTCTCCGACGCGCACCACGGTCGATATGCCCACATGCTCTTCCCCGTCCCTCACCGCTCCCGCTCCCCTCGTGCCGTCCCGCCCTCGCCCGTGGTGCTCACGAGCGGGCGCCCGCCAGTGCCCGCGCCGCCAAGGCCCGTGCGCCGGTGGGCTCCACGCCCAGGTCGCGCAGCCTGCGCATCTGCTGGTGGATCTGGCGCGCCCCGGTGTCGACGTCGGTGTGCACCCGCGGCGCCAGGGCGATGCGCTCCATGCACTTCTCCACCCGCAGGTTCTCCCGGCGGCTGCGCTCCGGCATCAGCCAGTGGTCGAACTGGTGCTGCCACAGCAGCAGCACCGCGTCGTCGTTCTGCTCGCGGATGCCGTCGAGCGCGTCCAGTTGCAGTCCCCGGGCGTCGTCGCTGTTCATCCCGATGTGCGACCACCAGGTGTGGGTGTCGTCCGGGTCCTCGACCTCGATCTTCAGGCGTTCCCGGTCCTGCCACAGCGGCATCGTCTCGTCGGAGATCGAGAAGAAGTTGAGCATGAAGTGGCCGGAGTACTCCTGCATGAGGAAGTCCCGCGTCTCACCGAAGAGTTCGGGCGTCTCCCCCGGGTAGCCGATCATGAAGAAGATCACGTAGCCGAGTTCGCTCTCGCGCAGCGCGTGGAAGGCCCGACGGTTCTGCTTCGCGGTGACCCGCTTGCTCATCAGCTTGAGGACTTCGTCGCTCATCGCCTCGAAGCCGATGTGCAGCTTGTAGCAGTGTGCCTCCAGCAGCGCGTCCACCAGCGCGGCGGAGTCGACGGTGTTGGCGCGGCTGAAGCCCTCCCAGCGCACCCCCGCCGCCGGCAGGAGCTCCAGCAGCTTGCGCAGCCGGGTGGGCGGGACGGTGAAGGTGGAGTCCATCGCGGAGATCATCTGCGCGTCGTTCTCGGCCGCGTAGGCCATCCAGTCGTCCCGGATCTTCTCCGCGGACTTGTAACGCCACTTGGGAGAGGCCGCCGGGAACGAGCAGAACTTGCAGTCGAAGGGGCAGCCGCGCATCGACTCGTACGGGACGATCGGGACCCGGCCCTTGAGGCGCGGCGAGGGGTGCGCCTCAAGGTCCAGGTACTCCAGCGGGTTCACCCGGACCCGCTCGCCGTCGCGCCACACGGCGCCGGGGACGGCTTCCAGGGAGCGGTTCGCGCCCACCGCCTTCAGCACGGCGGGCAGGGCCTGCTCGCCGTCGCCGCGCACCACCGCGGTCACGCCGGGGAAGTCCGACATCACCTGGAGGAACTTCAGGTTGGTGTACTGGCCGCCGCAGACGACGGGGACGGAGGGCAGCCGCTCGGCGATCCAGTCGATCACCCGGGCGAAGATGGCCTTGCTCCACATGTAGGTGGTCGACAGCAGCACGACGTCGAAGTCCCCGGGCGGCAGGACGGCCTGGCCCGACCACACCCCGGCCAGGTCGACGCGCGCGTAGTCCTGGTCCGCCTCCTGGAGGATCGCCTCCAGCGTGAAGGTGGTCAGGTGGGGCACGGACGTGGTCCGCGGGCGGCACAGGGTCCGCTGCCCGCCGTCGGCGGTGTAGGTGAAGTCGGTGAAGTCCAGGTCCGCGCAGCCCCCGCGCTCCAGCATGGCACGCGTGCGGGCGTCGCGGCCGGTGCCGCTGGTGTCGAACAGCGATCCCCGCAGGTAGTCGAGATTGACGTAGCTCGGTCCAAGACCGCACATCAGCAGCGCGCGCACAGGCTGTCCTTCTCCTCGGCATCGGGAACGGGAACGGCGGGGACCGGGCCGACCGGTCCGACGCCGGTGGGAGTCACGGCGGCCGGCCGGAGCACGGCGGGCCTCACGCGGCCGCCATGGCGTTGCCCAGGTAGTTGGGCAGGGCGGTCAGCCGGTCCCACTGGGCGTCCAGGTCCGTCGGATACGCCTGCCGGTAGCGCCGGGTGACCTCGGCGACCTCGGCCCACGAGGCGGGTGTCCGCCCGTCGTTGTAGTCGGGGGCGAGCCGGTCGTAGAGCGTGGTCCCCGGACGCAGCACGAGCTGGTTGAGTCCGAAGTCCGCGGGCAGCCCGGCCGCCCAGTCCACCAGTTCGCCGCTGGCGCAGGCCGGGTCGTCGGGCAGTCCCAGGAGGACGAAGGCGAAGGGCTTGATGCCGGCGTCCGCCAGCTTGTGGATGGCCTCGGACACCTTCTGCGGCGGCACCCGCTTGCCGACTCCGGTGTCGGCGACCCCAGGGGACTCCGCACCGAGCCACATACCCCGGCAGCCGGCGTCCGCCCAGCGCCGGACGTCGGTGCGCAGCACCACCTCCGCACGGGTCTGGCCGGTCCATTCGAGGCCGGAGCCGGTCAGGCCGCCGCACAGCTCGTCGTAGAAGGTCCGGTGCAGGCCGAAGACGTAGTCCAGGAAGAACACCGACTCGGTGCCGCGCGCCTGGAGCGCGGCGGTCTCGGCCAGCGTCTGCTCGACCGGCCGGTCCCGCATCCGGGCACCGAAGGGCAGGTGGCAGAAGGAGCATCCGTAGCTGCAGCCGCGTACGCCCATCACCAGCCCGCAGGCCGCCCGGCGGGTCCGCCCGTCGACCACGACCTCGGCCGTGTAGGCGAGGGGGTCCGTCAACTCGTAGGCCGGAAGCGGCCATTGGTCGACCGGAAGGTCCGGGTAGGTGCCGGCCGCGGGCAGCACGGGAGTGAGGGCGCGCCGGTGCAGGATGTCGCGCACGGCCTGGACCGCGGCCGAGTCGGCCTCGCCCCGGGCGACGTGGTCCACGCCCAGTTCGCGCCGGCACGCCTGCGGCAGGTGGGTGGCGTGCGGTCCGCAGGCGAGCACGGGCACGCCGGGCCACAGCTCGCGCACCGCGGCCACCGTCTCCTTCACCGGACCGAGGTCCAGGGGGTAGCACTGCGCCCGGTCGGCGACGGCGGTCACCACGACCACCAGGTCGGGGGTGTCCCCGCCGGCGGGCAGCGGGTGGAGCCGGCGGTCCCACAGGCTCACCCCCACCCCGTCCTGCCGCAGGACCGCCGCGGCGTTGAGCACGTCCAACGGCTGCTGGAGGAAGTGGCGTTCGAACTCGTCCTCGGAAACGACGAAACACACCTGGCTCATGCGGACTCCTGTCGGGGCGAGAAGACGGGCTCGACGGCCAGGCCGGACGGACGGCCGGTCCGCTCGGCGCCGACCAGGGCCGGATCGGCGGCCCACGGCCACACGGTGCCGATCAGGGAGGCGATCCGGCGCAGCGTGCGCAGGTCGGGCGGCGGGCAGGTGACGCCCGACAGGGACGCGAGCATCCCGGTCCAGGCGTTCTTGATGAGCGGGTCGACGACTTCGAGCCGGCGGTCTCCGGCCGAGGTCCGCACGGTGATCCGGTGCACGTCGCGGCGGACCTGCTCGTGCGCGGGGCCGCCGAGCGGTTCGAGCTCCGCGGTGAAGTGGGCGGACGCCGTCTCCACCCGTACCAGGCGCTGCCGCTCCCCGATGGCCGTGGGGTAGTCCCGCGTCCAGGCCGGACGCGGGAGCGCGGCCTCGGCCCCCTCGCCCGCGACGGTGGAGAACAGCTCCACCGCCACGCCGCGCACCGTGGTGCGCTCGTGCGCGGCGGCGAGGACGAGATCGGGGTCGTGCGCCACGCGCAGCGAGCCCGGCGCCACGGGGCCGTGCAGATAGGCGTCGTAGCCGGAGGCGGGCAGGAAGTGCCCGAGCGCCGCGAGCATGTGGAGCCACTCGTACCCGAAGACGCCGTGGTCCCGGTCGACGAAGCGGCCCCGGGCGACGTCGGGCCTGCGGTCCTTGGCGAACACGACGCGCAGTGCCCGGATGGGTTCGCCGGGCGCCTCGCGGGCGACCAGGCGCGCCATCGAGGACAGCACGGCGGCTTCCCGGTACTGGTTCATCACGACGACCCTGGCCGCCGGCAGCGTGGCGAGCAGTTCGGTGAACGCGGTGGTCTCCGCGGCGCGGCAGGCGGGCTTCTCCACCACGATGCGGGCCGCGGCGTCCTGGGCCAGCACCGAGGCCACGACGGGCAGGTGGGTGTGCGTCGGTGTGCACACCACCCAGACGTCGACGTCCCGCACGTCGGGGACCTGCCTCATGCTCCGCCACCACGACACCGAGGGGCCGGGGGGCCGTGACGGGTCCGGGTCCAGCACGCTGACCTTCAGTCCCATCCGGGTGAGGACCTCGGCGTGCAGCCGCCCCACGCTGCCGTACCCGACGACACAGGCGTGTCCTCCCCCGGTCACGGGCGGGCCTGCCCCTCCGCCGCCGCGTGCGGGGCGTCCCGGGTGAGGTCGGCGGGCGCCTCGGCGACGTACGTGTCGTAGTAGGTCTCGAACAGGCCCGCCGCCCGGACGGCCTCGTCGACCTCGCGCACGTGCACGCCCGGGGCGAGCTCGTCGGCCCGGCGGCACAGCTCCCGGACCGCGATCAGCGTGCCGGCCCGGTAGGCGTCGTAGCCGGAGTTGGGGATGCCCTCGTACTCGAAGAGGTTGAGCGAGCGGCCGTCCCCCAGGAGGGTGGCCCGGCCGCCGCCGGGAAGGCGGTAGCGGACGCCGACGCCGGTCAGCGTGTGCTCCGGGGCGCCCGCGCCCCCGGTGCTCAGGAGACTGAAGTCCTTGGTGGCGAAACCGGCCAGCAGCACCCCGTCGGGCAGCAGCGGCAGCTCCTCCGGGCGCAGCAGCGGCTCGCCCGTGCTGCCCGTCACCAGGAAGGGCCGGCAGCGCCGCAGCGCGGCGGGGAGCGTCGGCTCGGTCTCGAAGCCCTGCTCGGCGGCCTGGATCAGCGCCAGGGTGTCCTGGTCCACCACGGTGACCCGGCAGCCCAGGGAGCGCAGTCGGCGCGCGAGCCGGGCACCCAGCGTGCCGAACCCGACGGCGACGACGCGGCGCCCGATGAACTTCTGACCGGGCAGCATCTCGCGCAGCCGCCGGAGGCAGGAGTCGGCGATCTCCTCGTACGACAGCAGGCTCTTGAGCTGGGAGCGGGCGACGTTGAAGACCGGTACGGAGGGGAGCGGTCCGGCCCCGATCCGCTTGAGCCCGCTGACCGTCAGCTCGACCACGGCGTCCACCGGCTCGCTCACCAGCCGGGTCGGTCCGGCGGAACGTGCGAGCAGCCCGCCATCGTCGATGACCAGCACCCGGCGTCCGGCGCGGTGGGCGGCGGCGATGAAGCGGTCGACGTCGGCGGCCACCCGTCGCGCGGCCGCGACCTCCTGGCCGGGGGCGGTTCCGTCGATGACGGAGTTGTCCAGCAGGGCGCTGCGGTAGCCCCGGGCGCGGAACCAGGCGTGCACCCGGTGCCGGCCCGCCGTGCGGTCCCCCTTGGCCAGTGAGTAGATCCATTCGCGCGGGATGCCCGCCCGCTCCGCCGCGAGGAGGAAGCCGACGCTGTTCTCGACGTAGTGGTCGCGGAAGACGAGCGCCCAGTCGCCGACCACCGGTCCCTGGTCCGCGAAGTGACGCAGCAGCGGCATCGCGGACCAGACGGCGTCGACCTCCTCACGGGTGAGCCGGTCGGCCCGTTCCCGTACCGCCGTGACGATCTCCCGCACCGGTTCGGGCAGCGCGACGCCCGTGGGTGCGTCGGTCAGCACGGCGGTCCGCCAGAGCGCGGGCTCCGGTACGACGGGATCCAGGGTGCGGTGCCGGGCGGGCGCGGCCGGTTCCAGGTCCAGGTGGACGCGATGGCCGGCGATCCGGATGCCGATGGCGCGGGGCAGGCCGTCCGGGCCGTCGAGCGTGTGCCATGCCGCCGCCGGGAACTGCGGGCCGAGAGCCTCGGAGACGGCATCGCGTACGTCGGCGGGCGAGACCGGTCCCGTCACGGCCTCGATCAGCCGGAGTCCGGTGAACGCGGCGGCGTCATCGCCCCGTCCCGTACCTGGGGCGGCCGCTTCGACATCGGTGGTCACCGCGCCACCCCCCTTCGGGCAGCGGGCGGGAACGCAGGGTCCCACGGTGCCTGCGGCGCCGCGTCGGCCGGACGCGGCCACGCGTGGGCACGCAGTGGCAGAACAGTCACAACGGTCTCCTCGGATCGGGCACGACGAACGGGCGCCGCACGCTCGCTGTTCGTTCGGCACAGGGCGGCGGCGCGGTGCCGGGCGCTGCGGCGCGGCATCCCGCTGGCGTCGGGCAACCGCTCGGCGGCTGCCCGGTCGGCCGTGCTCAGGCGAACGGGCGGGTTCGTGCAGGCGGTCTCGCTCGGGCGGGCGGACGGCGGTCACCTGGGCGGTCGGACCGTGGAACCCCTGATCCACAGGAGGTCGGCGCCGCGTCAACGGGCGCGTCAGCACCGGTCCACCGGCCAGGAGCGCGGGCGCGGAGCGTCCCGGTCGCCTGCGTCGAGCGGTGGGGCTCGTTCGAATGGATCTGGTCGGAATCGACGTCAGGAGTTCGGACGGAGGACGGGCCTTCGGCAGGCTCCCGGCAGTGGCCGGCGGGCCTTCGATCAGGGTGGTAGCGCTACCCGGGGGTGCCGTTACATGCCGGTGCGGCCGTCGCACGGGTTGGAAGGGCCGATGCGGCAATCGCCCCAGGACGTGTTGAAGACGCTGATGACGGGGCCGTCCGACCGGGAGAGGGCGGCCGTTGACGACCCCGGGGCGCCCACCGGCGCGAGGCCCGTCGGATCGCCGGTGACGGCGGTTGCCGCGAGAGCACACAGAGCGGTCAGGGCCGTGACGGCGCCGGCGACGGCGCGGAGAAGACGGTTCACAACGAGCTCCTTGAAGTCATAGGTGTGGAGAAGGAGCGAAGGCAGGACCGACAAGGGGTGGTGCGGTCATGTCGATGCCAGGATTCTTTCCCCGCGCACCCTCCGGCGACCAGGCACGATGCCCGTCATTAAAGTGTCAGGACACTAGGAGACAGGGGGAGGAAGTGTCCGAAGCGGATATGACGGACAATCTCGGTGTGCCGGGGCCGGAGGAACCGGCGCCGTCCACACGAGGCGGTGGATGCGCCGCGCTTCCGCCGGGCCCGGGGGGGCCCAACGGAAACGACGCGGTCGACTGGCAGGTCTACGACCACGTCCGCGCGCACGGCCGGCTGGATCCCGACGACCTCGCCCGCGCCCTCGGCATCGATCCGCAGGAAGCCCGCGCGGCACTGGCCCGGCTGGCCGAACGGCACCTGGTCCTCTTCGATCCGGCCGATCCCCAGCAGGGCCGCGCCCTGTCCCCGCGCACCGCCCTCACGGGCCTCGCCGCCGAGGTCGAGGCCCGCATCGCCGCCGAGACCGCCGCCCATCAGCAGCGCCTGGCCGCCCTGCGCGAGGACATCCAGCGCTTCACCCGCCTCACCCACCCCGGCGTCCCCGACGCCGCCCCGGACGCGGTGACGGTGCTGCCCGACATCACGGCGGTCAACGCACTGCTGGAGGAGGAGGCCGCCCGCTGCCGCTACGAGGTCATCGCCTGCCAGCCCGGCGACGTCTCCCGCAACCCCGCCAACCTCGAACCGGCCCTGGCCCGCGACCGCGCCCTGCTCGAACGCGGCATCCGCATGCGCTCCCTGCAGCAGCACTCGGTCCGCTTCCACGGCCCCACCCAGGTCTACGTCGCCGCCGCCACCGCGCTGGGCGGCGAGTACCGGACCGCCCACGAACTCTTCGGCCGCCTCATCGTCTTCGACGACACCGTCGCGTTCCTGCCCACCGACTCCACCACCTGGGGCGCCGTCGTCGTCCGGGAACCCCATCTCATCGCCTACCTCCGCGGCATCTTCGAACAGACCTGGACCCACGCCACCGTCTTCCAGGACCCCACCGCCCTCGGCGCCGAAGGCCTGGGACAGGCCGCCCGCGACATCGACGCCACGCTGCTGAGACTGCTCGCCTCCGGCCTCAAGGACGAGACGATCGCCCGCCGCCTGGGCCTGTCCCTGCGCACCGTCCGCCGTCGCGTCGCCGACATCCTCGAACGCCTCGGCGCCGAAAGCCGCTTCCAGGCCGCCGTCATCGCCACCCGCACCGGCCTCCTCGACCGCCCCGACGACGCGGACCCGGCCGAACTCCCCGAAGACGGGGAAGCGTCCGACAGGTAGGGTGTAACATATGAATAGCGATAACGACCCTTACGAGCTGCGTGCGGGTGTACCCACCACCGAGGTCTTCCGCCGCCTGCGCACCGACGCCGGCCTCTCCGACCGGGCACCCGAGGCGGTCGCGCTCGCCCTCCCCAACACCTGGTACGGCGTGGTCCTCCACCACGAGGGCGAGCCCATCGGCATGGGGCGGATCATCGGCGACGGCGGCGTCGCGTTCCAGATCGTCGACATCTGCGTGCACCCCGCACATCAGGGCCGCGGCCTCGGCAAGCGGATCATGGCCGCGCTCACCGAGGAACTCGACCGCCGGGCGCCCGCCACCGCCTACGTCTCGCTGATCGCGGACGGCCCCGCGCGCCACCTCTACGAGAAGTTCGGCTTCGCGGACACCGCCGCGCACGACTCGGTCGGCATGTACCGCCTGATGGGCGCCTGACGGGCGGGAGTTGAGGACACTGCGCCCGGCCCGCCGCGCGGGCCGGGCGCCCGGGATCTCGCTGGTGCCGCCCGGGTACCCGCCCGGGGCCGCCCGGGTCAGGGCATGATCACGAGCTTCCCGCGGACGTGACCGGTACGGCTGGCCTCGAAGGCCTCCCCCGTCTTCTCCAGCGGATACGTCCCCGCGACCTCCACGCCGAGCGCGCCCCGGTCGACCAGCGCCGCCAGCTCGGCCAGCTTCGCACCGTCCGGGCGGACCCAGATCCAGTGGCCGCCGTGCTGTTCGACCGTCGGATCCGCCACCGAGACGTGCCGACCGCCCGGCGCCAGCACCGCCAGCGTCGTCTCCAGCTGCCCGCCGACGAAGTCGGCCACGGCCGACACTCCGCCGGGCACCAGCTCCCGGACCCGTTCGGGCAGGCCCTGCCCGTACGTCACCGGTTCACCGCCCAGCGCCCGCACGAAGGCGTGGTTGCGTTCGGAGGCGGTGCCGATCACCCGGGCACCCCGCTCCCGCCCGAGCTGGACGGCGAGACTTCCCACCCCACCGGCCGCGCCGTGCACGAGCAGGACGTCCTGCGGGCCCACCGCCAGCCGGTCGAGACTGCGCAGCGCGGTCAGCCCCGCCAACGGCAGCCCCCCGGCCCGGGCCCAGTCCAGCCCGGCCGGCTTGCGCGCCACCGCGGAGGCGTCGACCGCGACGTACTCGGCGAAGGTCCCGCCCTGCACCACGTCCTTGCGGGCGTACGCCAGCACCTCGTCCCCGACCGCGAACTCGGGGGTGTCGGGGCCGGTGCGGGTGACCACCCCGGCCACGTCCCAGCCGGGGACGACCGGAAAGACCGTCTCCATCATGGCGTCCAGACCGCCCGCCATCACCTTCCAGTCGACCGGGTTGACGCCGGCCGCCCGCACCCGGACCAGGACCTGCCCCGGTCCGAGCTTGGGATCGGCCGTCTCCCCGTAGCGCAGCCGGGAGTTGTCCGGTGCGTAGGAGTCGTAGGTCACCGCGCGCATGGAACAGACCTCCCGAAGCCGGTTTCGTCGCCCCCGCACTGAGCCCCGCCCGCACCCGGACGGCCCTGGCCAGCCTACGGGGCCCGGGCCGCACCGGCACCCGGTGCACCTGCCCGGTCCGGTGCGGCCGCTCCGTCCTCCATGGGCACGGGCCAGGTGGAGCGCGGCGGCGCTCACTCGCCGCGCAGCTCCTCGATGACCGGGGCGAAGGCCTCCATCGCGGGCTCCACGACGGTGATGTACGTGAAGCCGTACCGCTCCCGCTGCGCGCGCAGCTGGTCGGCCATCTGCCGTACCGTGCCTATGAGGGAGGTCGGCAGCTCGAGGGCCTCGTCCTCGGTGAGGTCCGGGATGGTGAGGTACGGCATGGTGTCGAGGGATGGCCGCAGGGCGGCCCGGCGGTTGTCGGTGACCACGACCGTGTAGATCAGGAGGTTCAGCTCGGCCGGCTCGGCGCGGTCGGCGGCGAAGCGCTGGTACGCGGCGACGCGTTCCTCCAGCTGCGCGGCTGTGAGCATGATCGGCTTGCCGGTCGGGTCCGCGCGCCCTCCGGTGAACGAGGCGATCTCGGCGTGCCGGGCGGTCAGCTTCAGGACGCGGTCTCCGTTGCCGCCGATCAGGAGCGGCGGGCGAGGCCGCTGCAGCGGCTGCGGCACGAAGTCGTCCAAGCCGTACAGACGGTCCAACTCATCGATCGTGCGCTGGAGATGGGTCACGCGCTCGCCGGGCGTGCCGAAGGGCAGGCCCGCCGCATCGTGCTCCCACTTCAAATAGCCGGTGCCGAGCCCCAGCTCAAGGCGGCCGCCGGTGAGCTGGTCCGTGGTGGCGACCTCGCGGGCGAGCAGCGTCGGGTTCCAGAAGCCCGAGTCGAGCACGTACGTGCCGAGCCGGGGTCTCTCGGTGGCATCGGCCGCGGCGACCAGGGCGGGGAACGGCGCGGGCCTGTTCAGGTGGTCGGCGACCGTGATCACGTCGTAGCCGAGCATCTCCGCCGTGCGGCACTTCTCGCGCCACTGGCCGCTCGCCGCCGGGGTGAGCAGAGTGACGCCGAAACGAAACGGGCGGGCCATGAATGCTCCTTGCACGTAGACACATTGGCGGTGCCCGCGCCCAATCGGCGAGCACCGCCGGCCAGTCCACCACCTGTGAGCGATCACCGCCAGCACATTCGTGCGGAACGATGAGCCTGGACACGTCAGCCTCCATGTTTCGGTTCGGGTCGGCTGATCTGGGGTGATCCCCGCGTCGGAGGCCGCACGGCCGTTGACGGATTGCGGGCCTGCCGCAGGCCCCGCGCGCTGACCGCGACGCTCAACTGGTACCGCGCCCCCGCCGGCGTGCTCGCCGTCGAGGCCGGGCGGATCACCGCCCCGACCCTGTACCTGTGGGGCAGCTTGGGCGACGAACGGCTGCCGAGCCGATACGTTCGGGCTACTCCCCACCCGGCACCGGCGCCGGTGCCGTCAGCCGAAGGAGACCCACCCGATGAACGATCAGCACATCGATCTGCTCTCCCAGTTGGACAGCCTCATGACGGAGCGCCACCGCGCGGACCTCGCCGAGGTGGACCGGCTGCCGACCCTTGAGGTCCTGCGCCTGATGAACGCCGAGGATCAGGGGGTGGCGGCGGCGGTGGGCCGGTGTCTGCCCGAACTGGCGGCGGCGGTCGACGCCGTCGCGGAACGGATCGGCCGGGGCGGCCGGCTGGTCTACGCCGGGGCCGGTTCGGCGGGGCGGCTGGGCGTCCTGGACGCCAGCGAGTGCCCGCCGACCTTCAACAGCCCGCAAGGCCAGGTGATCGGGCTGATCGCCGGCGGACCGGACGCGGTGGTGACGGCGGTCGAGGGCGCGGAGGACCGGCCCGAGCTCGCGGCGCAGGACCTGGCACGCATCGGTCTCACCGCCGCCGACGCGGTGGTCGGGATCTCCGCGTCGGGACGGACGCCGTACGCGATCGGCGCGGTCGAGACCGCCCGCCGCGCCGGCGCCATGACCATCGCCCTGGCCTGCAACCCGGGCTCGGCCCTCGGGCACGCGGCGGAGATCGCGATCGAGGTGGCGGTCGGGCCGGAGTTCCTCACCGGCTCCACCCGGCTCAAGTCCGGGACGGCGCAGAAGCTGGTGCTGAACATGCTCTCCACGGTGGTGATGATCAGGCTGGGCAAGACCTTCGGCAACCTGATGGTCGACCTGCGGGCCACCAACGACAAGCTCCGGGCCCGGAGCCGCCGCATCGTCGCCCTCGCCACCGGCGCCGACGACGCGGCCGTGGGCCAGGCCCTCGCCGCGACCGGCGGGGAGGTCAAGAACGCCATCCTGGTGATCCTGGGCGCGGTCGACGGCCCGACCGCCGCCCGGCTGCTCGACCACGCCGACGGCCGTCTGCGCGACGCGCTCCAGCAGGTCTGATCCCCCGACTCCCCGAGCATCCCGGAGGCCCGTCATGTCGAACGAGAAGGACCGCGCCACCGCCCGAGCCATCCTCCCCCTCGTCGGGGGCGCCGCCAACATCCACTCCGTCGCCCACTGCATGACCCGGATGCGGCTCGGCCTGAACGACCGTTCCCTGGTGGACGAGGACGCGCTCCGGGCCCTGCCCGCCGTGCTCGGCGTCGTCGACGACGACACGTACCAGATCGTCCTGGGCCCGGGCACCGTCGCCCGGGTCACGCCCGAACTCCACCGGCTCGTCGCGCAGGAGCCCCCGCGTGCCGACGCCGCCACCAGCGCCGAGGACCTCGCCCGGCGCGGCGCGGAGCTCAGGGCGGAGGCCGGCGCCAGGAACGCGACCCCGGTCAAACTGCTGCTCCGCCGGGTCGCGAACGTCTTCGTGCCGCTGATCCCCGCCCTGATCGGCTGCGGCATCGTGGCGGGCATCAACGGCGCGCTCACCAACCTCGGTTGGGCTCCCGCGCTGGTCCCGGCCCTCACCGCGATCTCCTCGGGGTTCATGTCCCTGCTCGCCGTCTTCGTCGGCTACAACACGGCGAAGGAGTTCGGCGGCACACCGGTCCTCGGCGGCGCCGTGGCCTGCGTGATCGTCTACGCCGGGGTCTCCAAGGTGGAGGCCTTCGGGCACCACCTCGCGCCCGGCCAGGGCGGTGTGATCGGAGCGCTCGGCGCCGCGCTGCTGGCGGTCCAGGTGGAGCGGTGGACCCGGCGGGCGATGCCCGACGCCCTGGACGTCCTGCTCACCCCGACGGTCACCGTCCTCGTCACCGGACTGGTCACCCTGTTCGGCCTGATGTTCCTCGCCGGGGAGGTCTCCACCGCGATCGGCGACCTGGCCACCTGGTTGCTGGCCCACGGCGGCGCCTTCGCCGGGCTGGTACTCGGCGGCCTGTTCCTCCCGCTGGTCATGCTCGGCCTGCACCAGGCACTGATCCCGATCCACACCACCCTGATCGCCCAGCAGGGCTCCACCGTGCTGCTGCCGATCCTCGCCATGGCCGGGGCCGGACAGGTCGGCTGTGCCGTGGCCGTGTACGTGCGACTGCGCCACAACCCGTCGATCCGGGCGACCATCAGGTCCGCGCTGCCCGCCGGTTTCCTGGGCGTCGGCGAGCCGCTGATCTACGGTGTCTCGCTGCCGCTCGGCCGCCCGTTCGTCACGGCCTGCCTCGGCGGCGCCTGCGGCGGGGCCGTCGTCGGACTGCTGGGCCAGCTCGGCACCGCCATCGGCTCGACCGCCATCGGCCCCTCCGGCTGGGCCCTGTTCCCCCTGCTGGCCGGCTCGCACGGCTTCACGGTGAACGCGGCCGTCTACGCCGCCGGCCTGGTGACGGGCTACGCGGCGGGCTTCCTGGCGACGTACTTCTTCGGCTTCACCAAGGGCATGCTCGCCGACCTCGACGCGCCCGCCCCGGAATCCGGCCCGGACGTGGCCCCCGGCAACGGCAGCAGCGGCGGCAGCAGCGGCAGTGCCGACGACGGCCTCGCGGAAACCGGGCGCCCGAGCCCCGCGTAGTCGCCGCCGTTCGGGGCGCCCGCCCCGTGGCGGCGCGCCGGTGGGGCACCGGGACCGCTCGCCCCGGCTCCTCGAAGGAACGCCGCCCGGCCGGTACGGTCCGGCCAGTGCGGTCCGGCCGGTACGGTCCGGTCAGTACGGTCCGGCCAGTGCGGCCACCTCCGGGAAGCGGGCGATCGCCTGGTCCGCGGTGGGCGGGGCGGCCCGCCGGGGGCGGAGCGCGGCGAGCGCCACGGCGGGTCTGGT
The DNA here is from genome assembly GCF_029894125.1 of Kitasatospora sp. MAA19. Classification (GTDB taxonomy): domain Bacteria; phylum Actinomycetota; class Actinomycetes; order Streptomycetales; family Streptomycetaceae; genus Kitasatospora. Next base: position 28,283 of record NZ_JARXYZ010000019.1, read on the forward strand.
CAGCCGGGCGGGCGGGGCGGCGAGGGAGAACACCTCGAAGTAGGCGGCCGAGACGGCGGGGTCGGTGAGGGCCGCGCCGAGCAGCCGGCGGGTGTACCAGCGGGTGAACACGCCGGCGGGCTTGCCGGCGGTGGCGGGGCGGCTCGACCGCACGTCCGGGAAGCCCTGGTCCTGGTCCCTGGCCATGTGCCAGGGGGCATCCACGACCCGGGCGATCCGGCGCTGGATCGGGACGCTCACGCCGGGGTGCAGGCCTTCGGCGCCGAGGACCGCACGGATCGCGACGGCGCACTGGGCGGCGACCGACATGCCGTGCCCGTACACCGGGTTCAGCGCCGCCACCGCGTCGCCGGTGGCGGCGAACCCGATCGGCGGGCCGCCCTCGTAGACCTCGTAGCGGCGGCGGCGGTTGAGCATCCCGTGGCAGGTGCGGATCGGGCCGAGCGGGCGGGCGGCGCGGGCGAGGTCGTGGACGACCGGGTGGTCCAGCACCTTCAGGAAGTCCTGGAACCCGCGTTCGCTCCGGGCGGGTTCGCTGCCCCGGGTGCCGGAGAGCGTGACGATCCAGCGGCCGTCCTCGATCGGGATGATGGTGGCACCCCGCCCCGGCCGGCCCCGCCACGGGGCGGGCACGATGCTCACCACCGGGAACCCGTCGTTGCCGCCGGGCGTCTCGAACACCCGGGCGGCGTAGGCGAGTCCGGCGTCCACCGTCTCCTCACGAAGCCCGTCGAAGCCCAGCGCGCGCAGCCACTCGGGGGCGCTGGAGCGGCGGCCGGTCGCGTCCACGACCAGGTCGGCCGGCAGGGTCTCGCGCGATCCGTCCGGGTTCTCGACGTGGACCCCGGCGATCCGGCCCGGATCCCCCGCCAGGCCGAGGACGCGGGTGCCCTCGCGCACCGTCACGGCGGCCTGTTCGCGCAGCCGCCGGCGGATGACGTGGTCGAGCAGGTGCCGGCTGCACGAGATCAGGTAGGCCGGCGAGTCGAAGTCCTGGAGCCAGCCCGGCCCGAGGCGCATCAGCAGGCCGGCCGGGATCGAACGGCGGTGGGCGCCGGCGGCGAGCAGGGCGTCGAGGCTGCCCGGCAGGAGGGCCTCGATGGCGTCGGCGCCGCCGCCGAGCAGGATGTGGCTGAACTCGCCCTGCGGCAGGCCCCGGCGCGGGCCGGGCAGGCGGGGCAGGACGTCCTGTTCGAGGACGGTGACGTTCCGGGCGTGCGGTGCCAGGGCAGCGGCCGCGAGCGTCCCGGCCAGGCCGCCGCCGAGGACGAGGGCCGTGCTCACCCGGCGGCTCCGGTCGGCACGTCGCGCAGGAACGGCACCGGGTGCCCGGGCAGGGTGGGCGCGCCGGGCCCTCGGGGGATCAGCGCGGGGACTCCGTACGGTGGCGGGCGGCCATCGCCGTCCAGTGGATGAGCACGCGGGCGGGTCGGACCGACCCGAGGACGAGTGCTCGTACCGCGCCGGCCGCCCGCACCCGGCCACGCGCACTGCAGTACGGACATGCCTGTGCCCATGCTCCCCCTCGCTCACCGTCTCCGGCCGGTCGGCCGGTCGGAAATGACCAGTGTGGCCAACCACCGCGACTGTTAAAAGCGCAACCATCGCTTTTCCCCCGCACGAGTGATCACGCCGTCGTCATGACGACGCAGGCCGCAGACGGGCCCTCCGTACCCGCCCCACCCCGCAGCGCCGCCCGGCGGCCCGAACTCCCGTAATCCGCTTGGGGCATGGTGCCGGGGGTGACTACGGTGACGGGATGGCGACCCAGGTGATCGTGTTGAACGGTGGTTCCAGCTCGGGCAAGTCCGGGATCTCCCGGTGCCTGCAGGGAGTGCTGCCGGAGCCCTGGTTGGCGGTCGGGGTCGACACGCTGATCGAGGCGATGCCCGCGTCCATGCGGGAGTCGGACGGGGGCATCGGATTCGCGGCCGACGGCGGGGTGAGCGTCGGGACGCGGTTCCGGGCGCTGGAGGCGGCGTGGATCGCGGGGGTGGCGGCCATGGCACGGGCGGGCGCACAGGTGATCGTCGACGAGGTCTTCCTCGGCCGGGCGGAGTCCCAACGACGCTGGGAGCAGGCGCTCGCGGGCCTGGAGGTGCTGTGGGTCGGGGTCCGGTGCCCGGCGGAGGTCGCGGCCGGCCGTGAGCTCGCCCGGGGGGACCGGATCCGGGGGATGGCCGAGTCGCAGGCGGAACCGGTCCATCAGGGCGTGCGCTACGACCTGGAGGTGGACACCTCGCGTGCCGAGTCGCTGGACTGCGCGCTGAAGATCGCCGCCCAGCTCGCACGGTGACGCGGGCAGTCGACCGGTGCGCCGGGGGCCGCCGACCACGGCCCCCGACGCACAGGTCGACCGATGCCTAGTGCTGTGACCGGGATGGTTCACCGTGATCGGAAGGCGGCTCGCGGGACGAGCGCACGCGAAACGGCTGGTATTACTGGAGCATGCAGGAAGAGACCGCACGCTCCGCGATCGACACGTTCATCTCCGCTTTCAACGCCTCGGACGACAGCTATGTGACTGCCCTGCTCTCCCAGGCCCTGACCTCAGACGTGGTCTTCTGGGGGCCGTTGGGCCGCAGCGAAGGAATCGCGGCGGTCGAGCGGTTCGTGCTGGACATCCGGCGCCACCCGGCGGGGACCGGCACGATGATGCGCTGCTCAGCGGTGGACATGCCTGACGAGTGGGCCCGGTACCAGTGGGTCTTCACCACGCCGGATGGAGGCCCCCGCCTGGCGGGAACGGACGTCGTCCATCTGCGGCGGAGCCTCATCGACCAGGTCATCGTCTTTGCGGGGGAGATCGAGCCGTCCGCCTCCTGAGTCATCCTTCTGTCGCTGTCCTTCTCCTGAACTTGCCCCCTTCGGCGCTCGGGGGCTGCGGTTCGCAGTTGGTCAGGCTGCGGTCACGGTCACAGCACTAGGCTCCCTCCCGGTGCCGCCACCGCACCGGGTCGACGACGCCCGCCACCGGATCGCCGGGGCCCGGCGGCCCGGTCCGCACCGGCGGCCGGTACCCGGCGCACGACAGGACGAGCATCTCGTCGCCCCCCGGCTGGAACTCGTAGGCCACCCGCTCCAGTCGGCTCGGCACGCCGTCGCCCGCCAGCCGCTCCCGGACGCGTTCCAGCGAGCCGTAGCGGGTGGTGCCGCTGTGCAGCAGCACCGGGAACAGCCGGACCTCCCGGCGGGCCACCCGGGCCAGCTCGAACAGCGCGGCCAGGTGGAAGTCCTCGTCCAGCCGCACGCCGTACGAGAACAGCAGGTGCGAGCTGAGCACCAGGTCGAAGGAGCGCGTCGCGAAGGGCAGGTGCGGCAGTGAGCCGGCCACGTAGCGGTCCGGGCGGGCGGCGATGTCGGCGGTGAAGTCGCGGGCGGAGGCGGTCCGCAGGCGGGTGTAGCGCTCGGGGTCGCCGAACCACGTCCAGACGTGGTTCGGCGCCTCCCGCACCAGGTCCGCGTGCTTGTGCCGGACCTCCCGCTCGGCCAGGACGCCGAGTTGCTCCCGGTGGTGGGCGTACTCGGGGTCGACGGCGACCGCGTCGACCCCGCGCCGGCCCGCCTCGGCGGTGAAGCTCGCGGCCCCGCCGGGGCAGTCCAGGATGCGCTGGTCGAGGTCGCGGTCGGTGAGCGCGAACATCGCGCGGTACTCGTCGAAGGATCGGGCGCTGACCAGCATGGTTCAGCCCCTCCCGAGGTACGGCATGGTGGTCGGCAGGACGGTCAGGGACTGGATGTTGGTGTCCGGCGGCATCGAGGCCATCAGCACGACCGCCTCGGTGAAGCGCTCCACCGGGATGGTCGCCTCCACCGCCATCGTGCCGTCCGCCTGCATCGCGGCCGGCTGCGGGCTGCCGTCGACCGGGGCGACGTTGCCGACGTCGATCTGGCCGACCGCGATGCCGTACGCGCGGCCGTCCAGGGACAGCACCCGGGTGAGGCCGAGGACGGCGTGCTTGGCGGCCGTGTACGCGACGGAGTTGGGCCGGGGCACGTGCGCGGACGGTGCGCCGTTGTTGATGATGCGCCCGCCCTGCGGGGACTGGGTGCTCATCACCCGGAAGGCCTCGCGCGCGCAGAGGAAGCCGCCGGTGACGATGGTGTCCAGGACCCGGTTCCAGTCCTCGAACGGGGTCTCGGTGATCGGCCGGCGCGGGGCGGCGGCGCCGGCGTTGTTGAACAGCAGGTCCACCCGGCCGAACCGGTCGCGGACGGCGTCGAACAGGGCGGCGACCTCCTCCGGGTCGCGGATGTCGGTCGGGACGGCCAGCACCCGGGCCGGGTCGACGCCCGCGAGGACGACGGTCTCCTGCAGGGCGTCCTTGCGCCGCCCGGCCAGGGCGACGGACCAGCCGGCGTCGAGCAGGGCCAGCGCGGCGGCCCGGCCGAGGCCGCTGCCGCCGCCGGTGACGATGGCGATCCGGCCGTGCGGCGGTACCGACGCCTGCGCCTGCGCGGTCACAGCTCCTCCCCCGTGTTCATCCAGATCCGCAGCATCCGCCGGGAGTTCGGCCCGGGCTCGTCCACGTAGGCGGAACGCCCGTGCAGGACACGACTGTTGCGGATGATCAGCAGGTCTCCGGCGGCCATCGGCAGGCCGAAGGCGATCTCGGACCGGTAGAGCACCTCGTCGAGTACGCCGAGCGCCTCCCACTGACGGTCCGTCAGCGGCGGGCCGCCGCGGTCGGGGGACGAGCGGACGGTGCGGGTCTGGTAGTAGCAGGCGATGGTCCCGTCCTTCTGGGTGTAGAGGATCGGGGAGACCACGACCTGGGGCCCGGCCCTTCCGGTCCGGTCGAAGGTCCAGTCCTCGGTGAGGGTGGCGAGGGCGTCCGGCCGCTCCCGCCCGATCAGGTCGTAGACGTGCCGAGCGCTCGCCAGCTTGGTCAACCCGCCGCCGTGGAAAGCGGGTTGCAGGCAGAGCAGGACGAGCAGGTCGCAGGTGTCGCAGTGGAAGCCGAGTTCGGTGTTGCCGTCGCCGTCCTGGTCGCTCAGCACCTGGGTGAGGTCGCCGCGCCCGTTCTGCGGGACGATCTCGCCGAAGTCCCGCAGCAGGAAGGACAGGGCGGCCGTGACGTCCGCCTCCGGGGCGGTCGGATCGACCAGCCCGCCGACGTGGGTGACGCCGACGGAGCCGGTGCTGCCGTGGACGAACGCGCGCAGCTTCGCCCGGACCGGCTCGGCCGCGCCCCAGCGCTCGGCCCGCGCGTCCGCCCAGAGCAGCCGCCGCTCCCCCTCGTCGAGCGCGAGCGACCACAGCTCCCGGCGCGCCTCCAAGTCCGCGCTGCTCCAGCCGATTTCGGACACCGTGTCGTCGTGCATGTGCTGAACCACTCCTCTCTCCTCCTGTGCCGCGGCTGTCGCTACTGCTGGGCGGCGCTCGCCGCCACCGCCTTCGACCAGAGCGCCAGCGCCTCGTCGATCTGCTCGGCCGTGACCACCAGCGCCGGGATCATCCGGACCACGTTGAGGTGGACGCCGCAGATCAACAGCAGCAGGCCGAGGTCGGCGGCCGTCTGCTGGGCGCGCCGGGCCGCGTCCGGGTCGGGGGAGCCGTCCGGGTGGCAGAACTCGTTGCCGATCATCAGCCCGGGCCCCCGGACGTCCGCGACGCCAGGAGCTGCGGCGGCGACCGCCCGCAGGCCGTCGAACAGGCGCCGCCCCTGCTCGGCGGCGTTGTCGACCAGCCGCTCGTCCCGGATGACGTCCAGTGTGGCGAGCGCGGCGGCGCAGGCCACCGGGTTGCCGCCGTAGGTGCCGCCCTGCGAGCCGGGCCAGGCCCGCCGCATCAGCTCGGTCGGCGCGGCGATCGCGGACAGCGGGAAGCCGCTGGCCAGGCCCTTGGCAGTGATCAGGATGTCGGGCACCACGCCGTCGTGGTGCCGATGGGCCCAGAACCGGCCGGTGCGGCCGAAGCCGGTCTGGATCTCGTCGACGACCAGCAGGATGCCGTGCCGGTCGGCGCGCTCGCGCAGCCCGGCGAGGAACCCGGCCGGGGCGGGCACGTAGCCGCCCTCGCCCAGCACCGGTTCGACGAACATGGCCGCCGTCTCGGCGGGGGCGCTGGCGGTCGCGAGCACCTGGTCGAGTCCGCGCAGGGCGTGCTCGACCGCCTCCTCCTCGCTCAGCCCGAGGCTCAGGCCGAGCCGGAAGGCGTCCGGGAACGGCGCCACCGCGACCCCGGGCATCACCGGGCCGATGCCCGCGCGGAAGCGGGTGCCGGCCGTGGTGAGCGCGGCCGCGCCCATGGTGCGGCCGTGGAAGGAGCCCTCGAAGACGATCACGTTCGGCCGCCCGGTGGCGTGCCGGGCGAGCCGCAGCGCGGCCTCCACCGCCTCGGTGCCGGCGGTGGCGTAGAACAGCGAGTCCAGGCCGGGCGGCAGCACCTCGCCGAGCCGCTCGGTGAGGGTGAGCAGGGGGTCGTGCAGCACGGTGGTGTACTGGCCGTGGATCAGCCGGCCGGCCTGCTCACGGACCGCCTCGACCACGCGCGGGTGGCAGTGGCCGGTGCTGGTCACCCCCACGCCGGAGGTGAAGTCGAGGTAGCGGCGGCCGGCGGCGTCGAAGAGGTGGAGTCCTTCGCCGCGGGTGGCGACGACGGGGGTGGCCTGCTTGAGCACCGGGGAGAGCTGGGACACGGGGTCCGCCTTCCATGGGGTCTGGGTGAACGGGATCGGTGGCGCGCGTGGTCGACGGATCGGTCGGCAGGTGGGTCGGCAGGTGGGTCGGCAGGTCGATGGGCGGATCGGTGGACGGATCGGCGGCGCGGCCCGGTGGCCGGGTCAGTGCGGCGGCGCGACGGGCGGCAGGTAGCCGACCTCGGCGGCCCTGGTGAGCGCGGCCGACCACCACTGCGGGGTGGCGGCGGTGAACCGGACGCCCAGCCGGTCGAGTACGGAGGTGGTGTAGGTGCTGTCCACGACGACGTTGCGCTCCTCCTGCAGGGACCACGCGGCGGCCAGCCCGGCCTCCGTCGGGTGGTCGCGCTCGGCCCGGGCGATCGCCGCCGCGAAGGTCTCGTCGTCGGTGAGCCGGACGGGGTGGCCGTGGGCGGCGAGCCAGCGCACGAGTTCGTCGTGCGGCGTCTCGTGCCGCGTCTCGACGTGGTAGGCGCCGGGCGCGGCGTACGGGTCCAGCGCGATCGCGGCGATCCCGGCGGCCACGGTGTCGACGTGGGAGAACGCGAAGGCGGTGTGCGGCCGACGCGGGGCTGCCCCGGCCAGCAGGTAACCGCGGATGAGCTGGTAGATCCGGTTGTCGCCGATGTTGGCCTGGAACGCGCCGGTGCGGCTGTGCGCGGCGATGTGTCCGCTGCGGTACAGGTAGGCGGCGCGGCCGGTGGCCGCCCAGGCGCGAACGGCCTGCTCGGCGGCGAACTTGGTCCGTTCGTACGGGGTGCGGAAGTGCTGGCCGATCCGCAGGTCGGCCTCGCTGAAGCGGCGGGGCGGGCCGTCGACGCCGCCCGCGACGGCGAGCGTGGAGACGTGGTGGACCCGGGCCGTCGGGGCGTGCTCGTCGACCCAGCCGAGCAGCCGCCGCACCGCGGTGTGGTTGGTCCGCTCCAGGTCGTCCGGCGAGGCCACCAGCCGTACGTCCGCGGCGGCGTGCACGACGATCTGCGCGCCGCGGGCCCGCGCCAGCCCGGCCCGGGACAGGCCGAGCCCCTCCCGGTCGATGTCCCCGGCGACGACCTGGGCCCGGCCGTCGTCGACGGCGGCGGCGCCCAGCCGCCGGACGGCGGCGGCGTCGTGCTCGGCCCGGACCAGGCAGGTGACCCGGGCACCCCGCTGGACGAAGGCGTCGAGCAGGTGCCGCCCCAGGTAGCCGGTGGCGCCGGTGAGCAGCACCCGGGCGGGTTCGCGCACCGTGGCCCGGGCCGCCGATGAGACGGGTGCGGCCGGTGCGGCCGGTGCCCGGGTGCCGGGGTGGAGCAGCTGGCCGGAGGTCGACAGCGGCGCCCGGACGGGCTGCGCGGACCGTGCCCCGCCTCCCGCACCAGCCCGGGTACCGGCCCCGGCCCCGGCCCCGGCGGCCACGGTCTCGGCGAAGGCGGCGACGATCCGCTCGGCGGCGGGGTGCGGCAGGCCGGGCCACCCGTAGACGAGGTCGGCGACCAGCCGGTTCTCCACGATCCGGGCGGTGAGGCGCAGGTCGTACAGCGGGTCTCCCCCGGCGCAGCGGGCCACGCCGGCCTGTTCGTCCGCGACCGTCCAGTCCAGCGCTGGCTCGTCGGGCAGCCGGAAGGTGCCGAGGAAGTTGAATCCGGCGGCGGGGCGGGGGCCGGGCCCGTCCATCGGCTGGACCGGGGCCTCGCGCAGCCGCTGCGCCGCCGCCTCGGGACCACCCGACGCCTCGACCACCAGCCGCTTGACGGCGGTGAACCAGCCGACGGTGTCGAGGAATTCGCCCGGGTCACCGGCGGTGTCCCGGCCGTGGGTCTCCACCTCGACGGCGAGGTCCGGCCGGCCGCTCCAGCCGGTCACGGCCCCGGCGAAGGCGGCCAGCAGGAAGGCCTCCAGGCCGGTCCCGCCGCCGTGGCGGCCGACCAGCCGGGCGGTGCCGTCCTCGTCGAGCGTCCAGCCGACGGCCGTCGGCTGCGTACGGACCACGGGCTCCGGCACCGGGACGAGAGGCGCCGGTACGAGAGGCGCCGGGGCGGGAGCGGCGGCGGCCCACTGGTAGAAGTCCGGGGTCGGCGGCAGGTCGGCCGGTTTCCGGTCGAGCGCCGCCCGGTAGGCGTGGGCGAGGTCGTCCAGCAGGATGCGCCAGGACAGCCCGTCGACCACCAGGTGGTGCGCGATCAGGGCGAGCCGGTCGTCGGTGCCGGGCGGTCCGGTGAACAGGTGGGCGCGCAGCAGCCGGCCGGCCAACGGGTCCATGCTGCGGTGGAGTTCGGTGCAGACCCCGGCGACGGTCTCGGCGATCGGGCCCGCCGTCCGCGGGATCCGGGAGAAGGAGAGCGGGTCGAGGTCGGCCACCGGCCGGGGTTCGCCGTAGCCGTCCGGGGAGAGGGGCCGTCGCAGCGCCGGGTGGCGTTCCAGGACGGCCGCGAGGGCGGTCGAGAGCGCGGCCGGGTCGACGGCCGTTCGGCAGCGCAGCAGAACGGACTGGTTCCAGTGCCGCAGGTCGTCGACGGACCGCTGCCGATACAACCACCTTTGGGCGGGCGCGAGTTGAACCCCACGGTCGCCGTCGCCGGTCCGCGCCGCGGGCGGCGCGGGGGCATCCGGCCCGGCGGGGGCCGTCGCAGTGGCGGCCGAGGCCAGGCCGTGCGCGGTCGGGTGCCGGTAGAAGTCGTCGTAGTGGACGCGCAGGCCCGACCGGCGCAGCAGGGCGACGGTGCGCATCGCGAGGATGGAGTCCCCGCCGAGGCCCAGCACGTCGGTGTGCGGCCCGACCGCGGGCAGGCCCAGGGCGCCCGCCCAGAACTCGGCTATCGTCCGGGCCAGCGCGAGCCCGCCCGTGGACGGCCCCGACTCCGCCCGGGCCTCGACCAGTTCGGTCACCAGCTCGGCCAGCCGCTCCCGGTCGAGCTTGCCGTTCGGCCCGACCGGGAACTCCGGCAGCGCGAGGACCGGCTGCGGCACCGAGTACCCGGGCAGCCGGTCACGCAGGTAGGAGCCGATCCCGGCCGGTTCGCCGGTTCCGCCCACCATCCGTACCGCACCGAGGAGTTGGTTCCCCACCGCGGTCTCCCTGACCAGCACGGCGGAGCGGGCCACGCCCGGGAAGCCGTCCATGGCCCGTTCGATCTCGGCGAGGTCGACCCGGTAGCCCCGGATCTTGACCTGGCGGTCCACCCGGCCGAGGAAGACCAGCTCCCCGTCCGCCCGGCGGCGACACAAGTCGCCCGTGCGGTACATGAGTTCACCGTCGTGCCGGACGAATCCGCGCGCCGTCTCGGCGGGCCGGCCGAAGTAGCCGGCGCTGACGCCCCGGCCGCCGATCAACAGCTCCCCCACCGCGCCGTCGGGCACCGGGCGGCCCTCGCCGTCCAGCACGGTGAGCCGCACCTCGCCGATCCCGGTGCCGATCGGGACGGTCGGCTCGTCGACCGGGAGCCGGCGGGCGGAGGTGGCGAGGAAGCAGGTGGCGCCGACGGTCGTCTCGGTCGGGCCGTAGTGGTTGACCAGCCGGGCGGTGGCACCGGTGTCGAGCAGGGCGGCGGCGAGCGGGCGCGGCAGTGCCTCACCGCCGAGCAGCAGGGTGTGCAGGGTCGGGGTATCGGCGGGCCGGCCCTCCAGCAGGGCGGTCAGGTGCGAGGGGGTGGTCTTGAGTACGGACACCCCGGCGCGCCGCAGGGACGCCCAGAAGGCCTCCGGGTCGCGCACCTCGCCATCCGGCACGACGTGCACCGAGCCGCCGACCGCGAGGGCGAGCAGCCAGGCGGTGTGGCCGAGGTCGGCGGCCAGCGTGGTGACGTGCGCGATGCCCGGGGCGTCGGCCGCGGTGAACCCGAGCCGGTCGGCCAGTGCCTGGGCGTAGTGCACCGCGTTGGCGTGGGTGACGACCACCGCCTTGGGCTCGCCGCTCGACCCCGAGGTGAAGGACAGGTACGCGGGGTCGTCGGCCGCACCGGGGGCGGCACCCGGCTCCGCGGCACCGGGCTCGGCAGCGGTCGGCCCGCCGGGCAGGGGCCCGGCCACCCCGTCGACGTCCACCAGCTCGGCCGGGTGGCCCGCCGGTCCCCGGAAGGCCGTCTCGGTGCTGAGCACCCGGCCGACCCGGACGGCCGCCAGCCGCCGGGCGAGGTCGGCGGCCGACCAGTCCGGATCGGCCATCACCGCCGCCGCGCCCGAGCGCAGCACGCCGTGCAGCAGCACCAGCATGCGGGCGTCCCGGGGCCCGAGCAGGGCGACCCGGTCGCCCGGGCCGGTGCCGGACGCGGCCAGCCGGGCCGCGATCCGCGCCGCCGCCGCGTCGAGGGCCCGGTAGTCGAGGGCGCGGTCGCCGTCGGTCAGGGCGGGCCGGTCCGGGTGGACCCGGGCGAGGCGCGACAGGAGCCCGGACAGCGACCGGGTGGACGGCGTCGACCGGACGTGCTGGGTCGCGGAGGTCACGCCGGCTCGTCTCCCGTCCGGGTGGCCCCGGCGGCGCGGACCGTCCGGGCCGGGCGCGGGCCCACGAGCCGGGGGTCGCCCGCGAGGAACCCGTCCAGCCCGGGCCGGTCGGGCAGGCGCCCGGCCAGTTCCCAGGCCAGCATGCGGTGCAGGCCGTCGATGTGGATCAGTCCCTCCCGGACCAGCAGGTCCGTGTAGTCGGGGTGGTCGACCGGGCCGGTGCCGAGGTAGACGGGGGTGAACGGGGCCCACCGCAGCAGCCGGAGCTTGGCCGCGCAGACCGGGTTCGCGGCGAACCAGGCGGGCCCGTCGGAGCGGATGCGCTCGGCCGCCTCGGCCACCGTCAGGCCGGCGCGGGGCACGAGCTCGCGCTCGCCGCCCTCGCTCAGGTGCCAGGGCAGGACGACGTCGAGGACGTCCGCGCGCGAGAGCCGGACCCGCCACCAGCCGCCGGGGATCCGGTCGGCGCGTTCGAGGTTCTCCTCGCCGGCCTGGTTGCTGTTCGCCTCGTGGGTGCGCTCCACCGGGTGGTCCCGCAGGTAGGCGTCGCGGACCTCGGCGTAGGCGACGGCGGTGACGATCTCCACGCGATGCTCCTCAGACGGTTCTCGTGTACTCGGTGAAGTGCCGTTCCGCGAACAGCTCCGGCCACTGGCCCGCCGCGAGGCCCAGTTCGCGGGCCCGGGCGAGCATCTGCCGCCAGTACGGCTTCACCGGGCGCCAGCGCGCCCCCACCTGGCAGTAGGACGCGTCGATGAAGTACCGGGGTCTGCCCGGGCCTTCCGGCGCGGGTCTGCGGGTGTGGAACAGCGCCGAGTTGAGCAGCACGGTGGAGCCGGCCGACAGCCGGTCGATGACCACCTCGCCGGGCAGTTCGGCGGTGCCGTGGTGGGCGAACGCCGTCTTCCCGACGGTCCGCCGGTGCGAGCCCGGCAGGACGGCCAGGCTGCCGACCTTCTCGTCCAGGCCGCCGAGGTAGTGCAGTGCGTGGATCATCAGCAGCGACGGGTCGGAGCGGTCGTTGGGCTCGCAGTCGTGGTGCCAGGACTTGCCGGGGATGCCCGGGGCCTGGCGGTCGCTGTGCAGGTGGTGGAAGACGAAGGACGGCCCCATCAGGTGGGACAGCGTCCGTAACAGCGCCGGGTGGGTGAGGAGTTCGCCGTGGGCCGGCAGTTCCAGCTCCAGCAGCGGGGGCGGGCCGTACCGGGCGGGATCGGTGCAGGCGGCTATCGACCGGGCCCGCAGGCCGTCGTCCACCCACCGGTCCACCTCGGGGACGAGTCTGGCCCCGAGCGGTTCCGGCACCAGACCGGGCAGGACCAGGTACCCGGACTCCAGGAACTGGCGGCGCTGCTCGGTGTCCAGGGCGTCACGGTCCAGGGCGTCACGCCCTCCGGAAGTCGGCGTCAACGAACCGGCCCCCTCCTTCAGGACGACGGGACGCACAGCCGGGCGCGGACGCACAGCCGGGCACGGCTGATCGGACCGGGACGGGTTCAAGGAAACGCACGGGATCATCCAGACGTCGGGTGGCGCCGGATTCGTCCATCGCGCCACAGCTGACACTCGTTCACCACGGAGGGGCATGAAGTGATCACGCAAGGTGGTTCCGGTAGGGAGTATGAACCGGCGTTCGCGTTCACGACAAGACCACGGCCGACTCCCGGACACCTTCCCGCCACCATGGCGTTCAGCTCCGGCCACCAGTCGACACGCGCCCCACCGGACACTCGGGGCCGGTTTCGCCCCGGTGATTCGCCGCCGGAACAGCGGATGCGGCACAGTGACGTCATGAGCGAGCAGAGTCATGCGAGCGCCGGACGGACCCTCGCGACCAGACGCCGTCCGGTCCAGCAGCGCAGCCAGGAGCGGTACGGCCGGATCCTCGACGCCTGCGCCGGGCTGCTCGACGAGGTCGGCGCCACCGCGCTCACCACCAAGGAGGTCGCCCAGCGCGCCCGGGTGCCGATCGGCACCTTGTACCAGTTCTTCGCCGGCAAGGAGGACCTGCTCGCCGCCCTCGCCACCCGCAACCTCGACCAGTACCTCCAGCGGCTCGACCACCGGCTCGCGGCCGACGCACCGGTCGGCCCGGCCCGGTTCACCGACCTCGCGGTGGACGAGTTCGTGGCGATGAAGCGCGCGGTGCCCGGCTTCGGCCAGGTCGACTTCGGACTCGCCGACGTGGCCGCCCCCACCGGCCTCCGGGACGACCGGCACCTGCTCGACGCGGGCGTGGACAACAACACCGCCGTCGCACTGCGCCTGCAGGCCCTCGGCGGCGAGGTGTTCGCGACGGGCGATCCGGCGGCGTTCACCCTCGCCCTGCGGGTGGCCCTGGAGGCCGCCGACGCGGTGCTCAAGCTGGCCTTCCGGGGGAGTCCGGAGGGCGATCCGGCGCTGATCGCCGAGTGCAAGCGGCTGCTCCGCTCCTACCTCGTGGAGCAGCCGCCCGCCGGCTGAGGCCGCTCCGGTGCCCCCGCCGGGGCCCGGCACCACCCGCCCCGCACCTCCCGTCCCGCATCTCCCGTCCGCCCGAGCCGTTGCGAGCCCGCCGCCGTCGCAGCACAGTGGAGAGCAGCGGAAAGCGGACGGCCGCGGAGGCGGCCGCCACGACCCGAGGAGCAGACGATGCACGCAGCGGTAGGTGACCAGCTCCACATCCACAGCAAGTCGGTGGGCATGGTGGACCAGAAGGGCGAGATCGTCGAGGTGCGCGGCGTGGACGGCGAACCGCCGTACATGGTCCGCTTCGAGGACGGCCACGAGGGTCTGATCTATCCCGGCCCCGACTGCAACATCGAACACCGCACGGCGAAGCGCTGACCGACGCCCCCACCGCCCCGCATCCCACCGGGACGAGGTGGTGAGGAGCGGTGTCCGCCCCCACGACCCCGCTGCCCGGGGCCCTCGCCGGGCTCGCGCCCTTGCTGGACCACTACGGGTACCTCGCGGTGGCGCTGCTCGTGCTGCTCGACAACTGCGGCATCCCGGTGCCCGGGCAGACCATCCTGGTGCTGGCCTCGGTCTACGCCGGCACCGGACACCTGGACTTCGCCGCCGTCGTCCTGATCGCCTTCGCCGCCGCCGCGCTCGGCAACAGTCTCGGCTACCTGATCGGCCACACCGGCGGGCGCGCCTTCGTCCACCGCTGGGGCCGCTACGTGCTGCTCACCCCGGCCCGGATGGAACGCGCGGACGGCTTCTTCGCCCGGCACGGCGGGGAGGTCGTCACGGTCGCCCGCTTCGTGGACGGGCTGCGCCAGGCCAACGGCATCATCGCCGGGACGACGGAGATGCCCTGGCGCCGGTTCCAGCCGTTCAACCTGCTCGGCGCCGCGCTGTGGACGGGTGTCTGGGCGACCTTCGGCTACCTGGCCGGGGCGAACATCGGCACCGTCTACCGGACGGCCATCCGCTACCAGCTCTGGTTCGCGGTCGGCCTCGGGCTGGTGGTCGCGGCCCTCCTGCTCCGGCAGGTGCTGCGCTACCGACGCCGGAGCCGCACGGACCCGGGCTCCGACGCCGGCTCCGACGCCGACGCCGGCTCCAGCTCCGGCTCCGGCACGGATGCCGAAAGCGACCCCGACCCCGACGCCCGGTAGCGCGGCTCAGCGCAGCGGGAACACCTCGAACGGCACCGCGAACCGCACCCCGAGCCGGCTGCCCGCACCCCGCCCGAAGCCCTCCAGGAACTCGCGGGCGTCCGCCATCGCCCCACCGAGCCCGGCCAGGTACGCCTTGTGCTCCTCCAGCGAGGCCACCCCCAGGTCGAAGTGCTCGGTGGTGTCCACCGCGTGCCTCGACTCCGGCGAGGCCGCCGCCCACACCTGCCGCACCCCGTTCCACGGCTCGTGGCCCTCGGCCAGCAGCTCCCGGAACACCCACCGGTTGCCGGCGTCCCGCGCCGCGTCCAGGGCGGCCCGCCCGACCGCGATGTGGTCGGCCTGGTTGGGGAACGTCCCGCCGTACGTCTCCCGGAAGTTGCTGGTGATCACCACGTCCGGCCGGTGCCGGCGCACCGCCCGGGCGATGTCCCGGCGCAGCGGCAGCCCGTACTCCACCACGCCGTCCGGGTGCCCGAGGAACTCGACGGTGTCCACCCCGACCACGCGCGCCGAGGCGATCTGCTCCGCCTCCCGCAGCGGCCCGCACTCCTCGGGGCTCATCGAGTCGATCCCGGCCTCACCGCTGGTGACCATCACGTAGACGACCTTCTTGCCCTGCGCCGTCCACCGCGCGACGGCCGCGGCGCCGCCGTACTCCATGTCGTCCGGGTGCGCGACGACGGCCAGCGCGGTCTGCCAGTCCTCGTCGACGGGCAGGTACGGCTCGGGGGCCTGCTCACTCATGGTGCTCTCGCCTCTCAGTGCGGCTCACAGTCATACGGTCATACCGCACGCGACTCTAGAAGACCCTCGACGCCGACACACCGTCACACACCGCCCCGACCGGCGGGCTTGCCCCTGACGCACGGGTCAGGGGGTCGGGGGGAGCGGACGCTCAGGAAGCGTCCGGGGCGAGCCGGCCGTCGAGCGGCTCGGTGCGGGGCTGCGCCGCGGGCCAGCCGATCCGGGTCGCGCAGAGCGAGACGATCGCGGCGGAGGCGGCGACGGCGGCCATGCCCCACACCAGGCTGGTGGCGTCGGCGATGAAGCCGATCACCGCGGGCCCGGCGAGCAGCCCGGTGGTGCCCATCGCGGCGACCAGGGAGAGCGCGTCGGCGCCCCGGCGGGCCGCGGCGACGTAGACGCACGGGGTGACCGCCGCGACGCCGAGGCCGACGCAGGCGAAGCCGAGCAGGGTCGGCACGACGCCGCCGACGAGCAGGGCGAGGGCCAGCCCGGCGCCGGCCAGCAGGCTGCCGGCCCGGACGATCCGGCCGTCGCCGAAGCGGGTGCGCCAGCCGTCCGCGAAGATCCGGGCGAGCACCATCATCACCGAGACGACCGCGATGCCCATCGGGGCGAGCCCGGCGCCGGCGTGGACGACGTCCTTGAGGTAGAGCGCGGACCAGTCGTTCATGGCGCCCTCGGTGACGGTGCCGAACACCATCGCCAGGCCCATCCACAGGGTCGCCGCGGCGGGGAGGACGAACCGGCGGCGGTCCTTTCTCGACGCCGGGGCCTCCTGCGCCGTGGCCTGCCCCTCGTCCGTCAGCAGTCCGGGCCGGGCGACCACGACCAGCACCGCGAGCAGCGCGGCGGCCACTCCGAAGTGGACCACCATCGTGCCGGTGACGGCGGTGACGCCGGAGGCGAGCAGCGCGGCGAACAGCGAGCCGGCGCTGAAGGTGGCGTGCAGGCGGGACATGGTGGTCCGCTCGTAGCGGGCCTCCAGTGCCGCGCCCTGGGCGTTCATCGCGACGTTCAGGCAGCCGACGGCGACGCCGTCGCAGAACAGCACCAGCAGGGTGACCGGGTAGTCGGGCACCACGGACAGCGCGAGCAGGACGCCGCCGAGGGCGAGCGCGGAGACCACCGCCAGCAGGCGGGAGCCGAACCGCCGCATCAAGACGGCGACCAGCGGGAAGGACACCGCCGCGCCGACCCCGCAGGTCATCAGCAGCAGGCCGATCTGGGCCTCGCCGAGGTCGAGCCCGGTCTTCAGCGCGGGGATCCGGGAGACCCAGGTCGCGTACTGGAAGCCGAGCAGGAAGAACAGTGCGGCGATGGCCAGTTGGGACCGGCGGAAGTCGTCGCGAACGGGGGACATGTGCATCAGCCCACTTCGGCTCTGGGTGGGAACCCGAGGGACGGGTCGGTGGAGGGGGTCGGCGACCAGGCCGGGGCCGCAGCCGGGGCCGGGACCGCAGCGGAGGCGGCGGCCGGGCTCAGCGGCATCGCCATGTAGACCGCCTCGGGGCCGTAGCTCGCGGGCAGTCCGATCTCGGGGCGGGCCCGGTAGCCCAGCGGGGCCCAGAGCACCTGCGAGCCGCGGACGGCCACCAGGGAGAGGGTCCGGTAGCCGCCCGCACGGGCGGTCTCCTCCAGGTGGCGCAGCATCCCGCGGGCCAGTCCGCGGCCGCGCAGCTCCTCGGAGACGACCACGTCGTGGACGTGCAGGTTGGTGGCGCGGACGCCGCCGGCCTCGGACCGGCTGAGGTCCGGGCACCGGAACAGCGGGTAGGGCAGGGCCAGCAGGTAGCCGCCGAAGCCGCCGGCGTGCTCCAGGACGAAGCAGGTGTCGGGCGAGGCGCGGTGGCGCGAGCGCAGCGCCTCGCGGCCCTCGGACAGGCCGCTGGCCGCGTAGGCGCGCTCCTCCAGCGCGACCACGCCGTCCCAGTCGTCCTCCCGGAGCAGCCGGATCCGGATGCCGGTCATCTACGCGGCACCTCCGTCCGAGCCGCCGGTCCCGCCGATGCAGGTGTACGGCAGCGGCTCGAAGCCGTTGAACCCCCGGGTGGTGTAGGCGGTGGCGTACGCACCGCAGGAGTGGATCCAGACCGGCTCGCCGGAGGCGATCGCGCGCGGGACCCGGACCAGGCCGTCCTCCGGGGCGTACGCGTCGTCGCTGTCGCAGGTCGGCCCGGCGACGACGGCGTTGACGAACTGGCCGCCGGGGTGGGTGGGGAATTCGAGCCGGTACTGGAGCTCGTCCATCTCGTACAGGCCGTTGAACTTCCCGCAGCTCAGGTAGAGCCAGTCCTCGCGGGTGCCGTCGAGCTGGCGGCGGGAGGAGAGCCGGGCGACGTGGGCGCGGATGGCGCCGTGGTCGGCGACCAGGTGACGGCCGGGTTCCAGCAGGAACTCCAGCGGCGCGGCGTTGACGGTGCGCAGCCGCTCCATGCCGTCGCGGATGACCGCGAACATCTTGTCCAGCGGCGGGTCGAGCGGGCGGCCGTGCCGGTCGAGGACCCCGAGGGCGGGCAGGCCGCCGCCGAGGTTGATCCGCTCCAGGGTGATGCCGCGCCAGTTGAGCGCTTCCAGGACGGCGGCGAGCGACTCCACGGCGGCGCCCCAGGCCTCGGCGGTCATCTGCTGGGAGCCGACGTGCACGGAGAGTCCGGACGGGGTGAGGCCGGCCGCGCGGGCCGCGTCCAGGACGCGCAGGGCGTCCTCGGGCGAGCAGCCGAACTTGCGGCTCAGGCCCCACAGGGCGCCGTCGCCGGTGGTGGCGACCCGGCAGAACACCCGGGCGCCGGGGGCGTGTTCGGCGATCGCGGCGACGTCCTCCAGGCTGTCGGTGGCGAAGTCGCGCACGCCCAGCCGGTAGGCCTGCGCGATGTTGCGGTCGGACTTGATGGTGTTGCCGTAGTGGATCCGGTCCGGGCTCACCCCGGTGCGCAGCGCCTGGTCGATCTCCTGCGGGCTGGCCGCGTCGAAGCCGGAGCCGAGCGCGGCGAGGTGGTCGAGCACCTCGTCCACCGGGCAGGCCTTCATCGCGAACCGGACGGCGACGCCCGGCAGTTCGCCGATCAGGGCGGCGTACTGGCGCTCGATGCCGTCGAGGTCGTAGATGATCCGGTCGTCGGTGGCGGCGGCGAGGGCGGCGCGGATCGCCGTCCGGTCGTACGCGGCCGGGGCCGGCGCGATGCCGGTGTGCGCAGTGCTGTGGTGTGCGGTGGTGTGGTGCGCCGGGGCGCGGTGGGCGGTGGTCTGACGTATCACGAATGGCTCCCGGTGCGGCTACCGCGGCAGCCGGTCGGCGGGGGTGGCCTTGCTCGCCCGCATGAGCGGGCCCCACGCGTCGATCAGCAGCGCGAAGTCCTCGATGTCCGCCTGCGCCTCGTCGAGCAGACGCGCCCGCTGGGGCGCCAGGTGGTCGGCGAACTCGGCGTACTTCCCGCCGAGTTGCCGGTAACAGTGGTCCAGTGCGGCGAGCCGCCGGTGGTTCTCCGCACGGTCCGTCGCGGCGCTGCGGCGGGCCGAGTCGGCGATGACGTCGGGGCGGACGTGGTGCGCCTCGTCGAGGAGGGCGCCGCCGGCCGCCTCCATCTCGAAGTAGACCGGGTACAGGTAGAGCATGGAGAGCAGGAACTTGGCGTAGCGCAGCTGGTAGGCGGTGAAGCCGGGGCCGGTACGCCGTTCCGGGGTGTAGTAGTTGACGATGTGGCGGTTGTGCACCACGCCGGGCAGGGTGGCGTCGCGGACGAGGTGCAGCAGGAAGTAGTCGCTGCCGATGGTGGCGGTGGCGGGCGGCAGCGGGACGCGGTCGTAGACCTCGTGGTCCAGCGCGACGTTGCACATGTCGATCCGCCAGATGTCGGGCAGGTCGAGCACGGCCCGGTCGGCGGTGAACGGGTCGGTGCCGCCGCCGGTGAAGGACTCGGCGACGAGTTCGCGCCGGTCCTCCTCGCTGGCGCCGGTGGGCGCCCAGAGGGCGACCACCTGGTGGTAGGCGTCCGGGTCGAGCTCGCGGATCTCGCCGATGTCGACGGAGAGTTCACCGACGAAGGAGCCGCCGACCAGGGCGACGGGCTTGTCGGCGTGCACCGGGTCGAGGGTGTCCTCGGTGACGGCGGCGGCCGCGTCGGCGGCCTTGAGCCCGAGCGTGGCGAGCTCGTGCTCGATCGGGAACACCGCTTCGCCGTCGAGCAGTTGGTAGGCGCTGTCGGAATCGCGGCGGTGCACGGAGTCGCAGCCGAGCGCGCCGGCGAGCAGGAACGCCCGGTTGGTGCAGGCGCCGTAGGAGACGGCGTCGGGGAGCATCAGGTCGAGCAGCTTGTCGGGCCCGGCGGCCCCGGAGCGCTCGATCACGTCGCGCAGGAAGGTGCGCTGGGCGGCCTCGTCGAGGTGGTGGACGACCACCTGCCCGGGGTCCACCTGCCCGGCGACCACCTGCCCGGGGTCCACCTGCCCCGCGGCCATCTGCCCGGCGGCGGGCAGGGCCACCGCGGACAGGGCGGCGACGGCCTCGGCGTGCCGCTCGAACGCGGCGGGATCGGCGGAGTCCAGGATCAGCAGGTGCACCCGGACACCGAACCGCCGTGCGGCGTAGGCGGCTTCGGCGCCGATCGCGGCGATGGTGGCCGCGCACTCGCGGTTGGTGGGCAGGGTCAGGCAGACGGCGCGCATTCCGGCTCCCCTGTGGACTCGGCTGGCTTGCGGTCGGCGAGCTTGTGGTCGGCGGGCTTGTGGTCGGCGGGCTTGTGGTCGGCGAACTCCCGGCCGCCCCAGGAGCGCAGGCCGAGCAGCCGCTCGCCGAGCTCGGTGAGTTCGGCGGGCCCGTAGCGCAGCGACTCGTGGCGGGTCGCGTCGCCGACCAGGGTGCGGTTCCAGTCCGGGGTGGCGAGGGTGCGCCAGGACTCCACCCGGGAGCGGCGCATCTGCTCGGCCTCCTCCAGCGCGGGCATCATCGACAGGTACTGCACGGCGCGCACGCCGCTCTCGGAGGTGTTGCGGGCGACGCCGTGGGCGAGCAGGCCGTTCCAGATCAGCAGGTCGCCGGCCTTCAACTCGGGCCGCACCACCGGGAACTCGGTGCGGTCGACGTCCGGGCGGATCGGGTCGCGGTCGGCCGGCTGGGCGGCCTGCCACTCGTTGAAGCGGCGGAACAGCTCCGGGTTGCACTGGAAGCCGCCGTGGTCGGGGTGGGTGTCGTCGAGCGCGATGATGCCCTGGACGCGCTGGGGCAGCATGCCCTGGACGGTGTCGACGTCCCAGTGCAGTTCGATGTCGAAGCCCTTGTCGGTGGGCTCGATGAGCGCGCGGTCGCGGTTGCGGATGTTCGGCGGGTTGAGGTTGAGCCGGTCGAGGGTGACCCAGAGCTCCGCACAGTCCCAGACGTCGACGAAGGCGTCGTAGACCCGCCGGGCCTGCCGGCTGTCCCAGATCAGCTGGTGGTGGTAGGCCTCGACGAAGCCGTAGATGTGCAGGTGCTGGTCGAGTTCGTCGCGGTAGTCGCGCTCGCGGTACCAGTCCTCGGGGCGGTCGGGTGACAGGCCCTGGAAGTCCCAGGCGAAGTCGAGCAGGCGGCGCGCGGCCTCGGCCGGGACGGCCTCCTTGACCACGATGTAGCCGTAGGTCTGCCAGAAGGCGTAGTCCTCCTCGGAGAGCACCCGCAGCGGGTGCGTCTTGCGGACCTCGCGCAGTGCCGTCCGCGCGAGGTAGCTCTCCCCGTCCTCGCTGAAGTAGGGGCGCTCCGAGGCGGCTCGGTGCAGATATCCGTCAGGGCTCGGCATGGGCAGTCACTCCATGGTTCGTAGTCGGCGCAGCGCTTCCTGGACGCACAAAGCGGGCACAGCGAGCCGATGGCCCGTCACTCGCCGTATGCGGAATTCGGCCCGCGGACCGCACGCTGGTCCGCATACGCTCCGTACCGCCCGGACCCCGCCCACGGGGTTCCGCCACGTCAGAGGGCCAACTCGCCCGTCCGGCAAGGACTCTCACCCTGCCTCAGCCTTTGCCGAACCGCGCTCCCCATACGTTGGACTAGACCAACTAATGGTGTCAACCCTCGACGGCCGGTTACCAATAGGGAAATCCGCGCAGTTCAGGCGCCCCTTGGGGTTCGCTTTATGTTTCGGAGGCTGACATAACCACCCGGGTATGTTTCGGTAATTGACATAAACCCGACGTGAACCAGAACGGCCTCCCGACCGCTGCACACCGCCGTCAAGCGGGCCGCGATCCGGGGCGGGTCGTACGTTGGGCCTGTGACACGCCGCCCCGGAGCCGTCCGGCTCGCCCCGCCCAGCTGGCTGACCGAGAGCCTGCGGCCCAAGGCCGCGCCGATCCCGTGGGCGGCGGTGGCCCGGGCCTCGGTGGCGCTCGCCGCGCCGCTCGCCGTCGGCACCGCCACCGGGCGGCCCGGGTACGGCGCGCTGGTGTCGATGGGCGCACTGTCCGGGGTCATCGGGGACACCGCGGACGCGTACCGGATGCGGGTGTTCAACATCGCCGTGCCGCAGCTGTTCGGCTCGCTCGGGGTCCTGCTCGGCACCCTCGTGTACGGAGCCGGCTGGACGGCCGTCGCCGTGCTGACCGCCGTCGCACTGGTCTCCGGCATGATCTCCTCGATCGGCGCGGTCGCCTCGGTGTCCGGACTGCTCCTGCTCCTCGACGCGGTGGTCGGCGCCGGCCTGCCGCTGCCCTCCCCCTGGTGGCTGCCGTCCTGCCTGCTGCTGCTCGGCGGCCTGGTGGTGCTCGGCCTCACCCTGCTCGCCTGGCCGCTGCGCGGCGGGACGCCGGAACGCTCCGCAGTGGCCGGCACCTACCGGGCGGTCGCCGCCTTCCTGGAGGCCACCGGCACCCCCGGGTACGACGGCAGGCGGCAGGCGCTCACCCAGTCGCTGAACCAGTCCTACGACCTCCTGCTCGCCCGCCGCACCCGCCGGCACGGCCGCTCCCCCGCCCTGGTGCGGCTGCTCGCCCAACTCAACGCCGTCGTCCCGGTGGTGGAGGCCGCCTCGGCGGCACAGCTGCGCCCGCGCGAGTACGGCCCGCTGCCGCCCGCCTACCCCGCGGCGGTGCGCGAACTCGCCGAGGCCGTCGGGCAAGGGCGCACCGGGCCGGCCCCGCCGCCCTGGCTGCCCGACCCGGCCGGGCCGTCCACCCGCGCCCTGGTGGAGGCGATCGGCCACGCCTGGGCCGTCGCGCACGAGGCCGCGCCGGACCCGTACGCCACCGCCGACCGGCTCGGCCGGCCCGCCGCGCTGCAGGTCCGCGCCCGCCGGGCCGCCCACGCGCTGCTGCTGTCCGGCGCGTCCTGGCGCTACGGGCTGCGGCTGGCGCTGTGCATCGGCGCCGCCCAGATCCTGGTGTCGGTGATCGCGGTGCCCCGCTCGTACTGGGTGTCGCTCACCGTCACCTTCGTGATGAAGCCCGACTTCGGCTCGGTGTTCTCCCGGGCGGTGCTGCGCGCGCTCGGCACCGCCGCCGGGCTGCTGATCGCCGCCCCCGTGCTGGCCGAGGTGCCGCACGGCTGGTGGGACGTACCGGTGATGGCGGCGCTGGCGACGCTCATCCCGGCGCTGTCGGCGAAGGGGTACGCGTTCCAGACCGCGGCCATCACCCCGGTGATCCTGCTGCTCTCCGACCTGCTCAACCACCAGGGCTTCCACCTGGCGCTGCCCCGGCTGTACGACTCACTGGTCGGCTGCGGCATCTCGCTGCTGGCCGGCTACCTGCTGTGGCCGGAGTCCTGGCACACCCGGATCGGGGAACGGCTGGCCGACGCCGTCGCGGACACCGCCACGTACGTCTCGCTGGCCTTCACCACCGGGCCCGGCATCGACCAGCCGGCCCGCGCCCGGTGCCGGCGGCGGCTCTACCGGGACCTGTCCGCCGTGCGCAGCGAGTTCCAGCGAGCGCTCACCGAGCCGCCACCGGTGGGGGCCCGGGCCGAGGCCTGGTGGCCGCTGGTGATCGCGGTCGAGCGGATCGTGGACACCACGACCGCCACCCGGGTCCGGGTGGAGCACGGCGCGCCGGCACCGTCCCCGGCCGAGGTCGGTGCCCTGACCCGGGAGCTGACCGACCTGGCCGAGGCGCTGCGCAGCCGCAGACCGCTGCCCGAGGCCGAGCCGGACGGCGTCTCCCCCGACTGCGCGCTGGCCCGGCTGCACCACGAGGTGCGGGCGGCGCGGGCGGTGCTGTCGGGCTGAGGGCCGCCCTGGCCCCCCGCCGGTCCCGGTTCCGGTCAGTCCTGGATCCGCCGCCAGGGCCGGTCCGCCTCCAGCTCGAAGGCCAGCTCCAGCAACAGCCGCTCCTGGCCGTGCGCGGCCGAGAGGTGGACGCCGATCGGCAGGCCGCTCGGCGCGGCGCCGGTGGGCAGGGCGATGCCGGGCCCACCGGTCACGTTGTTGACCGGGGTGAAGGCCACGTAGCGCCGCAGCCGCTCGATCAGCTCGTCGAAGGCCACGTTGGGGCTCAGGTGGCCGATCGGCGGGGCGGTGTGGGCGAGCACCGGGGAGAGGATCACGTCGTGGGTGCGGAAGACGCCCGCGTACGCGGCCTCGGCGCGGCGCAGCCGACGCAGGACGGCCGGGGTGCGCAGGAACTCCCGCTGGTACAGCCGCCGCAGCCCGGTGGTCAGGCCGTCCAGCCGGTTGATCCGGAAGCTGCGGTCCAGCATCAGCCGGCCACTGAGCGCGATGGCGAGGGCGATGTAGCCCCAGTACAGGACGAAGTCGCGGGAGAACTCCTCGCCGAACGGCAGGGTGGTCTCCTCCACGTGGTGGCCGAGCGCCGACAGCCGGGCGGCGGTCTCCACGACGGCCGCACGGGTGGGTTCGTCGGTGGTGGCTGTCGGCGAGTCCGTCACCAGTCCGATCCGCAGCCTGCGCCGCCCCGGGCCCTCGACCAGGCCGAGCGGGGGCAGCCGGGGGTTGCGGTGGTGGCGCTCGGCGGCGGCGAAGAAGGCGGCGGTGTCGCGGACCGAGCGGGTCAGCACGCCGTCGGTGACGAGGTCGATCGGCAGCTTGCCGCCCTGGGCGTTGGAGACCAGGCGGCCCCGGGTGGGCTTGAGGCCGACCAGCCCGCAGCAGGCCGCCGGGATGCGGATCGACCCGCCGCCGTCGTTGGCGTGCGCGATCGGCACCACTCCGGCGGCCACCAGTGCGGCCGAGCCGCCGGAGGAGGCGCCGGCCGAGTGCGAGGGCTTCCAGGGGTTGCGCACCGGCTGGGCGGTGGCGAACTCGGTGGAGGCGTTGAGGCCGAACTCGGGCAGCCGGGTCTTGCCGAGGACGGCCAGGCCGGTGGCGAGGAACTGGTCGGTGAAGCGGGCGTTGCGCCGGGCCGGGCGGGCCCGGAAGGCCTCGCTGCCCATGGTGGTCGGCAGCCCGCGCAGGTCGACGTTGTCCTTGAGGAAGGTGGGGACGCCGTACAGCGGGCCGTCGGCGCCGCCCGGGCCCAGCCGCGGCCGGTCGTAGGAGGCGTGGGCGACGGGGGTGAGCGTCCCGTCGATCTGGGCGGCGCGGGCGGCGGCGGCCGCGGCCAGCTCCGCGGGGGCCACCTCTCCGGCGCGGACGAGGGCGGCCAGCGCCACGGCGTCGTGCTCGCCGAGTGCGTCGTCGGTGAAACCGTGGGCCCGCTCGTCGGTCATCCGAACTCCCCATTCCCTACTGACCGGTAGTCTCGCAAGAGCTTCGCAGTGTAGGGGCGGGGCGGCGCCCGGGGATACCCCCCGTCGCCCCGGAAACCCAGCCGCGGACCCCGGGCTCCGACGGCGCACGGGCGTTCGGCCTGCGCCCCCGCGTTCACCCCGCCCGCCGGTCGCAGATCGTTTCGCCGACGGCCTCCGGGAAAGATCGGGAGCGCGAACCATTCCGGTCCTCCCCTCCACCCCAAGGTGACGCCCGTGCCCACCCAGTACACCTCGGCCACCGCCCCCGGCGCCCTCCCCCTGCTCGGCCACGCCCCCGCCTTCCTCCGCCGCCCGCTCGCTTTCGTCGCCGGACTGCCCGCCCACGGCGACCTGGTCCGGCTGCGGCTCGGCCCGCTGGACGCGTACGTCGCCTGCCACCCCGAGCTGGTCCGCCGACTGCTCACCGAGGACCGCACCTACGACAAGGGCGGGATCGTCCTCGACAAGGCCCGCGAGGTCTTCGGCCACGGCCTGGCCACCTGCCCCGCCGCCGCGCACCGGCGCCAACGCCGTATGCTGCAGCCCGCGTTCCACCGTGACCGGCTGCCCGGCTACGCCGCGATGATGGCCGAGGAGATCGCCGGCACCACCGCCACCTGGCGCGACGGCGACGTGGTCGACGTCCCCACCGCGATGTACCGCCTCACCACCGCGGTGACGGCCCGCTGCCTGTTCGCCGCCCACGAGCGGGCCGGGTCGCTTCCCGTCCACGCCAGCATGGACACCATCGCCCGCGGCGTCGGCCGGCGCGTCATGCTGCCGCTGCCCGGCACCGACCGCATTCCCACCCCGGAGAACCGCCGCTTCCGCCGCGCCCGGCAGGACCTGCAGGAGATCACCCGGCGGCTGATCGCCGACTACCGCGCCGCCGGCACCGACCACCACGACCTGCTGTCCATGCTGCTCAGCGCCCGCGACGAGGACGGGCAGGGGCTCTCCGACGCCGAGATCCACGACCAGGTGGTCACCTTCCTGCTCGCCGGCATGGAGGCCACCGCCGCCACCCTCTCCTGGGCCTGGACCCTGCTCGCCACCAACCCGGCCCTCCGCGACCGCTTGCACAGCGAACTGGACACCGTGCTCGACGGCCGCCCCGCCCGCCACGAGGACCTGCCCGCGCTGCCGCTCACCGCCCGCGTGGTCGCCGAGACGCTGCGGCTCTACCCTCCGTCCTGGATCCTCAGCCGCACCGTCGCCGCCGACGCCGAACTCGGCGGCCACCGCGTCCCGGCCGGCGCCACCATCCTGTACAGCCCCTACCTGCTGCACCGCCGGGCCGACGTGTTCACCTGCCCCGACCGCTTCGACCCGGACCGCTGGCTCACCACCGCCCGCCCCGTGCCCGGCACCTACGCCCCCTTCGGCCTCGGCGCCCGCCGCTGCATCGGCGACGCCTTCGGCACCACCGAGGCCGTCCTCGCCATCGCCACCATCGCCGCCCGCTGGACCGTCATCCCCACCCCCGGCCGCCGGATCCGCCCGGCCCGTAGCGCCTCGCTGTCCCCGCGCCCCTTCACGGCCACCCTCGCCCGCCGGGCGCGCTGAAACTCCAGGCGTACGTTCCGGCGTCCAGGAACACCCGCCGCGCGACGCACTGCCGCTGCCGGCGTCACCGGCGCCGGCAGCGGCACCAACTGGCCGTATCCCTGCCCGGATTCACGTTCGGTCGCGGCCGACGCCGCCCCGGCCGCCGGGCCGGAGGCCGCCGTTCCGATCCCGGACCCCTGGGATGCCGCCCGGGTCAGCGGTCCTTGGACCGGTCGGCCGCCAGTGTGGTGAGCAGGCGCTCGATGGTGTCCAGCCGACGCCGCAGGTCCTCCACGTCGCCGCGGGTGGCGCCCTGCTCGTCGGGCTTGAGGGTGATCACCAGCTGACCGTCGGGCTCCAAGCGGCCGACCGCGACGTCCCGGATGGTGTCGCCGTTCTGGACGCGGACGGCGTGCTCGATCTCGGAGGCCCGCAGCGCCAGCCCACGCAGCGCGCCCGGGACCAGCGCGCCGTCGCGCACCACGGTGGTCGGCGTGCCCTCCAACAACCGTGCGGCCCGCGGGTCGTGGGCCAGCCAGCGGGTGACGGCGGAGTTCACCGCGATCAGCGTGACCGCGCCGATGGCACCGCCGAGCAGGCTGTTGTCATTGCCGATGATCGCGTTCTGCACCACGTTGGACAGCAGGAAGACGACCACCATGTCGAAGGTGTTCAACCCCGCCAACCCGCGCTTACCCGCGACCCGGAACAGCAGCAGGATCAACGCGTAGACCGCGATCGTCCGGAGGATCTTCTCCACGATCGGAATCTGGACGATCACCAGGTCGTGCCACATGGCCCGCTCCTTCAACCCCTCGACCGGATGGGGCGGGCAGCGCCCGGAGCCCGACGGTACGCGCCCCGTCGGGCTCCGGCCAGCACCTGGGCCCTACGGGATCGGGGCCCTACGAACGGCGCTTCGGCTTGCCGCGCTTGGGGGTGGCCGAGCCCCGGCCACCCGCCGAGGGCCTCGGCTTGCCCTTCTGCGGGCCGCCCTTCTGCGCGCCGGCCTTCTGTGCGCCGGCCTTCTGTGCGCCGGCCTTCTGCGGCTGGGGCTTGCGCTGTGCAGAGGCCTTCTTCGGCTCCTCCGCCGGCTGGGCACCGCGCCCGCGCGAGCTGTTGACCGTACGGCCCCGGACGATGCCGATGAACTCCTCCACCAGGTCCGTCGTGCGCTCCTGCGGCCAGGCCAGCGCCACCTGGGACTGCGGCGCCTCGGCGACCGGCCGGTAGGTGAGGTCCCGGCGGTGGTGCAGCCGGGCCAGCGACTGCGGCACCAGCAGCACGCCGACGTTGGCCGCGACCAGCTCGATCGCGTCGGCCGTGGTGGCCGGGCGGTCGATCGCCGGGCGCCCGGGCAGCCCGGCCGGCCAGCCGAGGGTGTCGTCGAGCGGGTGGAACACCACCTCCTCGGCGAGGTCGCCCAGCTCGGCCTCCTCGGCGGCGGCGAGGAAGTGGTCCTTGGGGAAGACCACGACGGTGGTCTCGGTGTAGAGCGGGATCGCGCTGAGCACGTCCCGGTCGACGGGCAGCCGGACCAGTCCGGCGTCCGCGGTGCCCTCGCGCAGGGCCGCCTCGCCGTCCTCGGCCGAGAGCGCGCGGAGGTCGAGCGGGACGTCCGGGAGCCGCTCGGCCCACACCCGGACCCATTTGCCGGGGGTCACGCCCGGGACGTACGCGAGCCGGAAGGACGGGTTCACCTGCATCTCTGTCACAGGGCAAGGCTACCGACCGTGACCGTAGGCGCCCGCGCACTCCCTTACCCTTGTCACCATGACATCGCTCAAGCAGAAGACCAGCCAGACCATGAAGCCGGCCACCGCCGCCAAGAAGCTGGGGATCTACCTCGACGCGGCGCCGACCGGCTTCCAGGAGGGTGTGGTCTCCCGCGAGGAGCTCAGCGCGCTTCAGGCCGACCCGCCGCAGTGGCTCCAGGACCTGCGCAAGAACGGCCCGCACCCGCGCCCGGTGGTCGCCGCCAAGCTCGGCATCTCCATCTCGGGCCTGGCCCGCGGCGGCGTGACCGAGGCGCTCACCACCGAGCAGATCGAGGCGATCAAGGCCGAGAACCCGCTCTGGCTGCAGCACGAGCGCGCCAACCAGGTGGACGTCCGCAAGGAGACCGCCCGGATCAAGGACAAGCACGAGAAGGAGGCCGCCGCCCAGGCCGCCAAGGCTGCCAAGGCCGGCTGACCCCCGCGCCCGGCCGCCGTCCGGGCCCGATTGTCAGACCCCTGCGCAACGATGGTGCCGACGTCCGTGGAACGGGCGTCGGCACAGTCGTCGGCAGGCAGGGAGCTCACGGATGGCACGGGTCGCAGGGGCACTGGACGGTCGGATCGCCCTGGTCGCAGGCGCGACCAGGGGCGCGGGGCGGGGCATCGCGGTCGAGCTGGGCGCCGCCGGGGCGACGGTGTACGTCACCGGGCGCAGCACCCGGGAGCGGCGCTCGGAGTACGACCGCCCGGAGACCATCGAGGACACCGCCGACCTGGTCACCGCCGCCGGCGGCCGGGGCATCGCGGTGCCGACGGACCACCTGGACCCGTCCCAGGTGGCCGCCCTGGTGCAGCGGATCGACGCCGAACAGGGCCGGCTGGACATCCTGGTCAACGACATCTGGGGCGGCGAGAAGCTGTTCGCCTGGAACGTCCCGGTCTGGGAGCACGACCTGGACGACGGCCTGCGGCTGCTGCGCCTCGCGGTGGAGACGCACGCCGTCACCAGCCACCACGCCCTCCCGCTGCTGCTGCGGCGCCCGGGCGGCCTGGTCGTCGAGATGACCGACGGCACCGCCGAGTACAACGGCGCCACCTACCGGAACTCCTTCTTCTACGACCTCGCCAAGGCCTCCGTGCTGCGGATGGCCTTCTCCCTCGGCCACGAGCTGGGCCCCCGCGGCGCCACCGCCCTGGCGCTCACCCCCGGGTGGATGCGCTCCGAGATCATGCTGGAGCACTTCGGCGTCACCGAGGAGAACTGGCGCGACGCCGTGGCCCGGGAGCCGCACTTCGGCATCTCCGAGACGCCGTACTTCGTCGGCCGGGCGGTCGCCGCCCTCGCCGCCGACCCCGGGGTCTCCCGGTGGAACGGGCAGTCGCTGTCCAGCGGGCAGCTGGCCCGGGAGTACGGCTTCACCGACCGCGACGGCAGCCGGCCGGACTGCTGGCGCTACCTGGTCGAGGTACAGGACGCGGGCAGGCCGGCCGCCCCGGAGGGCTACCGCTGACGGCGGGTCGGCGACGTGCCGCTGGGGGCAGGGGGGAACTCCTGCCCCAGCGCCGCGTATTGACCGCTCCGTGGATCGACCGCTCCATGGATCGAGCGCTCCGTGTATTGACCGCGTCGCCGCCGACTCCGAATAATCGGCGCAACCGGGGCGCCCCAGGGAACCCTCGTCGCACTGACCACACCGGACCCGGGAGCGACCGATGACCGACCAGCCGCACCAAGACGGACCCACCGCGCCGGCCACCCCCGCCGCATCCGCCACATCTGCCGCACTCGCCGCACTCGCGACGGAGTTCTTCGCCGCCGAGAACTCCTACGCCCCGTTCGACGCGACGCTCAGCGGGGTCGAGGGCTACGCCCACGAGGTGCCCGACCCGTCCCGCGAGGCCGCGCTGCGCCACCGGGAGGTACTGGCGGGCTTCCGGGCGCGGCTGGCAGCGCTGCCGGTGGACGCGCTGACCGGCGACGACCAGGTCACCCACCGCGTGCTCGGGCGGCTGATCGACAACGGCACCGGTCAGATCACCCACGGGCTGGCCGACTTCAGCGTCTCGGCGACCATCACCGCACCACAGAACGAGGCCTTCACCTCCCTCATCATGACCTCCGTCGACCACGAGGGCGCCGACTCCTACCTGGAGCGCCTCGCCGGCCTGCCCGGCTACTTCGACGCCGTCCTGCAGCGCTTCCTGGACACGGCTGCCGCCGGCCGCCGGCCGCTGCGCAGCGGCGTCGACGCCGCCATCACCCAGCTGGACGCCTACCTGGCCACCGGCCCCGCCGACGACCAACTGCTGCGCCCGCTGCAGGGCCGCCCGGAGGCCGAGCGGGCCGGGGTGATCGTGCGCGACGGCGTCCGCCCGGCCGTGGCCCGCTACCGGGCCGGGCTGGCCCAGCGGCTGTCCGCGGACGCCCGGCCGGACGACGAGGCCGGGGTCTGCCACGTGCCCGGCGGCGTCGAGGGCTACGCCGACGCCGTGACCCGCTTCACCCGGCCCGGGCTCACCCCGGAGGAGGTCCACCGGATCGGCCTGGACACCCTGGCGGTGCTGCGCGAGGAGTTCGCCGAGCTGGGCGGCAAGGTGCTCGGCATCACCGGCCCCGAGGCCGTGCTCGCCGCGCTGCGCGAGGACCGCACGCTGCGCTTCGACAGCGCCGGGGAGATCATCGCCCTGGTCGACGACGCGCTGGAACGCGCCCGCCGCGCCTCGGCCGACTACTTCCGCAGCTACCCGATCGTCGACTGCGTGACCCGGGAGATCGACCCGATCGAGGCGGAGACCGCGCCGCTGGCCTACTACCAGCCGCCCGGCCCGGGCGGCCTGCCCGGCACCCACTGGATCAACACCCTGCGCCCGCAGACCCGGTTCCGGTACGAGTACGAGGCGATCGCCTTCCACGAGAGCGTGCCCGGCCACCACCTCCAGATCGCCGTCGCCCAGACGCTGCACCACCTGCCGGAGTTCCGGCGCCGGCCGAACAGCCAGCTGACCGCCCACGTCGAGGGCTGGGGCCTGTACACCGAGCGGCTGGCGGACGAGATGGGGCTGTACAGCTCCGACCTCTCCCGTTTCGGCATGCTGTCGCTCGACGCGCTGCGGGCCGTGCGCCTGGTCGTGGACACCGGCCTGCACCACTACGGCTGGTCGCGGGAGCGGGCGATCGCCTTCATGCGGGACAACACGGCCACCACCGAGGCCAACGTCCGCAACGAGATCGACCGCTACATCGCCTGGCCCGGCCAGGCCACCGCGTACCTGATCGGCCGCCGGGAGCTCGTCCGGCACCGCGAGCGCGCGCAGGCCGCGCTGGGCGGGCGGTTCGACATCCGGGAGTTCCACCACCAGCTGATCGGGCACGGCAGCCTGCCGCTGGGGGTGTTGGACGAGCTGGTCTCGGACTGGATCGCGGCGCAGTAGCCGCCCCCGCGGTGCCGCCCGGGGAGCTCTTCGGCCCGGGGGTGGTGCTGAGCGTCGTGCCGGGTTGCTCCGCCCGATGTCGCTTCCGGTCGACCTCCGCCCGATCCCCGCCAGGCTCCGCCCGGCCCCGAAGCGTCGCGGAAACGATTCCGCGCGCCCCGCACGGTCCTCCCGCGCCCGGACGTGGTGTCACCCCTTCGGCCCCGTTGACACGGTAGTGTCCGCTGGCGCACGGCAACCGGCCGACCCGTCGGCCGCCTGCCCGCCCCACCGCCCCGACCTGGAGGAACCCGTGCCGGCTCCCGTCCGCGCCGCCCTGGCCATAGCCTCGGCCGTCCTGCTCGCCGCAGCCGCAGGCTGCTCGTCCGGCGGCGGCCACACCGCCCGGCAGACCGGGCACGGCTCCGCCGCACCCACCCCCGGAGCCGCGCCCACCCAGGGAGTCGCACCCGCCCCGGGAGCCGCGCCCACCCCGGCGGCGATCGTCACCGGCCCCGGCCCGAAGAGCTCGTACGACGTCCAGCCGCAGCCCGCGCCCGGCAGCTGCACGTACCGCTACACCGCGGACAAGCAGCCACTGCCCGACCCGACCTGCACCCCCGGCGCGATCAGCCCGGCGGTCGACCAGGGCAACATCAACGACACCATCTGCAAGCCGGGCGGCTACACCTCGGCGATCCGTCCGCCGGCGAACATCACCGGCAAGGAGAAGGCCGAGAACGCCAAGTCCTACGGCTACACCGGACCGATGGGCGACGCCGAGTACGACCACCTGATCAGCCTGCAGCTCGGCGGCGACCCCAACGACCCGCACAACCTCTGGGTCGAGCCGCCCTCCCCCGGCCACGTCCCGGGCAAGGGCCCCAACAACCCCAAGGACTCGGTGGAGACGCACCTGCACACCGCGATCTGCAAGGGCCAGGCCACCCTCGCCGCCGTCCAGCAGGCCATCGCCGCCGACTGGACCACCGCCGAGGCCAGGCTCGGCATCAAGTCCGGCGGCACACCCACCGCGGCGGCCGACGCCGACGGGGACTGACCGCTCGCGCCCCGACCAGGGCCATCGGCATGGCGTCAGCGCCCCAGCACCGCACCTCCGTTGAGGCCGATGACCTGTCCGGTCAGGTAGCCGGCGGCGGGTGAGGCGAGGTAGGCGACCGCCTCCGCCACGTCGGCGGGGGTGCCGGCGCGGCCGACCAGGGTGTCCGCGACCTTCCCGGCGTGGAACTCCTCACTCCAGCCGGCACCGAAGATCTCGGTGTCCTCGATGTACCCGGGCGCGAGCACGTTCACCGTGACCCCGTCCGGGCCGAGCTGCCGGGCCAGGCCGAAGGCCCAGCCGTGCAGGGCGGCCTTCGCGGCGGCGTACGAGCCGGCCGAGTGCGGGCCCGCGCCGCCGCGCTGGGCGGCCGCCGAGCTGATCACCACGAGCCGCCCGCCGGGCCGGCGCAGCCGTCCCTGCAGCGCGGTGGTGAGCAGGACGGCGGTGAGCAGGTTGGCGTCCAGGTCCCGCCGCCAGACCCGGGCCAGGGCGGCCAGGCCGTCGCCGTCGGGCGGGGTCACGATGGCGCCCGCGTTGTTCACCAGCACGTCCACCGGCCCGAGGGCGGCGATCCGCCCGGCGGCCGCCTCGACCGCCTCCGGGTCGGTCAGGTCTGCCGCCAGCGGCACGATCCGGCCCGGGCCGGCGGTCCGTTCGATCGCCTCCCGGGCCTGCTCCAGCACCTCCGGCCGACGGCCCAGGATCACCACCCGGTGCCCGTCGGCGGCCAGCCGGGCGGCGATCGCCCGCCCGATCCCGGTGCCGCCGCCCGACACCACCGCGAGCCGGTCCTGCGTCATCCCGTCCTCCTGCTCCCGTACGTCCCGCATGCCCTGCACATCCCACCCGTCCCCCGTGTCCCGCCTCTGCGGGTCGGGTCAGCCCGTCCCGGTGTCGTCGTAGGCGCGCACCAGCTCCGCCGACCGGGCGGGCCACCGGACGCGACGTCACCCCGTCCATGCCGTCCCCTTCGACCCGCGAAGTCGAGCCCTGTTCCCCGTACCGTAACCAGCCGCCCGCCCAAGCCGTCACCGGGGCGCCACCGTGGCCACGGTGGCCGCCGGCGTCGCCAGCGGCCGCCGCCCCCCGCCAGGCCTGACGGTGCGTCAACTCTTCGTGCCGTCAGGCCTGGCCGTCGGTCGCTACGCGGGCGTGACGGGCGGGCGGCGCTTGTGCTCGGTGCGGCGGTAGTGCGCGAGGACGGCGTGGAAGACCTCCTCGCTCACCGGCCGCTCCTCCAGGAAGTCGTCCAGGGCCTCATAGGGCACACCGAGGGCGTCCTCGTCGGGGCGGCCCGGGGCGAGGGTTTCGAGGTCGGCGGTGGGGGTCTTCCGGACGAGGTCCGCCGGCGCTCCCAACACCTCGGCGACGGAACGTACCTGACGCTTCGTCAGACCGTCGAGAGGCATCAGGTCGGCGGCGCCGTCACCGTACTTGGTGAAGAAGCCGACGGCCGCCTCGGCGGCGTGGTCGGTGCCGACGACCAGGCCACCAGTGGCGCCCGCAACCGCGTACTGGACCACCATCCGCTGGCGGGCCTTGACGTTGCCGCGGACGAAGTCCTCGTGCGAGCGGTCGGCGAAGGCGAGGCCGGCGGCCGTCAGGGCGTCGAAGGCGGCGTCGGTCGCGGGCCTGATGTCGACGGTCAGGGTCCGGTCCGGCTGGATGAAGTCGAGCGCGCGGCGGGCGTCCGCCTCGTCCGCCTGGGTGCCGTAGGGCAGCCGCATCGCGCAGAAGTCGGCCGCGTGCCCGGCGGCGCGCAGCCGGTCGACGGCGAGCCGGCAGAGCCGCCCGGCGGTGGTGGAGTCGATGCCGCCGCTGATGCCGAGCACCAGGGTGCGCGCGCCGGCGGCGCGGAGCTGGTCGGCGAGGAAGGCGACCCGGCGCTCGGCCTCCCGCTCCGGGTCGGCCACGGGCGCCACCCGCAGACTGCGGGCGATCTCCCGCTGGAGGTCGGCGGGCAGGGGTTCGGGCATGACGACTCCTTGGTGGCCGGACGAGGCTCGCTTCACCGGACAGTGTCCACCCGAAAAGGACCCGGGACGCATGTGATTCCAGCAACATCAAGAGGGCCGAAACGCCTGGTGGCCCCCCTGGCGAGCCCTGGCTAGGAGGCCGGGGCCGGGTGGCTCAGGATGTCGAGGACGACGGCGCCGTCGACGGTCTCCTGGGCGACCAGCAGGGCGGCCAGCTCGTCGAGGTGGTGGCGGTGTTCGCGGAGCAGGCCGACGGCGCGGCTCTCGGCGTGGCGCAGCAGGCGGGCGACGGCCTCGTCGACGGTGCGCTGGGTCTGTTCGGAGTAGGGGCGGCGGAGCAGGTCCTCGGGGTTGTCGCCGAGGTAGTGCGCGGAGCCGGTGGAGTAGCCGACCGGGCCGAGTTCCGGGGAGAGCCCGAATTCCCGGACCATCCGGGTGGCCACGCCGGTGGCGTTGGCGAGGTCGTTGGCGGCACCGGTGGAGCCTTCCCCGAAGACCACCAACTCGGCCGCGCGCCCGCCGAGTTGGACGGTGAGCAGGTCGGTCATGTAGCCCTCGCTGTACAGGTGCCGCTCCGCTTCGGGGAGTTGTTCGGTCGCACCGAGGGAGACGCCCGCCGGGAGGATGGTCACCTTGGCGACGGGGTCGGCGTGTTCGCAGAGCGCGGCCGCCAGGGCGTGCCCGGACTCGTGGACGGCGACGGCCTGGCGCTCCTCGGGCAGCAGCGCGTTGGAGGACTCCCGACGGCCGAGCAGGACGCGGTCACGGGCGGCGTCCAGGTCGTCGGCCGTGAGGGTGGCGCGTTCGGCGCGGACGGCGTTGATGGCGGCCTCGTTGAGGAGGTTGGCGAGGTCGGCGCCGGAGAAGCCAGGGGTGCCGCGGGCGATGCGGTTCAGGTCGGCGTCGGGGGCGAGGGTCTTGCCGTGGACGTGGACGGCGAGGATGGCGGCCCGTTCCGCCTGGTTGGGCAGCGGGACGGTGACCTGGCGGTCGAATCGGCCGGGGCGCAGCAGGGCCGGGTCGAGGGCGTCCGGACGGTTGGTGGCGGCGATGACGACGATGCCGGTGGTCGGGTCGAAGCCGTCCATCTCGGAGAGCAGCTGGTTGAGGGTCTGCTCGCGCTCGTCGTTGCCGCCGAGCCGGGTGCCGCCCGCACGGCGGCCGCCGACGGCGTCGATCTCGTCGATGAAGATGATGGACGGTGCGCGTTTGCGGGCCTCGTCGAAGAGGTCGCGGACGCGGGAGGCGCCGACGCCGACGAACATCTCGACGAACCCGGAGCCGGTCACGGAGAGGAAGGGCACCTCGGCCTCCCCGGCGACGGCCCGGGCGATCAGGGTCTTCCCGGTGCCGGGCGGGCCGACCATGATCACTCCACGCGGGCCCTTGGCGCCGGCGGCGGCGTAGCGGTCGGGGCTGCGCAGGAAGTCGACCACCTCGCTGACCTCCTGCTTGACCCCCTCGTACCCGGCGACGTCGGCGAAGCGGGTGGCGGGCCGCTCGGCCTCGATGATCTTGGCGCGGGAGCGGCCGATGGCGCTCAGGCCGCCGCCGAGCGAGCGGGCGGCCATCCGGCCGGACCAGAGGAACAGCCCGCCGAAGACCAGCAGCGGCAGGAACAGCAGCAGGGTGGACCAGATCGAGCTGCCGCCGCTGCGGCTGCCGGTGACGTCCACGTGCTGGTTCGTGAGCTCGCCGCTGAGCTGGGAGGTGTTCAGGGCGGTCGGGATCTGGCTGGTGAAGTGCGTGCCGTCCTTGAGCGTGCCGGTGACGCCGCCGGTGTCGGTGATGTCCACGGTCTGCACCTGGCCGGCGCCGACCCGGTTGAGGAAGTCGGTGTAGCCGTAGCGGGTGCCGGTCGAGCCGGTGTTCGAGAACAGCACGAGCAGGAGCAGGGTCACCAGGGCGGCGACGGGCAGCAGCCAGCGGCGCATCGCGGGGGCGGGGGGCCGGGGCGGCGGCGGGCGGCCGGGGGTGCCCGGCTGCTCCGGGGGCGAGGACGGCGGCGGGGGCGGGGTCGCCGGGTGGCGGGCGGCACTCAGCCGACTTCGTGCGATCATCCACGCTCACCGCCTCTCCGGCGCCGCCGGGCCTTCCTCTCCATGGTCGGGCCTGAGGCGCCGGAACGGGAGGTTCTGGCGCCAGGGCCTGTCCGGCCGGACAGGCCCTGGGCGAATCCGCCCCTCAGGAGAACCCGCCGCTCAGGAGAAGTCGAGCGAGTCCGTCCGGGTCCGCTTGAGCTCGAAGAACTTCGGGTACCCGGCCAGCAGCCGCACCCCCTCGAAGACCCGGACGGCGTCCTCGCCGCGCGGGATGGCGCTCAGCACCGGCCCGAAGAAGGCGACGCCGTCGACGTGGATGGTCGGCGTGCCGACCTCCTCGCCGACCGGGTCCATGCCCTCGTGGTGGCTCTTGCGCAGCGCGACGTCGTACGCCGTGCTGTCGGCCGCGTCGGCGAGCTCCTCCGGCAGTCCGGCCGCGACCAGGGCCTCCCGGAGGACGGTCTCGTCGGCGGGCCGGTCCTGGTCGTGCAGGCGGGTGCCGAGTTCGGTGTACAGGTCGCGCAGCACGTGCTCGCCGTGCTGCTCGGCGGCGGCGATGCAGACCCGGACGGGCCCCCAGCCGGTGGTCATCAGGCGCTGGTAGCGCTCGGGCAGGTCGGTGCGGCCCTCGTTGAGGACGGACAGGCTCATCACCCGGAAGGAGAGGTCGAGCTCGCGGTGGCGCTCGACCTCCAGGATCCACCGGGAGGTGATCCAGGCGAACGGGCAGATCGGATCGAAGTAGAAGTCGACTTTGGTGGTCACATCGACGATCCTAGGGGGCGAGTGGACCACGTCCCAGAGCCAATCAGCCGGCACTGGAGTGGTCCACTTCTCAGCTGCAGGTGGTCCCGCCCGCGGGCACCGTGCCGTTCAGCAGGTAGGCGTCCACGGTCCGCTTCAGGCACGGGTTGCCGGTGTTGTAGCCGCCGTGGCCCTCGCCCTGGAGGGTGACGGTGACACCGACGCCCGGGCCGAGCTGCTGCGCCATCGCGTGGGCGCCCTCGACCGGGGTGGCCGGGTCGCCGGTGGTGCCGACCACCAGGATCGGGGCCGCGCCGGCGGCGGCGACCTCCGGGTGGTCGGTCTTGCCCGGCACCGGCCAGCCGGTGCAGCCGGTCAGCCCCCAGGCGGAGAAGGGCCCGAACACCGGGGAGGCGGTCCGGAACTGCGGCAGCTGCTGTTGGACGTCCTGGTCGGAGTAGCGCTGCCGGGAGTCCACGCAGCTGATCGCCCGGTTGGCGGCGTTCAGGTTGGTGTACTGCCCCTGCTGGTTGCGCCCGAGGAGCCCGTCGGAGAGCTGGAGCAGCGTGTTGCCGGTGCCCTGCTGCATCGCCTCGGTGAGCCCGGCGGCCAGGACGGGCCAGGTGTCCTGGCTGTACAGGGCGCCGGCGATGCCGTTGAGGGCCAGACTCTCGGTGAGCTGCCGGCCGTCGCTGGTGGGCAGCGGCGACTGCTCCAGCTTCTGCAGCAGCGCGGTGATCGTCGCGGTGCCCTGGGCGCCGCCGCTGCCGGTCGGGCAGCCGGCGTCCTTGGTCGCGCAGGCCTTCATGAAGTCCTCCAGGGCGAGCTGGAAGCCCTGGGCCTGGCCGAGCGCGGACTGCTGCGGGTCCTTCGTCGGGTCGACGACGGAGTCCAGCACGACCCGGCCGACGTGCTGCGGGAAGAGGTGCGCGTAGACGCCGCCCAGCTGGGTGCCGTAGCTGATGCCGAAGTAGAAGAGCTTCTGGTCGCCGAGCACCTGCCGCATCAGGTCCATGTCCCTGGCGGCGCTCTCGGTGTCCACGTAGGGCAGCACCGGGCCGGAGTGGTGCTCGCAGGCGGCGGTGAACTGCGCGTTGTTCTCGTCCAGCGTCTTCACCCCGGCAGGGGTCTGGGGGGTGCCGTCGGCGGCGGCGTTGGCGTCCATCGCCTTGTCGTCCAGGCAGATCACCCCGTCGCTGGCGCCGACTCCGCGCGGGTCGAAACTCACCAGGTCGTAGCGGGTGTTGAGGGAGGCGTAGGTGGCGGCGAGCGCGGGCAGCGTGGCGACGCCGGAGGCGCCGGGGCCGCCGAAGTTGAACAGCAGCGAGCCGATCCGGTGCTGCTCGTCCGTGGCCCGGCTCCGGATCAGGGCCAGGCCGATGGCCTTGCCGTCCGGCTGGGCGTGGTCGAGCGGTGCCTTCAGGGTGGCGCACTGCCAGTTCGCGGCGGGCGCGGCGGCGCCACCGCCCTGGGCGGGGCCGGGGGCCGGGCAGGCGTGCCAGTCGAGCTGCTGGGCGGCCAGTCCGCTCGCCGAGCCGGCCGCGGCCGGGGAGGTCGGCGCGGCCTCGGCGGTGGCCTGGCCGTCGCCCTGGCAGCTGGTGGCGGAGGCGAGCAGCAGCGCGGTCACGCCGAGCGCGCCGACGCCGCGAACGACGGTGTGCATGGTGCGGTCCACCTCTCGGGTTGCCGGCTCTCGGGTTGCCGGGCGCGCCCCGGCGGACGGCGGGGCCGCGTACGCCCCGGCGCTCGGCACCGTCAGCGCACCACCGACCCTAGGGGCGGCAGCGCGGGCACGCCCGCCGGAAGCCCCGGTCGGGGGGCGTGCGCCGCTCGGGCTGCCACCCGCCGTCCGGGTGAGGGATCAACCGGCCGACGGCCGCGCGGAGCCGTGGCGCGGCCCGTGCCGAGGCCCCGCACTGAGACCCGCAACGAGGCCCGCAACGAGGCGCCGTCACGCGAGACGGCCGTCGGCCGGAGTGCGGGCGCCGCACCCGGGGACTCGATGCCGCCCAGCTATCTGGTGTCGCATGCTATCTTGCATTGCATGGTACCTGGCATGACACACCACGACGGCGACGCCGGTACGGCCGACGGGCCGGTGGCGACGCAGCTGCGCAAGGGCGTGCTGGAGTACTGCGTCCTGGCACTGCTGCGAGACGGCCCCCGCTACGGGGTGGAGCTGCTGCAGGAACTCGGCCGGTTCCCGATGCTGGCGACCAGCCAGGGCACCATCTACCCGCTGCTGTCCCGGCTGCGCCGGGCCGGCCTCGCCGACACCTTCCTGCGCGACTCGGCCAGCGGCCCGTCCCGCCGCTACTACACCCTCACCGACGCCGGCCGCAGCGCGCTGGAGGAGTTCACCACGCTGTGGCCCGCCTTCCGCGAAACCGTCGACCACGTCCTGGCCCCGGGAGAGAACCCGTGAACGAGCCCACCGCCCACCCCCTGGTCCGCGCCCACCTGGACGCGGTCGCCCGCTACACCGCCCCGCTGCCCGAGGAGCGCCGCCGCGAACTGCTGGCGGACCTGCGCGAGCACGTCGAGATCTCGCTGGCCTCGTGCGACCTCGCCGACGAGGCCACCGTCCGGCAGGTCCTGGAGCAGCTGGGCAGCCCCCGCCGGATCGCCGACGCCGCGCTCGACGAGGAGGGCGTCCGGGCCCGGCCCGAGCCGGAGAGCGGCGGCCGCACCACCCTCACCCTGGTCTTCGCGGTGCTCGCGATGCCCCTCCTGCTCATCCCCGCCGTCGGGCCCGCGCTCGCGCTGGCCGCCGCCGTCATCGCCGCGACCAGGGTCGCGAGGTCCGCGCAGTGGACCCGTCGGGAGAAGAAGCGGGCGACCCTGCTCCTCCTCTCCCCCGTCCTGGTCACGCCGCTGGCCTGCCTCGTCCTCGCCATGTCCCCGACCGGCCTGACCCCGCTCGCCATCCTCGTCGCCTGCGCGGTCGGCTTCTGCCCCACCCTGCTCGCGGCGTTCCTGCTGTCCCGATCCGCCGCCCGGCTGCGCTCCGCCGCACTCACCGCTTGAATCAGAACTCGCCGTACGGCAATTGAGGTTCAATCACATACGGTCGGCGGCCGCTCCCCGGACACCGGGGAGCGGCCGCCGACCGTCAAAGCCCGGAGATCCGAGGCCCCACGCCCCACGAAAGCGTGTCGACGCCGATCCACGAGGTAGCGTACGGAGCATCCCGGATCCCGTGAGGCCGGCGCTTGTGCGCGTCCCCGGCCGGCCGCTAAAGTCTTACCTGTTTCTCACCGTCAAATTCTTTTTCGGCCACGGCGGTTCATACGGTGAACGAGAACCTCCATACAGTGTGCGGACATTGAACGCCCCCACCGGCGACCCCTGCCACATGGGGGCTTTTCCATTACGCGGGACTCCGGGCGAATCCCTTTACCGTCAGGCCCGTTGACCCACTTCTCCGGCGACTGCTTTGCTTTCGGCGGCCGAGGCGGGCCTGTTTCCCCCCGGTGATCCGTTGTGCGGCGGGTCACCCAGGCATCCCCACCGCCTCCGGCCTCTCCCTGTCCTTCACGACCACCCGGCGCCCACCGGCTCCCGGGTGGTCGGCATGAGAGAGGCAACCCTCACATGGGCCGAACCCCCACGTTCCGTCATGCCAGACGAGCGGCGTTCACCGGCATCGCCGCGTTCGCCCTCGCGGCGGCCGGCTTCACCGCGGCACCCGCCCAGGCGCAGCCCGACGGCTCCGCGACCCCCGCGGCGTCGGCGAACCACCCGTACCGGCACGGCGCCGTCCCGCTGCGCGGCCACCAGGCCGCGCCGAACCTCACCGCCGCCAACAACCTCAACTACGGTGGCGGCGCAGGCAGTCCGAGCATCGGCGTGACCACCGGACCGGAGCACGTCTACCTGGTGTTCTGGGGCTCCCAATGGGGCACCAGCGGCACCGACGCCAACGGCAACACCACGCTCAGCGGCGACGCCAAGGGCATGGCCCCGCGCCTGCAGCAGCTGTTCAAGGGCATCGGCGCGGGCAACGAGCTCTGGTCCGGCGTCATGACGCAGTACTGCGAGGGCATCGCGACGGGTTCGCAGACCTGCCCGGCCAACTCCGCGCACGTCGCCTACCCGACCGGCGGCGCGCTCGCCGGCGTCTGGGTGGACACCTCCGCCGCGGCGCCCGCCTCCGCGACCGGCAACCAGATCGGCGCCGAGGCGGTCAAGGCGTCCGGCCACTTCGGCAACACCACCGCCGCGGCCAACCGGAACAACCAGTACGTCGTCGTCTCGCCCACCGGCACCACCCCCGACGGCTTCAACACCGCGTCCGGCAACTTCTGCGCCTGGCACGACTACACCGGTGACACCACGCTCACCGGCGGCGCCGTCTCCTCGCCGTACGGCGAACTGCCGTTCACCAACCTGCCGTACGTGACCGACGCGGGCTCCGGCTGCGGCCAGAGCTTCGTCAACGCCGGCTCGGCCGGCACGCTCGACGGCGTCACCATCGTCGAGGGCCACGAGTACGCCGAGACCATCACCGACCAGAACCCGGCCGGCGGCTGGACGGACAGCAGCGGCGCCGAGAACGGCGACAAGTGCGCCTGGCTCAGCAGCGGCCAGGGCGCCTCGGCGAACGTCGGCTTCGCCACCGGCAACTTCGCGATGCAGTCGACCTGGTCCAACGACTTCAACAGCGGCGCGGGCGGCTGCCAGATGTCGCACCCGATCGTCGGCGGCGGCACGACCGGCAACACCGTCACCGTCACCAACCCGGGCGCCCAGACCAGCACCACCGGTACGGCCGTCAGCCTGCAGGTCGCGGCGACCGACAGCGCCTCCGGCCAGACCCTCGGCTACACGGCGAGCGGCCTGCCGGCCGGCCTGTCCATCTCCGCCTCCGGCCTGATCAGCGGCACCCCGACCACCGCCGGCACCTCCAGCGTCACCGTGACCGCCAAGGACACCACCGGCGCCACCGGCTCCGCCTCCTTCGGCTGGACCGTCAACGGCACGGGCGGCGGCGGCATCACCAACGGCGGCTTCGAGACCGGCACCCTGAGCGGCTGGACCGGCGCCGGCAGCACCGCCGCCACCAGCGCCGCCAAGCACACCGGCGGCTACGGCGCGATGGTCGGCTCCACCAACCCCACCACCACGTCCTCGGTCAACCAGACCTTCACCGCACCGACCGGCAGCAGCAAGGTCTCCTTCTGGTACGACGTCACCTGCCCGGACACCGTCACCTACGACTGGGCGACCGCCACGCTCAAGGACAACACCACCAACACCACGACCACGGTGCTCGCCAAGACCTGCACCAACGGCCTCGGCTGGAAGTCCGCCTCCGGCACCGTCACCCCGGGCCACAGCTACACGCTCACCCTCACCAACGTGGACGACAACTACCCGGGCGACCCGACCTACACCTACTACGACGACGTGACCGTCTCCTGACGGCCGTCCGTCCACGCCCCTGACGCCGCCGGGGCGGGCCACCACGGCCCGCCCCGGCGGCACCGCGCCCCGAGGACCTGCCCGCGGAAGGAGAGCCGTGTCCACCCGAACCCGCGCGGCGGTCGCCCTGCTCGCCCTGCTCGCCCCGGCGGCGGGCTGCTCGTCCCCGCCACCGACCGCTCCTCCGGCCACCCCGTCGAGCGCCCCGCCGAGCTCCTCGCCGGGCCCGGCGGTGCTGCGGCTCGACGAGCACGCCGACGGCACGACCGTACGGGTGGCGCCCGGCACCGTCGTGCGGATCGAGCTGCCCGGCACCTACTGGTCCGCTCCCGCCGCCGACGCGCCGCAGACCCTGCGCCCCACCGGCGGCACCACCTCCCCCGCCCCCTCCTGCCGCCCGGGGGCCGGCTGCGGCGAGGTCACCGCCGGGTTCCTGGCCGGGCCGCCCGGCACCGCCCACGTCTCCGCGCACCGCACCACCTGCGGCGAGGCGCTGGTCTGCCCGCCCGGGCAGCGGACCTTCACGGTGACGGTGACGGTCGCCGCCGGAGCCTGATGGTCAGTGCTGGACGCCGGCGGACAGCGCGAAGTCCGCGACGCAGGCGCGCCGGGTGCTCACCGGGCCCCAGCCGGCGTCGTGGCCGCCGCAGAAGCATGGAGACCTGACGGGCGATGCCGCCGCTGCGAGAAGAACATGCGAACGTTCCGGCGGAGGATGTCAAGAAGACGGCGGCGGCTCCGACCAGCCGGTCGAAGGGACCAGCCGGTCGAAGGGCCCAGCCGGGCTCGCGAACCACGAGGAGCACACGATGAAGTTCCTGATCAGTCTGCACATCAACCCGGCCGTGATCGACGCGCTGACCGACGAGGAGAGGGCGGCGATCGGCGCCGGCCACGGCACGTTCATCGAGGCGCTGAAGGCGTCCGGCGAGCTGATCGGCACGCAGGCCCTGGTCGACCCGTCGCAGGCCGCCGTGGTGACCGTCCGCAACGGCCAGCCGGTGGTGACCGACGGCCCGTTCCTGGAGTCCAAGGAGTTCCTGGGCGGCTACTACCTGATCGACTGCGAGAACAAGGAGCGGGCGATCGAACTGGCGGGGCGGATCCCGGACGCCGCGATCGAGGGCCTGGGTGTCGAGGTGCGGCAGGTCATGTTCTCCGACGGACAATTGGAGGCATGACAGCACGGGGCTTCGAGGACCTGCTGCGTGAGCTCACGCCGCAGGTCCTCGGCACGCTGGTAGCTCGGTACGGCCGCTTCGAGGGGTGCGAGGACGCCGTGCAGGAGGCCGTCCTCGCCGCCACCGTGCAGTGGCCCGCCGAGGGGGTGCCGGGCAACCCGCGCGGGTGGCTGGTGACCGTCGCGTCCCGGCGGCTCATCGACCAGCTGCGCAGCGACCACGCGCGCCGGGAGCGGGAGTCGGCGACGGCCGTCGAGGTGGTGCCCGAGGACGTGCCGGACACCGACGACACGCTCGTCCTGCTGTTCCTGTGCTGCCATCCGGCGCTCACCGCGGCC
The DNA here is from genome assembly GCF_029894125.1 of Kitasatospora sp. MAA19. GTDB lineage: Bacteria > Actinomycetota > Actinomycetes > Streptomycetales > Streptomycetaceae > Kitasatospora. Next base: position 72,798 of record NZ_JARXYZ010000019.1, read on the forward strand.
TCCCAGACGGCCCTGACCCTGCGGGCGGTCGGCGGCCTGACCACCGCCGAGATCGCCCGCGCGTTCCTGGTCCCGGAGGCCACGATGGCGGCCCGGATCAGCCGGGCCAAGCAGCGCATCAAGGCGGCCGGCAGCTCGTTCGCGCTGCCCGAGGGAGCGGAGCGCGAGGAGCGGCTGCGGGTCGTCCTGCACGTGCTCTACCTGATCTTCAACGAGGGCTACACCGCTTCCTCGGGCACCGAGCTGCACCGCGCCGACCTCGCCCACGAGGCGATCCGGCTGGCCCGGATGGTGCACGCGCAGCTGCCCGAGGACGGTGAGGTGACCGGGCTGCTCGCGCTGATGCTGCTGACCCACGCCCGCCGGGAGACCCGGACGACGACGGCCGGCGACCTGGTGCCGCTGGACGAGCAGGACCGCAAGCACTGGGACCGCGCGCTGATCGACGAGGGCCTCGGACTGGTCAAGGAGTCGCTGGCCGGCCGAACGCTGGGGCCCTACCAGTTGCAGTCCGCCATCGCCGCCACGCACGCCGACGCGGCCACCGCCGAGGAGACCGACTGGCGGCAGGTGCACGCCCTCTACCTGATCCTGGAACGGATCGCGCCCAACCCGATGGTCACCCTCAACCGGGCGATCGCACTCGCCGAGACCGAGGGCCCGGCGGCCGGGCTGGCCCTGCTGACCACCTTGGACGGTGACGAGCGGATGGCGCGGCATCACCGGCTGCTGTCCGTCCGGGCGCACCTGCTGGAACAGACCGGCGACACGGCCGGGGCGTACGAGCACTACCGCCGCGCCGCGAAGGCCACCGCCAGCCTCGCCGAGCAGCGCTACCTGGAGGCCCGGGCGAGCCGAACGAGACAGGCCCCGGGGGCCTGACCTTCCGCCGCGCCCAAAACCCGTGGCGTCGGACCGGCCGGCGCGGGACCCTGATGACCATGCTCATCACCGAGTGCCACTCCGCCGACGTCGCCCTGCTGGACGCCCACCTGCCGTCGCCCTTCCGGACGTCGTTCCACGCGCAGCGCTTCGCCCGCCAGACGGCCGGCAGCAGCACCTACCTGATCGCCTGGCGTGACGGCATCCCGGTCGGAAGCAGCGAGGTCCGCTGGAACGGGTGCGCCGCCGCCGAGGTCCGACTCGCCGTGCCGCACTGCCCGGAGATCAACGGCCTGTCCGTCGCCGAGCCGCTGCGGGGCACCGGCTTCGGCACCGCGCTCATCGGTCATGCCGAGCGGCTGGCCCACGCCGGAGGCGCCGGGCGGATCGGTCTCGGCGTCGACGAGCACGACAATCCCCGGGCCGCGGCGCTGTACGCCCGGCTCGGGTACCGTCCGGTGGTCCGCTACGTCGACCGCTGGTCCTACACGGACCGGCAGGGGGTGGACCACGACGTCGAGGATCCCTGCGTCTTCCTCGTCAAGCCGCTCGACCGGGCCGCCTGACCCGCCGCAGCTCGACGGCCCGGCAGCTCCGCCGCCGGCCTCAGCGGCCCCGTGGTTCCAGCGCCGGGGCTCAGCGACCCTGCGGTTCCATCCCCGGGGTGCCGCGCACCGCGTAGGCGGGCAGCCGCAGCTCGCCGAGGACGGCCCGGGGCAGGCTCAGCCCGAACCGGCGCTCGACGGCACCGAGGGTGCGTCGGCGGACGGCCGCGGGCGGCTCGCCCGCGGGGCGGCGGGTGATCCCGTCGGGCTCCAGGACGCCCGCGGCGACCAGCTCGGGCACCAGCAGGTCGGGCTCCCTGCCCCAGCGCCAGCGCTCCTCGGCGAGGCCGAACCCGCACAGCACGGCGCCGTCGCGGGCGTAGTCGAGCAGCGCCGGCGGGTGGTCCGGCATCGGGCGGAAGTGGACCACCTCGACCCCGTCGCGGGCTATCTCGGTGAGCAGTTCACCGCCGGTGGAGTCGCCGTACTCGACCGCGAAGGACCAGCCGCCGGACTCGCCGACCCGGATCACGCCGTCGCCGTCGTCGCTCGGGCGGTACACCTCGATGTCGAGGTCCCACACCTCGGTGCCGCTGATCGGCCCGGCCGCCGCGGCCGGGTCGGCGCCCATCCGGCGGGCGAGCTCCTGCGGCGGGATCCCGCGGGCGAACAGCACGCCGCCGACGGACCGCCCGGCGTCCGCGAGCCACCGGATGCCGTCGCCGTCCCCCACCCCATCGGTACCGCCCGTCATGACGCCCCCTCACCTCGCGCCGGCCTGCCGTGGCCGGGCCGCCGGTCCGCACCCTAACCGACGGCACCGACAGTCGGCGGCCGCTCGGCGCACCGGCACGAAGCGGGGGCTATCCCCCCGGCGAACCCGGCGGCCGGCCCCAGTGCGCCGCGGCCCCGCCTCGACCGAGGATCCCCTTACCGACCTTTCGGGATACCCACGATGAGGAGTGGTCATGACGATGGCGAACAGCAAGGGGATCGGCCGACGCGGGCTGATCGCGGCGACGGCGGCGGCCGTCACCACCGCCCTGCTGGCCCCGGCGGCCTCCGCCGCACCGGCGGCGGACAACCGACAGAACACGGTGGTCCGCGCGTTGGAGCGGGCCGCGCACCCGCTGCGGTCGACCGAGCCCGGCGGCCGTACCGACGACCTGCGGGCGCTCGGCGCGATGATCGGGGACGCCAAGGTGGTCGGCCTCGGCGAGGCCACGCACGGCTCGCACGAGTTCTTCGCCATGAAGGAACGGGTCTTCCGCTACCTCGTCCAGGAGAAGGGCTTCACCACCTTCGCCCTGGAGATGAGCTGGTCGGCGGGCCTGCGGATCGACGCGTACCTCCAGGGCGGCGAGGGGGACCCCCGGCGGATCGTCGAGGAGACAATGGCCCACTCGCCGTGGGAGCGCCAGGAGTTCGTGAGCCTGATCGGCTGGATGCGCGAGTACAACCGCCATCACCCCGAGCACCCGGTCCACTTCATGGGCGACGACGTCGGCGCGCCCGGGCTCGGCGACGAGGTCTTCGCCCGGGTCGTCTCCTACGTGCGGAAGGCCGACCCGCGGGCTCTGCCGCGCCTCGACGCGCTGTACGAGGGCCTGCGCCCGCTCGACGACACCATCGCGTACCTGGGGAAGCCGGTCGCCGAGCGGCGGCAGAACGCCACCAGGGCGCAGCAGGCGCTGGACCTGGTCACCGCCGCCAGGGGCGACGGCGGTGAGGAGTACGAGTGGGCCGTGCAGCACGCCCGCGTCATCGCCCAGACCTTCGCCTTCGCCACCTTCGACCTCGACGACGCGGCCTCGGTGAACGCCGCGGAACTCCTCCGCGACCAGGCCATGGCCGACAACACCGCGTGGTGGCAGCGCCGCACCGGCCACCGGATCCTGCTCTCCGCGCACAACGGCCACGTCGGCTACCTGGCCAGCGATCCCGAGATGTACGCCCGGACGCAGGGCGCCGTCCTGCGCGACGCGTTCGGCCGGGACTACCTCTCCATCGGGTTCACCTTCGACCGGGGGTCCTTCCTCACCATGGCCGCCTCCCTCGGCGACGCCTGGGACAAGGTCACCGTGCCCCCGGCCACGCCCGACATGAGCGAGTACACCCTCGACCGGGTCCGCCACCAGGACTACTACGCCGACCTGCGCACCGCGCCGCCCGCGGCCCGCGCCTGGCTGGACGGCGTCCGCCCGCTCTACGAGGCCGGCTCGGTGTTCACGAAGGACCCGCTGCCCACCCTCGCCCTCGGCAAGGCCTACGACGTGCTCGTCCACCTCCACCAGGTCCGCGAGGCCGGGAAGCTCTGAGCCCCGCCGGCCGTCGGCGGGCGTCAGGCCGGCGGGACGGCCGTGTCGGGGAAGGCCCGGTCCAGCAGCGCGCGCAGGGTCGTCCGGTCCTGGTCGGAGAGCTGCTCCAGGGCGGTCAGGCCGGACATCAGGTCGGCGCGGATCGACCGGACGGTCCGCTCGCCCTCGTCGGTCAGGGCGATGTTCTTGACCCGGCGGTCGGCGGGGTCGGGCTCGCGGCGGACCAGGTCGCGGCCCTCCAGCCGGTCGACGATGCCGGTGACGTTGGAGGCGTCGCAGGAGAGCAGCCCGGCGAGGGCGCGCATGGAACGGGGCCGGGTGAGCAGGCTGAGCGTCTTGCCCTGCATCAGGGTCAGTCCGCGCCCCGCCGCGGCGGCGGCGAAGTGGCGGTAGTAGGCCGCGGCCACCCGGGCGAGCTGATCCATCAGCTCGATCGGCGTGGCCGGCGGGTCCGGCGGGGGGTTCTGGTGCACGGTATCGAGCATAGGCACATTGCTTGACATCCTCAACCATTGAGGTCTACCGTCCAAGAATGCTTGAGGTCATAAACCATCGACGGCCTCAAGCCACCCGGAAGGACCCCGAGACCCTCATGACCCACACCCCCGCCGCTCCGGACGCCACACCCGCCGCGGAAGCCGCCCAGGAACCCGCCGCCGTCACCGTCGCCCGGCTGCGCGCCGCCTTCGACACCGGCCGGACCAGGCCGCTCGCCTGGCGCCGGGCCCAGCTGGCAGGCCTGCGCTCGCTGCTCACCGAGCAGTCGGACGCGTTCCTGGCGGCCCTGCGCGCGGACCTCGGCAAGGGCACCGCCGAGGCCTACCGGACCGAGATCGGCTTCACCCTCAACGAACTCGACCACACCGTCGCCCACCTGGAGCAGTGGCTCCAGCCGAGGCCGGCCACCGTGCCCGAGGTCTTCCGGCCGGCCGAGGCCCGGGTGGTGCGCGACCCGCTCGGCGTGGTGCTGATCATCGCGCCGTGGAACTACCCGCTCCAGCTCGCCCTGGCCCCGCTGGTGGGCGCGCTGGCCGCCGGGAACACGGCCGTGCTCAAGCCCAGCGAGCTCGCCCCCGCGACCTCCGCCGCGATCGCCCGGCTGCTCCCGCGCTACCTCGGCCCGGAGGCCGTCGCGGTGGTCCAGGGCGCCGTCCCGGAGACCACCGCGCTGCTGGAGCAGCGCTTCGACCACATCTTCTACACCGGCAACGGCGCGGTCGGCCGGATCGTCATGGCGGCCGCCGCCCGGCACCTCACCCCGGTCACCCTGGAGCTCGGCGGCAAGAGCCCGGTCGTGGTCGAACCCGGCGTCGACCTGGCGGTCACCGCCCGGCGGATCGCCCAGGGCAAGTTCCTCAACGCCGGCCAGACCTGCGTCGCCCCCGACTACGTCCTCGCCATCGGTGCGAGCGCCAAGGCGCTGGAGTCCCAACTGGCCGACGCCGTCCGGGAGTTGTACGGCGAGGACCCGGCGACCGCCCCCGAGTACGGACGGATCGTCAACGAGCGCCACTTCGACCGGCTCACCGCACTGCTCGACGACGGCCGGACCGTCACCGGCGGCACCCACGACCGCGCGAGCCGCTACCTCGCCCCGACCGTCCTCGCCGACGTCTCCCCCGAGGCCCCCGTGATGCAGGCGGAGATCTTCGGCCCGGTCCTGCCCGTCGTCGCCGTGCCCGACCTCGACGCGGCGATCGCCTTCATCAACGAGCGCGACAAGCCGCTCGCCCTCTACGCCTTCACCGAGTCCCCGCAGACCAAGCGGCGGCTGACCGAGGAGACCTCCTCCGGCGCGCTCTCCTTCGGCCTGCCGGTCTCCCATCTGGCCATGCCCGAGCTGCCGTTCGGCGGCGTCGGCGAGAGCGGCATGGGCCGCTACCACGGCGAGTACTCCATCGAGACCTTCAGCCACACCAAGGCCGTCGTCGACAAGCCCCTCGCCTGATCCCGCCCGTCGCCTGACCCCGCTCCCCAGCCGAACCTCCCTACACCCTAGCGAGCACACCCATGACCACCATCGACCACGGCGCCGCCGTCGCCGCGGAGACCGCCCGCCTCGTCACCACGCTGCAGGACGCCGATCCGACCACCCCGGTGCCCAGCTGTCCCGACTGGACCCTGGAGGACCTGGCCCGCCACACCGGCAGCGTCCAGCGCTGGTTCACCGTCCTGCTCCGGCAGCGGGTCCAGCAGCCGCCCCGCAGCCGCGAGGTCGACCTGCGGCTGCCCGCCCGGCCGGAGGGCTACCCCGCCTGGCTGGCGGAGGCCTCGGCCGAGGCCGGCGCCACGTTCGCGGAGACCGACCTCGACGCCCCGATGTGGGCCTGGGGCGCCGACCAGCACGCCCGCTTCTGGGTGCGGCGGATGCTGTTCGAGACCCTGGTGCACCGCGCCGACGCGGAGCTCGCGCTCGGGCGCACCCCGGAGTTCGACCCGGAACTCGCCGCCGACGGGGTCGACGAGTTCCTCACCAACCTGCCCTTCGCCGCGATCTTCGCCCCGAAGACCGCCGAGCTGCGCGGCCCGGACCGCACCATCCGCTTCACCCGCACCGACGCGAACGCCTCCGACGGCGGCAGCGGGGGCGGCGACTGGCTGATCCGCCTGCGGCCCGACGGCTTCGGGCTCGACCCGGACGGCGCCGCCGCGGACCCGATCGCGGACGCCACCGTCCGCGGGAGCGCCGCCGATCTGCTGCTGCTCCTCTACGGCCGGCTCGACCGCACCTGCACCCGTCTCGACGTGCGCGGGGACGACGAACTGCTCGCGCACTGGTTCGCCAACTCGGCGTTCTGACCGGCCCGGGCGAGGGGTGCCGCACGGCCGCAGCCCCTCGCCCGGCAGGCACGATCGACTGTCAGTGGTCGCTGGTAGCGTGGCTTTCCGTCAGTGGACGATCAAGGAAAGGCGGTATCAGGTCATGGACGTGGCGTGCCACGAACTCGTGCAGCAGCGGATCACCGACGCGCTGGACGGCATCCAGGACCGGGCACTCAACTCCTGGTACCTGATCCACTACGGCCATCTGACCATCAAGACGATCCGGGAGATGGGCGAGGAACTCCTCGACCACGTCGGCGCGCTCACCCTGGAGGACCGTCCGCTCGGCGGCGCCCGCGCCCGCATCATCCTGGAGACGGCGGCCGAGTGCGCACTCGGCGTCCTGTCCCTCGGCTGCTTCCCCGAGGGCGACTTCGAGGTGCCCTTCCCGTTCATCGGCGAGACGCTGACCAGTGATGAGACCCGCTTCGCGGGCGACGTGGACTTCGCCCCCACGGCCGCCACCTGGGTCGACGCCTTCGCGATGTGCGTGATCAGCGGCCTGGTCTGGGACCGCGACCGCATGCTCGGCCCACTGCTGAAGGACGACTACGGGCCCTCGGTCCGCGACGGCCTACCGTACTCGGACTTGGACTCGACCTCCGATCCGGCGAGCCTCGCCGAGATGGACGCGCTCTGTTCCTACCTCTACGTCGTGGCGACGGCCATCTCGCCCTGGGTCGCACCCGGCCCGGTCCCGCTGCGCAAGCCCGACGCCGGGGAGCGCGCCGCCGCGGCCCAGGCCCTGGACGCCGTCGGCGGGCTGACGCCGGACCAGCAGCTGCTCCGTGTCCTGCTCGACGACGACCAGGCCGCCTTCGAGCAGGCCCTGGCCGACCGCCTCGTCCGGCACCGCGAGAGCACGCCCCCGACGTCCTACGCCCGAAGCCTCGTCCCGGTCCTGCCCATCGCCCTGGCCGCGCTGGCCGTCCAGGCCCACGGCTGGCAGCTGGGCGTCTCCTCCGGCTACCTTCCGGCGACGCTCATACAGCCCCGGGGGGTCTGACCGCTCCCCGGCCGGATCCGACCGGCTGGGACCACTGCACTGGCCCCGACGCCGCCGCGTCAGCCGAGCCGCAGGGCGGTGTCGATCAGCGGGACGTGGCTGAAGGCCTGCGGGAAGTTGCCGACCTGACGCCTGAGCCGCGGGTCCCACTCCTCCGCCAGCAGCCCGAGGTCGTTGCGGATGGACAGCAGCTGGTCGAACAGCTCGCGCGCCTCGTCGCCCCGGCCGATCATCGCCAGGGCGTCCGCCAGCCAGAACGAGCAGGCCAGGAACGCGCCCTCGTCGCCCGGCAGGCCGTCCACCCCGCCGGTGGTGGGGTAGCGCAGCACGAAGCCGTCCTCGGTGGACAGTTCGCGCTGGATCGCCTCGACGGTGCCGATGACGCGCTTGTCGTCCGGCGGCAGGAAGCCGACCTGGGGGATGAGCAGCAGCGAGGCGTCGAGCTCGGATGAGCCGTAGGACTGGGTGAAGGTGTTGCGGTCCGGGTCGTAGCCGTGGGTGCAGACGTCCTCGTGGATCTCGTCGCGCAGGGCTCGCCAGCGCTCCAGCGGGCCCTCGCAGGCCGTCTGCTCCAGCAGCTTGACCGTCCGGTCGACGGCGACCCAGGCCATCACCTTGGAGTGGACGAAGTGCCGGCGCGGGCCGCGGACCTCCCAGATGCCCTCGTCCGGCTCGCGCCAGTGCTCCTCCAGCCAGGAGATGAGCCGCAGTTGGAGCAGGTGGGCGTGGTCGTTGCGGGCCAGGCCGGTGGTCTGGGCCAGGTGCAGGGCCTCGACGACCTCGCCGTAGACGTCCAGTTGGAGCTGCCCGGCCGCGCCGTTGCCGATCCGGACGGGCCGGGAGCCCTCGTAGCCGGGCAGCCAGTCCAGCTCGGTCTCCACCAACTCCCGCTCGCCGGCGATGCCGTACATGATCTGCAGGTTCTCCGGGTCACCGGCGACGGCCCGCAGCAGCCACTCGCGCCAGGCGCGGGCCTCGTCCCGGTAGCCGGTGCGCAGGAGGGAGGAGAGGGTGATGGTGGCGTCGCGCAGCCAGGTGTAGCGGTAGTCCCAGTTCCGGACGCCGCCGATGTCCTCGGGCAGCGAGGTGGTGGGGGCGGCGACGATGCCGCCGGTGGGCGCGTAGGTGAGGCCCTTGAGGGTGATCAGCGAGCGGACCACGGCCTCGCGGTAGGGGCCCTGGTAGGTGCACTGGGCGACCCAGTCCCGCCAGAACCCCTCGGTGGCGGCCAGCGCCTCCTCGGCGTCCGGCTGCTCGGGTGCGCCCAGGTGGGAGGCCTGCCAGGTCAGCGCGAAGGCGATCCGCTCGCCGGCGGTGACGGTGAAGTCGGCGTAGGTGGTGAGGTCCTGCCCGTAGGTCTCGGCCTCGCCGTCCAGCCAGACCGAGTCGGGCCCGGCCACGGCGACGGTGCGGGTCCGCCCGCCGTCCGCGACCTTGTGCACCCAGGGCACGACGCGGCCGTACGAGAAGCGCATCCGCACCGCCGAGCGCATCCGGACGGTGCCCGTCACGCCCTCGACGACGCGGATCAGCTGCGGGGCCGCCGTGCCGCGCGGCGGCATGAAGTCGACGACCCGCACGGTGCCCTCGGCGGTGTCCCACTCCTGTTCCAGGATCAGCGAGTCGCCCCGGTAGCGCCGCCGGTGGGCGGGCGCGGCGACACCGGGGGCGATCCGCCAGAAGCCGTGCTCGTCCGTCCCCAGCAGGCCGGCGAACACGGCCGGCGAGTCGAAGCGGGGCAGGCACAGCCAGTCCACCGCCCCGTCCCTGCCGACCAGGGCGGCGGTCTGCATGTCGCCGATCAGCGCGTAGTCCTCGATACGGGCGGGCACGTGGTTCTCCAAGAGGGTCAGCAGGGGGTCGGGCGTGCGGGCCGGGCTCACTCCTTGAGCGAGCCCGAGTTGGCGCCGCGGACGAAGTGGCGCTGGAAGCAGAAGAACAGGATCGCCACGGGGACGGTGGACAGCAGCGCCGCCGTCAGCTTGAGCGGGTACTGCGTCCCGGAGCCGAGTCCACCGGAGACGAAGTGCGCCAGACCGGTGGTCAGGGTGTCGTGCTCGCTGGACTGGGTGGACACCAGGAAGTGGGTGAACTCGTTCCAGGAGCCCTGGAAGGAGAGCACGGTGAGCGTGATCAGCGACGGGCGCGACATCGGCAGGACCACGGACCAGAAGATCCGCAGGACGCCGGCCCCGTCGATCCGGGCGGCCTCCTCGATCTCGCGCGGCACCGACTCGAAGAACTGCTTCATGATGAAGATCCCGGCGGCGTCGACGAGCAGCGGCAGGATCATCCCGCTGTAGGTGTCGAACATGCCGAAGCTCTTCAGCACCAGGAACTTCGGGATCAGCAGCACCACGCCGGGCACGGCCAGCACCGCCAGCACGAAGCCGAACAGCAGGCCCCGGCCGGGGAAGCGGAGCCGGGCGAGGGCGTAGCCGGCCATCGAGTCCAGCAGCACCCGGCCCGCGGTGACCAGGACCGTCACCACCACGCTGTTGCCCAGCCAGCGCAGGAACGGGACGTTCTCGACGCCCTCGGCGAAACCGAAGAGCCGCCGGTACGCGGCGAGCGTGCCGCCGTCCGGGAGCAGCGACATCGGGTGGGCGGCCGCGTCGGGGTCGGTCTTGAAGCTGGTCGCCAACTGCAGGACGAACGGCAGCAGGTAGAGCAGCGCGAACCCGACCAGGGCCGTGTAGCCGAGGATCCGCACGGGTGCGGGGAAGCGGGCCAGGACCGGCTTCTCCTGGGTGGACCGGTCAGCCTTCCGCACGGCGGGCTCCCTTCGGGATCCGGCCGGGCTTCGGGCCCCGACCGGGCGTGCGGCTCCGCCCCGGCCTGCCGTCCCGCTCGCGCAGGACCCACCGTTGCACCGCTGTGAGCAGCAGGATCAGGCCGAGCAGGACGAACGCGATGGCGGCGCCCTGCCCGTAGTCGGAGTTGTCGAAGCCGGCCGAGTAGGACAGGTAGGCGGGCGTGAGCGTGGTGTTGCCGGGGGCGCCCTTGCCCATCACGTAGACCTGGTCGAAGACCTGCCAGGTGGAGATCAGTCCCAGCGTGAGGACGAGGAACAGGATCGGCCGGATCGCCGGCAGCGTGACGTTGCGCAGCAGTTGGCGGCGGTTGACGCCGTCCAGCGCGGCGGCCTCCTCCAGTTCGCGGGGGATGTCCTGCAGGGCGGAGAGGAAGATCAGCATGAAGGTGCCGGAGGTCGTCCAGACGGCCATCAGGATGAGGGTGCACATCGCCACCGAGGGGCCGGCGAACCACTCCGACCAGGGCAGCCCCAGGGGGCCGTGGCCCGCCGCCGCGCCGGTCCGCGCGGGCTGGTCGATCCCGAACCAGCCCAGCACGATCCAGACGATGCCGCGCGGATCGGCGAACCAGTTCGGCCCCTTCACCCCGAACCAGCCCAGCAGCCGGTTGACGGCGCCGCTGCCCTGGAACAGGAAGAGGAAGATCGTCGAGATCGCGACCGAGCTGGTGACGGACGGGAAGTAGAAGACCGTGCGCAGGGCGCCCCGGCCGCGCAGCAACCGCTGGTTGACCATGATGGCGAGCAGGAGCGCCAACCCCGTCTGCAGCGGCACGACCAGCACGACGTAGTACAGGGTGTTGCGCATCGAGGTGGCGAACAGCGTGCGGTCCAGCCCGTCCTCGGTGAACAGCTTGCGGTAGTTGTCCAGGCCGACGAAGTCCGCGCTGCCGCTGAACGGGTTGGACTGGCCGTCCCAGTGCAGCAGGCTCACCCACAGCGCCATCAGGATCGGCAGCGCGAGGAACAGGCCGAGGACGAGGACCATGGGGCTGACGAACAGCCAGCCCCAGGCCCCCTCACGAAGGCCCCGTCGGCGCGGTGCGCTGCCCGTGCTCTTACTGGGCATTCTTTATGGCCTGCTCGCCGTTGCGCTGGAGGGTGCCCAGGATGGTCGCCGGGTCGCCGGTCCGCAGCGACTGCAGGTCGGTGTTGAACTGCGTGAGCACCTTGTTGAAGCCCGCGATGGTGACCGGCGCCTGGGCGTGGGCGACGCCGTCGACCCACCCCTTGGACTCCGGGTACTTCTCGGCGTACGAGGCCAGCGCGCTGGTGCGCGAGGGCATCACGCCGAAGGCCTTGGCGAAGGCCAGCTGCTGGTCGGCCGACGTCAGGTGCTTGACCAGGTCGACGCCGGCGGCCTGGTGCTGGCTCTTGGCGGCGACGCCCCAGCAGTTGCTGAACGCGAGGGTGCCCGGGCCGGCCGGGCCGGCGGGCAGCGGGAGCACCTTGTAGGAGACGCTCGGGTAGTCGGCGGCCATCGCGCCCTTGAGCCAGTTGCCCTCGATGGTCATCGCGGCCTTGCCCTTGCCGAGCGCCTCGCCGCCCCAGCCGGTGTCCACCTCGGAGACGTACTTGGCCGAGCCGGCCTTCATCATCGACTGCACGTACTCCAGGGCCTGCTTGTTGGCCGGGCTGTCGGCGGTCATCGCGGTCTGCTCGGGGTTGGTGATCCAGCCGCCCGCCTCCCTCATCAGGGCGCCGAGCCGCTGGTAGTCGGGGGCGGTGACCAGACCGGTCACGCCGTCCTTGGTGAGCTTGGCGGCGGCGTCGGAGAGCTGCTGCCAGGTGGTCGGGTAGTCGGCCTCGGTGAGCCCGGCCTGCTGCCAGAGCGCGGTGTTGATCGCCAGGCCGAGGGTGGAGCTGTCCTTGGGCAGGCAGGTGAGCTTGCCGTTGTAGGTGAAGGCCTTGCGCAGCTGCTCGGAGAAGTCCGAGGCGTCGGGGATCTGGTCGCCGTACGCGTACAGCGAGCCGCCCTTGGCGTAGTTCGCGAACTGGTCGGAGTTGACGTAGAAGAGGTCCGGCGGGTTGCCGCCGGCCAGGGCCTGGCCGAGCTGCTGGTTGATGTCGCTGGCGATCTGCACGGTGACGGTGTTGCCGGTCTGCTTGGCCCAGTCGGCGGTGGCGGCCTTGACCGCGGCCGTCTCGGCGTCGCCGGAGGTGGCGATCAGCACCGTCAGGCTCTGGTTGCCGCCGGAGGACTGCTTGGCCGATGAGTCACCGAAGCCGCCGGAGGAGGAGCAGCCGGTGGCGGCGCCGAGGACGGCGGCCGCGCAGACTGCCGCGGCGAGGGTACGAGTGGTGGCCATGCGGGATCTCCTTGCGAGGGTGGGTGGGGGTGCTTTCAGGAGAGGTGACGGGGGCCGGCGGGGCGGGGCTGGTCACGCGCCTTGGCGCGGGACCGGCTCGGGGGGACGGCGGGTCACACGTGTTCACGCGGGACCAGCCCCGCGGCCGGCGGGTCACACGCTTTCGCGTAGGACCAGTTCGGGGGCGAGCAGCACGTGCTCGGTGGGGCGCCGGGTGTCGCTCAGCCGGTTGAGGAGCAGGCGCATGCACTCGCGGCCGACCGCGTCGAGCGGCTGGGCGAGGCTGGACAGCGAGGGGAAGAGCAGGGGGGCGATCGGCGAGTCGTCGAAGCCGATGACGGCCGCGTCCGCGCCGGGGGTGCGGCCGCCGTGCCGCAGCGCCTGGTACCAGCCGAGCGCCAGGGTGTCGCTCGCCGCGACGACGGCGGTCACGCCGCCCGCGAGCAGCCGCTCGGCGGCCTCGGCGGCGCTGGCCGGGTCGTCCGGGCTCTCCACCCGGCGGCCCCGGGTGGGCAGGCCCAGCTCGCGCATGGTGCTCTGCCAGCCGCGGGCGCGGTCGTCACCGACGCCGGAGCCCTTGGGCCAGCCGAGGAAGCCGATCTTCCGGTGGCCCAGGGCGGCGAGGTGGCGCACGGCGGCGGAGGTCCCGGCGGCGCCGTCGACGTCGACCCAGTCGCCGACGTCCCGGCCGGACCAGGTCCGGCCGAAGGCGACGAACGGGACGCCGCGCTCGTGCAGCCAGCCCTGGCGGCGGTCGCCGCGGTCGGTGCCGCTGAGGACGAAGCCGTCCGCGCCGTGCTCGTCCAGCAGCTGCTGGTAGCCGGTGAGCTCGTCGTCGCCCGGGGTCACGGCGAACAGCACCACCCGGTAGCCGGCCTGGTCGGCGGCCTCGGACAGCGAGTGCAGGAACTGGTCGAGCACCGGGGTCGGGACGCCCGCCTGACTTGAGCGGATGCCGTAGCCGATGAGCTTGCTGGCTCTGGTGCGCAGCGCCTGCGCGGCGCGGTGCGGCCGGTAGCCGAGCTCGTCGATCGCGCGCTGGACCCGCTCCAGCGTCTGCGGGCGGAGCAGCTCGGGGGAGTTGATCGCGTTGGAGACCGTCTGGCGGGCCACGCCGGCGCGGGCGGCGACCATTTCGAGGGTCACCGAGGCGCCCGCCTTCGGCGTGGTCGATGGAGTTGCAGGCATGGCGGCGGTCCCAGGGTCGGTCTCGATCGGTGGTTCGCGTGGAGCGTTCGTCGCGGAGCGCTTCCGGTGGAGCGCTCCAAAACTTGGAGCGTTCCAAATGGGTGTTCCATTGGCCCCACCAGGGGGGTTAATGTTTTTGGAACGCTCCAATGGCAGAAAGGTTGCGCCCGAGTGGAAGCAACTGTCAAGCCCCAAAACGAGGATGTCGAGCCCATGTCAGCGATCGACCTGCAGCCGTTCCTGCACGACGCCCAGCTCTCCGTGGCCGCCCCGAGCTTCTGCGCCTCGCGCCCGGACGGGCGGATCGGCGGCGGTGCGGACGGCTTCTACCACGGCGACCGCCGGATCCTCTCCCGCCTGGAGGCCTGCGTCGCCGGGCTCCCCAACGCCCCCGTCGCCACCACGCACGACGAGGACGGGCAGGCCTCCTTCGTGACCGTGCTGCGCGGCCTGGCCGAGCTCACCGCCGACCCCGCCGTCACCCTGGAGCGCCGCCGGGAACTGCGGCCCGGGCGCCTCGTCGAGCGCTACACCGTCCGCAACGCCGGGGGCCGCACCGCCCGCCTGCGCCTGGAGCTGCGCGCGGAGAGCGACTTCGCCGCCATGGACACCGTCAAGGCCGGCCGTGCCGGTGAGCCCGTCCCGCCCACCGCCGACGGGAACGGCCTGCGCTGGCACGACGGCCCGCTCGCCGCCGCCCTCACCGTCCGGCCGGCGCCCGACCACCTCACCGCCGACGGCGGCACCGGCACCCTGGGCTTCGACCTCGAACTCGCCCCCGGCGAAAGCTGGCAGGCCGTCCTGGAATGCACCGCCGAGCACCGCGACGGCGACCTCTTCCCCGCGCCGCCCGCCGACGCCGCCCCCTGGCGCACCCCCGAGGTCACCGGCCGCGACCACCACCTCGCGCACTGGATCACCCGCTCCCACCACGACCTGCGCGGGCTCCTGCTCACCGACCCGCTGCGGCCCGCCGACCACTTCCTCGGCGCCGGGGCCCCCTGGTTCCTCACCCTGTTCGGCCGCGACTCCCTCTGGGCGGCCCGGATGATGCTCCCGCTCGGCACCGAACTCGCCGCCGGGACGCTGCGCACCCTGGCCCGCCGCCAGGGCCGCGCCGTCGACCCCGCCACCGAGGAGCAGCCCGGCAAGATCCTCCACGAGGTCCGCCGCGACGCACAGCACCTCGACGCCGGCTCCCAACTGCCGCCCTGCTACTACGGGACGGCCGACGCCACCCCGCTCTGGCTCACCCTGCTGCACGACGCCTGGCGCTGGGGCATGCCCGAGGACCAGGTCGAGGAGCTGCTGCCGCACGCCGAGGCCGCCCTCGCCTGGCTCGCGGACCACGCCGACGCGGACGGCGACGGCTTCCTGGAGTACGTGGACAGCTCCGGCAAGGGGCTCTCCAACCAGGGCTGGAAGGACTCCTCCGACAGCATCCGCTTCCGCGACGGCCGGATCGCCGACGCCCCCATCGCGCTCAGCGAGGTCCAGGCCTACGCCTACGAGGCGGCCGTCGCGGCGGCCGCGCTGCTGGACGCCTTCGGCCGGCCCGGCGCCGACCGCTGGCGGCAGTGGGCGGAGGACCTGCGGCAGCGCTTCCGCGACCGGTTCTGGACCGAGGACGCGCACGGCCCGTACCCGGTGGTCGCCCTCGACGGGGACAAGCGCAAGGTCGACTCGATGGCCTCCAACATGGGCCACCTCCTCGGCACCGGCCTGCTCGACCCGGCGGAGAGCGCCCTGGTCGCCCGGCGGCTCACCGCCCCCGGCATGGACAGCGGCTTCGGCCTGCGCACCCTGGACGCCGACGCCACCGGCTTCAACCCGCTCGGCTACCACACCGGTTCGGTCTGGCCGCACGACAGCGCCATCGCCGTCCACGGCCTCGCCCGCGCCGGCCTGCACGACGCCGCCGCGCCGCTGGCGGCCGGCCTGGTCCGGGCGTCGGCGGCGTTCGACCACCGCCTCCCCGAGCTGTTCGCCGGCTACCCCCGCAGCCAGTACGCCCGCCCCGTCCCCTACCCGGCGTCCTGCCGCCCGCAGGCCTGGGCCGCCGCCGCCTCCGTCCAGGTCCTGCAGGCCCTGCTGGGCCTGGAGGCCGACGCACCCAACCGCCGCCTGCGCGTCCGCGCCCAGGCCCCGGCCGGGTACGAGTCCCTGCAGATCACCGGCCTGACGGTGGCGGGCCTGCCCATCGAGGTCACCATCGACCACACCGGAGCCATCACCCTCCACGCGCCCGAGGGCTTCACCGTCACCACGAACCCCTGACACCCGGCGGCCCCGCGGCAGGCCGCCACTGCTCAGTGGCGGCCTGCCGCATCCATCAGTGCCCGCACAGCTGTTGGAAGCCCGGGTGGGTGTGGAGGAGTTCGGCGTACGTTCCGGCGGCGGAGGCCGTGCCGTTCGAGAGCATGGCGACGGTGTCCGCCGCTTCGATGGTGGGCATCCGGTGGGCGATGGCGATCCTCTGGCGTTCGCACGGCCGCCAAGGTCGGCGACTTCAGCAAGGACACGGACGGCACCATCTACACCCGGAAGGACGCGACGACTCTGGGCTTCAAGAAGCCGCGCTGACTTCGGTCCCGCGCGACAGCCCGCCGGCTCCGCCGGCGGGCTGTTCTGCTTGCCCAGGCCCTACGGTGCCGGGTTCCGGCCGGACATCAGTACGGCGGTCTCGACGTCGCCCAGTTGCAGTTCCAGCGCTCCGAGGACGGATTCGGTGGAGAGCGCCCTGGAGAGTGCGGCCACTGCGAGGTGGGCGGCCGCCGTGTCGGGGCGGATCAGCGGCGCGACGGCTCCGAGGATGGGGTCGCAGAAGGCGCGGGCGCGGTAGTCATGGGCGGCGGGACCGATCGCCAGCAGGTGGCCGTAGCCGCCGAGGAGCGGGGTGTGCCGGTAGCCGAGGGAGAACTCGCGGGCGAGCAGGCGGAGTTCCTCGTTGGTCTCGCTGGTGGCCGGGGCCAGGTTGAGCCACCAGGCGCCGAACTCCATGGTGTCGAGTGCGCCGGTGCGGGGGTGGGTCAGCACCTCGCGGAGGTAGTCGGGCTCCTCGATGCAGGTCAGCAGCCCATGGGCCCCACTGGCGGCCGCACGGGGCGTCGGGTGGGCGAGGCGGCGGTGGCCGGCGGGGCCGCTGTCTCCGGCACCCCAGGTGCGGACCGCGTAGCCGACTGCGGCGAGTCTGCCCGCGGCGCGGACGGCGTTGGCATTCGACCCGAGGACGGCAAGGGCGATCACGTGTGTCTTCTTCCGTGGTGCGAGGCGGTGGTCCGGCGCGAGGCCGCCCGAAGCGGCGACGCGGTCGCGGTACCGGCAGTAGACCGGCGGGCAGTAGACAACCGATCAACGCCGCCAGGCCCTGGGCCCGGCAGGATCCGCCGGACAGGCCTGGCAGCGCGCTCCGGTCAGCCCCAGCCCGGTACGGGCGGGAGCGGCCACCACAGTGGGGGCGGCAGTGGGCCGTCGGACCGGAGGTGGTCCGCCGCACCCCGGCCGACCGGCCAGGCGGTGCGGGTCGGCACCCGCCGTGTCCCCGCCTGTGCGTCCGGAACGCGGCGAAGACAACGGACGGGTTGCCGCCCTGGGCCCTGCAACGATGATCGATCCTGCCGAACACCCAAGTCAATCCACCGGTTTGCTGGGGAACCTCCAAGCGATACCTTGGGTCATCGTGACTCTCGACGACCTCCGCGTCTTCGCCGCGGTCTGCCGGGCCGGCTCACTGAGCGCCGTGGCCCGCGACCTGTCGTGCACGCAGTCCGCGGTCAGCCAGCACGTGAAGCGACTCGAACGGGAGCTGGGCCTCACCCTGATCGAGCGCCATCCCCGGGGGGTCGCACCCACCAAGGCCGGCCGCCTCCTCCAGTCGGCCGTCGCCACCGGTCTGGGCGGCATCGACCACGCGCTGCGCAGCATCGGTGAACTCGCCCGCGGCGAGGGCGGATCCGTACGGATCACCACCGGCGCCACCAGCATCCGGCACTTCATGTCGGCCGCCGTCGTCGACTACCGCCGGCGCTTCCCGCAGGTCAGCCTGGAGTTCCAGACCGAGGTCTCCAGCCGCAGCTGCTTCGAGGCCCTCACCGCCGGCCGGGTGGACCTGGCCTGGATCACGCTCGGCGCCCCGGTGCGCGGGATCGAGCAGCGCCCGGTCGTCGAGCTGCCCTGGGTGCTCGCCGTCGCCACCGGCGACCCCCTGGCGGCCAGGGAACGCATCGAGCCCGCCGACCTCCAGAACACCCGGCTCATCGGGCTGCCGCAGAACTCGGTGTCCCGCTCCCAACTCGACTCCTGGCTGGGGAGGTCGGGCATCCGGCCGGTCTTCGACACCAGCGTCGCGGACTGGGACACCGCGATCCTCCTGGCCGAACTCGGCCTCGGCCACGCCGTCGTCCCCGCCCTGCCGCAGTGGCAGGGCCCCGGCCACCCCGGCCTGCGGTTGCTGCCCCTGCCCGCACTGCCCGTCCTGACGGCCGGCTGGGCCGTCCGCCGCTGGGACACCCTCTCCCCGCTGGCCCGCGCCTTCGCCGACACCGTCGCCGAACACTCCGCGGGGCGACCCCGGGCGGACTGAGCCTCACCCGGGGGCTGCCGTCACACTCCGGGGCCCTCAGCCGGCCGGTCGAGGAAGCGCCGGAGCCCCGCCCGTACCCCGTCCGTGGGCACGGTGGCCGCGAAGCAGGCCGCCTCGACGGCGAGGCCCTCGTCGATCGGCAGGTTGATGCCGCGGGTGACGGCCCGCAGGCAGGCGGCCACCGCGGTCGGCGCGTGCCGGATGACCCGGTCGTGCTGCCCGGGCGCCTGCTGCGGGCCGCGACCCGCAGCCTGCGCGCAGCGGCCTGGGGCGCACCCGGGCTGGTCACGGCGCTGGCCACCGGCTGGCTCGCGGACGGCACGGTCGCGCGCCTGGAGCGGCACCGCCGTTCGGACGCCGCCGCCCGCCAGCGCATCGCCCGTACCGCGCTGGCCGGTCTGGACGTGACGGCGCACCCGGCCTCGTACCTGGTGTGGCTCGGCCTGGCGGAGCACCAGCGGCCCGACCGGGTCGCGGCCGTCCTCGCGGGCGAGGGCATCCTGGTGTCCACCGCGAACGCCTTCGCCACCGGCCCGCGCTGCCCCGGGCCGTCCGACGTCCTACTCCGCCACCCCGCCCCTCGCCGCCCGCCCGAACCGCTCGCCCCACTCCTCGACGAGGGCGAGCAGTTCGGGCGGGCCGAGCACGCGGAATTCCGCGCCGAGCGAGCCGAGCGCCATGGCGGGCCACTCCAGGGAGTCGGCGGTCATCTCCAACCGGCAGCGCCCGGCGTCGACCTCCTCGACGGCGCCCCACCGGCCGACCCGTTCCCGCACGGTCGCGGCCGGGGCATCCACCAGCGCCGCCACCCGGTGGGGGCGGCGCACACCGTTGAGCCCGGCCCGGACGAACTCGGCGGCGTCGGCGGCGGGCAGCTCGCGGGGCCCGAACCGGGCGCCGCTGCCCTGCGGTGCGCTGAGCCGGTCGAGCCGGAAGGTGCGCCAGTCCTGCCGGTCGAGGTCGTAGGCGACCAGGTACCAGCGGCGGTACAGGCAGACCAGCCGGTGCGGTTCGACGTGCCGCTCGGCGCGCCGGCCGTCGGCGGCGGTGTAGGAGAAGCGCAGCCGCTCGGTGTCCCGGCAGGCCAGCGCGACCACGGTGAGCCGGTCCGGATCGACGGGTGGGGCGGCGACGGCGCCCTCGCCGACGGGTACGGTCACCGCGCGCAGCGCCTCGACCCGGCGCCGCAGCCGGGCCGGCATCACCTGCGCCACCTTGGCCAGCACCCGCACCGAGGCCTCGGCGACGCCCTCCACCGGACTCTCCGCGGCGGCCTGGAGGCCCACGGCGAGCGCCACCGCCTCCTCGTCGTCGATCACCAGCGGGGGCAGCGCCGCGCCCGCCGCGAGCTGGTAGCCGCCGTCGACGCCGCGCTGCGCCTCGACGGGGTAGCCGAGTTCGCGCAGCCGGTCGATGTCGCGGCGCAGGGTGCGGATCGAGACCCCGAGCCGGTCGGCCAGTTCCTCGCCCGGCCAGTAGCGGTGGGTCTGGAGCAGGGAGAGCAGTCGCAGCGTCCGGGTGCTGGTGTTCGCCATGACTCCGATTCTCGCGGAATTCAGGCCGGAAAGTGACCGCAATGGCTCGTAGCGTGGACCTTGTCCGAAGGAGCAAGAACCGAACGAAGGGCCGGCACCATGACCGCCACCACGACCCCGAACAGCCACACCGCCACCGGCGAGCGCGCCGACCTGCTGACGGCCCTGGCCAAGCAGCGGCACTTCCTGCGCTTCACCACCCGCGACCTCACCGACGAGCAGGCCGGCCTGCGGACCACCGCCAGCGCACTGTGCCTGGGCGGCCTGGTCAAGCACGTGACCTCGGTCGAGCGGATCTGGGCGGACTTCATCGTGGACGGCCCGTCGGCGATGCCCGACTTCACCGCCTGGACCGAGGCCGACCTCGCCCGCCGCGCCGACGAGTTCCGCATGCTGCCCGGCGAGACGCTCGCCGGCGTCCTGGCCGAGTACGCCGAGGTGGCCCGCCGCACCGACGACCTGGTCGCCGCCCTCCCCGACCTGGGCGCCACCCAGCCGCTGCCGAAGGCCCCGTGGTTCGAGGCCGACGCCGAGTGGTCGGCCCGCCGCGTGCTGATGCACGTCGTCGCCGAGACCGCCCAGCACGCGGGCCACGCCGA
Source organism: Kitasatospora sp. MAA19 (assembly GCF_029894125.1). GTDB lineage: Bacteria > Actinomycetota > Actinomycetes > Streptomycetales > Streptomycetaceae > Kitasatospora. The sequence goes on from NZ_JARXYZ010000019.1 coordinate 93,400, forward strand.
CATCATCCGGGAGTCCCTGGACGGCGCGAAGAGCATGGGCTGATCCCAGCCCGGCCCGCCCGGTTCGCGGACCGGGCGGGCGGAGCGGGCCCGGCAGACCGGGCGGGCAAGCCGGGCCGGACGGGCCCGGTGGCCGGTTCCGGCGCGGGTCAGCGCCGGTCGACGAGGGTGAAGCCCGCCCCGTCGACCGCGCCGCGGACCAGGGCGTCGTCGAGCGGCTGCGCCGAGGCCACCGTGACCCGGCCGGTCGGCGCGTCGGCGGTGACCCCGGTGACGCCGGGGAGGGCGGCCAACCCGGCGCTGACCGTCTTCTCGCAGTGGCCGCAGCTCATTCCGTCGACGGCGAGAACGGTGGTGATGGACATGGCGGTGCCTCCGATGACGTGAGGTGAGCTGACACGAAGTGGGACGAGGTAGGACGACACGGGCAAGCCCGGCCGGTGATCACCGTGCACCACCGCAGCGGAACCGACCCCCGGGGCCCACGGACACGCCGCACGGATGGCACCATCGAGTGGTTCCGGGAACCGACCGGGCCGCGCGCCCGACTGGGGCGCCGCCGACCGGCTCACCGGGGCGCGGGCCTGATCACCCGCACCGGCCGCGGCGGTACGGCGGGCGGCCGTCTGAACTGGCGGCCCGCTTTCGCCCGTTCCTCCCTGTGGCGCCTTTCGTCCACTCGACCCCGCCCCACCCCGTCCAGGAGCTGTTCACCGCCATGTCCCCGCTGACGCCCCACTCCCCCATACGCGGCGAGTCCGCCCGACCCGGCCGGGCCACCGAGACGAGGGTCCGCCTCGCGACGGGGGGGCGGCCGATGAAGAGCCTCCTCGGATCCCGGCGCCGGCGGCTCTGGCACGGCGCCCTCGCCCTGGTGGTGGTCGCCGCCGTGACCGCCGGCCTGGTGTGGTGGCACCCATGGGCCCCGGGTGACCGGCAGAAGCCGATGGAGTTCACCACGGCCGCCGGCGGCTCGCCCCGCTTCGGCACCGGCGAGCACCTGTACCGCTACAAGGTGCGGGCGGAGAACGGGCTCGCCGAGAGCCCCGGACAGTTCGCCGCCGAGGTCGACGCGATCCTCGGGAACGTCCAGCACGGCTGGGCCGCCGGCAACACCGCGTCCTTCCAGCGGATGCCCGCCGACCCGGTGGACTTCACCGTCTACCTGGCCACCCCGGCGACCACCGACCGGATCTGCGGCCAGTACGGTCTGGACACCGGCGGCTGGGTGAACTGCGGCGTGAGCCACCAGGTCGTCATCAACCTCAAGCGCTGGACGGAGCTGTCGGAGTTCTACGCCGGAAAGCCGGAGCTGTACCACGCGCTCGCCGTCAACCACGAGGTCGGCCACATCCTCGGGTACGGCCACGTCGACTGCCCCGGCGCGGGCGCGCCGGCACCGGTGATGATGCAGCAGATCAAGGGCCTGCACGGCTGCGTGCCGAACGGCTGGCCGTACTCCGACGACGGCACCCTGCTCACCGGCCCACCCGTCCAGGCGCCGAGCTCCGCCCCCTGACGCACGGTCACCGCCCCCACCGCAGCCCACTTCACGACCAGACCGCCGGCACCCGGAAGCCGGCGGTCGGCGGTCGGCGGGACCACGTGCGCCTGCGGCTGGCCCGGGTGGGCCGGCGATCGGCAACCCCGCTACCCGTCGCTCCTGCGCGCATCGACCTCGATCTCGATCCGCATCCGAGGGTCGGCCAGGCCGCACACCAGCATCGTCGCGGCCGGCCTGACCTCGCCGAAGCAGCGCCGCAGGACCGGCCAGCACGGCTCGAAGTCGGCCCGCTCCGGCAGCAGGTAGCGCACCCGCACCACGTCCGCGAAGGTGCAGCCCGCCTCCGCCAGCGCGGCCCCGATGTTCCGCAGGCACTGCTCGGCCTGCTCCACCACGTCCTCGGAGATCGTCATCGTGGTGTAGTCGAACCCGGTCGTCCCGGACACGTGCACCCGGTCGCCGTCGACCACGGCGCGGGCGTAGCCGATCTGCTCCTCGAAGGTCGAACCGCTGAGAATCGAACGTCGCTCTGTCATGCGCCGAACGCTAGGCAGGCGCCGGCCATACGTCCAATACACCCCACGGCATGACCTGATATCCCTGGGCGTATGGACCGACCGGAACTCCCCCTGCCGCAGCTGTACGCCTTCCTCGTGCTCGCCGAGGAACTCCACTTCGGCGACGCGGCCGCCCGCCTGGGCATCGCCCAGCCGCCGCTGAGCCAGCAGATCCGCCGGCTGGAGGACAAGGTCGGCCACCCGCTGTTCCACCGCACCCCGGCGGGCGTCACCCTCACCCCGGTCGGCCGCGAACTGCTGCCCGCCGCCCAGCGGGCCCTCGCCGACCTCACCGCCGGACTCGCCGCCGCCCGGGCCGTCGGCAGCGGACGGGCCGGCCGCCTGCGGATCGGCTTCGCCGCCTCCCTCGCCCTGACCGTCCTGCCCGGCCTGCTGCAGACCTTCCGGCACCGGTACCCCGACGTGCACCTGGACATCCACGAGATGACCAGCGCCCCGCAACTGGCCGCCCTGCACGAGCAGGCCATCGACATCGGACTGCTCCGGGAGCCTCCCGTCGACGAGCCCGCCCTCGACTTCCGGACGGTCCTCACCGAACCCTTCGTGGCGGTGCTCCCGACCGCCCACCCCCTGGCCCCCCAACGGACCGTCCACCTCGCCGACTTGGCCGACTCCCCCTTCGTCCTCCTCCCCCGCGGGGTCGGCCCGCAGCTCCACGACCAGATCATCGGCCTGTGCACCGCCGCCGGCTTCGCCCCCCGCATCACCCAGCACGCCGTCGAATGGCAGACCATGTGCGCCCTCGTCAAAGCCGGCCTGGGCGTCACCCTCGCCCCGGCGAGCATCCGGCACATCCGGCTCGACGGCATCGTCTTCCGCCGCCTCACCCCCGGCGGCACCCGCACCCGGGTCGCCGTCGCCTGGCGCAGGAACGACCGGAACCCCCTGGTCGCCAACCTGCTGACGGCCTTCGACCCCGACCCGTCATGACACGTCCCCGGTCACGCCGCGCGCCGACCCGCCCCCACCCGAATCCGGGCGCGACCAGCACCGGCGGCGCGAGCACGGATAATCCTCATCGGACCAGGTCACGGTCGGCGCCGCGGCCGTGATCGTGATGAAGCTCGTGCTCATGGAGGAACAGCGTTGAACGATATGCCCGCCGGAGAGACCCTCGACTACCGGCTGCTGCTGGACGCCGCCACGGCGGCCGCGCGGGCGACCAGCGGCCAGGGGCACGTCGCCGACTACATCCCGGCCCTCGCCACGGTGGAACCGGACGCGTTCGGCATGGCGGTGGCCACCGTCGACGGCGAGTTGTACGGAATCGGGGACTGGGAGCGGCCGTTCTCCGTCCAGAGCGTGTCGAAGCTCTTCACCCTGGCGCTGGCCATGGCCCACGGCGGGGACACCGTCTGGCGCGGGGTGGGGCGGGAGCCGTCCGGCAACCCCTTCAACTCGCTGGTGCAGCTGGAGAGCGAGCACGGCATCCCGCGCAACCCGTTCATCAACGCCGGCGCCCTCGTGGTCACCGACCGCCTGCAGACCATGACGGGCGACGCCGCCGGGGCCGTCCGCGCGTTCCTCCGCCGGGAGTCCGGCAACCCGCTGATCGACACCGATCCGGTCGTGGCCGCGTCCGAGGCCGACCACGGCCACCGCAACGCCGCCCTGGCCCACTTCATCGCCAGCCACGGCAACCTGGAGAACCCGGTCGAGACCGTCCTCGACCACTACTACGCGCACTGCGCGGTGTCCGCCAGCTGCCGGGACCTGGTCCTCGCCGGCTCCTTCCTGGCCCGGTACGGGGTGCGCGCCGACGGCACCCGGCTGATGTCGCGCAGCGAGGCCAAGCGCGTCAACGCCGTGCTGCTCACCTGCGGCACCTACGACGCGGCGGGCGAGTTCGCCTTCCGGGTCGGGCTGCCGGGCAAGAGCGGCGTGGGCGGCGGCGTCCTCGCCATACTGCCCGGGCGGGCCGCGGTCTGCGCCTGGGGCCCCCGCCTGGACCAGGCCGGCAACTCGGTCGCGGCCGTCACCGCCCTGGACACCCTCACCACCCTCTCCGGCTGCTCGATCTTCTGACCCGACGGCTCCGCGCCCGCCGGACGCCGGCAACCGACGACCGGACGCCGTCCAACTCGTGGCGCTGATCCGACCGTTGGGCACCGATCGGCGGGCCTGACATGGCATGCTCCAGGCGGGGGCGCCGATCAGGATGATGATCGGCCGACAAGAGAGACACGACCAAGAGGAAACTGGGGGTCCCGTCCCATGCGAACCGTCCTAGCAAGCTTGTTGGCCCTGGCCGGCGCGGCCGGGCTGGTGCTCAGCTCGTTTCAGCCCTGGTACGCGAAGAGCGATCCGAGGTCCGTGCCGGTCGCCGACCTGTTCCGGGGCATGTCGCCCACCCGCACCACCTCGACCGGCATGTCGATGTTCCTGCTCCTGGCCGTCGCCGCGGCGATCGCGGTCCTGGCGCTGCTGGTGCGGTCCCGCCCGGGCCTGCTCCTGGCCGGCGTGGTCGCGGTGGTCACCGGCGTGCTCTGGGTCTACCAGAAGGGCCGCGAGCTGTCGCCGCGCTCGCTCGGCATCGGCGACCTGGAGAACGGTTTCTGGAACGCCTGCGGCGGCGTCCTGGTGATCCTCCTCGCCCTGGCCGTGCTGCCGCCCAAGCGGTCCTGAGCACGCGTCCGGCCCCGCGCTGTCGACAGCGCGGGGCCGGACCGGGCCAAGACGCCTCCGCCGAGCCGCCCGATCAGCTCCGGCCGGCGGACCGCGCCGGGCGCGGGTGGCGGGCACCGGAGGCGGCGGCGGGCCGGCGGCGGCCGCCGGCAGCGGAGTTGGGGCGGCGGCGGGGGCGCTCGATGACGGGGTCGGGGATCGAGACCGGGATGCCGGTGGGCACGCGGGCGCCCGTGAGCCGGGCGAGTTCGTCGTCGCCGGAGTGGATCCGGGTGGCGGTGGGGGCGAGGCCCGCGGTGGCCGCCAGACGGGCCATCTGGCGGCGCTGGCTGGGCAGCACGAGGGTGACGACGGTCCCGGACTCGCCGGCCCGGGCGGTGCGGCCGCCGCGGTGCAGGTAATCCTTGTGGTCGATCGGCGGATCCAGGTTGACGACCAGGTCGAGGCCGTCGATGTGGATGCCCCGGGCGGCGACGTTGGTCGCGATGAGCGCGGTGACCTCACCGGTGCGGAACTGCTCCAGGGTGCGGGTGCGCTGGGGCTGGGACTTGCCGCCGTGCAGGGCGGCCGCCTTCACCCCGTTCGCGAGCAGGGCCTCGACCAGCCCGTCCGCCCGGTCCCGGGTGTCGGTGAACATGATCACCCCGCCGTCGCGGGCGGCGATCCGGGCGATCACCTCGTTCTTGTCGTAGTTCTGCACATGCAGCACGTGGTGCTCCATGGTGGTGACCGCGACGGCCGACGGATCCACCGAGTGGGTGACCGGGTCCTTGAGGAAGCGGTGCACCAGCCGGTCGACGTTGCGGTCCAGGGTCGCGGAGAAGAGCAGCGTCTGGCAGTCGGCGGAGACCTGGTCGAGCAGTTCGGTGACCTGCGGCAGGAAGCCCAGGTCCGCCATCTGGTCGGCCTCGTCCAGGACCGCGACACTGACGTCGTCCAGTCGGCAGTGGCCGCGCTGGATCAGGTCCTTCAACCGGCCGGGGGTGGCCACCACGACCTCGGCGCCCCGGTTCAGCACCTGGCCCTGGCGGCCGATCGACACGCCGCCCACCACGGTCGCCATCCGCAGCCGTACGGCGTGCGCGTAGGGGGTGAGCGCCTCGGTGACCTGCTGCGCGAGCTCCCGGGTGGGGACCAGCACCAGGGCCAGCGGGCTGCCCGGGGCGGCCTTGCCACCCGCGGTACGGGCGGCGGTACGGGCCAGGACTGCCAGGCCGAAGGCGATGGTCTTGCCGGAGCCGGTCCGGCCCCGGCCGAGCACGTCACGGCCGGCGAGCGAGTTCGGCAGCGTGGTGGCCTGGATGGGGAACGGCGAGGTGACGCCCTGGCGGGCCAGCACCCTCAACAGGGCCACGGGCATGTCCAGTTCGTCGAACGACTCGACGGCGGGCAGGGCCGGGGTGGAGCTGACCGGGAGTTCGAACTCCCGCTGGGCGGGGCGCGCCTGACCCCTGCCGGAAGCGGCGGATCGGCGGGGGGAGGTGCGGTGCGAGGGACGATTGGGGCGGTTCATACGGAACCTTCCTCGAGACGGCACGTCGCGAGGGAGGCTCCACTGCGCGGACGCGCGGAGATCGCAAGAAACGGGCCGGAGAATGTGCCGGGCGGGGCTCGGGCGGTGCGGCCGGGCGGGGCCTGGACGGCGCAGCCGCCCGATGGGCGGGCACCGGTCCACAGGCGGCGCAGTGCGGCTCACACGGAAACGGCGGCCGGCGGCGGACCGCGGGGCCGGAGCCACCGGAGCGGCCTGGGGCCGCCGGAGGCGGGGGTGGGGTGGTACGGCCGAAAGGCCCGCACCGGGCGTGTGCGCGGTGCGGGCCCCTCGCTGCCATGGCGAGTGCCGTGGCATAGACCTACTACAGCGGGCGAATGTTCTCCGCCTGCGGGCCCTTCTGGCCCTGCGTGACGTCGAACTCGACCTTCTGGCCCTCGAGCAGCTCGCGGAAACCGCTGGCGTTGATGTTCGAGTAGTGGGCGAAGACGTCAGCGCCGCCGTCCTCCTGCTCGATGAAGCCGAAGCCCTTTTCCGCGTTGAACCACTTCACGGTACCAGTAGCCATAAAAAAATCTCCTTCGAGAGACTGTACGAGGTCCGCACCATGCGGACTTCGAGTCGCCGCGATGAGCACCCGCCGGGGAAAAGCCGGAAAACAAAAAATGCGCCTGCAATACATCAGCAGGCGCACACAAAGTTCATGGGAACCACTACTGCAACTAAATCGACTGTAGCAGGCCCGGGCTCCCCGCGGTGGATATTCCGCATCAGGTTTCCAGGACCCCACCCCCACGGGTGGCGCCGCCCCGCCGGAGCGGTCGGCAACGGGCGGCGGCCCCAGGGCAGTTGGCGCGACCGCGGCAGGCGCGGGCCGGGCGGAGAATTTTTCCGGCCGGGTGGGCCACCCGGGCGCGGGCCGGTTGGCGGTGCGCCGCCACCCCGGCGGGCTTCCGGCGCTCCGGAAGGGTCCGCTCCACGGTTTTTCGGAGCATACTGATCGGGATGACGAAATCACCGGCAGTCCGGCGCCACCTGCCCACCAGTCCCTTCAAAGCCCCGGTCGACGTGCCGCGCAAACGGTTCGCCGTGGGCGACCGGGTCACCCACGACAAGCACGGCCTCGGCCGGGTCGTCGACGTCGAGGACGGCAGCGACATCGCGGTCCTCGTCGACTTCGGCTCCCGGCAGGAGCGGCTCATCCCGCCCTACGCCGAGATGTGGAAGCTCTGACCCGGGGTTCCCCCCGGGACACCAGGGCCCGGGCCCCGGCACCAGGCGCCGGCCGTGCGCGCGACCATGCGCACGGTCTGCGCCGGACGTCCGACGCGGCGTCGGGCGGACGCCCGGCGGAGGTCCAGCGGACCGTACCGTACGCGCGGCCCCCGAAGCCGCCGGTGGCGCAATAGTCTGGGGGCATGTCGAACTCTGATGAGCTCCTCGTTGACATCGCCGCCATGGTGGAGTCCGAGCACAGCAACCAGATGTCCTTGACCGTGGTGGTACCCGGAGCGGTCATCACCGGCAGGCTCGCGCCGATGGCCCTCTGGTTCGAGCGGGTGTCGGAAGTCCTGCACACCTCGCAGCACTTGAAGCCCTTCGCCGCCCTCTTCGCCCCGTCCTCCGCCGTGGCACCCACCCGGCCCACGCACCTGCACCTCCACCGGGCGAGGATCCTGCAGGGCGACTTCGGGCTTCCCCACACCGGCGGCATGTACCGCATCGCCATCGGCGACGTGAGCAGTTGGACGGTGGGCGACCTCAGCTACTCCGACGCGTGACGAAACGCCTGCCGTGCCCGCCCGGGGCCGAGTTCCCGGGCGGGCACGGCAGGCCCGCGTCGTGCCGTCAGCGACCGGTGAGGGAGCGGGCCTCGGCGGCGTAGAGCTCGGCGGGATCGAGCCCCATGCCGGTGAAGTGGCCCGCGAGTTCGAGCGAGAGCACGCCGTGCAGGCGGGTCCAGAAGGCGAGGGCCAGGCGGAGTGCCGACGGCGGGGCCGGGTGCTGTCCGGCCCAGGCCCGGTGTTCGGCGAGGTGGGCGTCGAGCGGGGACGGCGGCGCGCCGGGTGACTCGTCGGCCGGCTCCTCGGCGGCGCAGGCGTCGAGGATGACGGCCATGATCTCGCCGGAGATCCGGGTGGTCTCCTGGGGCGCGTGGTAGCCGGGCACCGGGGTCCCGTAGACGAGGAAGTAGCGCTGGGGGTCGTCCAGGGCCCACCGGCGCAGGGTGTCCACCAGTCCGGCCAGGTCGGTGCCGGCCGCGGCGCGGGCCCGGAAGGTGTCGGCGAGGCTGCGGTAGGCGTCCGTGACGAGCTCGGTGATCAGCTCGTCGCGACTGGCGAAGTACCGGTAGAGGGCCGGGCCGCTCAGGCCCATCTGTTTGGCGATGGCGTTGAGGGACAGGGCCGAGGCCCCCGCCGTGGCGATCTGCTCCCAGGCGTGCTTCCTGACCTCTTCCCGCACCTGGGCGCGGTAGCGCTCCCGGGGAGTCCTCGCGTCCGACGCGGCCACGCCCGCCTCCAGCCCTCACGACTACACCATCAACGTCTCGTTAGAGGTTATCACTCTCCCTCTTGACCCTCACTCGCCCTGACGGTTATAACTTCTAACTGAAGCGACACCATCTACGGAAAAGGAGCGCGTCATGGACAGCGCACGCCTGGTCGAGGTCGTCCTGCCCGGCATCGTGACCCCGGAGGGCCTGGAGATCCGCCACGGAGCCGTGCCGACGGCCGGCCGGGGGCAGCTCGTGATCGCCATGGAGGCGAGCGGCGTCTCGTTCGCCGAGCAGCAGATGCGCCGCGGGCGGTACTACGACCAGCCGCCGTTCCCGTTCGTTCCCGGCTACGACCTGGTGGGCCGGGTGCTGGCCACCGGCGAGGGCGTCGACCCGGGTCTGGTCGGGCAGCGGGTGGCAGCGCTGGTGAAGGTCGGCGGGTGGGCCAGCCACGTCCTGGTCGACGCCGAGGACGCCGTGCCCGTCCCGGACGGCCTCACCGCCGAAGCGGCGGAGACCGTGGTGGTCAACGGCATCACGGCCTGGCAGATGCTGCACGGCCGGGCCCGGGTCCGCGCCGGGCAGCGCATCCTGGTGCACGGCGCGAGTGGCGGGGTGGGATCCGTCCTGGTCCAGCTGGCGCGGGCGGCCGGCGTGCAGGTGATCGGCACGGCGTCCGCCCGGCACCACGAGGCCCTGCGGGAGCTCGGCGTGGTCCCGGTCGACTACCGCACCGCGGACGTGGCGGCCCGGGTCCGGGAGCTGGCGCCCGGCGGGGTGGACGCCGTCTTCGACCACGTCGGCGGGCGCAGCGTGATCGACTCCTGGCACCTGCTCGCCCCCGGCGGCACGCTCGTCGCCTACGGCAGCGCGTCCACCCGCGACGACGACGGCTCCAAGCAGTGGCCCGTGCTGAAGATCCTCGCCCGCACCTGGCTCTGGAACACCCTGCCGAACGGCCGCCGCGCCTGCTTCTACAACATCTGGGCCGGCCGCGCCCTCGGCCGGGACCGGTTCCGCGCGCGCCTGCGCTCCGACCTCACCCAGGTGTTCGCCGCCGTCGACCGCGGCGACGTCACCGCCCGCATCGCCGCCCGGATCCCGCTCGCCCGGGCCGCCGAGGCCCTGCGGCTGGCGGAGTCCGGCACCGTCAGCGGCAAGATCGTCCTGACGCCCTGACGCCGGGGCGCGGGCCCGGAGCGGGACGCGGGCGCCGCGGCCCCGATTGTGACGCCGGCCACACGATCGGGGCGCCCGGGGGCCCTCGGGTGAGAAGGGTCACGCCCGGCGGGCGGACGGGCACCCGGGCGGCGACAGGGCCCGGCAGGACTGGGCGGGCGGGGTGGCGACACGGTCCGAGGGCCTGTCCGCTTCGGGACCTTGGTCGTGAATCCGACCGACCTTCGGCCCGGTGGCGGCCCACGCGTACCGGGCAACCGTGGACGGTCGCCCGGTGTGACCGGGTGATGGCGTCGTCCCACGGACGGCGCCTTCCCTGCCGTCTACCCGGCGCACGGTGAGCGGGTCCTCCCGCCGCCGTACGCTCCGGAGGACCCCAGCACATGTCCCAGACCATCGACAACGCCCCGTATACCGCCTTCCACCGCAGACTGGCCCTGGCCTGTTCCGGTGGGCCGCTGCTCGACGGCTACATCCTGAGCATCGTCGGCGTCGCCCTGATCGGGATGCGCCCGGACCTCGGCCTGTCCACCGCGGAGGTCAGCCTGATCGGCGCCGCCGCCCTGGTGGGCATGTTCGTCGGCGGCGCGCTCTTCGGCGTGCTGACCGACCGGATCGGCCGGGAGGTGATGTACACCGCCGACCTGCTCGTGATGGTCGCCTGCTCGGTGCTCTCCTTCTGGGTCGACACGGTGTGGGCGATCGCCGTGCTGCGCTTCGTGCTCGGCATGGCCGTGGCCGCCGACTACCCGATCGCCACGTCCCTGCTCGCCGAGTGGCTGCCCGCCAAGCAGCGCGGGCGGCTGCTCGGCCAGCAGATCGTCGCCTGGTACGCCGGCTCCGTGCTCGCCTACGTGGTGGGCTACGCGTTCCTGGAGCTGGCCGGGCCCGGCAGCTGGCGGTGGATGCTCGCGAGTTCCACGGTGCTGTGCGTGGTCTTCCTGGTGATCCGCCGCGGCTCGCCGGAGTCCCCGCGCTGGCTGGCCGCCAACGGACGGGTCGGCGACGCGGTGCGCGTGGTCGAGAAGCACCTCGGCGTGCGGGTGGACGGCCGCGAGCTGATGCCCGACCCGGCCGAGCGCGGCCGCCCCGGCGGGCTGCGCCTGCTGATGACCCAGCCCTACCGGCGCCGCACCCTGTTCTGCGGCCTGTTCTTCCTCTGCCAGGTCGGCCCGCTGTTCGCGATGCTGACCTTCGGCCCGCAGATCCTCTCCTCCTTCGGCATGCCGGGCGGCACCGTGCTGGAGACCCTGGGCACCGGGCTGATCAGCCTCGTCTTCCTGCTCGGCTGCTACCCGGCCCTGCGCCTGATCGACACCCGCGGCCGACGCCCCGTCATCATCTGGTCCTTCGCCCTGATGGCCGTCCCGCTGGCGCTGCTGGGCGTGTGGCCCACCGCCCCGGCCGCCGTCGCCCTGACCGCGCTGTGCGCGTACGCCTTCCTGTGCGGCGGGCCCAACGTCCTCGACTGGACCTACCCCAACGAGCTCTTCCCCACCGAGATCCGGGCGACCGCGGTGGGGGTGGCGACCTCGGTGAGCCGGATCGGCGCGGCCGTCGGCACCTATCTGCTGCCGCTCTCCCTGACCGGGCTCGGCACCGGCCCCACCATGCTCATCGCCGCCGGCACCACCCTGGTCGGCCTGCTGGTGTGCGTGCTGTGGGCCGAGGAGACCCGGGGCACCGCCCTGGGCGCCGCCCCGGCCGCCGCCCGCCCGACCGGGCGCACCGTCCCGGCCCAGCGCGTCCCGCAGACGGCGCGCTGACGGCCGCCACGTGACGCAGGCGGCGCCGCCCGGACCTCCCGGGCGGCGCCGCCGCGGCTTTGCGGCGGGCGGCTTAGACCCACCATGTGCCGGTCAGTCTTACTCCACCGTCACGCTCTTCGCCAGGTTGCGCGGCTTGTCGACGTCACGCTTGAGGGCCAGGGCGGCGTGGTAGGCGAGGAGTTGGAGCGGGATGTTGAGGAGCAGCGGGTCGAGCTCGGGCTCGCTCTTGGGGACGAGGATGCAGTGGTCGGCGAGCTTGTCCTCGGGGCGGCGGTGGCCGATGGCGATGACCCGGCCGGAGCGGGCCTTGATCTCGCCGAGCGTGGTGAGGTTCTTGTCGAGCAGTTCGTCGTCCGGCACCAGGGCGACGGTGGGCAGTTCGGGGCTGATCAGCGCCAGCGGCCCGTGCTTCAGCTCGCTCGCCGGGTAGGCCTCGGCGTGCACGTAGGAGATCTCCTTGAGCTTCTGCGCGCCCTCCCGGGCGACCGGGTAGCCGCGGACCCGGCCGATGAACATCATGCCCGCCGACTCGGCGTACTGGGCGGCGAGTTCGGCGATGGCGTCGCCCTGCGCGAGGACCTCGCGGATCTGCTCCGGCAGGGCCTTCAGGGCCGCGACGATCCGGCGGCCGTCGGCGGGCGAGAGGTCGTGGATGCGGCCGAAGTGCAGGGCCAGCAGCGCGAAGGCGACCACGGTGGAGGTGAAGGCCTTGGTGGAGGCGACGGAGATCTCCGGCCCGGCGTGCAGGTAGATGCCGCCGTCGCACTCGCGGGCGATGGCGCTGCCCACGGTGTTGACGACGCCGAGCACCCGGCCGCCCTTGCGCTTGATCTCCTGGACGGCGGCCAGCGTGTCGTAGGTCTCGCCGGACTGGCTGACCGCGATGTACAGGGTGTCCGCCTCGATCACCGGGTTGCGGTAGCGGAACTCGGAGGCGGGCTCGCTGTGCGCGGGGATGCGGGAGAGCTCCTCGATCAGCTGGGCGCCCATCTCACCGGCGTAGTACGCGGATCCGCAGCCGAGGATCTTCACCCGCCGGATCTCGCGCAGTTCGCGGGCGTCCAGGTTGAGGCCGCCGAGGTGGGCGGTGGCGAAACGCTCGTCGAGCCGGCCGCTGAGCGTGCGCTCGACCGAGCCGGGCTGCTCGTGGATCTCCTTGAGCAGGAAGTGCTCGTAGCCGCCGGTGTCGTAGGAGTCGATCTCCCAGTCCACGGTGGACGGCTGGCGGTGCGTGGTGCGGGCGTCGGCGGTGAAGGTGCGGAAGCCGTCGGCGCGGACGGTGGCCAGCTCGCCGTCCTCCAGGTGGACGACCTGGCGGGTGTAGCGGACGAGGGCGGACACGTCGGAGGCGACGAACATCTCCTTCTCGCCGAGGCCGAGCACGATCGGGCTGCCGTTGCGGGCGACCACGATCCGGTCCGGCTGTTCGGCGTCGAGCACGGCGATGCCGTAGGTGCCGACCACCTTGCCGAGCGCGGCGCGCACGGCGTCCTCCAGCTCCACGCCCTCGACGGCGTGCGCGGCGATCAGGTGGGAGAGCACCTCGGTGTCGGTCTCGGAGCGGAAGACGGCGCCGTCGGCGGTGAGCTTGGCGCGCAGTTCGTCGGCGTTCTCGATGATGCCGTTGTGGACGACGGCGATCCGCTCGGCGCCGTCCAGGTGCGGGTGGGCGTTGGCGTCGCTGGGGACGCCGTGGGTGGCCCAGCGGGTGTGCCCGATGCCGATCCCGCCCTTGAACCGGGCCGGGACGGCGGCGGCCAGGTCGGCGACCCGGCCCTTGACCTTGCGGACCTTGAGCCCGCCGGTGCGCCCGGTGACGGCGACGCCGGCCGAGTCGTAGCCGCGGTACTCCAGCCGGGCCAGGCCCTCCAGCAGGAAGGGGGTCGCGTCCTTGGGGCCGATGTAGGCCACGATTCCGCACATGCGTGGGCTCCTCTTGGTGAATGCTCGACGGCTGTTCGTGCGTCCTGGCACCTGCGGGGCGGACCCGCCGACGGCGCTCAGCCGTAGACGATCCGGCGCAGCTGGCGGGCCGAGAGCCCGGGCGCCGCGACGCGGCGGGCGGGGAGTTCCTCGGCGAGCCGGGCGAAGATCCGTTCGTTCGTCAGTCCGCGTGCCTGGAGCTCGCCGTGGCGGCGGCGGACGTACTCCTCGGTGGTCTCGGAGAAGTACGCCAGCACCTCTGCCACGACCCGCGCCGCCTCCCGGGGCCCGAGCGGGCTGGTCCGGGTGAGGTGGGCGAGGAGGTCGTCGTGAGGGTGGGGTGAGCTCGGCACGAGACAGGAGCCTAGGCCGCATCGGCCGCCGGACTCAAAGATCCTGCCCGGATTCGGGCAGACTTTACGACTTTCAGTTCACACGATCAGCCACTCGCGCCTCCCCGACCTCTCGCGCCCCCTTCCCGCCGCACCCTTGTAGCCGCGCCCCTCCACACGTAGCGTGACTTTCCGCATACGTAGCGGAAGACCGGAGGCTTGCTGATGTGCGGGATCACCGGATGGGTCGCCTACGACCGCGACCTCACCGCCGAACGCGCCGTCCTCGACGCGATGACGGCCACCCAGATCTGCCGCGGCCCGGACGCCGGCGGCGTCCACCTGGAGCAACACGCCGCCCTCGGCCACCGCCGCCTCGCGGTGATCGACGTCAAGGGCGGCGTCCAGCCGATGACCGTCGAACACGACGGCCGGCTGCTGGCCGCGCTCACCTACAGCGGCGAGGTCTACAACCACCGCGAGCTGCGCGCGGAACTGGAGGCGGTCGGCCACCGCTTCCGCACCCGCAGCGACACCGAGGTCGTCCTGCACGCCTACCTGGAGTGGGGCGAGCAGCTGGCCGAGCGGCTGAACGGCATGTTCGCCTTCGCGATCTGGGACGCCCGCAGCGAGGAGCTGCTGCTGGTCCGCGACCGGATGGGCGTCAAGCCCCTGCACTACCACCCCACCCCGGACGGCGTGATCTTCGGCTCCGAGGTGAAGGCCATCCTCGCCCACCCCGCGGTGCGCCCGGTGGTCGACCTGGACGGGCTGCGCGAACTGTTCTCCTACAGCCGTACCCCGGGGGTCACCCCCTACCGGGGCATCGCCGAGGTCCGGCCCGGGCACGTCGTCCGGGTCCGCCGCGAGGGCCTGTCGATGCGCCGCTACTGGGCGCTGGAGGCGCGCGAGCACACCGACACCCTGGAGGCCACCGTCGCCACCGTCCGGGCCCTGCTGGAGGACATCGTCCACCGCCAGCTCGACGCGGACGTCCCGCTCTGCTCCCTGCTCTCCGGCGGCCTGGACTCCAGCGCCGTCACCGCCCTCGCCGCCCGGGTGCTGCGCGACGCGGGCGCCGGTCCGGTGCGCTCCTTCGCCGTCGACTTCACCGGCCAGAGCGAGAACTTCCACGCCGACGCGGTCCGGCCGACCCAGGACGGCCCGTACGCCCGGCTGCTCGCCGAGCACGTCGGCGCCGACCACACCGTGATCGAACTGGACTCCGCCGAGCTCGGCGACCTCGCCCAGCGCGCCACCGTCCTGCGCGCCCGGGACCTGCCCGGCGGTATCGGCGACATGGACATCTCGCTGCTGCTGCTCTTCCGGGGCGTGCGCCGCCAGTCCACCGTCGCCCTGTCGGGCGAGTCCGCGGACGAGCTGTTCGGCGGCTACCGCTGGTTCCACGACCCGCGGGCGATCGCCGCCGACGACTTCCCCTGGGCGGTCTCGCTGACCGGCATCGGCGGCGAGGGCGCCGGCCCACGGGAACAGATCCTCGACGCCGGCCTGCTCGGCAGGCTCGACCTGGCGGGCTACCGGCGGGCCCGCTACCACGAGGCGCTCGCCGAAGTCCCGCACCTGCCGGACGCCGACCCGCTGGAACGGCGGATGCGCGAGATCTCGTACCTCCACCTGACCCGCTTCGTCTGCATCCTGCTCGACCGCAAGGACCGGATGAGCATGGCCAACGGCCTGGAGGTGCGGGTGCCGTTCTGCGACCACCGGCTGGTCCAGTACGTCTTCAACACCCCGTGGGCGATGAAGCACTTCGACGGCCGGGAGAAGAGCCTGCTGCGCGCCGCCGTCCGGGACATGCTGCCGGACGCCGTCGCCGACCGGGTGAAGAGCCCGTACCCGGTCACCGCGGACCCGCACTACCCGGCGCTGCTGCAGGCCGAACTCGCCCAGCTCGCCGCCCAGCGGACGTCCCCGGCGCTCGACCTGCTCGACCGGCGGCGCCTGGCCGACGCGCTCTCCCCGGACACCGACCCGCAGTCCGTCCGGCTGGCCGTCGACCTCGCGCTCGACCTGGACACCTGGCTGACGGAGTACCAGGTGACGCTGGATCTCTGACGGTCGCCCCGGTACTTCGCGGCACTCCCCGGACGGCGCGGCGGCCCGGCGCCGCTACGCCGTTCGGGTGATCTTCCGGAACCAACCCGCCGCGCCCGGGCGTCGGACCGTGCGATAGCGTCGCCGACACCTCCCGAATGGCGGGCGAAAACGCGGATTCCCGCCACCGTCCCGTCAGGATGGGAGCGAACCGTCCACCTCGATCCGCCGGGGGATCACCTCATGCAGCCGCGACTATTCGCGATTCTCACCGCCCTGCTCCTGGGCGTCCTGGGCCTCGGGTCGGTCGCCGTCACCGACTGGTCGCCCGCGGCCACCGCGGCGACGACCCCGGCCGGCGCCGCGACCACCGGCGCCGCCCCCGCCGTCGCGCCGGCGGCCGCGGGCGCCACCCCGACCGGCGACCCGGCGGTGTGGACCCGCTCGACGCTGCGCAACAAGCTGATGGCCGAGATGGACGCCACCGACCCCGGCGTCGCGCTCGCCGACCTCGACAGGATCACCAAGGAGAAGCCGTACACCGTGCGCTTCTGCCACCCGATCGCGCACGAGCTCGGCCACGCGGCGGTCAAGCGCTTCAACGAGGACTTCCAGAAGGTCATCTCCTTCCCCCACGAGACCTGCGCGGCCGGCTACCTGCACGGCGCGGTCGAGGAGATGCTCAACGCCTCCGCCCAGCCCGAGGTGGACCTGCTCAAGCTCTGCGCGCCCAAGAACGCCGGCCCGTGCATCCACGGCGTCGGCCACGGCACCATGTTCGTCGCCAAGCAGGACGTCGCCAAGGCGCGCGAGCTGTGCAACAAGTTCCCCAGCGACCAGAACCGGATCCGCTGCTCCGAGGGGCTGTTCATGCAGCTCTTCGGCCCGGACGAGGAGGACGAGAAGGCCAAGGCGAACCTGCCCGCCGACAAGCTCGCCCAGGACCCGCTGTACCCGTGCAAGGACCAGCCGTCCCTGTTCCAGTCCGCGTGCTACTTCTACGCCCCGACCTTCTACCTCTCCTCGCACGACTACCCGAACCACCCCGAGGTCTACGCCGACGCCCTCAAGTGGTGCCTCAACGGCAAGGCCAACGGCGGGGCGGTCGACTGCAGCCGCGGCGTCGGCTCCCGGACGATGAAGTACAACCTCGACCGCGAGGACTGGGCCGCCCAGCAGTGCGCCACCGCCGCCGACGGCTGGCAGCGCAAGGCCTGTGCCGAGGGCCTGGTCAGCTACTACACGGTCAACTACACCGACGGCGGCGCGGCCGGGCGGCTCTGCGCCAAGATCGGCAACAAGGAGATGCAGGGCTACTGCCGCTCCGCCAGTGGCCTGTCCAGCTCGCTGGACTGACCCGGCCGTCCGACCCGGACTGCTCACCGTCCGACCCGGACCGAGCCGCCGTCTCACCTGGAGGGCCCGCGCCGCACGGCGCGGGCCCTCTCCGTAGGATCGGGCGGATCAGGGTGCGCCGAGGACGCCGCGCCTCCCCCGCCCCCTGGAGAACCGCCTTCATGACCACCGAGGACTTCCGCGCCGCCGCGCACACCGCCGCCGACCTCGTCTCCGACTACCTCGCCGAACTGCCCGGGCGCCCGGTCTGGCAGCCGATGGACGCCGCCGCCCGCAACGCCCTGCTCGACGCGCCGCTGCCCGCCGACGGCCGCCCGCTCGCCGACCTCCTCACCGCCATCGGGCGGGACGTCCTGCCCCACCCGATGGGCAACGGCCACCCCCGCTTCTTCGGCTGGGTCAACTCCGCCCCCGCCCCCGCCGGAGTCCTCGCCACCCTCGCCGCCTCCGCGATGAACCCCAGCTCGGCCGGCGGCGACCACGCCGATGTCCACCTGGAGCGCGCCGTGGTCCGCTGGATCGCCGAACTGGTGGGCTTCCCGCACCCGGCCGGCGGCGGGCTGCTCACCTCCGGCACCTCGATGGCCACCATCGTCTGCCTGGCCGCCGCCCGGAACCGCGCCGCCCGCCGGGCCGGGTGGGACGTCCGCGAGGACGGCCTGGCCGGCCTGCCGCCGCTGGTCGGCTACGTCACCGGTGAGACCCACTCCTGCGTCCGCAAGGCCGTCGAGCTCCTCGGCCTCGGCAGCCGGCACCTGCGCACCGTCGCCACCGGCCCCGACGGACGCCTCGACCCCGCCGGGCTGCGGGCCGCCGTCGAGCGCGACCGGGCCGCCGGACTGCTGCCCTTCCTGGTCGTCGCCTCGGCCGGCACCGTCGGCACCGGCACGGTCGACGACTTCGGCCCGATCGCCGACCTCTGCGCCGAGCAGCGCCTGTGGCTGCACGTCGACGGCGCGTACGGGGCCTTCGGCGTCCTCGACCCGGCCATCGCCCACCGCTACGCGGGTCTGGAGCGCGCCGACTCCCTCGCCCTCGACCCGCACAAGTGGCTGGGCGTCCCGGTCGACTGCGGCTGCGCGCTGGTGCGCGACACCGAGGAGCTGCGCGGCACCTTCAGCCTCGTCCCGTCCTACCTGCGCGACGAGGCGGCCGGCGCGCTCGGCTGGTTCTCCGAGTACGGCACCGAGCAGACCCGCCCGTTCCGCGCGCTCAAGGTCTGGGCCACCATCGCCCACAAGGGCCGCGACGGCATCGCCCGCGACATCGCCCGCTGCACCGCCCTGGCCCGCCGCCTCGGCGAACTGATCGAGGCCGACGCCGAGTTGGAGCTGCTGGCCGAGGTGCAGACCTCCATCGTCGCGTTCCGCCACCGCACCCCCGGGCACGACGAGGCCGCCCTCGACGCCCTCAACCGCGAGCTCCCGGTCGCCGTCCAGCGGCGTGGCCGGGTCTTCGTCACCGGGGCTCGCCTCGGCGAGCGCGAGATGCTCCGGGCCTGCCTGCTCAACGCCGACACCACCGAGGCCGACCTGGAACTCCTGCTCGCCGAGGTCAAGGCGACGGCCGCGGAGCTGCAGCCGTAACGCGGGCCCGAAGACCTTAACCACCAGGTCACGGCGGGTTCGTGGAGCGGAAACACCGCACGGGCAAGGTGCTGTCATGGAGCACACCGAGCACCCGGAGCACCAGACGCCGCAACCGACGCCCACCCTCCCCCGGGCCCGACGGCGCGGCGCCAGAACCCACCGCTGGCGCCGCGACTCCGTCGAACTCGCCGCCGTCTTCGTCTCGGTCACCGCGGCCGACCTGGTCGCCAAGATCGTCGTCAACGGCCCCGACGGCCCGGTGGTCCTCGCCGCCTCCGCCCTCGTCCTCCTCGCCACCGCCCTGTTCCACACCTGGTGGTCCCAGCGCCACCACCCCCACGCCCCCGCGCCGCCGACCACCCTGTGGCGCGTCCGCACCGCCGCCCGCAGCTCCCCCGCCGACCTGGCCCGCGTCCACACCGCCCTCGCCGACCGGCACGTCGCCATCCTCTCCCTCCAGCCCCACCCCCTCCCCGACACCACCGTCGACGAGCTCTACCTCCGCGCGCCCCACACCCTCAGCCCCACCGACCTCACCGCCCTCCTCACCACCACCGGCCACCCCCTGCTCGACACCCCCACCCGCATCGGCTAGGGCCTGTCCGGGGCGGTGGTGAGGCGGTAGGCGGGGAGGCCGCGACCGCGAGGAGGTAGACCCGGCCGGTCCAGCGGTGCACGGCGGGGGACCGGCGGCGCAGCGCGGTGGAGAACTGGAACGGGCCCACCAGCAGCGCCAGTGAGGCCGTCACGATGTGGACGTAGAAGGTGACCTGGACGGCCACCGGGCGCTCGGCGTAGGTGGCGGCCGGCCCGCCCTTCGACGCGGCGATGGGCAGGCCGGCCCTGGCGTAGGTCCCCACGGCGTAGGCGACGATCGTGAGCGAGGTCAGCAGGACGACGGTCCAGCGGACCCGCCCGCCCCTCCTGGTCGTCGCGACGGGGACGGTCGCGGTGTCGGCCGTGGTGCTGGTCATCGGTGACCCCGATCGGCTGGAGGTGGGACGGAATCACGTGCGCGGTGCGGCGTCGCGCGGGTCGGCCGACGGTCCGCCCGCAGCGCACACCACCACCCCGGAACGGGGGCCTGCCACCACGCCGTTCGAACCTCGGCCAGTCTGGCCGGGCACCCGGCCCCCGGGCCATGGGGGCGGTCCCCAGGACCGGGAGGGGGCTACCCCTACGGCCCGACACGGCGTCAACCGGCCGGCCTCCCAGCGCTCCGGCCCCGCCGCCGCCACCCCGGGCGCAGCGGGGCCCCAGGGTTCGTTACGCAGCCGATGGGCGGCCGTGACACGACCGGCCGGGGATCGCGACACGGGCCTCCTAACGTCGCTGACGACGCACCGGCCACCCCGGCCAGGCGGCGTCCATGACGAAGGAGAACACCGTATGAGCAGGAGCCGTACCCACCGCTCCCCCGCCCGCCGCGTGCTGGCCGTCTGCGCCCTGACCGGGGGCGCGCTACTGACCGTCGTCACCGGCGGGCAGGCCTTCGCCGACGGGACCCCGACCGCCACGCCGAGCGCGGGTGCCGTCGTGTCGGCCACGCCGACCGCGGCGCCCAGCCCGGCCCAGCCCGCCCCGGCCGCCCCCTCGGTCGCGGGCAAGGACGCCGGTAGCGCCCCCGCGGCGAAGCCCGCCGTCGGCGGCACGCCCACGGCGAAGCCCGCCGCCGGTGACGGCGCCGGGGTCTCCAGTGACGGCAAGGCCCAGGTCCGGGAGGTGCCCAAGGGCGCGGCCCAGGCCGGGGACGGATCCGGCGAGACCGACAGCAACGGCCTGATGCTGGCCGGTGGCGGGGCCGTCGCGGCCGTCGGCGCCGGTGCGCTGGGCTTCGCGATGCTGCGCCGCCGCTCCGGTGCGCGCGGCTGACACCGGCCCCGAGTCCGCCGGGTACCCCGGCGCCGTTTCCCCGCCCCTGACCGGGCGGGGAGGCGGCGCCGGGGGCCCGGTGGGCACCGGGGCACCGGCGGGCGGCGGGCAGCCCGACAGCACACCCGGTGCCGACCGGCCGGCCCACCACGGCCTCCCGCGCGGTGGCCGCCGGGGGCGGCGCCGCAAGGCCGCCCCCGGCCCGGGCACGCTGCGCCGGACCGCCTTCGGTGCGGCGGGCCTGGCCTGCCTGGTGCTGGGCACCACCGTGGCACTGTCCGGCCAGCACACTCCGGTGGTGCGGGTCGAGCCCTCGGTGCACGGCAGTACGGACAACCCGGCCGCCGCGCCCTCGGGAGGCCCCGGAACCACGGGAAGCACGGGGACCACCGGGAGCACCGGGAATCCGGCCGGCGCGCCGAAGCCCTTCGCCGCGTCAGCCCCGACCCGCCTCCTGATCCCAACCGCCGGGGTGGACGCCCCGGTGACCAACCTCGGGCTGAATCCCGACGGGACGGTCGAGGTGCCGGCCGCCGACCGGGCCGGCGAGGTCGGCTGGTACCGCAACGGGCCGACGCCCGGAGAGGCCGGCCCTGCCGTCCTCATCGGGCACTACGACACCGCGCACGGCCCGGCGGTCTTCCACGGCGTACCGAAGCTGCGGCCGGGCGACCTGATCCAGGTGCGGCGCGCGGACGGCAGCACCGTGGAATTCAAGGTCCGCACGCTGCTCCAGGCCGCCAAGGACCGCTTCCCGACCGAAACGGTCTACGGTGACACTCCCGAACCCACCCTCCGGCTGATCACCTGCGGCGGGCGGATCGGCTCGGACGGGCACTGGACGGACAACATCATCGTCCTGGCGGACCTGGCCGGTCCGGGCGGCGCGACCGGCTGAAGCCGCCGCGCCGTCGGCCGTCCCGGCCGTCGCGCCGGTTCGACGGTCGAAACGGTCCGACGGCCGGGACGGCGGTACGGGAACCACCGACCGCCGTCCACGCGACCTACCACCGAGGCCGGTGCGGGGACGAACCGGCGCATCGCCGCAGACCAGGAGGACGAGCACCGACCGTGGCAGCAGCATCCTCACCCCGCCGCCGGCCCGTCGCCGTGCCGGTGGCGGCCCTCGCCGCCCTGGCCGTCCTCGTGGCGCTCGCGGCCCTGGCCCTCGGCCGCGCCACCCCCGGCGGGCTGCAGGACCACGGCGCCGCCCAGCCGGTGGCGCCGCCACTGGTGGCCCAGCCGCTCTGGCCCGACCTGGCGGCCTCCCCGCCGCCACGGCCACCCGCCACCGGGGCCGGAACGGCCACGCAGGCGCCACCGCAGCCCGTCCCGGACGTGACCGTGCCCGGGCGCGACATCAGGACGGTCGACACCCGCGCCGTCCTCGCCAAGGACTCCACGGTGAGCCCGGAGGAGCGGCGCGCCCTGGACTCCTGCCCCGTCTGCGAGGTCCGCAGCCCGCAGTTCCGCGACCTCACCGGCGACGGGCGGGACGAACTGGTCGTCGCCGTCGCCACCCCCGGACCCGTGGTCCTGCACGTCTACATGCTGGCCGACGACCGGCTGCTGCCGATCCTCCAGGTCGAGGTGCTGAAGGGGTTCAGCGCCGCGACCGTCGGATCCGACCTGTGGCTCTACGAGCCGACCGGCGCGTTCGTCCGGACCAGCAGCCACTACCAGTGGGACGGCGTCCGGCTCGGCCTGCTGGAGCGGAAGGTCGAGGACACCGGCCCGATCGCCGGCCCCGGCGGCGGAGCCGCGAACGGCAGCGCACAGACGCCCACCAGCACCCCCACCGCCGGCCCCGCCGTCTCCCCCGGCGCCCACGCCCCCGTCGTGCCGAAGCCCGCCGCACCCGACGCGGGCTCCGGTGTGGTCGGCTCATCCCCCAAGGCCGGCGTCCCGGTCCCCGTCCGCCCGTCCTCGGCTCCCTCGGAAGCGAAGCCATGAACCCCGCAGCCGCGCCCGCCCACCCGCACATCCTGCTCGTCGAGGACGACGAGGTGATCCGGGAGGCCACCCGGATGGCCCTGGAGCGCTACGGCTTCCCGGTCACCACGGCGGCCGACGGCCTGGAGGGTCTGGAGGCCTTCCACGCCGTACGCCCCGACCTGCTCCTGCTGGACGTCATGCTGCCGCTCCTCGACGGGGTCGGCCTGTGCCGCCGGATCCGGGAGGAGAGCCAGCTGCCGATCCTGATGATGTCGGCGCGCACCGACCCGGTCGACGTGGTGTCCGGTCTGGAGGCCGGGGCGGACGACTACGTGGTCAAGCCCTTCGAGAGCGCCGTGCTGGTCGCCCGGATCCGCACCGTGCTGCGCCGGGTCCGGGTGGTCCCGGCGGCCGAGCCCGCGCTGCCCGAGGAACCCGCGGCCCCCACCGGGCCGGCCGGCCCCGCCGCCGTCCCCGCGGCCCCGCCGTCCGCCACCCCGTCCCCCTCCTCGGCCCCCGCGCCGTCCCCGGCGCTGCGCAGCTTCGACGGCATGCAGGTGGACACCGACAGCATGGAGGTGCGCGTCGACGGCCGCCTCGTCCCGCTCACTCCCACCGAGTTGCGGCTGCTGCTGGAGTTCACCGCCGCGCCCGGCATCGTGCTGGAGCGCTCCACCCTGCTGGAACGCGTCTGGGACTACGACTGGGGCGCCGACACCCGGGTGGTGGACGTCCACGTGCAGCGGCTGCGCGCCAAGATCGGCCCTGGCAGGATCGAGACCGTCCGCGGGTTCGGCTACAAGCTGCGGCGTCCGGCATGACCCTGCGCCGTCAGATCGCCACCGCCGTCGCCGCCATCGCCGTCCTGGTGGCGGTGGCCGTCGGCCTACTGGTCCACCAGGCGATGATCCGTCAGCACGTGGACCAGGCCCGCGCCGCCGCGCTCGCCGCCCTCAACTCGGCCGTGGACACCTACAAGCGGGGCGAGGTCACCGACCGGTTCACCCTGGACGACCCGGCGCTGCCCACCGGGCTGCGCACGCTCGCGGCCGACGGCCGCGAGGGCTCGCTGCTCGCCGGCGGTCCACAGGGTGAGTCGATGTGGGCGGCCCGACCGGTCCAGACCGGGGTGCTCTCGGTCCGGGTGGACTTCACCCAGGACCGGCAGGCGATCGCCGACCTCGACCGGATCATCCTGATCACCGTCGTCGCGGCGGTCTTCACCACGGTCCTGGCCGGCGTACTGGTCGCCGACCGGATCAGCCACCGGCTGCGCACCGCGGCGACGGCCGCGCGCGGAATCGCCGCCGGGCGGACGGACACCCGGATCGGTGAGCTCGTCGACGGGCGGGACGAGGTCGCCGACCTCGCCGCCGCCGTCGACCTGATGTCCCGTACCCTGCACCGCCGGCTGGAGGACGAGCAGCGCTTCACCGCGGACGTCGCCCACGAGCTGCGCACCCCGCTCACCGGTCTGGTCACCGCGGCCGAACTGCTGCCGCCCGGCCGCCCCACCCAACTCGTCCAGAACCGGGTGCAGGCCCTGCGCTCGCTGGTCGAGGACCTGCTGGAGGTCTCCCGCCTCGACGCGGACGCCGAAACCCCGGACCTCGCCCCCGTCCCGCTGGAACGGGCGGTCCGCCGGACGGTCACCCTCACCGGCCTGGACGTCGACGTGGCCGTGGCCGCCGACCGCCAGGTCCGCACCGACCTCCGCCGCCTCGACCGGATCCTCGGCAACCTCCTGCTCAACGCCCACCGCCACGGCACCTCGCCGGTCGAACTCCACGTCGACGGCCACCGGATCACCGTCCGCGACCACGGCCCCGGCTACCCCGAGGACCTCCTCGACCACGGCCCCCAGCGCTTCCGCACCAACGCCCCCGAACGCGGGCGCGGCCACGGCCTCGGCCTCACCATCGCCACCGGCCACGCCCGCGTCATCGGCGCCACCCTCACCTTCGCCAACCACCCCGCCGGCGGCGCCCTCGCCACCCTCACCCTCCCCGACGAGCCGCCCCACCCCTGACCCCGGCCGCCCCGCCCGGGCCAACCGTCCGCCCCGGCCGGGGCCGGGTGCCGGCTGCGGCCCGCCGGCACCCGGCGGACCGCCCGTGCGGTAGCCGCTCAGTCGTCGCTCGGCCGTACGACGCACGCCGAGTTCGCGAGCATCGACCCGAAGCCGCCGAGCAGCGAGGAGACGACGCCCTTGCAGGCCGCGGCCTCCTGCGGCGTCTTGGGACCGTCGGCGGCGCTGGCCGGCTGGGCGCGGGCGAGCGGCGCGACCAGCAGCAGTGCGCAGCATGCCGCGCCCAGTGCGGACTTCTTCGTGGAAGACAGCGAACCGGACAGCGGGAAGGACATGGGTGCCCCTTCGGAGGAGGTGGGATTCGGCGGAAAGCCGAGCCATCCGTATCCGAAGGGGCTCCGGCGCTCACGGATTCTGCGCCATCCGTGAGCGTGTCCGATGCCGCCGATCACGTGCGATCGGCGGCCACGCCCCGATCAGCCGTCCCGCCGACCCGTCCCGCCCGGTGAGCTTCAGCCCCCGGCCCGCCGCCGACCCGGTCATTCGTGCGTTCACGATCGCGTAACCGGCCGGAAGCGCGACGTCGGTAGCGTCGCCCGCATGACGGCATCACGCACTCGCCCCGAACGGCTCTGGCACCGGCCTTTCCGCAGGTCCGACCGCAGGTGCGCGGCGCCCGACGGCCAGGCCACCCGGCTGCCCGCGCTCATCGGGGGCCCGGTCCGGAGCGCCCGCCCGCACCCGCCGGTCGACCGGTCGCGGGCCGCGGCCGAGCCGGGCCGGGAGGTGCCGTCCCTGCTCTCGGTGGACGGAACGGAGCTGGTGCTGCGCCCCGCCGGGCCGACCGACCGGGCCGAGGCCCTGGCGATGCACGGCCGCTGCTCCCCCGCCTCGCTGCGGCTGCGCTACCACGGGCCGGTCCGCGACGCCGGCCGCTACCTGGACCACCTGCTGGACGCCCGGCACGGCCACAGCCTCGCCGTGACGGCCGCCGACGGGCGGATCGTCGCCCTCGGGCACCTGATGTGGGACGGCGGCGAGGCGGAGCTGGCGGTGCTGGTCGAGGACGCCTGGCAGCGGCGCGGGCTCGGGCCGGAGCTGCTGCGGCGGCTGTCGACGGCGGCCCGGGCGGCCGGCGTGGGCTCGGTGTACGCGGTGACGCACGCCTCGAACACCGGGCTGATCGCCGCGATGCGCCGGCTGGCCGCGCCGCTGGACTTCCACCCCGAGGACGGCACGCTGGTGATCACCGCCACGCTGGCCTCGGGCGAGCCGACCGCCTGCGCCCGTCCGAGCCGCTGATCCCGGGCGGCCGATCCCGAACGGCCGATCCGGGTAGCTGATCAGTTCTTCACCACACTCTTACCAGGGAACCCGGCGGCGCCGGTGAGCGTCCCAAGCGGCAACGGTCCCCTCCGTACACCGCCTTCCCCCACGGGCCGTCAGAGCGCCCGTGGCGGCGCCTTCGGCCGCGTCGCAGCAGGCGGCGTGGGGTCCGGATCGTCGAGCCGGGCGGCGGAGTCGGTAGGCTGGCCCCGTCCCCGCCGCCCGACGGCCCGTTAATCCGGACCCGGGTGGTGCCGCAGCAAGGAGGAACCACTGAGCATGGCAGGCACCGAATCGGAGCCCACAGGCGCACGCGACGCCTCGCTGCCGGCCCGCGCCAAGATCGCGGTCACCGCCGGCCGGGTGGCCGCCGCCGTGTCCCGCAAGGCCGGACGCGGAAGCGGCTCGGTGATCGGCGGCAAGGTCGCCCTCAGGCTCGACCCCGACCTGCTCGGCACCCTCGCCGACCACCTCGACGTCATCCTGGTCAGCGCCACCAACGGCAAGACCACCACCACCCGCCTGATCGCCGAGGCGCTGCGCGCCGCCGGTCCGGTGGTCTCCAACGCCCTGGGCGCGAACATGCCGGCCGGCATCACCTCCGCCCTGGCCGGCGGCTCGGACGCCCGCTTCGGCGTGATCGAGGTCGACGAGAAGTACCTGGCGACGGTCGCCCGCGACACCCGCCCCAAGGCGATCGCCCTGCTCAACCTCTCCCGCGACCAGCTCGACCGCGCCGCCGAGACGCGGATGATGGCCGAGAAGTGGCGCGAGGGCCTGCAGGACACCGAGGCCGTGGTCATCGCCAACGCCGACGACCCGCTGGTGACCTGGGCCGCCTCCTCCTGCAAGAAGGTGGTCTGGGTGGCCGCCGGACAGGCGTGGAAGGAGGACGCCTGGTCCTGCCCCGCCTGCGGCGGTGTGATGCAGCGCCCCGGCGAGGACTGGTTCTGCCAGGACTGCGGCTTCCGCCGCCCCAACCCGCACTGGGCGCTCCAGGGCACGCACGTGATCGACCCGCAGCGCGGCGCCTGGCCGATCCAGCTCCAGCTGCCCGGCCGGGCCAACCTGGCCAACGCCACCAGCTCGGCCGCCGTCGCCGCCGTGTTCGGGGTCTCCCCGCAGGTCGCGCTAGAGCGGATGCGCTCGGTGACGGCCGTGGCCGGCCGCTACGACGTGGTCCAGTACCAGGGGCGGGACATAAGGCTGCTGCTGGCCAAGAACCCGGCCGGCTGGCTGGAGACCTTCTCGCTGATCGACGGCCCGCCCGCGCCGGTGATCCTGTCCGTCAACGCCCTCGACGCCGACGGCACCGACACGTCCTGGCTGTGGGACGTCGACTACGAGCGCCTCGCCGGGCACCCGGTGTTCGTGATGGGGCAGCGCAAGCTGGACCTGGCCGTCCGCCTGGAGGTCGCCGGGCTGCAGTTCCACGTGGTGGACACGCTGGAGCAGGCCGTCCGGATGGCCCCGCCCGGCCGGATCGAGGCCATCGCCAACTACACCGCCTTCCAGCAGCTGCGGAAGGTCGTGGCCGGCTGATGCCGCGCCCGCAGCCCCCCATGACCCCCCTGATCGTGATGGAAGGCCTTCGAGGATGAGTGAGAGCAGCCTGCGCGTGGTCTGGGTCTACCCGGACCTGCTCAGCACCTACGGCGACCGCGGCAACGCCCTGGTCGTGGAGCGCCGGGCCCGCCAGCGCCACCTCAACGTGACCCGGATCGACGTCCGCTCCGACCAGGCGATCCCCACCAGCGGCGACATCTACCTGATCGGCGGCGGCGAGGACCGTCCGCAGCGGCTGGCCGCCGAGCGGCTGCGGGCCGACACCGGCCTGATCCGGGCATCCGAGAACGGCGCGATCATCTTCGGCGTCTGCGCGGGCTTCCAGATCATGGGCCACGAGTTCGTCAACGACCTGGGCGAGCGCGAGCCGGGCCTGGGCCTGCTCGACGTCTGGACCACCCGCGGCGACGGCGCCCGGTGCGTCGGCGACGTGCTGGCCGACGTGGACCCGCGGCTCGGCCTGCCGCAGCTGACCGGCTTCGAGAACCACCAGGGCGTCACCCACCTCGGCCAGGGCGTCGCGCCGCTGGCCACCGTCACCGCGGGCCGGGGCAACGGCACCGGCGACGGCACCGAGGGCGCCTGGCGGGACACCGTCTTCGGCACCTACCTGCACGGCCCGGTGCTGGCCCGCAACCCCGCCGTGGCCGACATGCTGATCAAGCTGGCGCTGGACGTCAACGCCCTGCCGCCGGCCGACACCACCTGGTACGACGCGCTGCGCGCCGAGCGCATCGCCGCCACGACGCGCCCCGCGTAGTACGTCCGCACGCCCTGAGGGGCGGGTGCCCGCGATGCGGTCACCCGCTCCAAGGGCGGCCCCGGACGTACCACAATGGGGCTGCCTACTGCACACCCTCCTCGGCAGCAGGCTGCACCTCCGCGCGGGGGCGCCGACGGCGCCGCTCCCGCGTCGGCTCCTGCCCGGCCGGACCAGGGGCCGTATGCTCGACTTCGCGGCCGTTTCCGGACGTTCTGTCCGGATCGGCCGGTCCTTCATCCCGCGGCCACCTCCCCGCCACTCCGGCGAGGGAGCGCCCCGCTACGGTGACGGCTCGTCGTCCCAGCCTGTAGTCCGGCCGTTCCTCGGTTCTGCTCGGGAGTTGCAAAGCTAATGCGTATCGGAGTGCTGACCAGCGGCGGTGACTGCCCCGGCCTGAACGCGGTGATCCGTTCCGTGGTCCACCGGGGGGTGGTCGACCACGGCGACGAGATCATCGGTTTCCAGGACGGTTGGCGCGGTCTTCTGGAGGGCGTCCACCGACCGCTCACCCTCGACTCGGTGAGCGGCATCCTGGCCCAGGGCGGCACGATCCTCGGCTCCTCCCGGGTCCAGCCGAGCCACCTGCGCGACGGCGTCGAGCGCGCCAAGCAGCTGTGCGCGGACCTCGGCATCGACGCGGTCATCCCGATCGGCGGCGAGGGCACCCTGAAGGCCGCCAAGCTGATGAGCGACGCCGGACTGCCGGTGGTCGGGGTCCCGAAGACCATCGACAACGACATCGCCGCCACCGACGTGACCTTCGGCTTCGACACCGCCGTCTCGGTCGCCACCGACGCGCTGGACCGGCTGAAGACCACCGCCGAGTCCCACCAGCGGGTCATGGTCGTCGAGGTCATGGGCCGACACACCGGCTGGATCGCGCTCAACGCGGGCATGGCGGCCGGTGCGCACGCCATCGTCGTCCCGGAGCGGCCGTTCCACATCGACAAGCTGACCGCCGTCGTCCGCGAGCGCTTCGACCGGCAGAAGAAGTTCGCCATCGTGGTCTGCGCCGAAGGCGCCAAGCCCGAACCCGGCACCATGCACTGGGAGGAGGGCACCAAGGACATCTACGGCCACGAGCGGTTCACCGGCATCGCCACCCAGCTCTCCCGCGAACTGGAGCACCGGCTCGGCAAGGAGGCCCGCCCGGTGATCCTCGGCCACACCCAGCGCGGCGGCACCCCGACCGCGTACGACCGGGTGCTCGCCACCCGCTTCGGCTGGCACGCCGTCGAAGCCGTCCACAAGGGCGCCTTCGGGCACATCACCGCGCTGCAGGGCACCAACATCAACCTGGTGCCGCTGGCCGAGGCGGTCGCCGAGCTGAAGACCGTCCCGCAGGACCGCTACCTGGAGGCGGAGACGGTCCTCTGACCCCTCTCCCCCACGTCGAGGGCCCCCGAACCCGTGCCGGTTCGGGGGCCCTCGTGCGTCTGACGGGCGCCCGGGCGACGGCCCGGCTAGCGTGGCCGGTGGAGCGGACCACTCGCGGAAGGGCAGTCGATGGAGATCCTCGCGTACGGGGTGCAGGCCGACGAACGGCCGCTGCTGGAACAGGCCTTCGCCCGCCGGCACGGGCTGCGCTGCCTGAGCATGTTCCTCAACCACGACACCGCCCCGCTCGCCGCCGGCTACCCCGCCGTCAGCAGCAGCGTCAACGCCGTCCTGGACGCCGATACGCTCGCGGTCCTCGCCGCCGGCGGCACCAAGCTGATCGCCCAGCGCTCCACCGGGTTCAACAACATCGACCTCGACGCGGCCGCCGAACTCGGCCTCACCGTCGCCCGGGTGTCGTACTACAGCCCCTACGCCGTGGCCGAGCACGCCTGGGCGCTGGCCCTGGCCGTCAACCGCCGGATCGTCCGGGCCGCCGGGCGCAGCCGCGAGTTCGACTTCCGCCTCGACGGGCTGCTGGGGCGGGACGTGCACGGGATGACCGTCGGGGTGATCGGCACCGGCAAGATCGGCGAGTGCTTCACCCGGATCGCGGCCGGCTTCGGCACCGAACTGCTCGGCTGGGACATCGCGGAGAACCCGGCCTGCGTCGACCTCGGCATGACCTACACCGAACTGCCCGAACTCCTCACCCGCGCCGACCTGGTGAGCCTGCACGTCCCGCTCGTCCCGGCCACCCACCACCTGATCGACGCCGCCGCGCTGGCCCGGATGAAGGACGACGCGATCCTCGTCAACTCCAGCCGCGGGGGCCTGATCGACAGCGCGGCCCTCGTCGAGGCCCTGCGCGCCGGCCGCCTCTCCGGCGTCGGCCTCGACGTGTACGAGGAGGAGACCGGCGTCTTCTTCACGGACCGCTCCATCCAGGGCATCACCGACGACGTCCTCGCCCGCCTCGTCACCTTCCCGCAGGTCCTGGTCACCTCCCACCAGGCCTACTTCACCCGCACCGCCGTCGGCCAGATCATCGACGCCACCGCCCGCAACATCGACGACTTCGCCGCCGGCCGCACCAACGAGAACACCCTCGTCCCGACGAACTGACCCCACAAGAAGCCCGACCGTCCTGGGCGTCCATGAGCGTCCTTCCGGCTCCGCTGATTGGCAACCCTTAGCAACGCCTGCCCGCACACGAGGCTGAGGACGCCCGCTCCTCAGCCCGGCCGGCCGGGATCGGCCGCACCGGGTGCTTGCTCAGGATGGACACCCGGTTGAAGGCGTTGATGGCGATGGCCACCCAGATCACCGCGGAGATCTGGTCATCCGTCAGGGCTTGGCGGGCGGCGCCGTAGGCGTCCTCCTGGAGGGCGGCGTCCGCGGGGTTGGTGGTCGCCTCCGCCAGGGCGAGGGCGGCGCGTTCCTGCGGGGTGAACAGTTCGGTGTCGCGCCACGCCGGGAGGGTGCCCAGCCGCTGCGGGGTGTCGCCGGCCTGCAGGGCGGCCCTGGTGTGCACGTTGAGGCAGTAGGCGCAGCCGTTGATCTGGGACACCCGCAGGTTGACCAGTTCCACGAGCGTGCGGTCCAACCCGGCGTCCGCCGCGCCCGCACGGGCCGACTCGGCCGTCGCGACCAGCGCGCGGTAGGCCTTGGGGCTCTGCTTGTCGACGAACACCCGTCGGCGCGCCGGGGCCTCAGCCACACCCGCGGTCACATCACTCATCGGAACTCCTCTGGCCGGATCGCTGTCGGACGGCACTGCGCCACGCCATGATAGTTGAAAATAAAACCTTCTGGGAAGCGGGGCAGCACATCGCGACCACCACCCCCGGCCACCCGAGTTCACCGCCCGTCAGATCCCCCCCGGTACGGAGGTGGGAGCGCCGGCCGGTGGACGACTCCCGCCGCCGTCCCTCACCGGCGGTGGCGACCGCCCCGCCGGCCGGCCGGCGGGGCCGCGCGCGGCGCGGACAGGAAGAGCCGGGCCAGCTCCCGGCCCAGGTTCACGCCGATGGCGAGGGCCATCGCCGTGGCGACAGCACGCCCGACGCCGCTCAGCCCGATCTCCGGCTCGCCCCGGACGAAGGCGAGCATCCCGAAGTAGAGCACCGACCCGGGCAGCAGCGGCCCCAGGGCCGCCGTGATGTGCGGCAGCGCGGAGCTTCCCCGGTGACGCGCCGTGAGCTGGCCGGACAGGCCCACCAGCCCGGCGGCGAGCCCCGTGGCCAGGAGCGGCTCCCCGCCGGCGTTGACCAGCACCCCGTACGTCGTCCAGCCGGCCCCGCTGTTGAGCAGGACCACGGACAGCGCGCCCGGCTCGGTGTTCAGCAGCACCGCGAACGCCAGGGTGAGCAGCACCGCCGCGGCGAGCTGCAACGGCGGGTTCACCGCCCCGGCCGGGACGTCCTGGGCCGCCAGGTCCGCACCGTTGTTGACGCCGACGTAGAGCACCGTCATCACCCCGATCACCACACCGGCCATCAGGTACAGCGCTTCGAGCAGGCGCGCGGCGGCGGTGAGGTAGAAGCCCGCCAGGCCGTCCTGGGCCGCCGCCACCATGGGCCATCCCGGCAACAGCGCGTACAGCCCTCCGGTGATCACCACCGATCCGCGCAGGTGCAGCCCGTTGAACGACAGCAGGATGCCGATCACGGCGGCCGGCCCCGCGGCCACCACGAACTGGTAGAACGCCGGGAGGTCGTGGCGCGCCACCAGCGCCGAGAGCCGGTCGCCCGCCAGGGCCGCGACGACGGCGCTGGCGAACACCAGCCAGGCCCGGGCGTCGGCCCGGCCGCCGACCAGCAGCGTCGCGGCCCCGGCCAGCACACCGCAGCACAGGAGGAGGAGCCAGCCGGGGTAGCGGCGGCTGTACCGGTGCACGGCCACGAGGCGGTCATGGGCGTCGTGGACCCCGATGCCGCCCGCCGTGATCTCGGTGACCAGCCGGAAGACCGCGGCCAGCCGCGCGTAGTCGCCCGCCGCGCGGCGGACCGAGGACTCGACCGTCAACGGCGGCCCGGACGGGCCCGGCTGGTACGAGATCGCCACCCGGGTGAAGGTCACCTGGGGGTCGCACGGGTGGACCCGGTAGGCACCCGCGACGGCGAGCATGGCGGCCTCGACGTCCTCCGCCACCTCGCCGCTGGCCAGCAGCAGCTCGCCGACCAGCAGCGCCAGCTCCAGCACCCGCACCGGCTCGACGGCTCCGGGCGGCTCCGCGAAGCAGTCCGCGGCCAGCCGGCGATCGGCCGTCGGAGTGCGCAGCAGTGGCAGCATCCGATCGGGCCAGGGGGCCGCGGTGTCGCTGGCTTCCGGGCCCGACCGGGCGGTTTCGGCGGGGCCTCCGGACGCCGGGATCTGGTGCGGCACGCTCTCGGAGCGCGTCGGCCGTCCCTCCGGATCGGCACGCCCGCCGAGCTGATCGTGTTCCGACATCGCGACTCCCTGAACCACCCTCCCCCCTGATCACCTTGTGCACCTCGGCAACTACCCGGAGTGATCCGCCGGCGAACACTCCGGCCTCCAGGACTCCCTCCCAAACGGAGCACAACGGTCCGCACACGCCCCATCCCCGCGAGCGTGCCGTTCGCCCGGGCGGTGTCGGCCTGCCACCGCCGACCGGCACCACCCGGGGTGGCACATCGCCGTGGCCGCAACGGACCAGCGGCCCGATCCGGCGACCGGAGGTGGGAGGAGACCGCGCGTCAGGTCCTTGCGACGGCTGCCAACGGGCTCAGCGCGGCTGCTCGGCGGGCCGGGACGGCTGCCGCGATCACACCGGTCGCCAGGGAGCCGATGCACAGGAGGAGCAGTGTTCCCCAGGGCGGTGCCAGGGCGTACCGGGTCATGGCGCCGTTGGCCAGCGCGCCGACCGTCCAGGCTCCGAAGAGGCCGCCGGCCAGGCCCAGGAGTGTGCCGAAGGCGGCGACGGTCACCGACTCCAGGCGGATCATCCGTCGGATGCCGGCGCGGTCCATCCCGATGGCACGCAGGACGCCGATCTCGCGGGTGCGTTCGGCGACCGACATGGCCAGGGTGTTGGTGATCCCGAGCAGGGAGATCACGGTGCCGAGCGCGAGCAGCCCGTACATCAGTTCCAGCAACTCGCCCAGGGCGCCGGCGGCCTGGTGGACGAGTTCCTCCCTGGTCTGCACCTGGACCAGCGGGCTGTTGCCCACGGCGGTGCGCAGCCGGTCCTCGATGGTCTTGGCGGTCGCGCCGCCGTCGGTGCGAACGAGGATCCGCTGGATGGAGCCGGGGTCGAAGCCGGTGCGCTGGACCTCGGTGCGGTCGCCCAGCGCGTCGTGGGCGGTGGGGTTGTCCTGGTAGACGGCGACGACGGTGTACTGCTGGAAGTCCTGACCGCTGCCCATCCGGGCGTTGAGCCGGCCGCTCGCGCTCACACCCTGTTCCCGCGCGACGGTGCGGGAGACGGCGATCCGGCCCGGTCCGAGGTCCTTCAGGGAGCCGTCGACGAGATCGAGCCTCATGACGGCGTCCACGGTGTCGGGGGTGACACCCGAGATCGTGCGGACACCGCCGCCGGTGAACAGGACGGAGTCCGTGACGGCGCTCGCCGTCCTCACCCCGGGGACGTCGGCCACCCGTTGGACGGCGGCGGGGTCGATGCCGGTCGTGGTGGTGCGGGTGCTGAGCACGTAGTCGGCACCGAGGCCGGACGCGGCCTGGCGGTCCAGAGCCTGCCCGGTGGAGTTTCCGATGACGGCGAGCCCGGCGACCAGGGCCGTGCTGATCATCAGGGCGGAGGCGGTGGCCGCGCTGCGCCTCGGGTTGCGCAGCGCGTTCCGGTGGGCGAGCCGGCCGGTCATCCCGAAGCGGCCGGTCAGCCGTCCGCTCAGCCGGATCACGGGAGTCGCGAGGACCGGCGCGAGCACGATCATGGCGACGACGAGGACACCGCAGCCGAACATCGCGGTCTGCAGGTTCTCCACCGAGGCGTCCTTCGCCCCCGTCAGTGACAGCAGCAACCCGGCGCCGAGGACCAGCAGAGCCAGTCCCACCGCGCCGCGGACCCGGGAGCGGACGGCCGTGGGCGGCTGGTCGGCCGAGCGCAGCGCCTCGATGGGTGCGACCTTCGCGGCGTTGCGGGACGGCAGCCACGCGGCGAGGACCGTGACGCCCACGCCCACCGCGAGTGCCGCCACCAGCGGGCGCGGGCCGATCACCAGGGGGCCATGGGGCAGCGTGCCCTGCGTGGTGCTCAGCAGGTCGGGCAGCACGGCGGCGATGCCGAGGCCGAGCAGGAGGCCGGCCGCCGACGCGACGAGGCCGAGCAGGACGGCCTCCCAGAGCACGGAGCGGACCACCTGGCGGCGCGAGGCACCGATCGCCCGCAGCAGCGCGATCTCACGGGTACGCCCGGCGACGAGCACGGTGAAGGTGTTGGCGATGAGGAACGAGCCGATGAACAGTGAGACCGCGGCGAAGACCATCGGCAGCTTCTGGTAGCCCCGGGTCAGCGTGTCGACGTAGCCGGCCTGCTGGGTGGCCTGGGCGGCGCCGGTGACGGCCTCGGCCCGGTCGGGCGGGAGTACCGCGGTGACCCGCTCGGAGAGCTCGGCCTGGCTGGTGCCGGGCGCGGCGGACAGGTCGACGGAGGTGTAGCGGCCCGGGGCGGCGAACAGCGCCTGGGCGGTCGCCTGGTCGAACAGGGTGAGGGTGCCGCCGGCGGTCACCCGGGTGTCCTGGGTGGTGACGATGCCCACGAGCCGTTTCGTCAGGACGGGGCCGTCGGTGGCCAGGGTGATCGTGTCGCCGATGCCGAACCCGCCGGCGGCGGCGGTGCCGCTGTCGACGGCGAGTTCATCGGCGTTGCGGGGTGCGTGGCCCCGGAGCAGCGGGTAGCGACCGTCCTTGCCGTCCTTGCCCGGTACGTAGGCGGCGGCCAGGTTCGCCCATGCGGTGCCGACCCGCAGCGGCGTGCCGTCCGCGGCGTTCAGGACCGCCGATCCGTCCACCGAGGGCCGTACGGCCGCCGCACCGGGCACGGCGGCGAGTCTGTGGACGAGCGCGTCGTCGAGTGCGCTGCTGTTCTGACGCGTGGCGGCCCCGGTCAGGGGGGTTCTCGGGGTCACGGTGACCGCGATGTCCGCGAAGTTCTTCGACGCGGCGGCGCGGTGGGCCGCCACGGAGGTGTCCGCGAAGACGAGGGTGCCGCAGACGAATGCGACACCGAGGCAGACCGCGAGGACGGTCATGACCAGACGGGCCTTGGCCGCCAGGACGTTGCGCAGGGCTGTTCTCAGCATGGGGAGCTTTCGGGGCCGTGAGGGAGGACGGGAACGGGCGACGCGAGTGCGCGAGTGCGCGGGGGTGGGACGACCGACTGAGGTGCCGGGGTGGGCTGGTCAGCCGGTGCGGGTGCGGGTGTCGAACTCCTTCATCCGCTCCAGGACCCGGTCCGCGGTGGGGCGGGTCATCTCGTCGACCAGGCGGCCGTCGGAGAGGAAGACCACGCGGTCGGCGAAGTCGGCGGCGACCGGGTCGTGCGTCACCATGACCACGGTCTGGCCCAGTTCGCGCACGCACTCGCGCAGGAAGCCGAGGATCTCCGTCCCGGCACGGGAGTCGAGGTTGCCGGTGGGCTCGTCGGCGAAGACGATCGCGGGGCGGGAGACCAGCGCACGGGCCACCGCGACCCGCTGCTGCTGCCCGCCGGACAGCTCCGCGGGCCGGTGGCCGAGCCGCCGGCCCAGGCCGACCAGGGAGATCACGTGGTCCAGCCACTGCCGGTCCGGGCGGCGCCCGGCGATGGCCAGCGGCAGCGTGATGTTCTCCAGCGCGGTCAGCGTCGGCAGCAGGTTGAACGCCTGGAAGACGAAGCCGATCCGGTCGCGGCGCAACTCGGTGAGCTGCCGGTCGTTGAGGGTGCCCAGTTCGGTGGTGCCGATGCGGACGGATCCGGAGCTGGCCCGGTCCAGCCCGGCGGCGCAGTGCATCAGGGTGGACTTGCCGCAGCCGGAGGGGCCCATGATCGAGGTGAACTCGCCCTCCCGGAAGGCGATGTCGACCTCGTCCAGGGCGACGACACGGGTGTCGCCGCTGCCGTAGACCTTCGACAGGCCGGTGGTGGCGGCCGCGACCCCCGTCGCCGGGTGCGGCAGGTACGGGGAAAAGGGTTCGGCGGTCACGGGGGGACTCCTCTGCGGGTGCGGAACGGGTGCACGTCGAAGAGTGTCCGGAGAACGTATCGGGGCCTGGGCCGGCGTGTATCGGTGCCCGCGCCGCTCTGTATCGGTTCGGTGGGGGCCGGGCGGTCAGGTCGGCAGGCGCAGCGTGGCGACGGCGCCGCCGTCGGGGGTGTTGGCCAGGCACAGCTCGGCCCCGAGGACCTGGGCCTGGCCCAGGGCGATGGTCAGGCCCAGGCCGTGGCCCGACCCATGCCCTGTCGCGTCCGTGTGGAAGCGGCGCGGACCGTCGCGCAGCAGGTCCGCGGGGAAACCGGGACCGTGGTCGCGCACGACGACCGTCCGGTCCCCGACGGTGACCTCGACCGGGGCGCGCCCGTGCCGGTGGGCGTTGACGACGAGGTTGCCGACGACCCGCTCAAGGCGTCGCGGGTCGGTCTCCACGGTCCCGGCGGTCTCCACGGTCCCGGCGGTCTGCGCGTTCTTCGCGTCGGTGCCGGTGCCGGTCCCACTCCCGGTCCCGGTCCTGGTCCCGGTGACCACCGTGGCGAGTCCGGTGCGCGCCACGGCCTCGGCGACGACGGCGACCAGCGGCACGCGGGCGCGGACCGCCTGTTCGACGCCGGCGTCGAGGCGGGAGATCTCCAGCAGGTCCTCGACCAGGCCGCGCAGATCGCGCACCCGGGCTCGCAGCAGGTCCTCCGTCTCGCCGGGCGGGAGCAGGTCGGCAGCGGCCAGCAGGCCCCCGACGGGGGTGCGCAGCTCGTGGGCCACGTCCGCGGTGAACCGGCGCTCGGTGCGCAGCCGGCGGCTGAGGCTGTCGGCCATGAGGTCGACGGTGGCGGCGATGTCGGCGACCTCGTCACGGCCCTTGGTGGGCCCGGTCCGGGCGTCGAGGTCCCCGCACGAAATGCGGCTCGCGGTCTGGGAGACCCGTCGCAGCCGGCGGCCGACCAGCCCGGCTCCGTAGACCGCCAGGGGAACGGCGGCCGCGAGCGAGACCAGTGACGCCACCGCCATGCTCGCGTCGAGCCGGCGCAGCCCGTAGAGGTCGGGGCTCATGTTGACCTGGACGGCCAGCACCGGGCTGCCCGGGCCGCCGACCCGTTGGGCGGCCCAGACGCTCGGCCCCGCGTTGCCTTCGACGCGGCCGTCGTAGGCGATGTGCCGGTCGCCGTCGGCCGGCCGGCGCAATGCGGTGGGCAGTTCGGCGGGATCGAGCTCGGCGCCGTCCGCCAGCGTTCCGGTCCGCCGGTAGGTGTCGACGGCGGAGTACACGGAGTTGAAGGCGCGTGCTTCGGCCCGCTGGCGGATGTCGTGCGCCGTCCACAGGTGGACCAGCACGCCCACCGCGGCCGCGACCAGGCACGCGGTGGCCGCGGCCAGCGCGGCGATCTTCCAGCGCAGGGACGTGCGGGACGGCCGCGGCCGGCGCAAGGGGCGCACCGGCCTCAGCGCCTGAGCTTGTAGCCGAAGCCGCGGACCGTCTCGATCCGCTCCTGGCCGAGTTTGCGGCGCAGCCGCTGCACGCCCAGGTCCACGACCCGGCTGTCGCCGTCCCAGCCGTACTCCCAGACGTTGCGGAGCAGGGTGTGGCGTTCCAGCACGATGCCCGGATGGGCGGCGAACTCCAGCAGCAGCTTCAGCTCGGTCGGGGTCAGCGCCACCGGGCGGCCGGACACGGACACCTCCAGTCCGCCGGTGTCGATGGTCAGGTCGCCGAACACCAGCAGCTCCCCCTCGGACGCGGGTGCCTCCCCGCCCGGGGTCCGTCCAGGTCCCGGGGCGGACGGGTAGGTCGCCCGTCGCAGCAGCGAGCGGATGCGTGCCACGAGGACGTAGGTGTCCACGGGTTTGACCACGTAGTCGTCCGCTCCGGCCTCCAGGCCGGCCACGACATCGAGCCCGTCGCCGCGGGCGGACATCATCAGGATCGGCACCAGGCTGCTCTCCCGGACCCTGCGGCACAGGCCGATCCCGTCCAGAGCGGGCAGCATCACGTCCAGGATCAGCAGGTCGAAGCTCCCGTCGCGGAAGAGCTCCAGGCCCGCCAGCCCGTCGGCCGCCGCCTCCACCCGGTAGCCGTAGCGCTCCAGCGCCACGGTGAAGGACCGGCGCATCAGCTGGTCGTCCTCGACGAGCAACACCCGAACCGGGCGCGCGGAGGCCGGAGCCGGGACGGACGAGGACACGGTGACGGACTCCTGTTCGAGTGATTGGATGTTCGGATGTTCAGATGGGCCGGGCGAGGGTCTCGGGTGCGTTCACGCACAGTCGGCCACCCGACAGGAACGATACGGCAGGCGTCGGATCCACCGCCGACGCCGCCGGGTGGACGCGGCTCACTCCCCGAGGCCCGCCTCCCTCAGAGAAACCGCAGGTCAGATCGGGGGAATCGGGTCGTGGGGTCGCCGGCTCCAGGGCCGTCCGGCTCCCGATCGGCCCTCCCGGGGTGGGTCGCCCACCGCTTTGACGGACAACCACGCGCTACCTGATACCCGCTGGATACAATCGCCGGCCAAGGCCTAGAAGTGTCACATGTGAAATTATATAATTCTTCCACAATTGATCACGAGATACGGAGGCATGCGGTGGCGCAACAGGGTGGGGCACGCGGGAGTCACGATCGTGCCGTGTCGGCCGCGCTGGCCGAGAACTTCCAGCAGGGGTGGGCCGATACGGGCCTGCAGCTGCCGCTCGTCCCCGGGGCGGCGTTCGCGGCCAAGCGCCGGGCGGCGCTGTCCGAGCGGTTCCCCGGCGAGCGGATCGTCATCCCGTCGGGTGGCCTCAAGGCCCGGAGCAACGACTTCGACTACACGTTCCGGCCGCACTCCGCGTTCATCCACCTCACCGCCGAGCAGGGCACCCAGGCCGTGCCCGACAGCGTCCTCGTCTTCGAGCCACTCGGCAACGGCCACGAGGTGACCCTCTTCACCCGGCCGCGCTCGCCGCGCGACGGCGGCCCGAACGGCGCGGAGTTCTACAGCTCCCGGCGGCACGGCGAGTTCTGGGTCGGCCGCCGCCGCACCCTCACGGAGACCTCCGACGCCTTCGGCCTGGCGGCCGCCGCCCGCGACGACCTGGAGCGGGCGCTCGCCGGGCGGGTCCCGACCCGGGTGCTGCGCGGCGAGGACGAGCTGGTCGACGCGCTGGTGCCGCCGGCCCGCGAGGCCGAGGCCGAACTGCTCACCTTCCTGTCGGAGTTGCGCCTGGTCAAGGACGAGTGGGAGGTCGAGCAGCTGCGCACCGCGGTCGGCTCCACGGTCGCCGGCTTCCACGACGTCGTCGGTGAGCTGCGCACCGCCACGGGTCTGGCCCGGGGCGAGCGCTGGATCGAGGGCACCTTCAACCGGCGGGCCCGGCTGGACGGTTACGGCCTGGGCTTCGAGACCATCGCGGCGGCCGGCGCGCACGCCTGCGTCCTGCACTGGATGCACAACGACGGCCCGGTGCGGGACGGGGACCTGCTGCTGCTGGACGCCGGCGTCGAGGCGGACTCCTTCTACACCGGCGACGTCACCCGCACGCTGCCGGTCAGCGGGCGCTTCACCGACGTCCAGCGCCGGTTCTACGACCTGGTCTTCGCCGCCCAGTCGGCGGGCATCGCCACCCTGCGGCCCGGCGCCCGGTTCGGCGACTTCCACGACGCCGCGATGCGCGTCATCGCCGAGGGCCTCGACGCCTGGGGCCTGCTGCCCGGCGGCGACGATCCGCTGGCCGCCGACTCCGCCCTGTACCGCCGGTTCACCGTCTGCGGCTCGGGCCACATGCTCGGCCTGGACTGCCACGACTGCGGCGCCGCCCGCAGCGAGGCGTACCTGGACGGCGTGCTGGAGCCCGGCCACGTCCTCACCGTCGAGCCCGGCCTGTACTTCCAGCCGGACGACCTGACGATCCCGGAGGAGCTGCGCGGCATCGGCATCCGGATCGAGGACGACTTCCTCATCACGGACGACGGCGCGCTGTGCCTGTCCGCGGACCTGCCGCGCGGCGCGGACGAGGTCGAGGCGTGGATGGCGTCGCTGCGCTGACCGCGCGCGGCCCGTCGGTGGCGCCCGCCCGCGAGGGCGGGCGCACCCAGCGGCCGGTGACGGGGGCCGCCTGCCCCCGTCATCGGCCGCCGCAGTTTCAGGCCGACTGCCAGCCGACCGTGCCCAGGATGCTCGAACCCGCCGTCCCCGGTGCGGCGTTGCCCGGGGCGGGGACGTCGTAGCGCAGCGGGCAGCCGGCCATCCGGCCGCCCACGATGAGCGGGCCGAACACCGCGCCGGTGGACAGGCTCAGGAACTCGCCGCTGTCGCCGTCGAAGACGTCCGCGGCGATCCCGGTGCTGTGGACGGCCTCCTGGGCTATCCAGGTGCCGGCCGCCGCGGCCTTGGCGATGATCGCCTCCCACTCGGCCGCGCCGGTCCTGAAGCCGAGGTGCACGTCGGCGTTCTGGTCCCCGTCGGACCGCTTCAGGACGAAGTCCTCCCGGCGCTGCACCAGCAGGTCGGTCAACTTCCGGCGCTCCCCCTCGAACTCCACCTGCTCCTCCCGGATGCTCCGCGACCAGGGGACGTACTGCCGGACGAGCTCCCGGTCCTGGTCGGTCATCCAGTCCTGCCCGGTGGACAGCACCGCGAAGAGCTGCTTGTTCGCCGCCTGGTAGGAGCTCTGCGGCGTCAGCACCGTGGCGCCGCACTTCCTGATGGCGAGCAGCTGCTCGGCGTCCCGGCCGGCGTCGAGCCATTCCTGCGGCACGACCCGCTCCAGCACCAGCGGGAACTCGTCCCGGCGGGTGGCGAGGGCGTCGACGAACTCGTCCGTGTCGAAGTACTCCGCGGCGATCCCGCCCCTGCGCAGGACGTCGATCTCGATCTCGTAGTACCTGCGGTCCTGGATGCCGACGTCGGGCAGGTAGCCGATGAGCGCCACCCGCGGGTCCAGGCCGTAGTCGTCGAGGACCCCGCGCAGCAGCTCGTTGCGCGCCGCCATGGGGTCGCCGAGGGTGAGGGAGGCCGCCACCCGCCCGGGCAGCAGTTGGCGCCACAGGTCGTTGAGCAGGTGGGTGAAGACCTGGCCGCCGGTGGCCGCGCAGAAGTTGAACTCGATGAACTTCCAGCCGGATTCGGTCAGGATGACGTCCGGCCGCCCGATGGCCGTCGCGTACGCCCGCTCGAACTCCTCGTCCGCGTAGAAGCCGGTCAGCCGCTCGTCGAGGCCCAGGGCCCGGTGCCGGGCCAGGCAGTCCTCGCCCAGGCTCCAGGCGGCCCGCCGCAGCAGCTCGGCGAGCCGGGTGGCCGCGCTCTCCAGTTCGGCGCCGCGCGCGGCCGGCAGGACGACGGGCCCGGCGGGGCTGATCCGGTCGAACCAGAAGGTCCGGAAGCCCCGGAACTGGTGGTCCAGCGCGTTGAGCAGCAGCCGGGGATCGGTCACGGTGGCCGTGTTCGGGGCCGTGGGTCTGTGTTCCATGGTTGTGCACTCCTGGGAGAGGGTTGGAGCGTGTCCGGCCTAGGACGTGTCCGGCCTGGCCGGTCGGGACAGGACGGTCAGGACAGGACGGTCAGGTCGCGGCCCGTGCGGTTGAGCCGCTCGCCCCCGTCGTCGGTGCAGATCACGATGTCCTCGATCCGGGCCCCGAACCGCCCGGGCAGGTAGATGCCGGGCTCGACGGAGAACGCCATCCCGGGCTCCAGCGGCAGCTCGGAGCCGGTCACGATGTACGGGTCCTCGTGGCCTTCCAGGCCGATGCCGTGCCCGGTGCGGTGGATGAAGTCCGGGCCGAAGCCCGCGTCGGTGATCAGGTCCCGGCCGACCGCGTCGAGCCCTCCGGCGGTGACGCCCGGCCGCACGGAGTCGGTCTGCAGGCGCTGGGCGGCCAGCAGCACCTCGTGCAGGCGCAGGTAGTCCGGCGACGGCTCGCCCAGCACGTAGGTGCGGGTGGAGTCGGAGCAGTAGCCGTCCTCGGTGGTGCCGCCGATGTCGACCACGACGGGGTCGCCGTACCCGATCACCCGGTCGGACAGGTCGTGGTGCGCGCTGGCGCTGTTGGGCCCGGAGCCGACGATGACGAAGCTCACCCGGACATGGCCCTCGGCGAGGATCGCCTCGGCGATGTCCCGGCCGACCTCGCGCTCGGTGCGCCCGGGCCGCAGCCACTCGCCCATCCGGGCGTGCACCCGGTCGATGGCGTCCCCGGCCCGGCGCAGCGCCTCGACCTCGGCCGGACCCTTGCGGACCCGCAGCGGGTTCAGCACCTGCCCGGCGAGCTCCTGGCGGGCGCCGGGCAGCGCGGCGCGGAAGGCCACCGCCTTCTCGGCCCACATCCGGTTGTCCACCCCGACGCGATCGGTGCGGCGGGACAGCCGGGCGGCGACGAGGGCGTACGGGTCCTCCGTCTCGGCCCAGCCGACGATCTCGATGCCGAGACCGCCGGCCGGCGAGGCGTGCGCGGCGGCCCGCTCCAACTCCGGCACCACGAGGAGGGGTTCACCGTCCGCGGGCAGCACGAGACAGGTGAGCCGTTCCAGCGGCTTGGCGTCGTAGCCGGTGAGGTAGCGCAGGTCGGCGCCCGGGCTGACCAGCAGTGCGTCCAGCCCTGCCTGCGCGGTGGCCTGGGCGGCGGTCGCCAGCCGGTCGGCGCCGTAGAGGTCGCTCGTGGTCACTGGTGCTCCTCCGTCATGGTTGTCCGTCACGGGTTCGCCGCCATGGTTCAGGCCGTGGCGTGGCGGTCGTCGGGCGCGCCCGTGGTCAGGGCGGGCCGGGTGCCGCGTCGGCCGAACTCGGCCTCCAGCGCCGTGCCGGCCCGGAACAGGCCCGCCTCGCCGAACCTGGGTCCGACCAGCTGCACCCCGATCGGCAGGCCGTTGCCGGCGAACCCGAGCGGCAGGGACATGGCCGGGTGCCCGGTGAGCGCGAACGGGATGGTCTGCATGTCGTTGGCCAGCCGCGGCGGCGGCCAGTCGAGCGGGAAGGCGTCGAAGCGGGCCGCGGTGGTCTGCCCGCAGGCGGTGATCAGCACGTCGTGGTCGGCGAAGACCCGCTGGTCGAGCGCCTCGGTGAGCCGGCGGCGCAGCTCCATCGCGCGCAGCAGGTCCGCGGCGCCGACCCCGGCGCCGGGCAGCAGCTTCTGGTAGGTGATGCGGCCGAACTTCCGCGGCTCCTCGCGCAGGTTCCGCTCGTGCGTGGCGAAGCCCTCGGCGGCCATGACGATCCGGCCGCAGGCGTTGAACAGTTCGTACGCCGGCAGCTTGCACTCCTCGACGATCGCGCCGAGGCCCTCCAGGTGGGCCAGGGCCCGTTCGATGCCCTCGGTGATCTCCGGCAGGGTCTCGGGGTCGTGGGCGTACCAGGCGCTCGAATAGGCCACCCGCAGGCCCTTCACGTCCCCGGTCAGGCCGCCGAGGTAGTCCGGCGCGGGTGCGTCGCGGGTGCGCGGGTCGCGCGGGTCGGGCCCGGCGACGGCCTGGAGCGCGGCGGCGGTGTCGGCCACCGTCCAGCCCAGCGGCCCGAAGTGGTCCATGGTGGGCGCCAGCGGGGTGGCGCCGTGTCCGGACACCAGGCCGTAGGTGGGC
Source organism: Kitasatospora sp. MAA19 (assembly GCF_029894125.1). Classification (GTDB taxonomy): domain Bacteria; phylum Actinomycetota; class Actinomycetes; order Streptomycetales; family Streptomycetaceae; genus Kitasatospora. The sequence goes on from NZ_JARXYZ010000019.1 coordinate 137,889, forward strand.
TTCAGGCCGACCGTCCCGCAGTGGAACGCCGGGCCGCGCATCGAGCCGGCGGTGTCGGACCCGAACGCGACGCGCAGGAACCCGGCGGCCACCGCGACGCCCGCCCCCGACGAGGAGCCGCTGGGGATGTGCTCGGTGTGCCACGGGTTGCGCGCCGGCGGGAAGGGCAGGTCCGGGCTCGGCCCGCCCATCGCGAACTCGTAGGTGGCCAGCTTGCCCAGCAGCACGCCGCCGCCGGCCCGCAGCCGTTCCTCCACGGCGCTGTCCCCGGCGGCGACGTCCGAGACGGTCAGCCGGGACTGGTTGGTGGTGGGCAGGCCCTCGGCGTCGAAGATGTCCTTCAGCGCGTACGGGATGCCGTGCAGCGGGCCGCGGTCGAGGCCGCCGCGCAGCTCCCGGTCGGCCTGCCGGGCGCGCTCCAGGGCCTGGTCGCGGGTGACCAGCACGAAGGAGTGCAGCGCCGCGTCGTGGGCCTCGATCAGGCCCAGCGCGTGCTCGGCCAGTTGCACCGAGGTGATCTCCCCGGAGCGCAGCAGCGCTCCGGCCTGTGCGACGGTCAGCTCGGCGAGGTCGCCGGGCCCGGTGGCGTCGGTCCCGGACATCGCGTCGGTCTCAGACATCGCAGGTCTCCACGGTGCGCAGCAGCTCCATCATCGCCCGCATCGGGCGGTAGCCGGCCAGGACGCCGGGCGCCAGGTCGGACGGCATCTCGATGCCGAGGCGTGCGAGGACGGAGGCGAACTCCCGGTCCGCGGTCTCGGCCGGGGACGGCTCGGTGCCGTGCGCTCCGGTGTCCTCTTCCTTGCCGTCGTGTGCCACGTGCGGTCTTCCCTTCGGTACGTTCAGCGGTGCGGGTGCCCGACCAGGTGGGCGCAGGTGATGAGGTCGAGCGAGGCGTGGCCGGTGGAGCTGAAGACGGTCGGGCGCGCGTCGAGCCCGGTGTGCTCGCCGCTCTCCAGGGACGTGAGGTCGATCGCCGTCCGGTGGATCTCGCCGGCCTCGGCGACGGCGATCCCGATGTCCTCGACGACGACCGTGACGGCGGCCAGCAGCGTGTGCGGGAGCTCCCGCGACTGCGTGGTGTGCGCGCCCATGCAGTTGATGTGCACGTGCTCCGGCAGGTCGGTGGAGATCGGCAGCGGGAGTACGGACGTCGTCGCCGTGGAGACGACGTCCGCTCCCGCCGTGGCCTCCTCGGCGGAGGCGCAGACCACGGCCCGGGCCGCTCCGGCGGCCCTGATCCGCTCGCACAGCGCCTCGGCGTTGGCGGTGGTGCGGGAGTGCACCCGCACCTGCGTGATCTCCCGCACCGCCGCGACGCCGAGGTACTGCTGCCAGGCCTGCACCCCGGACCCGACGATGCCGAGGACGGAACTGTCCGGGGCCGCGCAGCGGTCGGTGACCACGGCGGTGACGGCGGCGCACTTGAGGTCGGTGACGGCCGCGCCGTCCAGCACCGCCAGCAGGTCCCCCGTGCCGGTGGAGAACACCGGGACCACGGAGGTCACGGTCGGCCCCGGCCCGTCGGTGATGGTGGCGGTCTTGGAGATGTAGAGCCCGAAGTCCCCGGAGACGGCGGGCATCGCCAGGAACTTGGCGCCGTGCTCGTCCTCGACGACCTGCCGCAGCGGCACGGCCATCCGCCGTACCGCGCCGCTGCGCAGGCCCGTCCGCATCAGCTCGGCGACGGCTCGGACGTCGTCGAGGGAGTGCTGCGGCTGTTCGGTGCGGTCGAGGGTCACCCGAGCCCTGCCAGGACGTCCAGCAGGTCGCCCGCGAACCGCTCGGTCAGCTCCGTCGGCATGTCGCCGCGCAGCATCATCCGGACGCCGGCCTGGCCCTGCGCCACGATCGGGAAGAACATCGCGGAGCAGTAGTAGCCGCGCTCGTAGAGCTCGGTGGACAGCCGCACCGCGCGGTCGTTGTCGCCGGTCACCACGAACTTGATGTGCGAGCCGGTGCCGCGCAGGCCGTGGCCGCTCAGCCGTTCGTCGAACAGCTCGATGTTCCGGGCGAGTTGACGCTGACGCAGGCCCAGCTCGGGGCTGCGGTGGACCTCCAGGGCGCCCAGGGTGGTGCCGACCGCGGCGGTCCGCAGCCCCTGCGACCAGGCCAGCGGCCCGGAGCGGTAGAGGAACTCGAAGACGTCGCGGTCGCCGATCATCGCGATGCCGCCGGTGCTGCCGAACGCCTTGGCGATCGACGCGACGATGATCGTGCGGGAGTCGAGCTCGTCGAAGACCGTGCGCGCGTAGCCCCCGCCGCCTTCGCCCACCGCGGACATCGCGTGCGAGTCGTCCAGGTAGACGAACATGCCGTAGCGGTCCTGCAGGGCCTTGATGCCTTCCAGGTCCGCCGTGCCGCCGACGGAGTAGGCGCCTTCACAGACGTAGGCGACCCGCGGGTACCGCTTGCAGATGTCCTCCAGGTACTCCATGTCGTTGTGCGGACAGGTCAGGACCAGCGTCTCGTCGGCGATGATCGGCTTGAGGAAGTTCATCGAGAAGTGCGCGAACCGGTCGAAGACCACGACGAGGGGCTCGCCGTCCGTCAGGTGCCCGGAGGCCAGCAGCGGCAGGATCGCCGCGCTCAGCACCCCGCACGACACCGACGGCAGCACGTGGGTGCCGAAGTGCTCGGCCAGCTCCTCCTCCAGCCGCTCCATGATGCCCAGGCGGATCCGGAACTCGCCCATGGACAGGCCGGTGATCTGCTCCTCGGCCAGCGCGGCGCGCCCGGCCTCGACCACCGTCGGGTGGCTGTTGAGCCCCAGGTAGGAGCACGAGGACAGGTTGGTGAACTCGTGTCCGGTGTGGATCTCGCGCAGCCGGTTCTGGCCGTCGACGGCCTCGACCACCAGCCCGAGCATCCCGTGCTTCTGGGACAGGCCCCAGGCGGCCTCGCTGGCCGGCACCATCTTCGCGTTGTTCCGGTACCGGTGCGGGCCGGTGATGTCCTCGCTCATCGCGCACCGCCGCTGTGCTCGCGCAGCCAGTCGCCGAGCCGGGCGACGGCCTCGCGGGCCTTGCCCAGCCGGGCGTGGTGCAGGTGCCACACGTGGACCATGCCGGACCATACCTCCAGTTCGCCGGTGCCGCCGGCCTCGCGCAGCGCGGCTGCGAATCGTTCGGCGTCGCTGAGCAGGACCTCGCGGCTGCCCACCTGGATGAGCACCGGCGGCAGGCCGGTGACGTCCCCGAACAGCGGGGACACGTAGGGGTCGGTCGGCGCGGTGCCGGCCAGGTAGGACGCGGTGACCAGCGCCACGACGGGCTGGCTGAGCATCGGGTCCTCGTCCGCCAGGGTGCGGTGGGTCTCCCCGGAGCCGGTCAGGTCGGTCCACGGCGAGATGGCCGCCGCGGCCGCCGGCAGCGGCAGGCCCAGGTCGCGGACCTTGAGCAGGGTGGCGAGCATCAGGCCGCCGCCGGCGGAGTCCCCGGTGAACACCACGTCCGAGGGGGCGGTTCCGTCGGCGAGCAGGCCCTGGTAGGCCGCCACCGCGTCGTCCAGCGCCGCCGGGTAGGGGTGTTCGGGGGCCCGCCGGTAGTCCACGAAGAACATCCGGCAGCGGGCCGCCCGGGCGATCTCCCCGACCATGGCGCCGTGGCTGCGCAGCGAGCCGTACACGAATCCGCCGCCGTGCAGGTAGAGCCCGGTCCGGGCGCCCTCGGCGTTCGGCGGGGTCAGCAGGTACCCGCCGGGGCGCTGCTCGACCACGATGTCGTCGGCGATCGGCGTGCCCCACGCGTCGTAGAACTGCCGTGCCTCGCCGATGTCGTCGGGCCACTCGTCCGCGGCGAGCACCGTCAGGAGCTCGTCGAGCTCCGCGGCGTCACCGGCGGACATGACCGGCACGCCGCTCTCGGTGGACGTCATCGCTCGGAGGCCCCGTCCTCGGCGCCGACCGGGGCGATGCCGCGGTGGTAGCGCTCGCGCGCGTCGCCGTCGGGCGCCTGCATGATGGGCGCGGGGACGTCCAGACCGTAGTGCTCGAACCACTTGGCCAGCTCGACGCCCTCGGCGAACTGGTACTCCAGGTGCCGGATCGGGCGGCGGGAGGGCTTGGACGGGTCGACCGGGCGGGGCTCGGAGCCGGCGTGTGCCAGGCCGCCGGCCACCTCGTTGAGCAGGACGACCATCACCAGGTCGGAGGACAGGTCGACGTCCACCGCGCTGGCGTAGTCCGCCAGGATCCGCTCGGAGTACTCCTCGCGGACCGCGACGTTGTAGCTGTGCGGCATCAGCTCGACCAGGTCGCCCGGGGCCACCCCCGCGTCCTTGCAGAAGGCGCGGGTGTCGCAGACCACCGGGACGCCGCCCCGGATGTTGGTGTTGGGGCCGTAGATGTTCCCGATGAACGGCGTGGCGGAGTCGAAGTGCACGCACTTGGTGGTCAGGAACTCGCGCTCGGCGGTGTGGTCGCCGTTCGGGGTGAAGGCCGTGTTCTTGTTGTAGCCGTCGACGTCCATGCCGGCGATGCGGTCGTAGTCCATCACGACCGGGCTGTAGGGGGCGACGTCCACCCGGGCGCCGAAGGCACGGAACAGCGACTCCAGGTAGTCGCGGGCCACGGCGGCGTCCTGGTCGTTGTGGACGTCCAGGCCGTGGCTCGCCAGCGTCCGGTCGAGGCCGTGGCACAGGGCGACGCCGTCTCCCTCGGCCACGAGGCGGACCAGTTCGGCGACGATCTCGTCGCCGACGGCCTGCAGGCGGCCGTCGACCAGCTCGGTGCGGTGGGCGGAGACGTCGATGATCGCGTACTGCGGCAGGGTCTTCATGGGATTCCCCGATTCGTCGGTGCGGGTGCAGGTGCGGGAGGGAGTGACGGAACGTCAGGAGGCGGCGGTGTCGGCCGCGTGGAGCTGGAGCATGCGCCGGGCCTGCAGCACGAAGGGCGGGGCCAGCACGCGGTCCTTCTCGACCGCGAAGCCGTACGGCGTGGAGTCGTAGTCCTCGACGACCCGCCGGTACTCGGCGAGCTTCTCCGGTCCGACCGTGAACGCCTCGGCGATCGGGTCGACCTGGCGGGGGTGGATGGCCGCCTTGCCGGTGAAGCCGGCGTCCCGGGCCGCCCGGCACGCGGCCGAGACCACGTCGAGGTCGTGCAGCTCGAACGAGTTGGTGTCGATGGCGGGGATCCGGTGCCGGGACGCCGCGACGCAGAGCCGGGCCCGCGCGTAGTCGAGGTAGGTCTCGTTCTCGGCGTACATCTCGGCCGTCAGGTCGGCCTGGCCGAAGCAGAGGCCGTCGCTCACCTCGGCGATGGCGAAGGCGTTCTCGACCGAGTCCAGGGTCTCGATGAAGCTGCAGATCTGCGGCGGCTTCGAGGTGCCCGACAGCAGGGCCCGGTAGATCGCCACGTCGCCGGGGCCGGCGATCTTGGGGATGAAGATCACGTCGAGCGGGACGCCGCCGATCACGGCGTCCAGCGCGATCAGCATCCGCAGGTCCTCCAGGCCGTCGGGCGTCGCGATGCTGTTCACCCGCATGCCGAGGGCGGGCAGGCCCGCCTGCGTCAGGTCCGCCGCGGCCAGCATCGCGCGGGCCTCGGCCTTCTTGGCCGGGTGGGTGGAGTCCTCCAGGTCCAGGACCAGCATGTCCGCCTGGACCTTGCCCGGCTTGGCCACCGAGGCCAGCAGCAGCGCCGGGGTGTACAGAAGGCTCGCGTAGGACTTCACTGCGCACTCTCCCTTCCGAACAGCAGGTTCATCTTCTGGAGCGAGAAGTCCTCGTAGCGGATCGGCTCGTACTTCGCGGGGCGGTCCGCCGTGAACTTCGGGAAGCACTCGATGACGGTGTCGTCGTTGGCCAGCTTGAAGAACACGATGGACTGCCGCCGCCGGTCGGCGAGCCGGACCCGGTGCGGCGTCGAGACGTACTCGTCGTTCGACCAACGGGCCATCAGGTCACCGATGTTGACGATGAAGCTGTCGCGCTCCGGGACCTCGACGTCCAGCCAGCGGCCGGCGAGGTCCCGCAGCTGCAGGCCGGGGCCGTCCTGGGTGAGCAGCGTGATCAGCGTGCCGTCGGTGTGCTCCCCCATGCCCTGGTCGTTGAGGAACTCCGGGGCGACGCCCGGGTAGAGGTGCGACCGGAGCGAGTCGTTCGAGGTGTCCGTGCGGGTGGCGAAGAAGTCGCGCGGCAGGTCCAGGGTCAGCGCCAGCAGCTCGGCGATCCGGCCCGAGACGCTCTCGCAGGCCGCGAAGTAGCGCTTGAGCGCCGCGCGCAGCCGGGCGCCCTCCTCGTCGGCGGGGAAGGGAAGGTCCTCGTCGTCGTCCAGGATCAGTCGCCCGGCGCTGAACTTCTCGACGTAGTCCGACGGCATGCCCTGCTTGCCGGTGTACGCGAACGCGTTCTCGGACAGCAGGGCGCTGTATCCGTACGGGCTGTAGTCGTTGTCGCCGCGCGCGGTGCTGGTCCGCATCGGGAGCTCGCGCTTGGCGTCCAGCGGGCGCCCGAAGAAGCGCAGCGACGCTTCGTAGGCGTCGTCGAAGACCTCGGGGGCGATCCCGTGGCCGCGCACGACGAAGAACCCGGTGTGCCGGCAGGCCTCGGAGATCTCGTCGGCGACCTTGCGTTCGGCGTCGTCGTTGCCCGCCTGCGCGAGCTCGGGTGCCAGCGTGATGACCGGGATCATCGGTCCGCCTCCTGCCGGGGGACGAGAATCGTCCGTTCGAATTCGATCACTGTCACGCCGTCCTGGTTCTGGCCGGAGCTGTGGACGGTCACGATCCCCTCGCCGGGCCGCTTGGCGGACTCCCGCTTGGAGACGATCCGGGTCTGCGCGTAGAGCGTGTCGCCGACGAACACCGGGGCGGTCAGGCGCACCTTGTCCCAGCCGAGGTTGGCGGTGCCCTTCGCGCTGATGGTGCCCACCGTCATGCCGTTGACGATCCCGAAGGTGACCAGGCTCGACACCAGCAGCCGGCCGAACTCGGTCTTCTCGGCGTACACCGCGTCGATGTGCAGCGGGTGCTGGTTGAGGCAGAGCAGGGAGCTCCACACGTTGTCGCTCATGGTGATCGTCCGGCCCGGGCGGTGCTCGACGACCTCGCCGGGGACGAAGTCCTCGTAGTACAGGCCGCCGTCCTCCCGGAAGACCCCGGGGGCCACTTCGACGTAAGAGTTCGCCCTCACTGCTGTCCTCCTTCGGTGTCGGTCCGGCCTTCGGTGCCGGTCCGGCCTTCGATGCCGGCCCGGTGCAGGGCGGACCGGGCCGCCCGGTGCGCCGCGTCGGCGGCCGTGGCCGCCAGGCCGATCCCCCAGACCGTCCGCCCGTCCGCGTCCAGCGCGGCGAAGCAGGCCGTCGGTTCGCCGGCCGCGGGTGCCGCGGTGGTGACCACGACCTGGGTGAACTTCACCCCGTGCGCCGCGGTGTGCTGCGCGACGACCTCGTGCTCGTCGGCCGCGGAGGGCGACGCGAGCGAGTCGTCGAGGCGGTAGGTGTCCTGGAGCAGCTGCCAGATCTCGGTCGGCTCCAGTTCGCGCCCCAGGGTGTCCGCGGTGTTCTGGACCACGGTCGCGAAGTCCCGGCGCAGCTCCGTCGGCAGGTCGACGCCCCAACCGGCCTTCAGCACGTAGGCGATGCCGCCCTTGCCCGACTGGCTGTTCACCCGGATGATCGCCTGGTAGTCGCGACCGACGTCCTTCGGGTCGATCGGCAGGTACGGGACCTGCCAGGGCAGTTCCCCGACCTCCCGGCCCTCGCGCCCGGCCTGGGTGGCGAGCGCGGCCAGGCCCTTGGCGATGGCGTCCTGGTGGGTGCCGGAGAAGGCGGTGTACACCAGGTCTCCGACGTAGGGGTGCCGCGGGTGCACCGGCAGGCGGTTGCAGTCCTCGACGATCTCGCGGACGGTGTCGATGTCGGAGATCTCCAGCTGGGGGTCGACGCCCTGGCTGAAGAGGTTGAGCGCGAGCGTCACCAGGCAGACGTTGCCGGTGCGTTCGCCGTTGCCGAAGAGTGTGCCCTCGACCCGGTCGGCCCCGGCCATCAGCGCCAGCTCGGCCGACGCGACGGCGGTGCCCCGGTCGTTGTGCGGGTGCACCGACAGGATGATCGACTCGCGCCGGTCGAGGTTGCGGTGCATCCACTCGACCTGGTCGGCGAAGACGTTGGGCGAGTGGGTCTCCACGGTGGTCGGGAGGTTCAGCACCAACCGCCGGTCGGGCGAGGCGCCGACGATCTTCGTGACCAGGTCCGCGACCTCCAGCACGAACTCCGGCTCGGTCAGGTTGAACGTCTCCGGCGAGTACTCGAACCGGATGTCCGTCCCGGGGGTCCGCTCCGCCAGGCGCACCATGTGCTCCGCGCCGTCGACGGCCATCTGCCGGACCTCGTCCCGCGACATGCCGAACACGACCTCGCGCCACAGGCAGGCCGTCGCGTGGCACAGGTGCACCGTCGCGCGTTCGGCCCCGTGAATCGCCTCGAAGGTCCGCTCGATGAGTTCCGGACGGGCCGGCGTGAATACCGAAACCGTCACGTCGTCCGGAATTCCGTCCTTGGTGACCAATTCCCGGACGAAGTCGAAATCGTCGGTGCTGGCCGCCGGATATCCGATTTCGATGTCCTTGAAACCCGTCGCGACGAGCAACTCGAACATCCGCTTCTTACGGCGCGGGTCCATCGGCTCGGCCAGCGCCTGATTTCCGTCCCGGAGGTCGACCGAAGCCCATACCGGAGCCCGATCGAGCGCCTGGTCCGGCCATCGTCGAAGCCAACCCGCCGTCGGTGTCGGCTCGTTCCGCGCATAGCGCTGGAACGGCATCGACGACGGGCGCTGCAGAATTCCGCGGTTCCGCTCCGGGAAAGGCAGTGGTGACGCAGTTCTTCGTGCTCCCATGCTGCCGCCTCTCGCTGTTCTCGGTGCTCCGACAGTACGGAGGGCCCGGCTCCGCGGGGAAGCAGAGGATCTTCTAGACCTGACCCTGGAATCGGACCAATTCGTCGCATTCGGACCAGATCGGCACCTCCCGTGGTTGACGCCACGGGTTTCGTCGGGGATAGGATTTCGCGACACGACCGGCATGAATTCACCGCTCACGTGAAATGGCACCCTCATGGCCAACTCGACCAGTCTCGACAACGACGCGCCGGACGTGGCGAGTACACCCCTGAGACCGCGCCGCGTTCTGACGGCGGCCAGCCTGGCGACCGGGATGATCGTCATCGACATCAGCATCGTGAACGTCGCGATCCCGGAGATCCGGGCCGGCCTGCACGCCAGCCTGGCGACGATGCAGCTCGTCGTCGACGCGTACGTGATCATCATGGCCAGCCTGGTGCTGGCCGGGGCCGCGCTGGTCGGGCGGTTCGGCGCGGTGCCGATGTTCCGTCTCGGCGTCGCCGTGTTCGGCGTGACGTCCGTGCTGTGCGGGCTGGCACCCGACGGCGCCGCGCTCGTCGTCGCACGGGCGTTGCAGGGACTCGGGGGCGTGCTCCTCACACCCGCCACCCTGGTGATGCTCACCGACACCTACCGGGACCCGGACGACCGCGCCAAGGCCGTCTCGGTCTGGGCGATGGCCGCCGGAAGTCCGGTGGCGTTCGGCCCCATCCTCGGCGGCGCCCTGGTCGCGGCGGTGGGATGGCGGAGCATCTTCCTGGTCAACGTGCCGGTCGTCCTGATCATCCTGTGGCTCTCGGCGCGTCACATGCCCCCGGGCGAACGGGCCGCGCGCAAGGAGCCCCAGGACACGCTCGGCCAGTTCCTCGTCATCGTCCTCCTCGGCGGCGTCGCGCTGACCCTGACCGAGGGACGGGAGCTGGGGTGGACCCGACCGCTGCCCGTGGTGGCGGCGGCGGTGGCCGTCGTCGCGTTCGCCGCCTTCGTGGTCAGGCAGCGCCGGTACGCGTTCCCCATGATCCCGGGCGACCTGTTCCGGGCCCCGGGGTTCCGCAACTTCGTCGCGGCGGGCCTGCTGCTCTTCGCCGGCTACTACGGACTGGTGTTCTCCATCAGCGTGTTCCTCCAGCAGGTGCGCGGGTACGATCCGGTCACCACCGGACTGTGCTTCCTGCCCTCCGCCCTGCCGATCACCTTCATGCCCCTGGTCGCCGGACGCGTCCACGCCCGGCTCGGTGCCCCCCGGGTCCTGGGCATCTCGGTCCTGCTGACCCTGGTCGGCGGGCTGTTGCTGACCTTCATCGGCGGAGACGCGCCGGTCGGCACCGGCATCGGGCTGCTCTTCATCGGGCTCGGCTTCGGCCTGGCGACGGTGCCCCAGATCACCCTGGTCATGGCGACGGCCCCGGCGCACCGCTCGGCGATCGCCAGCGGGATGCTGTCGGCGGGCCGGTCGACGGGCACCATGATCGGCGTCGCGCTGCTCGGCGGTCTGCAGTCCGGGAAGGGCATCGCCGCACCGGCGTTCGCGGCCGTCGTCATCTACCTGCTGATGGCGCTGGCCGTCGGCCTCGGCGCCCGACGGCTGCCCGCGGGCCCGGCCTAGCGGACCGTCCCGACGCGAGCACGGCCCCGCTCTCTCTCCCGGCGGGGCGCGGTCCCGCGGACGCACGGCCTCCGCGGCATCGGTTCATCGGACTCCTCACAACCGGAGCACTCATGTCTGAGCATCAGCCGGATCGCGACATAGCCTCCCTGGCCGCGGCACTGCACGCGAACGATCCCGAATTCGCCCGAGCGGTCCCGTCCTCGGAGGTCGCCGCAGCCGTCCTGGGCGCCGACGGCGGCCTCGTCGGCGCCATCGCGGCCGCCATGAACGGCTACGCGGACCGGCCGGCTCTCGGCCGCCGGGCCGAGCGGCTCGTCCAGGACCCGGCCACCGGCCGCCACCACCTCGAACTCCTCCCCGCCTTCGAGACCGTGACCTACGGCGAGCTGTGGCAGCGGGTCGGCCGGCTCGCCACCGCCTGGGCCGACCCGGCCGGCGGCGACCTGCGCGCCGGCGACTTCGTCGGGGTGCTGGGCTTCACCAGCGTCGACTACGCCACCATCGACCTGGCCTGCATGTACCTGGGGGCGGTGCCGGTGCCGCTGGCCACCGGATCGTCCGCGGTGCGGCTGGCCCCGGTCGTCGCCGAGACGGAGCCGCGGCTGCTCGCCGCCGACATCGGCTCGATCGGCGCCGCGGTCGACACCGTCCTGGCGTCCGACTCCATCGAGCGCCTGGTCGTCTTCGACTACGACCCGCGCGTGGACGACCACCGCGACGCCCTGCGGCACGCCGTCGACAAGCTGGGCGGGCGGGCCTCGGTGGCGTCACTGCCGGAGGAGCTGGACCGCGGCGGCCGGCTGCCGGCCGTGCCACCGTGCGACGGCGACCCGGACCGGCTGGGCGGCCTGATCTACACCTCCGGGAGCACCGGCACGCCCAAGGGCGCGATCTACACCGCCGCCATGCTCACCGGAATGTGGCAGAAGGCCGGCGCCGGCATGGCCAGGGCCGGCGACCTGCCGGTGCCGACGATCGTCCTGCACTACATGCCGATGAGCCACGTCAACGGCCGTTCGTGGCTGATCTCCGGACTCGCCTCCGGCGGCATCGGGTTCTTCGCGGCCCGCGGCGACATGTCGACGCTGTTCGACGACATCCGCCTGTCCCGGCCCACGGTGCTGAGCCTGGTGCCGAGAATCTGCGACATGGTGTACCAGCGCTACCTCCTGGAGGCCGACCGCCTCGGCCGCGCCGGCGCCGCCCGCCCGGAGGCGGAGGCCGCCGCCCGCGTCCAGGTGCGGGACGGCATGCTCGGCGGACGGATCATCAGTGCCCTGTGCGGCAGCGCGCCGCTGTCGGCGCCGATGCACACCTTCATGGCCTCGATCCTCGGTGTGAAGATCACCGACTGCTACGGGTCGACGGAGACCACCCGGGCCGTCGTGGTCGACCAGCAGGTGCGCCGGCCCCCGGTCCTCGACTACCGGCTCGTCGACGTGCCGGAGCTCGGCTACTTCGCGACCGACAAACCGCACCCCCGGGGCGAACTGCGCCTGAAGTCGGCCGGGTTGGTCCCCGGGTACTACAAGCAGCCGGAGGCCACCGCGCGCGCCTTCGACGAGGACGGCTACTACCGGACGGGCGACGTGGTCGCCGAGCTGGCGCCCGACCGGCTGGTCTACGTCGACCGGATCAACAACGTCGTGAAGCTCTCGCAGGGCGAGTTCGTCGCGGTCTCCCGGCTGGAGTCGCTGTACTCGACCAGCCCGTACATCGCGCAGATCTACGTCTACGGCAGCAGCGAGCAGGCGTTCCTGCTGGCGGTGGTGGTCCCCGACCAGAACCGCCTGGGGCAGGCCGACGATGCCGCGGTACGGGCGGCCGTCCTCGACTCGATGCGGGAACTCGCCCACGAAGCGGGCCTCTACCCGTACGAGGTCCCGCACGACGTGCTCGTCGAGCGGCAGCCGTTCACGATCGAGAACGGGCTGCTCTCGGGAGTGGGCAAGCTCCTGCGCCCCGTCCTCAAGGAGCACTACGGCGCCCGGCTGGAGCAGCAGTACGCGGACATCGCGACCGGCCGGGCCGGCCAGTTCGCCGCGCTGCGGGCCGAGGGCCAGGACGTCGCACCGCTGGAGGCGGTCCTCACCGCGGTCCAGATCACCCTGGGCTACCCCTCCTCGCTGGTCCGTCCGGAGGCCAACTTCACCGACCTGGGCGGCGACTCCCTGTCGGCGCACACGTTCTCGACGGTCCTGGAGCAGGTCTTCGACGTCGAGGTCCCGGTCCAGGCCATCCTCAGCCCCACCTCGACGCTGGCCCGCATCGCGGACCACCTCGGCTCGGCGCGCGGGCCGCAGACGCCCCGTGCCACGTTCGCCTCGGTGCACGGCCGCGACGCGGCCGAGGCCCGGGCGAGCGACCTGACGCTCGATCACTTCCCGGCGGGGCAGGGCTTCGACGAGAGGCGTTCCGAGCGGCCGGCCCCGGCCCCGGACGGCACCGCTCCCGCCGAGCACGTCCTGCTCACCGGGCCGACCGGATACCTCGGGCGGTTCCTGGCGATCGAATGGCTCCAGCGCGTCGCCGGGACGGGCGGCCGGCTGACCTGCCTCGCCCGGGCCGCCGACGACGCGGCCGCCCGGCAGCGGGTGGTCGAGTGCCTGCGCGCCGCGGCCGGGGACCGGACCGACTGGTTCGACGCCGTCGCGGTGAAGCACCTCGACGTCCTGGCCGCGGACGTGGCGGCGCCGAAGCTCGGCCTCGACGACGAGACCTGGGAGCGCCTGGCCGCCGAGACCGACCGGATCGTGCACGCCGCGGCCATGGTCAACCACGTGCTGCCGTACAGCCGGCTGTTCGCACCGAACGTCGGTGCGACGGCGGAGCTGATCGGGCTGGCGCTCACCGGCCGGCCGAAGCGGTTCGCCTACGTCTCGACCATCGCCGCCGCGATGCAGCCCGACGGGACGCTCCTCGACGAGGCGGTCGACATCCGCACGGCAGCCCCGGCCCGGCAGTTGAACGAGTCCGACGCGAACGGCTACGCCACCAGCAAGTGGGCCGGTGAGGTCCTGCTGCGGGAGGCGCACGAGCGCACCGGCCTGCCGGTCACGGTGTTCCGGCCCGACATGATCCTGGCCCACAGCCGCCTGCCCGGCCAACTGAACCTGCCCGACCGGTTCACCCGGCTGATCGTCAGCGTCCTCGCGACGGGCATGGCGCCGCGCTCCTTCTACCGGCTCGACCAGGACGGCAACCGGCGGCGGGCCCACTACAGCGGCCTGCCGGTCGACTTCACCGCCGAGGCGATCGCCTCGCTCAGCGCCCGGAACGCCGACGGGTACGTCACGTACAACACCGTCAACGCGAACGACGACGGCGTCTCGCTGGACGAGATCGTGGACTGGCTGATCGACGCGGGGCATCCGATCACCCGGTTCGACGACCACCGGGAGTGGCACATGCGCTTCGAGGCGGCGCTGCGGGGCCTGCCCGACCACCAACGCCGGCTGTCGCTGCTGCCGTTGCTGGCGGCGTACGCGAAGCCGGGCGAGCCGCGGGCGGGCTCCGCGACCCCGGCCACCCGGTTCACCGCGGCGGTCGGCGACCTCGGTGTCGGCAGCGGCCTCGTGCCGTCGCTCTCGCCGGAGTTCATCGGCAAGTGCGTCGCGGACCTGCGGCTGCTCGACCTGCTCTGACCGGCTCTGACCGGCCTGATCCGGATCGAGTACGGCCGACCGCTCCCGGTGGGTGCGGTCGGCCGTTCGGTGTCGTGGCCCGGTGGTGGCCGGGCAGCAGAGCGCCCGCGGCCGGGTGAACGGCCACGGGCGGTCGGCCCGGTCGGTCAGCCTCGCAGCGTCGCCATCCAGGTTTCGACCTGGTCGGGTGTGCGGGGGAGGGTGGTGGAGAGGTTTTCGTTGCCGTTGTCGGTGACGAGGATGTCGTCTTCGATGCGGATGCCGATGCCGCGGTATTCCTCGGGGACGGTGAGGTCGTCGCTCTGGAAGTAGAGGCCGGGTTCGACGGTGAGGACCATGCCGGGTTCGAGGGTGCCGTCGACGTAGAGGTCGGTGCGGGCGAGGGCGCAGTCGTGGACGTCGAGGCCGATCATGTGGCCGGTGCCGGCGAGGGTGAAGCGGCGGTGGAGGCCGAGGTGGTAGACCTCGTCGGCGTCGCGGTCGCCGAACAGGCCCCAGGAGACGAGGTGTTCGGCGAGGGTGCGTTGGGCGGCGTGGTGGAAGTCGCGGAAGGCGGCGCCGGGTTTGACGGCGGCGATGCCGGCGTCCTGGGCGGCGAGGACGGCGTTGTAGACCTTGCGCTGGATGGGGGTGAAGCGGCCGCTGACGGGCAGGGTGCGGGTGAT
>NZ_JARXYZ010000020.1 GCF_029894125.1 Kitasatospora sp. MAA19
TCAGCCGGACGGGCGTAGACCATCCGGCCTACGCCCACCAGGAAGATCAACAGCTAGGCCAACCGGGTGCCGTACACCTAGATCGTGATAGTCCCCCCGATCGTGCATGGCACCACGTATGGGCTGCCGTTCCTGCTGATCACGCAGTCCCCGCTCGCACTTGCGGTGATCGTGGCGACGCACGTTGTCCTGGACCGCTATCGGGCCGCGAAGTACCTGGTCTGGGCGCGGAACCTGCTGGCCCCTGCCTCGCGTCGGGTCGCTTGGGCGGACGTGCAGAAGAACCAGGGCTCGCCCGTGGCCGTGCCGTCCGGCCTGGCGAACGCCCTGGTCATCGTTGCTGACAACACTGTGCATTTGGCGATTAACGCCGCCGCCCTGGCGTGTTGGGGGTGATGGCGACGACTTGAGGCAGGGGACATGACCGGAATGCGCCAGAAACCTGCCGTGGCGACCGGTAAGCACCGGTGGTGGGTGGCCGAGCTTGGTGCGTGGTGACGGTCGACCGGCTTGGTTTGCGGTCCGGAATCGCGGTTGTCGACCAGATCACTCCGTGATGGGCAGGCACTCGGCGAGCAGGTCGACGACGTCACGCCACGCTCGCTGCGCGTGCCGTGGGTGGTAGCCGACGCCGGGGACCACGGTGTGGTCGACCGGTGGGTGGTGGAAGGCGTGCAAGGCGCCGCCGTAGACCACGAGGCGCCAGTCGACGCCCGCGGCCTGCATCTCAGCGGTGAACGCGTCCCGTTGCGCGGGCGGCATGATGGGGTCTTCCGACCCGACACCGGCCCACACCGGGCAGCGAATGCGCGCCGCCTCGCCCGGTCGGCCCGTGGTCAGTGCGTTGACTGTCCCGATCGCCCGCAGGTCGACGCCGTCGCGCCCGAGTTCCAGCGCGATCGCGCCCCCGGTGCCGTAGCCGACGGCGGCGATCCGGTCGGGGTCGGTCCGCGGTTCGGCGCGCAACACGTCGAGCGCCGCGTGGCCGATGCCCCGCATCCGGTCGGGGTCGGCGAGCAGCGGCATGCAACGGGCAAGCATCTCCTCAGGGTCGCCCAAATAGCGCCCGCCGTGGAGGTCGAAGGCCAGCGCCACGTATCCCAGCTCAGCGAGTACATCGGCCCGGCGGCGCTCGACGTCGCTGAGCCCCATCCCCTCAGGCCCGACCAGGACCGCGGGCCGGCGGTCGACACCGGCCGGGAGCGCGAGGTGCCCGATCATCGTCAGGCCGTCAGCCGCGTATTCGACCGTGCGAGTTGTAACCGTCGTCATGAGCCTGGACTGTAGTGATCGCCGGGCCCGGTCGGGCCGGTGTTCTGCTGCTGGCAGAAGGCAGGTCTCTGGCGTATTCCGGAACTGCCCCGTCAGCGGTTCAGCTGCGCCATCAAGTCCCGGTTCGCGGCGCGTGCGGCGGCGAGGTCCTCGTCGCGCTCGGCGAGTTCGGAGCGGAGGTCGAGGATCCGCTGCTCCAGCTCGCCGATGCGGCGGGTGAGCGTTTCGACGTCGGCGGGGGCACCGAGCCCGGAGGCTTCCCAAGCAGCCTGTCCAAGCGCTTCAGACAGACGTCGTTCGAGCCGGGTGATGTGCGCGGACAGACGGCCGTTGCGGGCCGTGAGGTTCGCGATGTCGGCCAGCAGCGACCGGCGGCTGACCTGCGTTCCGGCCGTCGCGCTGGGAGGCGGCTCGCCCGCTCGGGCGAGAACGGCCGCGTGCAGGTCACCGTGCCGATGGATCAGACTGCGGTGGACGCCGGCGGCGCGGGCAACGGAGGAGACGGTGATCTCCTCGCCGTCCGCGGCCAGCTTGTCGAGGACCTTGAGGACACGGGTCCGCCGCCGGTCGGAGTCCGCTGCCCGTGCTCGGGCCAGGTGGTCCGGTGATCACCATTGGCTCTTCCCTGGGACGGCCGGCGGACAGCCGATCAGCAGCCGTCAACTCATGTGCAAGCTCACCGCGCTGGGCATCCGGGCCCGGCCCGCCCGCAACACCACGCTGATGGAGCTCTCCGCCGAACTCCCCGCCGTGGTGCTCAGCCGCCTGCTCGGACTACACATCTCCGCAGCCGAGAAGTGGGCAAAGGAGACGGCACCCACGCGCGCCGCCTACGCTGCCGAGCTCTCCCGCCGGAAGACGGTCCATACGTCCCAATAGCCGGACGTACCCGATGAACCCCGGGGAACGGCGAACTCGATCACATGGCGTGGCTCGCTGTGGATCCTGACCAGGCCCACAGCCGGGATCTCGACCACACACCGTCTGGCATGGCCTATCACGGGGCCGGTGTCGGACCGGCATCCGAGCTGTACCGAGCCTGGGTCGTTCAGTGCGAAGCCCGTGACTGTCGGCATGATCCGCCGGGCATCGGGACCTGAAGTAGTCGGTGCGGCTCACCGAAGGTCCCCGGTGGGTAGCATCGTACGAAAGCGGCGTTCCCTCGCGGTACATAGAAGTTGACTGCCTTTGCTGGGAATGCAGATGACGATCAATCAGGCAACCGGGCGCCCCGACACGATGGGCTTGGTGAAGCAATGGATCTGGGTTCGGAACTGACGACGCTGGCGTCGAACGGCGCCAGTCAGCTGATCAACGTGATCGCCAGCGACGGCTGGGCTGCGGTGAAGTCCGTCGTGCTGGGGCTGTGGCGGCGCTCGCATCCGGAACGCGCCGAGGAGGATCTCGCTCAGGCGCGGACGGACCTGCTCACCGCCCAAGAGGAGGGTACGGCTGAGCAGTTGCGGCAGGTTCTGGTAGTCGAGTGGCAGGCGCGGCTGTCCAGGCTACTGCTCGCCCATCCGGATCTCGCCGATGAGCTGCGGGCGCTTCTCGAAGGTGCGCTCGCCGGGCCCGAGGCGAACGGGACGATGCCTGCGGCCGGCTCGATCACGATCACCTCGCACGTGACCGGCGGGGGAGACGCGTATGTGGCAGGACGGGATCTGACCGTCAACCGCGAGCCCCGGGCCCCGCGGAGCGAGTCGCGGTGACCGGGCAGCCGGATGCCCACGCACCCGGTGGTGCAGACGGCGGGCAACTGGACGCTCCGGAATCCGAAGGTGCGGAGGGCGTGTACCCGGATGCCCCGGCGCCCGGAGCCTCCTACCTCAGGCAACCCGACGCCCTTGTACCCCGACGCATGGAGTACACACCGCCCGCGCGGCTGGATGTTCGCGTCAGCGGTGATGGTGACACCTTCGTCGCCGGCGGGGACATCACTATCGTCCAGGGCCCGGGGTCCCGCCGACTGGGAGAGCGCGGTGCCGATGACCGGTGCCCGTACCCCGGTCTGGAACCGTTCACCGCGTCGTACGCCGAGTGGTTCTACGGCCGGGCGCAGGCCGTCGCCCTGGTGCGCGAGCGGTTGGACGCGCGGGTTCGGCAGGGTGGCCCGCTGGTGGTGCTCGGGCCGTCGGGCGCGGGCAAGTCGTCGCTGCTCGCGGCCGGAGTGCTGCCCGACATCGCCGACGGGGGGTTACCGGGAGCGGCGCACTGGCGGCAAGTGCTGCTGACCCCGACCGCCGCCCCGGCCGCAGCGCTGGCGACGGCACTAGGGGACGAGGGCGAGGTGCGGGACCGGTGGTCGGACCCCGAACGGTGCGCCGAGGAGATTATGCGTGGCCCTGGTGCGGCCGGGCTCGTGCTGGTGGTCGACCAGTTCGAGGAGGTCTTCACGCTGTGCACCGACGAGGCGGAGCGGCGCTGGTTCATCGAGGTGCTCGACCTCCTTGCCCGGCCATCGACCCGGAATGCGCTTGTGGTGCTTGGTGTGCGCGCTGACTTCTATGCGCAGTGCGCGGCATACGAACGGCTGCGGATGGCACTGCGGGCCGACCCGGTCCTGCTGGACCCGATGACTGAGGCCGAGATCGAGGAGGCGATCCGCCGTCCGGCGCAGGCTGTCGGGCTGCAGATCCAGGACGACTTGGTCGAGCGCATGCTCCGAGATCTCGGCGCCTCCGGGGACCAGGCACCGGGCGATGGGACGGCCGGCTCGTGGACGGCCGGGCTGCCGATGCTCGCCCACACGCTGCGGCTGACCTGGCAAGAGCGCCAGAACGGTGTCCTGACCGTTAACGGCTACCGGCTCACCGGCGGTATCAGAGGTGCCATCGCGAGGACAGCGGAGGAGCTCTTTGCTTCCCTCACCGCTGAGGGCCAGGAGGTCGCGCGCATCCTGTTCCTCCGGCTGGTCGCCGTCGGCCGGGACTCCGACGATGCCCGTCGGCACGTTGCCCACCAGGACCTCGTCCGCGACCTGCCCGAAGACGGGCCTGCCGAGACGGTGGTTAACGGATTCATACGGCATCGGCTGCTCGTCAAGGATGAGTTGACGGTGACCATCGCCCATGAGGCGTTGATCGGCGCCTGGCCGCGGCTCAAGGGCTGGATCGAGCAGGACCGCACCGGGAACCTGATCCGCCAGGAGGTGGAGGAAGCAGCCGCCGCCTGGCATCGCGCCGGCCGCGACAGCGCCCAGCTCTACCGGGGCAACCCCCTGGAATCGGCTCGCAGTTGGGCTTCCGGTCATCCGGGCGACCTGAGCGCCACCGCCGACGGTTTCCTGCGCGCCGCCAGTCGGCAGGAGCACCGGGAGCGACGCCGGCGCCACCGGTGGATCGCCGCCGTCACGGCTCTGGCGCTGGTTGCCTCCGTTGCCGCGGCGTTCGGCTTCTGGCAGAGCGCCGCGGCCCAGTCCTCCGCCACCACGGCCATCAACAACCAGATCTCCGCGGAAGCGCTGCAACTGGTCGGCACGGATCCGCCGCTCGCCGCCCAACTCGCCCTGGTCGCCCACGATCGGGCCCCGAGCCAGGACACTGCCTCCCGGCTGCTGAACCTGGAGAACACCCCGATCGCCACCGAGCTGGCGGTCTCCCCGGGCGCCGCCATCTCGTCGGTCGTGTCCAGCCCGCACGGGCAACTCCTCGCCACCGCCAGCGCGGACAACGGGATCCGGCTCTGGGACGTGAGCGACCCGCACCACGCCGTGCTGCTGGGCTACGCGCAGCCGCCGGCGGCCACCCCGGTGGTCTCGGTGGCGTTCAGCCCCGACGGAAGCGTCCTCGCCGCCGGCAACCTCGGCGGGTCCGGACACACAGGCGGCATGGTGACCCTCTGGGGTATGGCCGATCCGCAGCACCCGACCCGGCTCGGCCCGCCGCTGACCGTGGCCGGGGACGTCACCACCGTACTGTTCAGCCCGGACGGGCACACCCTTGCCGGGGCGGGCGGCATCGGCGGCGGGGGGTCGGGCCTCGTGAACTTCTGGAACGTCACCGACCCCGGGCATCCGAAGCAGCTCAGCAGCCCCGAGATCCGGCCGAGCGGTGCGATCTCCTCCGCACTGTTCAGCCTGGACGGCAAGCAGCTGATCACCGACGAGTCCGGCGAGGTCGAGGTGTGGGACATGGGCGACACATCGCACCCCGCACAGCATCTGTCGGAGTTCTACGGCGCGGGCACGTCGGTGGCGATCAGCCCGGACCGCGGTTTCCTGGTCACCGGCGGGGAACACGACACCCTGGGGTTCTGGGACCTCGAGTCCCCACGGATGCCCCAATCCATCCTCGGGGGCCGGCCGCTGGCCGGTCTCACCAGCGACGTCCTCTCGGTGGCGATCAGCCCCGACGGGAGGGTGCTCGCTGTGGCGAACGCCAACGGGGTCACCAGCCTCTGGAACATCACCAATCCCTACTCCCCCAGCACGCTCGGCCAGTTGCCGAGTGGGTCGGAGCATGCCGCCATATCGCTGGCGTTCAGCCCGGACGGGCACACCCTGGCGGCGGGCGACCGCGGCGGCACCGCCACCCTGTGGAGCCTGCCACCGACCCTCCTTCCTGGCGGCGGCCCGGTGGCGTTCAGCCGGGGCGGGCGTCTGCTGGCGACCTCCAACGGCATCACCATGGCCCGCCTGTGGGACGTGACGGATGCACACAAACCCGTGCCCCTCGGCATGCCCGAGTCAGGCGGCAACAGCCCGGTCTCCGCCATGTCCTTCAGCCCGGACGGGCACACGCTGGCGCTCGGCAGCGCGGGCGCGGGCGGCGGGGCGATCTGGCTCTCCGACATCACCGATCCCCGCAAACCCGTGCCACGGGCGACGCTGCAGGGCTTTGTCAGCGGAGTGAGTTCGGTGGCGTTCAGCTCGGACGGGCGGATGTTGGCGGCCGGTGGTGGTGATGGGACGGTCCGGCTGTGGAGCACGACGGATACCCAGGCTCCGAGCCCGCTCGGTGAGCCGCTGCGGGGGTTCTCGGGTGGGGTGAGTTCGGTGGCGTTCAGTCCGGACGGGCGGACCCTGGCAGCAGGCGGCGGCGACGGGACCGTCGGATTGTGGAACGTCAGCGACGTGCGGACTCCGGCCCGCCTCGGTCAGCCGCTGACCGGGCCGGTCGGCGTCGTGAACTCGGTGGCGTTCAGCCCGGACCGCCACACCCTGGCGATCGCCAGCCCGGACGCCACCGTGCGCCTGGTCGACCTGGACGTGAACGCGGCGATCCGACGGCTCTGCAGCACCAGCACCGGAGCCCTCACCCGCGATCGTTGGAGCCAGTACGTACCCCAACTCCCTTACCGTCAGCCCTGTGTGACGTAGCCGGCGCTCAGCCGTTCTGCACCACCAGAGGCCCGCTGGGGTCGATCGTGAAGTCCTCAGTGGGTGTGGAGGAGTCGGGCGCGTCCACGTGCAGGGACCTGTAACCACCGTTGTTCAGGTTGCTGACGGTCACCGTGGCCTGGAAGGGCATGACGTTGCCGGTCGCGCAGTCGGGGACGCAGCTCTTGCTCCACAGCTGCCCGGTCCCGGTGGCCGTCGGCTCGCCCCAATCCGACCAGGTCATCCCCTTGAGAGTCTGTCCGGCGTCACCGCAGAACAGAAGGAAGGCGTCGGGTTGAGTGACCGGCTGCCCGTCGCACCCGTAGATCACGGCCGTCGGTGTGGTCGGCGTCGGATCCGGTGTGGGCGTCGGTGTGTCCGGCAGCGTGTCTGGCACCCCCGACGCGGGCGCGGGCCGTATCGGTGCAACCGGCCGTCCGGAGGAGCCGCAACCCACCAACGCCACCGCCGCAGACACCAGTACGCCGGCGCGCCACCATCCATGACCCCTGGGCATCATCCGCTGCGCCATCGTTCCCCCTGCGATCACCGGCCCCGAAGGTGTGAGGACTTTCCATGGTAGTGACAACTCGCTTGCGTGGTATGCGAATACGCGCAGCCGGGACCCGCTTGCCACGAGAACGGAACCAGAGTGGCGGGAGTGGCGCCTGATGAGGACGGCCTCAGTGGCACCGCGCCACATCCGATGCATGCTGAACCTGGTGTGCCGCTCCGGAGGAGAGCACGGCGGTAATCAGGGGGGAGAGCCACCCGCATGTCGAGCTCAGGTGGCGAAGCCGTGCCCGATGGCCGATGATCATCGAAACCCGCCGATAGACCCACCGTGGGCGGTTGGTCAACGGCCGGCCGCCGACGCAGAGCCTCTGTAACACGCTGAAGTCGGCACAAACGAGCTACCTACGCTGCTGGACTCTCCCGCCAGAAGGCATTCCGCAAGTCCCAATAGCCGGACTTACCGATAGCGATCTACCCGGAGGACGTGATCTCCCATCACCGGGCCTTCATCGCGCGCCGCAGAACCGAGCGGCCCAGTGAGGAGTACCGCGAGCTCACCGCCGCCGAGTGGGACGAGTTCCTGGCCCACTTCGAACTCCGCAAGGTCGCCCTGGGGACCTGCGGCCGTGACTACGCGACCCCGTGCCAGCATGAAAACGCCTGTGTCAGATGTCCCCTACTGCTCGTGGACCCGGCCCAGATGCCACGTCTCCAGGAGATCCACGCCAACCTCGTCGACCGCCTCCAGGAGGCCCGGGACCAGGGCTGGCTTGGCGAGGTCGCCGCCATCGAGACCACCATGGCCGCCGCAGCGCAGAAGCTGGAGGCCATGCGCGAACGTGCAGCACAACCGTCCACCGTCCACCTTGGCATGCCCGACTTCCGTACCACCGCCGGCAGGCTCAGTTCCGACTGCTGACGGCACCACGTCCCGGCACAGGGAGGCCAGAGAACGTCCGCCGCTACTTCAGCCCAACCCGGAGGCGATCGCCGAGGCGACCAGTCTGCTGGCTCCTGGCCACCGCCTACGTGAGCCGTAGTCAACTGCTGGCCAGGCGCCACAGCGATGTGACCTCCGCAGCGCGGGCAGCATGGAGGGGATCAGTGCTGTCCGAAGCTCGCGGATGCTGCGGCCTGGTGTCGATCTTGTCCACCACGTGCAGGCCCGCTGCTTCGATGAAGGTCAGCAATTCGCGACGCGTCCTGAGTCCGAGGTGTTCGGCGAGGTCCGAGAGGATGAGCCATCCTTCACCACCTGGTTCGAGGTGGGAAGCCAGTCCGTTCAGGAAGCCGTGAAGCATGGCACTGTTCGGGTCGTAGACGCCTTGCTCGACAGCAGAGGTCGGCCGGGAGGGAATCCAAGGCGGGTTACAGACGATGAGGTGGGCGCGGCCTTCGGGGAACAACTCAGGACCCATGACATCGATGCGTTCGGTGAACTTCATTCGGTGGACGTTTTCGCGGGCACAGGACAGTGCGCGCGGGTTGATGTCGGTGGCCACAATGTGGTCGAGCCCCCGGCGGGCGAGGACGACAGCGAGTACGCCTGTCCCCGTGCCGAGGTCGAAGGCGGTACGACGACCGCCACCGTGGTTCACCGAGGCGGGCAGTGGTGTCTGTGCGACCAGATCGACGTACTCGCCCCTGATCGGGGAGAACACGCCGTAGTGCGGGTGGATGCGGGTGTTGATGGCTGGCACGACCACGCCCTTCTCGCGCCACTGCTGGGCGCCGATTACGCCCAGCAGCTCTGTGAAGGAGACCACCACAGCTTCGTGCGGTGAGCCGTACGCCTTGACGCACGCCTTACGCACATCGGGAGCTCTGCGCAGAGCCAGGTAATAGTCGTCCTCCAGCAGCACAAGGAGCCTGCTCAGCACGCGGGCCCGGTGGCTGCGGGCCCGGCGGTGCAGATGGAAGGACTCAGCCGGGCTGTCCCCCGAGCGGGGAGGTTTCCGGTCGATACGGCGGCTCATCGCGCGTAGTAGCTGCCGTGCGTTGTGGAAGTCGCCCCGCCACAGCAACGCCGTACCTTCGCAGGCAAGACGGTAGGCGGTATCGGCTTTCATGCGGTCATCCGCGACGACGACCCGTCCGGGAAGCGGTGTGGCGCTCTCGGAATGCCATCGGGCGGATCGGACAGTGTGGTCTTCGGTCCAGTGGATCGTGGACACCACGTACTCCTCGTGATCGAACGTGCAGGGGCACGAAGAGCACTTCGACGAGGAGCAGGAGAAACGGCCTGTGCTACAGCACAGGCGCGAGTGTCAGGGCAGGCAGGGCTACCGCTCCCGCGTCGAAGCGCGAGAGGAGAAGTCGCCGAGAACCATGCCGAGTGTCACGACCAGCCCTTTCAGAAAGATGACGTAAGAGGCTCGCACGCTCCTGTCCTCACAGGCAAATCTGGTGCGGGTGGGGAGGAACCAGCCGAGAGTGACACCCTGTCGTAGTCCGCGACACGCCCAACGACGCCCAGCTGTCCAACTTCTTCACAACTACTTTCCGTGGCGAAGGCAAGATGGAACGCCAACTGACAGCCATGCTCGGCTAGTTCGGATAAGCAGGCGTGCTCATGCGCGCAAGGTGTGCCGTAGGGGCGCCCGCAGGAGCCCAGCTCGACCTTCCGCTTGTCGAAGTGTTCCTGGAACTCCGACCACTCCTCGGATGTGGGGTCCCGGTACTCCTCCTCCGGCCGCAGCTGGCGACGCTGGTCGAGGAACTGCTGGTAGTGGCGCACGATGCCGTCGTCGAAGACCGCGACGTAGCCACGAGTGGTCTGGATATTCAGGTGGCCGAGCAACGCGGCACCGATGTGGATGGGCAGCCCGGAGTTGACCAAGTCCGTGGCGAAGATCCTTCGGAAGTCATGGGCGGAGAACGTCGTCCCGACGAATTCAGGGTGGGTCTTGGCCAGCTCGGTCCAGCACTTGCGCAGGCGGCACCAGATCGTGCTGGTGCTCATCGCCTGTCGTTCCAGGCCGGTCTGGGTCTGGAACAGGTAGGGCAGGGGCGGGCACCACACCTTCTCGTGGACGTCGTACCGGCTCGCGATCGGCACCGTTCCGTAGGTGCCGCGGTGCCGGCGGATGACCTGATCGATGACGTGGAACAGTTCGGCGGACATCGGGATTACCCGCTCGCGGTCCGTCTTGGAGGGAGTGACGACCAGGAGCGCGACGACCTCGCCGTTGGGACGCTGGTAGTTGCGGACGCTCAGGTGGGTTAGTTCGGTCAGCTCCTCGATCCGCAGGCCGGCGTGCCGGAGCGTTTCGACGACGGCCCAGTCCCAGAAGGCCGCGGTCTCGTCCCGGGTGACGGCGACGAGCTCGCCGGTGTCCCGGTTGACCGCCCGCACGGGGAAGGACTTCTCCGTCTTTGCCCGCTTGAGGTCGTACTCGCTGGCGGTGCGCTGCCACTGTGCGTCGGCGGCGGTGAACCGCTCACCGGGTTCGACGGCCTGGGCGGCGGTGAGGATCTCGCGCAGTCGCATCCACCGGTTGGTGACGTGGTCAACCAGCAGGGGCAGCAGAGGCTGGCGGACTCGGGTGCGTTCGGCCATCCGTGCGTTGATCTCGCGGCGGCGGACGTTGAACCAGCGCAGTTCGGCATCCCGGATGGGACAGGGCACCGACCACGCCGCCCAGCGCTCGGGTTCGGCGACCGCCCAGCTCTGCAAGTCCAGGTAGAAGGTGCGGACCTTGAGCAGCACGCCGTCCATGTCGAGCCGGGGCCGCCCGCCCGGCAGGACGGAGATGGTCTCCTTCCACTGCTGGTAGGTCTCCTCGCTCAGCCGCAGGTCGGTTTGGTCGGGGTTGACCTTCTCGACATTGCTCCAGAACGTGCCGGGCAGTACCCGGGCCAGCTGCCGCAGCGAGGAGTGGTCCAGGTCGGCGGCGCGGCGGCGAAGGTAGTCCACCAGCAGGTTGCGCACGTTGATGTTGCGCAGCTGCTGCCGGTCGACGAGTTCCTCGACGCTCTTCTGCCCGCCAACGAGGGCGGCCCGCAAGACGTGCGGAGCCGACGGCGGGAAGTGTCCCGACTCGTAGAGGATGTGCCAGGCCGCGATCGCCGCGTAGTTGTACTCCTGGCCGCGCTTGGTGGCCCCGCGGGTGAGCTGCTTGCGCCGCGACTCCAGCGAGTAGTGCAGCAGCACTTCGGGCGTCAGGTCTGCCAGAGAGATCCCGAACACCGTCAGGGCGCAGGAGACGTCGAACAGCGCGGTGCGCCGGGCCGCCGGGGTCGCGTCGGAGGCTTCGACCGCGGCGTGGAACTTGTCCAGCTGCGGGTCCTTGGCCACCAGGCGGAAGTCGAGGGCGTAGTTCGGGTAGGTGTGCCCGCGGAAGGAGTCCAGGCTCGGACGGATCACCCGCAGGCAGAACAACTGGCGGGTGCCCGAGATGAACAGCTTGCGCAGCTTCTTGTCCTCGCCGCCCAGGTCGCCGGGATTCGTGCCGTACTCGTCCAGTCCGGCCGCCACCCATCGCTGCTGCCAGGTAGTGCCGGGGAAACGCTGGAGGTGTTCAAGAATCGTCACCGTGCTGAGGCAGCGCAGTCGGCGCCGCTCAAGGCCCTCGTCGTCCCAGGCCGCCACGGCCGCGTCAGCCACCTTGGCCAGCGAAGCCCGGGAGAGGTCACCGGCCGGACGGGGCGGGTTCTCCGGCTCGGGCGGCGGCGCGGGCTGGATGACCTTGGTGTAGGCGAACGCCTGCGGGGACGCCGGCACCGGGTCCCGCTGACCGGTGCCCTTGGTGATCACCCACAAGCGTCCGGCCGACCAGTCGACGTCTTCCAGGCGCACCCCGAGCAGTTCGCTGGCGCGGGCGCCGGAGCTGACGTAGCAGGGCGCGGTCCCGGTCACACCCCATCTGCGCGAAGAGCTCGTCCCACAGCCGGTCTGGGATGGCCCGGGGCTGGCGGTCGGGCACCTTCGGCCGCAGGCGGCCCCGCCGGGTGGGCACCGGTGCTTCCAGCGGGGAGCGGTGGGCCAGTCGGGCTCTGCGGTCCCGGCTCTCCGGCACCGGGTTGATCAGTGGCCCGCGGCCGTAGTGCTGGTGGAAGGCGTAGAAGCCGTGCACCACGGTCAACGCGTGGGCGATCGTCCTGGGCGCGTACCCGTCGCGCAACGTGGTCTTGCCCGTCTTCGGATTGACCACGCCCGCGGGCATCGAGTCCGGCCGCGAGCGGCGCCGCTGCGGATTCGGCGCCGTACGCAGCCAGCCGACCATCGCGGTCGTCTCCGCCTCGGTCGCCTGTTCCCAGCCGACATCCACCGCCCACAGCACCCGGAACCAGCGCAGCAGGTCGTACCCGTAGCTGCGGCCCGTCAGCGCGCTCGCGTCGCCGAGCGCAAGATCCCGCAGGTACCGGCTCACCGGCTCGATCTCCCGACCGGCCGCATCGACCAGGAACCACGGCAGCGAAGGTCTCGCCCCCTTCACCACCGCACCGACCGACGGCAACCGACCGCAGCCATCCATCAGATCCCGATGTACGGAGGACATTCCATGAAACGAGGACATGCCGAGATCCTCGGCACCCACCAGCCGGAACACCAGCGGATCACCAACTTGGTGCAGTCAACAGACCAGGCCTGGCACCACATCTTCGAGACCTGCGC
Organism: Kitasatospora sp. MAA19; assembly: GCF_029894125.1. GTDB lineage: Bacteria > Actinomycetota > Actinomycetes > Streptomycetales > Streptomycetaceae > Kitasatospora. The sequence goes on from NZ_JARXYZ010000020.1 coordinate 12,726, forward strand.
CGCCTTGATCGTCGCGGCGTGACTCCGTCAACCGCTCACGCCGGCCCGCCGTGGCGGGCCGCGGCGACCCGAAGCCGCCTAGGGTCCTTGACCAGCAGCCACCCCCGGCGGCCCCCCGGAGTCGCTCCGAACGGAGGCATCGCCAGAACCTGCCGCAGCCGCCTGGCGCCGATACCCAGGCAAGCGGCCAGGTCCTGCCGGCAGACCTTCAGGTAGACGCCGTCGTCGCTCCACTGCGCCGTCCCGTCGTTGCCGAGCAGCGGTACCAGCACACACGCGAGCCGCGCCAGGTCATCACCGGCCCGCGACAGCATCTGAGCCTCCCGCTCCCGGCCGGCGATGTACGACGAGACCGCCAGCCCCCATTCGCGCTGGAACGCCGGGCTCCGGAACCTCTCCCCCGGCACGATCGCCACCTCGCACGCCGTGCACGCCCGCACGGTGGCCGTCCGCACACCGGGGCCGAGCACCGCGAGATCCCCGACGAGGTCGCCGCCGCGCCGGAAGGCGAGCAGCCTCAACAGGATGCTCGACCCGTCGCCGGCCTGCCTGACCCCCACCACGCCCCTGACGACGACCACCACGTAGTCGCCCGTCTCCCCCTGATGCATCAGGGGCCAGCCCACCGGTCGCTCGATGATCGCGAGACCGCCGAGGAAGCGTTCCCATGCGGGTTCACCGACGCGCTCCCGAAACGTCCTGCTCGGGCCGAACAACGGCTCCGGCGCGGAGTTGTTACACAAGGTCATGCCGGGAGAGTAGAGGAGCGATCGCCAACCGGGCTTGGGGTAAAGCCAGTTGACGAATGCGCCGGGACCCGGCCGGCGCCGGCTGCTACCCTGCCGCGCCTCCGAGCCGCCCGCGAACAGGGTGTGGCGCAGGCCACATCCTCAAGCGGTCGCGGGCCCCCTGATCCTGGCCGCCCACCCGCAGACTCTTCGTCGTCAGCCCGGCCGTCACCAGGCTGTCCGCCCCCTCTCCTCCTCTCCCGGGAGACCGCCTTGCCCGAACCCCCGTCACTCCCCGGCGCCTCCAGCCAGCCCCTGCCGCCGCTCTCGGGCCTGCTCTGTGTGGATCTGAAAGGCTTCACCGAGTTGCCCGGCGCGGTCCACGCGTCGGTCAGCGCCTACCTTGAGCCCGTCATCGACGCCGCCCTCACCGCAGCCGGCCTCGACGGCATCCGGACCGCGAAGCGCTTCCTTGCCAACTCCGGCGACGGGGTCGCGTTCGGCTTCGATCCCGCCCTGCTGGGCTTCGTCGTCCACCCTTTCCTCGACCGCCTCGACGAGGAACTCGGCAAGCACAACGCCGATTCGGGTCACATTCGGCTCCGGATGCGGGCCGGCATCCACTCCGGCCACGTCACCCCTGAAAGCGCCCCCGGCGAGGGCAACGGACCGGCGAGGAACGAGTTGCACCGGTTGCTCGACTCCCGGGAGATCAAGGCCGTGCTGGCCAGGGCCAGTTCCGAGACGACGCACCTGGTGGCGATCATCTCCGACCGGGTGTACGAGGACGTGGTCGCCTCGCAGCACACCGGCCTGCACCCGGACCGGTTCCAGAGCGTCCTGGCGACCGTCCCCGGAAAGGCGTTCGCCCGGAGGGCCTGGCTCTACGTCCCGACCCCCTCCGGAAACCTCCTCGCCACACCCGGCTGTGTCCCGTCCCGCCGTCCCAGCGCGCTCAGGGGGCTCTTCACCGCGTTCGGCCGCCTGAGCTCGAAGATCAATCCCCTTCTCGACCGCATCGACCCGCACCGTTCGACTGGAGGAACCGACTCATGGCTCTGATCCCGTACAACAGCGTGCTCGACGTCATCCACGCGCGGGTGACCAGCGCCGCCCACCTGCGACCGGGTGCCCTCCCGGTCGAGGTGGGCGGCGAGACCGTCCACCTCGACCTGCCTCAAGCCCGGGCGGCGCTGTACGAGCAGCCGGTGGACGAGGCGCTGCGCAACGAGGTCTGGCGCGGGGCCGTCGCGCTGGCCCAGCACGACGCGCTGGCGGCGGCCATCGGCTCGACCGAGGTCACCGGGTGGGTCGAGGCCGTCGTCTGGCTCGCCCTGCCGCACCTCGGCCGGATCGCCCGTCAGGCATCGGCCCGCCTGGGCGCGGACCGGCGGGACGTCGAGTCCGAGGTCACGCTCGCGATCGTCGAGCGGCTGGCCGAGGTGTCGGCGGACGACCCCGACGTCGGAATGGATCTACTCCGGACGGCCGGCCGCCGGGGGTGGGAGTTCGCCCGCCGGTCGGCCTCCGGAGGACAGCCGGTGGAAGACATCGTCGCCGTGGCCGACGCCCGCACCGCCGAGTCGGCCGAGGACTTCTGGGAGCTCACGATCACCCCGCCGGACCGCGTGGACGGCCTGGCCGCGCCGTTGCGCCTCACCTCCCGCTCGACCGTGGAGGGCGCCCGACTCAGTGAACTCGCTGACCACCTCGGCCTGCGCGAGGTGGTCCACCGCGCCCACCGGCCGCACCGCGGCCCGCGGCTCGGGTCGCTCTCCCTCCGCTCGGCGGGGGTCGGCCGGTGACCGCCCGTGCCGGTGGCCCGATGACCTTTCCCGAGTTGTTCGACCTCCCGCTGGTCGTCGACCTGCGCACCGCAGCCCGGGCGTTCGGCATCTGCCAGGCCACCGCTTACCGACTCATCCACCGCGACGCGTTCCCCTGCCCGGTGGTCCGCACCGGATACCGCTACCGGGTGCCCACCGTCGGCCTGCTCAGCGCCCTGGGCATCGAGGACCTCCCCGTCTACGCATCCGACCTGGACCCCTGGGTCAGCGCCCCGCCCCTGCCCGGTCTCGAATGGAAGGACCTCGCATGATCGCCATGACCGCGACCGCCCAACCGGAGCCGCCTCGACCGGAGCCGCTCCAGCCGGAGGTGCCCGAGGAGTTGCTGACCTGCTTCGTGATCGGCCCGATCGGGGACCGCCACGCCGAGGTCGGCAGCCCGGCCCGGCAGGCGTACGAGACGTCCCTCGAGACCTTCGAGGAAGTCATCGGCCCGGCCTGTGCCGCCTTCCGCGTCCAGGCGGTGCGCGCGGACCAGATCCAGCAGGCCGGGGAGATCACCGAGCAGATCTGCCGCCACGTGCTGCAGTCCGACATCGTCATCGCCGATGTGACCGGCGGAAACGCCAACGTGATGTACGAACTCGGCCTCCGGCACACGACCGGCCGTCTCACCATCCACATCGGCGAGCACGGACGGCTGCCGTTCGACATCTCGCCCATCCGGACGATCCTGTTCAAGCGCTCCCGCAGTGGACTGGTGAACGCCCGCAACGAGTTGCAGGAGGCGCTGGAACGGGGGATCCGGGAGGGGTTCGCCCCGCTCACCCCAGCGAGGATCCTGCTCGGTCTCCGTTCTCCGGACGGGGTCGAAGTCTCTCCGGACGGGACCGAGGTCGAGGTGTCGGCGAAGCCGCGACCGGACGAGGCGGACGCGCCCGGTCTGATCGACCTCTTCGCCACGGTCGAGGCCGAGATGGACCTGATGACGGAGGGCATCGAAACCATGACCGGCCTGGTCAACACCATCGGCACCCTGGCCGAGGAGTTCGGACCGGACATGAAGCGCGCCTCGGCGAACGGTGCGCCACCGTCCGCCGCGCTCGCGACGGCCAGGCGCTTCGGCGCCGCCCTCAGCCGCCCAGCGGCCGAACTCAAGTTGTGCGCGGCGGAGTTCACCACGCGCATGTCGAACATCGACGCGACCGTGCACGCCTCGCTGGACATGTTCCAGCACCTGCCGCAGACCGGGGACGGCCAGGAGACCCACGGTTTCCTGCACCAGCTCATCGACATGTCCCAGGCCTCGCGCGAGGGTCTGGAGACGCTTCGGCTCTTCCGGATGATGATGGAGTGGCTCACCAACGTGAGTCGTGACCTGCGGGCCCCGGCCAGGGACATCATGGCCGCGCTCGACCTGGTCACCGCCGCGATGGTGCGGGTCGAGAGTTGGGATCAGCGGGCCCGGGCGCTGGTCTGAGCGGGTGGGCCGGGCGTCGGGGGCGGTGGCCTCCCGGCGCCCGGCCGGGGGTGCGGTTACCAGGCGTAGTCCTCCGGGGCCGGCTGGTGGCCGGGGAAGAGTTCGTCGAGGCGGTCGAGGGTCTTCTGGTCGAGCTTCAGGTCGAGGGCGGCGACGGCGGCGTCGAGGTGGGCGAGGGTGCGGGGGCCGATGATGGGGGCGGTGACGGCGGGGCGGGTGAGGAGCCAGGCGAGGCCGAGGTCGGCGGGGTCGGTGCCGAGGTCGGCGGCGAGGTCCTCGTAGGCCTGGATGCGGTCGCGGTGGACGGAGAGAAGGCCGTCGACCAGGGGCAGGGCGCCGCGGACGCGGGTGCCTTCGCGTTCCTTGCGGAGGATGCCGCCGAGGAGGCCGCTGCGCAGCGGGGACCAGGGCAGCAGGCCGAGGCCGTAGTGCTGGAGCGCGGGGATGACCTCGAGTTCGATGGTGCGGTCGAGGAGGTTGTAGAGGGACTGTTCGCTCACCAGGCCGAGGAAGTGGCGGGAGCGGGCGGCCTCCTGGGCCTGGGCGATGTGCCAGCCGGCGAAGTTGCTGGAGCCGACGTAGATGACCTTGCCCTGGGCGACCAGGACCTCCATCGCCTGCCAGATCTCCTCCCAGGGCGTGTCCCGGTCGATGTGGTGCATCTGGTAGAGGTCGATGTGGTCGGTGTTCAGGCGCCGCAGGCTGGCCTCGACGGCCCGGCGGATGGCGAGCGCGGAGAGCTTGCCCTCGTTGGGCCAGTCGCCCATCGCCCCGTAGACCTTGGTGGCGAGGACGGTGCGTTCGCGGCGGCCGCCGCCCTGGGCGAACCAGCGGCCGATGATCTCCTCGGTGCGGCCCTTGAGGTTGCCCTCGCTGTCGCGGCCGTAGGCGTTGGCGGTGTCGAAGAAGTTGATGCCCCGCTCGTGGGCGGTGTCCATGATGCGGTGGGCCTCGGACTCCTCGGTGTGGGGGCCGAAGTTCATGGTGCCCAGGCAGAGTCGGGAGACGGTCAGGCCGGTGCGGCCGAGGTGGGTGAACTCCATGGCGCCCACCTTCGGCCGCACCGGCGCCGATGTCCAGCACATTCCGCCAGCCGAACCGCGTCGGACGGGATCGCCGATTCCGGCCCGCTCAGCGCCCGTGCGTGGCGAACTTCCGTACGGCGAGCGGCACACAGAGCGCGAGCAGCAGGGCGCTCCAGAGCAGACCGGCCAGGACGGCGTGCCGCATGGGCCAGGCGTCGCCCGCCGCGGAGGGGTTGCCGAAGAGTTCGCGGCAGGCCTGGACGACGGAGCTGATCGGGTTCCAGTCGGCGACGACCCGCAGCCAGCCGGGCATGCCGCCGGTGGGCACGTAGGCGTTGGTGACCATCGCCACCGGGAAGACGGCGACGGAGAGTTGGCCGGCGGCCTCCTCCTTGCCGACCGCCAGGCCGAGGCAGGTGCCGACCCAGGTCATCACGAAGCGGAAGAGCAGCAGCAGTGCGAACGCGCCCGCCGCGTCGGTGGCGCCGCCCCGGGCTCGCCAGCCGGCGGCGAGCCCGACGAGGGCCAGCAGGGCCAGCACGAGGACGCTGACCAGCAGGTCGGCGAGGGTCTGCCCGAGCAGCAGACCGGTGCGGGAGACGGGCATGGAACGCAGCCGGTCGGTGACACCGCGTCCGACGTCGCGGGCGGCGCCGACCATGGTGGGCATGATGCCGTTGGTGGCGACCATGGCGAACAGGCCGGGCATCAGGAACTCGCGGTAGTCGCCGCCGCCCGGGATCCGCATCGCGCTGCCGAAGACGTACCCGAAGACCACCACCATGATCACCGGAACGCCCAGCGAGGCGGCCAACAGGCCCGGCGAATGGCGGTAGTTGAGGAGGATGCGGAGCATCGACGTCCAGGTGTCGACGACCATCCGGGCGGGGCGGGACGGCATCGGCGCGGGTGCGTACACGGCGGCCATCAGGCGGCGCTCCTCAGGGTGTCGGCGGATTCGCGGGTGAGTGCGAGGAACACGTCGTCCAGCGAGGGAGCCCGCACGGCGGCGTCCTCGGCGGTGATCCCGACGGTGTCCAACTCCCTTACCAGCGAGGGCAGCAGGACTGCCACGCCGGGCTGGGCCAGCACCGTCACGGTCCGTTCGGCCACGTCCACCTTCGCATCCCCGCCGGAGAGCGCGGACAGCACCGCGGCGGCGGAGGCGAGCTGCTCCGGATCGGCGAGGGTGACGGACAGCTGGCTGCCGATCGCGGCCTTGAGGCGGGCCGGTGGGCCGGTGGCGATGGCGGCGCCGTGGTCGACGACCACGATGTCGTCGGCGAGCCGGTCGGCCTCCTCCAGGTACTGGGTGGTGAGCAGCACGGTGGTGCCACCGTCGGCCAACTCCTTGACGGTGTCCCAGATCTCCTGACGGCTGCGCGGGTCGAGCCCGGTGGTGGGCTCGTCCAGGAAGAGCACCGGCGGGCTGGTGACCAGGCTGGCGATGAGGTCGAGGCGCCGGCGCATGCCGCCGGAGTAGGTGCGGACGAGCCGGTCGCCGGCCCCGGTCAGGTCGAAGCGTTCGAGCAGTTCGTCGGCGCGGGCCCGGGCGCGGCGGGCGCCGAGGTGGTGCAGCCGCCCGAGCAGGTGGAGGTTGTCGCGCCCGGTGATGCCCTCGTCGACGGCGGCGTGCTGCCCGGCGAGGCCGATGGCCCGGCGGACGTCCTCGGCGGCGCGGACGACGTCGTGGCCGGCGACCCGGGCGGTGCCCCGGTCGGGGGCGACCAGGGTGGCGAGGACACGGACGGCGGTGGTCTTGCCGGCGCCGTTGGGGCCGAGCAGCCCGCACACGGTGCCGGCGGGGACGGCGAGGTCGAGGCCGCGGAGCGCCTCGGTGGACCCGAATCGTTTCTCCACGCCCGTCATCTCGATGGCGGGTCGGGCGGTGTCGGACATGGCTCTGCCCCTTCTCTAGGTACAGCGTACGTAGAAGCGCGCGCAAGCGCATCGTACTACGTACGCCGTACGTATCTAAGATGGGAGGCCGAGGTGATCTTCAGTGCCGTCCAGCAAGCCCCCCAGCAGCAGCCAGCGCCCGGCCGCCCCCGAGGCGCCCGAACTGATCTGGCTGCGCCCCGAGCGCACCGGCCGCGGGCCGAAGCCGGCCCACAGCCGGACGTCCATCGCGGCCGCGGCCGTCGAGATCGCCGACGCGGAGGGCCTGGACGCCGCCTCCATGCGCCGGGTCGCGGCCGCCCTCGGGGCGGGCACCATGTCGCTCTACAACTACGTGCCGAAGAAGGAGCACCTGCTCGACCTCATGCTCGACGCGGCCGTCGCCGAGTACGACTACGCCGCCCTCGCCCCCACCGGCGACTGCCGTGCCGACCTCGCCCGCCTCGGCCACCAGCAGCTCGGCCTCTGCCGCCGCCACCCCTGGCTGCCCGCCCTGGTCATCTCCCGCCCGGGCATCGGACCCAACGCGTTGCGCTACACCGACCACTTCCTCGCCGTCACCGCACCCACCGGCCTGGACGGCGGAGCCCGGATGGAGGCCATGGCCCTGTTCAACGGCTTCATCTGCCAGTACGCCCAGTACGAGCAGTCGGCGGCTGCGGGCGCCAAGTGGCAGGCGGAGCTGGTCGGTTACCTCACCCGGGCCGCCATGAGCGGCGAATACCCGAACCTGGCACAGGCGTTCGCGACGTCCGGACCGCCCGGCGATCCGGACACCGCCTTCGACCGTGCACTGGACCGGGTGATCACCGCCATCCTGACCCCGCCGACGCCCCGCTAGCGAACACCCAGCCAGCAAACGCCCTGCCAGCGAACGCCCCGCCAGCGGGCGCGGCCCTCGAACCGCGCCCGCTCATCCGCTGCTCACCCCCTGCTCGCCCGCATTCCCACCCGCGCACTCACCCCCCGAACGCCGCCCGCGGCAGCACCGCCACCGCCCGCCCGTCGACCAGCACCACCGCAGCCTCGTGCGCCTCCCCCAGCACCGCCCGCGCCTCGGCCGGCGACTGCCCGACGCCCACCGCCGGCAGCACCGGCCCGATCAGCGCGCCCAGCGGATCACCCAGCGGATCACCCGGCTTGGCACCGCCGCCCGAGAGCGCCGCCGCCAGCACCGCCCGCGACACCGAGCCGACCACCTCCGTCGCGCTCACCCCGTACGGCCTCGCCGCCCGCGCCAGCACCACCGGCGCCACCCCGCCGGGCGCGGCGCGCAGCGCCTCCAGCGCCTCGCCGACCGTCGCACCGGCGTCGACCACGACCAGCGGGCCGGCCCCGTCGAGCAGCGGGCGAATCAGCGGCCGGAGGTCGTCCGCCTCCTCCAGGAAGCCCCACTGCCGCATCCAGTCGTCACTGTGCACCTTGGAGAGGTAGGACCGCCCCGAGTCCGGCAGCAGCACCACGACCAGGTCGTCCGGCCCGAGGCGCCGCGCCACCCGCAGCGCCGCCGCCACCGCCGTGCCCGAGGAGGGCCCGGCCAGGATGCCCTCCTCGCGGGCGAGCCGGCGGGCCGTCAGCAGCGACTCGCGGTCCGGGATGCGCTCGAAGGCGTCCACCGCGTCCGACCGGTAGGCCTGTGGCCAGCGGTCCTCGACGGTGTCGGGGTGGAGGAAGTGCCCGATGCTATCGACGAACCACGGACTGCCGTCCCCGCCCCCGTACATCGAGGACTCCGGGTCCGCGCCGACCACGGTCACGGAGCCGCCGGACACCTGCCTGAGGTAGCCGCCGTTGCCGGTGATGGTCCCGCCGGTGCCGACGCCCGCGACGAAGTGGGTCACCCGGCCGCCGGTCTGCTCCCAGATCTCGGGGCCGGTGGTGCGCACATGGGCGTCCGGATTGGCCGGGTTGTCGTACTGGTTGGCGAGCCAGGCGCCGGGGATCTCCTCCACCAGCCGCCGCACGACGTTGAACAGGTGCGCCGGGTCCTCGGCCGGCACGGCCGTCGGGGCGAGCACCACCTCCGCGCCGTACGCCCGCAGGATGTCCGACTTCTCGGGCGCGGACTTGTCGGACACCCCGGCGATCACCCGGTAGCCGCGCTGCCGCCCGACGATGGCCAACCCGATGCCGGTGTTGCCGGAGGTCGCCTCGACGATCGTCCCGCCCGGCCGCAGCAGACCGTCCCGCTCGGCGGCCAGCACCATGGACAGCGCGGCGCGGTCCTTGACGCTGCCGCCGATGTTGAGGAACTCGGCCTTGGCGTAGATCGGCGCGGGCAACCCGGCGCCGAGCCGGGCGAGGCGGAACAGGGGCGTCCCGCCGATCGCGTCGAGTACGGATTCGTGCACTGCGGCCATGTGCGGCCCCCTTCGGTCGGTGTCCGACCGAGCCTGCCCAGCCACGAGGCCCGATAGCCGCCGCGCCGCGGAGTGAAAGCCGCGGAGTGAAAGCCGGCCGCGCCGCCTTTCACTCCGCCCTCCCGCTTGTGCCGCCCTACCTGTTCTCCACCATCTCCTTGAACTGCTCCAGATCCGTTCGCACCGCCTGCTCGACGGCCCGCACCTGGGCGAACCCCTTCGGCCCGCCGAACGCCTCCCGCAGCTCGGCCCCGTCGTACTCCAGCCGCGCCTGCAGCGCGCAGTGCCCGTCGTCCAGCTCCAGCACGGCGAAGGCGCCCTTCAGCTCCGGGCTGCCGCCGAGCGTCTGCCACGCCAGCACCTGCTCACCGCCCCGGTCGGTGAGCTCGGTGTCGAAGCCGCGTGGTTCACCCCCGGCACCCACGTCGAAGTGCGCCCGGCTGTCGCCCTCGGCGAAAGCGCTGCGCACACCGTCGACGAACTGTGGATACTCGTCGATCCGGTGCAGCTGTGCCCAGACCTGCTCAGCAGGGGCGTCGATCTCGATCTGTTCTTCCAGCCTGCTCATCGGAAGCCTCACTTCCCGAACCGGCGGCCCAGCCCGGCCCGGCCGGGCCATCAAACCCCTTCCAGCCTGCGCCGCCCCGCGCCGACCCGCACGTTCGCACGGGAACCGCCGCGCGGCGTCCGGGGCTTTGCGTGACTGATCCACTGCGTTGCGCTGGCGGAGGCCGTCGGCGGGAGCGGTCGGCGGGGGCCGTCGGTGGGAGCGGTCGGCGGAGGCGGACTGGCGCGGCGCGAACCGGGGCGCGCAACGGCCCGTACGCGCCCTCTGAACTGGTCACGCTCCAAGTTGCGCAACGGCGCCGGGTACGCCCGCCCCCTCCGGGGTGGCCTGTACGGAGAGTGACCGGGGCGCGGTCAGATGAGCGGGGCGAAGAGGTCGCGCTCCCAGTGGACGAGCCAGGAGGCGGTGAGCGACGGCAGCTCCTGGCCGTCCGTGGACTCGTCGTACGGCAACACGGCGGTCGGGGCGAGCCAGCCCTCCCCCGGGTCGATGCGGACGCGCAGCAGCTTGAGCGGTCTGCGCAGGGCGAGGAACATTCGCAGGTCGCCGGTGTGGGGGTGGTGGGTCTCGTAACGGTCATGGACGGTACGGCAGATGGACTTGATGTCGGTGTCCGCGAGCAGGAGGTGGCGACTGCCGGGGCCGAGGTTGACGCAGAGCCGCCGACGGGCGCTGTCGCGGTCCGGGTAGGGCAGGTTCTGGTGGTCGTCGACGTGCAGGCCGGGCCGCAGGCCGCTCTCCGGCAGCCGGTGGGTGACCGGTTCGCCGGGCGGGTCGTCGGTCTCGCCGAGGGCGACGAGCATCGGGTCAGCGAGGAAGCCGACCAGCGCGGCGAGGGCGTGGACGTCGGTGACGGTCTCGGGGAGGCGGAAGAACTCGACCAGGCCGCTGTCCTTGGTGAAGACACCCGGCGCGAAGCGCTCGGGGTGGTCCCCGGGGAGCGGGGACCAGTCGCCGGCGGGGACGACGGCGCCGTTCTCGTAGCCGGGCACGTCGTGGAGTCTGCGGACGCCGCCGATGTCGCAGCGGGCACGGAGGGCCTCAGGGTCACGGAAGACGATGGCGGCGGGGTGCATGGTGGTCACGGGTCGAACTCCTCGGGTCAATCGTCGTCGTCGACGTCGTTGTGACGGTTGATGCCGGTCATCAGGGCGGCGGCCAGGGTGGTCCACCAGACGACATCGGCGGTGGCCGGCTCGCGCGGTGGGACGAGGTCCGAGGCGAAGCAGGCGAGGGCGAGGCTGGCGGCGGTGATCGCAGCCGTGGTGGCGAGCTTGATGGTGCTCAACTTTCGGGCGAGGGAACGTTGCTGTTCGCAGCACGAAGGACGCGCGCCCAGACGCGTTTGCCCTCGTCGCGCCGCGTGATCACCCCGAAGTCGAAGGCGATCCGGCGGGCGAGTTGGATGCCCCGGCCGCCTTCGTTGAAGCGGCGCGGACGCGGCTCGCGAAGCGGGAGGTCGCCGCGGGGGTCCCAGACTTCGAGGCGGCAGTCGCCGTCGAACTCCTGGAGGTAGAGGCGGACTTCGCCGTGGCCGTGGCAGGCGTGGACGACGGCGTTGGTCACGAGCTCGGAGGCGATGAGGACGAGGTCGTCGACCGGCTCTCCGGCCCAGCCCCAGGAGGTGAGCTGATCGCGGATCAGACGGCGGGCGGTGCAGACCGAGGTCGCGTGCTCGGTGAGGGCGGTCTCCCAGGTTCGGAGGACCGGGTTACGCAAGGTGGACATGAGTCACCCCACACCTTCAGTGGCGTGTTCGTGCGGTCACGTTGAGTGTGGATCCTCGTAATTCGAAAACGCAACCTCAATGCCAGAGAAATTAATTGATCATGATTTGGACTTGAGCCCAGGCCTACGAACTGGCGAGACTGGACCCCACACACCGCAGGGAGGGGCGCCACTTGAGCAAGGACCTATCGGCCATCAGGCAGATCCGCCTTGGTGACGAACTGCGCACCTGGCGGCTGGAGAACAACAGAACGCTGACCGACATGACCGCCGGCCTGAAGGGGTGGAGTGCCGGTCGGCTCAGCAGAATCGAGCGAGCCCTACAGCCGATCAGCGCGGCCGACCTGGCCACGTTGCTTGACCACGCCGGGGTCACTGGTCAGGAGCGGGAAGATCTCGAAGCGTTCCTCGGCTCCGGACCTCCGAAACAGTGGTGGCGCGACCTTGACTACTCCGAAACCATCACGCCAGCCTTCGCCGAGTACCTCGCCCTCGAAGCCGACGCTTCACACATGCTGAACTACTTCCCCTCGGCCTTCCCCGGCTTGGTCCAGACGATGGACTACGCCAAGGAGATGATCGGCGCGGGAGTTGACGCTCCGAACGAGGAGTTGATCGATGCCGGAGCCGAGGTTCGGATACTCCGCCAACGACGCCTGGCGGACGAACCAACTCTCACGTACGAGGCGTACTTCGGCGAGGTTGCGCTGCTCGTAGCAGGAGATCCGGACGTGTTGATCGGCCAGATCAATCACGCCATCAAGGTAGCCGGGTACCCAAATGTCTCGCTGCGCATGGTGCCGCTGAGCGCGGGAAGGCCCGGGATCCTCGCGTCAGGCGTCACCGTGATGCGCTTCCCGGACGACCCGGACGACGGCTTCGTCTTCGTCGAAGCCGTCGGCGGTATGCTCCCGCGTAGAGCGGGACGCGAAGTGCGCCGAGCCGAAAGGGCGTTTGCCCGAGTCAAGCGGTGCTCGCTGTCTCCGGAAGACACCATCGCCGCCCTTGAACGCAAGTTGGAAGAGTTGACGTGAGCAACAGGCACGACCCCTACGATCACAACCCTGCCGACGCCGCCTGGGCCAAGTCCCCCTTCTCTGCAGAAGGCAACGGCGACTGCGTGATCATCGCCCGCTTCGACAACGGCGACGTCTGGCTCGGCGACGACAAGAACCCGAACCGCCCCCACCTCGCCTTCGACCACGCCGAATGGACCGCCTTCGTCCAGGCCATCGAAGCCCGCGACCCCCGCTTCACCGCCTGAGCCCACCGCACCACCCCACGAGGGCCCGTCCGCCACGGTCGGGCCCTCCTGCCGTCTTAACTCGTTCCGGGCGAGCCCGGCGCGCCGTCGGCAGCGCGACGTGCCGTCGCCCTCGACTGAAGCACCCCTGGCGAACCGTCAATTAGGCCCTGTCTGGCACATGATCGTCCTTTGCTGAGGAGACCTGTGCTCTGCTGGACCATGTCGGCCGAGAGCGGGTTAGCCGCGGTGCTCGCGATGGGCTTCGGCGCGCGACTTTCAAGGAGACGATCATGGGGATTGAGCTCGAACTGCACTCTGCGCGGCCCACCTGGACCGAGTCGGACGACTGGCATACGTCCAGGGTTACGCTCCTTCAAGGATCGTACGAGCACGGAGAAGCGTTGGAACAGGTACTGTCCAGGCTAGGGAGGAGCAGCTCGGGCGAGCTCTGCCCGGGCGGGCTCCGCTCGGTCGATCGTGTCGGCGACACGCTGTTCGACGAGCGCGAGGCCGAGGCCGCTCTTCGGGAGATCCCCGGCCTCTTGCAGCAGTGCACCTATGAGTCGCATACGGCCGCCGTACGTGACCTGGCAACGCTGTTGGCCTCCTGCGTGGCGACGCCCGGCAGTTACCTGTGGTTCATGGGAGATTAGTACTCCAGCTGTAGTTCGTGAGGCGTGTGTGGCTGGAGGGATGAAATGGGTGGATCATTCCCAGCCGTGCTCGGCGTAGGTCCGGCTGTCCCACTCCGGGTGCTCTGTGGTGTAGGTGCCCCAGCCCATGCGCTGGTAGTACAACGTCATCGCGTCGAAGTAGCTCGCGGCCTCGACGGTCCACACGAGCCGGGCACGTTCGGACAAGAGCGCACGAGCCCCGTCTCCGCGCGGTCCGGCCAGGCAGAACGTCTTTCCCTCCTCGCCTTCGTCCCACAGCTCGTGAAGCACCGGCTCAGGATAGTGGTCGGGATCGGACGCCCGGAATATCCGCAGCCCGGTCAGATGAGCGCCGTCTCCGGTGGTGGCACTGTCGAGCTCGATACTTGAGCTTGTTGATCGCCCGTCCGACGGTGTCGCGCTTCTTGTAGCGGTCCTCGTCGAATCCGGGCGGCCGGCCCCCGGTCCTGCCGCCGCTCGGCTCCGCCCGCCGGCGGCTTACGCCGGGAGATAGCGATCAAGGGCCAGGGTCAACTGCTCGACCCAGTCGTTGAGTCGGGACGCCCGGCGCGTGCCCAGCCAACAGCGGACCACGCTGCCGTCGTGACGGTGGGCGGTCACCCTGAGCCGCCGGGACTCCACGGTGTGGTCGACGGTCCTGATCTCCGCCCAGGTGAGCGCAACGCTCTCTCCTTCGGAGTCGATCATGACGCCGTCCGCGTCGACGGTGACACTGCTCCCGCGGTCTGCCGCGATGAACACGAACTCGTCGTCGTCCTCCCCCTCGTCCCCGGTCCGCGGCTGTGCGCGGAGGGTCGGCGTGTACCCCACCGGGGCCGTCGCGAACGGCTTCTGTCCTTCCCCCGGGACCACGGTGGGGGTGTACTGCGCCGAGGCAGGCACGAACAGGTCCAGGAGCTGGTCCGTTGTGGGGCGCAGGGCCGGGTTCTTGGCCAGGCACGCGGCGACAGCCGGGCGCATTCCTTCCGGCACCGCGGACAGATCGGGCGCTTCGTGCACCGAACGGTACATCAGTCCGATGGGTGTTCCCGCGCCGAACGCACTGCCGCCCGCGGCGGCGACCAGCACCGCGCCGAGTGCGAACACGTCTGCGGCGCCGCTCACTTCGAGGCCTTGGGCCTGCTCCGGCGCAAGGAATCCGGGGGTGCCGAAGGCAGCTCCGGTCATGGTCAGGCGGGTTGACTCAACAGCACGCGCGATGCCGAAGTCCAGGACCCTCGGACCGTCCTCGGCCATGATGATGTTGCCGGGCTTGAGGTCGCGGTGGACCAATCCGCAGGCGTGGATGGCCTGCAGGGCCTCGGCCAGGGCCGCGCCGAGCATCCGCAACCGCTCCTCGCCCATCGGTCCCTGCGCTGCGAGCAGTCCGGACAGTGTGGGCCCCGGCACGTACGCCGTGGCGAGCCAGGGCGCCTCCGCCTCCGGATCGGCATCCACGACCGGGGCCGTGTGAAACCCACCGACCCGACGGGCCGCGGCGACCTCGGCCCGGAACCGCTCGCGAAAATGCGGATCGGCGGCAAGTTCCGGACGAGCCACCTTGACGGCCACCGCGCGGCCTCCGCGCGAACGTGCCAGGTAGACGGTGCCCATCCCGCCGGCGCCCAGTTCGCGTTCGACGGTATAGCCGCCGATACGCCTGACCTCGTCCATTCCGAACCCCATAGGTCGCGCGCCTCCCCGAGTCTTCGCGCGGACCAGTATGACCGAGGCTCCGAGCCTCCGGGCCCTCCCTCTCTGCCTGTAGCGATCGTATCGGCGACGTTCTTCGAAGGGCGTTCACTGCTTGAGGAGTTCAGCGAAGCGGTCCAGCGCACGATCGGTGCGGTGGCGGTCGCCGGTGGCTGTGAGATCGAACAACAGACCCCGGACAACGGCCATGACCAACGTGGGCGTGACGGTGTCGTCCGGACCGGTGGAGACGTCGCGGAAGGTGGCACCGAGAGTGCCGAACCAGTCCGTGATCGCCTCGCCCTGGTCGGGGTAGTTCTCGGGGTGGACCAGGCCGTCGGCGTGCACCTCGAAGAACAGCCGGACGAACGGCGCACGTTCGTCTGCGCTGATCCACGCCCAGATGCCACGCAGCCGCTCCTGCACGGAGCCCGTCGCCACCGGAAGGCGCTCGGCCAGGCGCACCGCACCTCGGCGACGGGCCTCGGCGAGGACCGCAGCGACCAACTCCTGTTTGCTGCCGAAGTCGTAGAGCAGCATCCGTGGGCTGGTGTCCAGGGCCGCGGCCAGTGGTCGCAGGCTCAGCCCGGCCAATCCGTGCGCCAGCACGTAGTCGGTCGCCCGCGCCAGTGTGCGCTCGCGACGGGCGGGATCTGCGGGTCGCCCCACGGTGGATCTCCTCTCGCAACTCGAAACTGAAACAGCGTTAGCGAGTATATGGTACGACTGTTTCACTAACGAGGGGAGACCACCTTGCGCACCTTCGACCGAGCACTCGTCCTGGGTCCCGGGAGTCACGTCGGCACGGCCTGGATGGCAGGGCTGGCCTACGGGTTGCGCCGCGACGGCGTGGATCTGGGCGAAGCCGACCTGATCGTCGGCACGTCGGCCGGCGCGATCGTCGCAGCGCTACTCGCCACCGACCAGGACCCGGGGCGGCTCGCGACGTCGGCTCGCCAGCCGGCTCACCGACTCAAGGCGGACCCCGCGCGGATGGGCGAGGTGTTCGCCGTGCTCGGCGACCGCAGCCTGGAACCCGGCGAGGCCAGGCGTCGCGTCGGCCGGCTCGCGCTCGACAGCACCGACCCCGAAGCCGATGAGGCGCTGATCGCGGGGCGCGCCGCCTTGATCGGTGCGGACGCGTGGCCGCAGCGGCGGCTGCTGATCGCCGCCGTGGACGCAACCACCGGTGAGCCCGTGGTGTGGGACCGCGACAGCGGCGTGCCGTTGGTGCACGCGGTGGCGGCGAGCAGCGCCTTCCCCGGGGCCGCGCCGCCCGTCGCCATCGACGGCCGGCGATACATGGACGGTGCGCTGCGGTCGGGTACCAACGCCGATCTCGCGGCCGGAGCCCGCACGCTGATCGTGGTCGAGCCGATGGCGCACCTGTTTCCCCGCGAGCCGCTCAACCAGCAGCTGGCGGCCGTGGGGGCGGACACCGTGGCGACCATCGGCCCCGATCCGGAGTCGGTGCGCGCTTTCGGCTCGGACCCGGGCGACCTGGCAGCCTGGGAGCCGGCCTACCAGGCGGGTCTTCGCCAGGCCGGCGACGTCGGCGCGCAACTCCGCTCCACGTGGCGGACGGAAGCCGACGCGGACTGACCGCCGACCAGGTCCGTGATGCGCGGGCGGGGGCAGCCCAGCGGATGAGTCGCCGCGTAGGCCGCCCCCTCCAGCAGCGCAGGCGCAGGTCCTCGGTGATCACAGAGCGTCTCAACTCGATGATCACCAAGACCTGCGCCCGTCCTGCTTCCGGGATAGCCCCACCACGCCTGTCCGCGCGACCTCCACGCCGCCCCTGACGATCAGTCAACTCGTTCACCCGAACCCGCCCGCGCCACCCGGTCCGGTCACTACCCTGCACAAGCACGGTCACACCCGGCGCCACACCGGGCACTTTCCGCTAGCGCGATGCAGGGAGAACTGTCATGAGCGAGCTGGTGTACCCGTCCGACCCCGGCCTCGACGGCCGGGCCGTCGACGCGGCCGAACGCACGTACCGGATGAACGGCTTCGACCCGGCGCGGGAGGACTCGAAGCTCTCCTTCACCCCCTGCCGGGTGGCCGGGCCCGCCTTCAACACCTACCGGCGCAGCGGCGAGCAGACCGTGTCCGGCTTCCTGGACACCACGTGGGCCTACGACAGCCGCCTGACGGACGATTCCGGCGGCCCCACCGGAGGGCCGGGCGCGGACCTCACCCGGCTGGAGGCCGCGAACGGCGCCTTCGACGAGATCGTCCTCGGCCTGGTCGGCATCGTCGGCGACCAGGGCAGCCTGGCGGCGGCCACCGCCCAAGCGGCACAGGACTTCGGCATCCCCGCCTCCGACCACGGCGCGGTGACCTTCATCGACCCGTGGAGCGCGGTGGCCGCCTACCTCGGCTACGGGTTCGACGGCTGGGTCTCCAACGACTACCCGGCCCTGTTCGGCCAGCAGCAGGCCCAGGGCCTGCTGGGCGCCGCACGCCGTCTCAAGGAGCGCAACCCGGACCTCGCGGTCGGCCTGCACGTCGGCGGCTGGGAGCTGAGCCAGGCCTTCCACACCATCGCGCAGGACCCGGCCTCGCGGCGGCGGTTCGCCGAGTCCGTGGTGCGCGTGTTCCGCGCCTTCCCGATGTTCTCCGCCCTCCACCTGGACTGGCGCTGGCCCGGCTCGGCCGGCGCCCCGCAGGCCGGGTACGGGCCGGAGGACGCCGGGAACTACGCCGCGCTCATCCGCGAGACCAGGGCCGCCCTGGCCGCTGCCGGCTCCGCCGCCACGATCGCCGTCGCGGTGCCGGCCTCCGCCGCCCAACTGGACGCGATGAACATCCCGCTCCTGGTGGAGGCCGGCGCCGAACGGCTGGACCTGATGTCCTTCGACTTCTTCGGCAGCCCCTGGTCCACCGGGCTCGGGCACCACACCTCGCTGCGCCGCGACCCGAGCAGCAGCCAGACGGACTGCGTCGACGGCGCCGTCACCCACCTGATCGAGCGCACCGGCGTGGACCCCCACCGCATCCACCTCGGCTACGCCACGACCACCCGCAACGCCAAGCGGTCCCGGCTCACCCGCAGCTCGCCCCTGCGCGGCACGTACGACACCGCTTCGGGCCAGACGGTCGGCTCCTTCGCGCCCGGCACGAGCACCTACGCCGACGTGCTGCGCAACTACCTCGACCTGGAGAACGGCGAGGGCCGCAACGGCTTCGAGCTGCACACGGACATCTCCGCCGACGCCGACTACCTCCACAACCCGGCCATCGGCGTCTTCCTCTCCCTCGACACCCCGCGCTCCGTCCGCGCCAAGGCCGAGTACGCCCGCGCCCGCGGCCTCGGCGGCCTGTTCGCCGAGCACGTCGAGGCCGACCCCGGCCTGCTCACCAACGCCGCCCGCGAGGGCCTGGGACACACCGTCACCACAACGGTCGTCGACATGAAGCCCCTCTACGTCACCGGCCGCGGCTGACGGCGGGTGACCGACCGCCGCCCGGGCGGCGGCACCACGGGAGGCCCCGTGCGGCCCGAAGCCCCCGGCCTACCGGCCGCCGGGCTTCCGACCGGGACTCACCACCCTCGGCCGCCGGGACTCACCACCCCTGCGGGTGCCGGGACAGCCAGTCGGCGTGACGCTCCCGCAGCCGGTCCCGCTCCTCGGGGGAGGTGAGGTAGACGTCGGCGCCGCCGTCGTACGGGTGGTAGAGCCGACGCATGACGGTGTCCGCGACGATGACGCCGGCCACCTCCTCGTCGGCGACGCGGCGCAGCAGCTCGTCGAGACTGCCGGGCCGCCACGTCCGGCGGTCGACGAAGACGTGGCAGTAGGTGCGGAACTCCGGATCCGGGTCGTCCGTCTGCAGCCGGGTCTGCCAGTGCGTGCCGGCCGGGCGCTCGTCGGGGACGTCCGGCCCGCTCGTCCACGTCGGCGTGATCACGTAGACGTCCGAACCGTCGAACAGCTCGTCCAGGACCGTGTTGTGGCGCTCCAGCACGACGGCGTACTCGCCCTCGTCGTCGGGGTAGCGCTTGGACTCCGGCAGGCTGTGGAAGCGCACCCAGACGTCCCTGTGCTCGGCGCCGATCTCATGCCCGACCGGGGGGCCGCCGGGCCACCGCTGCAGCCACAGCGCGGTCAGCGCGTCCAGCGCTTCACGATCCACTCCGAACCCCCTCAGTACCCCCTCCGTCGCCGACCATCATGCCCGACACCGACCCCCCGCCCGGCGGCGGCCTCTCGCCGCTGCCGCTCGCCCCGGCCTGGGTGGGAAACCTGGTCGTGCCGAGCGCTCCGACCCCGTACCGTGGTCCGGTCGACGATCTTGGGGCAGCGACTCCACGAGGACTGGCTCCACGAGGACCAGAGAACGGGGCGGGACACCATGCAGCAGTACCCGGGTTGGGCCGACGAACGGTTCGGCGCCGTGGCGGACGTCTTCGCCCGCAACTTCGCCGAGTTCCCCGAGCTCGGCGCCGCCGTCACGGTGTTCGCCGGCGGCCGCAAGGTGGTCGAGCTGTGGGGCGGGACGGCCGACGAGCGCACCGGGCGGGCCTGGACGCAGGACACCGTCGTCCCGGTCTTCTCCTGTGCCAAGGGCCCGGTGAGCATCAGTGCCCACCTGCTCGCCCAGCAGGGCCGGCTCGACCTCGACGCGCCGATCGCCCGCTACTGGCCCGAGTTCGCCCGCTACGGCAAGCAGGACATCACCACCCGCATGATCCTCGTCCACCGCGCGGGCATCCCGGCCCTGGACGCGGTGCTCTCCTTCGAGGAGATCGCCGACTGGACGCCCGTCGTCCGCGCGATCGAGGAGCAGGAGCCGCTCTGGGAGCCCGGCACGACCTACGAGTACCACGGCCACGTCCTCGGCTTCGCGGTCGGCGAGGTGATCCGCCGGATCACCGGGCTCACGCCGGGCGCGTTCCTCCGCAAGGAGATCGCCGAGCCGCTCGGCCTGCCGGTCTGGATCGGCCTTCCGGAGAGCGAACTCCCGCGACTGGCCCGGCTGGTGGAGGCGGAGGGCCGCCGCCCGATGCCCGGCCCGGAGCACCTGCTGACCCGGATCGTGACGATGAACGGCGCCCTGGTCTTCCCCGGCCTGGACTCACCGCACGGCTGGAACGACCCGGCCCTGCACGCGATCGAGCTGCCCGGCGCGGGTGCGGTCGCCTCCGCCACCGGGCTGGCTGGGCTGT
Organism: Kitasatospora sp. MAA19; assembly: GCF_029894125.1. GTDB lineage: Bacteria > Actinomycetota > Actinomycetes > Streptomycetales > Streptomycetaceae > Kitasatospora. Next base: position 33,065 of record NZ_JARXYZ010000020.1, read on the forward strand.
ACGCGGCGGCCGCCACCGGCCTGGACGGCGCCCCGCGCCTGCTCTCGCACGAGACCGTCACCGACGCGGTGCGCGAAGTCTCCTCCGGCGCGGGCTTCCTGGGCTTCGACATGGGCGCCCGCTGGGGTTCCGGCCTGCTGCTGGACTCCCCCGCCTTCCGTCCGCTGCTGGGCGCGCGCAGCTTCGGCAACGACGGCGCGGGCGGCCAGTTCGCCTTCGGGGACGACGAGTTCGGCGTCGGCTTCGGCTACGTCGCCAACCGGATGATCGGCCACGGCGACGCCCGCGCCACCCGACTGGTCGACGCGGTGCGCGGGTGCCTGGGGTGACGGACTTCCTCGCGCGGCTCACCGCGCTGGCGGCCACCGGCGGCCTGGACGGCCTCGACGGCCTGCGCTACAACGCCTCGTTGCCCGAACTCGCCGCCCACTACGGCGATCCCTGGGACGGCGGGCGGATCCACCGCGAGTCCCGCTGGCCGCACGGCTTCGGCTGGGGCGACGTGCAGACGGTGTTCTGCCACTGCCGCCGGCTCCAGTCGCTCTCCCTGCCCGTGTGGCACGGCGAACTCGAACTCCCGCTGGCCGGCGGCGGGTTGCGGACATTCGACACGCACGTCACCGAGTCGGCCCTGGTCGCCGCGCTGACCGCCGCCGGCTGCCGCTGGGAGACCGTGACGTACGAGAACGTCCCCGACCAGCGCACCCTGGAGGTGGCGGTGGCCGAGGAGATCCGGGTGGCGTTCGTCCTCACCGACCGCGAGGACCGCGACGCGCCGCCGCTGGACGACTGGGTGCTGAACAAGGCCCTGCTGTGGGGCTACGACCACACCGACTGCCCGGAGCCGGACCGCACCCTCCCCGACGACGGTTGGGGAGCGGCACCCAACTGACCTGTGTCGTCGGCCCGTTCGATCTTCGACGCTCGAACCCCTGGTGTCAGCGGAACGGGCCGGCCAGAGGCTTCGCGCCGCGACTCACGACGCCAACGCGCGCGGCAGCACCACCCGCACCCACTCCTCCGGCTCCGACAGATGCGGAGCGTGACCGGCACCCTTGTACAGGTGCCGCTCCACACTCGGCAGGGTGAGGTCGATGATGTCCAGCACCTCGCCGTACATCGACGGGCTGTCGTCGCTCTGCGTGAGCAGGGCGGGCTCCGTGAAGCGGGCCAGCGCGGTCAGGTCGAGGTCCAGGGCGTCCGGGTCGCGCAGCTCGTCCAGGTAGGTCGGCGCGTTGCGCACGTAGGTGTGCCGCACCGGCGCGGGCAGCTGCGCCCAGGCCCCCGGCCCGAAGGCGACCGTCTCCACGAACAGCTCGGCCGCCGCGGCCGACTCCGCCTGCTCCAGCAGCTCCCGGACGGCGGCGATCCGACCGGCGAGCTCGGTGGCGGCCGGCCGCAGCTCGGGATCGGCGAGCAGGACGCCGGTACCGGGCGGCTCGTGCACGGCGATCCCCCGCAGCAGGTCGGGCCGGGCGGAGGCGAGCCGCAGCGTGATCAGCGACCCGTACGAGCTCCCGCAGACGAAGGCCGGGGCCAGTCCGAGCGCGTCGATCAGCCCGGCCAGGTCGGCCGCGTCCTCGTACACCGAACCCTGGGTGAGCAGGTCCTCGCTGCGACTGTGGCCCCGCCGGTCGTAGGCGACGACGGTGGTGAACTCGGCCAGGCCCGGCATCACCCGCGCCCAGCTGTCGCCGTCGGTCCACGAGCCGTGCACCAGGACGACGCCCGGCCCCTCCCCTTGGGCCTCGTAGTGCAGCGACACCCCGTTCGCCCTGATCTCGGCCATCACGAGCCTCCCGATCTCGGCGGTGCTCCTCCACCAGCCTGACACAGGCGCCCGAAACGCTCAGAACGGTCGGATCGGTGTGCTCGTCTCGGCGCCCGTCGTCACCGGGCGTGACGAGATGCGGGCCGTCGGGGGTCGGACCGACCCCGCTGGACAGCCCCGTACGCCGACCTCGCCGACCTCGCCAACCTCGCCCTCACCCGAACGGCCCTGCTTCCGCCCACACCCGGCACCGGCTACCGCCCGTAACCGGCACCGGCGTCAGCTCATGCCCCGAACCGGCGGCTCGTCCCGCGTGCCGTCCTCCGCGACCACCGTGAACCGGTTCCGCCCGGAGACCGACAGGTCCACCGGGTGGACGGACTCCGTGTCGTTGACGTCCAGTTCGGCGCTCTGGCGCCCGGTGGCGGCGTCGACCCGGGTCAGCTTGTCCCGGGTCAGTGCCCACACCGACGTCCCGTCCACCAGCAGCCCCGTCACCTGGTCGTCCAACCCGGAGGTCCACCGCTTTCCGCCGTCGGCGAGCGAGTAGGCGACCAGGCGCCCGGTGGCGATGCGGCTGGGGTTCTTGCCCCCGCTGATCCGGACGTCGTCCGGCTTCTCCCCCGGGATGATCAGCTGGTCTCCGACGACCACCCCTCCGAACAGCGGTCGGGCCGCGAACGCGTCGTAGGCGTGGGCGCCGCCCAGCATGACGTCCAGGTCGTACTCGTCACCCGCGACCGGGATCGACGCCCGCTGCCGCCCCGCCCCGTCGAAGCTGAGGACGGCGTGCGTCCCGCGCTCGCCCTGCGCGTCGACCCAGACCGCCAGCGGTTCGGTGGAGACCACCGCGAGGTCCTTCAACCCGCCCGTGACCGGGAGGACGACGCGCGTCCGCTCCCGCCCGTCCGCCGGATCCAGCGACCGCAGCACCGGCGCGGCGTCGCCGCACTGCGCGACCGTCACCGCCTCCGCCGCACCGCCCGCCACCTGCAACGGCGAGCAGCCGGCGTCCGCGTCGCCGTGCCAGGCCGCACCGCCGTCGGCAAGGTGCACCGCGCGCCAGCCGCTCCTCTCCTGCAGGACGGCCTCGTCCCCGGCGACGGCGAGCAGATCGGGCGCCGCCGTGTCACCCACCCGGCCGGGCGCGTCCACGGCGGCGGTCCAGGCAACCGTGCCGTTCGCGAGGTTCAGTGCCGTCACCGCCGCACACGGCCGGTCGTGCTCGGAGTGACCGAGCAGTCCGAGTCCGTGGCCGGTCCCACGGCTCATGGCGCAGACGGAGTCCTCTCCCGGCGGCGTCCACCGCCACGCGACCTGCCCGGTGGCGCCGCGGTAGGCGACCACCTGGTCGGGCCGCACCCGCACCACCACGTCCCCGCTCGTCCAGCTGCCGACCGCGCGGATGCTGGACGGCCGGTCCAGCGGCGCGGCCCAGGCGTCGTTGAGGCCCGTCCCGGCGAAGGACACGAACAGACCAATCCCGATCAGGATTCCGACGGCGACGGAGGGGAACCCGCGCCGGGGGTGGAGCAGGGCCCAGAGCAGGCCGGCACCGCAGGGCATCAGGCCGAGGATGCTGACGAGGCCCATGGAACCGAGGCTCTCGCCGCCGTACCCGTGGGAGCGCCCGATCAGCACGGCCAGCCCCATGCTCGCGAACATCGCCCCCAGCACCCCGCCGAGGACCACCATCCGCGTCTCCCTGTCGACGGCGATCCGTGCGGACCTACCGGGCCGCCCGGCCCCGGTAGCGCCGTCCGCGGGCACCTCGGCCATGTCGGTCACTCCCCCATCAAGCGTCGCCCACCGCACGAGCGACGATCATCGGATGATCGCAGAGCCTCGCTTCATCCTGAACAAAGACAACGGAAAACCCGCCGGACCCCCTCAGCACCCCGGACCGGGCCACCACCCGCACCCGCCGTCGGCGCCGCCTCGATACCCGCCGGCGCACATCCTGACCAATCGTCAACTCGCCTGTGGCACAGGCATGTGTGGCCCGCAGGGAAGGCCGCCGAGCCCTCGCGCTCCGGGTGCCCGGACCCGCCTCGCGGCCCTGCGTACGCCCAGATCCGTTCGCAGATCCGACCCTGGAGCCGCGCCCGGCGCGGATGAGCGCTCCGGCTCCTGAGCTGCGCGCGGAGCAGGCGTGCGGATACTGGAGGAGTGGGACGGGATCGCGGCAACAGTCCGCGACTGGCCTGTCGTTCGGGCTGTCCCACACGGCAACGGCAGTCTGTGCCGCAAACCCTCCGATCAGCGCACTGGGCGCGGATCGCGGTTACGCGGTGAGCCAATGCGACGAAAGAAGGCCGTCATGAGTTACTTCAACCGCAGAGACCGTGGCTACGGACGCGACCGCGATCGCCGCCGTCGTGGTGGTGGTCGCAACCGCCGCCGTCGGTACGGCTGGTGGTGACAGTCAAGACGGTGTGGACTGTCCTGAACAGTCCGGCATAACACCATCTGTGGGGTCGGCGGTGAAAACCGCCGGCCCCTTGATCCTGATCGGGGTACCTCCATGCACGGTGCGACGCCCTTGGGGAGCCCGGCCGGCCAGGCTGCGGAGCAGACCGCACAGCAGGGTCGGGCCGCCGACCACGCCCCCTACCAGGGGCCGGTGGCCGACTCGCCCGCCATCACGCTGCGCGAGCTGTTCCGACGGTTCTGGCCCTGGGTCCGCCCGGACGCGCGCTGGCTGCCACTGAGCGCGACCCTGCTCGTCCTCGGCGCCTTCGGCGAGGTGGTCTCGGTCTGGCTGTTCAAGGACCTGATCGACAACGTCCTCGTCCCGCGGCGCTTCGCCGACTTCTGGCCGCTCGCCGGCACCATGCTCGGCGCGGCCGTGGTGGCCGCGCTGCTCATCTTCGCGGGCACCTACACCGGCACCAGGACCGCCGAGCGGTTCATGCTGCGGCTCCGTACCGGGACCCTCGCCCATCTGCACAGCCTGCCGCCCGACACGCTGGAGACCCGCTGGCGCGGCGACCTGGTCGCCCGGATGACCGCCGACATCGCGACGATCGAGCAGATGATCGCGACCGGCCTCGTCGAGGGCGCGGTGGCCGCGGTCAGCCTGGTGCTGTTCGCCGGCGCGGCCTTCTACCTGAGCTGGCCCCTCACCCTGGCCGCGCTCCTCGCCGCGCCGCTGTTCATCGTCACCACCAGCTTCTTCGGGCGGCGCATCCGCACCCGGGAGAGACAGGTCCAGCGCCGCGCCGGCGGCGTCACGGCGCTGCTGGAGGAGTCGCTGCGCAACGCGGTCGTCACCCGCACCTGCGGCCAGGAGGCCCGCGACGTCGCACGGGTGCACCGGGAAGGAAAGGCCCTGCTCGACGCCGAACTCGCCTCCGCCCGGATGGCGGACCTCTACCAACCGCTCCTCAACGTCCTGCAGATGCTCGCCGGACTGGTCGTGGTGGGCGTCGGCGCGCTGGAGGTCATCCACGGCGGGCTGACCCTGGGCGGCCTGCTCGCCTTCGCGGCCTTCATGGCCCAGCTGTTCGAACCGGTCCAGCAGCTCGCCGCGGTCATCCCGCTCGCCGGCGCCGCCTGCGCCTCGGGCGAACGCGTCCTGGAACTCCACGACCTGACCAGCCCGGTCCACGAGAGCCCCACCGCCCGCGACACCGACGCCGTCCGTGGCCGGGTCTCCTTCGACGGCGTCAGCGCCGTCTACCCCGGCAGCCACGACGCCCCGGTGCTGTCCGACGTCAGCTTCGACGTCAGCCCCGGCAAGGTCCTGGCCGTCATCGGCCCCAGCGGCAGCGGCAAGTCCACGCTCGGCAAGCTCCTGGTCCGCTTCCTGGACCCCCAGGGCGGCACCGTCCGCCTCGACGGCGACGACATCCGGGAGCTGACCATCGCCTCACTGCGCCGGGCGATCACCCTCCTGCCCCAGCAGGCACCGCTCTTCCACGCGACCATCCGGGACAACATCGCCTACGGCAGGCCCGACGCCCCCCAGGACGACATCGAACGCGCCGCCCGGAGCGCGGGCGCCCACGACTTCATCACCGCACTGCCGGACGGCTACGGCACCGTCATCGGAGCCGACGGCTTCCAGCTCTCCGGCGGGCAGAGCCAGCGCGTCGCCATCGCCCGCGCCTTCCTGCGCGACACCCCGGTCCTCGTCCTGGACGAACCCACCACCGGGTTGGACCCGCGCACCGTCCAGCAGCTCATCCCCCCGCTGCGCCGCCTGATGGCCGGCCGCACCGCGGTCCTGATCACCCACGACCCGGCGTTCCTCCCGCTGGCCGACGACGTCCTCACCCTCCCGATGCCGGAGGCGCTGGAGGAACCGGAGGAACCGGCAACGCCCGAGGCCCCTGAGACCCCTGACGCCCCGGAGGCACCGGCAGCACCGGAGGCCCCGGGCTACGCCCGCGTCGCGGGTACGGGCACCCGGCCCGCGCACGTCGGCCCGCGCGCCCCCGCCCCGGCGGCAGGTCCGGTCGACCGGCGGTCACCCGACCGCCCGGACCAGCCCTCACCAGGGCCGGCCGAACTCCATCGGCCTGCTGCGCCGCCCCGGTAGCACCGGCAGCACCGACGCCGCAGCCGCCGTCAGCCCGCCACGGCCTCCCGCCGCACCGACTCCCGCACCACCGACTCCCGCACCACCGCCTCGACCAGCTCCCGCGCCGGACGCGGCTCGGCCGCCAGCAGCCCGGGCAGGTCGGACGGGCCCGCCACCGCGAAGCCCGAGGCGACGTTCGAGTGCAGCGAGACGGCGTGCCCGACCTGGTACGGCGCCGCACCCTCCCGGAGGGCGTCCCAGACCTCCCCCAGCGGCGACGGCTCGTACCGGACCTCCCGGCCCAGCGCCCGCGCCAGCGCGCCCGCCAGCTCCGCGCCCCCGACCACGGCGTCCCCCTCCAGCTCGTACGTCCGCCCGAGGTGCGGGACGGGCCGGCCGGCCACGAGCGCCTCCTGCACCTCGCGGGCCACCGTCGCCGCGACGTCGGCCAGGTCCTCACGGGCGACCACCGGAAGCGTCCCGCGCCCCCACGGCAGCCGGAACACGCCCTCCGCCGCGGCGCGTTCGGCGCCCGCCGCGGCCAGGCCCCCGGCGAGCTCCGCGTACAGGCCGTTGCGCAGGACGGTCCAGCCGAGCGGGGCCGCCGCCAGGGCCCGTTCCGTCCAGCGGTGCGGCGGGGCGATGGTCATCCGCTCGCCCGAGGCGGCCAGGCTGGTGTAGACCACATGCCGCACGCCCGCCCGGACCGCCGCCTCGATCACGGCCCCGTGCCGGGCGGTGACCACGTCGTCCTCCGCGTAGCCGGCCGAGACCAGCACCAGCACCGCCACCCCGGCGAACGCCTCGGCCAGGCCTGCGGGTTCGTCGAAGTCGATCCGCCGCCCGCCGTCCTGCGGGGTCCGCGAGCCGGCCAGCACGGGCAGGCCGGCGTCGGCGAGCCGGCGGTGGACCAGGCCGCCGAGGACTCCGGACACACCGGTGACGAGGATCATCTGACGCTCCTTTGCCGTTCACGAGGGGGGCGGTGTCCATCCTCGACAATCGACCCGGATCGGGTAAGGAGGCAGTTTCATGTCACTCGGGCACACCGAGGTAACCACGACGGCGCTGTTCGACCTCGCGGAGAGCGGGGAGGACTGCGGCATCCGCGACGTGCTGGACCGGCTCGGCGACAAGTGGTCGGTGCAGGTGGTGGTCGAGCTGAGCCGCGGGGTCAGGAGGTTCCGCGAGCTGCAACGGGCCCTGCCGGGCGGCATCTCGCAGCGGATGCTGACCCTCACCGTCCGCCGGCTGGAGCGCGACGGCATGGTCTCGCGGACCGTCCACCCGACCGTCCCGCCCCGGGTCGACTACGAGCTGACCGACCTCGGGCGCAGCCTCGCCCACCTGGTACGCACCCTCACCGACTGGTCGCTCCAGCACCACGACGCCATCCTCGACCACCGCGCCCGCTGGGACGCCGCCCAACCGCCCGAGTAGCCCCGCCCCGGGCCCCGACCCTGGCCCCGGGCCCCGGTGGAGCAGGTGACCGACCGCCCGGCGCGGAGGGTAGGTTGAACCGGGGCCGGGGCGCGGCACCCGGGGCGCGAAAGGGGCGGGGATGCAGCCGGGCGACATACTCGACGGACGGTACGAACTGGTCGAGCAGATCGGCGAGGGCGCGTTCGGCGCGGTCTGGAAGGCCCGCGACGCGCGGGTCCAACGGCTCGTCGCCGTCAAGGTGATGCTCCCGGGCGGCAACAACACCCCCAAGGACGCCGCCCGGTTCGTCCGCGAGGTGGCCACCGCGGGCGCGCTCAACCACCCGTCCATCGTCACCGTGCACGACTTCGGCCAGCACGACGAGGCCGGCCGGCCGCTGTACTTCCTGGTCATGGAACTGCTCGACGGCGCCCCGCTCGACCGCCACCTCGGCGACGGGCCGCTGCCGCTGCGCCAGGCCCTCACCTGGGCCGTCCAGATCTCCCAGGCCCTCGCCACCGCCCACCGGGCCGGCGTCGTCCACCGGGACGTCAAACCGGCCAACGTGATGATCCAGTCCTCCGGCGCGGTCAAGGTCGTCGACTTCGGCATCGCCCGGATCGGCACCGCCGACGACGGCATCACCAGCACCAACGTCATCGTCGGCACCCCCGCCTACATGGCCCCCGAACGCTTCGACAGCGGCGGCCTCGACGCCCGCTCCGACCTCTACGCCTTCGGCTGCCTCCTGTACGAACTCCTCACCGGCCGCACCCCCTTCCGCGGCAGCCTCTACGAACTCATCCGCCAGCACGGCGAGGTCCACCCGGCGGCCCCCGGCACCCTGCGCCCCGGCCTGCCCGCCGAGGTCGACGCCCTCGTCCTCGAACTGCTCGCCAAGGACCCGAACCGGCGCCCGCCGCACGCCGACCAGGTCGCGGACCGTCTGCTCCACCTCGCCGAGCAGACCGAGCGGCCCCCGGCCGGCTACCACGCCACCGTCCGGGACGTGCCGGCCGCCGAGGAGGACCCGTACGTGGTCGCGCGCCGCCAGGAGGCGGACGCGCTGTTCCAGCGCACCCGCGACCAGGCCGCCCAGGTCGCGCTGCAGTTCGAGACCGGCATCGCCCAGCGGCGCCGCCAGCTCGAACAGGACCTCGCCGACCAGCGGGCCCACGCCGAAGCCCGGGCGCAGCAGATCGTCACCGAGGCCCAGCAGCGCGGCGAGGAGATCGAACGGGAGGCCGCCGCACGGGCCGCCGCCAGCCTCCGGCAGCTCTCCGAGGCCGAGCAGCGCACCGACCTGCTGCGCCGCCAGACCGACAAGCTGCGCAGCGACGCCGAGAGTCTGCGCCGCACGGTGGACAACGCCCGCCGTCAGGCCTCGGACTTCCTCGCCGACGCGGCCGCCAAGGCCGGCCTCGGCCCGGCCCCCGAGACCCGGCGCCAGATCGCCCCGCCCGGCGGCACGCCCACCGGCGCCCCGACGGGCTCGATCACCGGCTCGACCACGGGCTCGACGGCCGGCTCACAGCGCCGGAAGCTCCCGAGCATGCAGGACCTGCTCTCCGGCCGGAACCGGGGCGCGGCCGAGGGCGAAGAGCCGGGCCGCCGCCGCTCCTGACCCCTGGACCTCGCCGCTCGGCGCCCGCTGGGCCAAGGTCATGGTCGCCCGTACCCGCGTCACCGGCTGGATCCTGTGGTCCCTGCTCGCGCACCGCGACCCGCCCCCGGAACCGTAGAATCCGCAGGTAGGCACCCAGGGAGGGATTTCGCGTGTTCCAAGCGCCGCGGCCGCGCACCGCACAACTGACCCCGTGGACCGGCGACGGCGGGACCGACCAGGTCAAGGGCGTCGCCCTGCTCCTGCCCGGCGGATTCCTGCGCAGCCGGCGCGGGCCGGTGAAGGTCGCCGAACTGGGCCTGCGCGACCTCGCCGCCGAACTCACCGCCCGCGGCCGCCCGCACGGCGTCGCCGTGCACCTGCTGCGCTACCGCTACAGCGGCTGGAACGGCGCCGACGCCGACACCGCCGTCGACACCCGCTGGGCCCTCGACGAACTCGCCCGCCGCTACGGCCCCGTGCCCGTCGTCCTGATCGGCAACTCGCTCGGCGGGCGCGCCGCGTTCTGGTGCGCCGGGCACCCGAACGTCGTCGGCGTCGCCGGCATCGCCCCCTGGCTGCCCAGCGGCGACCAGGTCGACCACCTCGCCGGGCGGCGCGTCCTGATCGTCCACGGCACCGGCGACCGCAGCGCCGCCAACGCCACCCAGTCCCTCGAATACGCGCTCCGGGCCCGCGCGGTCGTCCCCGACCTCGCCCGCTACGAAGCCCCCGGCGCCAACCACTACCTCATCCGGCAGGCGGGCGACATCAGCGCGCTCACCACCGCCTTCACCCTCGCCACCCTCGACGCCGAACCCGCCGCCCTCGCGGCCGGCACCGTCTGCACCCGCCTCCCGACCGCCCGCCCGTAGCCGGCGGGCCCGTCGCCCGTGGCGGGTCCGTCACCTCACGCCCGGGGGCCCCTTCGGACCCCCGAGCGGAGTGGCCCGCCCGGCATCGCCGCCGTCATCGCGGCCTTCACCATCGAACCCCGGCCACCGCCGCGGGCCACGCCGCACCGCGCCGCACCGCCCGAAATCGGGTTGGCGGTCGATGCCCCGTCCTGCCTATCGTCGGGGGATGACCACTCGAACCTTCCGCATCATGGTGCGCGGCGTCTTCGACGGCCTCAGCGCCGAACAGCACGCCGAACTCCTCACCCGCGCAGCCGAGCACGACGTGCTGCGCGCGGCCTTCACCCCCGAGGGCCACCTCAGCTACGACCTCACCGCGCGCGCCGCCTTCACCTTCCGCTTCCTCGACTCGGGTGAGGCGGAGGAGGACATCCTGGCGGCCTCCGAGCGGGCCGAGCAGGCGGCGCGGGACTGGCTGGCCGAGCACGGCTACGGCTACAAGAACCTGCGCTCCCAAGCCGAGGACCTCTCGCAGGCGCCGCTCGGCAAGCGGCAGCGCCGCGCCGCCAACGCCGGCTAGCCCCCTCCCCCCTCCGCTACCTCCTTGACGGCTCGCCGCAACGGTATGCTTGAGTAGTCAAGGAGGTAGCAATGACATCCCCGCAGCCCGACCCGAAGCCCGACGCACACCACTCCGACCCACGCGCCGACCCACCCCGCCCGGACCCGCTGGACACCGCCCTACGGCTGGTCCGCGCCCAGGCGGCCGTGGTCAAGCAGTTCGACGCGAGCCTCAGCGGCCTGCACGGCGTGAGCCTGTCCGACTTCACCCTGCTGCTCCACCTCGGCCACGCACCCGGCGGCCGGATGCGCCGGGTCGACCTCGCCGAGGCACTCGGCCTCACCGCCTCCGGCGTGACCCGTGGGCTGGCACCCCTGGAGCGGATCGGCCTGGTGAGCCGCGAGGCGGCGGCCCGCGACGCCAGGGTCGCCTATGCGACCCTGACGCCGACCGGCCGCGAACGGCTCGCCGAGATGCTGTACACCGCCCGCCAGGCAGCCGACGACCTCTTCGCCGCCGACCAGTGGGGCGCCGACGACCTCGGCCGCCTCGGGGCCCTGCTCACCCGCCTCGGCGGCACGGCCCCCGACCAGCGCCCGGCCCCGACCCACCGCCTAGGCTGAGGCCTGCACCACCGCACCACCGCGAAGGGCAGCACCCCATGAGCACCTCCCACGAGACCACCTCCCCCGAGGCAGCCCCCGACCTGACCGTCGACGGCACCGGCCTGCTCTGCGTCCAGCTGCTGCTGCGCCTGCGCGCCCGGATCGCCGACCTCCCGGCCGGCGCGGTGGTGCACATCCACACCACCGACCCCGCCGCCCCGCTCGACCTGCCCGCCTGGTGCCACCTGACCGGTCACGACTACCTCGGCCCGGTCCCGCACCCGGCCACCGACCGCGAGGTGTACGCCCTGCGCCTCACCGCCACCGCCCGCCCGACCCGCGCCGACCGACCCTGGCACCCCGCGCCCGGCCCGGCCTCCGACTGACCGCACCCGGGGCGGAATTCCCGCGTGCCCGCACCCGCCGCCGGTGAACGCCGCCCCCATGACCGCGGAAGCCCCGTCTCCCGTCGACCGCCTGGTGTGCCACGATGAAGCAATAGCCAAGCACCACAGGGAGGTTGACCGCCATGGATCCGGTCCTCAGCTGCCGCTGGCACGACCAGGACGGCGAGTGGGAACTGTCCGTCAGCCGCAACGGCGGCGGCTGGGAGCTGATCGCCGCCGCGCCCCGCTGGTCCGAGTCGCTGCCGTTCGCGGGGCCGGAGGACGTCCGCCGGCTCGCCCAGGCACTGCTGGACCTGCCCGCCGATCCGGAGCCGTACGAGTTCGCATGGGAGCTCTCCCGAACGGAGTTCGAGCGTACCGAGAAGGAGCGCACCCACTTCGCGACCTTCGCCGTCGGACTCGACCCCGCCGACGACCACCGCCCCTACCTCGCCTACCAGTCGTACTACCACTGGGGCCAGACGACCGCACTCGGCCTGGAGGTGGTCTGCGAGGACCCGCCGGTCGACCACCTCCGCGCCCAGGCCCACGCCCTCCTCAGCGATCTCCCCGGCCCCACGTCCACCCAGCCGTAGTCCCCCTCACCCGGCCGAGCGCACCGCCCGCACCGCCCAGTCCAGCACCGCCGCCGAACTCTCCGGCGCCGCCCACCCGTTGACCACCGCCAGCAGTGCCAGGTACCGCTCCCGCCGTGGATCGGCCATCGCCGCCAGCCGCTCCGCCAACCGGCCGCGCACCACAGCACCGGGCGCCGACCCCGCGTACCGCGCCGCCAACTCCCGCGCGATCCCCGCCGCCTCCCCCGACCCGGGATCGATCCCCGCCACGACCGCCGGCCCGGCCAACTCCCGTACCACCCAGGCGAGTCCGGGGCGCGGCCAGTCCGCGCCGGCCTCCGCCGCCTCGTCCTCCGCCAGCCTCCGCAGCAGGCCGCGGAACCCGTCGTCGGCCGCCAGCTCCGCCAACTCCACCCACGCCTCGACCTGTTCCGGTTCCAGGTCGTCCGTCGGCTCCGGCGTCAGCGAGCGCACGACGGCGGCGAACCGCCCGTCGGCCCGCAGACCGCCGAACGCCCCGGCCAGGAACTCCCCGATCAGACGGTACCGTTCGTCCTCCGACAGGCGGGCCAGCTGGTGCACGAGAGTCAGCTCCTCGGGTGTCGACCCGCGCCTGGCCACCGTCCCCAGCACCGCCCGCCGCAGCCGCAGCACCCGGATCTGGACGTCCAGCGCCTCGGCGTGCGCCGCCGCGACGGCGGGCAGCGCGAGCTCGCGGTCCACCACCTGCCGGATGGCGGGCAGCCCGAGCCCGAGCTCGCGCAGGGTACGTACCAGCTCCAGGCGCGCGACCGCGTCGACGCCGTACCGCCGGTGGCCGGCCGGGTTGCGGTCGGCCGGCGACACGATCCCCTGGTCCGAGTAGAACCGGACGGTCTTGACCGTCAGCCCGCTCCGCCGCGCCAGCTCACCGATCGTGTAGAGCGGTTCGGGTCCGAGCGGTTCGGAGCCGAGCAGTTCAGACCCGAGCGGATCACAGGAGTGCGTATCGCCGTTCATGCCCACCACCTTGGCGCCTCCCCCTACGGGAGATGCAAGGCCGACAGCACGAAGGTCAGGCCGTCCGCCGCAGCAGCGCCAGGTACATCGCGTCCGTCCCGTGCAGGTGCGGCCAGAGCTGCACGTCCGGCCCGTCCCCGAGCGCCGGGACACCGGGCAGCAGCGGGCGCGCGTCGATCCACTCGACCCGGCCACCCTCGGCCCGCAGCACGTCGTCCACCACGGCCCGGGTCTCCGCGAGGTGCGGCGAGCAGGTCGCGTACCCGACCACCCCACCGACCCGGGTGGCCTCGATCGCCGAACGCAGCAGGTCCCGCTGGAGCGGGCCGAAGGCCGCGACGTCGGCCGGGCGGCGGCGCCAGCGCGCCTCCGGACGGCGACGCAGCGCGCCCAGGCCGGAGCACGGCACGTCGACCAGCACCCGGTCGAAGCCCCCGGAGCGCCAGGCCGGGCGGGTGCCGTCGGCGGCGATCACCGTGTACGGGCCGGGGTTGCCCTCCAGCGCCCGGGCCACCAGCCGAGCGCGGTGCGGCTGCTTCTCGCTCGCGACCAGCGCCGCGCCGCGCTCGGCGGCCAGCGCACCGAGCAGCGCGGCCTTGCCGCCGGGGCCGGCGCAGCCGTCCAGCCAGAGCCGGTCCGGGCCGTCCAGCGGCGCGGCGGCCAGGGCGAGGGCGACCAGCTGGCTGCCCTCGTCCTGCACGCCCGCCCGGTTGTCCCGCACCGCATCCAGCGAGCCCGGGTCGCCGCCTTCGGCGAGCCGCAGCGCGAACGGGGACCACCGGCCGGACTCGGCCTCAGGCAGCGCGTCGGCCAGTTCGCCGACGGTGACCCGGCCGGGGCGCGCGACGAGGGTCACCTCGGGCCGCGCGTTGTCGGCGCGCAGCAGGTCCTCGACGTCACTGCGCCCGGAGGCGTCGGGCTGCCAGCGGCCGAGCGAGTCCCAGAGCGCGGAGACGACCCAGCGCGGGTGCGAGTGGACGACGGCGAGGTGGTCCTCGGCGTCCTTCTCGTACGGCGGGGCGACCTGCTCGATCCAGCCGTCCAGGTCGTGCGCGCTGATCCGGCGCAGGACGGCGTTGACGAACTTGGCCTTGCCGTCGCCGAGCACCACCCGGGCCAGCTCGACGGTCGCCGAGACGGCCGCGTGACTGGGGATGCGGGTGGTGAGCAGCTGGTGGGCGCCGAGCGAGAGCACGTCCAGCACCGGCGGGTCGACCTTGCTGAGCGGTCGGTCGATGCAGGCCGCGATGATCGCGTCGTAGGTGCCCTGCAGGCGCAGGGTGCCGTAGACCAGTTCGGTGGCGAGGGCGGCGTCGCGCCGGTCCATGCCCTTCTGCTCGGCCTCACGGAGCAGCGACGGCAGGATCAGGTTGGCGTACGCGTCGCGCTCGTCGACGGCGCGCAGCGCCCGGAACGCGACGATCCGGGCCGGGTCCTTCTTCGGACGGCGGTGCGGGCGGGGGGCGCGCTTGGCGCTGGGGGTGGTCACAGGTGCCTCAAGGTGCTGCGGTGGTTATCGGACGAACAGTGCAAACGAACAGTAATGATGCAGACGAACAGTAACGCCGGCCCCGGGTCTCAGCCCGCGGAGCCGAAGCGCTCCCCGGTCTCCAGCCGCGCCCCGCGCGCCCAGTCGGCCGCCCGCATCTCCTTCTTCCCCTGCGGGCGGACCTCCCCGAGTTCGATCTCGTGGCTGCCCGTGCCGACCCGCACGCTGTTCTTCCCGACCACGGCCAGTTCCCCGGGCGCCAGTGCGGCCTCCCCGGCCAGCAGCTTCACGGGCCCGGTGATCTTCAGCCGCTCGCCGCGGAACTCCGTCCACGCGCCCGGAGCCGGGGCGCAGCCGCGCACCACGCGGTCGATCCGCAGCGCGGGGTGGCTCCACTCGATCCGTGCGTCCTCGACGGTGATCTTCGGCGCGAGCGTGACACCCTCGGCCGGCTGCGGGACGGCGTGCAGGGAGCCGTCCTCGATGCCGTCCATGGTGGCCGCGAGCAGCCGCGCGCCGGACACCGAGAGGCGGGTGAGCAGTTCGCCGCTGGTGTCGGTCGGGCGGACCTCCTCGGTGATCACGCCGTAGACCGGGCCGGAGTCCAGGCCCTGCTCGATCAGGAAGGTGGCCGCGCCGGTGACCTCGTCGCCGGCCAGCACCGTGTGCTGGACCGGGGCCGCGCCGCGCCAGGCGGGCAGCAGCGAGAAGTGCAGGTTCACCCAGCCGTGCTTGGGGATCTCCAGGGTGCCGGGACGCAGCAGCGCGCCGTAGGCGACCACCGGGCAGCAGTCGGGGGCGAGTTCGGTGAGCCGGGCGACGAAATCCGGGTCGCTGGGCTTCGCCGGCTTGAGGACCTCGATCCCGGCCTCCTCGGCGCGCTGGGCGACGGGGCTGGCGACCAGCTTGCGCCCACGCCCGGCGGGGGCGTCGGGGCGGGTGACCACCGCGACGACCTCGTGCCGGTCGGAGGCGAGCAGGGCGTCCAGGGCGGGAACGGCGACCTCGGGGGTGCCGGCGAACACGAGGCGCATCAAGTGCCTTTCGGTGGAGGGATGTCGGGGAGCGGGAGAGTCAGCGTGCGGCGCCGAAGGTGCTGTGCGGCGAGACCTTGACGACCGGCGCGGGCGCGCCGCCCCAGTCGGTGTCGCGGATCGCCTTGAGCGCGGCCTTGCGCTGCTCGCGGTCGAGCCGGTCGATGAAGATGATGCCGTCGAGGTGGTCGGTCTCGTGCTGGATGCAGCGGGCGAGCAGCTGGGTGCCCTCCAGGGTGACCGGGTCTCCGTACATGTTGAAGCCCTTGGCGACCACGCCGTAGGCGCGCTTCGTGTCGTAGCGCAGGCCGGGCAGCGAGAGGCAGCCCTCGGGGCCTTCCTGTTCCTCCTCGGTCAGCGACAGGTCCGGGTTGATCAGGTGCCCGGTGACGCCGTCCACGTGATACGTGAACACCCGCAGCGAGATGCCGAGTTGAGGGGCGGCCAGGCCGGCGCCGGGGGCGTCGAGCATGGTGTCGGTGAGGTCCCGGACCAAGGTGCGCAGTTCCTTGTCGAACGTGGTCACCGGCCGGGCGGTGGACCGCAGGACGGGGTCTCCGAAGAGCCGGATCGGCTGGATCGCCACGGGGTACGGGCTCCTGTCCGTCGAAGGTGCGGGGCTGCGGGCGGCTACTGGTTTCCCCGCAAGTCTATGCAACGCACCGGGGCCACCGACCATGCCCTCACCCGGGCCCTCACCCGGACGAAAAGCCCCTCCCCCACGCCCGGCACCGGCTGCTGGCATATCCCGAGTCTGCCGAGCGGCGTTACCCCGGCCCCCGCTTCGGCGTTGGTCAAGTGAGATTGACCGGGGCCGGGCGCACGGGACACCGCGCCCCGGCCGAGCTGAACCGTACGGAAGGTGGCACGTAAGCCATGGCCGAGCAGATCAACCACGACGCCCGGGCGCGGGCGAGCCTGCACCTGCTGGTGCGGGACATCGAGCGGGTGAGGCGGCAGGTCGACGCGCTGCGGACGCTCACCGCCCAGTTGGGCAACGTCTACCGACCGCGCCGCCCCAGCACCTCGGCCGGCTTCGTGGTGTACGGGCGGGCGCCCGCGCCGACCGTGCGCCTGGCGCAGGAGCTGCGGGAGAGCGTGGAGACCCTGGTGGCGGCGGCGGTCGAGTTCGACCGGGCGCTGGGCTTCTCCTGGGACTCGGTGGGCTCGGCCCTCGGGGTCACCAAGCAGGCCGTGCACCGCCGGTACGGGATGCGCCGCCCGACCAGCGAACTCCTCGCCGCCAGCGGCGCCGTCCCGGGCCCGAGCCGCCCGGACCGCTCCGAGGAGCTGCCCGCCGCGCCGTCCGGCGGCCTGGCGGCGACCGTCCCGGCGGCCCGCCAGGGCGGCCTGGACCGCACCAGCCTGGAGCGCAACGCCCTCGAACGCAACACCCTGGAGCGCGGCGCGGTCGACCGCAACGCCCTCGACCGCAACACCCTGGAGCGCGGCACCTCCGAGCGCACCCCGGTCGACCGCACCGGCATCCCGCTGCGCGGCTGACCGCCCTCCCGACCAGGGAAGCCGATTCCGCGCAGCACCGTCGCGGGGCCACCCGGGGCGGGGTGGCCCACTCACCCCGCCCCCGCCGCACGCACCGGCGTCACCCGACCCCCGATCCCACCCCACCCCGGTTCCACCCGACCGCCGACCTCACCCGATGTCCGTCGGATCCACCCGTACCCGCACCGCCTCCGGCGTCCGCAGCGCGATCCGCGCGATCTGCGCCGCCTTGAGCGCCGCCGCCAGCGCCGCCCCCTGCCCGGGCGGCACCCGCAGCAGCGCACGTTCCTGCTCCTCCCCGCGCAGGGCGGGCGCCGGCACCGGCCCGAGCACGTCCGCCTCCTCCGGCAGCCGGATCAGCCCCAGCAGGTCGGCCACCGCCGCCGGACTCCCGCTCACCGAGGCCATCCGCGACACCGGCGGGAAGTGCAGCTGCGCCCGCTCGTCGCGCTCCAGCCCGGCGTGGCCCAGCGGGTCCCAGCGGACCAGCGCCTGCACCGGGCGCGCCGAGGGCTCGGCGACCACGACCACCGTCCCGCCCTCCTCCGCGGACCGGACCAGGGCGGCGGCCGCCAGCCACAGCCGCAGCGTCTCCTCCCCGGCCCGCAGGTCCGGCCGGCCGAGCAGCGCCCAGCCGTCCAGCAGCAGCGCGGCCCCGTACCCGGAGCCGCCCTCCACCACCGGCTCCGCGCCGGGCGTGGAGATCACCAGCGAGGGCTCGTCCGGGACGGTGGTCAGCACCGCGTCCCGCCCCGAGGTCCGCACCGGGATCCGCGGGAAGGCCTTGCCCAGCTCCTCCGCCGTGCGCCGGGCACCGACCACCTGCGCCCGCAGCCGGAACGAGCCGCACTCGGGGCAGTGCCAGTCCGCCTCCGCCTCCCCGCACCAGCCGCAGCACAGCAGGGCGTCCGCCGAGGGCGCCTCCAGCGGCCCCTCGCAGCGTCGGCACCGGGCCGGGGTCCGGCAGCGCCCGCAGGCCAGCCGGGGCACGTAGCCGCGCCGGGGCACCTGGATGAGCACCGGGTGTCCGGCGGCCAGCGACTCCCGGGCGGCCTCCCAGGCCACCGAGGGCAGCCGGGCGGCCTGTGCGGCGCCGTCGCGGTGCTGGTCCTGGTCGGTGACGGTCCGCACCCTCGGCGCGACCCGTCGTACGGTCTCCCGGTCGGCGGTCAGCGGGCGCGCCCACCCGGTGCTGACCAGTTGCGCGCCCTCCACCGTCACCGCATGCCCCCCGAGAAGCACCGCCGCGCCCTCCTCGGCGGCGCGCAGCAGCGCGACCTCGCGCACGTGCGGGTGCGGGGCGCGCGGGTCGCTGTGGCTGTTGTCGCCGTCGGACCAGACGACGACCAGCCCGAGGTCGCGCACCGGCGCGAACATGGTGGCGCGGGTGCCGATCGCGGCGTGCACCGAGCCGCGGCTCACCGCCAGCCAGCGCCGGTAGCGCTCGCGCGGGCCGAGGTCGGCCTCCAGGGCGACGTGCAGCCCCGCGCCGAGCAGTTCGGTCAGCGCCTGGTCGACCCTCGCCACCGACCGCCCGTCGGGCAGCACGACGAGCGCGCCGCGCCCGCCCGCCAGCGTGGCGGCGACGGCCCGCGCGATCTCGTACGGCCAGCCGGGGCCGGGCAGCGCCGCCCAGACGGCGCGCGGCGAGCCGCCGCCGGTCAGCGCGGCGAGGAGGTCGCGCCCGGCCGGGTAGCGCTGCCAGCCGCCGGGGGCGGGGGCCGGCGGGCGCGGGAGCGGTGGTGGCGAGGGCTCGGCCTCGGCCTTGGCGTGCCGGGGCGGGACGGCCAGCTGGAGGACGTCCGCGAGGGTGCCGGCGTAGCGGTCGGCGACGGTCCGGCAGAGCCGGAGCAGCTGGGGGGTGAGCACGGGCTCGGGTGAGAGCACCTGGGCGAGCGGGGCGAGCGGGCCGGGGAAGTCACTCTTCTCCAGCCTGGCGACGATGAACCCGTCGTGCAGCTCCCCGCCCTCGCGCTGGCCCTTCACCACGCGCGCCCCGAAGCGCACCCGTACCCGGGCCCCCGGCCGGGCCTCCTCGGCCATCGCGGCCGGCACCTCGTAGTCGAAGAACTTGTCGATGGTGAGCACGCCCTTGTCCACCACGACCCGGGCCACCGGCAGGTGCTCGGCCCGCTTGGCGCCGCGCCACGTCCGGGGCTTGGCCCGCTTGACCGTGTCCCGGATGAACGCCAGCTGCTCCGGCTCGGCCCCGTTCTCCCCTGTGCTGCTCATCGCTCCCAAGTACTACCAGGTCACACCGACACCACGCACAGAGCGGCGCCCGCCCCACCAGGGACGGGCGCCGCCTGCACGCGTGCGGGGGTCAGTCCTGCACGGCCGCCTTCAGCTGCTCCACCCGGTCGGTGCGCTCCCAGGTGAAGTCGGGCAGCTCACGGCCGAAGTGGCCGTACGCCGCGGTCTGGGAGTAGATCGGGCGCAGCAGGTCCAGGTCGCGGATGATCGCGGCCGGGCGCAGGTCGAAGACGTCGGTGACGGCCTTCTGGATGGCCAGCACCGGAACGGTCTCGGTGCCGAAGGTCTCCACGAAGAGGCCGACCGGCTCGGCCTTGCCGATCGCGTACGCGACCTGCACCTCGGCGCGGCGGGCGAGGCCGGCGGCGACGATGTTCTTCGCCACCCAGCGCATCGCGTACGCGGCCGAGCGGTCGACCTTGGACGGGTCCTTGCCGGAGAAGGCGCCGCCACCGTGGCGGGCCATGCCGCCGTAGGTGTCGATGATGATCTTGCGGCCGGTGAGGCCGGCGTCGCCCATCGGGCCGCCGATCTCGAAACGGCCGGTCGGGTTGACCAGCAGGCGGTAACCCTCGGTGACCAGCTTGATGCCCTGCTCGGCGAGCGCCTTCAGCTCGGGCTCGACCACGAACTCGCGGATGTCCGGGGTGAGCAGCGACTCCAGGTCGATGTCACTGGCGTGCTGGGTGGAGACCACCACGGTGTCGAGGCGGACGGCCTTGTCGCCGTCGTACTCGATGGTGACCTGGGTCTTGCCGTCGGGGCGCAGGTACGGGATGGTCCCGTTCTTGCGGACCTCGGTCAGGCGCCGGGAGAGGCGGTGCGCCAGGGTGATCGGCAGCGGCATCAGCTCGGGCGTCTCGTCGGACGCGTAGCCGAACATCAGGCCCTGGTCGCCGGCACCCTGCTTGTCCAGGTCGTCCTCGTCGCCCTCGACCCGAGCCTCGTACGCGGTGTCGACGCCCTGGGCGATGTCGGGCGACTGCGCGCCGATGGACACCGACACGCCGCAGGAAGCGCCGTCGAAGCCCTTCTTGGAGCTGTCGTAGCCGATCTCCAGGATCTTGTCCCGGACGAGCTGGGCGATCGGCGCGTACGCCTTGGTGGTCACCTCGCCGGCCACGTGCACCTGGCCGGTGGTGATGAGCGTCTCCACGGCGACCCGGGAGGTCGGGTCCTCGCGCAGGAGAGCGTCAAGGATGGTGTCGCTGATCTGGTCAGCGATCTTGTCGGGGTGCCCCTCGGTCACGGACTCCGAGGTGAACAGGCGGCGAGACACAGCGCTCCCTGGGGTTGCAGCGGCTGCTGACTGAAGGCCCCCGGCGAACCGGGGACATCCGGAAAGACTTGATTCCTGGAGTCTAACGGTCTGCTTCCGCCGAGCGTCACCCGCTTTCGGAAATCCCGACCGTTCTCCAGCAGGGCTTGATCAGTTGCCGATCGTTTCCAGCCGCTTCGCGACCAGGTCCCAGACCACGTCGGCGAGAGCCTCCTTGGGGCCCACCGGAACGGCCGTCTCCGTGCCGTCCGAGCCCAGTACCACGGCCTCGTTGACGTCCGTCCCGAAGGCCTTGCCGTTGCCCACCTCGTTGACGACCAGCAGGTCGCACCCCTTGCGGACGAGCTTGGCGCGGCCGTTGGCGAGCACGTCGTCGGTCTCCGCCGCGAAACCCACGACGAGTTGACCCGAACGGGGGCGGTGGGCCGACAGCTCGGCCAGGATGTCGGGGTTGCGGACCAGGGCGACCGGCGCCGGCTCGATCCCCTCGACCTTCTTGATCTTGCCGGTGGCGTACTCGGCGGGCCGGAAGTCCGCCACGGCCGCGGCCATGACCACGGCGTCCGCGTCCTCGGCCGCCTTCAGCGCCGCCTCGCGCAGCTCCAGCGCCGTCGAGACGTGCACCACGTCGACCCCGGCCGGGTCGGCGAGCTCCGCGTTGGCCGAGACCAACGTCACGCGCGCCCCACGGGCCGCGGCCGTCACGGCGAGCGCGTAGCCCTGCTTGCCGGAGGAACGGTTGCCGAGGAAGCGCACCGGGTCCAGCGGCTCGCGGGTGCCGCCGGCCGAGACCACCACGTGCCGACCGGCCAGGTCGGTCGGCACGGCCCCGCCCCGACGCAGCACGGCCCGGCAGGCGTCGAAGATCGCGGACGGCTCGGGCAGCCGCCCCTTGCCGGTGTCCTTGCCGGTGAGCCGCCCGACGGCCGGCTCCAGCACGATCACGCCCCGGCGGCGCAGCGTGGCGACGTTGTCCCGGGTGGCCGGGTGCTCCCACATCTCGGTGTGCATGGCGGGCGCCAGGACGACCGGGCAGCGGGCGGTGAGCAGGGTGTTGGTGAGCAGGTCGTCGGCGAGGCCGTGGGCGGCCTTGGCGATCAGGTCGGCGGTGGCGGGGGCGACCACGACCAGGTCGGCCTGCTGGCCGATCCGCACGTGCGGCACCTCGTGCACGCGCTCCCAGGTCTCGGTGGCGGCCGGGCGACCGGAGAGCGCGGCCCAGGTGGCCTCGCCGACGAAGTGCAGCGCGGCGGCGGTGGGCACCACGGTGACCTGGTGGCCGGACTCGGTGAACCGGCGGAGCAGCTCGCAGGCCTTGTAGGCGGCGATGCCGCCGCTGACGCCGAGGGCGACGCGCGGCGCGTCGGCCCCGCTCCGGTCCGAAGTCGCGCTCATACTCCCGCTCTCCTCCACGTCTGGGACGTGCACACCCTACGGCCCCTCAGCCGTCGCGCGCACCGTGGTCGCGCCCACAGCCCCCGGGTACGCCGAAGGGCCCGGCGGAAACGATTCCGCCAGGCCCTTCCACGGGAAATCCCGGAGCACCGCCTCAGGCGGCCTCGATCGCCTCGGCGGTCAGCATGCCGGCGTTGATCTCGCGCAGCGCGATCGACAGCGGCTTCTCGTGCACGTGGGTGTCGACCAGCGGGCCGACGTACTCCAGCAGACCCTCACCGAGCTGGGAGTAGTACGCGTTGATCTGGCGCGCGCGCTTGGCGGCGTAGATCACGAGGCTGTACTTGGAGTCGGTGGCCTCGAGCAGCTCATCGATCGGCGGGTTGATGATGCCCTCGGGCGCGGTCATGGAAGAGGACACGCGAAAACCT
Source organism: Kitasatospora sp. MAA19 (assembly GCF_029894125.1). GTDB lineage: Bacteria > Actinomycetota > Actinomycetes > Streptomycetales > Streptomycetaceae > Kitasatospora. The sequence goes on from NZ_JARXYZ010000020.1 coordinate 55,757, forward strand.
TCCGAAAGGGTGGAAAAGACAGACAGGTCAGGCTACACCGAGCAAGGCTAGCAGTTCGGCCGCTACCTGCTCGACCGAGGTGTTGACAAGGGTCGTGTCGAACTCGGTCTCGGCCGCGAGCTCGACCTTGGCCGCCTCCAGCCGCTTCTCGATCACGTCCTGCGGCTCGGTGCCCCGGCCGGTCAGCCGGCGGACCAGCTCGTCCCAGCTCGGCGGAGCCAGGAAGACCAGCTGCGCCTCGGGCATCGACTCGCGCACCTGGCGGGCGCCCTGCAGGTCGATCTCCAGCAGGACGGGCTCGCCGCGGTCCAGCTTCTCCAGCACCGCCGAGCGCGGGGTGCCGTAGCGGTTGCCGGCGAAGACGGCCCACTCCAGCAACTCGCCGTTGGCGATCAGCTTGTCGAACTCGTCGTTGTCGACGAAGTGGTACTGGACCCCGTTCTGCTCGCCCGGCCTCGGGTGGCGGGTCGTCGCCGACACCGAGAGCCAGACCTCGGGGTGCTGCTTCCTCATATGAGCGACGACCGTGCTCTTGCCGACCCCCGAAGGGCCGGAGAGCACGGTCAGCCGCGGACGCTCACTCATGCACCGATTATCCCGGATCGCGGACGATCCCGGGACCACGGGGCACGGTCAGGCGGCACCGCCGCCGAACTCCCGCTCCAGGGAGGCGATCTGGTTCGTACCGAGGCCGCGGACGCGCCGGCTCTCGCTGATGCCGAGGCGCTCCATGATCTGCTTGGCACGGACCTTGCCGACGCCCGGAAGGGACTCCAGCAGGGCGGAGACCTTCATCTTGCCGATGACGTCGTTGTCGGCCTTTCCGGCCTTGATCACCTCGTGCAGGGAGGCGCCGGAGTGCTTGAGCCGGTTCTTGACCTCGGCGCGCTCCCGGCGAGCCTCGGCGGCCTTGGCGAGCGCGGCGGTGCGCTGTTCAGGGGTAAGGGGCGGAAGAGCCACGCCGTTCACCTCAGGGTGTGGAAGGAAGGGATTGAGCTATGACTGGTTTGGTTCTCAGGACACCGTCCGCAAGGAGAACCACAGGGCCCTTGACCTGCGGGAGCTACGAGATTCGCGGCTCGCCGATGACCTATCGCCGGACACTACCCGGATTGCGGCGCCGCGTCAGGAAAAGAACACGAAAAGTCCTGGTCAGCCAAGGCCGACCAGGACTTTCCAGGGCAAAATGACCGCGATTGCGAGACTTTGACACCGCCAATGTGACGGCGCTCACGTCAACTCCGGGGAGCCTCGGGGAGGCCGCACCGGGCTGCGCACACTGCGCAGGGTCATCGCCCCGCTACGCGTTCGCGCCCGCGATCGCCGCTACTTCACCGCGTCCGCGTACTCGCCGGCGAACCGCTCGGCCGCCGAGCGCAGGGCCGCCACCGAGGGGCCGTGCTTGAGCACGTCGCGGCTCACGCTCGGCACCACGTTGATCACCGAGGCGCCGAACACCCGCGGCAGGTCGGCCATGGTCGCGCCCTGGGCGCCGATCCCGGGGGCCAGCAGCGGGCCGTTGACGGCCAGTTCCACGCCCGCGTCGGCGAGCGTCGCGCCGACGACCGCACCGAAGGAGCCCAGCGGCTCGGCACCGGCGTTCTCCGCCGCCAGCTGCCGCAGCACCGCCGCCGCGACCGATTCGCCGTCCGGGCCGACCGCGCGCTGCACCTCGCCGCCCTCCGGGTTGGAGGTGAGCGCCAGCGCGAACACGCCGCAGCCCTGCGCGCGGGCCAGGTCGAGGGCCGGGCGCAGCGAGCCGAAGCCCAGGTACGGGCTGACCGTGAGGGCGTCCGAGAACAGCGGGCTGCCGGGCGACAGGAAGGCCTCGGCGTAGGCGGCCATGGTGGAGCCGATGTCGCCGCGCTTGGCGTCCATCAGGACCAGCGCACCGGCCGCCCGGGCCTCCGCGACGGACTTCTCCAGCACCGCGACGCCCTTGCTGCCGAAGCGCTCGAAGAAGGCGGCCTGCGGCTTGAGCACGGCCACCCGGTCGGCCAGCGCCTCGACGACGGTGCGGCTGAAGGTCTCCAGGCCGGCGAGGTCGTCGCCGAGCCCCCAGGCGGCGAGCAGGGAGGCGTGCGGGTCGATGCCGACGCAGAGCTGGCCACGGGTGTCGAGGGCCTGGCGCAGCCGGGCGCCGAACGGGGCGAGGGTCATGTCGTCCTTTCCGAAGGGTCGTGGGGTGGGAGGTTCAGGAGGCGGCCCTGGTGCCACCGACGGCGCTGCCGACGGCCGCGGCCAGGTTGCGGAAGCCCGCGGCCCGGACCCGGGCGGAGAGGCCCTGGTGGATCCGGCGGCACCAGAACGGGCCCTCGTAGATGAAGGCGCTGTAGCCCTGCACGAGGTCCGCGCCGTGGATGATCCGCTGCCAGGCGTCCTCGGCGGTCTCCACGCCGCCGACCGAGACCAGCGTCAGCCGGCCCTCGGTGCGGGCGCGCAGGCGCTGCAGCACCTCCAGGGCGCGGGCCTTGAGCGGGGCGCCGGACAGGCCGCCCATGCCGATCTCCTCGACCCGGGCGGCGTCGGCGAGCAGGCCGTCGCGGCCGATCGTGGTGTTGGTGGCGATGATGCCGTCCAGGCCCAGCTCCAGGGCGAGGTCGGCGACCGCGTCGACGTCCTCGTCGGCCAGGTCGGGGGCGATCTTGACCAGCAGCGGGACACGGTGCGCGGTGGTGCGGTCGGCGGCCTCGCGGACGGCGGCGAGCAGCGGACGCAGGTGGTCCACGGCCTGCAGGTTGCGCAGCCCGGGGGTGTTCGGCGAGCTGACGTTGACGACCAGGTAGTCGGCGTACGTGGCCAGCCGCTCGGTGGACTTGACGTAGTCGGCGACCGCGTCGGCCTCCTCGACCACCTTGGTCTTGCCGATGTTGACGCCGATCACCGGGGTGGAGCTGGTGTGCGGGCGGGCGGCGAGGCGCGCGGCGACCCGGGCCGAGCCCTGGTTGTTGAAGCCCATCCGGTTGATCAGCGCGCGGTCCTCGACCAGGCGGAACAGCCGGGGCGCCGGGTTGCCCGGCTGGGGCTCGCCGGTGATGGTGCCGATCTCGACGTAGTCGAAGCCGAGCATCGCCAGGCCGTCGATGCCGACGCCGTTCTTGTCGAAGCCCGCGGCCAGGCCGAACGGGCCGGGCAGGTCGAGGCCGAGGGCGGTGGTGCGCAGCGCCCGGTCGCGCGGGGCGAGCACCAGCCGCACCAGCGTGCGCAGGCCGGGCACCGAGGAGGCCAGCCGGATCCAGAAGAAGGCGAGGTGGTGGGCCTTCTCCGGGTCCAGCTTCTTGAAGACGAGATCGAACAGCAGCTTGTACAAAACCCAACTCCCGGATCAGGGCCCGGATCTGAGCGTGAGCACCCGGACCAGGGCATGGAAGTGGGGGGCACCCGTCTGGCGTCGGTGCCCCCCACTGCGGTGGTGCTACTTGCGGCCGGCGTTGATCAGTTCGGCGTGCTCCTGGAGCGACATCACGCCGACCTCGTCGCGCAGCAGCGCGTCCATGCCCTGGACGGCCGCGCCCATCGCCTGGACGGTGGTCAGGCAGGGCACGCCGCGGGACACGGCGGCGGTGCGGATCTCGTAGCCGTCGAGGCGCCCGCCGGTGCCGTACGGCGTGTTGATGATGAGGTCGACCTCGCCGTCGTGGATCAGCTGGACGATGGTCCGCTCGCCGTTCGGGCCCTCGCCCTCGCTGTGCTTGCGCACCAGCGTGGACGGGATGCCGCCGCGGTGCAGCACCTCGGCGGTGCCGGCGGTGGCGAGCACCTCGAAGCCGAGGCTGACCAGCGCGCGGGCCGGGAAGACCAGGTTGCGCTTGTCCCGGTTGGCGACCGAGACGAAGACCTTGCCCTTGGTCGGCAGCGCGCCGTACGCACCGGCCTGGGCCTTCGCGTAGGCGGTGCCGAAGACCTTGTCGATGCCCATGACCTCACCGGTCGAGCGCATCTCCGGGCCGAGCACGGTGTCCACGCCGCGGCCGTGGACGTCGCGGAAGCGGCTCCACGGCATCACGGCCTCCTTGACCGAGATCGGGCAGTCGGCGGGCAGCGTGCCGCCGTCGCCCTCGGCCGGGAGCAGGCCCTCGGCGCGCAGCTCGGCGATGGTGGCGCCGAGCGAGATCCGGGCGGCGGCCTTGGCCAGCGGCACCGCGGTCGCCTTGGAGGTGAACGGCACGGTGCGGGAGGCGCGCGGGTTGGCCTCCAGCACGTACAGGATGTCCCCGGCCAGCGCGAACTGGATGTTGATCAGGCCGCGGACGCCGACACCGCGCGCGATGGCCTCGGTGGAGGTGCGCAGACGCTTGATGTCGAAGCCGCCGAGGGTGATCGGGGGCAGCGCGCAGGCGGAGTCGCCGGAGTGGATGCCGGCCTCCTCGATGTGCTCCATGACGCCGCCGAGGTAGAGCTCGGTGCCGTCGTACAGCGCGTCGACGTCGATCTCCACCGCGTCGTCGAGGAAGCGGTCGATGAGCACCGGGTGCTCGGAGATCAGGCCGGCGTGGCGCTCCAGGTAGGAGGCGAGCGAGGCCTCGTCGTAGACGATCTCCATGCCGCGGCCGCCGAGCACGTACGACGGGCGGGCGAGCACCGGGTAGCCGATCTCGTCGGCGATCGCCTTGGCCTCCGCGAAGGAGAACGCGGTGCCGTGCTTGGGGGCGGGCAGGCCGGCGTCGCGCAGCACGCGGCCGAAGGCGCCGCGCTCCTCGGCGAGGTCGATCGCCTCGGGCTGGGTGCCGACGATCGGCACGCCGTTGTCCTTGAGCGCCTGGGCCAGGCCGAGCGGGGTCTGGCCGCCGAGCTGGACGATCACGCCGGCGAGCGGGCCGGCCTGCTGCTCGGCGTGGACGATCTCCAGCACGTCCTCCAGGGTGAGCGGCTCGAAGTAGAGCCGGTCGGAGGTGTCGTAGTCGGTGGAGACGGTCTCCGGGTTGCAGTTGACCATCACGGTCTCGTACCCGGCGTCGGCCAGCGCGAAGGAGGCGTGCACGCAGGAGTAGTCGAACTCGATGCCCTGACCGATGCGGTTCGGGCCGGAGCCGAGGATGATCACGGCCGGCTTGGTGCGCGGGGCGACCTCGTTCTCCTCGTCGTAGGACGAGTAGAAGTACGGGGTCCTGGCGGCGAACTCGGCGGCGCAGGTGTCGACGGTCTTGAACACCGGGCGGATGCCGAGCGCGTGCCGGACCTCCCGGACGACGTCCGGCTTCAGGCCGCGGATCTCACCGATCTGCTGGTCGGAGAAGCCGTGCCGCTTGGCGTGGCGCAGCAGCTCGGGGGTGAGCTCGGCGGCCTCGGTCAGCTCCCCGGTGATCTCGTCGAGCAGGAAGAGCTGGTCGACGAACCACGGGTCGATCTTGGTGGCCTCGAACACCTCCTCCGGGGTGGCGCCGGCCCGGATGGCCTGCATCACGGTGTTGATCCGGCCGTCGGTCGGCACGACCGCCTTGACCAGCAGCTCGGCCTTGTCCCCGACCGGGCCGGTCCAGGAGAACTGGGAGCCCTTCTTCTCCAGCGAGCGCAGCGCCTTCTGCAGCGCCTCGGGGAAGTTGCGGCCCATGGCCATGGCCTCGCCGACCGACTTCATGGTGGTGGTCAGCGTGGCGTCGGCGCTCGGGAACTTCTCGAACGCGAAGCGCGGGACCTTGACCACGACGTAGTCGAGGGTCGGCTCGAAGGAGGCCGGGGTCTGCTCGGTGATGTCGTTGGGGATCTCGTCCAGGGTGTACCCGACGGCCAGCTTGGCGGCGATCTTGGCGATCGGGAAGCCGGTGGCCTTCGAGGCGAGCGCCGAGGAGCGGGAGACGCGCGGGTTCATCTCGATGACGATGACCCGGCCGTCGTCGGGGTTGACGGCGAACTGGATGTTGCAGCCGCCGGTGTCGACGCCGACCTCGCGGATCACGGCGATGCCGATGTCGCGCAGGATCTGGTACTCGCGGTCGGTGAGGGTCATCGCCGGGGCGACGGTGATCGAGTCACCGGTGTGCACGCCCATCGGGTCGAAGTTCTCGATGGAGCAGACGACCACGACGTTGTCGCTCTTGTCGCGCATCAGCTCCAGCTCGTACTCCTTCCAGCCGAGGATGGACTCCTCCAGGAGCACCTCGGTGGTCGGCGAGAGCGCCAGGCCCTGGCCGGCGATGCGGCGCAGGTCCTCCTCGTCGTGGGCGAAGCCGGAGCCGGCGCCGCCCATGGTGAAGGAGGGGCGGACGACGACCGGGTAGCCGCCGAGCGTGTCGACGCCGGCCAGCACCTCGTCCATGGTGTGGCAGATGACCGAGCGGGCGGACTCGCCGTGGCCGATCTTGGCGTTGACGGCCTCGACGACGCCCTTGAAGAGCTCGCGGTCCTCGCCCTTGTGGATCGACTCGACCTTGGCGCCGATGAGTTCGACGTTGTACTTGGCGAGCACGCCGTTGGCGTCCAGCGAGATCGCGGTGTTGAGCGCGGTCTGCCCGCCGAGGGTCGGCAGCAGCGCGTCGGGGCGCTCCTTGGCGATGATCCGCTCGACGAACTCCGGGGTGATCGGCTCGACGTAGGTGGCGTCGGCGATCTCCGGGTCGGTCATGATCGTGGCCGGGTTGGAGTTGACCAGGACGACCCGCAGGCCCTCGGCCTTGAGGACGCGGCAGGCCTGCGTGCCCGAGTAGTCGAACTCGGCGGCCTGGCCGATCACGATCGGGCCGGACCCGATCACCAGGACGGACTTGATGTCAGTGCGCTTAGGCACGCTGGCCCTCCATGAGCTCAACACTGTGCTTGTCGTCGCCTCGCATGAGCTCGACGAACCGGTCGAAGAGGTAGGCCGCGTCGTGCGGGCCGGCAGCCGCTTCGGGGTGGTACTGCACGCTGAAGGCGGGGACGTCCAGCGCCTGGAGGCCCTCGACCACGTCGTCGTTGAGGCAGACGTGGGAGACCTGGACCCGGCCGTAGGGGGTGTCGCTCACCTTGTCCAGCGGTGCGTTCACGGCGAAGCCGTGGTTGTGCGCGGTCACCTCGACCTTGCCGGTGGTGCGGTCCTGCACCGGCTGGTTGATGCCGCGGTGGCCGTACTTGAGCTTGTAGGTGCCGAAGCCCAGCGCGCGGCCGAGGATCTGGTTGCCGAAGCAGATCCCGAAGAACGGGGTCTTGCGCTCCAGCACGCCCTGCGCGACGGCGACCTGGTGGTCGGCGGTGGCCGGGTCGCCCGGGCCGTTGGAGAAGAAGACGCCGTCCGGGTTGACCGCGTAGAGGTCCTCCAGGGTGGAGTTGGCCGGCAGCACGTGCACCTCGATGCCGCGCTCGGCCATCCGCTGCGGGGTCATCCCCTTGATGCCGAGGTCCAGCGCGGCGACGGTGAACCGCTTCGTGCCGATCGCGGGCACGACGTACGCCTCGGTGGTGGCCACCTCGGCGCACAGGTCGGCGCCCTTCATCTCGGGCGACTGCTGCACCCGGGCGAGCAGGGTGGCCGGGTCGGCCAGCTCCTGGCCGGAGAAGATGCCGCAGCGCATCGCGCCGCGCTCGCGCAGGTGCCGGGTGAGCGCCCGGGTGTCGATGCCGCTGATGCCGACGACGCCCTGGCGGACGAGCTCCTCGTCCAGCGAGCGGGTGGAGCGCCAGTTGGACGCCACCCGGGCGGGGTCGCGCACGACGTAGCCGGCGACCCAGATCTGCTTGGACTCGTCGTCCTCGTCGTTCCAGCCGGTGTTGCCGATCTGCGGGGCGGTCATCACGACCACCTGGCGGTGGTACGACGGGTCGGTCAGGGTCTCCTGGTAGCCGGACATGCCGGTGTTGAAGACCGCCTCGCCGAAGGTCTCGCCGATCGCGCCGTAGGCCTGGCCGCGGAAGGTCCGGCCGTCCTCCAGGACGAGCACAGCGGGCATGCGCTCCCGCCGTCGGCGCTGCGTGGTGGGGGCAGGTGCGGTCATTGAGCGGCCTCTTCCGTCTTCGTCTTCGTACGTGTTGCGAGTTGAGCGATCGCCTCGACCCAGGCGGCGTGCTCGTCGGGGTGGTCGGCCCGGAAGCCCGAGTCCAGCTCGGTGCCCTCGTGCGTCCAGGTGACGACGAGCAGTCCGGCCGGGACGACCTTTCCGGCGATCCCGGAGTCGGTGCGGGCACCGGTCAGGTACCCGGCCGGGATCCAGAGGTCGACGTCGCCGGGGCGCTGCACCAGCAGGCCGTCCTCGCCGAGGGTGAGGTCGGCGCGGCTGCGGGTGCCCAGGCCGTGCGCGACGACCCGGTCGAGCCAGTTCCCGGCCGTGGTGGTGCCGTGGTACCGCCCGCTGGTCTCCAGGATCTTCCGTCCGGCGCCGGCCGGCACGGCGGGCAGCGGCGGGATGCCGGACTGGAGGGTGCGCCGCCAGTTCCAGCCCTGCCGCATCAGCCAGTAGACGAGGCCGATCACGATCAGCAGGCCGACGGCCCAGCCGATGTACCCGGGCCAGTTGGTGACCTTCGCCTGTTGCTGGGCGAGTTGGGCCAGGCCGGTCACGCCGCGCCGCCCTGCTCGGCGAGCTCTCCGGCCAGCACGGTGGCGCGCCCGCGCAGGAAGGTGGCGTGCACCCGTCCGGGCAGGTCAAGGCCCTTGTAGGGAGTGTTGCGGCTGCGGGTGGCGAAGCTGTCCGGGTTCACGGCACCACGGTACGCGGGATCGAACAGCACCAGGTTGGCCGGCTCACCGACCGAGACGGGCCGGCCCTGTCCGGCGAGACGGCCGATCCGGGCCGGGCGGTGCGACATCCGGTCCGCGACGCCCTCCCAGTTCAGCAGGCCGGTGTCGACCATGGTCTGCTGCACGACCGACAGCGCGGTCTCCAGGCCGACCATGCCCATCGCGGCGACGGCCCACTCGCAGTCCTTGTCCTCGTCCGGGTGCGGCGCGTGGTCGGTGGCGACGGCGTCGATGGTGCCGTCCGCCAGCGCCTTGCGCAGCGCCTGGACGTCCTCGGCGGTGCGCAGCGGCGGGTTCACCTTGTACACCGGGTCGTAGGAGCGGACCAGCTCGTCGGTGAGCAGCAGGTGGTGCGGGGTGACCTCGGCGGTGACGTCCCAGCCCTTGGCCTTGGCCCAGCGGATGATCTCGACCGAGCCGGCGGTGGAGACGTGGCAGACGTGCAGCCGGGAGCCGACGTGCGCGGCGAGCAGCACGTCCCGGGCGATGATCGACTCCTCGGCGACGGCCGGCCAGCCGCCGAGCCCGAGCTCGCCGGAGACCTGGCCCTCGTTCATCTGGGCGCCCTCGGTGAGCCGCGGCTCCTGGGCGTGCTGGGCGACGACGCCGTCGAAGGCCTTGACGTACTCCAGGGCGCGGCGCATCAGCACCGCGTCGTCCACGCACTTGCCGTCGTCGGAGAAGACCCGCACGTTCGCGGCGGACTCGTGCATCGCGCCCAGCTCGGCGAGCTTCTTGCCGCCCAGGCCGATGGTGACGGCGCCGACCGGCTGCACGTCGCAGTAGCCGGCCTCCTGGCCGAGCCGCCAGACCTGCTCGACCACGCCGGCGGTGTCGGCCACCGGGGTGGTGTTGGCCATCGCGTGCACGGCGGTGAAGCCGCCCATCGCGGCGGCCTGGGTGCCGGTGAGCACGGTCTCGGCGTCCTCGCGGCCGGGCTCGCGCAGGTGGGTGTGCAGGTCGACCAGGCCGGGCAGCGCGATCAGGCCGCGGGCGTCGATCTCGATGTCCGCCTCGACCGCCAGGTCGGTGCCGATCGCCTTGATCACGCCGTCGGCGAGGTGGAGGTCCTGCGGGGCACCGCCGAGGATCTGGGCGTTGCGGATCAGGTAGGTGGTCACTGAGCGGTCTCCACGGAGTCGGTGCGGGCGTCGTTGAGGGTGGCTCCCCCGAGCAGCAGGTACAGGACGGCCATCCGGACCGAGACGCCGTTGGCGACCTGCTCGACCACGGTGCAGCGCGGCGAGTCCGCGACCTCGGCGGTGATCTCCATGCCGCGCACCATCGGGCCGGGGTGCATCACGATGGCGTGGCCGGGCAGCTGGGCCATCCGGGTGCCGTCCAGGCCGTAGCGGCGGCTGTACTCGCGCTCGGTCGGGAAGAACGCGGCGTTCATCCGCTCGCGCTGCACCCGCAGCATCATCAGCGCGTCCGTCTTGGGCAGCACGCTGTCCAGGGAGTAGCTGATCTCGCAGGGCCAGTTCTCGATGCCGATCGGCAGCAGCGTCGGCGGGGCGACGAAGGTGACCTGGGCGCCGAGGGTGGTCAGCAGGTGGACGTTGGAGCGGGCGACCCGGCTGTGCAGGACGTCGCCGACGATGGTCACCCGGCGGCCCGCCAGGTCCTGCCCCAGGCCGGGGTTGAGGTGGCGGCGCATGGTGAAGGCGTCGAGCAGCGCCTGGGTGGGGTGCTCGTGGGTGCCGTCACCGGCGTTGATCACGCTGCCGTGCAGCCAGTCGGACTGGGCGAGGCGGGCCGGCGCGCCCGAGGCGTGGTGCCGGATGACGACCGCGTCGGCGCCCATCGCCTGCAGGGTGAGCGCGGTGTCCTTGAGGCTCTCGCCCTTGGAGACCGAGGAGCCCTTGGCGGAGAAGTTGATGACGTCGGCGGAGAGCCGCTTCTCGGCGACCTCGAAGGAGGTCTTGGTACGGGTCGAGTCCTCGAAGAAGAGGTTGACGACGGTGCGGCCGCGCAGCGTGGGCAGCTTCTTCACGGCCCGTCCGGAGAGCTGGGCCAGCTCCTCGGCGGTGTCCAGGATCAGCAGCGCGTCGTCGCGGGTGAGATCGGCGGCGGAGACGAGGTGGCGCTTCACGCGGGTTACTCCGGGAGGTGCGGTTCGGACGGCTGGGAGGCCAGGGCCTGGGAGGAGCGCGCGGTGTAGTCGCGGTCGCCGACCAGCACGGCGTCCACGCCGTCGCTGTCGGACAGGCGCACCTGCACGGCCTCGCGCAGCGAGGTGGGGAGGTTCTTGCCCACGTAGTCGGCCCGGATCGGCAGCTCGCGGTGGCCGCGGTCGACCAGGACGGCGAGCTGGACGGCGCGCGGGCGGCCGATGTCGTTCAGCGCGTCGAGCGCGGCGCGGATGGTCCGGCCGGAGAAGAGCACGTCGTCGACCAGGATGACGAGCTTGCCGTCGATGCCGCCGGGCGGGATCTCGGTGTGCTCCAGGGCGCGGGCGGGCTTGAGCCGCAGGTCGTCCCGGTACATGGTGATGTCCAGGGTGCCCAGCGGGATCTCGCGCCCGGTGATCTGGGCCAGCCGGCCGTGCAGGCGGCGGGCGAGGTGGACGCCCCTGGTGTGGATGCCGAGCAGCACGACGTCCTCCGCGCCCTTGGCGCGCTCGACGATCTCGTGCGCTATCCGGGTGACGACCCGGGCGATGTCCGTGCCGTCCAGCACCTGGTGCGGCGGTCGCGGCGTCGAATCTTGGTGTGTGGTCATGCCGAAGCGGACCTCCTTCCCCGCCTCACGGGACGGGTCTTAAAGGATGTCGGGGACAGCCCCGCCACCTGGCGTGGGCTTCGGGTCATCCTATCAGCGGGCCGGGAGGCAACCGGACGCCCACCATTCCGCTTCACCGGGTTAACGCCCCGGATGCGTCACCGATGCGGTCCATTCGCACGACTGCCCCATTCGGCTTGACGCAGCTACCTCACTCTACGTAACCTCACAGTGAGTTACGAGACGGACGTCGAACCCACCGGTAACGGCGTCGGCAATCGCCCGTGACCCACCACTGAACGCGAAGCAATCTCGTCCGGGGAGATCAATGTCCAGCGACTACGCGAAGCAACTCGGAGGCAAGCTCCGAGCGATCCGCACTCAGCAGGGTCTCTCCCTGCACGGTGTCGAGGAGAAGTCCCAGGGGCGCTGGAAGGCAGTCGTCGTCGGCTCGTACGAGCGCGGCGACCGTGCGGTCACCGTGCAGCGGCTGGCCGAGCTGGCGGAGTTCTACGGCGTCCCGGTGCAGGAGCTGCTGCCCGGCGGCACCCCCGGTGGCGCGGCCGAGCCGCCGCCGCGGCTGGTCCTCGACCTGGAGAGACTGACCCAGGTCCCGTCCGAAAAGGCCGGCCCGCTGCAGCGCTACGCTGCGACGATCCAGAGCCAGCGCGGCGACTACAACGGCAAGGTGCTGTCGATCCGCCAGGACGACCTGCGCACCCTGGCGGTCATCTACGACCAGTCGCCGTCGATCCTCACCGAACAGCTGATCTCCTGGGGCGTGCTGAACCCCGACGCGCGCCGCGCGGTGCGCGAGGAGGAGGCGAGCTGACGTTCGCCGCACCGGCTCCGGCCGGCTCGGTCCGCCTTCCGGGCCAAGCAGAAACGTCACGGCGCGGCACCCCGCACCCCGGGGGCCGCGCCGTTTCGCGTGCGGTGGCCACCGCCGTGCCGAAGGGCGCGCCTCAGCCGACCGCCCCCAGGCTGTAGCCGGGCTGCGCCGCCACGCCGTCCAGCCGTACCGGCCGGGCCGCCGGCGCCCAGTCCTGCCCGCTGCTCGACCAGGCCCAGGAGGCCGGCCGGAAGTGCTCGTCCGCGGCTCCGCCGCGGGCCCCGCCGGCCGCCGCCGAGCCCTGCGAGCCGTGCAGCACCGCCACGCCCGGCAGCTCCAGCGCCAGCCCGGCGCACAGCACCGCGCAGACCAGCTCCAGGTCCTCGTCGTTGATCCGTACGACGCCGTCCTCCCACTGCAGCACCCGGGCCGCGGCGGTCAGCCGCCCGCCCGGCGCGTCCACCCGCAGCCGCAGCTCGTACACCCCGGCACCCGCACCGACCAGCATCCGGCGGAACACCTCGCCGCCGCGCTGGTGGGCGGCGCGCACCCACCGGGTGTGGTCCTCGTCGGCCCCGCCCGCACCCCCGTACAGGCCGCCGTCCAGCACCAGGTCGGCGTGGCAGAGCGTCAGCCCGTTCTCCCGGGCCCGGACCAGGCGCGGCACGAAGTCCCCGGCCAGCTCCTCGCCCTGATAGGCCAACAGCTGGGTCCGCAGCGGCGGGTTGACCAGGTAGCGGTCGCGGGCGGCCGGCTCGGCCGGGTCCAGCCCGTGCAGGACGCAGAACTCCTCGAAGTCCTGCGGGTGGAACATCCGGGCCCGCACGACGTCGAAGCGCTCCGCCACGTCGGCCAGCAACTCGGCGGTGTCGGCCAGGTAGCTCTCGAAGTCGGCGGCGTTCGACACGCCCCAGGCACGGGCCCGGGCGAAGTCCGCCGCGCTGGTCAGGATCCCGATGACGAAGGCCTGCTCGGCCCCCTCGACCCGCTGCCGCTGACGCGGCGCCCGCACCGTGGGTCGCGGGCCGCCGGCGGTGCAGTCGGAGTTGCGGCGGGCGCGGCCGTGTCGGCTCATGCGCCCACCTCGACACGCTCGGCAGGGGCGTTCGCCCACACTTCGACGGTTCGCTCGCTGCGCTCGCTCACGCGTGGCTCCTGGCATCGGCGGGTGACGGTCAGCGGCGGGCTCGCCGCTGACCGTCTTCCTCCCCACCACCGCGCGCCGCACACGTACGGCGTGTCACAGGAATGTAACCGACGGTAAATCGTCTGATTCAGGCCCCGCGCGGCACCCGCGCCAGCTGGCGGGACTGCGCGACCAGGCGGCCGGCCTCGTCCCAGACCTCGGCGTCCTCCTCGAAGTACCCGCCGGCCAGGTTGCGGGTGGCGTGGGTGACCCGCAGCCAGCCCGGGACCGGCTTCGCCCGCAGGTGGACGGTCAGCTCGACGGTCGGGGCCCAGCCGGGCAGGCCCAGGTCGAAGGTGACCGGCGGCAGCGCATCGGCGACCAGCAGGAGCAGCAGCGGGTCGGGCTCGCGGCCGTCGGCGAGCCGGAACCAGCCCTGGATCCGGCCGTTGCCGGACGGCTGCCCGAGCGCCCAGCCGATGGTGGCCGGGTCGAGCCGCAGGTCGAAGCGCTCCAGCAGCTCGGCCTGGGCGATCAGTTCCTTGGGGGCGTGCTCGACGCCGATGCACTGGTCCGGCGGCGGCAGCCGCGGCGGCTCGGCGCTGGTGCGCACCTCGCCGTCCGCGGTGGCGAGGTCGCCGTGGCTGGCCACCACGCGCAGCCGCTCCACGCCGTCCTGGCTGAGCGAGGCGGTGCCGGTGGAGAGCCCGCGGCCGGTGCGCAGCACCTCGGTGCGGACGGTGGCCGGGCCGGGGGTGGAGGCGGACAGGTAGTAACCACTGATCGACACCGGGTCAGGGTGGTCGCCGTGCTCCAGCGACAGCGCGTGTCCGGCGACGGCGAGCAGCAGTCCGCCGTTGACCCCGCCGCCGATCTGCCAGCCGGTGCCGAGTTCGGCCTCGTAGCGGCCGGGCTCGTCAGGGTGCCTGGTCAGGGCGATGCCCTGGTCGAACTCGCTGCGGGTCGCGGTGGTCATGGGGGGTGGCCTGCCCTTCACTGCGGGGGTTCCGAACGCCAAGTTACTGGCGAGTAGGGACCACCTTACGCCGACCGGGTGAAACCCGCGACGGCCGCCGGACCCGGGATCCGGGTTCGGCGGCCGTTCTGCGGGGTGCCACCCCCGCCGGCGGAACAGGACCTACCGGCGGATGCTGGGCTTCAGCTCCAGGAAGCGGGCGAGCAGACCGTTGACGAAGGCCGGGGAGTCGTCCGTGGAGAACTCCTTGGCGATCTCGACGGCCTCGTCCAGGACGACCGCGTCCGGGACGCCGTCCTCCCAGATCAGCTCGTACGCGCCGAGCCGCAGGACGTTGCGGTCCACGATCGGCATCCGGTCGAGCGTCCAGCCCACCGCGTACTGCGAGATCAGGTCGTCGATCCGGCGGGCGTGCTGGACGTATCCCTCGATCAGCTCCATGGTGTACTCGCCGACCTGCGGGGTGCCCTCGTCGGGCTTCGGCTCGCGGGCGCGGGCCACCCAGTCGGCGAGGACGGCCTGCGGGTCGACCCCGCGGTGGTCGGCCTCGAAGAGGATCTGGAAGGCCCGGGTACGGGCCTTGCTACGTGCGGCCGACACGGACTTACTTCACCCGGCCGAGGTAGCTGCCGTCGCGGGTGTCGACCTTGATCTTCTCGCCCGTCACGATGAACAGCGGGACGGCGATCTCGGCGCCGGTCTCCAGCGTGGCCGGCTTGGAGCCACCGGTGGAGCGGTCGCCCTGGACGCCCGGCTCGGTGTGGGAGATCTCCAGCTCGACCGAGGCCGGGAGCTCGATGTACAGCGGGGCGCCCTCGTACATGGCGACCAGGGCGTCGAAGCCCTCCAGCAGGTACTTGGCGGCGTCGCCGACGACGGCGGGCTCGACGGTCACCTGGTCGTAGGTGTCCGTGTCCATGAACACGAAGTTCTCGCCGTCCTTGTACGAGAACTGCATGCCGCGCTTGTCGACGTTGGCGGTCTCGACCTTGGTGCCGGCGTTGAAGGTCTTGTCGACGACCTTGCCCGTCAGGACCTCCTTGAGCTTCGTGCGCACGAAGGCCGGGCCCTTGCCGGGCTTGACGTGCTGGAACTCGACGACGGACCAGAGCTTGCCGCCCTCCAGCTTGAGGACCATGCCGTTCTTGAGATCGTTCGTGGAAGCCACGGGCGCACTTACTCCTGGATATAGCTGTCAAGGAACCAAGGCTTGCGTCCCGTCGCCGACGGCCGTCGATAGGCCGCGGTCACAGGGCGAGGAGCTCCTTGGTGGTGATGGTGAGCAGCTCGGGCCCGCCCTCCTCGAGGGGGCGGACGACGAGCGTGTCCTCGATCCGGACGCCGCCCTTGCCCGGGAGGTGGACCCCTGGGCCGACGGTGACCGGCACGCGGCTGTCCAGTTTACCCATGTCCGACGGACCGAGTCGCGGCGCCTCCCGGATCTCCAGCCCGATGCCGTGGCCCACCGGGTGCGGGGACGCCTCACCGTGGCCGGCCGCCTCCAGGATCTGCCGCGCGGCCCGGTCGGGCACGTACTGCTCCACGCCCGGCCCGAGCGCCTCCCGGCCGGCCCGCTGCGCCCGGAAGACCAGCCGGTGCAGCTCCACCTGCCAGGGCGCGGGGGCGGCGCCGATCACGAAGGTCCGGGCGGTGGAGACGCCGTAGCCGCGGTACTGGGCGCCCATCACCACGGTGAGGAAGTCGCCCTCCTCCACCCGGCGGTCGGTCGGCTGGTGGGCGGGCTGGCCGGAGTGGCTGCCGGTGCCGACCGACACCGGGTAGGCCGCCCGGTCCGCGCCGTGGTCGATCATCCGGCGCTCCAGCTCCATCGCCAGGTGCCGCTCGGTGCGGCCGACCAGGATCGACTCCAGCAGCTCGCCGAGCGCCTGGTCGGCGATCTCGGCGGCGATCCGCAGGTCGGCGATCTCGTGCTCGTCCTTGACCACCCGCAGCCGCTCGACCACCTGCCCCAGGTCGGCCAGCCGAGCCCCCTCCGCCAGGCTCGCCACCGCCCGGTGCCGGGTGACGGTCAGGTCGTGCTCCTCCACCGCCAGGTCTGCCACCCCCATCCGGGCGGCGGCGGCCGCGGCCGCCAGGGCGGTGTCCGCCCCGGCCGCCACCGGCGCCTGGGGGACGTCCGCGGCGATCAAGTGCTCCCCGGTGTCGTCCGGCGGCAGGTCGTCCGGCAGCGCCAGCAACGTCCGCTCCCGGGTCAGCAGCAGCGTCGCCCCGCAGGGCGCGCAGCCCGTCAGATACCGCACGTTCGCCGCCCGGGTGATCAGCGCCGCATCGGCCCCGGCCGCACTGCAGTGCTCCCTCACCCGCTCCCGCCGACCCGCGTACGCATCAGACATGCGTCGAGCCTACGAACCCCCACCCCGATCCGCCCGCCGAGCACCCCCGACGGGGCGCGCCCGCACCCTCGCACGCCCCAAGCCGACGCCTGCGCTCCCTCGGCTCGGCCGCCCCCGGAGGCGCCTACTCCCCCTCCGGATCGAGCAGGCCGCGGCGGTAGGCGGGGACCAGGTTCGGCGGGACCGGCAGCTCGCGGCCGTTCAGGGTGATCGGGACCGGCTTCGGGGCCTCGGCCTTCCACCGGGCTCGGCGCATGGGCCCCTCCTGCCCGCCGGCGGGCAGGAGGGAGGGTGTTGCCGCGGGAGGTCTTGCGCTCGGGGACGGCCATCGGGGGCTCCTACCGGGTGGCGCCGGAGGCGTACGGGAGCAGGGCCATCTCGCGGGCGTTCTTGATCGCCCGGGCCGTGGCCCGCTGCTGCTGGACGGTGAGGCGGGTGACGCGGCGGCTTCGGATCTTGCCGCGGTCGGAGACGAACCGCCGCAGCAGGTCGGTGTCCTTGTAGTCGACGTACTCGATGCCGGCGGCCAGCAGCGGGTTGGGCCGGGCCTTGGGCACGTTCGGTCGTTTACGCACAGTGATGGTTCCTCAGTGAACGGGGTCGAGCAGGTCCTGGAAGGCGTCCGGCAGGGCCTTCCAGCCGGGTTCGCCGGCGGCGAGCTCGGCGTCGGTGAGCAGGCAGGAATCGAGCAGCCCGGTGACGCCGTCGACGTCCAGGCCCTCCGCGGTGAAGCAGAGCTGCTGCACCCGGTCGCCGTGCAGCGGGTGCCAGTCGAGGGCGGCGGCGGCCCGGCGGGCGGGCGGGTAGCGGTCCCAGGCGGCGTCCGGCAGGGAGGTGAGCCAGGGCCCGCACTCCTCGACGGCGAGGTTGGCCCCGGCCGCGTCCCAGGCGAGCATCAGGTCGGGCCGGTTCGCCAGCCAGAAGCGGCCGCGGCTGCGCTGTGCGGCGGGGACGAGCAGTTCCAGCGCCCGGTGCAGCCGCTCGGGGTGCAGCGGCCGGCGGCGCTCCCAGACCAGCGTGGTGACGCCGGCCTCGTCGCTCTCCTGCGGGAGCAGCGCTATCGCCGGGTTGACCCGGTCGCGGGCGGCCGCGACGTCGAAGCCGCCGAGGGCGGCCCGGGTGAGCGCGCCGGTGCCGAGCCGGACGACCCGGGCGGTGGGGTGGAGCTGGCGGAGCAGTGCGAGCCCGGGCGCGTGCGCCGTCGCGCGCGGCACCGCCAGAGTGGTGGCGTACTCGACCTGGTGGGCGAGCGCCTCCGCGCGGGTCCGCTCGTCCTGGGCGGCGGTGTGCTCGCCGTGCTCCACCAGGTCGTCGGATACCGAGAGTTCGCCGATCAGCCGGTCCGGGTCGACGGCGGTGACCACGCCGGCGAGTTCGACGACGTCCTCCAGGTGGCGGCCGTCCGCCGCTCCCCCGGCGATCACCTCGACGGCCGGGTGCGGGTCGCTGCCGCCCCACAGTTCGACGATCGCGAGCCCGTACCGGCCTTCGTCGGCGATCCGCACCAGCCGGGGCACCAGGTCCTCGCGCAGGGCGCAGCAGGGGCAGTCGTTCACCAGCGGGACGGCGGCGACGTCGAACCCGCCTCCCCCGTCGCGCAGCTCTCGGTGGACGAGGCCGTGCGAGGACTCCCGCAGGTCGTGGTGGAGGACCACCGCGTCCACCGCGCCGTGCATCAACTCGTCCACCGCCAGGCGGCGTTCGGCGCTGTGGAGCCCGGCGACGACCACCACCGGCAGCTTGATCCCGTCCATGCCGCCCATTCCGGCCGGGCGGTCCGGCCCGTCGACGCCGCTCACCAGCTGGCCTTCCGGACGCCGGGCAGGTGGCCGGCGTGGGCGTGGGCGCGGAGGTTGATCCGGGAGAGGCCGAAGGCGCGCAGGTAGCCGCGCGGGCGGCCGTCGACGGCATCGCGGTTGCGGATCCGGGTGGCGCTGGCGTCACGGGGCTGGCGGGCGAGTTCGGCCTGCGCGGATTCTCGCTCGGCGGGGGCGGTGCCGGGGTGGGCGATGATCCGCTTGAGTTCGGCGCGGCGCTCGGCGTAGCGCGCCACGACGGCGCGCCGCTGCTCGTTCCTGGCGATCTTGCTCCGCTTGGCCATCAGACCTTCCCCCCTCGGGCGCGGATGCGGGCGACGGCGGCCTCGATGCCGATCGTGTCGATGGTGCGGATGCCCTTGGCACTGAGCGTGAGCCGGACGTACCGGCCCTCGCCGGGCAGCCAGTAGCGCTTGTGCTGGATGTTGGGGTCGAAGCGGCGGGGGGTGCGGCGGTGCGAGTGCGAGATCGCGTTGCCGAAGCCGGGTCGACGGCCGGTGAGTTGGCAGTGGGCGGACATGGATGCTCCCTGGCGTCCGGGAATGGGCAGGACGGAGCTCACGTTACACCAGATGAAAATGACTTCCATTTCGGTGTACGGTTTCGCCCCAGCCCCGAACACCCCGGCCCCGAACACCCCGACCACCCGGGAGGACACCCATGGCCCGCAGCGAACTGCGCCCCGTCATCAAGCTCCGCTCCACCGCCGGCACCGGCTACACGTACGTGACCCGCAAGAACCGCCGCACCGACCCGGACCGGATGGTCCTGCGCAAGTACGACCCGGTCGCGGGCCGGCACGTCGACTTCCGCGAAGAGCGCTGACCCCCCGCCCGAAAAGGAGCCCACCCATGAAGCCCGGCATCCACCCCGCCTACCGCCCGGTCGTCTTCCGCGACAAGGTCGGCGGCCTCGCCTTCCTCACCCGCTCGACGGTCACCAGCGACCGCACGATCGAGTGGGAGGACGGCACCACCTACCCGGTGATCGACGTCGAGATCTCCTGGGCCAGCCACCCCTTCTACACCGGTCAGTCGCGCGTCCTGGACACCGCCGGCCGGGTCGAGCGCTTCCGTCAGCGCTACGGCGACCGGCACTGACCCGCGGCAACGCGACGGCGCCTCCCCCGAACCCGCGAGGGAGGCGCCGTCGGACCACCGGTGGCCCCTATTCGGCCGCCACCCAGCGCTTCTCCACCCGGGCCAGCTTCCAGTACGCGATCGCCGCGGCCCAGACCACCACGAACAGCCCGGCGATCGCGTAGCCGACGTTGTCCAGCGAGATGTCCGCGATCCAGCCGGTGACCGGGTCGGTCAGGTCGAGCTTCTCGTGCAGCACGCCGACCAGTTCGATGGTGCCGATGACGAACGCCACCGCGATCGACAGCCCGGTGATCGTCAGGTTGTAGTACACCTTCCGGACCGGGTTGGCGAAGGCCCACTGGTACGCGAAGTTCATGAACGTCCCGTCCAGCGTGTCGAACAGGCTCATCCCGGCCGCGAACAGCAGCGGCAGGCAGACGATCGCGTACCAGGGCAGCCCGGCCGCCGCGCCCGACCCGGCCATCACCATCAGGGTGACCTCGGTCGCGGTGTCGAAGCCGAGCCCCAGCACCATGCCCACCGGGAACATCTGCCCGGGCCGGGTGATCGACCGGGTCGCCCGGTTCAGCACCCGGGCCATGAACCCCCGCGAGTTGAGGTGCTCCTCCAGCTGCGCCTCGTCGTACGACCCGGCCCGCATCGACCGGAACACCTTGAGGATGCCGAGCAGCGCGGCCAGGTTGAGCGCGCCGATCAGGTAGAGGAACACGCCGGAGGTCGTCGTCCCGACCACCCCGAGCCACTTGTGGGTGGCCGACTCGTCGTCCATCAGGATGTTGGCCAGCTGGGCGCCGCCCGCCACCAGGGCCGCCATGAGCACCACCATCGAGGAGTGCCCGAGGGCGAACCAGAAGCCGACCGAGACCGGCCGCTTGCCGTCCGCCATCAGCTTGCGGGTGGTGTTGTCGATCACCGCGATGTGGTCGGCGTCGAAGGCGTGCCGCATCCCGAGGGTGTACGCGGTGATCCCCAGGCCCACCCCGAAGACCTGGGTACCGACCTCGTACTTGTGCGGCGCCACCAGGAAGACGAGCGTCCCGAAGGCCACCACGTGCATGGCCACGATCACCCCCATCAGCCCGGCCGTACGGATGGTGTCCTCGCGCCTCCAGCGGAACGTGGGCAGCGCGGGCGGTGTCGCCGTCGGCTCGGCGGCGGCGGTTTCGGGCACGGTCATCTTCGGGTCACGCTCCAGCACCTCGTGGAAACAGTTCGTGAGATGCCGTGGCCGGTCTCCTGGCTTACGGGGATTCCGTACCCGCCTTCCCAGGCGCGCGAGGCTCCCAGTGGCGTCGTGGGTACGGACGACTCTCCATCGACGACGATCGCGATGGCCCGATCACAGTGGCGAGGGCCGCTCCGGGCTGGGATCCCTGAGGATCCGTCACCGGTCTTCCCGAGCACCACGGCGGGGAACACCGTAGGGGCCAGGCCCCACCCTTGCAAGGCTGCGCACCTGCGCAGGTGTCCAGGATCACACGCCCCCGCCTGCGACAATGAGCGCATGCATCTCGTACCGGCCGACCGCGCGGGCCACCGCACCATCGACGGACACCGGGTCTGCGAGGCCATCGCCGCGATCGGCGACACCGCGCACGTCCGCTCCTGGGCCGAGCGGTTCTCCCTGCTCGCCGACCCCGGACGGCTCGCCCTCCTGCTCGCCCTCCACCGGGCCGGCCCGCTCGCCGTGACCGACCTCGCCGTCGCCACCGGCATGCGCGACCCCGCCGTCTCCCAGGCCCTGCGGCTGCTCCGGACGGCCGGCGTCGTCACCGGCGACAGGGACGGCCGCGTCGTGCGCTACCGGCTCGTGGACGACACCCTGCGCCCCCTCCTCGACGAGTGCGCCGCCGCCGAGCACCACGAGCCCACCGCGGCGACCGGCTGACCGACACCCGGGCCGACCGACTCCCGCGAACGGCGCGCCACGACACGGCCTGATGAGTACGATCATGACGTGCCACCCCACCAACACGCCTGGCCCGCCGACCGCTGGAACACCAGACCGGTCGCCGCCCACGTGCTGGCGGTCGCCCGCACCCTCACCTCGGCCACCCGGGTCCTCGACGTCCTCACCCTGCTCCGCCGGGACGGCATCGAACGGTACTTCACCATCAACCCCGGCTCCGCGTTCGCCGACGGCCTCGACGACTACCTGCGCGACCTGCCCGGCATCACCGTGCTGGACTGGGAGGACGCCGTCCGGCGCCGCTTCGACCTGGCCGTCGCCTGCGCCGTCCACGCCTCCATGCACCGCCTCGACGCCCGGCTCGTCGTCCTCCCGCACGGCGCCGGCTACAACCGCCTGGTGACCGAGTCCACCGGCGACACGGTCAGCTCCGCAGGCCTCTCCCGCAACGAACTCACCTACCACGGGCGGGTGTTCGTCGACGTCCTCGGCCTCTCCCACCCCGAACAGCTGGACCGGCTACGGATCTCCTGCCCCGAGGCCCTCGACGTCGCCCAGGTCGTCGGCGACCCCTGCTTCGACCGGATGCTCCGCAGCCGCCGCTCCCGCGACGGCTACCGCGCCGCCCTCGGCGCCGTCGACGGCCGGCGGCTCGTCGTCGTCAACTCCACCTGGAGCGGGCACTCGTTATTCGGCCGCCACCCCGACCTGCCCCAGCGGCTGGTCCGCCAACTCCCCGCCGACGAGTACACGGTGGCCGTCGTCCTGCACCCCAACATCTGGAACCGGCACGACCCCGAGGCCCTGCTCGACGACGCCCGCCGGATGGGCCTGCGCCTCATCCCGCCCCACCAGGGCTGGCAGGCCGCCCTCGTCGCCGCCGACTGCCTGATCGGCGACCACGGCTCGGTGTCCGTCTACGGCGCCGCCCTGGAACGCCCCACCCTGCTGGTCGCCACCGGCGCCGCCGAACTCGACCCGCACTCCCCCAGCTACGCCTTCGGCCAGACCGCCCCCGCCCTCGACCCCGACGGGGATCTGCTCGCCCAGCTCGAACAGGCCCTGCACCAGGACCCGGCCGGCCTGCGCCCGATCACCGACCGCTCGCTCGCCCACCGCGGCGAGTCCGCCCAAGTGCTGCGCCCGCTGCTCTACTCCTTCCTGGACGGGCTGGACGAACCCCGGGACGAACCGGTCCTGCCGCCCTACCCCAAGCCCGTCCCCCGCCCCGGGGCCACCGACCGGCCCACCGCCTACGACGTCGAGGGCAAGAGCGAGGGGACGGAGGTGAGCCTGCGACGCTACCCCTTCGATCCCGACGACCACACCCCGCGCGGCTTCCACGCCCTCACCGACGAACACCCGGACGACGCCCTGCGCTACACCGCCGAAGTGCTCGCCCGCACCGAGACCCACGCCGAACGCCCCGCCACCCGCTGGCTCGCCGACACCGCCGCCGAACTGCCCGGCCTCGCCGTCGCGGTGGCCGCCCTCGGCCCGGCCCGCCACCTGCTCCGACTGCACACCGGCCTGCTGCTCGAAGCCCGCGCCGAACCGGACTGGGACCGCCCCGACCCCACCCTCGACCCGCTGCTGCTCGGCTCCGCCGTGGCGTCCTGGCTCGCCGACGGCGGCGACCCGACCTGCCTCCCCGGGCACGGCCTCACCATCCGCACCGGCGACCACCACACCCGGGTCTCCTTCAGCACC
This sequence comes from Kitasatospora sp. MAA19, assembly GCF_029894125.1. Taxonomy (GTDB): domain Bacteria; phylum Actinomycetota; class Actinomycetes; order Streptomycetales; family Streptomycetaceae; genus Kitasatospora. The sequence goes on from NZ_JARXYZ010000020.1 coordinate 78,955, forward strand.
GGGCCTCAGGGCCTGCCCGGCGGACCCTAGGACAGGCCCTAGCCCCGCAGCTGTCGCAGCCGCTCGCGGGTGTGCTCCGCCAGCTCCGCGTCCTCCAGCTCCTCGGCGAGGGCGACCAGCAGGGTGTACGCCTGCGCCGCCTTCGCGTACTCGCGCTGACCGGACGCCAGCCGGGCGCACTCCTCGGCTTGGGCGACGGCAAGGTCAAGCCGTCCCAGAGCCCGGTAGGCCCGGGCACGGACCAAGGGCAGCTTCACCAGCATGGCGGTGTCCCGCTCGGGCTCCTCGGCTCGTGCCGTGGCCTCGTCCAGGACGGCCAGCGCCTGCTCCGGGCGGTCGTCGGCGATCAGCGCCTGCGCCAGGTTGTAGCTCTGCACGATCTCGCCGTGCCGGTCGCCCCGGTTGGCCTCGCGGGCCAGTGCGAACCGCTCCGCCGCCCGGGCCGACCGGCCGTCGGCCAGGCAGAGCAGGCCGTCCGTCTCGTACAGCACGCCCACGACGCGCTGGTCGGTCACCAGCGGCACCAGTTCGGAGGCGACCTCCAGCTGCTCGGCGGCGAGCGCGTACTCCTTGCGCTCGAAGTGGGCGCGGGCCAGTTGGTTGCGCATCCGGACCACGGCGTCCGGCCGGTTGTCCCACTGGGCCGACGTCACGCCGAGCCGGTGCGTGGCGATCAAGTCCTGGTAGTGCTTGCGGCCGTGGTACAGCGGCCACAACGACTCACAGAGCCGCCACACCTCGCCGTGCCACTTCTGCTTGGCCGCCGCCTCCACCGCCGCGCGCAGGTTGGCCCGTTCGGCCTGCAGCCACTCCAGTGCCTCCGGGTACGAGGCGAAGCCGGGCAGCCCCTCGCCGCTCGGGTCCTGCAACCGCAGCCTCGCCCCCATCGCACGGTCCGCCAGCGACGCCCGGCCCCGGAAGTACGCCACGACGCGGGCGAGGAGCTCGACCCGGCCGGGCAGCTCGCGGGTGCGGTCATAGGCGTGCAGCCGCACCACGTCATGGGCCCGGAAGCGATCGTCGAGGCCGTCGTCCACCACCTCGTCCAGCAGGTGCACGGCGCGCAGCTCGGTCAGCGCCGCCCCGGCCTGTTCGACGCCCGCCGCGCGCGCCAGTTCGGCGGACACGAAGGGGCCGGGGTGCACGCCGATGAGGTGGTAGAGCGCCCGGCCCTGCGGCGACAACCGCTCGTAGACCAGGTCGTAGGTCGGGCCGAGGTCGCTCTCCTCGTCGTGCAGCACGGCCACCCTGCCCTCGCGGTCGTGCAGTTCGGCCACCACCCGACCGAGCGGCAGGTTGTCGCGGTCCAGCAGCTGGCTGCCGACCGCGTTCAGCGCCAGCGGCAACCCGCCGCACAGCTCGACCAGCGCCGCCAGCTCCCCGTCGGTGCCCCGCTCGGAGCCCAGCCAGGCCCGCACCAGATCGGCGCCGGCCGTCGCGCTCAGCGGCCCGAGCTGCCGCACCTCGGCGCCGACCGTCCGCAGCGCGGGCAGCCGCCGCCGGCTCGCGACCACCACCAGCCCGCAGGACGGGAGCAGCGCCCGGACCTCGGCGGCGTGCTCGACGTTGTCCAGGAAGAACAGGCACCGGCGCTCGGCGGTGACCGTCCGGAACGTCGTGAACCGCTCCGTCTCCACCGCCGGGGGCTCCGTGCCGAGGGCGCGCAGGAAGCCGGCCAGCAGCGCGGGGAGGTCCACCCCACCCTGGTGGCGGTACGCCTGGAGGTCCGCGTAGAGGTCCCCGTCGGGGAAGCGCGCCCGGTGCTCCTCGGTGAACTTGGCGATCAGTTCGGTCTTCCCGACCCCACCGAGGCCGGTGAACACCACGATCCCCAGTCCGCCCGTCTCGACTCGGCCCAAGGCCGCGCTCAGCGCGGCGAACTCCGGCTCACGGTTGACGAACGGGCCGTACGGCGACCGGACCTGATGAGGCCTCGGCGGCGGCTCGGGACGGGGGTGGATGTGCACCGACCCGATGTTCTCGGCCTGCACCACATGGCCGCCCACCGTCCCTGACACGGTGTTGGCCACCCGGTGATGCTCCATCTTGCCTGCTCCCTCCGGCCGGTCGGCCCCAGCCTACGGGCTGGGCGCCGGGCCGGAGGGCGGATCAGGGCCTCAGGCCGCCTGGCAGCGCGGGCACCAGAAGAGGTTGCGCGCGGCGTGCTGCTCGGTGCGGACGTCGGTGCCGCAGACCAGGCAGGGCATCGCGGCGCGGCGGTAGACGTAGACCTCGCCGCCGTGGTCGTCGACCCGCGGCGGGCGGCCCATCGCCTCGGGGGTGTGCTCGGGGCGTACGGTGTCGATCCGGCCCGCGCCGACGCCCTCGTGCATCAGGGCGACCAGGTCGGCCCAGATCGCGTCCCACTCGCCCCGGGTGAGGTCGCGACCGGCCCGGTGCGGGTTGATCCCGTGTCGGAACAGCACCTCGGCCCGGTAGACGTTGCCCACCCCGGCCAGCACCTTCTGGTCCATGAGCAGCGCGGCGACGGTCGTCCGGCTCCCCGATATCCGCCGCCAGGCGGCCTCCGGATCGGCGTCGGCGCGCAACGGGTCGGGCCCGAGGCGGGCGGCGACGGCGGCCTTCTCGGCGCCGGTCACCAGCGCGCAGGTGTTCGGGCCGCGCAGGTCGGCGTAGCCGTCGTCGTTGGCCAGCCGCAGCCGGACCAGACCGACCGGCTCGGGCGCGGGACCGGCGCCGAAGGTGAAGCCGCCGTAGAGGCCGAGGTGGACGTGCACCCAGGCGCCCTCCTCGAAGCCGAGGAACAGGTGCTTGCCGGTGGCCTCGGCTCCGGTGAACAGCTGCCCGTCGATCGCCTTGGCCTCGTCGGCGAACCGGCCCTGCGGGCTGGACACCTCGACCGGGCGGCCGCCGAAGGCCTTCCGGTTCTCGGCGGCGAGGCGGTGGATGATGTGGCCTTCCGGCACGGGCGTCAGCTCCCCCGGGGTGGTTCGACAGGACGGGTCCAAGGACTCGTCCATCATCGCAGCCGGGACCGACACACCCCGGGTCAGCGGACCGGCATGCCCATCAGCCGGGCCAGGATGACGCGGTCCAGCTCGGCGGCGGTGCCGGCGACGTCCAGGTGGGAGTTGTCGATGATCGGCAGCCCGGAGTTGTACCAGCCGGCCATCCGGCCGTGGATCCGCGCCACCTCCTCGTCGCCGAGCCGCCGGGTGCCGCCGCGCCGGGCGTTGCGGCGCAGCACGGAGTCCAGGCTGGGCAGCAGCACGACCGGGATCATGCCGGGGCCGATGTGCCGCTTCCAGCCGCCGAGGCCGATCGCCGGGCGGTCCGGGAAGACCGCGTCGTCGATGATGCAGGAGATGCCGTTGGCGAGGTAGTTGCGGCAGGCGAAGCCGCAGGTGCGGCGGGCCAGCCGGTACTGCGCCTCGGAGGCGTTGTTCCAGCCGGACTGCGGGTTGGCGAAGCCGGACTGCACCCACTCGCGGACGTCGTCCAGGCTGATGTGCGCGGTCGGGGTGGGCCGGCGCTCGGCCCAGTACCGGGCGACGGTGGTCTTGCCGGCTCCGGCAGGTCCGATCAGCAGGACGGCGATCGGCCCGGAGGGCGCGTGCCGCTGGGGCGGGTGAGTGGGGAGCTGGACGGGCATGCCGGAGGGCAGCACGAAGTGCCCGGTGGCCCCGGCGGGGACGGGCGCGCTCGGCGCGGGGGCCGGAGGGACGGGCGCGGGCGGAGCGGGCACGGGCGGAGCGGGCACCGGTGCTGTCGGCACAGGGGCCGGAGCGACCGGAGCGGACGCCGGCGGCACCGGCGGCGGACCGACCGCCCTCGACGACTGCGCCCCTGACGACCGGCTCCCCGACGGCTGCGGCCCCGGCGGAGCGACGGGACGCGGCGGGACCTGCCCACCCCCGGCGTACTGCGTCACGGTCACCTCCCGACACCTCTCAGCGGGGACACTACACGGCGGCCCGGCGGCGGGCACAGTCCGCCGCCGGGCCGCTGACCAGGCGTCAGCGCGTGGTGAGCTGTTCGGCCAGGGCGCGCAGGGCCAGCTCGTACGAGCCGAGCCCGAACCCGGCGATGGTGCCGGAGGCCACCGCGGCGATCACCGAGGTGTGCCGGAAGGTCTCCCGCGCGTACGGGTTGGAGATGTGCACCTCGATCAGCGGCGCGGTGCGCTGCGCGGCGGCGTCCCGCATGGCGTACGAGTAGTGCGTGAACGCGCCCGGGTTGATCACCACGGGCACCTTGCCGTCGGCCGCCTCGTGCAGCCACTCCACCATCTGCTGCTCGGAGTTGGTCTCGTGGACCTCGACCTCGAAGCCGAACTCCTGGCCGAGCGCGGTGCAGCGCTCGACCAGCCCGGCGTAGGACGTGGCGCCGTAGACGTCCGGCTCGCGGCTGCCGAGCCGCCCGAGGTTGGGGCCGTTGAGCACCATCACCCGGGTCACGCCGAGACCTCCGCGTAGGCGGCGACCAGCAGGGACGGGTCGGGGCCCTCCAGGACGGAGGTCTTGCCGAGGCCGTCCAGGACGATGAAGCGGATCAGGTCGCCGCGCGACTTCTTGTCGATCTTCATGGCGTCCAGCAGCTTCGGCCAGGCGTCCGCCTGGTACCGCAGCGGCAGGCCGACGGAGGCCAGCACGGCGCGGTGCCGGTCGGCCGTCTCGTCGTCCAACCGGCCGGCCAGGCGGCCGAGTTCGGCGGCGAAGACCATGCCGATGGAGATCGCGGCGCCGTGCCGCCACTTGTAGCGCTCGTTGCGCTCGATGGCGTGGCCGAGGGTGTGGCCGTAGTTGAGGATCTCGCGTCGGCCGGATTCCTTGAGGTCCCCGGAGACCACGTCGGCCTTGACCTGGATGGCGCGGCGGATCAGCTCGACGGTGTGCGGGCCGTCCGGGGTCTTGGCGCCCTCCGGGTCGGCCTCGATCAGGTCGAGGATGGCCGGGTCGGCGATGAAGCCGCACTTGATGACCTCGGCGAGGCCGGAGACGTAGTCGTGCTTGGGCACGGTCGCCAGGGTGTCGAGGTCGGCCAGCACGCCCACCGGCGGGTGGAAGGCGCCGACCATGTTCTTGCCCTCGGCGATGTTGATGCCGGTCTTGCCGCCGACGGCCGCGTCGACCATGCCGAGCAGCGTGGTGGGCATGGAGATCCAGCGCACGCCGCGCAGCCAGGTGGCGGCCACGAAGCCGGCCAGGTCGGTGGTGGCGCCGCCACCCAGGCCGACGACGACGTCGCTGCGGGTGAAACCGGTCTGCCCGAGCACCGACCAGCAGTACGCGGCGACCTCGGCGCTCTTGGCGTCCTCGGCGTTGGGCACCTGGAGGGCGATCGCCTCGTAGCCCTCGCCGAGCAGGTCCTCGCGGATGGCGTCGGCGGTGGCGGCCAGCGCCTCGGGGTGGATGATCGCGACCCGCTTGGCGCGAGTGCCGATGAGCGGCGCCAGCTCGCCGAGCAGCTGGTGCCCGATCAGCACGTCGTACGGGTCGTGGCCGGCGCTGCCGCCGACGTGAATCCTGACGATGGGGTCAGTCATGGGGGGTCTTCAGCTCCAGTGCTTCCAGTACGGCGTCCGCGACCTGCTCCGGGGTGCGGCCGGCGGTGTCGACGACGGCGGTGGCCACCTCCAGGTAGAGGGGGCGGCGGGCCTCCATCAGCTCGCGCCAGCGGGCCCGCGGGTTGACGGCCAGCAGCGGGCGCGGGGCGTCCAGGCCGACCCGCTTGACCGCGTCCGCCAGCGGGACCTCCAGGAAGACCACCGGCAGCTCGCGCAGCAGCGCGCGGGTGGCCTCGGCCATCACCGCGCCGCCGCCGAGCGCCAGGACGCCGCCGTGCTCCGTGGCGCCCGCGCGCACGGCCCGGACCTCCAGCTCGCGGAAGTGCGGCTCGCCCTCGTCGATGAAGATCTCCGGGATGGGCTTGCCGGCCAGCGCCTCGATGTCGGCGTCGGTGTCCCGGAAGGCGACGCCCAGGCGCTCGGCCAGGGCCCGCCCGACGGTGGACTTGCCACTGCCGGGCGGACCGACCAGCACAACGACCGGAATAGTCATCGGATGATCAGGTTGTCGAGGTAGTTCTGCACGTTGCGGCGGGTCTCGGAGACGTGGTCACCGCCGAACTTCTCGTTCACCGCGTCGGCCAGCACCAGCGCGACCATCGCCTCCGCGACGATCCCCGCGGCCGGCACGGCGCAGACGTCCGAGCGCTGGTGGTGCGCCTTGGCCGGCTCGCCGGTGCGCACGTCCAGGGTCTGCAGCGCCCGCGGCACGGTGGCGATCGGCTTCATCGCCGCACGCACCCGCAGCACCTCGCCGGTGGACAGCCCGCCCTCGGTGCCGCCGGAGCGGCCGGAGGTGCGCTTGACGCCCTCGGGGGTCGGGACGATCTCGTCGTGCGCCTTGGAGCCGGGCACCCGGGCCAGCTCGAAGCCGTCGCCGACCTCGACGCCCTTGATCGCCTGGATGCCCATCAGCGCGGCGGCCAGCCGGGCGTCCAGTCGGCGGTCCCAGTGCACGTGCGAGCCGAGGCCCACCGGCACGCCGTACGCCAGCACCTCGACCACACCGCCGAGGGTGTCGCCGTCCTTGTGGGCCTGGTCGATCTCGGCGACCATCGCCTTCGAGGCGTCGGCGTCCAGGCAGCGGACCGGGTCGGCGTCCAGCTTCGCCTCGTCCGAGGGCAGCGGCAGCACGCCGGCCGGGGCTTTGGCGGCGGCCAGCTCGACCACGTGGCTGACGATCTCGATCCCGCAGGTCTCCTTCAGGTACGCACGGGCGACGGCGCCGAGCGCGACCCGGGCGGCCGTCTCGCGGGCGCTGGCGCGCTCCAGGATCGGGCGGGCCTCGTCGATCGAGTACTTCTGCATGCCGGCCAGGTCGGCGTGGCCGGGGCGGGGGCGGGTGAGCGCCTCGTTGCGGGCCAGGCCGGCCAGCACCTCGGGGTCGACCGGGTCGGCCGACATGACCTGCTCCCACTTCGGCCACTCGGTGTTGCCGACCATGACCGCGACCGGGCTGCCCATGGTCTCGCCGTGCCGAACACCGCCGAGGAAGGTCACCTCGTCCTGCTCGAACTTCATCCGTGCGCCGCGACCGTAACCGAGCCGGCGGCGCGCCAGCGCGTCGGCCACCACCGCGGTGGTGACCGGTACACCGGCGGGCAGGCCTTCCAGCGTCGCGACGAGTGCGGGGCCGTGCGACTCCCCCGCCGTCAGCCAGCGCAACGTACCCAACGGAGCTCCTTCATCAGCGGACCGGCCACGGCACCGCCGGGGCCCGCCCGGACGTGCCTTGTGACTGAATCCTTTCATGCCCCGGCGGCACCCGGGAGCGGAGTCCGCGTGACGGACGGCTACCGGCCACCCGGCGGGACGGTGGTCGGCGCGATTCCGGCCACCCGGCGCGGCGGTGGTCGGCGAGATCCGGTCACCGGCGCGGCCTCAGCGCCCGGCGAGGGCCTGCTCGCCCGCCTCGCGCATCGCCGCCAGCGGCCCCGGCGCCCGCCCGGTGAAGGCCTCGCTCTGCAGCACCGCCTGGTGCACCAGCAGGTCCAGCCCGCCCAGGACGGTCGCCCCGCGCTCCGCGCACGCGGCGGCCAGCGCCGTCGGCCACGGGTGGTAGAGCACGTCGAACAGCGCCCCCGGCACGGCGGGCACCGCCTCGGCGAAGGCGTCGGTCGCGCCGACGGGCGTGGTGGAGACGGTCAGCGGCTGCGCCAGCGCCTCGGCCCCGCGTTCCCAGTCGGCGGTGCGGACGACGACGCCCAGCCGCTCGCCCAGCTCGGCCATCTCCCGGGCCCGCTCCGCGCTGCGCACGTAGACGGTCACCTCACCGGTGCAGACCTGGGCGAGCGCCGCCAGCGCCGAGGAGGCGGTGGCCCCGGCGCCCAGCACGGCCGCGCCCGGCACCTCGGTGATGCCGCGCTCGCGCAGCGCGTTCACCAGCCCGGGGACGTCGGTGTTGTCCCCGGTGCGCCGCCCGTCGGCGGTGAACACCACGGTGTTGACCGCGTCCACCGAGCGGGCCGTCGCGCTCACCTCGTCCAGCAGCGGGATGATCGCCCGCTTCAGCGGCATGGTCAGCGACAGCCCCGCCCACTCGGCCTCGTCCAGCCCGGCGAGGAAGCCGGGCAGACCGGCCTCGTCCACCTCGAAGCGGTCGTAGCGCCAGCCGTCCAGCCGGAGCGCCGCGAAGGCGGCCCGGTGCAGGTCCGGCGAGAGCGAGTGGGCGATCGGCGAGCCGAGAACGGCCGCCCGGTGCTTGCTGGTCAACGCTGCTTCTCCCTGAACGACTCGCCCGAGCAGGCTACTTGGCGGTGGTGCAGTGGACGCGCACCTTGTCGAAGCCCTGGCCGGCCGCCTTGCAGTACTTCTCGACGTTGGCCGCGTGCTCCTTGTCCGTCTCCGCGAAGAGGGTATGGGTCGGGTCCATCGCGATGAAGTACAGCCACTTGCCGTCCGCCGGGTTGAGCACCGCCTTGATCGCCGCGTCACCCGGGTTGGAGATCGGTGTGGGCGGCAGGCCCGGGTTTCGGTAGGTGTTGTACTTGTTGGACGCGTCGTCGATTTCCTTCTTGTCGAGCTGCGTGCGACCGAGCGAGTACTGCAGCGTGGTGTCCATGCCGAGGGTGTGCTGCGTCGCGTCGCTGGAGAGGCGGTTCTGGATGGTCCTCGCCATCTTGGCGAAGTCGTCCGTGTTGTTGCCCTCGCGCTGCAGGATGCTCGCCTCGATGACCACCTCGTACGCGGTCTTGAGACCGGCCTTGGAGGCGTCGGCGTCCAGGTTCGCGTACTTGTCGGTGGCGTTCTTCACCATCTGCTTGAGCAGGTCCTCGGGCTTCATGCCCTCGGCGATGTTGTAACGCGTCGGCCAGAGGAAGCCCTCGATGTTGCCGTTCGCGTACGCGGGCAGGCCGAGGTTGGCGACCTGGGCCTTGGCGACGCCCGCCGTGGTGCCCGGCGACAGCTTCAGCTTCCCGTCGATGATGGTGTAGATGTCGGCGGCGGTCTTGCCCTCGGGGATGACCAGCCCCTCGCCACCGGCCTGTTGGAGGAGGCCCTGGAGCGCGGCCGCGGCCGGCATCTCCTTCTTCAGCGCGTAGAAGCCCGGCTGGATGGTGGTGCACTTGGGCTCGGCGCTGCAGGCCTTGCTGAACGCGTCGACGCTCTTGACCACGCCGGCGGTCTTCAGCGCGAGGCCGATCTGCCCGCCGACCGCGCCGGACTTGACCTCGACCTGGACGGAATCGGTGCCCTCGCCCTGGAAGTCCGGCGCCGGGCCGAAGTGGTCCTGGTAGAAGCCGTAGCCCCACCAGCCGGCGCCGCCCAGCGCGCCGATCAGCACCAGCGCGACCAGGAGGCAGGCCCCGCCGTTGCGGCGGCCGGACTTCTTGCCCTTCTCCTTGCGCTTCTTCTTCGCGTCGCGGGAGTCGTCCTCCTCGCCGAGGAAGCCGGCCTGCTCGGGGTCGCCGTCCTCGTCCCGGTACTCGGCGTCCTCGTGGCGACCGTCCTCGTACCGGCCATCCCCATGAGGGCCCTCCTCGTGGCCGTCCCACTCGTCGGTCTCGGGCCCGTGCCCGCCCACCGGGTCGGCGCCGGCCTCCAGCGCGGCGGCCTCGGCCTCCCAGTCGATGCCGTCCGGGCCGGGGCCCGCGGGCACGACCGGCTCCGGCTCCGGCGCCGCCCGCCGCCGGCCCCGCGGCTGCCCGGGCTGCGCGCCCTGTTGCGGCATCCCCGGCTGCTGCTGCACACCGGGCTGCTGCGGGGACATCCCCGGCTGCTGCCCCATGCCCGGCTGCGGCTGTCCGCCCGGGAACCCCTGCTCCTGATACCCCTGCGGGTACCCCTGCTGCGGCACCTGCTGGGGCATCTGCTGCTGCGGATACCCCTGCTGCGGCATCTGCTGCTGCGGCATCTGCTGCTGTTGCGGGTACCCCTGCTGCCCCTGCTGCTGCGGGTAGCCCTGCTGCGGCATCTGCTGGGGCATCTGCTGCTGCGGATACTGCTGCTGCTCGCCCGGGAACCCTTGCTGCTGATACCCCTGCGGGTACCCCTGCTGCGCCATCTGCTGCGGCATCTGTTGCTGCGGATACCCCTGCTGCTGCCCGTCCCCGTACGGCTGTTGGACCGGCTGGCCCTGCTGGGGATACTGCTGCTGCCACTGGCCGTCCTGCTGGCCGGGGACCGGCTGCTGGCCGCCGTACCCGGGGTCACCGGGGTGCCACGGCTCGGAGCCCTGGGGGCCGTAGCCCCGACCCAGATCGGTCATTGATCCCCTTAACCGACGAAGACGGCCGGAGGATCGGACCGGCCGTCCGGGACGCGGTCCCGGCTGATTCTCGAACCGGCGTGCTAGCGCAGCGCCTGGGAGGAGACGTTACCGTACCGCAGTCGTGCCCCTGGCAGGGCGGATGTGCCACCGGTGTCCGACCTCACCCACCGGTGGCGCCGTCCGTCGGCGCCGGCGGAGCGGAGGCGGCGGCCGACCCGGAGGCCGCCGCCGACGCGGCGGCGGAACCCGCAGGCGACGCCGAGGGCACCCCCGACGGCGAGCCCGACGGCGACCCGGAGGGCGACCCCGACGGCGCGGCCGAGTCGCTCGGCTTCGCCGACGCCCGGTTGGCGTTGAACTCCGCGACGTTGCGCTGCTGCACCTCGAAGCTGTCGGTGAAGCGGGTGTCCCCCGGTTTCACGGTGACGAAGTAGAGCCAGTCCCCCGGCACCGGGTCCAGTGCCGCCATGATCGCCTGCCGCCCCGGATTGGAGATCGGCGTGGGCGGCAGCCCGGGGTGCAGGTAGGTGTTGTACGGGGAGTCCAGCCTGGTGTCGGTCACCGTGGTGTTCAGGGTCGACCGGCCGAGCGCGTAGTTGATCGTGGAGTCGAGCTGCAGCGGCATCGCCCTGGCCAGCCGGTTGTAGATCACCCGCGCCACCCGGCCCATGTCCTCGGTGTTGTCGGCCTCGCCCTGGACCATGCTGGCCACCGTCACCAGCCCGTACAGGCTCTGCCCGAGGTTCTGCGCGACGACGTTCGCGTCATCCCGGCTGAACTCCTTGCCGGCCCGGTCCACCATCTGTTTCAGCAGCTCGATCGCGGTGGTCCCGTCGGTGACGCTGTACGTCGCGGGGAACAGGTAGCCCTCGGGGCTGCCCTTGGTGAAGTCCGGCAGGCCCAGTTCGGCGCCCTGCTCCTGGGCGGTGCGCTGGGTGGTGCCGTCCGGCAGGCCCAGCTTCCGGTCGATCGCCGCGTAGATCTGGTAACCGCGCCAGCCCTCGGGGATGGTCAAGCCGTTGGCGTTGGCCGGGTCGATCAGTACGGCCAGCGCGGCCGCGGCCGACATCCGCTGCTTCATCGTGTACGTGCCGGGCTGGATCCGCCCGGCCGCCGCGGCGCTGCCCTTGGCCTCCCGGGTGAAGGCGAGCGAACTGGCGACCACCCCGTTGCGCACCAGCGCGTACGCGATCTGGGACAGCCCCGCCCCCTCCGGCACCGAGACCTGGACGCTGCCGGTGCCCTGCCCCGCGTAGTCGGCGGCGACCGGGGGTTTGCGCTGCTCCTGCCACCAGGCGTAGCCGGTGAGGCCCACCCCGCCGAACACCCCGATCAGGGAGAGCGCGGTGAGCGCGCAGGCCAGCCCGTTACGCCGTCGGTGCGGATCCGGTGCATCGGAGCGCGTACGGGGCGCGCCCGGCGGGCGACCCTCCGGCTCCAGCACCGGCGCACCCAGGTGCCCGGGCGTGAGCCCCGGGTGGAAGTCCTGGTCGGTCATGGCTCGCGTCCCCTCGGCGGTCCCGGAACGAACGAAAAGGGTCCGTGCGGACGCGTCCGCACGGACCCCTCACCGGGACGTTAGATCAGGCCGGTCAGCCGACCGCCTCGACGCTCTCACCGGGCGGGCGTCCGCTCACCCGTTCGGACTCAAGGGCGGTCTGCAGGATCACCACCGCAGCGGCCTGGTCGACCACCGAGCGACCCTTCTTCGCCTTGACGCCCGAGGCGCGCAGCCCGTGGGTGGCGGTGACGGTCGACATCCGCTCGTCGACCAGCCGGACCGGCACCGGGTAGAGCCGGTTGGCCAGCCGGGCGGCGTACCCGCGGACCTTCTCCGCCGCCGGGCCCTCCTTGCCGCTCAACGAGCGCGGCAGCCCGACGATCACCTCCATCGCCTCGTACTCGTCGACGATGGCGGCGATCCTGGCCTGCGACTTCGCTCCGGCCGGGACGGTCTCCACGGGGGTGGCGAGCACCCCGTCGGGGTCGCAGGACGCGACCCCGATCCGGGCGTCACCGACGTCGACGGCGATCCGCCGCCCGCGCCGGAAGGGTCTTTCCACCTGCTCCATCAGCTGGCGCGCTCCGCGACCAGGCCGCGCACCGCGGCGACGGCCTCGCCGACCGCGGCCGGGTTGGAGCCGCCGCCCTGGGCGACGTCGTCCTTGCCGCCACCGCCGCCGCCGAGGGTCTTGGCGGCGACCCGGACCAGCTCGCCGGCCTTGATGCCGCGGGCGCGGGCGTCCTCGTTGGTGGCGATCACGGTCAGCGGACGGTCGTTCGCCACGGTGAAGGCGGCGACCACGGCCGGGCGCGAGCCGAGCCGGCCGCGCACGTCCAGCACCAGCTTGCGCAGCTCGTCCGCGCCCACGCCGTCGGCGACCTGGGCGGCGACCACGGAGATGCCGTGCACGTCCTCGGCCGAGTCGGCCAGGCCCGCCGCGGCGGCCAGCACCTTCTCGGCGCGGAAGCGCTCGATCTCCTTCTCGGCGTCCTTGAGCTTGGCGAGCATGCCCGAGATCTTCTCCGGCAGCTCCTCCGGGCGGCCCTTGACCAGGTCCGTCAGCTGGGAGACCACGGTGTGCTCGCGGGCCAGGAACTTGTACGCGTCGACGCCGACCAGCGCCTCGACGCGGCGCACGCCGGAACCGATCGAGGACTCGCCGAGCAGCTTCACCAGACCCAGCTGGGCGGTGTTGCCGACGTGCGTGCCACCGCACAGCTCCTTGGAGAAGTCTCCGATGGTGACGACCCGGACCTCGTCGCCGTACTTCTCGCCGAACATCGCGATGGCGCCGGCCTTGCGGGCCTGATCCATCGTCATGACCTCGGCGGTGACGTCGAGTTCGCGACCCAGCACGTCGTTGATCTTCTGCTCGACGTCGACCAGCACGCTGCCCGGGACGGCGGCGGGCGAGCCGAAGTCGAAGCGGAAGCGGCCGGGCGCGTTCTCGGAGCCGGCCTGGGCGGCCGTCGGGCCGAGCGCGTCGCGCAGCGCCTGGTGGGTCAGGTGGGTGGCCGAGTGGGCGCGGGCGATCGCCCGGCGGCGGTCGACGTCGATCGTGGCGTACGCCGAGGCGCCGAGCACGACCTCGCCGAACAGCACCCCGCCGGAATGCACGATGACACCCGGGACGGGCTGCTGCACATCGCGGATCTCCACCACCGCGCCGGACTCCAGCCGGATCCGGCCGTGGTCGGCGAGCTGGCCGCCGCCCTCGGCGTAGAACGGGGTGCGGTCGAGGATGATCTCGACCTCGTCGCCCTCGGAGGCGGCCGGCGACGGAACGCCGTCCACCAGCAGGCCGACCACGGTGGCCTCGCCCTCGGTGAGGCTGTAGCCGGTGAAGACGCTCGCGCCGGACTTGTCGGCGACCTCGCGGTACGCGGCGACATCGGCGTGGCCCATCTTCTTGGCCTTGGCGTCCGCCTTGGCGCGGTCCCGCTGCTCCTGCATCAGGCGGCGGAAGCCGGCCTCGTCCACCTGGAGGCCCTGCTCCTCGGCCATCTCCAGGGTGAGGTCGATCGGGAAGCCGTAGGTGTCGTGCAGCTTGAAGGCCTGGTCACCGGAGAGCACCGCGCCGCCGGCCTGCTTGGTCTCGGTGACCGCGGCGTCCAGCAGGCTGGTGCCGGCCTTCAGGGTCTGCAGGAAGGCCCCCTCCTCGCCGACGACGACCGTCTCGATGCGCTTGCGGTCGCTCTCCAGCTCCGGGTACTGCGGGGCCATCGCCTTGATGGCGATGTCGGTGAGGTCCTTGGCGACCGGACCGGTGGCACCCAGCAGGCGCATGTTGCGGATGGCGCGGCGCAGGATGCGGCGCAGCACGTAGCCGCGGCCCTCGTTGCCGGGGGTGACGCCGTCGCCGATCAGCATCAGCGCGGTGCGGATGTGGTCGGTGACCACGCGCAGGGAGACGTCCGACTTGTGGTCGGCGCCGTAGGTGTGGCCGGTCAGCTCGGCGGCGCGGTCGAGGATCATCCGGCTGGTGTCGATCTCGAAGAGGTTGTCGACGCCCTGCAGGATGGCGGCCAGGCGCTCCAGGCCGAGGCCGGTGTCGATGTTCTTGCTCGGCAGGTCGCCGAGGATCTCGAAACCGTCCTTGCCGTCGCCGTGGCCGCGCTCGTACTGCATGAAGACCAGGTTCCAGATCTCCAGGTAGCGCTCGCCGTTGACGGCCGGGCCGCCCTCCTCGCCGTACGCGGGGCCGCGGTCGTAGTTGATCTCCGAGCACGGGCCGCACGGGCCGGGGACGCCCATCGACCAGAAGTTGTCCTTCATGCCGAGGCGCTGGATGCGCTCGGAGGGGACGCCGATGACGTCACGCCAGATCTGCTCGGCCTCGTCGTCGTCCTGGTAGACGGTGATCCAGAGCTTCTCCTTCTCCAGGCCGTAGCCGCCGTCCGCGACGGAGCTGGTGAGCAGCTCCCACGCGAACGTGATGGCGCCTTCCTTGAAGTAGTCGCCGAAGGAGAAGTTGCCGCACATCTGGAAGAAGGAGCCGTGCCGGGTGGTCTTCCCGACCTCCTCGATGTCCAGGGTGCGCACGCACTTCTGGACGCTGGTGGCGCGCGAGAACTGCGGCTTGACCTCGCCCAGGAAGTAGGGCTTGAACGGCACCATGCCGGCGTTGACCAGCAGCAGGGTGGGGTCGTCGGCGACCAGGGACGCCGACGGAACGACGGTGTGGCCGCGCTCCTCGAAGAAGCGCAGCCAGCGGCGGCGGATCTCAGCCGACTCCATTATTGGTCCTTCCGGTTCGGGGTGCCGCCCCGCTGCGGCAGTGCGCGGCGGGGCGTTTCTTCAGTGGCTTGGGGTGTGGTGCGGGCGCTGCTGGACGAAGGCAGGGCGGCGGCCGGGCTGCCGGGCGCCGCCGAGATAGCTCGGTACTGCGGCTCGCCCCTGGCCACCCGGCGGCGCCGGGGCTCGACCACGGCGGTGCCGTGCAGTCCGAGGTCGTCGCGCAGCTGCTCCTCGCGCTCGGTCATGCCCGCCCGCACGTCCTGGGCGAACTGCTTGGCCAGGTCGCCCAGGTGCAGCGCACCGCGCGTGGCGGTGCCGGAGAGGCTGTCCGGGGTGAGCCGGTGCACGGCCTCGTTGGCCTTGTTCATGGCCCAGACGGTGGCACCGGCACCGACCGCCATCCAGAAGACGCGTCGCACCATGCCGTCAGCCCCTCACCGCGCGCCGGACCCGGGAGAGCAGGCCGTTCCTGGGCGCGGTCGCGGCGCGCACCTCGGCCCGGATCAGCCGGGCCAGCTCCTCGCGCTCGCCGCTCTGCGACGGCACGGACGGCTGGCCGCCCTGCTGCTTGGCGACGGCCTTGCGGACGCCGTAGCTGAAGGCCGCGACCTTCACCAGCGGCCCGCCCAGGGTCGCGGCGACGGTGGAGGACAGCGCGTTGGCGTTGGCGGCGGCGTCCTGCACGTTCGCGGTGATCTCGTCCACCCGCTCCAACTGCTCGTTGGCGCTGCGCACGGCGGCGCCCGCGTCGCTCAACAGCGGGACGGCCTGCTCGGTGACGGCGGAGACCAGGACGGTGGCCTCCTTCAGCACCCGCGAGAGGCGGACCAGCACCACGGCGAGCAGGGTGACCAGGACCGCCCAGAACACGGCGACGAGCAACCCGGCCAGCTCTCCCACGGACACCTTTGCGCGCTCCCTCGCCTTGCTGTTCTCCAAACGGAACCCTATCGCGCCGACGCCCGGTTTCCGGACCGGGTTATCGGCGGGCCCGCCCGGTGGATCCGGTCGGGTGTGCGAACCGCGCGCGTAACCTACCGGCCGGTCACCTCGTTCTGCCAGGCGGGCCGTCGCCCGTACGGCCCGACGCACGTCCGGGCCGTGTCGGTCCGGGCCAGGAACACGGGGAGCAGCGGTTGGCCGGCGACTGGACAACACCGCCCGGGGAGCCCGGGGCGTGGCCGCGCGAGCCGGAGCCCGGCCGGCTGCCGGCCGAGGTGACGTGCTTCGTCGGACGGCGGCGGGAGCTGGCCGAGCTGGCGGGCCTGCTGGCCGCCGCCCGGCTGGTGACGGTGACCGGCCCGGGCGGGGTCGGCAAGAGCCGGCTGGCGCTGCGCGCGGCGGCCCGGGCGGCCGGCGCCTTCCCGGACGGCACCTGGCTGGTGGAGGTGGCCCCGGTGCAGGACCCGCTGCTGCTCGGCCACGCGGTGCTGGAGGCACTGCGGCTGACCGACGGCACCGCCCGCCCGCCGCTGGACGTCCTGACCGAGCGGCTGTCCGGTCGGCGCCTGCTGCTGGTGCTGGACGGCTGCGAGCACCTGGTGGAGGCCTGCGCGGAGCTGGCGGACGCGCTGCTGCGGGCACTGCCCGGGCTGCGGGTGCTGGCCACCAGCCGCGCCGTGCTGCGGGCCACGGGCGAGTACCTGCTCACCCTGGCCCCGTTGCCGGTCGGCCCACTACCGGACCGCCCGGTAGGGCCCGACGCGCTGCCGGACGCGGTGCGGCTGTTCGCCGACCGAGCCAGGGCGGTGCTGCCGTCCTTCGCGGTGACCGAGGCCAACGCCGAGGCGGTGAGCCTGCTCTGCCGCCGTCTGGACGGCATCCCGCTGGCGGTGGAACTGGCGGCCGGGCGGCTGCGGGCGCTGTCGGTGGAGCAGATCACCGCGCGGCTGGACGACCGGTTCCGGCTGCTCACCGGCGGCTCCCGGACGGCCCTGCCACGGCACCAGACGCTGCGCACGACGATCGGTTGGAGCCATGAGCTCTGCACCGTGCAGGAACGTTTACTCTGGGCCCGCCTGTCGATCTTCGCCGGCAGTTTCGACCTGGAGGCCGCCGAGTACGTCTGCGCCGGCGAGGGCCTGGAGTCCGAGGACGTGCTCGACCTGCTCGACGAGCTGGTCGGCAAGTCCGTGGTGCTGCGCGAGGACAGCGCCTTCGGCGTCCGCTTCCGGCTGCTGGACACCCTGCGCGAGTACGGCGGCCGATGGCTGCGCGCCGCCGGCGAGGAGCGGCGGCTGCTGCACCGCCACCGCGACTGGTACCTGGGCGTGGCCACCTGGGGCGAGGTCGAGTGGTTCGGTCCCCGACAGGCGGAGACCGCCGAGCGCACCGGGCTCGCCCACACCAACCTCCGCGCGGCGCTGGAGTTCTGCCTGACCGAGCCCGGCGAGGAGCAGATCGCCCTGCTGCTGGCGGGCACGCTGTGGTTCTACTGGGTCGGCTGCGGCCACCTCGGCGAGGGCCGGCACTGGCTGGAGCGCGCGCTCGCCCTGGACCGTGAGCCGACCCAGGCCCGCGCCAAGGCCCTCTGGGTGACCGGCTACACGGCCACCCTGCAGGGCGACCTGGAGACGGCCCGCCCGGCGCTGGAGGAGTGCCGCCGCCAGGCCCTGACCACCGGCGACGACCGGGCGCTCGCCTACGCCGTCCACCGGCAGGGCTGCGTGGCCCTGATCGGCGACGACCCGGACCGCGCCGCCGAACTCTTCGAGGAGGCGCTCTGGCACTACCGGACCATCGGCGAGCTCAACAGCAACGTCGTGATGGCCATGTTCGAGCTGGGCCTCGCCTGCCTGTTCCAGGGCGACCTGGAGAGCGGCGAGCTCTGGTTCGGCCAGGCCCGCGAGCTGTGCGAGGAGCACGGCGAGCAGTGGGCGTACGCGTACGTGCTGTACGCGATGGCGTACGCGCACTGGCTGGACGGAGCCGTCCGGCAGGCCCGCGCGCTGGCCCGGGAGAGCCTGCGGCTGAACCACCTGTTCCACGACCTGCTGGGCATCGTGCTGGCGATCGACCTGCTGGCACTGCTGGAGACCGAGCCGAACGGCCCCGACGCGCCGGGCGACCTGTGCGAGGCCCGGGTGCTGCAGGGCGCCTCACACCGGATCTGGCGCACGGTCGGCATGCCCTTCCTGGGCTCGCGGTGCTTCTTCGGCCCGCACCAGGAGTGCGCGGAGCGGGCCCGGACGGGGCTGACCGAGCAGGAGTACGAGGAGCACTACGAGGCGGGGGCCCGGCTCGACCTGGACGCCGCGGTCTCCCGGGCGCTCGGCGGCGGCGAGTCGGCGGACGGCCCGGAGCCGGGGGCCGGGCCGTGCTCGGTGCCGCCCGCGCCGGCGCCCTCGCCGGCCCGGAATAGTTGAAACTTGTCCATTGCTTGAGGAGGCAAGGAACCACCCGGAAGGAGCACCCCGTGGCCGTGAACACCGCCGCCGACGAGTACCGCCTCGCGACCTTCTACTTCGAGTCCAAGGCGTACACCGACGCCGCCCGCATGCTGGAGGGCGTACTGGCCGAGGAGCCGGCCAACCTCTCCGTCCGGCTGCTGCTGGCCCGCAGCTACTACCACTCCGCCCAACTCCACCGCGCCGAGGCCGAGTTGCGCCGGATCCTCGACATCGACCCGGTCGAGGACTACGCCCGGCTGATGCTCGGCCGCACCCTGGAGCGCCAGAGCCGCCACGAGGAGGCCCGCCCGCACCTGCGGCTGGCCGCCGCGATGACCGGCGAGGACTGGTAGACCGGGGGCAGCGGAAACGGCGAGCCCCCGCCGCCTCGAAAGGCGACGGGGGCTCGCTGAGGTACCGCAGGTGCGGAACCGTCGCGGGTCAGCGCGAGTAGTACTCGACGACCAGCTGCTCGTCACAGATCACCGGGACCTCCTTGCGCTGCGGCGCACGGTCCAGGCGGAAGGCCAGGGCCTTCAGGTTGACCTCGAGGTACTTCGGGGTCTGGCCCTCACCCGCGTAGCCACCCTCACGGGCGACCTGGAAGGGGACCTTCTCCTTGCTGCGCTCGCGGACGGTCACCACGTAGCCCGGCTTCATCTGGTACGACGGCTTGTTGACCTTGCCACCGTTGACCTCGATGTGGCCGTGGACGACCATCTGGCGGGCCTGGTAGATGGTGCGGGCAATGCCCGAACGCAGCACCAGGGAGTCCAGACGGGTCTCCAGCTCGGCGACGAGCGCCTCACCGGTCTTGCCCTCGGCCTTCTTCGCGCGGTCGAACGCGCGCGCCATCTGCTTCTCGCTCAGGTCGTACTGGGCGCGCAGACGCTGCTTCTCGAGCAGACGGACCTTGTAGTCCGAGTTCTGCTTGCGACCACGGCCGTGCTGGCCGGGCGGGTACGGGCGGGCCTCGAAGTACTTGACGGACTTCGGGGTCAGCGGCACGCCGAGCGCACGCGCGATCTTGACCTTGGGACGCTTCTGGTTCGCCATGAACCAAACCTTCCTTGCTTACGAATACGGCTTCACCAGGTGTTGACGGAGGTCGCACGTCGCGACCCGGAGAAAACCCCGCCGCTTGCGCAGTGGAATCAGCCGCTCTCCGGAGCCGGGCACGAAAGTGCTGGTCACACGGACGACCCGGAATCCGGGCCGCCCGCGACACCGATAACGGTGCGCGACGCTCCTGGTGCGGGCCCCTCGGAAGGGGCCTACGGCCGATGCCCCGCTGGTGCGGCCGGTCGGTGGGGTCTCCCCCGCCGCCGTCCCGGGACATGGCACTCCGACCGAGTATACCGGTGGATCACCCGCCCTTGTGCTCGGGCTCCTGCTCAGGCTTCCGCTCGCTCCGGCGCTCCCCCCTGAGCCGGCCCCGCGTCCACTCCACGACGTCCGCGTACCGGGCCTCGCCACCGCGCCGGGTCGGCTGGTAGTAGTCCTTGCCGTGCACCGCGTCCGGCGCGTACTGCTGGGCCGCGATGCCCTCCGGCAGGTCGTGCGGGTACCGGTAGCCCTGGCCGTGGCCGAGCTTGCCCGCACCGCCGTAGTGCGCGTCCCGCAGGTGCGGCGGCACCGCGCCCGCCAGACCCTGCCGGACGTCCGCCAGCGCCGCGTCGATCGCCAGGTAGGCCGCGTTGGACTTGGGCGCCAGGGCCAGCGCGATCGCCGCCTGGGACAGGATGATCCGCGCCTCCGGGAAGCCGATCAGGGCCACCGCCTGGGCCGCCGAGACGGCCGTCTGCAGCGCCGTCGGGTCGGCCAGGCCGACGTCCTCACTGGCCGAGATCATCAGCCGGCGGGCGATGAACCGCGGGTCCTCCCCCGCCTCGATCATCCGGGCCAGGTAGTGCAGGGTGGCGTCCACGTCGCTGCCCCGGATCGACTTGATCAGCGCGCTCGCCACGTCGTAGTGCTGGTCGCCGTCCTTGTCGTAGCGCACCGCCGCCTGGTTGACGGCCGTCTCCGTGGTGGCCAGCGTGATGGCCGCCTCGTCCTTCTCCAGCGCCGCCCCGGCTGCCGCCTCCAGCGTGGTGAGCGCCCGCCGGGCGTCCCCGCCGGCCAGCCGCACCAGGTGGTCCTCGGCCTCCGCGGTCAGCTCCAGCGCGCCGTCCAGGCCGCGCTCGTCGGCCACCGCGCGGCGCAGCAGGGCACGGATGTCCTCGTCGGTCAGCGACTCCAGGGTGAGCAGCAGCGAGCGGGACAGCAGCGGGGAGATCACCGAGAAGTACGGGTTCTCGGTGGTCGCGGCGATCAGGGTGACCCAGCGGTTCTCCACGGCCGGCAGCAGCGAGTCCTGCTGGGCCTTGGAGAAGCGGTGGATCTCGTCCAGGAACAGCACCGTCTCCCGGCCGGACATGCCGACCGCCCGCCGGGCACCGTCGATCACCGCCCGGACCTCCTTGACCCCGGCGGTGATCGCGGACAGCTCGACGAAGCGGCCCTCCACGGCCTGGCTGATCACGTGCGCCAGGGTGGTCTTGCCGGTGCCGGGCGGGCCCCACAGGATCACCGAGCTGGTCGCCGCCGGCCCGCGCGAGCCCCCGACGAGGCGCCGCAGCGGCGACCCGGGCTTCAGCAACTGCCGCTGCCCGGCCACCTCGTCCAGGGTGCGCGGGCGCATCCGTACGGCCAGCGGCGCCCGGCCGGGCTCCCTGGTCTGGCGTTCCTCGGCGGCGGCGGTGAAGAGGTCCGGTTCGTCCACACCGGAAGCCTATGCGAGGCCGCCGACACACCCACCCGGCCGGGGCAGGCCCACCGGACGGGCCCTAGTCGAGCCCGGCCGCGTGGTCCGGCACGTACTTCTGCAGGTCGCGCGGCGGCCGCTGGTAGCCGCGCGGAGCCGGGCGGGGCGGCAGGTCGACCTGCGGGGCGGTGATCTCGTGGTACGGCACGGTGGAGAGCAGGTGGGCGATCATGTTGATCCGGGCCCGGCGCTTGTCGTCGCTCTCCACCACGTGCCACGGCGAGTCCGGGGTGTCGGTGTAGACGAACATCTCGTCCTTGGCCCGCGAGTAGTCCTCCCAGCGGGTGATCGACTCGACGTCCATCGGGGAGAGCTTCCAGCGCTTCATCGGGTCCTCCAGCCGATCCCGGAACCGCCGCTCCTGCTCGGTGTCGCTCACCGAGAACCAGTACTTTCGCAGCAGGATGCCCGCCTCGATCAGCATCCGCTCGAAGGTCGGGCACTGGTGCAGGAACTGCCAGTACTCCTCGTCCGTGCAGAAGCCCATGACCCGCTCGACGCCGGCCCGGTTGTACCAGCTGCGGTCGAAGAGCACGATCTCCCCGGCGGCGGGCAGCTGCTCGACGTACCGCTGGAAGTACCACTGGGTCTTCTGCCGCTCGGTCGGGGTCGGCAGCGCCGCGACCCGGGCGATGCGCGGGTTCAGGTACTCCGTCACCCGCTTGATCGCGCCGCCCTTGCCCGCCGCGTCGCGCCCCTCGAAGACCACCACCAGCCGGGCGCCCTCGACCCGCACCCACTCCTGGAGCTTCACCAGCTCCTCCTGGAGCCGCAGCAGTTCCCGCTCGTACGGCTTCCTCGCCAGTCGCTCCGGCTCCGCGGTCCGCTGCTCCTTGGCCACCTGGGGTCCTCCGTCCGGCTGATGCTGATGAGCACTCACCGTAGGCGCTGGGCGCCGGTCGCGCAGGTCGGAGCGGGGACGGGGGTGGCCGGCCGGCCCGGCGCGGCAGCGGCGGCCCCCTGAACCGCCGCTGCCACGCTCCCCCGTCGGCTCGGCGCTGACGCCGAACGATCAACCTTGGCCCACACCTGCCAACCGGGTCCAATATCCCGTTCCATAACCTTGGGGCATGGATGTCGACACCCGCCTGCTGCGCAGCTTCGCCGCGGTCTGCGACGAGGGACAGCTGACCGCCGCGGCGGCCCGGCTGTTCGTCTCCCAGCCGACGCTCACCAAGCAGATCCGCCAGCTGGAGGCGCTGCTCGGGGTGGAGCTGTTCGAGCGCTCGCGGCGCGGCATGGCGCCCACCCCGGCCGGGCGGGCGCTGGCGGAGTACGCCGGGCCGATGCTGGCCGGCTGGGAGGACGCGCTGCGCGCCACCCGGGCGGCGGCCGCCGCGCAGGGCTCGGTGCTGCGGGTGGGATTCGAGGGCGGGATCATCAATCTGATGACCCGGAGCACCGTCTCCGACTTCGCCCGGCGGATGCCCGGCTGGCAGGTGGAGCTGCGGCAGAACAACTGGTTCGATCCGACCTCGGGCCTGGCCACCGGCGAGATCGACCTGACGCTCTGGCACGGCCCGCCGTGGCTGTCCGAGCACTACAACGTCGCCGTGCTCGGCCAGGAGGCGCGGGTCGCGGCGCTGCCGGCCGGGCACCGGCTGGCGGCCCGGGCCGAGCTGTGCGTCGAGGACCTGGTGGACGAACCGTTCGTGGCCATACCGCACGAGGCCGGGCACTGGCGCGAGTACTGGCTGGCGGCCCGGGAGCGGGGCGGGCGTCCGGTGCGGATCGGCGCGGTGGCGCACAACACCGACGAGTGGCTGGCCGCGGTGGTGTGCGGTCAGGGCGTCGGCTTCGCACCGGAGGCGATGAGCCGGCTGGCCGTACGGGATGACGTCGCGTACCGGCCGGTGCGGGGGCTCAGCCCGAGCCAGGTCGGGCTGTACTGGCCGAAGGACCGTGAACTCACGCCGGCGATGGCCGCGTTCGTGCGCAGCTGCCGGAGCACGGTGCCGTTCGGTCGGGTCGGCGCGGAGTCGGTGTAGACCGGGCGGCCTGGACCAGGGGAACCAGGCCGGGAGAACCGAACCGGGGGAACTAGACCGCCACGAAGGGCTCGGGATAGCGGCAGAGCCCGCGTGGAGCGCCGTCGTACGCGGGCAGCGGCAGCGCCTGGAAGTAGGCGTCCGGCACCTCGAACGGGCCGCTGACCTCGTGCCGCCCGGCCGCGCTGAAGCCGAACCGTCCGTAGTAGTCCGGGTCACCGAGGACGACCACGAGCCGCTCGCCCGCTTCCTCGGCCGCCGACAGCGCGGCCCGGACGACGAGTTCGCCGACGCCCTTGCGCTGCCACTCGGGCGCGACGGCGACCGGCGCGAGCGCGAGGCCCTCGCCGTCCTCGCCGACCCGCAGCCGGGTCAGCAGCGCGTGCCCGATCACCAGCCCGGCCTCGTCGACCGCGACCAGCGACAGCGCGGGCAGCCAGGCCGGATCGCGGCGCAGCGCGTCCACCAGGTCCGCCTCGTCCGGGCCGGGGAACGCGGCCATGTGAACGCGTCTGGTCGCCGGGGCGTCGTCCGGACATTCGACCCTTGTCGTCACCTGCATGAGTCAACCCTCCCTGTGTCACACGTCGTCGTGGACCGGCCCCGGACGGTGGGTGGACCGTCCGGGGCCGTTGAAGGTTAGCGGATCCGGTGTCAGGACTCGGACTTGGCGGCGTCCTCGCGCACCTTGGGCTTGGCGTCCACGCCGGCCTCCCGGCGCTGCGCCGGGGTGATCGGGGTCGGGGCGCCGGTCAGCGGGTCACCGCCGGTGGACGTCTTCGGGAAGGCGATGACGTCGCGGATGGTGTCGTACCCGCCGAGCAGCGTGACGATCCGGTCGAGGCCGAAGGCGACGCCACCGTGCGGCGGCGGGCCGTAGTTGAAGGCGTCCAGCAGGAAGCCGAACTGCGAGGCCGCCTCCTCCTCGGAGAGGCCGATCGCGTCGAACGCCCGCTTCTGCACCTCGCGCTGGTGGATACGGATCGAACCGCCGCCCAGCTCCGAGCCGTTGAGGACCAGGTCGTAGGCGTTGGACAGGGCCGAGCCCGGGTCGGTGTCGAAGGTGGCCAGCGACTCGGCGGTCGGGGCGGTGAACGGGTGGTGCACCGCGTGCCAGCCCTGGAACTCGCCCTTGTCGTCCTCGATCGGCTCGAACATCGGGAAGTCGACGACCCAGAGGAAGGCCCACTGCGACTCGTCGATCAGCTCGCAGCGGCGGCCGATCTCCAGGCGGGCGGCGCCCAGCAGCTCCTGCGAGGGGCGCTGCTTGCCGGCCGCGAAGAAGATCGCGTCGCCGTTCTTGGCACCCGCGGCGGCGGCCAGGCCGGCCAGGTGCTCCGCGGAGAGGTTCTTGGCGACCGGGCCGCGCAGCTCGCCGGTCTCGGCGTCGATGACGACGTAGGCCAGGCCGCGGGCGCCGCGCGCCTTGGCCCAGTCCTGCCAGGCGTCGAGCGCCTTGCGGGGCTGCGAGGCGCCGCCGGGCATCACCACGGCGCCGACGTACGGGGCCTGGAAGACGCGGAACTCGGTGCCCGTGAAGTACTCGGTGAGGTCGGTGAGTTCCTGGCCGAAGCGGACGTCCGGCTTGTCGGAGCCGTAGCGGGCCATGGCGTCCGCGTAGGTCATCCGGGGCAGCGGGTTGGGGAGCTCGTAGCCGTGCACCTCGCGCCAGATCGAGCCGACGATCTTCTCGCCGAGGGCCAGGATGTCCTCCTGGTCGACGAACGAGGCCTCGATGTCGAGCTGGGTGAACTCCGGCTGCCGATCGGCGCGGAAGTCCTCGTCACGGAAGCAGCGGGCGATCTGGTAGTAGCGCTCCATGCCGGCCACCATCAGCAGCTGCTTGAACAGCTGGGGCGACTGCGGCAGCGCGTACCAGTGACCGGGCTGCAGGCGGACCGGGACGAGGAAGTCGCGGGCGCCCTCGGGGGTGGAGCGGGTGAGGTACGGCGTCTCGATGTCGAGGTAGTCGTTCTCCTCCATCACCCGGCGGATGATGTTGTTGACCTTGGAGCGCAGCCGCAGGCCCTTGGCCGGGCCCTCGCGGCGCAGGTCCAGGTAGCGGTAGCGCAGCCGGACCTCCTCGTTGACCGTGCCGGGCTCGTACTCGGCGACCGGGAACGGCAGCGGGGCGGCCTCGGAGAGGACCTCGATCTCGCTGACGACGACCTCGACCGCACCGGTCGGGATGTCGGGGTTCTCGTTGCCCTCGGGGCGCACCCGGACGTCGCCGACGACCTTGACGCAGTACTCGGCGCGCAGGCCGTGCACCGAGTCCAGGTCGCGGACCACGATCTGCACGGTGCCGGAGGCGTCGCGCAGGTCGATGAAGGCGACACCGCCGTGGTCGCGGCGGCGGGCGACCCAGCCGGCCAGGGTGACGGTGGTGTCTGCGTGCTCCGGGCGGAGCGTGCCCGCGTCGTGCGTGCGGATCACAGCTGCTTCTCCTTCAGGGTGGTGACGAGCGCGTCGAGGGCGACGGGGTTCTGCTCGCCGGTGGTCAGGTCCTTGAGCTGGACGACGCCGTCGGCGAGGTCCCGCTCCCCGGCGACGAGGGCGAAGCGGGCGCCGGATCGGTCGGCGGACTTCATGGCGTTCTTGATGCTCTTGACGCCGAAGGCCAGGTCGGTGGCGACGCCGGCCCGGCGCAGCTCGACGACCTTGGCGAACAGGACGTTCTTGGCCTCCTCGCCGAGCGCGACGGCGTACACGGAGGTGGCGGCGGGCAGGTCGAGGGCGGCGCCCTCGGCCTCCATCGCCAGGAAGGTGCGGTCCACGCCGAGGGCCCAGCCGACGGACGGCAGCGCCGGGCCGCCGATCATCTCGGACAGGCCGTCGTAGCGGCCGCCGCCGCCGATCGCGGACTGGGCGCCGAGGCCGTTGTGCACGAACTCGAAGGTGGTACGGGTGTAGTAGTCCAGGCCGCGGACCAGCTTCGGGTCGTCGACGAAGGCGACGCCGTTCGCGGTGAGCAGCTCGCGCACCTTCTCGTCGTACGCCTTGCACTCCTCGCACAGGTAGTCGCGCAGCCTGGGCGCCTCGACGAGCTGGGCCTGCACCGACTCGCGCTTGTCGTCCAGGACGCGCAGCGGGTTGATCTCGGCGCGGCGGCGGGTGTCCTCGTCCAGGTCCAGTCCGGCCAGGAACTCGACCAGGGCGGCGCGGTAGACCGGACGGCACTGCTTGTCGCCGAGGCTGTTGAGCAGCAGCGAGTAGTCGCTCAGGCCGAGCGAGCGGAAGGCGTCGTCGGCGAGGATGATCAGCTCGGCGTCCAGCGCCGGGTCCTCGGCCCCGATCGCCTCGGCGCCGACCTGGGAGAACTGGCGGTAGCGGCCCTTCTGGGCCCGCTCGTAGCGGTAGTACGAGCCGGAGTACCAGAGCTTCACCGGCAGGTTGCCCTGCTTGTGCAGGTTGGCCTGGAGGGCGGCGCGCAGCACCGAGGCGGTGCCCTCCGGACGCAGCGCGAGCTCGTCGCCGCCGCGGGTGGTGAGGTTGTACATCTCCTTGCTGACGATGTCGGTGGACTCGCCGACGCCGCGGGAGAAGAGCTTCACGTCCTCGAAGACCGGGGTCTCGATGTAGCCGTACCCGGCCCGGCGGGCGGGCGCGGCGATGCGCTCGCGGATCGCCAGGAAGGTCGCGGAGCTGGGGGGCAGCAGATCGTAGGTGCCCTTGGGGGCGGTGAAGGTGCTCAACTTCTCTTCCGTCACATTCCTCGTCGCGGGAAAGCCGGGGCGCCGGCCGCCCCCGCTGCCTGTCGGAGGTAGGGGTTGGTGGCGCGCTCGCGGCCGATGGTGGTCTGTCCGCCGTGGCCGGAGAGGACCACGGTGGTGTCGTCGAGGGGCAGGCACACCCGGGCCAGCGACCGCATGATCGCCTCGCTGTCCCCGCCCGGGAGGTCGGTACGCCCGATGGAGCCGGCGAACAGCAGGTCGCCCGAGAACAGCACCGGGGGGAGGTCCTCGGCACCGGGCGTCCGGAAGGTCACCGACCCCCCGGTATGGCCCGGGGCGTGGTCCACGGTGAGCTGCAGGCCGGCGAGCTCCAGCACGCCGCCGTCGGTGAGCTCGCGCACGTCGTCGGGCTCGCCGACGGTGAGTTCGCCCATCAGCTGGGTGCCCAGCGAGCGGCCGAGGGCCTTCTCCGGGTCGGACATCATGTACCGGTCCTCGGGGTGGATCCAGGCCGGGACACCGCGGGCGCCGCAGACCGGGACCACCGAGGCCACGTGGTCGATGTGGCCGTGCGTGAGCAGCACGGCGACCGGCTTGAGCCGGTGCTCGCGGACCATCTCCTCGACGCCGCGCGCCGCCTGGTGGCCGGGGTCGACGATGACGCACTCCTCGCCCGCCGCCGGAGCGACCAGGTAGCAGTTGGTGCCCCAGGCTCCAGCGGGGAATCCGGCGATGAACACGCGCGTCCTTCGTGATGCGGTCGGCAGTGGCGGCTACGGGGTGTGACTGCCGGCGATGCGGCCGGCCGGTGGTGCGGCTACCAGTGATGTAGGGGCAGCCTACCGGCGGTGCGGGTCCGGTTGCGAACCAGATGCCGGTGGCGGGCGCGGTTCGCACCGGCAGGTTCACCGCGTTCTTACAGGCCCGGTCCCTACACTTGGCCGCCGATGGATGCGATGATCCGCTTCGGTATCCCATCCACTTTTCCAGCACATCCGTAGGAGACACGGCCGGTGGTCAGCAGCGAACAGCGGCGGCGGCAGCTCGCCCGCGAGAAGTACGAGCGCCAGATGGAGCGCCGGAACGCGGCACGGACCGCGCGCAGGCGCCGCAACACGATCCTGGGCGCCTCGCTCGCCGTCGTGGTGCTGGCCGGCGGCGGCGCGCTGGTCGGCACCGGTGCGTTCAGCTCGGACGGCAAGGACAAGTCCGCCCAGGCCGCGTCCCAGAGCACCGAGCCGACCACCCCGACCCGCAAGCCGGTAGCGGGCTGCGCCGACCCGGCGCCGGGCGCGCCGAACGGCAAGCAGTGGCAGGCCGAGCCGGCGATGTCGGTCGACCCGGGCGCCTCGTACACCGCGACGCTGGAGACCAACTGCGGCAAGGTGACGATCGCGCTCGACGCGGCCAAGGCCCCGCACACGGTGAACTCCTTCGCCTTCCTGTCCGGCGAGAAGTACTTCGATCACACCAAGTGCCACCGCCTCACCACCGACGGCATCTTCGTGCTGCAGTGCGGCGACCCGACCGCCAGCGCGACCGTCCCGGGCGGCACCGGTGGCCCCGGCTACAAGTTCGCGGACGAGAACCTGACCGGCGCGACCTACCCGGCGGGCACCGTGGCGATGGCCAACTCCGGTCCGGGGACCAACGGAAGCCAGTTCTTCCTGGTCTACAAGGACACCGGTCTGCCCCCGAGCTACACCCCCTTCGGCAAGATCACCGGCGGCCTGGACGTGGTCCAGAAGATCGCCGCCGCGGGCACCCTGGAGGGCGCCCCGGACGGCCACCCGATGGCCGACGTCACCTTCAACTCGGTGACCACCACGAAGGGTTGACCGATCCCGGGGCCGCCCGCGAAGGCGCCCGCGGCGCCTTCGCGCGGCCCCGGCCCGAAATCGCCCGGCCCGGATGCGGACAGCACCGGGGCTGGTCGCCTATGTTGGCGTTGTATAGGGTGCCCGGACCCGCCTAGCCGTCACCCTCGGCAGCAAGACACGGCGGACGGGGACGGCGGACTCATCGGTCCGCCGCACATCAACTGTGGACGACGGACGCGCGCCGCCCCGGCGCGGGCGCGACGTCATGTGGAGGACGCGCTATGAGCAGCGACCCGTGGGGCCGTGTCGACGAGCAGGGCACGGTCTACGTCAGGACGGCCGACGGCGAACGCGTCGTGGGTTCCTGGCAGGCCGGCTCGCCCGAGGAGGCCCTCGCCTACTTCGAGCGCAAGTACCAGGGCATCGAGGTGGAGATCGGCCTGCTGGAGAAGCGGGTGCGCACCACCGACCTGGCCGCGAAGGACGCCCAGGCCGCGCTGGACCACCTGCGCGCGCAGGTGACCGAGGGGCACGCGGTCGGCGACCTGGACGCCCTGGCCAAGCGGCTGGACACGCTCGCCGGCGAGATCGAGAGCCGGCGCGAGGAGCGCAAGGCCGCCCGCGCCAAGGCCCAGGACGAGACCCGCACCGCCAAGGAGGCCCTGGTCTCCGAGGCCGAGCAGCTCGCCGAGTCCACCCAGTGGCGGGAGGCCGGCGACCGGCTGCGCGCCCTGGTGGAGACCTGGAAGGGCCTGCCCCGGCTGGACCGCAAGAGCGACGACGAGCTGTGGCACCGCTTCTCGCACGCCCGCTCGGTCTTCTCCAAGCACCGCAAGGCGCACTTCGCGACCCTGGACGCCGAGCGCGAGCAGGCCCGGCAGACCAAGGAGGCGCTGGTCGCCGAGGCCGAGGCGCTGTCCTCGTCCACCGAGTGGGGCGACACCGCGGCCGGCTACCGCGACCTGATGGCGCGCTGGAAGGCCGCCGGCCGGGCCCAGCGGGACGTCGAGGACGAGCTGTGGGCGCGGTTCCGCGGCGCGCAGGACGTCTTCTTCCAGGCCCGTTCCGCCGTGTTCAGCGAGCGGGACGCCGAGCAGGTGGCCAACCAGAAGCTCAAGGAGGCGCTGGCCGTCGAGGCCGAGGCGATCCTGCCGATCACCGACCTGAAGGCCGCCAAGGCCGCGCTGCGCGAGGTCAACGAGCGCTGGGAGGCGATCGGGCACGTGCCGCGCGACGCCCGTCCGAAGCTGGACGGCCGGCTGAACACGGTCGAGCGGGCCATCCGCGAGGCCGAGGACGCCGAGTGGAAGCGCTCCAACCCGGAGGCCAAGGCCCGTGCCGCCGGCATGGTCGGCCTGTTCCAGGCGAAGGCCGACAAGATCCAGGCCGACCTGGCCAAGGCCCGCGCCGCCGGGAACGCCGGCCGGATCGCCAAGCTGGAGAACGAGCTGGCCGGCGTGCAGACCCTGCTGGAGCAGGCGCACAAGAGCCAGGAGGAGTTCAGCGGCTGACCGTCCGGGCCCGTTGAACGCGAAAGGCCCCCGGGGCTCCCCGGGGGCCTTTCGCGTGCGGTGCTACTTGCGGGCCGAGGTCACGCGGTAGACGTCGTACACGCCCTCGACGCCGCGCACGGCCTTGAGCACGTGGCCGAGGTGCTTCGGGTCGCCCATCTCGAAGGTGAAGCGGCTCATCGCGACCCGGTCGCGGGAGGTCTGCACCGCCGCCGACAGGATGTTGACGTGCTGGTCCGAGAGCACCCGGGTGACGTCCGAGAGCAGCCGGGAGCGGTCCAGCGCCTCGACCTGGATGGCCACCAGGAAGACCGAGGACTGGGTGGCCGCCCACTCGACGTCGATCATCCGCTCCGGCTGCTGGCTCAGCGACTCGACGTTGACGCAGTCGGCGCGGTGCACCGAGACGCCGTTGCCGCGGGTCACGAAGCCGACGATCGGGTCGCCCGGCACCGGG
This sequence comes from Kitasatospora sp. MAA19, assembly GCF_029894125.1. Lineage (GTDB taxonomy): Bacteria > Actinomycetota > Actinomycetes > Streptomycetales > Streptomycetaceae > Kitasatospora. The sequence continues at coordinate 109,579 of NZ_JARXYZ010000020.1, forward strand.
GTGCAGCAGCGGGACAGCTTGACCCAGACGTCCTCGACGCCCTTGACGATCACGCCCGGATCGCCCTTGGCCCGGCGGCGCACCGCCCGGCGGTTGTCGTGCGTCGGGGTCGCGGTCTCGGCGAGGTCCTCGGTGGCGCCCTCCTCGCCGCCGAGTGCCTGGACCAGCTTCTGGACGATGTTCTGCGCGGCGACGTGGCCCTCGCCGATCGCGGCGTAGAGCGAGGAGATGTCGGGGTAGCGCATCTCGTGGGCCAGGGTGACCAGCGAGTCGCCGGTCAGGATCCGCTGGATCGGCAGGCCCTGCTTGCGCATCGCCCGGACGATCGCCTCCTTGCCGCGCTCGATCGCCTCCTCGCGGCGCTCCTTGGAGAACCAGGCGCGGATCTTGTTGCGGGCGCGCGGCGACTTGACGAAGCCCAGCCAGTCCCGGGACGGGCCGGCATTCTCCGCCTTGGAGGTGAACACCTCGACGGTGTCGCCGTTCTCCAGCGTCGACTCCAGCGGCACCAGCCGCCCGTTGACCCGGGCCCCTATCGTCCGGTAGCCGACCTCGGTGTGCACCGCGAAGGCGAAGTCGACCGGGGTCGCACCGGCCGGCAGGGCTATCACGTCGCCCTTGGGCGTGAAGACGAAGACCTCGTTGCTGGCCAGGTCGAAGCGGAGCGACTCCAGGAACTCGCCCGGGTCGGCGGTCTCCTTCTGCCAGTCCAGCAGCTGCCGCAGCCAGGCCATCTCGTTGACGGCGCCGGCCTTGTCGTCCTTGCGGACCTGGGTCGGGGTGTCGGTGCGGACCTTGGACGCGCCGGCCACCGCGCGCTGCTTGTACTTCCAGTGCGCGGCGATGCCGTACTCGGCCCGGCGGTGCATGTCGAAGGTGCGGATCTGCAGCTCGACGGGCTTGCCGCCGGGGCCGATCACCGTCGTGTGCAGCGACTGGTACATGTTGAACTTGGGCATCGCGATGTAGTCCTTGAACCGCCCCGGCACCGGGTTCCACCGCGCGTGGATGGTGCCCAGCGCCGCGTAGCAGTCGCGGACGGTGTCGACCAGGACCCGGATGCCCACCAGGTCGTAGATCTCGGCGAAGTCCCGGCCCCGGACGATCATCTTCTGGTAGACCGAGTAGTAGTGCTTCGGCCGCCCGGTGACGGAGGCGGTGATCCGGGCGCCGCGCAGGTCGCCCTGGACCTGGTCGATGACGGTCGCCAGGTACTCGTCCCGCTTGGGGGCGCGCTCGGCGACCAGCCGGACGATCTCGTCGTACATCTTGGGGTAGAGGATCGCGAAGGCGAGGTCCTCCAGCTCCCACTTGATGGTGTTCATGCCCAGCCGGTGCGCCAGCGGGGCGTAGATCTCCAGCGTCTCGCGGGCCTTCTTCTCCTGCTTCTCCCGCTTGAGGTAGCGCATCGTGCGCATGTTGTGCAGGCGGTCGGCCAGCTTGATCACCAGGACCCGCGGGTCCTTGGCCATCGCGACGACCATCTTGCGGACGGTCTCGGCCTGCGCGGCCTCGCCGAACTTGACCCGGTCGAGCTTGGTGACGCCGTCCACCAGCAGGGCCACCGAGTCGCCGAAGTCCTTGCGCAGGGTCTCCAGGCCGTAGTCGGTGTCCTCGACGGTGTCGTGCAGCAGCCCGGCCATCAGGGTCGGGGCGTCCATGCCCAGCTCGGCCAGGATGGTGGCCACCGCCAGCGGGTGGGTGATGTACGGGTCGCCGCTCTTGCGCTTCTGCCCACGGTGCCACTTCTCGGCGACGGCGTAGGCCCGCTCGATGTCCCGCAGCAGCGCCGGGTCGGCCTTCGGGTCGTTCGCCCGGATCGACCGGAACAGCGGTTCCAGGACGGGGTTGAGCACGCTGGTGCGCTGACCGCCGAGGCGGGCCAGGCGGGCGCGCATGCCGCCCGAGGAGGAGCCGCGGCCGGTGGGGCCGATCGGTCGCGAGGAGGTCGGCGCCGGGCGTGCCGGGGTGGCCCCCGAGGGCGTGGGACGGTCGTCGGGGGCGGCCGCTTCGGCCGTGGGCACAACCTCGTCGGGCAAGGACTCTCCTCGGGGCACCGGGGCCGACCCCTGCCGCGGCCCGTACGGTGCGACGCAACCGGGAGGGGATGAATCTTCATGGTACCGAGCCGGGCGCCCCGGTGTTCATCCGCCCGGCCCGGAAACGGAAGGGCGGTGGTCGGATGATCCGACCACCGCCCTGCGCTCAGGTCCCTCAGACCGTGACCAGCGTCTCCAGCGGGGCGCCGTTCAGGTGCCCGGCCAGCCGCTCCCGGCCGTCCAGGAAGCCCAGCTCCATCAGCACCACGACGCCCACCAGCTCGGCGCCGGCCTCCTTCACCAGGTCCAGCGAGGCGCCTATGGTGCCACCGGTGGCCAGCACGTCGTCCACCACCAGCACCCGCTCACCGGGGGCGAAGGCGTCGCACTGCACCTCCAGCGTCGCCGAGCCGTACTCCAGCTCGTACGAGCGCCGGAACACCTCGCCGGGGAGCTTGCCCTGCTTGCGGATCGGCACGAAGCCGAGTCCGGCCGCGAAGGCCGCCGGAGCCGCCAGCACGAAGCCGCGCGCCTCCAGGCCCACCACCTTGGTCGCCCCGAGCGCCTGCGCCCGGTCCGCCAGTGCCCTGGTGAGGGCACTGAAGGCGTCGGCGTCGGCGAGCAGCGGCGCGATGTCCTTGAACAGCACACCCGGCTTCGGGTAGTCCGGGACGTCCCGGATCCTGCTGTTCAGCAGGTCGGCCAGGGTGGTGTCGGCGGTGGTCACGGCTTGTCCTTACGGTCGGGTCGGTTCAGCGCTTGGTGGACGGACGGCCCTTGGCACGCGTGGTGCCGGCCGCCCGGCCGCGCTGACCGACCATACCCGCAGGCAGATCCTCGTCCGCGATCTCCTCGCCCTCCGGCGCCGCGTCCCCCGCGGCCTTGGCGGCGGCCGCGGCCCGGTGCTGCAGGACCCGCTTGCGCAGCGCCTTCATCTCCGGCTGCTCCTCCTTGAGCTGCGCCAGCAGCGGGGTGGCGACGCAGATCGAGGAGTAGGCACCGGCCGCGAGGCCGATGAACAGCGCGAGCGAGATGTCGTTCAGCGTGCCGGCGCCCAGGATGCCGCCACCGATGAACAGCAGCGCGGCGACCGGGAGCAGGGCGACCACGGTGGTGTTGAGCGAACGCACCAGGGTCTGGTTGAGGCCCGCGTTGGCCGCCTCGCTGTACGTGAGCCGGTTCTGCTTGGTGAGCCCCTTGGTGTTCTCCTTCACGGTGTCGAAGACGACGACCGTGTCGTAGAGCGAGTACCCGAGGATGGTCAGGAAGCCGATCACCGTACCGGGGGTGACCTCGAAGCCCACCAGGGCGTACACGCCGATGGTGATCAGGAGGTCGTGGATGAGCGCGACCAGAGCGGCCACCGCCATCCGCCACTCGAAGGCGATCGCCAGGTAGATCGTCACCAGGACCATGAAGACGATCAGGCCGGTGAGCGCCTTCTGGGAGATCTGCTTGCCCCAGCTGGGGCCGATCACCTGGGCCTCGACGGTGTCCAGCGGCACCGCGAGCTTCTCGGAGAGCTGGGCGCGGATCTCGTCCGAGCTCTTCTGCTCCTCGACGCTGACCTGGATGCGGATCTTGCCGTTGTCGGTCGACTGCACCAGCGGGTGCGAGGAGACGACGTTGTCCGCCGTCTCCTGCGCCTGCGAGACGGTCAGCCCGGGCTTGCTCACGGTGTAGACCGAGCCGCCCTTGAACTCGATGCCCAGGTGCAGGCCCATGGCCAGACCGATCGCCGCGATCAGCACGATCACGCCGGAGATGGAGTACCAGACCTTGCGGCGGCCGACGAAGTCGAAGCTGACCTCGCCCTGGTAGAGCCGGTGACCCAGATTGGAGAAGCGTGACACGGTGTCAGGCCTCCTTCACGGCGGCAGAGGAGGGGCTACGGCGACGGCTGCTGCGCAGCGGCGGGCGGGCGCCCAGCCGCTTCGGGTCCAGGCCCGACCACGGGTGGCCGTCGGAGAAGAACTTGCGCCGGGCCAGCAGCGTGATCATCGGCTTGGTGAAGAGGAAGATCACCACGACGTCGAGCAAGGTGGTCAGACCGAGGGTGAACGCGAAGCCCTGGACCTTGCCGACCGAGACCACGTAGAGCACGGCGGCACAGAGGAAGGACACGAAGTCCGAGACCAGGATGGTGCGCCGGGCGCGCGGCCAGGCCCGCTGGACCGCCGGGCGCAGCGGGGCGCCCTCGCGGACCTCGTCGCGGATGCGCTCGAAGTAGACGATGAAGGAGTCGGCGGTGATACCGATCGCGACGATCGCGCCGCAGACCGCCGGCAGGTTCAGCGCGAAGCCGATCCCGGCGCCGAGCAGGCTCATGACCGAGTAGGTCAGGGCCGCCGAGACGAGCAGACCGGCGATCGAGACCAGGCCGAGGCCGCGGTAGTAGACCAGCGAGTAGAGGACCACCAGCAGCATGCCGATCGCGCCGGCGATCAGGCCGGCCTCCAGCTGGTCGCTGCCGAGCGCCGGGGAGACGGTGGTGATGTCGCCCTTGGCGAACTCCAGCGGCAGGGCGCCGTAGCCCAGCACGTTGGACAGGTCCTGCGCCTCGGTCTGGGTGAAGCGGCCGGTGATCACGGCGCTGCCGCCGGGGATCGCGTTCTTGACCTCCGGGTGCGAGACGACCTGGTTGTCCAGCACGATCGCGAACTGGTTGTTCGGCGGCGCCTGGGTGGCCAGCTGGCCGGTGACCTTGGTGAAGGCGTCGGTGCCGGTGCCGTTGAACTGCAGCTGGACCTGCCAGCCGGCACCCGTCTGGGTGTCCAGGCTGGGCTGGGCCTTGGAGACGTCCGAACCCTTCACGGCGACGGGGCCGAGGGCCAGCTTCTCGTAGTAGCCGTTCTCCGGCTTCTGGGAGCAGGCGAGGACGGCCTTGTCCTCGGCGCCGGTCTGGGCGGCGCGGACCTCGGGCTTGGTGCAGTCCAGGGCGGCGAAGGCCGCGGACAGCTCCGGCGGCACGGTTCCCTGGGTCATCGCGGCGCTGACGTCGGCGGCGCTGGGCGGCGTGGCGGCGGCCGACGGCGTGCCGGTGGCGGCGGCGCTCGGGGCGGTGCTCGCGCCCGTGGCGGCGGCGCTCGGGCTGCTGCCCTCGGCGGCCAGCGCCTCACCGGCCGCGCGGCCCTGCTTGGTGGCGCTCGGCGTACCGGCGGCGCTCGCGCCGGCCGAGGGCGAGGCGGTGGCGCCCGCGGACGGGGTCGCACCCGGGGTGCCGGTGGCACCGGTCGAGGGGGAGGCGGTGGGCGCGGGCGGCGTGAAGCCGCTGGGCGCCACCGCGAGGACCGGGCGGAAGAACAGCTTGGCGGTGGTACCCACCTGGTCCGCCGCGTTCTGCCGGTCGCCGCCCTTGGGGATGTTCACGATGATCGTGTTGTCACCCTGGGTCTGGACCTCCGCCTCGGAGACACCCATGCCGTTGACGCGACGCTCGATGATCCCGGTGGCGATGTCCATGCTGGACTTGTTGATCGCCTTGGGGTCGGTCGACTTCGCGGTCAGCGTGATGCTGGTGCCGCCGGCGAGGTCGATCCCGAGCCGGGGCTTGGTGTGGCCCGTCCCGAACATGAGGGCGACCAGTCCGACGGTGACGACCAGGATGAGGGCCAGCGCCCGCCCTGGGTAGCCGTCGCGCGGGCGCGACTTGGGTGTTGCCACCTTGCTCGTTTCTCCCTGTCCATGCCACCTCCCCGACCGGACCCCCGTCCGGCTTGTGGCGGGACGGGGGCATGGCGGTTCTGCGGCCCTGAGGTCCTGTGGGCTCGCGGCACTGCGCCGCGCGGCCGGGCTGCTGCCCGACCGTACTACTTGCTCGCGGGAGCCCCGCCCTCGACATCGCCCTTCTCGGCAACGTCCTTGGTGAGCGTCAGCGGCTTGTCCTCGACCGGCTCGGCGTCCTCGGCCTCCGGCTCGGGCAGCTCGTCATCGGCGGGGCGACCGTTGATGATCGCGTCGTACTCCTGGGGGTCCAGGACGGCCGCGATCGCGCTCTTGGTGAAGTGGGTGACCACGCCGGGCGCGATCTCCAGCTCGATGGTCTCCTCGTTGACCGCCTTCACCTGGGCATACAGGCCGCCGATGGTGCGCACCCCCGCCCCTGGCTCCAGCGCCGTCTGCATCTGCTGCATCTGCTGCTGGCGCTTCTTCTGCGACCGGAACATGAGCACGATCGCGATGATCGGGAGGAGAAGGATGATGAAGTTCACTGCAGCCAGGGTCCTTTACGGGCCGCCGACCGGCGGCCTGTGTGGTAATGGTCGGCCCGTCAGGTGAGCGGGGCGGTCCGGCGGAGTCTAGGCGACCCCGAACTGATCGGACAACGCCAAGCATCGCATCCTGCCGCCGAAAGTGGCGACCCTCCGCCTGCACGGATTCCCCGGACTTCTCCCCCGGCTCGCGCGCGGACCGCTCACCGGCGCGGGGTGTCGGCGCCCGGCGGGAACCGGTGGGCGCCGATCACCCGTTCAGCCCTCGTCGGCCGGGAAAAGCTCGGACTGGGCCGGCACGGCGCCCCGGGTGGTCTGGACCGGAGGCGTCAGCCCGAGGTGCTGCCAGGCGGCCGCGGTGGCGATCCGCCCACGCGGGGTCCGGGCGAGCAGGCCCTCCCGGACCAGGAATGGCTCGGCGACCTCCTCGACCGTCTCGGACTCCTCCCCCACCGCGACCGCGAGTGTCGACAAACCGACCGGACCGCCGCCGAACAGCCGCAGCAGGGCGTCCAGCACCGCGCGGTCCAGCCGGTCCAGACCGCGGGCGTCCACCTCGTAGACGTCCAGCGCCCGGGCGGCGATCTCGGCGGTGACCAGGCCGTCGTGCCGCACCTGCGCGAAGTCACGGACCCGGCGCAGCAGCCGGTTGGCAATGCGCGGGGTCCCCCGCGAGCGGCCGGCGATCTCGGCGGCGCCGACCGGGTCTATCTCCACGTCCAGCAGCGCGGCCGAGCGGCGCACCACGCGTTCGAGCTCGACCGGGGCGTAGAACTCCATGTGCCCGGTGAAGCCGAAGCGGTCGCGCAGCGGGGGCGGCAGCAGGCCGGCCCGGGTGGTGGCGCCGACCAGGGTGAAGGGCGGCAGCTCCAGCGGGATGGCGGTGGCGCCCGGGCCCTTGCCGACGATCACGTCGACCCGGAAGTCCTCCATCGCCATGTAGAGCATCTCCTCGGCCGGCCGGGACATCCGGTGGATCTCGTCGAGGAAGAGCACCTCACCCTCGGTGAGCGAGGAGAGGATCGCCGCGAGGTCCCCCGCGTGCTGGATGGCCGGGCCGGAGGTGATCCGGATCGGGGCGCCCAGCTCGGCGGCGATGATCATGGAGAGGGTGGTCTTGCCGAGCCCGGGCGGCCCGCTGAGCAGCACGTGGTCGGGCGCGCTGCCGCGCTTGCGGGCCGCCTGGAGCACCAGGGACAACTGCTCGCGCACCCGCTCCTGCCCGATGAACTCGTCCAGCTGCTTGGGGCGCAGCGCCGCCTCGACCGCCTGGTCCTCACCGTCGGCGGCGGCCGTCACCAGCCGGTCGACCGGGTCTGCGTCGTACGGACTCATGCGCCCTCCTCGCTTCGCCCGGCAGGGGCATTCGCCCACGCGCACCTCTCGATCGTGAGCTCGCTCCGCTCGCTCATCCGCCCTCCTCGCTTCGCTCGGCAGGGGCATTCGCCCACGCGCACCTCTCGATCGTGAGCTCGCTCCGCTCGCTCATCCGCCCTCCTCGCTTCGCTCGCTCACGTGCTGCAGGCTCCAATGTCGACAAGGGGACAGATCACCAGATGGCTTTGGCGGGCTTCAGCGGGACCGGTTGAGGCCGCGCAGGGCGAGCCGGAGCAGCGCGCCGACGTCCGGCGTCTGCTGGGATTCCGCCTCGGGTGTGACGGCCCCGACCGCCTCGTCCGCCTCGCGCGGAGCGTAGCCGAGACCGGTCAGCGCCGAGTGCAGCTGCTCGCTCCAGGGGGCGGGGCCGGCCGCGATCGGCTTCTGCGCCGGCACCGCGCCGTGCGGGGCGCCGAGCTTGTCCTTGTACTCCAGCAGCAGTTTGGCCGCCTTCGCCTTCCCGATGCCGGGGACGGCCACCAGCGCCTTCTCGTCGCCGCCGGCCACCGCGGCCCGCAGCGCGTCGGGGCTGTGCACACCGAGGATCGCCTGCGCCAGCTTCGGGCCGACGCCCGGAGCGGCCTGCAGGATCTCGAAGACGGCGCGCTCGTCGTCGTCCGCGAAGCCGAACAAGGTCAGCGAGTCCTCCCGGACCACCAGCGAGGTCGCGAGCCGGGCCGGCTCACCCAGCCGCAGCCCGGCCAGCGTGTTCGGCGTGCACTGCACGGCCATGCCGACCCCGCCGACCTCGACCACGGCGAGCCCGGAGGAGATGGCCGCCACGGGCCCTTGCACGAAGGCGATCACCGGCTGCTTCCTTTCAGGGGGGTGGCGCGGGCCGCCCGTACCGCGGCCTCCAGGCGGTTCGTCGCCCCGCCGCGCCAGATGTGGCAGATGGCCAGCGCCAGCGCGTCGGCGGCGTCGGCCGGCTTGGGCGGGGCGTCCAGCCGCAGCAGGCGCTGCACCATGGCCGTGACCTGTGCCTTGTCGGCCCGGCCGGAGCCGGTGACGGCCGCCTTGACCTCGCTCGGAGTGTGCAGGGTGACCGGGATGCCGCGCCGGGTCGCACAGAGCATCGCGACCGCGCTGGCCTGGGCGGTGCCCATCACCGTCCGGACGTTGTGCTGGGCGAACACCCGCTCGACGGCGACCAGGTCCGGCCGGTGCTCGTCGAGCCAGCCCTCTATGCCCTGCTCCACGAGCAGCAGCCGCGGCCCGATCTCGGCCTCGGCGGGGGTGCGCACCACGCCGACCCCGGCCATCCGCAGCGGCCGGCCCGGCGCACCCTCGACCACGCCGATCCCGCACCTGGTCAGCCCCGGGTCCACGCCCAGTACCCGTACCACAGCCCCGCCTCTCGTCTCCGACCTGCGAAGGCTACCGTCCGGGTCCGACAACCCGACCGACGACACCGGCCCGGCGGTCCTGGGACCACCGGGCCGGACGGTGAGAACGATCACTCACCGACGATCACTCCCGCGCGACCGCGCTACCAGGAGCGGTCGGCGAGGATCACTCGGCGTCGAGCTGCGCACCGACCTCGTCGGAGATGTCGAAGTTGGCGAAGACGTTCTGCACGTCGTCGCTGTCCTCCAGCGCGTCGATCAGCTTGAGGATCTTGCGGGCGCCGTCGACGTCCAGCTCGACCTGCATGCTCGGGAGGAAGTTGGCCTCGGCCGAGTCGTAGTCGACGCCGGAGTCCACCAGCGCGGTGCGCACGGCGACCATCTTGGAGGCCTCGGAGACGATCTCGAACGAGTCGCCGAGGTCGTTGATCTCCTCCGGCTCCTGGTCGAGGACGACCTCGAAGAGCTTGTCCTCGTCCACGCCGTCAGCCTTGGGGACGATCACGACGCCCTTGCGGGTGAACAGGTACGACACCGAACCCGGGTCGGCCATCGAGCCGCCGTTGCGGGTCATCGCGACGCGCACGTCGGAGGCGGCGCGGTTGCGGTTGTCGGTGAGGCACTCGATCAGGACCGCGACGCCGTTCGGGCCGTAGCCCTCGTACATGATGGTCTGGTAGTCGGCGCCGCCGGCCTCCAGGCCGCCACCGCGCTTGACGGCGCGGTTGATGTTGTCGATCGGGACCGAGCTCTTCTTCGCCTTCTGGATGGCGTCGTAGAGGGTCGGGTTGCCGGCCGGGTCGGGACCGCCGGTGCGCGCCGCCACCTCGATGTTCTTGATCATCTTGGCGAAGAGCTTGCCGCGCTTGGCGTCGATCACGGCCTTCTTGTGCTTGGTGGTAGCCCACTTAGAGTGGCCGGACATCGCCAGCTCCTTTACGTCGCCAAAGGGAAATGAAACAGATGAGATCTTACCGGTGTCGTCACCGGTGAGGCGCACACGGTCAACACGGCCTACTTGCCCGCCAGGTGCTCCTCGACCATCGCGACGAAGTAGGCGTGCACGCGGTGGTCGCCGGTGAGCTCCGGGTGGAAGGAGGTGGCCAGCAGGTTGCCCTGGCGCACGGCCACGATCCGGCTCTCCGGACCGTCCGCGGCGGGCAGCTCCGCCAGCACCTCGACGCCCGCGCCGACCCCCTCGACCCAGGGGGCGCGGATGAAGACGCCGTGCACCGGCGCGTCGTCCAGGCCCTGGAAGGCGATCCCGGACTCGAAGGACTCGTTCTGGCGACCGAAGGCGTTGCGGCGCACCGTCATGTCGATGCCGCCGACGGTCTCCTGGTCGTCCCGGCCGCCCAGGATCTTGTCGGCCAGCATGATCATGCCCGCGCAGGTGCCGTACACCGGCATCCCGGCGGCGACCCGCTCGCGCAGCGGGTCCATCACGCCGAACAGCAGCGCCAGCTTGGACATGGTGGTGGACTCCCCACCGGGGATGACCAGCGCGTCGACCTCGGCCAGCTCCTCGGCACGGCGCACCGGACGGGCGAGCGCGTCGGCCTCGGCCAGCGCGACCAGGTGCTCGCGGACGTCACCCTGCAGGGCGAGAACGCCGATGACTGGAGTGCTCACGGTCTTCAACCTCTTCGATCGTTCTACGGAAGTACGTGGCGCGGCCCGCCGCGCGCCGAGGGCGCTGCGGCGGGCCGGCACAGCGGTCGCGGGCGATTACCAGCCGCGGTTGGCGTAGCGCTCGGTCTCCGGCAGGGTGTCGCAGTTGATGCCGACCATGGCCTCGCCGAGGTTGCGGGAGGCGTCCGCGATGATCTTCGGGTCGTCGAAGAAGGTGGTGGCCTTCACGATGGCGGCGGCGCGCTTGGCCGGGTCGCCCGACTTGAAGATGCCGGAGCCCACGAAGACGCCCTCGGCGCCGAGCTGGCGCATCAGCGCGGCGTCGGCCGGGGTGGCCACGCCACCGGCGGAGAACAGCACGACCGGCAGCTTGCCGAGCTCGGCGACCTCCTTGACCAGCTCGTACGGGGCGCGCAGCTCCTTGGCGGCGGCGTACAGCTCGTTGTTGTCGAAGCCGCGCAGCTTGGCGATCTCGTTCTTGATCTGGCGCAGGTGGCGGACGGCCTCGACGACGTTGCCGGTACCGGCCTCGCCCTTCGAGCGGATCATGGCCGCGCCCTCGGCGATGCGGCGCAGGGCCTCGCCCAGGTTGGTGGCGCCGCAGACGAAGGGGGTGGTGAAGGCCCACTTGTCGGAGTGGTTGACCTCGTCGGCCGGGGTCAGCACCTCGGACTCGTCGATGTAGTCGACACCGAGCGACTGGAGGACCTGGGCTTCGACGAAGTGGCCGATCCGCGACTTGGCCATCACCGGGATGGAGACCGCCTCGATGATCTCCTCGATCATGTTGGGGTCGGACATGCGGGCCACGCCGCCGTCCTTGCGGATGTCGGCCGGAACCCGCTCCAGAGCCATGACGGCCACCGCGCCGGCGTCCTCGGCGATCTTGGCCTGCTCGGCGTTGACCACGTCCATGATCACACCGCCCTTGAGCTGCTCGGCCATGCCGCGCTTCACCCGGGCGGTGCCGATCTGCGGCTGGTCTGCGGTGGTGGGGGTGGTGGACACGTGAGACCTCACTCGAAGATGAACCAGTGCTATCGCCCTATGGTAGGCGGAACGGGTGACCCGACCATGCGCCACCAAGTCCAGCCCGGACGACGGGATGCGACAAACGGGCCGTATCCGAGCACAGCCTAGGCGGGCGCCCCCTCGGGCGTGAGAGCGGGCGGCGCGGCATCGTCCATCTCGAACGCCAGCGGGAACGGCGCCTTCCCGGCAAGCCGGAAGTACCGCACCAGACGGTGCTCGCGCACCGCCCGGGCCGCCCGCACCGCGTCGTTGTGGAACCGGCGGGCCATCGGCACCCGGCGCACCGCCGCCGTCAGGTCCCGCACCGCGTCCTCGCCGCCCGGCTCGGCCACCAGCGCCGCCACCTGCTCCGGCTCGGCGAGCACCGCCCGCAGCGCCAGGCTCAGCTGGCTCTCCGCCACCTCACGCTGCTCGTCCTCCGCCTGCCGGGCCGCGTGCGCCGCGTCCAGCAGCAGCAGCGAGGCCGCCGGGTCCAGCAGCGAGGAGGTGGCCAGCTCCATCGCCACCGAGGCGCGACGGACCAGCTGCGCGTCCAGCGCCGCCCGTGCGGCGTCGATCCTGGCGTGCAGCCGGTCCAACCGACCGGCCGTCCAACTCAGGTACATGCCGAAGAGCACCACGGCCACGCCGGCCCAGATCCAGGTAGTCACGGGGCGCAACGCTACCGGGTGTCACCGGTTCACCCCTGCGCGCTCGTGCTGCGGTAAGCGTCACGGTCGATGTCGGCGACGTAGACCGCGGTGTGCAGCCGGGTGCCCGGCGCCGGCGCGACGTGCTCGGCCAGCAGCGCCAGCACGCCCTCGCTGAGCGCCGCCTTGGCCTCCGGTGTACGGCCGGGGAAGATCTGGAACTCGACGTACAGCTGCGCGTCGACCCCCTCGCCCTCCCCCACCACGACGTCGTCGTTCTGCCGGAACAGCGTCTTGCACGCCTCCGGCTTCGCGTCGATCGTCCGCACCGCGATCCGGTTGATCGCCACGCCCAGCGCCCGGCGGTCGAAGGAGCCGGCCAGGCTCGGCGAGTAGTCGACGGATATCTGCGGCATCGGTGCCCCCATGCGTCACGCCCGTTACGGTCGACCGACCCTAACCCCGCCGACGCCCCGGAAAGTCCCGGCCGACCGGTTTCAGTCCCGGGCCAGCCCGAACCGGCCGCGCCGACCGCTGCGCACGTCCTCCTCGACCACCGCCGCGGCCCCCGACGCCACCGTCTCGTACACCGACAGGATGTCCGCGCCGACCGTCGACCAGTCGAACCGCCGCACGTGCCGGGAGGCCGCCTTCCGCAGTTCCTCCAGCCGCGCCGGGTCACCCAGCAGCCGCAGCGCCGTCCGGGCCAGCGCGTCCGCGTCCTCCACCGGGAACAGCTCGCCCGCTTCCCCGCCGTCCAGCACCTGCTTGAACGCGTCGAGGTCGCTGGCCAACACCGGGGCGCCCGCCGACATCGCCTCGACCAGGATGATCCCGAAGCTCTCGCCGCCGGTGTTCGGCGCCACGTACAGGTCCACGCTGCGCAGCAGCCGGGCCTTGTCCCGGTCGCTGACCATGCCGAGGAACTCCACCTGCCGGCGGACCTCCGGCGCCAGGCCCGCGACGGCCTCCTCCTCGTCGCCCTTGCCCGCCACCAGCAGCCGCACGCCCGGCCGCTCCGCCAGGATCGTCGGCAGCGCCGCCAGCAGCGTCGGCAGGCCCTTGCGCGGCTCGTTGATCCGGCCGACGAAGCCGATCGTGCCCGGCTCGCCGTCCCTCGCGCCGCCGCTCCAGCGCTGGTCCGGCTCGGCCTCCGCGAAGAAGCCGACGTCCACGCCGTTCGGGATCACCACCGCGTCCCCGCCCAGGTGCTCCACCAGTGTCCGCCGGGCGTACTCCGACACCGCGATCCGGGCCCGCATCTTCTCCAGACCCGGCTGCAGGATCGGCGAGGCCGCGATCATCGCCCGCGAGCGCGGGTTGGAGGTGTGGAACGTCCCCACCATCGGCCCGGACGCCGACCAGGCGGCCAGCATCGACACGCTCGGCGCGGCCGGCTCGTGCACGTGCAGGATGTCGAACCGCCCCTCGTGCAGCCACCGCCGCGTCCGCGCCGCCGACAGGACGCCGAAGCTCAGCCGCGCCACCGACCCGTTGTACGGCACCGCCACCGCCCGCCCGGCCGAGACCACGTACGGCGGCAGCGCCTCCTCGTCCTCGGCCGGCGACAGCACCGACACCTCGTGGCCCAGGCTGATCAGGTGCTCGGCCAGGTCCCGGATGTGGAACTGCACCCCGCCGGGGACGTCCCAGTCGTACGGGCAGACGATGCCGATCTTCACGGGTTCCTCATGCTCCTTCGGAATGCTCCTGCGCAGACACCGGCAGACACCGGCGGGGCGGCCAGGGCTCGGCGCCCGGACTTCAGCTCCCGGCCCCGAGGCCCGGGCTCAGGACCCGGAGGCCTCCGCCGCCGGCTCGCCGGCCGGCTCCGGCACGGCCGCCCGGGCCGCCTCGGGACGCGGTCCGGCCGCCTCCCCCACCGTCTCACGGACCGGGAGGTCGGCCAGCCAGAACCGCTGCAGCATGTGCCAGTCCTCGGGGTGCTCGCGGATCCCCTGCTCCCACACCTGCGCCAGCGCCTGCGTCATCGCCTGCGTCCGCTCCTTGCGGTCGCCCTCCTGCGGCACCGGCACCTCGGGGTGGATCCACGCCCTCAGCACCGGGCCGTCGTACCAGAGCGTCACCGGCAGCAGCGCCGCCCCGGTCCGCTGGCACAGCGCCGCCGGACCGGCCGGCATCCGGGTCGCCTCCCCGAAGAACGACACCTCGACGCCCGCCTCCGAGAGGTCCCGGTCCCCCACCAGGCAGACCAGCCGACCCTCGCGCAGCCGTCGCGCCAGGGTGCCGATCACGTTCACCCCACCACCGGTCAGCGCCAGGACCTCCATGCCCTGGCCCTCCCGGAACTCCACGAACCGGTCGAACAGCCGCTCCGGCTTCAACCGCTCCGCGACCGTGGTGAACGGGAAACCCTGCTGCGCCACCCAGGTGCCCGCCAGGTCCCAGTTGCCCATGTGCGGCAGCGCGATGATCGCACCCCGCCCGGCCTCGATCGGCGCCCGCAGGTTCTCCAGGCCCTCCGCCTGGACGTCCCGGGCCACCCGGTCCGGGCTCCAGACCGGCAGCCGGAACGACTCCATCCAGTACCGCAGGTACGAGCGCATCCCGGCCCGGGACAGCGCCCGCATCCCCGCCTCGTCCAGTCCGGGACGGACCCGCCGCAGGTTCGCCTCCAGCTGGAGCACCCGCTTGCCGCGCCGCCGCCAGGCGTAGTCCGCCAGCCCGTCGAACAGGCTCCGCGCCACCCGCTCCGGCAGGTGCTTCAGCACCGCCCAGCCCAGCGCGTACGCCCAGTACACCAGTCGGTCCGTCACCGCAGGACGCCCCCCATCAGCTCCCGGCCGCCGCTCGGTCGGCCTCGAACGCCTCCCGGCGCACGGTCAGCATCCGCTGGAACACCGTCACCAGGCTGCCCGCGGCCACCAGCCACAGCGCCACCGGCAGCAGCCACTCCACGTACGGCACCCCGAACTTGTGCAGACCCGCGACCCCGGCCGCCACCAGGCTGGCCACCAGCCGCTCGGCCCGCTCCACCAGCCCCGACACGTCGCACGGCAGCCCCTGGCTCTCCGCCCGCGCCTTGGTGTAGGACACCACCAGACCGCTCGCCAGGCAGAAGATCGCCACCGCGCACAGCAGGTTGTCGTCCCCCTTGCCCGCGTACCACATCGCCAGTCCACCGAAGATCGCCGCATCCGCGACCCGGTCCAGCGTGGAGTCCAGGAACGCCCCCCACCTGGTGCTCCGGCCCAGCTGGCGGGCCATGTTCCCGTCCACCAGGTCCGAGAAGATGAACAGCGTGATCGTGATGGTGCCCCAGAAGAACTCCCCACGCGGGAAGAACACCAGCGCACCGGCCACCGAACCGGCGGTACCGATCAGCGTCACGGCGTCCGGGCTCACGCCCAGCCGGATCAGGAACGCGGCGAACGGGGTCAGAACACGTGTGAAGAAGGCACGCGCGTATTTGTTGAGCATGGCCTTCCCGACCGCTCCGAATCTCCTGGTACCCGCCTGGCGCAACTCGCGCGGCAGACGGCCGGACGGATCAGCCCGCCCGGCGCACCCATCGTAGCCAGGCCGGGGACACGCTCCGTCGCACGCACCGCCCGACGACACACCAGCCGCACCCGCACACACGGACGGTCACCGGGTGGCCGCACGACACGCGCCGTCCCGAGACCCGCACCTACACTTTCGAAAGACAGCCCCGGCGCGAGGGGAGGAGACCCCGATGCCCGACCGCAGCACGGCACGAGCCGCCCAGGCACCCGCCGTCACCGGCCCCCGGGACCTGCGCAACGTCGTCCTCATCGGCTCCAGCGGTGTGGGCAAGACCACCCTCGCCGAATCCCTCGCCCTCGCCGCCGGCGCCACCGGCCGGGCCGGGCGCGTCACCGACGGCACCACCGTCTCCGACCACGAGGACATCGAGCACCAGCAACAGCGCTCCGTCCAGCTCTCGCTGCTCCCACTCGAATGGAAGGGCGTCAAGATCAACCTGATCGACCCGCCCGGCCACCCCGACTTCACCGCGGACCTGCGCGCCGCCCTGCACGCCGCCGACGCCGCCGTCTTCGTCGTCTCCGCCACCGACCCGGTCACCGCCCACACCCGCGCACTGTGGCGCGAATGCGCCGCCGAAGGCATCCCGCGCGCCGTCGCCGTCGCCAAGCTCGACCTCGCCCGCACCGGCTTCGACGACATCCTCAGCGCCTGCCACGACGCCTTCGACCTGGGCCCCGACACCCTCCGCCCGCTCTTCCTGCCCGTCCTGCACGACGGCCACCCCGACGGCAGCATCGACCTGCTCACCGGCGACACCTACGGCCAGGCCACCCCGCCGCCCGACACCGGCCCCGCCCACGACAGCCTCGTCGAAGCGATCTCCGGCCAGGACGACACCCTCATGGAGCGCTACCTCGACGGCGACACCCTCGACACCGACGCCCTCGAAGCCGGCCTGCGCCGCGAAGTCCTCAGCTGCACCCTCCACCCCGCCGTCCCCACCAGCGAGAACGGCCTCGGCGCCGCGGAACTCCTCGACCTCGTCGTCCACACCTTCCCCGACCCCACCGAACGCACCCGCCCCGCCCCCGACTGCGACCCCGACGCCCCGCTCGCCGCCCAGGTCGTCCGCGTCACGGGCGACACCTACGTCGGCCGGATCAGCCTGCTGCGCGTGTACGCCGGCACCCTGCGACCCGACACCCGGATCCACCTGTCCGGCCCCGCCCACACCGCCGACCAGAACGGCGACGAACGCGTCACCGCCCTCACCAGCCCGTTCGGCAAGCTCCAGCGGCCCGTCCCGCACGCCGTCGCCGGCGACCTCGTCTGCGTCGCCAAGCTCACCACCGCCCGCGCCGGCGACACCGTCCACGACCCCGGCCACCCCGTGGTCCTCGACGGCTGGCGCCTGCCCGAGCCCCTGCTCCCGATCGCCGTCGAGGCCCACGGCAAGGCCGACGACGACCGGCTCTCCCAGGCCCTCGCACGCCTCACCGCCGAGGACCCGGCACTGCGCCTCGAACAGAACCCCGACACCCACCAGCTCGTCCTCTGGTGCACCGGCGAGGCCCACGCCGAGGTCGTCCTCGACCGCCTGCGCACCCGGCACGGCGTCCGCGTCGACACCGTCGAACCCAAAGTCGCCCTCCGCGAGACCTTCGGCACCGCCGCCGCCGGCCACGGCCGGCTCGTCAAGCAGTCCGGCGGCCACGGCCAGTACGCCATCTGCGACCTGGAGGTCGAACCCCTCCCGGCCGGCTCGGGCTTCGAGTTCCAGGAACACGTCGTCGGCGGCGCCGTCCCCAAGCACTTCATCCCCTCCGTCGAGAAGGGCCTGCGCGCCCAACTCGCCAAGGGCGTCGTCACCGGCCACCCGCTCGTCGACGTCCGGGTCACCCTCACCGACGGCAAGGCCCACTCCGTGGACTCCTCCGACGCGGCCTTCCAGACCGCCGCCGCCCTGGCCCTGCGCGACGCCGCCGAACACGCGGTCATCCGCCTGCTCGAACCCGTCGCCGCCGTCACCGTCCTGCTGCCCGACGACTACCTCGGCGCCGTCCTCGGCGACCTCTCCGCGCGCCGCGGCCGCGTCCTCGGCACCGAGACCGGCGGCCCGGGCCTGACCCTGCTGCGCGCCGAGGTCCCCGAGCTCGAACTCGTCCGCTACCCGATCGACCTGCGCTCTCTCACCCACGGCACCGCCGAGTTCTCCCGCGCCTACCTGCGTCACGAACCCATGCCCGCCGCCCTCGCCGACCGCTACGACGACTGAGCGCCCAGGGCCTGCCCGGCCGATCCTGCCGGACCGGCCCTACACCGACGAAGCGGCGCCCGGACGGTGCGGCAGCGCGCACGCCGCCGTGCCACCCGGCATCCGGTGCCGGTTGCGCGCCACCCAGCGGTACGCCAGGCCCGCCACCGGCCGCACCGGCGCCAGCGCCAGCACCGCCCCCAGGTACGCCCACGCACCGCCCGAGCGCATCAGCAGCCGCGCCACCGCCTGCGCGCCCCCGTACACCCGGCCCGCCGGCGTCACCCACAGCACCTCGCGCTCCGCCCGCTCCGCGGTGACCTCACCCCGCCCGCCCGCGCGCGCGTCCAGCGCCGCCAGGTCCGCGAACTGGAACGGCACCGCCTCCCAGCCCCCCGAGGCCAGCGTCTGCCGCAGATGGCGCTCCCCCCACCGCACGCAGGACGAGCAGAACGAGCAATCCCCGTCGAACACCAGCACCGGGTCCATCGCCTGGGCTCCCTTCCTCGCCGTCGTCACCATCGTGCCCCATCCCCCGCCCGTCGTCCCCGACGGGTATCGACCCGCCCGAAGCTGGGCATCATGCCTCTCAAGCCGAACGCGGCCCGATCGTGACGGCACTTCAGACGATCATGCGCGCGGCGGCACCACGGCACGATAACCTGCCGCTGACAAGGGGAGGAGGGGACGCCACCGTGACCACACTGGACATGACCCCGGGTGCGCAGATACCCCGGACCGACGCCGGACCGCAGACCGGAGTCACCCCGGCTCTCTCCTCGGCCGCGTACCGCGACGGCAAGATCGAGGACTTCGTCGGCAAGGTCACCGCCGCGACCCACAAGAAGCCCAGGTTCAAACTCTTCGAGGCCAACCTCGGTGAGGCGTTCAGCGCCGCCGTCATCTCCCGCACCATCGGCGCCGGGCGCAAGCCGATCGTGCCCTCGTTCGGCACCGACACCCGCCAGATCGTCGAACACTGCCTCGCCGCCCAGGAGTTGCGGGCCGCACGCGACCGCAAGCTCACCGTGGTCACCCTGCTCTTCGGCCTGCTCGCGCTGCCCGGCACCCTGATCTGGATCGGCGCGTTCTACCTGCGCATCTACCTCATGAAGGGCAAGACCCTCCAGGACGAGCTCTACGGCAGCCTCGCCCTCCTGGCCGCGGCCGTGGTCTCCGTCCTGTTCCTGGTCAAGCCCCCCGTCCACGGCCCGCTCGGCGTCTACCTGCGCGTCTCCATGGTCCCGCCGATCATCGGCTGGATCCTGGCCCGACGCATCGTGCTGCGCTCCACCAAGGAGTTCCGCGAACGCTGGCTGGCCCTTGTCGAGGGCAACTCCGTCGCCGCCACCGTCGCCAAGGCCGTCCCCCGCGACGACCTCGACAAGAAGGCCGTCGACCTGCGTGACAAGCTCGCCCGCATGGAGGCCGAGCAGGAGACCAACGTCCAGCACTACGCCGGCCCCAAGGGCATCCTCGGCGTCGGCAAGCGCTGGGGCGAATGGCGCCTGGTCGACGTGATGCGGCCGGCCGCCGGGCACTCCGACTTTCGCGCCTTCCACCCCTGGGACCTGGTCCGGAAGATCTCCTCGCACCTCAAGGGGCTCGCCGTCAGCGAGGTCGCCAACAGCGGGATGACCAACATCACGGTCAAGCAGTGGGCGGTCCTCGAAATCGGCGAGAACGCCGACGAGATCTCCCGCCCCGGCAACGCCGACATGGACGGCGACCGGATGCGCGACTTCGCCCTCCAGACCATCGCCGACAAGCAGACCTTCGCCGGCGGCGGCCCCCGGCACTACCTCGCCACCCAGTTCATCACCTTCGACGGCAAGCTGATCATCACCTTCACCGTCACCGTCACCCTGCTCGCCAACACCCTCACCGTCACCGTCGCCGGCTACGCGCTCGGCCCGGTCAACGGCGTCTTCGGCGACAAGCCCTCGCCCAAGGAGAAGACCGTCCAGAAGACGGGCAAGTTCTGGGAGGAGCGCACCGTCCAGCTCCCCCTGATCGACAACGACGAGGTGATCCGCCAGGCCCTGCGCGCCCCGTTCACCCGCGCCCCCGGGCTGCTCTCCTGGCTCGGCGGCGGCCTGGGCCTGCCCGAGCCGTTCGGCTTCCGGCACGCCTGGGCGAGCCCGCCGTGGGGCAGCCGCTTCATGACGGACAACGCGCTCAACGCCTCCGTCCCGGTCCTCGGCGCGGTGCACGCCGCCACGCTGGAGTTCCTGGAGGAGCACGACCTGGACACCGACCGCTTCAAGAACCGCGCCTCGATCATCAAGTCCGAGGCCCAGGGCACCCGCCCGTACAAGGTCGACCAGTTCGAGTAACCCCGCACCGATGCCGAAGGGGCCCGTCACCGACTCAGCGGTGACGGGCCCCTTCGGCGTTCCCGGTCAGTCCTGCGGCCAGGCCTCGGCCAGCATCTTCCGGGTGTCCGCCAGCAGTTGCGGCAGCACCTTGGTGTGGCCGACCACCGGCATGAAGTTGGTGTCCCCGCCCCAGCGCGGCACCACGTGCTGGTGCAGGTGCGCTGCGATCCCGGCACCGGCCGCCGCGCCCTGGTTCATCCCGATGTTGAACCCGTGCGCCCCCGAGGCCGCCCGCAGCGCGGTCATCGCCCGCTTGGTGAAGTCGGCCAGCTCGGCCGTCTCCGCCTCGTCCAGGTCGGTGTAGTCCGCCACGTGCCGGTACGGGACCACCATCAGGTGGCCGCCGTTGTACGGGTACAGGTTCAGCACCGCGAACACGGCACCGCCGCGGGCGACGACCAGCCCGTCCTCGTCGCTCAGCGCGGGGATCGAGCAGAACGGACAACCGTCGTCCGGAGCCGGGCCGGTGGGCTTGTTCTCACCCTGGATGTACGCCATCCGATGGGGGGTCCACAGGCGGCGGAAGCCGTCCGGCTCGCCGACGCCCCGCTGCAGTTCCGGCTCAGTCGTCATGCTGATCAGCATATTCGCCCGGCGCTGCTTGCAAAGCCGCGCGGGGCGGACTCATCGAGAGCCCGCCCCGCGCACCCCCGCTCAGGCGGGGAACGGTGTCACACCTGGACGCGGTTCTTCACGGCGTCCACGATCTCGGCGACGGCATCCGCCACCGGCACGCCGTTCTTCTGCTCGCCGTTGCGGTAGCGGAACGACACCGCGCCCGCCTCGACGTCGTCGTTGCCGGCGATGAGCATGTAGGGGGTCTTGGCCTTCTGCGCGTTCCTGATCTTCTTCTGCATGCGGTCGTCCGAGGTGTCCACCTCGACCCGGATCCCGTGCTTCTTCAGCTCGGCCGCGACCTCCAGCAGGTACGGGACGTGCTCGTCGGTGATCGGGATGCCGGTGACGGTGACCGGGGCCAGCCACGGCGGCATGGCGCCGGCGTAGTGCTCCAGCAGCACCGCGAAGAACCGCTCGATGCTGCCGAACAGCGCCCGGTGGATCATGACCGGCCGCTGACGCGAGCCGTCCGCCGCCGTGTACTCGAGATCGAAACGCTCGGGGAGGTTGAAGTCGAGCTGGATGGTGCTCATCTGCCAGGTACGGCCGATCGCGTCCCGCGCCTGCACCGAGATCTTCGGGCCGTAGAAGGCCGCGCCGCCCGGGTCCGGAACCAGCGGCAGCCCCTGCTTCTCGGCCACGCTCGCGAGGACGGCGGTGGCCTCCTCCCACGTCTCGTCCGAGCCGACGTACTTCTCCGGGTCCTTGGTCGACAGCTCCAGGTAGAAGTCGGTCAGACCGTAGTCGCGGAGCAGGTTCAGCACGAAGGTGAGCGTCGAGTCGAGCTCGTCCGCCATCTGCTCGCGGGTGCAGTAGATGTGCGCGTCGTCCTGCGTGAAGCCGCGGGCCCGGGTCAGGCCGTGCACGACGCCGGACTTCTCGTAGCGGTAAACCGTCCCGAACTCGAAGAGGCGCAGCGGCAGTTCACGGTACGAGCGGCCGCGCGCGTCGAAGATCAGGTTGTGCATCGGGCAGTTCATCGGCTTGAGGTAGTAGTCCACGCCCTCGTCGAGCTGCATGGGCGGGTACATACCGTCCGCGTACCAGTCGAGGTGGCCGCTCTTCTCGAAGAGCTTCCCCTTGGTGGCGTGCGGGGTGTAGACGAACTCGTAGCCCTCTTCCTCGTGCCGCTTGCGCGAGTAGTCCTCCATGGCGCGACGGATGATGCCGCCCCTGGGGTGGAAGACGGCGAGGCCGGAGCCGATCTCCTCGGGGATGGAGAAGAGGTCGAGCTCGTTGCCGAGCTTGCGGTGGTCGCGCTTCTCGGCCTCGACCAGGAAGTCGAGGTGGGCCTTCAGCTCGTCCTTGGTCGGCCAGGCGGTCCCGTAGATCCGCTGCAGCATCGGGTTCTTCTCGCTGCCGCGCCAGTAGGCGGCCGCGTTGCGCATCAGCTTGAACGCCGGGATGTTCCGGGTGCTGGGCAGGTGCGGGCCGCGGCAGAGGTCGCCCCAGCACTGCTCGCCGGTCTTGGCGTCCAGGTTGTCGTAGATGGTGAGCTCGCCGGCGCCGACCTCGACGTCGGCGCCCTCGCCGGCGGTGGCGGCGGAGCCCTTGAGGCCGATCAGCTCCAGCTTGTACGGCTCGGCGGCCAGCTCCTCGCGGGCGGACTCGTCGGTGACCACGCGGCGGGAGAACTTCTGCCCGCGCTTGATGATCTCCTGCATCTTCTTCTCGATGGCCTTGAGGTCATCGGGGTGGAACGGCTTCTCGACGTCGAAGTCGTAGTAGAAGCCGTCCTTGACCGGCGGGCCGATGCCGAGCTTGGCCTCGGGGAAGAGCTGCTGCACGGCCTGGGCCATGACGTGCGCGGTGGAGTGGCGCAGGATGTCCAGGCCGTCCTTGCTGCCGATCGCGACCGGCTCGACCTCCTCGCCGTCCTGGAGGACGTAGGCGAGGTCCTTGAGCTGGCCGCCGACGCGGGCGGCGATGATCGAGCGGTCGTCGGCGAAGAGCTCGGCGGCCGTAGTGCCCGTCGTCACCACGCGCTCTTCCCGATCGGGTTCGCGGCTGATGATTACCCGGACGTCCGTCACCGGTCTCTCCTGACGTGCTGGATTCAGAGGACGCAACACTGCGCTGCGCGTGACGATGGTACCGAGCGCGTCACCCCGGCCGCGCACCTACGCCCCCGCTGCCCCTTCCGCAAGGCCGTCCCCGAGCCCTTCGCCCAGCCCTTCACCGAGGGACTTCAGCAGCCGCTCGCGCTCGGCGTCCTCCCAGCCGCACAGTTCCAGGCCCTGCGGGCGGGTGAGCCGGCGGAAGCCGCCGCGGCTTTCCAGCCGGCCGGAGACCCGGACCGGCAGGCCCGCGAGGTGGGCCTCGGCGGCGAGCCGGTAGTCGGGGTCCGGCAGCCGGAGCTTGAGTTCGCGGACCTCGGCGCCGCCGAGCACGCGCAGCCGTACCGCGCCCGGTCCGGCCGGGTCGGCGCGCTTGAGCCGGACGACCACGCCGACGACGGTGACGGCGACGGCGGGCTCGATCCGTTCCAGCAGTTCGGCGGCCTCGGCCAGGGCGGGCAGGTCGCCGGGAGAGAAGTCGAGGACGACCCGGCGGTCCCCGAAGCCGCCCGGGGTCCCGGCGGCGGCCGACCAGGCGACCGCCAGTCGGGCCGCCGTCGCGCCGCGGACCAGGTCCTCGACGGACTGGACGAGTTCCCGGCTGACCCCGGCCTGGACGGCGTTCTCGAAGGCCTCGGGGCCGCCGCTGACCCGGCGGTAGTCGACAGCGTCGCGCAGCGCCTCCAGGGCGCGGACCAGGGTGGTGACGGCGGCCCGGCCGTCGGGGGCGGGGGTGTAGGCGGTGAGGGCGGCGCCCTGCTCGACGACCAGGACGCGGTCCAGGAAGTCCCCGGCGTAGGCGTCCAGCCGGGCCCCGAAGTAGGCGGCCGTGGCCCGGCCGGCCTTGGCCCCGGCGGCGAGCATCGCACGGGCCGCCCGCTGGAGCCGCTCGGCGTCGTCCCA
The DNA here is from genome assembly GCF_029894125.1 of Kitasatospora sp. MAA19. Lineage (GTDB taxonomy): Bacteria > Actinomycetota > Actinomycetes > Streptomycetales > Streptomycetaceae > Kitasatospora. The sequence continues at coordinate 133,526 of NZ_JARXYZ010000020.1, forward strand.
GGAGGTGGCCTCGGCCGGTCCGGTCGGCTCCCGGTGCCAGCGCAGTTCGTCGCCGGGGACGGCGAGCGCGAGCAGGATGGCGCCGGCGGAGGGGGTGGACGAGCGGGACAGCGCGGTGACGGCGTCGGCGAGGAGGTCGACGGCGTCGTCGAAGCCGTCCCCCGCGGGGACGAGCAGGCTGGTGCCGGACTCGTCGTCGGGGGGCGTCCAGCGGCCGTAGCGGGCGGCGGGGCCGCCGCGCCGGACCCAGCCGTGCCGGGCGAGCAGGGTGGCGAGCACCGCCGGGTCGACGGCGGCGGGGTCGGGCAGGGCCTGGACCGGCTCGCCGGGTGCGTGCGGCGGTGTCATGGGTGCTGCTCCTCGCTGCCGGGGGCCGGGGCCGGGCCGGGCGGTCACGGGCTGCCGCCGGCGCCGACCCGGGCCATGATGTCGCAGAGCGCGCGGTCGTCGAAGACCTTGCCGGTGGGCACCCGGACGTTGGTGCGCCGTTGCCCGGTGACCGGGTGGCCGGCCAGGTTGACCCAGTAGCAGCAGTGCCGCAGTTCCAGCGCGTCCGGGCGGGCGTGCAGCCAGCGGTCGACCCGGCGCGGCAGCAGCATCACGACCAGGATGCGGGGCACGGCGACCCTCGCCCGGGCGAGCTTGCGCAGGTGGTCGTTGTCGAGGGTGAAGCTGAAGAACGGCCCGGCCGGGTCGGCTGCGATCTGCTGGGTGGCCTTGAGCTGGATCTTGATGGTGACCTCGTCGTCCACCTCGTGGGCCCGGGAGCCGTGGCTGACCTGCCAGTCGATGCCGTTGTCCGGAAACGGCTGGGAGAGCGAGCAGCCGGCCGCGGCGGCGACCGCGTGCAGGTAGCCGACCTGCAGCGTCTCCATGCACGCGGTGACCGCCAGGTTCCCCCGAAGAACGGCCGCCGCCTCCTCGGGCTGCGGCTGCGTCAGTGCCATCGCCCCGTGGCCTCCCCCGGCTCCGGGCCCGTCCGGGTTCGAACGGGACGTCCCGGACCCAAAGGCAGGATCCCCGGCCGGGCCTGCGCCAAACGGTTGAACAGGCGTCAGAACCGGGTATCAATCGGGCGCGGAACGTTTCGCCTGAGGGGCAGTCATGCAGCAGCACTGGTACACCGGCCCACTCGCCTCCTTCGACACTGAGACCACCGGCGTGGACGTCGAGACCGACCGGATCGTCTCGGCCGCCCTGGTCGTCCAACTCGCGCCGGACGGACCGGTGCGGACCACCACCTGGCTCGCCGATCCGGGTGTCCCGATCCCGGACGGCGCGCGGGCGGTGCACGGCATCACCGACGAGCACGCCCGGACGCACGGCCGCCCGATCGGCGTGGTGGTGGCCGAGGTCACCCGCGCGCTGGCGGACCAGGCGCGGGCCGGGCACCCGGTGGTGGTGATGAACGCGCCCTACGACCTGACGCTGCTCGACCGGGAGCTGCGCCGCCACCACGGGCTGGCGCTGGCCGGCGGGCTGGGCCCGGACGGGCTGGTGGTGCTGGATCCGCGGGTGCTGGACAAGCACGTGGACCGCTACCGCAAGGGCCGCCGGACGCTGACCGACCTGTGCGCGCACTACGGCGTGGAGCTGGCCGGGGCGCACGACGCGGCGGTGGACGCGACGGCGGCACTGACGCTGACCCGGCGGATAGGCGCCCGCTACCCGGCGGCGCTGGGCGGGCTGACGGCGGCGGAGCTGCATCTGCGCCAGGAGGTCTGGCACGCGGCGCAGGCGCGGGGGCTGCAGAACTGGTTCGACCGGTCGGGGACGCCGGAGCGGGTGGACCTGTCCTGGCCGCTGCGGCCCGCCCGGTGCGGTTGCGGCCGCCGACTGGAGCCCGAACACGGCTGCGAGGCGGCGGCGTAGCGGTGGCCGCCGGGCACCGGCTCCCGAACGTGCCGCAGGCCCTGACCGGTTTCCTGGTCAGGGCCTGCGTGCTGTCCGGTGGGCGATACTGGGATCGAACCAGTGACCCCTTCGGTGTGAACGAAGTGCTCTCCCGCTGAGCTAATCGCCCGGGCAACGAGAAGAACTGTAGCACCATTTGGCGGTCGTCGTACAACTCGTCCCTTCCGGGGTACCGCTGGCGCACCCGCAGAACTCGCACTCCGCACGGAAGATGACTGAGCCTCAGCCGCATTCCGGGTGGTTCTCCGGGGGGATTCCGGAAATACACGTGAGGCCCAGCCGATAATCGGCTGGGCCTCACGTATCACCATGCATTCCGGTGGGCGATACTGGGATCGAACCAGTGACCCCTTCGGTGTGAACGAAGTGCTCTCCCGCTGAGCTAATCGCCCGGGTGCAGGGAAAACATTACCGCATCCCGGAGGGTGGTCCGAACACCCCGGTCGGCGGCCGCCCCCGCTCCCGGGTCGCTCAGCTCTCGCCCGCCTGCCAGGGGACGACCAGGCCGTAGCGGGCGACGTACCAGCCGCCGATCCCGACGAGCGCGACGAGGCCGATCGCGGTGACGGTGAGGTTGCGGCGGCGCACCCGCGGGTCCATGGCGCGCTGGGCGGCCTCGGCGACCTTGCGGCGGGTCCAGCGCAGTGCCAGCTGGGCCCAGACGAACTCGGTGGCCCAGATCCCCATGCCCAGGAAGATCACCACCCAGCCGGGGCCGGGCAGCGGCAGCATGATCACGCCGAGCACGACCACGGCGAGGCCGGCCAGGAAGATCACCACCTGCCAGGTGAGGTGCAGCGGCCGTGAGCGGCGGACGAACGCCGGGGCGCGGGAGCCGACCGCCCGGCCGCCGTCGACGGCCGCGGAGCCGGCTGCGTCATCCGCCGTGACCGCTTCACCCGTTCCCGTGTTCTTGCCGGTCTTGTCGTTTCGCACAGTCATGCCAGGAAACTAACCGAGAAGCGGCCCGGTAATGCCCGACCCCTCGACTCCGGGACGATTCCGCAATGCGCCGTAAGGGGTACGACTCGCGCCCGAATCGGGACAGAGGGGTTTACATCGGTCTTGGGGGTGGGATGGTCCGTTCGCCGACGTGCGATTCCCCGAGCGCACACTGAGCGAAAGGCCATGGCGCTTATGAACACCACGGTCAGCTGCGAGCTGCACCTGCGCCTCATCGTGTCCAGCGAGTCCTCACTGCCCGTCCCCGCGGGCCTGCGCTACGACACCGCCGACCCCTACGCCGTGCACGCCACGTTCCACACGGGCGCGGACGAGACCGTGGAGTGGGTGTTCGCCCGAGATCTCCTTGCGGAGGGGCTGCACCGACCCACGGGCACCGGCGACGTCCGGGTCTGGCCGTCGCGCAGCCACGGGCAAGGGGTGGTCTGCATCGCGCTGAGCTCTCCGGAAGGAGAAGCCCTGCTGGAGGCCCCGGCCCGGGCGCTTGAGTCGTTCCTCAAGCGGACGGACGCCGCGGTGCCCCCCGGCACCGAACACCGCCACTTCGACCTCGACCGGGAGCTGTCCCACATCCTCGCTGAAAGCTGACCCCGTCCGGAGGCAGTCACGCCCCGCCGTCAGCGGGGTCGCTACCTCCTGCCGTCACCGCAGCCGTCCTACTCGGGGGCACGGCAGCAGACTCAGCCGCGCACGACGCGGTCTCGGGGCCGGTGAACGGCCCGCTCCCACCGGTGCGGGTCCGCGACACCGCAGGCGCCCGGCACCGAGGCCGGCCATCCATACGGGTGGCCGGCCTCGGTGCCGGGCGCCGTCGCCTTTCCGGATGCTTCTGCGCGAGCCCGTCCGGCCGGACGAGGCCCGACGGCGGGGCCCGACGGAGAGGCCCTGACGGAATCCGTACAGGTCTTCGAAAGAACCCACCGCCCTTCCGCCGCACGGCCCGGTATGGTCTGGGGTAACCGTGGACCGGGGTACCGGAGTCCCCTGCGCGAGGAGTCCCCAACGTGCTGATCACCCATGACACCGAGTGCGCGCTGAGCATCCTCGTCGAGCTGCTCAACACCGCACCCGAGGTGTGCGGCACCGAGAAGCTGCCGGACGTGGCCGCGCTGGACGCCTTCGTGGTCCGCCAGGAGATCAGCGAGATCGACTCGCTGACCGAGGACGACCTGCGCAAGGTGCAGCAGCTGCGCACCCGGCTGCGCGAGGTGTTCCGGACCGAGTCCACCGCGGAGGCCGCCGAGCTGGTCAACGGGATCGTCGCGGCCGCCGGTACGACGCCGCGGCTGACCAACCACGACCACCACGACTGGCACATCCACTACTTCGCTCCGCACGCCGCGCTGGGTGACCACCTCGCCGCCGAGCTGGGCATGGCGCTCGCCTTCATCCTCATGGCGGGCGAGCGGGAGCGGCTGCGCCGGTGCGAGGCACCGGACTGCGCGCGGGTCTTCGTGGACCTCTCCCGCAACCGCTCCCGGCGCTACTGCGACAGCCGCACCTGCGGCAACCGGCTGCACGTCGCCGCCTACCGGGCGCGACAGCGCTCGGCGGAGGCCGTGCCCTCCGTCTGACGCCGCCCCGCCCTCCCCCGCGGGGTTCAGATGCCGCGCTTGCGGAGGATCTCCTCGATGTCGGTGAAGTCGCCGAGGCCGTCGTCCCGCTTGCCCGCCGCCGGCTTCTTCGGCGGCGCGGAGGCCACCGCCGGGCGCTCGGGCGCCGCGGCAGCCGGGCGCTCCGGCGCGGAGTCCACGGCGCCCCGGCGGCCCACCCAGCGGGTGGTGACCAGCAGGACCGCGGAGACGCCGAGCAGCACGATGCCGGTCCAGACCCGGGGGTCGAACACCAGCTTCGTGGCCCAGGCGGCGAACTCGCTGCCGATCGTCCGGGCCACCGGGAACAGGCCGGTCAGGTAGAGCCCCACCGGTATGAGGGCCACCGCCAGCCAGCGGGTCGCGGACAGGAAGCGCCGCCGGTAGGCCCGCAGACCGGCGACGGCCACCCCGCCCGCCGTGAGGGCGAAGCTGATCGCCGCGGTCAGCACGGCTGCACCCCTTCGTGTCCGGTCGTCCTGGTCATCACTGCCTCCCTGTCGGCCTTCGCAGGGGCGCACCGTCGGCCGGAGCGGGCGCCCACTAGTGAAACACTGGGGGAATGATCGATGGTTCCCTCCCCCGGCTCGAGTTCTGGTGCGACCTCCAGTGCCCGGACTGCCGCACCGCGCTGGACGACGTACGGGCGCTGCGCGCGCAGTACGGCGACGCGCTGCCCGTCGAGGTCCGACACTTCCCCCTGGAGAAGCACAAGCACGCCTACGCGGCCGCGGAGGCCGCCGAGGAGGCGTTCGCGCAGGGGTTGGGCTGGCCGTTCGTGGAGGCGCTGCTGGCCCGGGTCGAGGAACTGGACGCACGGGGGCAGCAGGTGCTGCTGGAGGTGGCCCGGGCGGTCGGGGTGGACGCCGAGGAGGTCGACACCGCGCTGATCGACGGGCGGCACATGCTCACCGTGGACGCCGACCAGGCCGAGGGCCGGGCGATCGGTGTCACGGGCACGCCGACGTACGTGATCGGCGGGACGCGGTTGGACGGCGGGCAGAGCCAGGACGGCCTGCGGGACCGGATCGTGGCCGTCATCGAGGCGGCGAAGGCTTCCTGACGACATGTCGGGTCACAGCGACTTTCCGTAGATGCGATTGGTGACCCGGTAGCCGAGCGAGGCGTACAGCCGGATCGCGACCTCGTTGTCGGAGAAGACGTTGAGCCCGAGGTTGTGCACCCCGGCGGCCAGGCACTCGCGTTCGGCGAGCAGCATCAGCGTCCGGCCGTGTCCCCGGCCCCGGTGGGCCGGGGACACCTCGACGACCATCACCCAGGCCAGCGGCTCGCCGCCCGGCAGGTCGCGCAGGTGGAGGTCCACCCAGAGCGAGCCGAGCGGCTCGGACCCGCCGGCCGCGCGCAGGCGGCGCAGGACGACACCGGGGCTGTCGGCGCCCTGCGGGAGCTGGCGCAGGTGGTCGAGGTGCGACTTGGCGCGGGCCTGCTCCTCGCTGAGGCCGGACTCGACGAGCGAGCGGATGTAGCCCTCGGCCGTCTCGTCGAGCCAGGCCGGGAACTCCGCGGGCCCGATCCGGTCGGCGGTGACGCCGGTGGGCAGGGCGGGGGCGGCGGTCAGCCGCTTGGCCAGGTTCCGCATCCGCTCGGTGTAGCCGAGGGTGGCGGCGAGCGCCCGGGCGATCCGTGCCGGTTCGGGGATGTTGGCATCCACCCGGGTGCAGCCCCAGCCGCGCAGCACCTCCTCCGCGGCCAGCGCGCCGAACGTGCCGCGGCCCCGACCGCGGCCTTCTCTGACTTCCAACTCTGCTATCTCGCCCCAGAGTTGGCTGCCGTGCGGGACGGCGGTGGTGCGCAGCGCGCCGACCTGGCGGCCGTTGGCGCAGATCTGCCAGCGCCTGGTGCGGCCACCGGCGGCGGTGGGTGTCTCGGGGCCTTCGGGGCGCAGCGTCGTGGTCATGTGGTGGTCCCTTCCCCGCGCCCGGAGCCCTATGCCCGTGTCGCCGCTGCGCGCCGCCGGTGCGGCGGCCGGTTCTTCCGGCGCCGGGCGGGGGTCACGGGTCGAGGTCGTCGCCGCTGCGCTCGGCGAAGACGGCCATGGCCTTGGCGGTGACGGGGCCGACGCCGGGCAGTTCGCGGTCGTCCACCCGGGTGACGGCCTGGACGTCGCGGGTGGTGGAGGTCAGGAAGACCTCCTCGGCGTCCTGGAGGGCGCTCAGCGGCAGGTCGGCCTCCTCGGCACCGCACCAGTCGATGACGAGCTGCCGGGTGATGCCGGCCAGGCAGCCGGAGGCGAGGGCGGGGGTGAGCAGGCGGCCGCCGAGGACGACGAAGACGTTGGAGCCGGTGCCCTCGCAGAGCAGGCCGGCGGTGTTGGCGAACAGGGCCTCCGAGGCGCCGGCCCGGTGGGCGGCGGCCAGGGCGACGACGTTCTCGGCGTACGAGGTGGTCTTGAGGCCCGCGACGGCGCTGTGCTCGTTGCGGCGCCACGGGACGACGGCGGCGGCGGTCTCGTCGGGGCGGCGGTTGATCGCGCCGAGGGCGACGACGAGGGTGGGGCCGGTGGTGCCGCGCTCGGAGCCGAGCGGGGCGTTGCCGCCGGTGTACGTGACGCGCAGGCGGCCGAGCGGCGCCGGGTTGGCGGCGAGCACCTGGGCGCAGGCCTCGCGGACCAGGTCGTGGTCGGGGTCGGGCAGGCCGAGGCCGCGGGCGGAGCGGGTGAGCCGGTCGAGGTGGCGGGTGACCGCGAAGGCCCGGCCGTCGGTGGCCTTCATGGTCTCGAACACCCCGTCGCCGGTGGTGAGTCCGTGGTCGAGGACCGAGATTGCGGGGTCGGTGGAGTCGACGAGCGTCCCGTTGACCCAGCTGGTGGTCGGGTTCGGCATCGAGGGCTGCTCCTAGGGCGAGGGTGGGGGCGGTGCGTGCGGCCTATGCCCCGGTGGGGTCGGATTCGCTGCCCGACGCTATCGCGACCAGGCGGGCGGCCTTCAGTTCGGTTTCCGCCCACTCGCGGTCGGGGTCGGAGCCCCAGGTGATGCCGGCGCCGGTGCCGAAGCGCAGGACGGGGACCTCGGGGTCGGCCCGGTCGAGCCAGAAGGTGCGGATGCCGACGGCGAGTTCGCCCTCGCCGCGGTCGGCGTCGACCCAGCCGACGGCGCCGCAGTAGGGGCCGCGCGGGGCGGTCTCCAGGGCGTCGATGATCCGCAGCGCACTGGACTTGGGGGCGCCGGTGACGGAGCCGGGCGGGAAGGTGGCGGCGAGCAGTTCGGGCCAGCCGGCGCCCTCGCGCAGGGTGCCCTCGACGGTGGAGACCAGGTGGACCAGGCCGGGGTGCTTCTCGACGGCGCAGAGGTCGGGGACGGTGACGCTGCCGGTCGCGCAGACCTGGCCGAGGTCGTTGCGGACCAGGTCCACGATCATCACGTTCTCGGCGTGGTCCTTGTCGAGGAGGTCGTCCTCGGTGCGGCCGGTGCCCTTGATCGGGCCGGAGGAGACGGTGCGGCCGGTGCGGCGCAGGTACAGCTCGGGCGAGGCGGTGGCGATCTCGACCCCGTGCTCGGGCAGGCGGATGGTGCCGGCGTAGGGGGCGGGGTTGCCGCGGGCGAGGAGGCCGGTGAGGGCGTCCACGTCGCTGCGGGCCGGGTCGGGCAGCGGCGCGGACAGTACGCGGCAGAGGTTCGCCTGGTAGACCTCGCCGGCGGCTATGTGCTCGCGGATGCGGCGTACGCCCGCGGTGTAGGCGGCCCGGTCCAGGGAGCTGTGCCAGCCGCCGGCCTCCGGTCCGCGCCAGCCTGCCCCTGAGGGCGGCGCGGGGGCGGGGCGGACGTCGTCGAAGCGGGCGCAGGTCAGCCGGCCCTCGAAGTCGTAGGCGACGGCCCAGTAGCCGGTGGAGTCCAGGGCGGCCGGGTCCGAGGTGACGTCGCGCAGACCGGTGGCCAGGCGGCCGCCGAATCGGGCGAGCGGGGTGCGGGGGTCGATGGGGCCGGACACGGTTCTCCTGCGCGGTCGTGCTGGGCGGCGGTGCCTGAAGTGTAGGTCGGAGGTGCGGGCCCGGCCCGGGGCGTGAGCACCGGCGGGCGTCGCACGGGTGTGCGCCGGGTGACCGGCGGATGATCGTCCGGAAGCGCCGCAGGTGGCGGCCGGTGACCGGCTCCGGGGGTCGACGGGGAGGTGCTCGACGGGCATCCCCTCGGCACGCTGCGGGAACGGATTTTTAGCTGGCCCGGGAATCCGCTAGAGTTCAACACGTCGCCAGGGAGCGCAGCCGAAGAAAAGCGGTGAAGATCCCGGGAGACAGGCGGACGTGGCTCAGTTGGTAGAGCATCACCTTGCCAAGGTGAGGGTCGCGAGTTCGAATCTCGTCGTCCGCTCGATGAGGAACAGTGTAAGATCGTTCCTCGTGTGTTGCCTGGTGGAGTGGCCGAGAGGCGAGGCAACGGCCTGCAAAGCCGTGTACACGGGTTCAAATCCCGTCTCCACCTCCAAGAGGTTCGACCGGTTCCACCGGAAGACCTCCCCGCGCGATTAGCTCAGCGGGAGAGCACTACCTTGACACGGTAGGGGTCACTGGTTCAATCCCAGTATCGCGCACGTCGGGCCCTTCGGGGTCTGCTGCAGGACCGCCACACCAGGCGCGATTAGCTCAGCGGGAGAGCACTACCTTGACACGGTAGGGGTCACTGGTTCAATCCCAGTATCGCGCACGTCGGATCCTTCGGGGTCTGCTGCAGGACCGCCACACCAGGCGCGATTAGCTCAGCGGGAGAGCACTACCTTGACACGGTAGGGGTCACTGGTTCAATCCCA
>NZ_JARXYZ010000021.1 GCF_029894125.1 Kitasatospora sp. MAA19
CTCATCCGCATAGCGCATACCAACGGCATAGCGCGCAGATGACCGTCAGTCAGCTACACGAACAGGCCAATCACCCCGAAGCGCCGAAGTCAGTAGTGGTCGCCTCCGGAAGTCCTTCGGGGGTTGACTCCGGAGGCGGCGTCGGGTGGAGCTAGTCAGATGTCGGGGGCTGCGAGGTAGAGGGAGCAGACGCAGTCCAGGGCGTGCCGCCTCGGGGGCCTGGGGTCCTCAGACGGGGCGCTTGGCCATGACGACCACGCCCGGCCCGGTCTGCTCATCCGCAGGGAGCCGGAGTTCGGCGACCGGGTGTAGTCCGGCCTGCTCGATCAGGTCCACGAGCTGTTCCGGCCGCCACTTGTGCGTGGTCCAACGAACGGGCACTCCTCCGTAGGCCTCGGTGCGCACCACATCCTCGTCACCGACGTGTGTGGCGGCGATGAAGTGCCCGCCCGGCTTCAGGGCGTGCGCGAAATGGGCGAGGACCTGTGGAAGGACATCGCGGGGGAGGTTGAACAGTGACCACCACCCGAGCACGCCGCCGAGGGAGGCTTCACCGAGGTCGAGCTCGGTGGCGGAGGCGACGCTGAAGCGGCATTGCGGATGAAGACGGCGCGCGTTCTCGATCATGCGGGGAGAGAGGTCCACCCCGGATACGTCGAGCCCGCGTTCGGCGAGGTAACCGGTCACCGTGCCGGGGCCGCAACCGACGTCGAGGACGGGCCCGAGCTCGCCCACGCTGTCGGCGAAGGCGTCGATCGACGCCTTGAGCCAGGGATGGCGACGGATGTCACCCATGCCCGTCGTCACCACCATGTGGGCGTAGTTGTCGGCCACCTGGTCATAGGACTCACGGACGACGTCGAGATCGGCTGGGCGGTCAATATGGTGTGCGCGCATCAGTCAACAATAGGACGGTGGCCTTGTGGCATCCGGGGGCGTGGGTATGACGGTCATCCTGTCCGACGAGTCCCGGCACGGGCACGGCAGACTGCGGTCCCGGTGATCCACTTCTCCCGATCGGCCTGCTTGCCATGCCTGTTGCCCTCGCCCGTCCGATCGTCCTGACCAACGCTGAACGTGAGCGGTTGAAGAAGGCGGCCTACGGCCACAAGACCGCGTACCAGGTCCGGCAGCGGGCCGCGATCGTGCTGCACACAGCCCGCGGGCGCCCCAATGCGCACATCGCCCGCGAGACGGGCCTGCATCTGGACACCGTACGGACTTGGCGCAACCGCTTCGCCGACGGCCGGCTGCCAGCCCTGGCCGACCGCAGGCGCTCGGGGCGCCCGGCACGTTTCACCCCCGTGCAGGTCGCCGAGGCCAAGGCCCTGGCCTGCCAGCTCCCGGCCGAGACCGGGGTCCCGTTGTCGCGCTGGTCTTGCCCTGAGCTGGCCGCAGAGCTGACCGCGCACCAGATCACCGACAGCATCTCCGCGTCCACGGTGCGCCGCTGGTTGCGCCAGGACGCGCTCAAGCCCTGGCAGTACCGGTCCTGGATCTTCATCCGCGACCCGGACTTCGGCTCCGACCACGGCCGACTCACCCCGACACAAACAGTCACGCTCATCCGCGAAGCCATCCCACCCCTCAGCTCCTGGTACTGACCCCCGTCCACGGCGCTGTTTCGGCAGATGGACGGCGATCTACAAGGAGCACGGGACTGCCTGGAGGAGGCCGTCCGGCTGGAAGAGTAGCTGTGACCCACCGCCGCGCGCCACTGGCCTGCTGACACAGTGTGACGTCGTCAGGTGGCAGGCTGGGGGCATGTGCTTCCCTATCAAGTCAGCATGTTGGGCCGAGCTTGTCCCGAGCGGCTGGCCCAAACCGTGATCAGCAGGCATCTATGGAGCGGAGCCGCCCTCTGAACCTGCGGAGATGGTGCCCCAGTGTCGCCTTGCGACCGACCCGTACCTACTCGTCGGGCAGTTCGCCGGCGATAAGGGCTTGGCCCGACCATGCATGCGGGTGCCCTGGCCGACCCGGCCAGGGCACCCGGTTTCAGGGACCCGGGGCTCTGTCCTCGAACCCCTGAGCATCGGCCGTCAGCCGGCGTAAACGTCCTCGACGTACTTGCCCTGCCGGACCAGTTCTTGAAGCCACTTCCCAGCGGCAGCCTCGTCCGTGGCAGGCGTGTGGTCCAGGTAGAGTGCCTGGAAGGCACCGCGCACGCCGGGTGCCATCCGTGCGCCGTCCCCGCAGACGTACACCTCGGCCCCGGCCTGCAGCAGCTGCCACAGCTCCGCGCCCTCGGCCGCGATCCGGTGCTGCACGAAGCGCAGCCCGTTCACCGGGACCTCGCTGAACACCGGGCGCATCGAGACCGCCCCCGTCAGCTCGGCGGCGCGCAGCTCGTCCGCGTGCAGGTAGTCGGCGTCCGGGCGGTCGCAGCCGAAGTAGCACAGGGCGGGGGCCAGTTCCGCGCCGGAGGCGAGCAGTGCGCGGCGGTCCGCGATGGCGCCCCGGAACGGGGCCAGACCGGTGCCGGCGGCAATCATGATCACCGGGGTGCGGTGGTCGATCCGGGACGCCTCGCGGCACGGCTGGATCCGGGCGAAGACGGTGTCGCCGGGCCGGATCCGCCCGAGGTGGCCGGAGCCGGTACCCCGGTACGTGCCCCGGCCCGAGCGGGCGGGAGCCTCGAGCAGCGAGACCATCAGGTCGATCCGGCGCGGGGCGGTGGCCGGCGAGGATGACACCGAGTAGTGGCGCGGCCGGATCGGGGGCAGCAGTTCCAGAAGCACGGGCCAGGTCAGCGTCTCGCGCAGGGCGGGGTGGTCCTCGATGAGGTCGAGCAGTGTCCGGGGATCGTCGGCGGGGACGGCCCGCAGCGCGGCCCGCTCGGGCGGACAGGGGTTGAGCTCGGCCAGGGCGGCCAGCTGGTCGGCGGTCGGGCGGTCCTGCAGCTCGACGTGGTGGGTGAGCAACTCCCGTACGGTGAGCGGCCGGTCGACGGCCAGGCCGGTACTGCGGGGCGCGACGATGTTGAGCACGGTGCCCGGGTCGACGCCCAGCACCCGGGCGGCGCGTGCGACCAGAACGGGGTCGTTGGCGGGGAGCACGGTGAGGTGGTCGGCGGTGCGGTAGGTCTGGCCGTCCGGCAGCGCCAGCCGGACCAGGCGCTTGACCCTCGGGTAGGCCGGGTCGGTCAGGCTGTCGACCGAGCTGACGGTCATCGCGGTCATGCCGTGCCGGGCCGCCAGCGCGTCCAGCGGGCCGCCGGTGATCTCGGTGACCCGGTACCCTTCGGCCTCGGGTACGGCGGCGGTGCTGCCCGGCTCGCCGTGGCGCTCCAGCAGGACGGTGCGCAGCGCGGCGGTGAACGCCTTCACCGTGCCCGCCAGGTCGCCGGAGGCGTCCGCCTCGGCCCGCTCCAGCAGCCGGGTGCCGCCGAGGGCGGCCAACCGCTCGTCGATCAGGGTGGGGATGCGCTGGTAGGTGGCGGCCCAGTTGCGGTCGCCGACGCCGAGCACCGCGTAGCTCACCCCGTCCGTGGCGCCCTCGCTCGCGGTCTCCAGCCACCGGACGAAGTCCGCCGCGTCGTCGGTGGGCTGGCCGTTGTACGAGGCCGCGGTGATCACCACGGTCCGGTCGGTGGGCAGCGTGCCCGTGTGCGCGTCGAGCGGGGCGACGGCGGTGTCGCAGCCGAGTTCGGTGGCCGCGTCGGCGAGTTGCCGGGTGAACTCTCGGCAGGTGCCGTAGTTGGAGCCGTGCAGGAGCAGCAGTCCGGTGCCCTGGCGGACCCGGGCGGGCAGCGCGCCGTCGGTCGGTCCGGCCTGGGCGCTTGTGAGAGGGCGTACCACGGGCGTGCGTCGGGCCAGGGTGAGGGTGAAGTCGTCGGGCTTGATGGTGAGGGTCTGCTTGATGCTGAGCTGGTAGTCGGTGTGGTCGATCAGCCGGTAGCGGTGGGCCAGCATGGCGAGCAGCATGGTGGCCTCGTGCAGGGCGAACTGCCGTCCGATGCAGGCGCGTTCGCCGGTGCCGAAGGGCTTGAAGGCATGCAGGGAGCGGGCCGCTTCGACCTCCGGGTCGAACCGGGCGGGGTCGAACAGTTCCGGGTTGTCGCCCCAGACCGGGTCGCGGTGCAGCATCGGGGTCACCACCATCACGGGCTGTCCGGCGCGCAGCGGGATCCGGCCGCCGAGCAGGGTGTCTTCGTGGGCCCCCCGGTTGAACCCCGGAGCGGTCGGCCACAGGCGCAGCGACTCGAGGAGCACCTGGCGGGTGTAGCGCAGGCGGCCGATGTCCTCGTACGACGGTTCCGGATCGGCCTGGTCGCCCCACAGCCCGTCCACCTCCTGCTGGAGCAGCCGGAGCGCGGCCGGGTGCTTGGCCAGGTGGTACAGGGCGAAGGCGAGCATGCCGGAGGTGGTCTCATGGCCGGCGATCAGGAAGGTGATCACCTGCTTGCGGATGTTCTCCGCGTCCAGCGTGGTGTCGTCCACCGGGTGGGTGGCTTCGAGCATCAGACCAAGCAGGTCCTCGGCCCGGCCCCGCCCCTCCCCCTCGGCCCGGCCCCGCCCCTCCCCCTTGGTCCGGGCGGCGATCACCTCGTCGACCACCGAGGCGAGATAGTCGGCGTCGGCCCGGAACGCCTCGTCCCGCTCGGAGTAGTCGACGCCGGGGATCCGGACCATCCGGGTCATCGCCCATTCCAGGCAGCGCACCATGGCCTCGACGAACGGGTGCGGCTCGGCGCGCTCGAAGGAGCCGAAGTCGAAGCCGAACCCGGCCAGTCCGATGGTGTCCAGGGTCATTCGGGTCATGTCGCCGGACACGTCCACGGCCTCACCGGCGGCTGCCTGGCGGTCCCAGGACTCGATCAGGCGGCGGGCGACCCGCAGCATCACCGGGTGGTAGGTGCGCATCGAGCCGAGGGCGAAGGCCGGCATCAGGATGTCGTGGGCCTTGCGCCAGTTGGGCTCGTGGTTGTAGGCGGTGAACAGGCCGTCCCCGGTGAACTCCCGAACGTTCTGCTGGCCCAGCCCCACCGCCTTGGCGAACCGCTCCTCATCCGCCAGCTCGGTGACCAGGTCCAGGCTGCTGACCATCAGGACGTCGATCCCGTGCACGCGCAGGACGAAGGCCGGCCCGTACTGCCGGGCCAGCTCCATGGCGCGCAGCGTCGACATGGCGGCCGGGCCGGCCTCGGAGAGGTCCACCACGGGGATTGGGCCGTCGGTGCTGACGGCATGCGGGGGTAGCAGTGTCTCGGTCATGACGCGGGTTGCCTTCCGCAGTAGTGAATCGCCGGTGCCGCACGGACGGGTGGATCCGTCGGCGGCCGCTCTCCACTCTGGGCCTCCCAGGGCGGCTCTCCGACCCGCCGAACTATAAGATTGTCTAGTATCGGCAGCGGCTGCGATCTTGCCTTCACGACGTCAGATGTGGCATGCGCCACGGAGCGGAGTGCGTTGTGGATCACGATCTGACACCCAGGGCGGCGCTCCCGGACGACCCGCGCGAGCTCGCGATCCTCTGGCGCAACCGGTTCCTGCAGTTGTTCGACCACCTGCCGCTGCCGATCGCGGTGTGCGAGGCGGCCGGACACATCATGGTCGTCAATCGGGCAATGGGCACCGAACTGGGCGTACTGCCCGGGCAATTGAGCGGACGCAAGATCCTGGATCTGCTCCGGCCGCAGGGCAACAGGCCACTGCGCCCGGTGGTGGAGGCCGTCCGGCTGCACCGCCGCTCCCAGTACCCGATCGAGGTGCTGTGGACCGCCGCCGACGGCGCCGAACGCCAGGGCGAGCTGACCATCGAGCCGGTCAGCGACCTGCCGGACGAGGGACCGAAACTGCTGCTCTGGCTGCGCGTCCTGGAACGATCGACCGCCGCGCCGACCGCCCGTCCACCCGAGCGGGTCAGCCCGATCGAAGCACGCATCCTCGCCGCGGCGGCCCGGGGTGCCACCACGGCCCAGATCGCCGGGGAGGTCGGCCTGACCGCCGCCGGCGTCAACTACCACCTGACCAGCCTGACCCGCCGCTGGCACGTCCCCAACCGCACCGCCCTGGTGGCCTGCGCGTACATCACAGGTGTGCTCGCCCCGGACGTCTGGCCACCCAGCCCAAGTTCGGCCGACCTACCATCAGGATGACCGCGGACCCAAGGAACCCGGGCCGCACACGGCTGAGGTTCCGCTCCACCGGCAGCAGTGGCGCCTCGACTCGCCCGCACTGGTAGCTGTCGCCACGGCGGTAGCTGCGGAAGCGGAGCGGTGGCTTCGTCCACGGGATGCGACGGAACTTGAGCACGTCTTCGGGGCGCCTGAGAGGGCGTTAAGTCCGTTTCTGGTAGCGGCCTCGGCTGGGCTGGGTGAGGAAGCCTTGGCGGGTGAGGCGTCCCAGGCGGCTGCGGGTGACGTTCAGGGCCGGGGCGTCGGTGGGGGGCCAGGCCGTCGAAGCCTACGTCGAGCGCGCCGCCACCCACGCCGAACGCTGGAGCGACCACGCGCCCGTCACTGCGGCGTACGACCACGAGTCCTGACAGGACCTCCACTCGCGGAGCCCCCGGCGCACGCCGGGGGCCCTGCTCTCGGCGTCTCGGTGTCCATCCGCTTCCCGGGCTGCACTCGAAGCTCGGCAGCAATCGAACAGTTCATGGCGTCGGGCAGGGCGGGCCCCTGCCGAGTGGCAGGGGCCCGCGGTGTGAAGGGCTGCGGAGGGCCGGGACCTGTCCTCGACGGGCAGCATCCTGGCCGGCATCACCTACCGTCTGCTGACGGCCTGACGGCCCGGCCTCACTTCAGGTGCCGGTCGTAGAAGCGGCCCCCGTCCTCCAGCTCGAACCACGGGGTGCCGACGTGCCCGCCCATGTTGGCGTGCAGCGTCTTCTCCTTGCTGCCGAAGGCGTCGAACAGGTCCAGGGCTCGCTGCCGGGGGTTCCCTTCGTCGTCCCACTGCAGCAGGAACAGCAGCGGAATGGTGACCTGCCGGGCCTCCTCGCGCTGGGCACGGGGCACGTAACCCCCGGCGAAGAAGCCGGCGGCCGCGATGCGCGGCTCGACCACGGCCAGCCGAACGCCGACGGCGGTCCACCCCGAGTACCCCACCGGGCCGCCGATCTCGGGCAGCGAAAGGAGGGCGTCCAGGGTGGTCCGCCATTCCGGGACCGCCTTCTCGACCAGCGGGCCGATGAAGGACTCGAAGATCTCGTCGACCGGCTCGCCGGCCTGCATCGCCCGGCGGAGGTCCGCACGGGCCTGCTCGGCGGCGGCGGAACGGGGCCGGTCACCGCCCCCGGGGGCGTCGATGGCGGCCACCGCGTAGCCGTTCGCCGCGCAGTGCCGGGCCCGGGCGACCAGCCGGGGTTCCCCCTTGGGCAGGCCGTTGTTGTGGGCCATCAGGATCAGCGGAGCCGGTGCGGATCCAGGCGTCCACAGGGTGCCCGGGATCTCGCCGAGGGTGAATTCGCGTTCGAGAACGCCGTCATCGAGGCGCTGCTCGGAAGTGAACTGCATGGTCGTGCCTTTCGGGAGGGCTCTGGAACGGCGCTCCCGGACGACCTATCGCCCGACCGTGACCCCGGAGGGGAGCACCCATGTCGATACTGCGTTCACGGGTACCACCTCCTCGTTCTCTCGCACGGCCTCCGGAAACGTAGCAGTGGTCGCCGTGGTCCGCCAAACGGATTCCTGCGCGGGCTCCGTGGCCGGACGCCCCGGAGCCGGGAGCCGGAACACCACGCAGAGCCGCTCGGGGCAACCGACCGAACCACGCCGCCGGCGGTGCTGGATCCCGTACGGGCCGGGCACCGCTCGCCGAGACGGTCACGTTCGTCGAGGGTTGGCACTACAAGAGGGATAGCGCTGCAAGGCACATATTGGACACCAGTCGTCGAAAGAAGGTGCATGCCATGAAGGTCGCAGTCATCGGCGGAACCGGGCTGATCGGGTCACGGGTCGTGAAGAACCTGAACGCTGCCGGGCACCAGGCCGTACCGCACTCCCTGTCCACGGGCGTGGACATCATCACGGGCCGGGGGCTGGAGGCGGCCGTGGCGGGCGCCGACGTCGTCGTCAACCTGACGAATTCCCCGACCTTCGACGACGCCTCGCCCGCCTTCTTCCGGACCTCGATGGACAACCTGCTCGCCGCGAGCCGGAAGGGCGGGGTCGGGCACTTCGTCATCCTCTCGATCGTCGGCGTGGACCAGGTGCCCGATCTGGACTACTACCGGGCGAAGGTGCTTCAGGAGGAGATCCTCAAGGCCGGACCGATCCCGTACTCCATCGTCCGCGCCACGCAGTTCATGGAGTTCATGGACGCGACCCTGTCCATGACCGCCGACGGCGACACCATCCGCCTGCCGCGCACGCCGATCCAGCCGATCGCCGCCTCGGATGTGGCCGGCGCGGTCGCCGAAGTCGCCGCAGGCAGCCCGCTGAACGGCGTCGTCAACATCGCGGGTCCCGACGTCTACCCCCTCGACGAACTCGGCCGGCTCACCCTGACCGCCAAGGGCGACGGACGCCGGGTCGTCACCGATGACACCGCCGGCATGTTCGCCACCGCCCACGGCGACGTCCTCACCGCCCCGACCGATGCCCGCATCGCCCCCACCCACTACACCGACTGGCTCTCCTGAACCAGCCCCCTCCACCGCAGCCGCCGAGTCGGGGGTGGACCGGACGGACCAGGACCGACACCGCCGGGACGCCGTCAGAACTACGCCAACCAGGCAACGGCCGAACACGTGAACCTGCAACCCCGCCAACCCCATCCGGCCGGCCCCGGCGGCGCGCCGACGCTTCCCGCCCCGCCGCCGGTGCAAGGCCGACTCGCACCGGGCCTGCCACGGATCGGCCGACTCCTCCGTCAGAACGCCGAGATGTGCACGCGAGGCGCCCGTGAAGGCGGGACAGGGCCAGGCCGCACGGGCCCACTCCTCGGTCACACCCGAGGAACCCGTGCGGCCGCTGTTGCGTCACGCGATCACAGCGACAGTTTGAATCCGTCGTGGCTCGCGGTGAAGCCGAGCGAGCCGTAGAAACGGCGGGCCCGAGGGCCGGCCCCCGCCCCGGACCGCCGGACCCGATCAGGGGGAGGCCGACCAGCGGCGGACGGTGGCGATCAGCCGACGAGCGCGGCCGGCCCGGCCGGGCCGGCCGCTGGCGGGATGTCAGGGCTTGAAGGAGAGCGCGAAGAGGTGGATCGCCGGTGCGTTGGGCAGCGTGACGCTCTGCACGCTCTTGCCCGGGGTCAGCGGGACGGTGTTGGAGAACACCTTGTAGCTGATGCCGTAGTTGGCCGGTCCGCCCGGGGTGTTGCGGTGGTCGGTGGTGATCGCGGTCTGCGCGCCGTACGCGTTGTCGGGGGTGCAGCACCAGTTGGGGAAACCCAGGGTGTCCGTGGAGGTGGTTCCGTCGGTGTAGGTCACGGTGACGGGCCCGGAGGTCGCGCCGGTCTCCGCGCCGAGGAAGGCCAGTGCGCTGCCCTGGCCGGTGAGGGTGACGGCCTGACCCGAGGCGCTCACGTTGTCGGGGGTGCCGGGCGCCGAGGCGGGCCAGGTGAAGCTCAGGCCGTTGGCGGTGACGGTGGATCCGGGGCTCACCCCGACCTTGGCCAGCGCGTCGGCGGAGTAACTGTCACCGGTGGAGTCGAAGTCGCCCGGGGCGGGGTCGCTCTCCTTCGTCACGCCGACGTTGTTGAAGGCTGCCGCGAGGCCGGGGTAGGGGACGGTGGTGGTGAGCGTCAGCGGGCCGCTGACCGATCCGGCGCCGGCCGCGCCCGCGCGGTAGGTGGCGGTGGCGGTGATCGTGGAGACGGTGGTGCCGGGCGCGGCCTTGGGCGCGGTCACGGTGACGGTGGCCGAGGCACTGGCGCCGGGACGCACCCGCTTCAGGTCCGCGCTCGCGGGAGAGACCCGCCAGCCCTGGGGCGCCGTCACGGACAGCCGGGTGTCGGACAGGCCGGTGGAACCGAGGTCGGTGAGGCTGACCTGGTAGGTGCCGGGTGCAGCGGGAGTGCTGACGTCCTTCCAGGTGATCGCGGTGGCGGGCTGCACCTGGTCGGTGCCTCCGGCGCGGACCCGGTACAGCACCGTGGCGTGCGGCGGGACGTCGGCGGAGATGGTGCCGGTGCTCTGGGTGACGTTCTTGGTCACCAGGTCCTGGAGCCGGTACGAGGAGGCGTGGGCCAGGCCCGCGGCGGCGGCCGTGGTGGTGATCGTCTGCGCGGAGTCGGAGGAGTTGAACAGCGCCACGGCCCGGTCGCCGTTGGCCAGCGGCCGGGACAGGACGTGGTAGCCGCTGCCCTGCTGGACGATGCGGCCCTGGACGCCCAGCGCATCCTGGTCCACGGCGATCACGTCCGCGTTGCCGAGCACCGCCAGCGCGTCGGCGGACAGGTGGCTCAGGTCGGTGCTGGAGATCAGCGGCGCCGCCATCACCGACCACAGCGACATCTGGCTCTGGATCTCGTCACGGGTCAGGCCCGCGTCACCGGCGAGCAGGAAGTCGGGGTCGTTCCAGCGCCCGGGGCTCTGCAGGTCGGCCAGGCCGACGTTGTAGCCGTAGTTGTAGGTGATCGCGTTCCACTTCGCCGCGCCGCTCTCCTGGCCGAGCGCGGTGTCCGCGCCCTCGCGCCACAGGTTGCCGACCTGCGCCGACCAGCCGATGACGGTGCGCCAGTCGGCCCCGCCCTCGAAGTAGGCCGGGGCGGACACCGAGTAGACCATCGGGCGGCCGGTGTTCAGCATCGCCCGGCTCATCGCCGCGTAGGCGTCGTGGTAGGTCTGCTCGCTGGTCTGTCCCGCGATGTCGGGCACGTTGCAGCCGTCGAGTTTCACGTAGTCCACGCCCCAGGCGGCGAAGAGGTCGGCGTCCTGCTGCCAGTGGTTCAGGGAGCCGGGGTAGCCGCCGCAGGTGGCGGTGCCGGCGTCCTCGTAGATCCCGAACTTCAGCCCGAGCGCGTGGATCTGGGCGCCGACGTAGTCCATGCCGTGCGGGAACTTGACGGGGTCGGAGACCAGTGTGCCGGAGGCGTCGCGGCTGTGGGCCATCCAGCAGTCGTCGGTGGTGACGGTGTCGTAGCCCTTGGCGGCCAGACCGCTGCTGACCAGCGCGCGGGCGTTGTCGAGGATCACCTTCTCGTCGATGCCGCACTGGTAGTAGGACCAGTCGTTCCAGCCCATGGGCGGCGTCGGGGCGTAGTTCGGGTACTGGGCCGCCGCGCCGGCCGAGCCCGCGCTGGAGGCGACGGCTGGGGCAGGGGCGGCGGTGGCGGTGGGGGCCGTCACTAGCAGTCCTGCGGACGCGGTGGCGAGCGCGCAGGTGCCGGCGAGAGCAGCACGCAGTCGCCGGGCGATGGGGGGAGCCATGGGCAACCTCATAGTGTCGGTTGAGCCTCGGATGGAGCGGCCGGTCCGGACAGCCGAGAGCGTTTCTACGCTCTGCTGCTCACAGTTGACAATAGGTCAGTCAAAATAAGCAGAAATGAACATCCATGGACGGGCAAACACGCAGCCGAGCGCCGCGCGGTGACGCGGCTCGGGCTCAGCGACGGGCTCAGCGACGGGCGAGGGAGAGGGCGATGGCGCGGGCGATCGGCTGGCCCGTGCAGGACTCGAAGTAGCTGAAGGCCGGGCTGGGGTTGACCTCGAAGCAGTAGACCTCGCCGTCGTCGGCCAGCAACAGGTCGATGCCGGCGAGGGCCAGCCCGAGCCGTTCGGCCAGGAGCAGGCAGCGCTCGGCCAGGTCGTCGGGCAGCTGCCACGGGGAGAGGTCGGCCCGGCCGCCGTCGCGGTGGGCGTAGCGGTAGTCGACGCGGTCGGTCTCGATCCGGGTGGCGAACACCTCGCCGGGGACGGTGTGCACCCGGATGTCGGCGCCCTTGACGTACCGCTGGAACTGCACCGGGCAGGCGCGGATGAGCGGCAGCCGGTCGATCGCGGCGGCGTCGAGGGGCTGGACGATGGAGCGCAGGCAGCTGATCGACTCGTAGACCAGTTCGCCGTGGCGCGCCCGGAACTCGTGGACGAGCTCGGGGTCGTTGGTGACCAGGGTCTCCGGCACCCGGAATCCGGCCTCCCGGATGAGCTGCGCCTGATAGGGCTTGGACAGGTTCGACGCCATCGCCTCCGCCCGGTTCATCACGCACCCCGGGGCGAGGTCGATCCACATGCTCAGGGCCGCGTGCCAGGACCGGCAGTGCCGCTCGACGTCCCCGCCCGCGTCGCGCAGTTCGGGCAGGCGGCGCCAGTCCATCAGCCGGGAGTAGATGCCGGTCACCTCGGCGCAGTCGACGGATCGGCCGTTCAGGCCCAGCCGACCCCGGATCCCGGTGCCGCTGACCTCGATCTCGAACGGCAGGTCCGCGAAGCGTCGTTGGTGGAGGACGGTGTAGGGCAGTGCGAGGCCGTCGAGTTCGGCGGTGACCCGGGCGATCGGCGACTCGCTCGCGATGCCGCAGACGGTGATCACCGGA
Organism: Kitasatospora sp. MAA19; assembly: GCF_029894125.1. GTDB lineage: Bacteria > Actinomycetota > Actinomycetes > Streptomycetales > Streptomycetaceae > Kitasatospora. The sequence goes on from NZ_JARXYZ010000021.1 coordinate 12,429, forward strand.
AGGCCGCCGGCAGCGCGGTGAGGCGGTCGAGCAGGCGGTCCAGGAACGCGTCACCGCCGAGGCGGAGGTCGGGCATCGGGTCCGCTCCCCCGAAGACCGTCCGGTGGCCGCCGTCGCGACGCAGGTCGATCCCCAGCAGGTCGGTCCCGGCGAGCCGCGCGAGCCGGACGCACGCCTGCGCGTACTCGTCCGGAACCCGCGCACCGAAGACCTGCTCGCCGAGCACCAGCACGCGGCCTTCGTCGGGCCCCGGCGGTGGCGGCTCCCGTTCCGAGCGGTTCGACAGTCGCACCGGCGCCGCCGGCAGCCCCGCCCGAGCCGCGAGCACGGTCCACTCCGCGGGCGGCCGCCACGCGCCCGAAAGTCCGGTCGCACAGGGGCGGTTGACCGCGACCGGGGCGAGGCACCCGAGCAGGCTGAGCAGGAGCGCGCCCAACTCCTCCCGCGCGTAGCCGGCGTCGGCCTCGGTGGCGAACGCGAGCGCCCCGACCCGGGCGTAGCCCGCCCGGTTGAGCACGCCGTCGACGTCGCGGCTGGCCAGGACGCGCCCGTCCGGCAGGTCGACCTCGAAGCTCGCGCCGGACTCGTCGACGCGGTGCACCGACCGTGCCGAGAAGAGCAGGTCCCCGGGGGAGAGCAGTTCCAGCGGGGCCAGTCCGCGCCGCCGCAGCCCCGCGTACGCCCACATCCCCGCGAGGTCGCCGGGGTCACAGAGCACGAGCCACATGGGGCGCCTACTCCCCGCTCGTCCGCTCGTCGGGGTCCTCGTCGCGCAGGGCGCTGTCCGACGGATCCCGGGTCCAGGACGCGCTCGCGACCTGCTGCCCGTTCTCGTCCGCGATGGCCGCCGTGGCCGGGCTCTGCGGGACGAGGGTGATCGGCCCCGTGCCCGCCCGGAGTTCGGCGGCCGGCGGGGCTACTTGCCGGCGGCCGCCATGGAGGCGACCGCTTCCGCCACGCTGGCCCGGTAGATGCCCATCTGGGGGTTCAGGACCCGCGCGTCGCCGTTGAGCGGGAAGTTCCGGGTGTTCGCGAGGGGCATGTTGGTGCCCTCGTCGTCGACCAGCACGTTGAGCTCGTTGATGCCGGGGGCGGTGCCGGTGGTGGCGCCGCTCGGGTCGAGGTCGATCACGGCGTAGGCGCTCTGGCCCGCCGGGACGGGGAACCGCAAGGTGCCGCTGGCGAGTATCGGCTTGATGTTGTTGCTCTGGTCGCGGGCGGTGGAGTTGCCCAGGTCGACCCCCGGGGTGGAGCTCAGACTGCAGGCGGTCGCACCGGTGTTGTGCACCTCGATCACCCGCTGGCTGGGTGCCCCGGCGCGTGCCGTCACGTGGATCGAGAGGTTGCCGATGTCGCACGGGTGGGCGCCGGCCGCGGCACTCCCGCCGTCGGGCCGGGCGCTGCTCGACGGGCTCGCGCCGGACGGCGTACGCGCCGCGTGCGGAGCGGTGGGCGATGCCGCTCCCGTGGCCGGCGCGCCCGCTGCGGAAGCACCGGCGGTCGGGCTGCCCGCCCGCGACGGCGCGGCGGCCACCGTGGCGGGCGAGGCGGCCGTCGTGCCGCCGGCCGAGTCGGCGTTGTCGGGCCCGCAGGCGGTCAATGCGAGCCCCGCCCCGGCCACGAGGACGGCGGAGACGAGCAGCGGGCGACGACGGCGGACGGACATGGTGGCTCCTCGGTGGCGGTGTGTGCTGACTGCGTGGACACACCAGAGGACGGTCGGCCGACGGCTTTCGGTGGCAGGCGTGGCGTCACAATCGTCAGGACAACATGAGGATCGGACTGTGACATTCAGTCAGGTGCTGCGGGGTTGACACGGCGCACTCCGGGCTCGCCACCCTGCCCACGCCCTAGGGGCCGTCCCGGACGGGCAGTTGCGCTCGACCGGGCTCTGCGGCGGGAGGGTTTCTGCGGGGAAGACGGGCGCCCCGTGGCGGCTCGGGCGAACCCGGAGCCGCCACGGGGCGGGCCCTGCCGATCGTCACCGGACCGGCGCGGTCCCCGGCCGGTGCGACCGGAGAGCGGTGCTCAGTTGAGGACCAGGACGTCGGTGCGCATCCGCAGCGGGCTGCTCCAGCCGATGTTGATCTTGAACGTCACCACGCCGTTGCCGGGGGCGATGCTCGACACCTGGAAGGGCGCCGCGCCGACGAACCGGTTCCCGTTGCCGTCGATCTCGGAGGCCGTGATGACGACCGTCGAGTCGATCCCGATGGCGTTCCAGGCGATCTGGAGGTTGAACGTCCCGTTCCCCGGGGTCCACGTCCACCAACCCCGCCACACGGCGCCGACGTTGCCGCCGATCGCCGCGAGGCTCTGGTCCCGTTCGGCGGCCTGCGAACTGTTCGCGATCCGCGGCACCTCGGTGCTGGAAGATTCGGCTGCAGTCATGACGACTCCCCTCGCCCCGGGAGAGCTCCCACGAACTCCCCGAATACGTTGAGTGTCCGACAATGTGCGCAGAGTAACAATCACTCGTTCGAGTGAACTCCGGCGCGTCGCCACGCCATCCACGCGACCACCGACCACGGTGCCCGAGCCGGCCATCGCCGCTGAAGGACCGGGCCGGTACCGCGTGGTCCCGCACCCCCTGCTTCGGCCCCTGTTGACGGCGCATCGGCTCCCACTGCCGGCACGCCCCGCGCGACCGCGCCCCGGTTTCCCCGTCAAGTGGCCTGCGCCACCGTACGGTTTATCGTCATGCGCAAAGAGGTAGCGTTCGTCCGTCTGGCAACGGTCGGCACGCGAAACGGGGGAGCGGTGCGCGGGACGGAGGAACGGTGAGCGGGATTCTCGTCCACCTGCCGGAGGGGAACGGCGAGGACGCGGTGACCTTGCGGCTCGGCCCGGGAGAGCGGGCGCGCTTCGGCCGCGGCTCCGCCGGCACGCCGGTGGAGCTCCGACTCGGCGACGAGACGGTCTCCCGGCTCGCCGGCGAGATCCACGCGACCGACGACCACTGGCAGTTGAGCAACCTCAGCAGCACCCACGCCTACCTGGTGGAGAACCCGGAGGGTGCCGGCGAGTACCTGCGGGTGCCGCCGCGGCGGATCGGCGCACCGATCCCGTTCGAGTTCTCCCGGGTGGTGCTGCCCTCGCGGCGTGAAACGCCGCTGTCCTTCCAGGTGTTCGCACCCGACCACGTCTACCTGGACCCGCACGCCCGCGGCGCCGGCTCCTGGGAGAGCCGCACCATGACGGCGTACTCGCTGGACGAGACCGCCACCTACTTCCTGGTCCTGGTCGCGCTCTGTGAACCGTGGCTGCGCGACCGCTCCCCCGCCGCCGTGCCCACCACCCCCCAGGTGGTCGCGCGGCTGCGTGGCCACCCCGCCTGCGCCCGGCTCACCGCCCGCGCGGTCAGCTCGCACCTCGACTACCTCGCCGACGAGAAACTCCGTATCGACATGCCCGGCGACGCGGGCCGCGCGGACCGCCGCAACGGCAAACGCGAGGCCGTCGTCGGAATCGCCCTGAAGTTCGGCATCGTCCGCGAGGAGCACCTCGCGCTCCTGCCGCGCCCCGAAGCCGCCGAGCCCGGACGATAGGGAGAGGCTCCGATGGTGCACGATCTGGCCTTCTGTGGGGACGGCGAGGAGCTGCTGCCGCCCGGCCACCGGGTCGGCGAGTGGACCGTCACCGGGCCCATCGGCGAGGGCGGTTGGGCGACCGTCTACGCCGCCCGCCGGGCCGAGGGCACTGCTGGTTCGGACGGCGCCGACGGGGTGGACGACACGATCGCCCTCAAGGTGCTGCCGACCGCCGGACTCGCCCCCCGCCAGGCCCGCCAGGTCGCCGAAGCCGCCCACCGTGAAGCCGAGTTGGCCCGCACCGCCCCGCACCCCCGGCTGGTCCGCCTGCTCGACACCCTCACCCTGGCCGCCCCCGACCGCCCCGCGCTCGACGGCTCGATCGTCCTGGTCATGGAGCGCGCCCGGTGCACCCTGCGCGACCTGCTCGCCACCGGCGTCGACGAGGCCCGGGGCGCCCGGATCATCGCCGGCATCTGCGAGGGCCTGGCCCACCTGCACCGCTCCGGCTGGGTCCACACCGACCTCAAACCCGAGAACGTCCTCATCGGCCGGGACGGCGAGGTCCGCCTCTCCGACTTCGGCCTCGCCATCGAACTCACCGGCACCCACGGCCACTGCGCGCCCATGGGCACCCCCGACTACCTCCCGCCGGAGCGCTGGAAGGCACCGCTCGGCGAACACGGCGTCAAGATCCGCACCACCGCCGACATCTGGGCGCTCGGCATCGTGATCCACGAGGTGTTCGCCGCCGGCGTCCCGCCCTTCCCCGGCGCCACCCCCACCGCCCGCAACGCCGCCGCCCAGCAGTACGCCGAAGGCCGCGCCGCCCTGCGCCTGGCCCCCGCCGTCCCCCCGTTCTGGCGCGCCCTCGCCGCCGACTGCCTCGCCCCCACCCACGCCGCCCGCGCCCCGCACACCGCCGAAAGCCTGCTCGCCCGGATCCGCGCCCACCAGTCCGGCCGCCGCCCACGCCGGCCACGGCCGCGCACCGCCCTGCTCGCCCTCGCCGCCTGCGCCACGGCCGCCGTCACCGCCACCGCCCTCTGGCCGCGCCCCGACCCGGCCGCACACCCCGCCCGCATCCGGGTCTTCAACGCCGAACGCGGCTGCCAGGACCGCACCGACCGCGATCCCCGGTGCAGCCTCGGTCTCGCCGTCGACCCCCTGCGTCCCTACACCGCCGAGAACGTCATCCCCACGCGCGTCTGGAACAACGACACCCTCGACGCCGACTGCCAACTCCCCACCGGCCTGCCCGTCATCAACGAGGAAGACCTCACCTCCACCGTCTGGTACCGCATCCACCTCCCCGGCCCCACCACCGCCTGGCTCCCCGCCGTCCGCACCAAGGACCGCCCCACCCTCCTCCGCTGCCCCTGACCGGCACGGGGAACTCCCGGGTGGACCGGAGTCAGTGGACCGTCCGGGGGCGAGGATCACAGCGTCGTACCGGGTGTTGCTCACAGGCGCGCGCCGGTCCATCGGGGACCGTCGCGCGTGCTACTCCGGATCGTTCCGGATTCCCTGCCCGGCGCTCCCCTCACTACCTTGTCGACGGCGTCCGCCAGACCGGCCGGCCCAGAGCACAGGGAGCAGCGATGCCGACGACCGCCACCACCAGCCGGCCGAGCGTCGCCGTGCTCGGGCATCAAGAGCGCAAGGTGCTCCACGCGGTCGGCTGCGGCCTGCGGGACGACGAGATCGCCGCCGCCCTTGCCGTCTCCGAGGACGCCGTGGCCGGACACCTCGCGCGAATCCTCGTGAAACTCGGGCTGCGCGACCGGGCCGCCGCCATCGTCCACGCCTTCGACTGCGGACTGGTCGCCCCCGGCTGCGGCCCCCGTACGCAGGTGGCGAGCCCGGTGCCGCGCAGCGCCGCCGACCGAGCGGCCGGACCGAAGGTGCAGATCTCCGTGCTCGGACCGCTGCGGGCATGGCAGGACGGGCGGTCCCTGGACCTGGGGCATCTGCGCCAGCAGGCCGTACTGGCGGTGCTGGCGCTGCGCGGGGGGCGCACCGTCAGCCAGCAGGAACTGCTCGACGGGGCATGGGGGTTGGAGCAGCCGGTCACGAACGTGGTGCCGGTCCACATCTACCGGCTGCGCAAGATCCTGCGCATCGGGGACAGCCCGGACTCGGTGATCGAGCACGACCGGTGTGGCTACCGGCTGGTCTCCGGCGCGGCCGAAGTGGACCTGGCGCGCATGGAGAACCTGGTCGCCGACGCCGGGACGGCCCATCGGGCGGGCGACCCGACCGAGGCGGTCCGCCTCTGTTCCCAGGCGCTGGACCTGTTTCGCGGGGAGCTCCTGGCCGGCCTGCCCGGCCCGCTCGCCGAGCTGGAGCGGCTGCGGCTCGCCGAGCGCAGGATCGCCGTCGCACAACGGAAGGTGGAATGGCAGCTGCGGCTGGGCCAGTACTCCGAGGCGATCGCCGAGTTGTTCGCCCTGTCCGCGGAGCACCCCCTGAACGAGCTGGTGGCCGCGCTGCTGATGCGTGCGCTGTACCGCAGCGGCCGACAGGCGGACGCCTTGGCCGTGTTCGACCGCGCCCGCCGCCGTCTGGCCGACGACCTGGGGGTTCCTCCGAGTCGGATGCTGCGGCGGACGCACCAGATGATTCTGCGCGGGGACGAAGCCGGCCTCGGCCTCACCGGAGCCACCCGGTGACCGGGCCGACAGCCGTCGGGGCACGCCGGAGACCATGGTCGGAGTTCCGGCGTGCCCGCACGTTGAACGCGGTCACATGAGGGAGGGCCGACGACACCCCGATGAAGAGACCGCGATCACACGTCATCCCGAGCGGCGCAAACAGATCACCACCTGTCGGTGGCCGGATGGTCCCGGCCACTGACAGGTGGTGAAGGGGTTCGGCCACGGACTCGGCCGACCGGCGTTCCGTGGTTACCAGGGGTACCAGGCGCCGTTGTACCACTGCTCGTTGGCACTGTCGTTGTGGTGATCCATGTTGAAGTCTTCGGGGTAGTTCTTGACGTGGTTGTTCGGGTAGGTCCAGATACCGGCGGACTCGTCGCAGACGTAGTCCCAGTGGCAGATCGTCTTGACGGGCACGTTGCCGAAGAACCTGTCGGCACCGGCGAGCGGAGCGCCGATGATGCCGCCGAACGGCACCGCTCCGCCATTGGCACCGGGAGGGCCCTGGCGCTTGGGGTCCGCGACGAGGATGGCGTTGACGTTGTCGAAGGTCTGCCAGTTCTCGGTGACCCAGACGTGCACCACCCCGGCCCCCAGGGAGTACCCGGCCATCTTGACGTGCTGGCCGGGGCACGCGGCGCGCTGGTCGCGGACCAGCCGGTTCAGCTCGTTGACGCCTGCCCGCGTGCTCGCACCGTTGGGAATCTGGGTGGGATAGCCGACGTGCTGCTGGATGTTGCCGTAGAAGCCGTCGTTGTTCCACGAGCTGCCGGTGCCCCCGACAACGATCGTGTAGGTGCCCTCGCACGGAGCAGCCACGCGTGTGGTGGCCCCCTGTGCCGTGGCCCCCTGTGCCGCTGTCAGCCCGACCGTCAGCAGAAGTCCGGCTGACGCGGCCGCGATCCTTCGTGCTCGCATTCGATCCTCCCCACGCAGTTGGCCCACGCGTCCGCGCTCCGATGCGGTACGCGGTCGGCCAAGGTCACAGGACGACAGTGACAGCGACCGATGACAACCCGATGAAGTCCACCGTCCAGGCCGGCCGGCTGCACGACGCCGTCGCCTGGCGCGGCGACGGCATCATCCCGGGGATGTAAACCCCTGGGCCAATGCGCGCGACCGGGAGATCAATCGGTGGGCCGATGTGTCCGACTGACGGTGCGTGACACCGTTCCGGGCATGGACACCACCACGTTCACCACCCCGTCCGCCGGACTGAGCCGTCGTCACATGCTGGGCTCCGCACTGGCCTTGGGCGTCGCCACCCCGCTCGGCCTGGCCACCACCGCCCGGGCGGCGGCGCCGACCGCACCCTCCGCCGGGGACGGAGGCACCGCTCCCGCCCCCGGGCGGCTCACCCTGCCCGAACCCACCGGTCCGCACCCGGTCGGCACCGTCGCCCTGCACCTGCGCGACACCTCCCGCCCGGACCCGATCGCCGGCGCCGGCCACTACCGCGAGCTGATGGCGAGCGTCTGGTACCCCGCCCGGAACGCCGATGACCGCCCGCTCGCCCCCTGGATGGCCGACGGCGCCCTGCGCGCCTTCCTGGACGACGCCGGCTTCCCGCTCCCGCTCTCCCTCGCCCCGCTCACCTCGGGCCACCTGAGCGCGCCCGTCCACCGCTTCGGCCACCGCCTGCCCGTCGTCGTCTACTCGCACGGTGCGGGCAGCCACCGGGGCGACCACACGATCGTCGTCCAGGAACTCGCCAGCCGCGGCTACGTCGTGGTCACCGTCGACCACACCTACGACGGCGTCACCCAGTTCCCCGACGGCCGCGTCGTCACCCGGGCCGACGTGGACCGCGACCACATCCTCTCCCCGCACGACTACGCCGCCGACCTGCTCTTCATACTCGACCGCGTCCAGGACCTCGCTGCCGGGCGCAACCCCGACGTCGACGGCCAGGCCCTCCCCGACGGCCTGCTCGGCGCCCTGGACCCGCTCGACATCGGCATGTTCGGCTGGTCGAAGGGCGGCACCGCCACCGCCCTCGCCATGGTCGCCGACCCCCGGGTCCGCGCCGGACTGAGCCTCGACGGCCCGATGCAGTGCCGGCCGGCCATCACCACCGACCTGGACCGGCCGTTCCTGATGATGACCGCCGCCTTCACCCGGGCCCAGGACCCGGCGGCCGCCGAGTTCTGGACCCACCTGCGCGGCTGGCGGCGCACCATCCAGGCCGACGGCGCCGTTCACTCCTCGTACGGCGACAACATGACGCTGATCCCGCAGGCGGCGAAGCTGCTCGGGATCAGCGACCAGCAGGTCCAGCAGATGGTCGGCACCCTCGACCCGGCCCGCGGCGTGCTCATCCAGCAGGCCTACCCGGCAGCCTTCTTCGACCTCCACCTGCGCCACCGCCGCGGGAACCTCCTCGACGGGCCGTCACCCCGGTTCCCCGAGGTCGCGTTCCTGCCGTGAGCCCGCCGGGCGGCCGCCACGGGGGTGCGGCCGCCCACCCGGCGCTCAGAGCTGCGGCGTGCGGTGAAGGGAGATCAGCAGCCGCCAGACCTGGTGGGCGATCCGCTCCGGGCCCGCCTCGATCCGGCCGTGCAGTCAGTCCCCGAGCCCGCCGGTGAAGGCGCCGGCCACGGCGGCGGCCACCAGATCCGGTTCCGGGGCCCCCGCGAGAGCCCGCTCGGTACGGCTGCGCTCGCGCAGGTCGCGGGTGAGCACCAGGCCCAGCGGGCCTCCGCCGCCCGGGGCCAGCAGGGCACGGTAGAGCGGGGCGTGCGGGGCCAGTTCGGCGAAGAACCCGGTGAACACGGGCGGCGGGACGGCCGGGTCGGGCACGCCGCGCCAGGCGTGCAGGGCGTCCACGGCCGCGCGGACGACGTCGGCGCAGGCGTCCACCGCGAGCGCCTCCGGGTCTGCGTAGTGCACGTAGAAGGTGGCCCGGGTGCGTTCGGCCCTCGGGTCCTGGGCAGCCCTGGGCTCCCGGGCGGCGCTCATCCGGCGAGCAGGACGGCGCCGAGCGCGAGCGCCCCGGGCAGCGCCTGGGCCACCAGGATGCGGCAGTTCGCGGTCGCGCCGCCGTACAGGCCGGCCACGACCACGCAGACCAGGAAGAAGAGCTGCGCCTGGTGGCCGGTCGAGCCGCCGGCGACCGGTAAGGTGCACGCCCGGGGGCCGAGAACGGATCAGACCACAGGAGCGCCGTGCGGATTCTGCTGCTGGGACCGTTGGAGCTGCGGACCCCCGGGGGCACCACCGTCCACATCGGAGGCGCCCGGCGCCGCGCCGTTCTGACGGCGCTCGCCCTGGACGCCAACCGCGTCGTCCCGGTCGAGCGGCTGCTCGACCTGGCCTGGGACCACGCCCCACCGCCCACCGCGCGCGCCGCGCTGCAGGGCCACATCGCCAAGCTGCGCACCCTGCTCGACGACGGCCTGCTCCTGGAGACCCGTGCCCCGGGCTACGTGCTGCGCGCCGATCCGGACCTGATCGACGCCCACCGGCTGAGCCGCCTGCTCGACCGCGCCCGCACCGAGCCCGTCGACGGGACGGCCGTACCGCTGCTGCGCGAGGCCGTCGCGCTCCGACGGGGCCCCGCACTCGACGACTGCGGGTCCACCGCGCTGCGCGACGGCGCCGCGGCCCGGCTGGAGACCCTGCGGGTCGAGGCCCTGGAGCAGCTCGCCGAACGGCTGCTGCGCACCGGGCAGGGCGGAACGGTGACCGCCGCCCTCACCGAGGCGGTGGCCGAGCATCCGCTGCGCGAGTCGCTGGTCCGGCTCGCCATGCTCTGCCTGCACCAGGAGGGCCGGCCCGCCGAGGCCGTCGCCGTGTTCGAGGCGACCCGCCGGAGGCTGGCCGAGGAGACCGGGATCGACCCCGGCACCGGCCTCCGGGAGGCGCTCGACCGGATCCGGTCCGACGCCGCGGCCCGGCCCCCGGCCGCCCCGGCCCGGCTGCCGCGCGAGCCCGGCCGATTCGTCGGACGGGAGGTCGAACTCGCCTGGCTGGGCGAGCAGAGCGGCACGCGGGGCAACCTGGGCGCCGCTGCCGGCGGCGATCGGCGGCTGCTCCTGGTGACCGGCCCGGCCGGGGTCGGCAAGACGGCGCTCGTGCTGCGCTGGGCGCACCGGAACGCCGCTGCGTTCCCGGACGGACGGATCGGCGTCAACCTCCGGGGCTTCGACGAGACCGAGCCGCTGAGTCCGGAGCAGGCGCTCGCCGAACTGCTGCGGGCGCTCGGCACCGAGGACGCCGCCCTCCCGGCCCGCTGGGAGGAGCTGACCGAGGCGTACCGGACGCTGTTGGCCGGCCGCCGGGTGCTGCTCGTGCTGGAGAACGCGCGGGACACCGAACAGGTGCTCCCGCTGCTGCCGACCGAGCCGGGCTGCGTCGTCGTGGTGACCAGCCGACACCGGCTCACCGGGTTGCTGGAGGTCGGGGGTGCACGGGCGCTGTCCCTGGAGTCGCTCGACGCGCAGGAGGCCTTCGGTGTGCTGGCCGGGGTCACCGGCCGACCGCGCCTGGAGGCCGAACGGGAGGCGGCGGAGCGGGTGGTCGAGCTGTGCGAGGGGCTGCCGCTCGCGCTGCGGATCGCCGGCTCGCGACTGGCGACCCGGCCGCACTGGCGGGTCGCCACCCTGGCCGGCGAGCTCTCCGACGAGCGCTCCCGACTGGCTGCGCTGGCCACCCAGGGCGCACTGAGCGTCGCGGCGGCCCTGGAACTGACGGTCCGCACGCTGCCGGAGCCGGCCGTCGAGCTGTTCCGGTTGCTCGGCGTCCACCCGGGCCAACAGGTCGACACCGCCGCGGCGGCCTCGCTGGCCGGGACCGACCGACGGGCGGCCGCCGCCTGGCTGGAGCTGCTGCACCTGGCGCACCTGATCGAGGAGAGCGCACCGGGCCGCTTCGAACGCCATAACCTGATCCGGCTGCACGCCCGGCACGCCGCCGAGGAACTCCCGGCCGCCACCCGGGCGGCAGCCCTGACCAGGCTCGTCGACCACTACCTCGCCGCGACCGCCGCCGGGCTCGTCCTCGCCCGGCCGGAGGCCCGCCACCACCGGCCCGCCCACCGGCCGACCGGGGGCGCGCCCGGGTTCGGGACCTCCGCGGACGCGCTGGCCTGGTTCCGGACCGAGGAGCCGACCGTCCGCGCCCTGATCTCGCTGGCCCACCGGTGGGGAGCCCACGAACACGGCTGCCGAATGGTCGAGAACGCCGGCTACCTCTACCTCGACGCCGGCCTGTTCCACGCCTGGGAGGAGGCGGCGCGGCAGGCGCTCACCGCCGCCGAGGCCGCCGGCACCGCCTCGAACTGGCCGCACCTGTACTCCAACCACAGCCTGTCGCTGGGCTGGCTGGGCCGACGGTCGGAGGCCCTGGAACAGTCCGAGCGCGCCGTCGCCGCCGCCGACCCGGAGAGCCTCCCGGTCCTGAGACACCGCTACCTCAGCATGCGGACGAGCTTCGCGGACGACTACGACGAGCCCGGGAGGGCCCTGGAGGGAGTCACCGAGGCGGTGGCCCACGCTCGGGCCCACGGCGACCCCCGGCTGCTGTCCCAGGCACTCAACAACCTGGCGCACACCCTGTTCAGGGCGGACCGGGCCGCAGAGGCGCTGGATCCGATCGAGGAGTCGCTGGCCCTGCTGGCCGGGCGCGAGTCGGATCCGTACCTGGTGATCTCGACCAAGACCCACGCCCAGGTCCTGCGCGCGCTGGGGCGGTCGGACGAGGCCGTGGCGCAGATCCACCGGGTGCTGGAACTCGGCCGGGCCCAGGGCAACCAGGCCCACGCGGAGTTCGACTTCGCCGACTTCATCGGGCAGGTGATGTACGACCGGGGGCTCCGGGCCGAGGCACGCCGGCACTGGGAGCGGGCCCTGGAACTGGCCGCCGAGCAGGGCCGGATGACCCGCCAGGTGGAACGGGTGCAGACCCGGCTGGCGCGCTGCTTCCCCTAGCGGCTCCACGAGGTGGTCGCACGGCTCGCGCCTCCCGTGCCGGTGACCCGGCCGCCCGGGGCGGCGGGCCGCAGGAAGTCGGACTCGGAGCCCGAGGTGCTCGTCCGCACGCCCGGGGTCGTGGCACCGCTCGCCGGTCCGGCCGTCGTACGCGGCGCGGCCGGGCCGGCCGACCTCGCCGGCGTCTGGTGCGCGGCGGTGGTCCGGCGCGCGGTGGGGGCGGCGGTCGAGGCCGAGGGCTTGTCACCGTCCGGCGCGACCCGCTCGATCCGCAGCTCCAGGTTGCGGCCCTGGCGGTCGCCGGCCCGGTCGCGGTTGCGGCTGTGCACGACCTGCGTCGACACGCCCCTGATCTCCTGCCACCGGCCCTGGACGGCACGGATGTTGGGGCACCACTCACCCTGGAGGTGGTGCTCCAGTTCGAGCTGCCAGCTCTGCGCGTCGACGAGGTGGACGGCGCCGACCTCGCCGGGGATCTCCACCGGAGCGGCGCCCCGGACGGTCACCACCGCCCGCTGCGGATACTGCCCCTCCACCGCCGTCACCGTGATCCGGCTCGGCCCCTGGTACCAGGCCATCGCTGTCCTCCCGCGTCCGTCCTCGTGCCGGCTGCCGACCGGCCTCAGCCAGTAGCACGGACGGCGCACGCTCCGGGGTTCGACCTGCCCCGATCCGTTCTGAACCCGTGACGCACGGCATCCGTACAACGGGGCGAATCCCGGCCCGCACACACCGTTGCGGCCGTCCGCGTCCGGCCCGAACCGGCATCAGCTCCTGGGAGAGACGATCGTGACCAGCACGGCGACACGGCGGCGGACCACCCTGCGCTGCGCCGCGGCGACCCTCGGCCTCGTCACGGCCGGGGCCCTCGCGGTGCGCGTCCCACCGCCCACGCGCGACCCGGTGCGGGCGCACCAGTCGCACCAGGCGGAGCCGGCGCGGCCGGCGGTGGCGTACGACCCCGACCTGCGGCCGTCGGACACCTCGCGCAGCGGGGTCCGGCTGTTCCTGCCCGGGGCCGGTGCCCCGGCCGACCTCACGCTCCTGGCCGACGGGCAGGGCCTCCGGTGACCGAGCGGCAGGGCGGCTCGCCCGACACTCCCCCGCCGTCCCTCCCTGGCCCGGGCCTCCAACTGCCCTGGATGAGCGCCGAACCGGTCGTGCCCTCGGGTCCGAGCGCCGCCGAGCGGCTGCGGGCCGCCCTGCGGCAGGCGCGCCGGCGCGCCGCCGTACTCGGCGCGGCCGCCGCAGGCGCGGCCTCCCGACGGGTCGCCGCCCGGCCGGCGTTCCCGCGCGGCCGCGTCCGGCTCCCGGCCCTCCGCCGGCTCGGGCCGGGCCCCCGCCGGCCCTGGGACGCCCGGCGGATCACCATGGTGGCGGCGATGGGCTGTGGCGCGGTCCTGTTGCTGCTCGCGCCGTTCCTGCGGCAGGACGCCCCCTCCGGTGGCCCAGCCGCCGCGGCGGCACCCGACGACCGTTCGCCCCTGGGGACGCACGGCCGGCACCGTCCCTCCGCCACGGACTCGCCCACCGACCAGCCGTCCCCGGCGAGCCCCACGCCGTCGGAGTCCTCCAGCGCCACGGCTGCGGCCACCGGGTCGACGACGCCCTCCCCTGCGGCCGAGCACGTCACGACCACGCCCACGGCCGCCCGTTCCACCGCCGCCGCACCGGCCGCCCCGGCCCCGGCGGCGCCTGCGACCGCGCCGCCCGCCGTACCGGCCCCGCCGCCCGTCGCACCGCCCGCCGCACCGGCGCAGCCGGCGCCCGTTCCGCCGGCCGCGCAGCCCGTCTTCCAGGCGGTGGCCGGGTTCGGTTGTTCGGGCCCGGGCGGCCACTTCCAGGAGGTCGGGGCGTTCCGCCAGGGCACGGACGGCTGGGTGACCGTCAACAGCGGCGGCCTCGCCGGCGACTCCTGCGACGGGCGCTACGAGGCGGTGCCGATGTCCGGCGACAAGAACAAGGACGACAACAGCACCTACGCCCTGTGGACCTTCGACGTCGGCGCGGGCTCGGCGAGTTGCGACGTCTCGGTGTACGTGCCGTCCTCCGGCTCGGTCCAGCAGGTCGGCGGCGCACCCGCGTACTACACGGTGGCCGGGGCGTCCGGCGCCGATCTGGGCCCGTTCACCGTCGACCAGGTGGGCCACCGCGGCGGCTGGGTCGACGCCGGCACCTTCCGCCCGACGGGCGGCTCGCTGGTCGTCCGCCTCCACAACCGCGGCCAGGACTGGACCGGCTCCGGCCAGCCCACCCACGCCCACATCGCGGCCGCCCCCATCCGCCTCACCTGCAAGCCCTGACCCTCCCTCCCCCGCCCCGGCCGGCCCGTCACCTCTCCCCACGGGCCGGCCGGGGCCCTTCTCCTTGCTCGGACGGTGCCGAGCCCACCGGCTCGGACCGCAGGGACGAACGGGGCCCGGGCCTCGGCCGGGAGGTTCGGGGCCGGAGCCCTGGGATCCTTCGCGTCATGCCCGAGGGGGCCCGGTGACCGGCCCTCGGCGCACACCGACGTACGCCGCGGCCCCGCCCTGCGACGCGCAGGACGGGGCCGCGTTCCTGGTGCCCGGACGACGGCCAGGAGTTACTGCGTCTCCTCCGTACCGCGACGGCGGCGGGTGCCGACCATCCCGAAGGCGCCACCGATCAGCAGCAGCGCGCCGGCCCCGGCGACGACCACGCTGGTGGCGCCACCGCCCCCGGTGGAGGCGAGGGGCTGGCCGTGGGCCTCGCCGGGCGGCGTGGTCGCGGGCGCGGCGGCGGCCACGGGGGCGGTCGGTGTCACGGTGGGGCTCGCCGTCGGCGCCGGGGTGGCGGACGCGGTCGCCGTGGGCGTCGTGGTGGGGGTGACCACCGGGGCCGGGGCCTGCGTGGTGGGCCCCGGGGCCGGGGGGCGGGGCGGGGTGGGCTGCTCGGTGGGGCGCGTCGTGGTCGGCCGGCCGGTCGGCTGACTGCTGGGCTGACCGGTCGGCGCCGAGGTGGCCGTGGTGCTCGGGGTCGCGGCCGGGGTGGTCGGGGTGGTGGTCGGGGTGACCACCGGGTCGGCCGTCGGGGAACAGTCCGCGGTGGGGGCCTGGGTGCCGGTGGCGGGCGCGCCGGTCGTGGTCGCCGTCGGCGAGGCCGGCGGGGTCGTGGGCTTGGGGGTCTTCTTCTTCGGCTTGGCCGGCGCCGGGCTCTCGGAGGGGTCGGCGGGCTGGGCGGTGGTGACCTTCGGGTCTGGGGTGTCGTCGCCGGAGTCATCGGAGTCGTCCGTCTGCGGCGTGCCCTTCACGCGCTTGGCCTCCGTCGCCGCCAGGCGCCGGCTCTGCGAGGCGCTGGCCTGCGGGGAGTAGGGCGTGCCCGAGATCGGCGTGCGCGTCTCGGCGTCGTGCCGCGGGGTGGCCGACGGCGAGGCGGTGTCCTCGGCGTCGTCCGTGGGCTTGGTGGTCGGGCCGGTCCGGGTGGCGGTGACCTCCGGCGACGGGCTGCCGACCGGGCCGGGGCAGTGCGCGGCGCCGTCCGACGGCTTGGAGTCGACGTGGTAGCCGGCCACGATCTTGGTGAACTCGTACGGGCTCTGCTGGATCCCGCCGCACTTCGACGCGGTGTCCTTGGAGAACGTCCCGGCGCAGGAGCGGTCCCGGTTGACGGCCCAGAAGGTGAAGCGGGCGAGGTGGTGGGCGGCGGCGAAGTCCCGCATGGCCTGGAAATCGGCCGGGGAGACCACTTCGTCCGGGGAGTCGCTGTGCCCGTTGATGGAGGACAGGCCGGCGTGGCGCCAGGCGGTGTCCTGGTCGTATCCGTAGGCCTTGACGAGGGCCTGCTGGAGCCCGGAGAGGGCGGACTTGGTGGCGTCCACCATGGAGCCGCTGTGGCGGTCGAAGTCGAACGGCATGACCACCCAGCCGTCCACCTCCAGGCCCGCCTTGGCCGCCTTGGCGATGAGGTCGGTGCCGTCGGCGTCGGGACCGTTCTCCTCGGTGCTGAAGGTGACGTAGACCCGCAGGCCGGGGTTCTTCGCCTTGACCGCCTTGAGCGCGTCGACCACCCGCTGGCGGGATTCGGCGCCGGTCAGCTCGGTGCTCTCGATGTCGATGTCGATCGCCTTCAGCTGGTAGGCGTCGATCACCTTCTGGTAGGCGGCGGCGAGTTGGGTCGCGTCGGTGCACTTCTCCCCGAGCTTGGCGCCGTCCCAGCCGCCGAAGGAGGCCACGACGTCGCCGCCGGCGGCGCGGATCGCCTTGATCTTCGCCTCCTCGTCGCTGCCGGTCAGCGCGCGCTCGCCGTCCCAGGCCGGCTCGCAGCCCTGGCCGGCGAGCAGGAAGGCCAGGGTGAACTGCCGGATGCCGGTCGCCTTCATCACCTCGACCGGGTCCTGGGCGGCACCCGACTCGCCCCAGCCCAGGTACTCGTAGACGGCGTTGAGGCCGACCGGATCGGTGGCGGCGGCCGGCGCGTCGTTCTGCGCGACGATCAGGACGCCGCCGGCCGCGAGCGCGGTGGCGGCAGCGGCGATCCGCCGACGGCGGCTGAGCCGGTGTTTGGACATGGCAGAGGATCTCCTGGGCTGGGAAGTGGACGGGGTCGCCCCTGCCGCCGCGGCGCCCGGTCGCCCTGGTGCGGGCGGACTCGGGGCACCGGCCCCGGTCCCACCGGGGCCGCGGGAACGGGGCCGGTTCGAGGTGCCACCGGGTACGGCGACGGGCTCACGGCCCTCGGGCTCACCGCCGCACGGAGGGGGTCCTCAGCGAGGGACACGGAACGACACCCGTGCCCGGTTCACCGCCGACGCGACCCGCCTGGCCGGCCGTCAACTGCCGGGTGCCCGACCGGCCCCGGCCCGGTCATCCGGTCGCCGTCGACCGCAGCCCGGACGGCGCGCCGGGCCCGGTGGGCGACGGAGCGGCGGGTGGTGGGACGACGGACAGCGGAACAGCGGGCGGCGGAACAGCGGGCGGCGGAACAGCGCGGGCGTCCGCGGCGACCCTGCGGCGGGTTCCGTCCGGCCGCCCCGGTGGCAGCTCCACGGGTGCGCCGCGCACCAGTTCGTCCAGCAGCCGGTCCAGGGGGTCCGGCGCGGCGCCGTCGATCGCCGTGTCCGCCGGGAGCGCGGGTCCGGGAGCGGGCCGCTCCCCCACCCCGTGCTCCGGCACCGCACGGTCGGAAACCTCCGTACCGTCGCCCGGGCTCGCGCCCGCGGTCTCGCCGCGGACGCCTTCGAGCGTCCGGCTCAGCCGGTCCACCAGCCGGGCCCGCCCGGAGTCCGCAGCCCGCTCCGGAACGGTCGGCTCGGGCACCTGACGGACCAGCTCGCCGACGAGCCGGCGGGCCAGCTCCAGTGCCTGCGCGGCGGTCTCCAGCGCGCGGGCGGAGACGCCGTGCGCCGGGACGGGACCCGTCACGCTCTCCAGCGCGGCGCCCGCCGCCCGCACCGCGTGGTCGAGCAGCCGCCGGGTGGCGGCCACCCGTTCCGGGCACGGCAGTTCGGCGGCCAGCTCCACGGCGTAGAGGCGGGCCAGGCGGTCGACCTGGAACAGCCCGGGCAGGGCCTCCAGCACGAGGTGCGCCGCGTCCAGCTCCGCGAGCAGTTCGCGGGCCCGGGCCGGCGAGGCGCCCGTCAGTGCCGCGGCGTCCCCGCTGTCGAGGGTCTCGCCGGGGTGCAGCCCGGACAGCGCGAACAGGCGTCGCGCCTCCTCGGGCAGCACCCGGACGCTCCGGCCGAGCGCCGTCGCCATGCCGAGTGCGCCACCGGTGGCGAGTGCGGCCAGGCCGGTGCGCTGATCGGACATCTCCTCCGCGAGGTCGCTCAGCGACCAGGCGGGCCTGGAGGCGAGTCGGGCGCCGGTCACCCGGAGGGCCAGCGGCAGCCGGTCGCACAGCTCCACCAGCCGCCGGGCCGCACCCGGCTCGGCCGCTGTCCGCTCCGGTCCTGCCACCCGGGCGAGGAGTTCGACGGCTTCCGCTTCCGGCAGGCCGGCGACGGGCAGCGGGATGGCGGCCTCGCGCACCACCAGGTCGGTCAGTCGGGAGCGGCTGGTGACGACGACCACCGGCTCGGGCGCGGCGGGCAGCAGCGGTTCGACCTGCTCGGCGCTGCGCGCGCCGTCCAGGACGAGCAGCAGCCGACGGCCTTCGGTGCGGGCGCGGAAGAGTTCGACGGCCCGGGCGAGGTCGGCGGGTACCTCACCGGCCGGGACGCCGAGCCATCCGAGCACCGCGGCGAGTGCCTCCGCGGGAGTGAGCGGTTCCTCCTCGCCGAAGCCCCGCAGGTTCAGGTGGATCCGGCCGTCGGGGAAGCGGTCGGCGTGGGCGTGCGCCCAGTGCAGGACCAGGCTGCTCTTGCCGGCCCCGGCGACCCCGGTGACCAGCACCGGCCGGCCCTCGGCGCGCAGCGTCGCGTCGTCCAACAGTTGCAGTTCGGCCGCGCGGCCGACCAGGTCCACGCCCATCCGCGGCAGCGCGCCGCGGCCGGCCGGAGCGGTCGCGGCGCTCGCCTCGGCGGGGTTCAGGGCTTCGCCGGCCTCGCACAGCAGCCGCCCCGGGGTCCGGCCGTGGGCGGCGAGCCGCGCCAGGGCCCGCTCATGGGCGAGCCTGGCGTCGGCGGTCCGCCCGGCCTGGTGGAGGCCGCGGGTCAGCAGGGCCGCCGCGGACTCCCGCAGCGGGTCCGCGGTGACGGCCGTCTGCAGGTCGCCGATGGCCTCGGCGCCGCGTCCCACCGCCAGCAGTCGCTCGGCGAGTTGTTCGGCGGCCAGGCTCCGCGCGGTGTCCAGGCTCCGGCCCGTGGTCCCGGTGAGGGTCCGTGAGCCGCAGTCCGTCAGGGCCGGTCCGTCCCACAGGTCGAGGGCCTCGCGCAGCAGGGCGACGGCGTGCTCGGTGCCGGCGGCCTCCTCGGCGGCGGCCGTCAGCCGTTCGAAGCGCTTGGCGTCGACCAGGTCCGGGTCTCCGACCAGGACGTAGCCCTCGGGGCGGGTCAGCAGGGTCAGGCCGTCGCCCAGTCCGCGCCGGACGGCGGAGACGTGGCCCTGGAGGGCCGCCCGTGCGGTCGGGGGCGGGGCCCCGTCCCAGACCGTGTCGAGCAGTCGCTCGACCGGGACGGGACGGTTCAACTCGCTTGCGAGCAGGGCGAGCACCGCCCGGCGACGGGCTCCGGCCACGACGACGGGGCGCCCTTGGTCACCGCGGACTTCGACTCGGCCCAGCAGCCGGACGCGCACACTCTCTCCTGCTTGTCTGAGGACGGGACGGGACGGGCTGAGGATATGAAGGTGTTCGATCTTCGTCCAAGCCCCCGCCGGGAATGGTAAGGAAACCCAACTGGCCGGTGTCACTTGCGGGTTGGAACCGTCAGCCGCCAATTTTCTACACTCAAGCTTCGTACGGAGTTCACCATCCGGCCATCATGGACACGACGCCTCCGCCATCCCGAAGGCAGGCGGCCACCTCGAAGTGACGCGCGTAGACTCACCGGCCGTAAGGGATGATTGAATACGTGCCCGGTACCTTCGCCGGAGCCGAACCCCTGGGGAGTACATGCGCATCCGGCTGCTCGGGCCGACCGAGCTCAGGGCCGCCGATGGCCGGAGCATTCCGGTGCCGGGGGCCAAACGCCGGGGCGTACTGGCCCTGCTGGCCCTGGAGTTCGGCCGCTGCGTGCGGGTCGATCGCTTCTACGACCTGCTGTGGGACGAGGCGCCGCCGGCCCAGGCCAAGGCCGTCCTCCAAGGTCACGTCGCCGCGCTGCGCAAGCACCTGAACGGGACCGCCCTCACCCTGGCGACCCACTCCTCGGGCTACCTCCTCAACGGCGATGCCGAGTCGGTCGACGTCCACCGCTTCGGTGCGCTCACCGCCCGCGCCGGCGAGGAGCCGGACAGCGAGGCGGCCGCCGCCCTGTTCGGCGAAGCCCTCCGCCTCTGGGAGGGCGCCCCGCTCGCCGACCTGCCCGACACCGAGCAGCGCCGCGACCTGGCGGACCGGCTGGACCGCGCCCACGAGCAGGCCGTGCACGACTGGACCGAACGGCTGCTGCACATCGGTCAGGGGGGCACGGCCCTCCCGGTGCTCGAACGGCACCTGCACACCGAATGGCTCCAGGAGCCGACCGCCGCCCTGCTGGTGCGCTGCCTGCACCAGGCCGGGCGCCCGGCCGAGGCCCTGCGGCTCTACCACCGCGCGCGCAGCGGGCTCGCCGCCGAGCTCGGCGTGCGCCCGGGCCCGGCGCTGCAGGCCGCCCTGGCGGCGGTGCTCGCCGACGATCGCGCCCCGGCCGACCCCGGTGGTGCCCCGGGCCGGCCGGAACCCGTCGACGTACGGGCCCGGCCGTCGGTCCTCCCCCACCCGGCCGTCGGCGCGGCCCGGCCCGCCACCGGCTCCCTGCCCCGCCGCACGCCCGGCTTCGTCGGCCGGGCCGCCGAGTTGGGCTGGCTCGACCAGGCCTGCGGCGCCGATCGCCCCGACCACGCGCTGGCCGTCGTGGTGGGCGCGGCCGGCGCCGGCAAGACCGCGACCGTGGTGCGCTGGGCCCACACCGCCGCCGGCGGCTTCCGCGACGGCCACCTCCACCACGACCTACGGGGCTTCGACCCGGCCCGGCCCAGCGACCCGGCGGAGGTGCTGGGACGCTTCCTGCGGGCGCTCGGGCTCGCCGAGGCCGAGATCCCCGAGGACCGCGCCCGCCTCGGCGCGCTCTACCGGACGCTCACCGCCGAGCGCGAGCTGCTGGTGCTGCTCGACAACGTGCGCAGCGCCGCCGACGTCGCCGAGTTGCTGCCCGCCGGGCCGCGCAGCGCGACCGTGGTCACCAGTCGCAACACGCTGGAGGACCTGGTCGTCTCCGAGGGGGCGGCACTGCTCCGCCTGGAGGCGCTGCCCGAGGCCGACGCGCTCGGCCTGCTCGCCCAGATCCTCGGCGGGGAACGGCTCGCCGCCGAACCGGCCGCCGCCCGCCGGCTGGCCGAGCTGTGCGACCACCTCCCGCTCGCCCTGCGGATCGCCGCGGCCCGGCTCGCCGCCCAACCGGCCTGGACCGTCGGCCACCTGGTCGCCGAGGTCGAGGACGAGCGCACCCGGCTGCCCGCCCTCGACGCCCACGGTGGCGTGAGCGTGCGCTCGGCGCTCAACCTGACGCTGCGCCGCCTGCCGTCGACCGCGGTACGGCTGGTCGCCCTGCTGGCGGTGCCCCCCGGGCCGGAGGTCGACGTGCCGACCGCGGCCGCGCTGCTCGAAGCACCACCGGGCGAGGCCCGGCGGGCACTCGGTGCGCTGACGGCCCACCACCTGCTGACCGAGACGACCCCGGGCCGCTACGGCCGCCACGACCTGATCCGGCTCTACGGCCGGGAGTTGCTCGACGCCGATCCGCCCGCGCGGCGGCACCTGGCACTGGTCCGGCTGCTCGACTACTACCTCGCCGCCGCCATGGCGGGCGCCGGCCTGCTCCAGCCGCACCTCACCGAGTTCGAGCGGCCGGTGGAGTTCCCGCCGCCCGTGCTGCCCGACCTGCCGGACGTGCGCTCCGCGCTGGAGTGGTTCCGCGCCGAGGAGCCCGCCGTCCGTGCCCTGGTGGCCGCCGGCACCGAGGCCGGCGAGCACGACCGGTCCTGGCAGCTGGCCTTCCTGGCCAACTGCCTCTACTTCGGGGCCGGGCGGCTCACCGACCGGCTCGACTGCCTCCGGTACGGCCTCTCCGCGGCCACCCGGACCGGGGATCCGGTGGCGACGGCCCTGCTGGAGGCCGCCACCGCGCGGGCGCTCAGCGGCAAGCGGCGCCCGGCGGAGGCGCTGGTCCTCGCCCGCCGGGCCGACGACCGCACGCGCGACCACGACGGCCCCGCGCAGATCTACACCATGGCCGTGCTGGCGGTGGCGCTCGCCGACCACGGCGACCTGGCCGAGGCCCGACGGCTCTCCGACGCGACCGTGCGCCGGCTGGACGAGCTCGGCCTGCACCAGGCCGGCGCGACGGTGCTGAGCAACGCGGCGACCCTGGCGAACCTGAGCGGCGACGGGCCGACGGCACTGCGCCATGCCCGCGAGGCCCGCCGGCTGCTGGCCCCGCACCCCCACGCCACCTTCCACCTCCTCGCCCTGGCCGACGAGGCCCACGCACGGCAACTCCTCGGCCAGGTCGAGGAGTCGGAGCGCACCTGGGAGGAGACGGTGGCACGCTGCCGGGCCAGCGCGGCGCGCCACCTCGAAGCGGCCGTCCAGCAGCGCTACGCCGACTTCCTGCTGGGCACCGACCGGCCGACCGCGGCCTCGGCGCGGCTGCGCACGGCGCTCCGGCTCCACGAGGAGCTCGGCGACACCGGCAGCGTCGCCGAGCTCGGAGCACGGATCGCCACGATCGACGGGGAGCTCGCGGTTCAGACCGCTCGGAGCACGCAGGGCGCTCAGACCGCGACCGGTATCCCCCGGGCCGCCAGGATCGGGCGCAGCGCCCGCACCGCATAGAAGTTGCGGGACTTCACCGTCCCCACCGGTACGCCGAGCGTCGACGCGGCCTCCGCCGTCGAGCGGCCCTTCAGGTGCAGTTCCACCAGCACGTCGCGGTGGTGCGGCTGGAGTTCCGCCATGGCCGTCGCCAGGTCGCGGGCGGTGAGCACCTCGTCGTAGGGGTCGTAGGTCCCGGCGTAGTACTCGTGCGCGTCGTCGGCGACCTCCCGGGCCCGGGAGGAGGCGGTCCGGAAGTGGTCGATGGCTATCCGGCGGGCCACCGTGAACAGCCAGGGGCGGCTCTCCTCGATGCCGCGCTCGATGGCGGCCGGGTTCTGCCAGGCCCGCAGGAAGGTCTCCTGCAGGATGTCCTCGGCCTTGCCCCGGTCACCGCTGGTGACCCGGAGCATGGCGCGCAACAGGCCCGGACCGTGCACGCGGTACAGCTCCGCCAGGGTGTCCTGGTCCAGGGTCGCGCGGCCCCGGGCGGAGTGTTCGGCGCGCTGCTGGGCGCCATCGGGTGAAGCGGCGGCTTCCTCGGCCACGGCTCTGTCCTTCGCTCTGGTACAACGGCATCGGCGGGCAGCCGCGGGGGGTCTTCGTGGTGAGCCCCGGTGCCTCGCCCTGACGGAAAGACCGTCCCAGCCGCCGCCAATGTCCGCCCAACGGTCCGGTCGGCCTCCGCGTTGGCCGCCGTTGGAGCGCGTTGGGGCCCGTTGGGGTCCGCGGGGGCGCCCCGCCGGACGGCCCCGGACCACCCGCCGGACAGGCCGGTGCGGTGCCACCGGCGGGCCGCTCAGAGCCGGGCCGGACGAGCCCTCAGCGCCGGGCCACGAGCGCGGCGGTGAGCCGCTGGACGCCGTCCTCTCCGAAGCGCCGCACGAGGAGGGCGATCCATGCGGCCAGGTCGGCGCGTTCGCGCTCGGTCCAGCTCGGGGCCGAGGGGTGCTCGTCGACCACCAGGACCCGGGCCAGCCGCAGCCGGTCGGGGCCGGGCGCCGGCCAGGCACGCCCTGCCAGCCCCTGGAGGGCCATCCTCCGGGCCGTGCTGACGACCTCCCGGGCGGCGGCCGGGGGCACGCTCCAACCGGCCGGGAGCGCCTTGGCGGGCCTCGCCGGGCCGGTGGACGGGGTGGCCGGCGGTTCGGCGTCACCGGTCAGCCAGTCGGCGATCAGCCGACGCGCCGTCGCCTCGTCTCCCGGCCCGTTCCCGTCCCGAGCGTCCGTCAAGACCGCCGGTCTGTCGCCGTCGCGGTACACCTCCGTGGTCGCCATCGGAGTCCACCTCACCCATCTGCCCAGCCCTGGACGCGGGCCGCTCGCCTGTTGTGCCTCGGCACCGTTATGTAGTTGAACGGAAAACGTGGTGGGTTGTGTTCACCGTGGCGTCGGTGCATCGGTCGTCGGTACGGCGCGGTGCGCGCGGCCTGCCCCGCGTCGGGCCGTCAGTCGGCGGCGCGTCCCGCCCGGCGGCGGCCGAGCCGTGCGGTCAGGCCGCCGAAGCCCACCAGCAGGATCACGCCGGCGCTGCCGCCCGCCACCGCGAGGGCCCGCCAGGCCTTCGAGCGGTCCGGCCCCGGGTCGACCCGGACCGGGGCGCCGGGGGCCGCCGCCGGGGCCGCGGCGGGCCAGGAGGCGGTGACGGCGGCGACCGGGTCGAGGACGCCGAACCCCACCGCGGCGTCCGGCAGCCGGGTGCCGGGGTGGTACGCGGTCGTCTCCAGGCGCCGGGTCAGCTGCTCCGGTGTCAGCTCGGGCCGCAGCGCGAGCACCAGGGCCGCCGCACCGGCCGCGTAGGCCGTCGCGCAGCCCGGTCCGGAGGCGGTGAACAGGCCGCCGCCGGGCCCGGTGCCGGTCACGCCCTCGCCGGGGGCGGCCAGGTCCACCCGTCCTTCGAGGCCGGCTCCGGCCGGACCGTTCGGCCCGGTGGAGGCCACCGCGAGCACTCCCGGATAGGAGGCGGGGAACACCGGCGAGCTGCTGCTGCGGCCGTCCGGGGCCGCCGGGGCGAGGATCAGGGCGCCGTGCGCCGCCGCGTACTTCACCGCGTCACTGAGGGCGTCGCTCGGCCCGGGGACGGGCACCACGACCGCGATCACCCGGGCGCCCCTGTCGACGGCCGCGCGGATCCCGCTGCCCAGCAGGTCGGGGGTGGTGGCCCCGGCGTCGTCGGTGACCGCGACCGCCAGGACGCGGGCCTCGGGGGCGAGGCCGGCGGGGCCGCCGTCGCCGGTGCGGCGGCCGGCCACCAGGGCGGCCGTGAAGGTGCCGTACCCGACGCAGTCCCGGCCCGCGTCGCCCGTGCCGTAGACCCGCGGCCCGAGTTGCAGCCGCCCCGCCAGGGATGGCAGCGCCGCGTCCACCCCGGAGCCGACCACCGCGACCGAGACGCCGGCGCCCCGGCTCAGCGGCCAGGCGTCCTCGGGGCGCAGCGCGGCCTGGGCCCAACCCGCCGTGTCGGCCGGGCGCTCGGAAGGCTTCAGGCAGCCGTTCTTCTGCACGTCCTGCCGGGTCTGCGCGAGCGACGGCGGGGGCTCCGCAGTGGCCGAGGCGGCCGGCGCCGACGGCACCGCTGCGGCGGCCGGGGCGGCCGGGACCACCGGAGCTGCCGGGGCGGCCGGAGCAACCGGAGCAGCGACGGCCGCTGGGGCCAGCAGCGCGCCGGCGAGCGCGACGCCCACCCAACGCCCCCCGGTCATACCGGGCTGCCCGACCGCTGCGGGGTGATGTCCTGCGGCAGCAGCAGGCTGAGCTCGGCCAGGTCGGAGACGTCGAGTCGGCTCAGGCGGCCCGCCTGACGGGTGATCATGCCCTCCAGGGTCTGCCGGGCGGTGCGGCCGTTGCCGAAGGTGCGGTCGCGGGGCATCGTGGCGAAGGCCCCGCCGAGCGCCTCGACGGTCTCCGGGGTCAGGACGTAGCCGGCCTTCTCGGCGTGCAGGCCGACGATGGTGACCAGTTCCTCGTCCGTGTAGTGCCCGAACTCGATCTGCCGGGAGAAGCGCGAGGCCAGGCCCGGGTTGGAGGCGAGGAAGCCGCGCATCTCGTCCTCGTAGCCGGCCACGATCACCACGACCTCGTCGCGGTGGTCCTCCATCAGCTTCATCAGGGTGTCGACGGCCTCCTGGCCGAAGTCGTTGCCGGCCCCGCCGCGCGGCGTGAGGGTGTAGGCCTCGTCGATGAAGAGCACCCCGCCCCGGGCCCGGTCGAAGGCCTCCTTGGTGAGCTGCGCGGTGTGGCCGACGTAGCGGCCGACCAGGTCGGCCCGGGCGGTCTCGACCAGCTGCCCGCCGGGCAGCACGCCCAGCTCGGCCAGCAGCCGCCCGTACAGCCGGGCGACGGTGGTCTTGCCGGTGCCGGGCGGACCGGCGAAGACCAGGTGGTGGCTGATGGCGGCGGTCGGCAGCCCGGCCTCCTCGCGGCGGCGCACCTGGCGGATCAGGTTGACCAGGTCCTCGACCTGCTCCTTGGCGGCCGGCAGGCCGACCATCGCGCGCAGTTCCTCCAGGATGGCGGTGCTGTCCGTGGCCTGGCGCGGCCCGGCGGCCTCCTGCCCGGTGTCCTCGGCGACCAGCACCGCGAGGTCGGCGTCGGTGATCTCCGGCAGCCGGGCCAGTCTGGTGGCCTGACGGTCCACCATCTCCTCGAAGACCTTGCGGGCGGCGCGGCCGTTGCCGAAGTCGGCACCCTTGGGCATCCGGTCGAACAGCGCGGTCAGCGCCTCCGGGGTGCCGTCGGCGAGCTCGTAGCCGTGGCCGACGGCCGCCCGCTCGACGATGGTGACCAGCTCGTCCACCGCGTAGTTGGCGAACTCCACCGTCCGGCTGAACCGCGAGGCCAGGCCGGGGTTGCTGGCCAGGAAGTCGGTCATCTCGCCGGAGTAGCCGGCCACGATCACCACGATGTCGTCGCGGTGGTCCTCCATCAGCTTGACCAGGGTGTCGATCGCCTCCCGGCCGAAGTCCGGGCCGTTGCCCCCGGAGCCGGCGGACAGGGTGTAGGCCTCGTCGATGAAGAGCACCCCGCCGAGCGCCGACTGGAACACCTCGGTGGTCTTGATGGCGGTGCCGCCGATGATCGAGGCGACCAGGTCGGCCCGGGCCACCTCGGTCAGGTGGCCGCTGCGCAGCACACCCAGCTCGGCCAGGATGCTGCCGTAGAGCCGGGCGACGGTGGTCTTGCCGGTGCCGGGCGGACCGGCGAAGATCAGGTGCCGGCTCATCGGCAGGGCGGGCATGCCGGCCAGTTCGCGGCGCCGGGCCAGCTTGTTGAGGTTGACCAGGGTGGCGACCTGCTCCTTGACGGCGGCAAGGCCGACCAGCAATTCCAGCACCTCCAGCGGCCCCTGCGCCGCGGACTCGACCGGCGCGGCGGGGTCGGCGGCCTCGCCCGGCTGCGGTGCGACGGCCCCCGCCGCCCGGGGTGCGGCGTCGGCGCTCGCCGAGCCGTGCGCGTCGGGGTTGCGATTCTCCCGGCTCTGCAGGTTCTCCACCGAGAGCCGGGTACTGGGGACGGTCTGGCGCAGGCCGGAGCCCTGGTTTCCGGTGACGGTGCACCCGGTGACCCGGACCGCCTCGGACGAGTCGACACGGATCCCGTCACCGGTGTTGTCCAGCGCCTCCAGCCGGGTCAGGGCGGCGCGTGCGCCGGCCCCGATCCGGGCCCCGTGCCGGCGGTTGCCGCGCGTCCGCACACCGGTGCAGGTCAGGTCGCCGCCGTCGTCGACGGCCAGGCCGTCCGAGGCCGAGTCGACCACCTCGCAGTCCCGCAGCACGGCCACCCCGCTCTGACCGACGTGGACGCCCGGGCCCCGGGCGTCCCGCACGGTGGTGCCCCCGACGAAGGTGTTGGCGCCGTCCGCGATCAGGACGCCGGCCAGGCCCGCGGCCAGGACCTCGGAGTTCTCCAGCCGCCCGCGGCCGTCCCGGACGGCCTCCACGCCGTTGCCCCGCGCGTCGGTGACGGTGGCCCGGCGCAGCAGCGGGTTGGCGCCCTCGCTGATCCGCACCCCGGCGCCGCCGACGTCGCGGACCTCCAGCCGGTCCAGCTCGGCGGTGGTCTCCCCGGTGAGCTCGACCCCGGTGTCACCGCAGTCGCGTACGACCAGCCTGGTCATGACCGGACCGGCGAAGTCGGCCACGTGCACGCCGACCGTCTCCGCGCCGCTGACCTCGCACTCCTCGAAGGTGCCGCGTGAGCGTGCGATGACGTGGATGCCGTGGCCGCGGGTGCGCACGGTACGGCAGCGGCGCAGCAGCGGGTCGGTGCCGCCGCCCAGCACGATGCCGTGGCCGGCGGTGGCGGTGAACGTGCAGTCCTCCAGCAGCACCCGGGAGGCGGAGCTGACGTAGACCCCGACGGGCGCGTCACGGACGGTGGTGCGCAGCACCCGGGTGGTGCTGTGTTCCTCCAGGGCGATCGCGGGCTTGTCGGTGGTGGAGATCTCACAGCCCTCGATGGTGCCCCGGGCCTCGCCGTTGGCGCACACCCCGTTGCCCCGGGCGTCGCGCATGACGCAGTTGCGGACGACGGGGTTGGCGCTCTCGCCGATCACCAGCGCGGAGGTGCCGAGGTGCTCGATGACGCAGTCCTCGATGACGCTGGCCCCGGTGGACGTCTCCACGATGCCCGCGCCCGCGGAGTTGACGACGCGGCAGCCGCGCATCGCCAGCGCCCCCTGCTGCCGGGTCAGCACGGCCGTCCAGGAGTTGCCGACCACCTCGCAGTCCTGGAGGGCGGCCTGGCCGCGGGGGACGTCCACGGCGGGCAGTTCGTCGTCCTGGCCGTGCAGGACCAGGCCGGTGAGCTGGACGGCCTCGGCGACCACCTGGACCACGCAGCCGCGCCGCGGGGTGATCTGTACGGTGCCACGGGCGTCCTCGGCGGCGATGGTCACCATCTTGGTGATCACCAGGTTCTCCTCGTACCGCCCGGGGCGGACGGAGATCACCGCCCCGCTGCGGGCCGCCTCCAGGGCCTCGCCGATGGTGCGGTAGGTGCCGCCGGCCTTCTCTTCCTGGCACACCGTCAGCACGTGGCGCGACATGGCTCGTGTTCCCTTCGTTCTGCTTGCGTGTCACTCGGTCCCGGTCCGCCGCGGGGGGCGGGTCATCCGGTGCAGTCGGCCTTCACGGTCGAGGCGGCCAGGTGGGCACCGGCGGTGCCGCCCCAGTCGATGCCGCGGGTGTGGAGCACGACCGCGATCCGGCTGCCGCTCACGGGGTAGGTGCCGGCGCTCACCCACTGCCCGAGGTTCTGCGGCTGGTTGATCGAGAACGAGCCGAGGGTGCCACCGCCGTCGTTCTGCACGGTGTAGTAGGCGGGGGCGCCGCCGACCGCCTTGAGGTCGCCGTTGTTCGGGATGTAGACGGACAGCCGGCAGCTGCCCGAGGAGACCTGGCCGGTGGTGAAGGTCCACACCACCGAGTTCTCGTCGTCCTTGCTCCGGTCCCCGGACATCGGCACCGAGGTGAACCGGCCGCCGCAGCCCCCGCCGCCGTCGGAGCGGGTGACCCAGTCCTTCGAACCGGAGGACCGGCCCTTCTCGGAGTAGCCGGTGCCGGCCGCGTCACAGCCCGGTCCGGCGTACCCGGCGTAGGAGGGCTTGGCCGGCGGCGGGACCACCGCGGGCGGCTGAGGAGCCGGTGGCTGGGGAGCCGGCGGCTGGTCCGGGGCGGGCGCGGCGGGCGGGGCGGCGGGGGCGGCGGGCTGGGCTGCGGGGGCGGGGGCGGCGGGCTGGGCCGGGGCCTGCGGCGCGCGGCCGGCTGCGGAGCGGGCTGCCGTCCCCGCCCCGGCGGGGACGACGGGCGCCGGGCCGGCGGGCCGGCTGAGCGGCGCCCCGCCGACCGGGGCGGGGGCGGCGGGCTGCTGGCCCGGCGTGCCGGGGGCCGCAGCCTGGTCGGTCGGGGTCCCGGTGGCGGCCGGGTCGGTCGGAGTCCCGGTGGGGGCGGCGGTCGGGGCGGCATCGGCCGACGGAGTCCCGGCGGGGGTTTCGGCGGGCGTACCGGACACCTCGGGCTCCGGAGCCGGCGCGTCGGCGCGACTCATCCCGGTGGCGCCGGTCGCCTCGACCGGATCGGCCCCGCCCTCGCCCCGGCCGAGGACCAGTGGCAGGCCCATCAGCACCACGCCCACGGCGGCGGCCGCGACCGCCGGACGGGGCAGGCGGCGCAGTCGGCCGCTCCGCTCCTCCGCGGCGGGCTCGGCGGCACCGGGCCCGTCCGCGTCGGGACCGTCGGCCGCGGGACCGGGGGCGGCGGCACCGATGGGGGTGACCGAGGCGAGGGAGCGCGCCGCGCGGCCGGGAGCCCGGACGAAGGCCTGCCGCAGCGCGTTCAGCCGGGCGGCACCGAGGGCACCGGTCCGACCGGCCGCGGGCTCGGCCTCAGGGGTGCCGGGCTCGGAGGCCGACCCGGCACCGGCCGACCCGGCACCGGGCGGCACCGCACCGGGCTGCGCGGTGATCGGCTGCACGGCACCGGCACCGGTGCCAGCCGCCGCCGGGTTGCCGGGCGCAGCGGCCGGCGCCGGGCCGAGCCCGGTCGCGCCGAACCCGGCCGTCCCTCCGGCCGCGGCGGGCTCGGACGCGGCGGGCTCGGGCTTCGCCCGCTGAGCCCTCGCGGCCTCGGCGGCGACGGGCTGGGCGACGACGGGCTCCGCCACGGCGCCGACCGGAGCGGACGGGAACCGGGTACGCCGCGCGGGCGCCACCGGGCCCGGCTCGGGACCGACGGCGGCCTCCGCCGCGCCGGCCTCGTCCCCCTCCTCCATCAACCAGGCGACCGCCGGCAGCTGATACCCGGTCGATTCGCCGCCGTTCACGTTCTGGCCCGTGCCCACCACAGCTCCTGGGTCCCTTGATTGTCCGCTTCCACGGGCGCCCGACGGCATACCGCCGGATCCGCCCGCACCCTGTACGGACGGGCACCGGCGCAGGGTTCACCGTTCCGGCCGAAATCCTCGGACGGGTGCGCCCCGGCCACCGCGCCGTGCTGCACCGTCGACGATGAACCACCGGAGCGGATCGGGGCGTACTCACTGTCGAGCCTTTTCAGGTCCCGACCGAGGAGAGTCCATGTCCCACCCCCGCGCCGGTCGGCGCAGCGCCCTGCGAGCCGCCGTCGCCGTGTCGGCACTGGCCGGACTCGGCGCCGTCTGGGCAGCGCCGACGGCCCTCGCCGCCGACCCGCAGTCGAACCCCGGCAAGACCGCCCCCGACGCGACGGACTGGCTGAAGTTCGCCAACGGGCGCCTGGTGTACGGCCAGGACGCCCAGGGCAACCGGATCCCCGACTTCAGCTACGCCGGCTACCGCAACGGCGCCCAGCCGCTGCCGACCGCCAAGGTCGCCGTCACCCTGGACCCGGCCGCGAACGGCGATGACAGCGACCGCGTCCAGCAGGCGCTCGACAAGGTCGCCGCCCTGCCGCAGGGGTCGGACGGCCTGCGCGGGGCCGTGCTGCTGACCGCCGGCACGTACCGGCTCGGCAAGCCGCTGCGGATCAAGGCCTCCGGGGTGGTGCTGCGGGGCGCGGGCAGCGGCGCCAACGGCACCAGGCTGGTGGCGTCGGGCGAGCCCCGCCCGCTGGTCGAGATCGCCGGCGAGGGCGGGCCGCAGAAGAGCGGTGCCGAGCACGCCGTCACCGACGCCTACGTCCCGGTGGGCGCGACCACGCTGACCCTCGACTCGGCCGCCGGGCTGAAGGTCGGCCAGAACGTCGTCGTCCAGCGGCCCCAGGAGGACGCCTGGATCAAGGCCATCGGCATGGACCACATCCCCGACCGCGACAGCGGCACGGCCTCGAAGCCCTGGACCCCCAACGACGGCCTGCAGTTCCAGCGCACCGTCACGGCGATCGACGGCAACAAGGTCACCCTGGACATCCCGCTGACCAACGCCCTGGAGAAGGAGTACACCCACGCCAAGGTGTGGGCGTACGACTTCCCGGGCCGGATCAGCCAGGTCGGCGTCGAGGGCTTCAGCGCCGACGGCTCGGCCTTCACCTCGGCCGCCGGGTACGAGGAGCACGGCTACTTCGCCAGCCGCTTCGTGGACTTCGCCGCCGTCCAGGACGCCTGGGCCCGCGACATCGCCGCCGACCGGTTCGGCGCGGGCGTCGGCTCGATCGGCGGCACCGCCTCCCGGGTCACCGTCACCGGCACCTCCGCCACCGGCATGGAGAAGGCCATCCCGCAGCGTGCGCCGTTCGCCCAGCCCGGCGCGTACAGCATCGACGGTCAGCAGAGCCTGGTCGTCAACTGCAAGGTGTCCGGCAGCAACGTGCACGCCTGGCTGACCGGACCGCGGGTGCCCGGGCCGAACGTCTTCTCGCACTGCACGTCGGACAACGTCGGCGGCTTCCGGCTGGACGCCGGCCCGCACCAGCGGTGGGCCACCGGCACCCTGTACGACGACATCACCATGCTCCACTCGCGGGGCCCCAACGACGACCTCGCGCTGACCAACCGCTCGAACGCCGGCTCCGGGCAGGGCTGGGCCGGCGCCAACCAGGTCATGTGGAACGCCAACGTCGGCTACTACGGCGTGGAGAATCCGCCCACCGCGCACAACTGGGCGTTCGGCACCGTCGGCAAGCCCGTCGAGGGCAAGCAGAGCGGCGTGCAGGTCTCGACCGGCACCCCGGTGCAGCCCGAGAGCCTGTACGCCCAGCAGCTCGCCGAGCGCGGCGGCGCCGCCCCGGCCCCCAGGCCGACGACCACCCCGACCACCCCGACCACCGCGCCGGCCACGACTCCGGCGACGACCCCGGCCGGCAGCCCGACGGCCAAGCCGACCGCGAGCGCCTCGGCGCCCACGACCGCGCCCACCACCGCCCCGGGCACCGGGTCGGCCACGGCCACGCCGTCCGCGACCCACCGCAGCGCGGCCGCCGTCGCGGCCACCGGGACGGAGCCGCCCGGTACCAGCCTGGCCTCGACCGGCGCCGGCGACCTTTCCACCGCGCTGACGGTGGCCGGCGGCACGATGGTCGTCGGCGGTCTGGCCCTCGGGCTGGCCCGCGAGCGCCGCCGCGGCCGGCACGCGGGCTGACGCCCACCCGGGCCCGACGACGGCCCCGGCCGGTGGAGCTCCCACCGGCCGGGGGCCGTCCGCCGATGTGGCCGCAGTGGCCTCAGAGGCCTTCCTCGACCTCCCAGACCGTCTCCTGCCCCGCCGCCGGCGGGGCCAGCAGGAACGCCACGGCCCGCTCCTGCACGTCCGGGGCCGGCGGCTCGGGCGCGGCGCCCGCCGCCGTCCGCTCGCGCAGGTGCGCGAGCAGGCCCGGCTCCGGGGCCAGGCCGTACCGGTCGAGGTAGTAGGTCACGGTGTCGGTCCAGATCCACCGGCCGTCGCAGCGGTAGTTCATCGGCACACCGCCCGGCCGCTCCGGGTCCAGGACGTCGTCCATCAGGCTCGGGGTCATCAGCACGGTGGTGGCCGAGGCCAGGTACTCGACCAGCGCCTCCCGCTCGTCGCCGTCCTCGATCACGGGGTGGTCCTCGTGGAAGTCCGGCCCGGTCAGCGGGTCGACCAGGTCGAAGACGGCGGCAAGGGTGAACTCCGCGGTCACTTGATCAGCTCCTGGAAAATCTGCTCCGCCAGCGCGTCCGGCTGGTCGGTGTCGAACGGGATGGCGCCCCTGATCGGCGCCTCGTACTGGTCGTCGTGGTCGACGCGGAGGTAGTTCTCGGGCCGGGGCTGCGAGTCGCCGCCGGGCGGGAGGTGGGCACCGAGCTTCTCGACGACCGGGACGAGCGTACCGTCGGTCGGGCGGTCGAAGCGGTACCAGTTCCCGCCGGCGGAGATGCCGGGCCGACCGGTCTTCGTCATGCCCACCCGGTGCGCCACCACCAGGTCCCCGCGCCTGCCGAGGTCCGGCACGCCGTTCTCGTCGACCTTCGGGACGAACCAGACCGGCCCGTCGCCGGCGTAGGCCGACCCCGTGATCGTGGGATCGAGCGCCCACAGCTTGGTCATCACCTGCGCCACGTAGCTCGTCTCGATCCCGGAACCCAGGTTGCAGGCCACGAACTGCAGCGGCTTCTCGCCGTCCCAGGTCTTGTCCGTGAACGCCTGGTGCAGCCCCGTCGCCACCTGGTCGGGCGAGAGGAGCTGGTTCACGTGGACCGGGTATCCGGAGTCGGTGTGCATCGCCACCGTGAAGAAGCGGTCGTCGAGCGGGAACCTCTGCATCGCCGCCTGCTTCTGGACGTGCGTCTCCAGGTTCGGTGCCGCGCCGATGACCGTGACGGGCTGCCGCCGCGGGTCCCCGGGCGGGTTGTGTCCGCCGGGCTGGGCGGCCTGGTGCCCGGTCGGCGTCTGCGGGGTGTCGGGCGTGTTCGGGGTGTTCGGCGTGGCCGGCGTCAGGTGGCCGCCGCCCGGGGTGCGGGGAGTTCGGGGGGTGCCGGGTGTCTGGAGGGCCGTCCAGTTCTTCTCGACCTCGGACGCGGAGACGTGCGCCCCCTGCTTCTTGAGCGAGTTGACCACCTTCAGCAGCCGGTGGCGGTCCAGCGGCACGACCGGCAGTGAGGCGTCCCCGACCTTGTTCAGACGCTTCAGGTAGGTGTCCACTTCCTCCTTGGTCACGGGGTTCTCGTGGGACAGTTTGAGCCCTTCCCGCACCACGTCCGTCATCCGGCGCACGCTCCGCAGCCGGTCGATGTCGACGTGGTTCGGACCGCCGTGGAGCTCCGCCGCGAGATTGCCGATGTACCAGGTCTTCAGCCCCATGGCCTCCTTGGTCTTGACGTTGGGGAAGGCGTGCGCCGCGGACCAGGCGCCGAGACCGTCCGCGTTCGTGACGCCGATCTCCTTGCCCAGGGCCCAGAGGTCCCCGTGCTCCTTGATCCCCCGGACGCCGGACATCCCGGCCAGGTGGGACTGCAGTTCCTCCTTGGCCTGGCGGACAGTCGCCGAAGCCGGCGTTCCCGGCGTACCCAGCGGGGGGAAGGAGGAGCGCGAGTTGGCCTCCTTCACGTCGATGAAGAGCTTGCCGCCCGCCTTCCGCCGCTCCTGCACCGTGTAGGTGCTCCCCGGCTTGCCCAGCACCTCGTGCTCCTGCATCTCCACCGAGAAGGCGGAGATGTCCTTGGCCGCCCCGCCACCGGTCAGCTCCATGGTGACCAGCAGCGGCTCGGTGCCGAAGACGGTCCTGCGGGTGTCCCGGAACCTGATCGCGACGGACTCCCGGCGGCTGGTGCTGGTGAAGTCACCGTGCTTGACGTGCGAGCCGCCGTAGGCCGGGGACAGCCCCGTGAAGCCCTTGAACGAGATGGCGGCGGCGCCACGGTAGACCTTGCCCTCGGCCGGCGGCAGCTGTTCCAGCGCCGACTCCAGCATCCGCGTGTGTTCGCGCAGCTCCGCCTTGAGCCCCGGCAGGACGTCCGTCCTCACGAGCTCCATGATCTTCTTGCGGTTCGCGTTCTCCACGGACTCGATGGCGGAATGCTGCCGGAGCAGGTCCTTGATGGCGGGGTGGGAGGCCAGCGAGAGGGGTGTCGGGCCCGAACCCCAGAGCAGGTGCTTGATCTGGACCAGCATGGCCCGGTCGAGCGAGTCGCCGAACCTCATCATCACGTTGATCAGCGGGAAGACCGGTCCGGTGTAGGCCGCCAGGGCGTAGAAGTGGGCCTTGGTGAGCTTGCTCAGGACCTCCTGAGGCGTCATGTGGTTGGTGTTCAGCCAGTTCCTGACGCCCTCGACCACCTCTTCGGGCGCGTTGATGTCGTCGTCGGGCTTGCCCGCGGCCATCTCCTCGAAGATCTCGAACCGCTTCTCGACCACGTTCCGGTGCGGGCCGCCCGGTTCCCCGAAGCCGCCGTCCTGCTGCGTGATCTTCGAGACGTAGACCTGCTCGTGCGGCAGCATGTGGTCCGTGCCCGCGTGCCCGCGCACCTGGTCGAGCGAGATGCCCGGCAGGTTGCGGTACATGTTCTCGGCGGACGTCAGCGTGTCCTCGCCCAGCGGCTTCGTCACGCCGGTCAGCTCGACCCCCTTGAGGATCTCGTAGACCGAGTGGTCGCTGGTGGGCAGCATCCAGCCGAACAGCGCCTTGACCATGTGGTCGGGGTCGACCCCGGCGACGTCGAGCAGCTTGAACGCCGTCATCAGCTTGGCCGAGGTGGCCGAGATGCCGGCGACCAGCCGCATGCCCATCCCGCCGTTGGCCTCCTTGTACCAGGGGGAGTCCGGGCTGAGCTTGTGGACGGACGCCCCGGTGCGCCAGCTGAGCGGCGTGTCGGGGCCGATCTCACCGGGGCCGAGATCGACGTCGGCGCGATGCTCGACCAGCTTGTACAGGACCTGGCCGCCGTGGGCCCCCCGCTCGACGATCACGTCGTGGACGCCGGGCTGTGCCTTGAGCGCGTCGAGGTCGTACGAACCGTCCGCCTTCAGCGGGACGTTCTCCCACAGCACCTCCTCCAGACGGAGCCCGACCACGTCCCAGGCCAGCGGGTTGACCTTGAGGAAGGCCACCTCGCGCTCGCTCAACTTGACGCCGGTGACGTCCAGTTGCAAGGCCGAGGGCCCCGGCACCTCGTTCGCCGGCCGCGGGCGGCGGGCGGTCAGGCTGGCCAGGTAGCTCTTGCCGTCGGAGAACCAGGTCTCCGACTGGGCCAGCACGTTGCCGGTGCCGAACACGTCGTGTTCGAACATGGTCGCGTGCTTGGGGCTGACCTTGCTCAGGCTCTCGTACAGGCCCTTGCGGACCGGGCCCTCCAGGAACACGTGGTGCTCCTTCAGCGCCGCCACGTTCAGACCGAGCTGCTCGGCCCGGGTCCAGTCCTGCTTCTCGATGATGGTGTTGAGCAGCTTCTTGAGGCTGAACTCGGAGTCGTTGAAGTAGGCCCCGTTGAAGAACGCCGTCATCAGCTCGCGGGTGTTGCCCGTCTTGGCACCGGGCTTGAGGAACTCGCCGATCTGCTCCGGGGTGAGCTGGGTGCCGATCTGCCCCGCGGACGTGGGGTCATCCTTGAAGATCGTCTGCATGCGCTCCGCCGCCGGCGCCTCGGGGAAGGCCTGCCGGAGCACGTTCAGCAGCTTGACCACCGTCCTGCGTGCGGCGTCCTCCGCCTCCGGCAGGTTGTGGCAGTACGCCCCGAGCTTGGTCTCGAAGTCCCGGGTCGCCGTGGCGTACTCGGGCGCGTCGTAGACCGCGCGCTTCCCGAAGGGGGTCGCACCCGGCATCTCGTGCGCGACCGTCGGGGAGTCCGACCAATGGAGGCCCTCCGGGAGACCGGTGTGCGGGGCCGGCACGGAGAGGTCCGGTGGCAGGTGCGGGCCGAGCTCCTCGACCTGCGGCTCGGCCGGGTGCTGCGGGTGCTCCGAGTGCTCCAGGTCTTCCGGCTGGGCCGCGTGCTCGGGCCGGCCCGCGTGCTCGGCGGCGTTCTCCGGTACCGAGACCTTCAGCCACTGGCCGCCCGGCACCACGACCGGCAGGCCGTTGGAGTCGAAGCCGACGGTCTTGGCCACGACGAGGTGGCCCGGGCCGTCCGACTCGACGGTGAAGGCGGCCCCGGTGGGCTTCGGCACGAACCAGAGCTTGCCCTCCGGGACGTACGCCTCCAGCGGGCCGCTCACCTTGCCCCGCAGGGCGGTCAGCACCTCACTCGCGTACGAGGAGGCCTTGCCCGTGCCGAACTCGCAGGCGGGGAACTGCAGCGGCCTGCCCTCCGCCCAGATCCCCCGGGCCCGCAGCTCCGCCAGGACGTTCGCCAGCTCCTCCGGGCCGACCCGCTCGCCGTGCCAGGTCGGGGCGCCGTCGGCGTGCTCCGAGTGGAAGGCGACGGAGAAGAACCGCGGGTCCTTGGGGAAGCGGGCGACGGCCGTGCCGGTCTCGTGCAGCTGGGCGGCCGGGCTGTCGGGGTCGGCGAGCCAGCGCACGTCCGAGCCCTCGTGGGCGTGGACGAGGGCGTCCACGATCTCGTGCACCCGCTCGGGACGCGGAGCGTGCTCGGCGGTGCCCGGGTGCTCGGGCTGCACGTGCTGGGGCTGCGGGTTCGACGGCGGCTCCGCGACCGGGTGCTCCGGCTGCGGGTGCTCCGGCTGCGGGTGCTGCCCGGGCGTGGCGCCGCCGGCCGGGTGGTCGACCTGGAGGGTCGTGTGCTCGTAGGGGAAGCCCTCGTGGTTGAAGCGGGTCAGACGCACCCCACCGTCCGGCTCGGCCAGCAGCAGGTCGACCGGCGCCATGAAGGTGTCCGCCACCCGCCGCGCCGCCGCGTTCGGATCCGTCAGCAGCCCGTCCTCCACTCGCAGCACGATCCGGAACGACCCCATGTCCTTCGACAGCAGCCGGGGCATCAGAGCCTCCTCCAGCCCCGCCGGGTCCAGCGGGCCGTCGCCGGACAGCTCGCGGACGTCGAACGGGGTCGGGTCCAGCCCGTCCTGCGGGGACTCGTAGGGCACGGAGTCCCAGGAGAGCTTCACCGCGGCAGGGCCGGTGGGGGCCGGGGCGGTCTGCGGCTCGTCGGCGAGCCCGTGCCACAGCTTCCGGTCCGCGTCGGTCAGCCCCTCGGCCTCGATGCCGGGCAGGTGGGCACGGATGTCGGCCTCGGTGAGCGGCAGGCCCGCCCCGGTCGTCCGCTCGATCGCGTCGGCGGTGCCACGCAGGTGCTCCCAGCTCACGCCGTCCTCGCCGGGCTCGTAGAGGTGGTCCGCATAGCTCGCCACGGCCGTCTCCGTCGGATGGCCCGGGAACATCGCGTGGGCGAGGTCCGACAGGTCCCGGGCCGTCTTGAGGTGTGCCACGCCGGACGCGTCGAGGGAGGGCACACCGGTGCCGTAGAGCGAACGCCCGAGCCGGACCAGGTCGAGCACCTGGTGGTGGTGGACCGCCGCGTCGCCCGGTCCGGTGCCGGCGTGCAGGCCGATCGCATCGCCGATCTGGGTGATCAGGGTGTGGTCGGCGGGGCCGGCGGCCGTGTTGAACTGGTCGCCGAGCGAACCGGCGACGTACTGGTCGAAACGGTCCATGCCCTCGACCAGGTGGTCGGCGATCTCGTGCGTGGTGTAGCCGCCGAGGAAGAGCTCGAAGGAGTTGGTCAGCACGGAGGGCCGGAAACCCTGCTCCAGCAGGAACTTCTGCATCAGCACGCTGACGTTCACGCGACTGTTGGCGTCGGAGAACGGCTGGATGATCTGCAGGGCCCGGGTCACCTTGGCGATCGCGAGCAACTTCGCATGGTCGTCGGTGGCCGCGGCGACCTCGGTGTAGTAGCGGTCCAGGACCGCTTGGACGTGGCCGGGCGCCTCACCGTGGGCGTAGCTGATCGAGATCATGCCCTCGCCCTTCTGCCCACGGGAGAAGGCCACCAGCGGCAGCCCGAGACCCTTCGTGGAGCCGGGCTTGGCCGTGATGTCCCCGAGCAGCTGACGACCGTTGACGAGGTCGTCGGCGAGGTCGGACGCCGCGGTGGTCCGGCCGGTGCCGCGCATGGTGGTGTGCAGGCGGTCGCCCTTGGTGCCGGACCACTCCGTGGCGACGTTCCGGCCGGAGCCCTCGACCAGGTGCTGGGTGGCGAGCTTGTGCAGCTCCTCGTAGGCGTGGACGTCGATCCGCGACCAGTCACGGCCGGACCCGGACGTCCCGTCCAGCACCTCACGGAACAGCTCGGTCATGCTCTGCCGGAAACCCGGGTACTTCGTCCGGTCCAGGTGGTTCGCGGCGTCGGACGGCGAGTTGATGAGCGCGTCCTGGTGGACGTTGGCGTCGATGAACAGCCGCCACCACGAGGACTCGGGGATGAGGTCCGCGAGCCTCGGGCCGCTGTGCGCGGGCGGTGCCGGGTCGGGGTGCGGGCCGGGCTCGGGCTCGGGGTTCCCGACCGGGTCGGGTACCGGCGGGGCCTCCGTCCGCTCGTCGGCCGTCGGCTTCGGGTGGCCGGCCGGGGGCGTCACCGGATCGGGCGCGGTCGCGGGGTCCGGCTTCGGCTGCGGGTGCTTCGGCGTCGCGAGACCGTCCGGGTTGTTCTCGCTGAAGGTCAGGTAGTGGTCGCTCATCACCTTGGCGTCGACCGTCTCCCGCTCCGGGATGTCGACCGTGATCGGGATGACGCCCTTCTCGACCAGCTTCTCCTTGCCCTTGAAGAAGACGACCTCGACCTCCGCGAAGCCGTCGTACCGCGCCATCGGCGTGTTGAACTTCGCGTGCGAGACGACCTGACCCGCGTTGCCGACCGACAGGCCCTCGCGCGTTCGGTGCGACCCACCGACGATGGCCTGGAAGGTGCCCTCGGCCACGCCGACGTCCGTCTTGACGCCGCCCTGGATCTGGCCGCCCCAGAGCGACCAGTCGAGCCTGGTCTTGGTGGAACTGGTCGAGGTCGCGTTGGAGGGGCTGAGTTCGACCTTGCCGTCGGTGCGGTCGTACTCCAGCTGCAGGACCTTCAGGTTCACCTGCACGCCACCGTCCGTCACCAGCAGCCGCCGCCCGGGCGAGGGCGTGCTCAGCGGCTCGCCCCGGGTGGACGCGCCGAAGTTGCTGGCGAGCTGGGTGTGGTCGGCGGTGTTGCGCGCGAGGCCCTCCAGCCGGTCCCAGGTGCGGCTGCCGAAGAACGTGCGGCCCTTCACCCGCAGCAGGTCCTGCACACCGCCGGAGTCGCCGAGCCAGCGCATGACGTCGATGTCGCGCAGGCCCTCGGTCCAGACCCGGGCGGGCGGCGCCTTGACGACCGTCTCGACCGGCGGCTCGGCGGGCGCCGGCGGCCGGGCGGGCGCGGTGCGGTGCTCCGGAGCCTCGAACGGCGTGGGCTTGGGACCCTTCGACGGGCGCCCCTCCCCCGCCTCGACCGCCGCCTCGAAACCGACCTTCGCGGTG
Organism: Kitasatospora sp. MAA19; assembly: GCF_029894125.1. Taxonomy (GTDB): domain Bacteria; phylum Actinomycetota; class Actinomycetes; order Streptomycetales; family Streptomycetaceae; genus Kitasatospora. The sequence continues at coordinate 52,769 of NZ_JARXYZ010000021.1, forward strand.
TCGATGCTGTGCACGACCCTGCCGAGCTGCCGCATTCCCCGCCAGGCCTGCCCGGCGGCCGACTTGACGTGCTCGAAGGCCGTCCCGGGGGCGGTCGTGGAGGAGTCCGGCCGGACCAGCCGGTCCGGGCCGCCGAGCGGGACCAGCGGCCGGCGTTCCATCCGGAAGTACAGGGTCGCCTCGCCGGTGTAGACGCTGCCGGCGAGCTTGGTCTTGGTGGCGGCGCCCGCGGTGGTGCGCTGCGCCTGGACGTCGAGCTGATCGTGCCCCCAGGAGTGGGTGACGGACCCACCGGCGGTGACGGCCGGTCCGACCGGCAGCGGGCTGCTGGTGCCCTGGGCGGAGACGGTCACGGTGTTGCCGCGCCCGGCGCCGTAGCTGGTGACGCCGTCCGAACTGGCGAAGGACTTCTGCACCTGGGTACCGGTGTTGAACTCGGTCTGCGCGGTCTCCCCGGTGTGCTCCAGGCGGGAGACGCCGGCCGTGATCCGGACGGTGCTGCGGCCGTGCTTCACCACGATCTCGTGGCCGGACATCATCGACTTCAGCTGCGGCTGGAGCTTGGTGACGTCGAGTTCGGCGAGGATCTTCTCCTTCATGCCGGCCCAGTCCGAGCCGAGCACCTTGGTGGCGCGGCGGTCGATGCCGTCCACGGCGGTCTCGCCGACCGACCGGTGGTCCTCCCCACCCGCCGGGTGCGGGCCGCCTCCGCCGCGGGGGCGCAGCGGGTAGACGTCGGTGACGACGTCGGAGGAGCCGAGCCGGTGGGTCCGCTCGACGCGGGCGGGCGGGTCGAGTGGCTTCTTCAGCGGCGCGGTCTCGGTGGAGCCGTGCGGCGGCGCGTCGCGCAGCGGGACGGCGACGGTGGTGTGGACCGGCACGGTGAGGTCGGGCGCGGTGACCTTCTCGCCGAGCTTCCTCGCCTCGATGTGGACGGTGAAGTCGGCGGTGCCGCTGAACAGGCCGGCCGGTTCGACCGTCTTGCCCTTGGAGACGGTGGCGCCGGTGGTGTCCACGGTGGAGCCGTGCACGAAGTCGCTGCGGCGGGAGAGGTTGAGGCCGAGGTCGACGTGCGGCAGCTTGAAGCGGAACGGGGCCGAGAAGACGTCGCGGACGCGCCGGTCCTTGCTGACGCCCGTGGACACCCGAGTCTGGGTGCCCAGTTCGAACTCGAACTTCTCGACCGTGTCCGTGTGCTGGAAGTCCTTGGTGAGGCCTGCCTTGACGGTGACGGTGGTGTCCCAGCCGTGGATGGAGACGTGCTCGGTGAGCTTGCCGCCGCGGGACAGCTTGGACAGCTGCGGCTTGAGGGCGAAGGGGTCGAACCGGTTCTTGAGCTTCACCAGGACGTCGTCGGGGACGGAACCGAACTGCTTCCGCAGGGTCTTCTCGACACCGTCGATGACGGCGGTGTCGCCGTTGCCGAGGCTGTGCACGACGTCGGAGGCGCTCAGCGCGCCGCGTTCGGTGATCCGGTGCGGGGGGTCGTGCGGCTCGGCGGGCCCCTCGTGGGTGACCGGGGTACCGGTGCCGGGGCCGGTGAACAGCGCGCGCCCGTCCGCGCCGACGGTGTAGCGGCCGGTCTCCTTGGCGTCGAGGCTGACCTCGGCCCGGATCGGGACGGTGACGGTGTGCTCCTTGCCGTCGACCGTCAGCTTGACCTCGACGCCGATCCCGGCGTCGTAGATCTCCTGCGGGCGGGCGTACTTGCCGTTGGCGTAGACCTTCTGGGAGCTGCCGTCCCGCCAGCCGTCGCGGTCGCGGACCTGGCGGGAGTAGCCGCCGCTGGTCTCCATCGCGTTCTTGTCGGGCAGCGGGACGGTGCCACCGGCGGCGCCCTGGCCGGACTTGGTGTCCGACAGGAGGCGGCGGCCGGACTTGAAGGAGGTGGTCTCGTCGACCGGGTTGAGCTCGGCCTTGGCGTTGGGCCGCTGGTACGCCAGCTCGGAGATGTGGGCGGTGGCGGAGACCTTGACGCCGTGCTTGAGCAGGTTGGCGGCCGTCCGCTCGGGTGCCTCCAGCGGGGTCTGCCGGGTCATCGACGTCAGGTGGGAGGCGACCATCGGGTGGCTGAAGAGCTGCTGGACCTCGTTCTTGACGTCCTTCCAGGCGCCGCCGAGGACCTCCTTGCCGAGCCGGTCGAGCTCGTCGTGCAGGGGTTTGACGGTGGGCAGGTCACGGACGGTGCTGGTGTCCCCGAAGCCGCCCCCGGTGCCATCCGGGCGCCGCCAGACGTCGTCGGGCGGGCTGGGGACGGTGCTCCCGGGCTCGAAGGTCTTCGGCTGGTGGGGCTGCGGCGACTCGGTCGCGACGAAGAGGGTGGGGTCTCCGGCGCCGGTGTCCTTGACGCCTCGGGCCTCGCTCTGCTCGATCAGGGCCCGGAAGTCGACGGTGGTCTTCGCGGTGTCGACGGTCGTCCCGAGCGGGGTCTTCCGCTCGAAGGTCAGGATCAGCTCGCTGCGGCCGTCGTAGACCACGCCGGCGCCCTTGGTCTTCGTGGTGAGCAGGACCTCCTGGCTGCTGCCGGAGATCCGCACCGTGTCCTTGATGAGCTGGAGGCCGCCGCCGGCGGAGCCGAACGACTTGTCGGTCCCGCTGCCGGAGAGGACGCCGGGCAGCGGCAGTTGGAGTCCGTCGCCGGTGCTGTCCAGGACCGAGCGGACGCGCTGGACGCCGGTGCCGACGTTGAACTCGGTCTGCGGGGTCGATCCGCTCTGCCACATCGCCTTGACGGCGGCGGTGATCTCCACCGATCCGGTCACCAGGCCGGTTGCGTCGACCACCTCGATCCGGGTCGGCTCGCCGGACATCATGCTCTTGAGGTCCTGCTGGAGCCGGGAGAGGTCGAGCTCGGCGGACATCTTCTCGCGCAGCTGCGGCCACAGGCCGCCGAGTACCTCCTTGGCGGTCTCCTCGACGCCGTCGAGCACCTCCTGGATCGGGTGGTCGGAGTCCGGACGGCCGTGCCGGTGGGTGGAGACGTCGAGCACGATGTCGGAACCGCCGAGGCGGTGGCCCTCGACCACGCGCTGGGGCGGGGCGAAGAGCTTGTCCTTGGGCAGCGGCACCGGGGCGCCGTGGGCGTCCAGGGTGTCGCGGACCGGGATACCGACGGTGGCGCCGATGTCCAGCCGCTGCACCCGGTCACCGGGTTCGGCGATCACGGGCTTGCCGTGGTGGGTGAGTTCGGTGAAGTCGATGGCCAGGTGGAGCTTGCCCGCGAACAGGGCGCCGGGTTCGACGGTCTTGCCGCGGGCGATGGAGCGGCCGACCTCCACCGAGGTGTCGCCCTTCAGCGAGTCGTGCTGGTAGCCGAGGGTCTCGGTGATGTCGGCCCGGCCGAGCTTGAACTTGGCCTGCAGGCCGGCGTTGAACCGGTTCAGGGTGTCGCTCTGGAGGCCGATCGAGGCGTGCCGGTCGGAGCCGTTCTCGAACTCGACGCTCGGGGCGGTGTCCTGGTGCACCAGGCTGTCGACGTCCACCCGGACGGAGATCCTGCCCGACCAGCCGTTGGTCTCGAACGGCGCCTCCCAGACGTCGCCGCGGGAGAGCGCGGTCAGCTTGGGGCGCAGCGTCGCGGGGTCGAAGAAGTCCTTGGCGAGCGTGTTCGCGGCGGCCAGGTCCTTCGGGAAGCCGGCCTCGAAGAGCTTCACGATCTGCCGGTGGACGGCCGTGTCGCCGCCGTGCAGGCCGACCACGAGGTCGGAGGCCGACAGGCGCCGGTGGTTGGTGACCCGGGCCGGCGGCAGGCGCAGCTCGTCCGGGCCGAGCGGCTTCCTGGGTGCGAAGGCGGGGTCGTCGTGGTGGTCCTGGCTGCCGCCGGACTCCGTCGAGAAGACGGACATGGCGAGCACCGAGACCGGCGGGGAGGGTGGCGCGGGGTGGACGAGCGGGTCGTGCTCCGCCTCGGTGATGACGATGCTCGGTGTGTCCGTACGGTGGGGCGCGCGCTCGTGCGCCTTGGGGTCGGTGGCGGGCTCGGGCTTCGGGGTGGGGTCGGGCTTCGGGGCGGGCTCGGGCGCCTTGGGGTCGGGGGCGGGCTCGGGCTTCGGGGCGGGCTCGGGGCTCGGGTCCGCCTTCGGGGCGGCCTCGCCCGTGGTGCCGGTCGTCGTCGTGGGCGCCGGGTCCGGCTCGTGCTTCGGCGCCGGGGAGGGTCCGGTCTCGGTCTTCGGCCGGCCCCCGGGCACCGGCACGGTGAGCGTGGACGACGGGTCCGCCACCGGCTTCGGGGCAGTCTTCGGGGCCGCCGTCACCGGGTCGGGCCGGTCCGTGCTGCCGACGGTCGGCACACTGTGCGGCACGGGCGGCAGCACCGGGCCGTCGTGCGCGTCCGGGTGCTTCGGCGCGGGGGTGCTGACCGGGGGCGCCGGGACGGGCGGACGGCTGGCGTCGTAGTGGTCGGTGCCGTTGTAGTAGACCGTCACCTGGTGGCCGTCCGGGCGGCCGTAGCGCGCGTACTCGCTGAAGCCGCCGTGGCCGTCCGGGCCGAGGATGCGCAGCCGCAGGCCGAGGGCGTCGGCCAGCAGCGGCGGGAAGGTCTCGCCGAACCCCTTCCACCAGGAGCTCTCCCAGAACTCCACCGCGTGCCTCAGGCCGGCGAACTCCTTCGGCGAGAGCGGGAAGTCGGAGGCGGTCAGGTGCCAGATCTGGAGGTCGGCGAGCTGGGCGTCGGTGAGGTCGTGCAGTCCGATCTGCTCGGGCTTGCCGACCAGGTGCTCGAACTGCTGCCGGGGACTGGTGGCGCCGTCGGCGAGGTTCCAGCCGACCTCCGCCTCGACGGTCGGCCGGTCCTCGCCCCGGGCGACCCGCTCGTCGATGTACTGCTGGCGCAGCGCGTGTGGGTCCGCGGCGGGCTCCTGGCCCAGCCCGCGCAGGTAGTCCTCGGCCTTCGCCTGCTCGGCCGGGCTCTTGAACTTCCACGCGGCGCTCTGTTCGGCCTGCTGCCCGGCCGCCGCGGGGTCGAGGCCCGCGGCGGTCAACTCGTCGGTGAGCACGGTGACGTAACGGTCGCGCAGCAGCCGGGCGGGCACCACCTCGTGGGTGGAGACGCCGGCGACGCCGAGGTCCAGCAGGCCGTCGAGCAACTGGGTGCGGTCCGGCCGGCCGAGGCGGTCGGCGAGGTCCCGGGTGGCGGCCTTGCGGTAGGTGTGGATGACCTCGGGCGGCAGCTTGTCCGGGCCCTGCGCGGTCAGGTGGTCGAGGACGGCGCGCTTCATCGCCTCGGGCGTCGAGGGCGCCGGGCGGAGTGCGCTGGAGCGCGTCGCGCCGCGCTCGGTGAGCACCTGGTGCACGGCGTCCGGGCGGCTGGTGGCCACGGAGTTGAGCAGGCAGAGGCCGTCGCCGGCCACCCGGACGCGCTCGCCGGGCGAGGGGAAGGCCGGCTCGGTGACGGGCTCGGTGGCGTGCGAAGTGGTGTGCGAAGTGGTGTGGGGGGCGGGGTGCGAGGGGCCGTCCGCGCCGGTGAAGGTCTCCGCCGGGGTCGGCCGGGCCGACTTCTCCTCCGGGTGCAGGGCGGCCGCGTTGAAGCCGCCCTCGCCGTGGATCGGCCGGTTCTCCGGGTCGAGCGTGATCGCCCAGACCCGGGTGACGTCGTGCGGGAGCGGGCGGTCGCCCGGGGAGTGCAGGCCCTGCTGGGCGTCGACCCAGACCAGGCCCTCGCCGGGGACGTTCACCAGGTTCCAGGCGTGGCCCCTGCCGTCCTCGGTCCAGGCGAAGACCATCGCGGCCGAGCCGGGGCCGCCCTCGGTGACCCGGCGGGCGACCTCGTCCAGGCCGGTGGTGCCCAGGCCGAGGTACTCGGCCGGGTAGCCGGTCCAGTGCTGGGCGTCGGTGACCGCGCCGAGGTGGCGCTCCGACAGGGTGAGGGCGACCTGCGGGTCCCCGTGGAAGCCGGCGTGGAAGGCCATGGTGGCCGCCACGCAGTTGACGTCGGCGAGCAGGCTGCCGTCGCCGTCCTTGGGGTTGACCAGCTCGACGAACTCCTGCGGGTGGGCGAACTTCTTCGGGCCGTCGGGGCCGGCCAGCGCCTGCTCCAGGGCGTGCCGGGCCGCCGGGCCGGGTGTGCCGTAGTCGCCGTCGGAGAACTCGTGCAGGAAGGAGTCCAGCGGGCGCAGCGGGCGCGGGGCGTTCCCGTCCGGGTCGAACGGCGGGCGGCCGTCCCAGGTCGGTCCCTGGTCGGGCCGGGGGCGCTTGACGGCCGGTTCCGGGGTGGTCGGGCCGGACGGGGTGTCCTGGCCGGTGTCGCCGTGGTCGTTCTCGTACTCGTCCCGGCCGCGGCGGCGGGAGGGCTGCTGCGGCTGGTCGGTGGAGCCGTGGTCGGGTTCCGGCCGCTGGGTGGGGGCGTCCGGGATGGGGGCGTCCGGGGTGGGGCCGTCCTGCCGGTGGGCAGGCGGGGTGCCGTGGTCCGGGCGGGGGGTGTCGGCGCCGCCGAGGTAGCGGATCTGCCAGACCCGGCCGTCCTCGACACCGATCACCAGCCGGACGCCGTCGACCTCGCCCTCGTGCAGGGTCAGGGCGCCGCTGGGGCGTTCGGGGTCGGGGTAGCTGCGGTCGGGGCGCTGGAGGATCCGGTGGGCGGCGGCGGTGAAGTCGGTGTCCGTCCAGTGGGGCAGCGCGCCCTCGGGGAAGTCGGCCTTGATCCACCAGGGCGCCAGCCACTCGTCCGGGTGGGCGGGGTCGAACCCGCTGGGGCGGGTCGGCTCGGGGTGGGCGGGGCCGGTGTGGCCGGGCTCGGGGCGGGGCCCGGTGGGCTGGTCCGGGGTTGCGCCGGAGGTGCGGGTCGGGGTCGGCGGCTTGGGGTCCGGGCCGGCCGGACCGGTGGCGACGGCGTGCTTCGGCTCCTCGGTGCCGCCGCTCGCGCCCCCGCCGACGGTCCGGCCCGGGCGGGCGGGGCTCACCGGGTCGTCGACGAGGGTGGTGCCGCTCCAGCTGGTGTCCGTCCGGGCGGGCGGGCGCCCCGGCCCGGACTTGGCCCCGCCGTCGCCCTCGGTCCGGACCGGGGTCGGGCGGTCGGCCTTTCCGGTGCCGGAACCGGCGGACGGGTCCTGCTTCCCGGAGCCCGTGCCTGGGCCGGCCGGGTCGGGCTTGCCGGAGGACGCGGCGGGACCGCTGCCGGTGGAGGTGGTCACCACGGGCTTCGGTGCGGAGCCGGCGAACAGCGTCTCCAGGTCCGCCTGGCCGAAGGCCTTGGCGAACAGCGCCGCGTACTCGACGTCCGGTGCCTCGTTCAGCCCGCGCGAGTAGCCGAGGACGTGACCGGCCGTCACCTCCTCGTGGCCCGGGCCGAGCCGGGGCACCGGGAAGGGCGCCGGGTGGCCGGCGAGGTTGCTCGCCAGGGCCAGGATGGAGATCGGGTGGTAGGGCGGGAAGTAGGCGCCCTGGCCCTCCCCGATCGCCTTGAACTGGGTGCTCTGGATCAGGTTGGTCCACGCGTGGCCGATGCCCGTCACGGCGAAGCCGTGGTGCAGGGCCTTCCCGAGCAGGCCCATCGCCAGGCCCGAGCCGAAGGTGGCCGCGCTGGTCGTGAACTGGTGCTTGTCGTCGAAGATGAGGTTGTAGAAGCCCTCGGAGAGGTTGCCCTGCGCGCCCTCCACCAGCTGGGAGCCGAGCGCGAAGCCGAGCTGGAAGAACTTGCTGCCCTCGCCCATGTGGGCGGCCAGGTTGGGCAGGTGCTCGGCCAGCGCGGAGATGCCGTGCTCACCGATCTCCGACCCGCCGTGCTCCAGGATGGAGCGCAGCACGACGCCCAGCGACTCGTTGCCCGCCCCGTGCTTGGTCCACCCGGCGACGAAGGCCTCGGCGTACTCCTGCCCGAGCTTCTTGGCGGCGTCCTTGCCCAGCGCCGATCCGAGGTGCTTCTCGAAGGTGCCGGCCAGGTTCTCGCTGAAGCGCTCGGCGACCGAGCCGGCGCCGGCCTTGCCGAAGCCCTCCTTCAGCCACGGTTCGACGCTCTGCATCTGCTGGCCGAGCGACTTGGCGAAGGCCTTGGACTCCTCGTCGGAGAGCAGCTTGCCGCCCGTCCTGGCGCCGCTCTTGCCGACCCCCTCCAGGGCCTCGCCACCGGCCTTGCCGATCGTCTTGGCGCCGCTCTTGCCCGCCCCCTCCAGAGCCTCACCACCGGCCTTTCCGATCGACGTGGCGCCGGCCTTCTCCAGGTCCTTGAGCGCCGAGCCCTCCGCCTTCTTCGTGACGGTGTTCAGGAGGTGCTTGAGGGCCTCCTTGTCGCCGTTCTTCATGAGCGACGACAGTTCCTCGGACAGGACCGATCCGGCGCTCTTGCCGATCAGGGAGCCGATCAGCTTGCCGAGGCCCATGCCGAGCAGGTTGATCGGGCCGGCCAGCACGCCGCCGACGAACCCGTTCAGGACGCCCTGCTTGAAGGAGTCCATGTCGTACGAGTGCCGGTCGCCGTGCGAGAACTGGATGCCCTGGATGATCGAGTCCATCAGCATCGCGGTCACGATGCCCGAGAAGGAGTGCATCAGGATCGACTTGAGCAGGAACTTCAGCAGCATCGACAGCGCCTGGCGCGTGAAGAAGTACTTCAGCGACAGGCCGGCGAAGCTCTCCCCGAAGGTGAACGGCGCCCACAGGGTCGCCATGGCGATCTCGAACATCAGCTGGACGAGCTGGGCGATCGCCATCCACTTGGTGTACTCGACCGAGTTGGCGACGTCGCCCGCGCAGTCCGCGAGCTGTTTGGCGACGTCGGCCGCCGACCCGACGTAGTCCGAGCCGCCGCCCACGCCGATGAACTCGTTCATCGCGATGCTGAAGGACTTGGCGGCCTCGCCCTCGAACTCCTGCCGGGCCTTGACCGCCACCGTGGCGATGAGCTCCTTGAGCCTGGGGAGCTCCTCCGCCAGCCTCTCGTACGCGTCCCGGACCTCCCGTAGGTCCCCCTCCTTGATCTCGGGCCAGGGCATGCCCGAGACCACGGTGAAGAACTGGGCACCTTCCTTGCCGGGGTCGATGGACGGATACGACACGGTCGGTTCTCCTACAGGCTGTTCATGATGTCGTGGGCGGAGTCCTCCGCGTAGTCGAGCTCGGCGACCAGGTTGATGCCGTTCTCGCCCGCCTTGTCCACGGTTTCCTTGATCTTCTTGATCAGGTCGTCCAGGTCCTTGGTGGCCTGGTCCACCTGGCTGTGGTACTGCTTGCCGATCTCGTCGTCGCCGCCGACCTTCGTGTTGGCGTCGTTGATGCCCTTGACGTCCTGGTTGATCTTCTCGATCAGGGCCGCCAGTTCGGGGAACTCCGCGAACCGGCGCTTGAGGTCCTGGGTCTTCGCGAAGACGTCGATCTTTTCACTCATGGAACTCCTCCTGCCGGCCGGCCCGGCGGCGCTCAGCCTCGGCGTCGTCGTCGTAGCCGGGCTTCATCGCGCGCAGCGGCTCCAGCAGTTGGTCCAGGGTGCTGCCGCCGCTGAGCGAGAGCCGGAGCATGTCGCCGACGCCCTCGAAGCTCTTCATCGCCTGGATCACCTGCTCGCCCATCGCGGCCCGGGCCTCGTTGAGCAGGTCGGTGAGCAGCTTGCCGAGCTGGGCGGGCGCCATCTCCTGGTAGCCGGTGGTGTGGAAGGTCAACGCCAGGACCTGGCCCTGCGGGCCGACCTTGGCGGTGACCATCCGGTCCTTGGAGGTCACCGTCGCGGAGGACTTGGCGAGTTCGGCCTGGACGGCCTCGGCCTTCGCCTGGTGCTCGCGCATGGCCTCCATCGCCTGCCCGATCTCCTCGCTCATCGAGGCGAACAGGTCGTCGGGGCCGAAGCGGTCGGTGGCAGCTGACATGGTCGTTCCTTGTCTCCGGCCGGGGCCGGCTCTCACGGGGGGCGAGGCGGGGGTCAGCGTCCGATGACGCCGCTGACCGCGGTGCTCTCGGTGCCCCACACCTCTTCCTCCTCCGCCAGCCAGGTGGTGCGCTGGCGGTCCTTGTCCTTCTGGTTGGGCGCGCCGGCGCCCGCGCCGGGCGGCATCATCGGCGGCATGCCGCCGGTGGTGGGGACGTTCTTGCCGGTCAGCGCGTTCTTCTCGGCCTCGGCCGCCGCCTTGGCCGCGGCGGCCTTCTCGGCGGCGTCGGCGGCCTCCGCCGCGGCCCGGGCCTGGGCGGTGTTCGGGTCGCCGCCGGCGGCCATCGCCTTGGAGCTCATGCCGCTGCGGCCGCCGGGCAGCAGCCCGGTGCCGGGGAACCCGCCCACGCCGAGGCCGTCCGAGTCGCCGGAGGAGCCGCCGAACGGCGAGCCGCTCGGGTGGTAGGTGCCGGAGCGGAACCCGTCGCCGCCGAGCAGGCCGTCACCGCCGCCGCCGTCGATTCCGGCGTTGACGGCGTGCCGCTGGTCGGCCAGCAGCTGGGAGAGCTCGGAGATCGGCTTGCCGTCCGGGTCCAGCAGGGTGCCGTCGGAGTCGATCCGGGAGCCGGGATCGACGACGACCGGGTTGCCGTTGCCGTCCAGCACCGGCTTGCCGTCCGGGCCGATCACCCGTCCGCTCTCGTCGATGTGCGAGCCCGGCGGGACCTTCATGTAGTCGCCCGGGCCGGTGCCGACGGTCGCCCCGTCGGGGACGGTGATCGGCTTGCCGTCCGGGCCGAGCACCGGTCGCCCGTCCGGGCCGATCACCTGGTGGGTGGTCGGGTCGATGTGGCTGCCCGGCGGCACGTTGACCGGGTTGCCGTTGGCGTCGAAGATCTGCTTGCCGTTCTGGTCGAGCACCGGGACGCCCGAGCCGCCACCGCCGCCGAGCCCGGGGAAGCCCGAGCCGCCACCGCCGACCCCGCCGCCGAGCCCGGGAAAGCCCGAGCCGCCACCACCCACCCCGGAGGAACCGCCACCGAGGCTGCCCGGGCCGCCGCCGAGGGTGTCCTTCAGGTTCTTGTCGAGGCCGCCGGCCATGGTGTTGAAGTTGTCGTTCATCCCCTTGTTGAGGCTGTTGAGCGAGTCGTTCATGTTCTTGTTCATGTCGGACAGCTGCTTGTTGACGTCCGACGTGGGGTCGCTGACGCCCGGCGGGGTGTCGGCCGGCGGCGTGTACGGCCGCCTCATCTGCACCGTCTTGACCGGGTCGTTCAGCGCCTTGATGGCCGGGACGTACCCCTTGTCGAGACTGTCGAACGCCGTCTTGACGCCCGGGTCCAGGATGTCGGCGACGTTCTTCAGCCAGATCTCCTTGGCCCGCTGCTCGGCCTTCTTCCAGAAGTCGTCGCCGTGCGGGTCGCCCCAGGCCGTCGTGACCACGAAGTCCGGGACGCCGTAGGTGGTGGCGCCGCCGTCGAGGTTGGGCACCAGGGTGGGGGTGGCGGTGACCTTCGCCGTGGACATGCCCTCCAGCAGTGCGTCGTGGAGCGGGTTGACCGGCCAGGCGTTCCTGCTGTTGCGGTAGTTCTCCTGGGCGTTCCACATGGCCAGGACCGCCGTCCCGACCGACTCCCGGGCCGCCTTGAGCTTGCCGGCGGCGTCCCTGTCGTGGACGTCCTTGGCGAGGTCCTCCAGCTCGGCACCGAACATGGACAGCATGGTCTTGAACTGGCCCGCCGCGGTGCCCGTCCAGTCGGCACCCGGCGCCGCGATGTCGCCCGCCCACTGGTTGACCATGGGTGCCCAGGTGTGCAGCAGCTGCTCGGCGCCGTGCAGCATGTCGACGGCGGCGTCGAAGCTCCACACGCTCATGACGTCGTTCTCGTACGGCGAGTGGGCGAGCGGCATGAGCACGTCGTAGCCCTGCCGGATCCACTTCCCCAGATCGGTCGTCTCGGCCTCGAACTGCGGCCAGTTGAGGGTGCAGCCGATCACGTGGCTGTACTGCTGCCCGTCCGGGTTGATGTAGTTGAACGACCACCAGCAGTCGTAGCCCTCGCCCTTGCCGTCCGGGCTGGGCATCTTGAAGTACGCCAGGGTCTCGTACCTGTGGCTGGCGATCCACTTGACCTTGTCGTCGCCGCTGACGGAGCTGCGCTGCGTGAAGGTCGTCCGGTCGGAGCTCGAGAACACCGGCAGCGAGGATTCCCAGTTGGTGGTGGCCATCGGTGTCACAGCTCCTGGGTCGTCGGGGGCGCAGGGCGGGCCGGGGAGGGGTCCGGCCCGCCCCGCGGGTGGAGGTGACGGCGCGGGGGCCGTCGGTCGGGGCGGGTGCGGGGTACTCGGTGGGGCCTACTTGAGGCTGCTGCCGGTACCGAGGACGTCGCTGATCAGGTACATCATCTGAGCGGCCGACAGGGCGTCGTCCGCTCCGTTCTTCAGGTCCCGCTGCGCGCGTTCCAGGTCGTCGATCATCTTCTTGACCTGGTCCTCCAGCGTCTTGAACTGCTGCTCCAGGGACTTGCAGTAGTTCGTGAACGTGTCCTTGATCTTCTGGACGCTGGGCTGCACCGTGCCGGCGCCGGGGAAGAGGTGGGAGTAGTCGCCGGGTGCCGTTCCGCCGCCGATCCCCAGGACGAACTGCTGGAGCGCCACCCGGGTCGGGTGGGTCTGCAGGTCCTGCAGCATCGTGGTCAGCTTGGTGTGGGCGAAGTCGATCAGCCAGGAATCGGTGACCTTGAAGGTGTTGGCGTCATCCTTCTCCTTCTGGTCCTGCTTGTCCCGGTAGTCCTTCTCCTGCTGCTTCTTCTTCTCCTCCTCCTTCTTCTTCCACGCCTCGTCGGCCTTCTCGTCGTCGGTCATCGCGACTCACCCGGGCCTAGCTCTGGAAGTTGGAACCGGCCCGGTTGTCCGAGTCGCGGATGAGGCCGTGCACCTCGTCGAGGGCCGCGGCGGCCTTGGTGATGTCCTCGCCCATGACGGTGTCGGCGCTGGACAGCACATCGGCGTACGCCTGGCCGCCGTCGGCGTAGGTGCCGTGCAGCTCGTGACCCAGCCCCTGGGTCAGGAAGGTGCGCGTCTGCTCCATCATCTGGTGCATGAGTTCACCCTGCTGGCGCAGCAGCGCGGCGGCTTCCTCGATCTGGTGGTGGTGGAGTTCGATCCTGCCGTCGGACATCGTTGCTCTCCTTCGAAGGGCGGTGGTGGTCCCGGCCCTGACCCGGCCGGTGGGTGCGCCGGCGGTCCTGCCCGCCGGCCTGCGTCAGCTCAGGCCCTTGACGATGTCGTCGCCGACCCCGAGGCCCGAGACGACCTGGACCGAGTCCTGGCCGGCGCCCTGGATCAGGCCCGCACCGCTGGTGAGGAGTTCGTGGAACTTGCCATACTGCGCGCGGACCTCGTCGTACTTGCGCTGCCACTCCTCCATCTTCTGGCAGAAGACGGTGCTGGCGGCGGCCTGGAAGTGCGCGTTGACCTCCTCCACGATGGCGTTGATCTGGCGCTGGGTGTCCTGCATGTGCTGGTCCTGCGACTCCACGGTCGTCAGCACGTGCTGGACGACCAACGGGTCATTGAGCATGTTGTTGCCGGCCATGCGACATCCCTTCTCTGCTGCGGGCGCCGGCCGGTCGCCGGCGCCTCCGGGTGGGTCAGGGGTCCGCGGCCCGGCATAGTGAACGGACGCGCGGGCCCTCGGGTTCAGCCCCCGCAGGGGTTCGTGTCGGAGGGCGTCTCGACCACTCCGCCGCTGGTGAGAGCGGCCGGGTCGAGGCTCGGCCCGGTGGGCAGCAGGCCGAGCAGCCGGGTGGGGACGGCCGCCGGGGCGGCCTTGGTGTAGCCGAGTTGCCTGGCGGTCGCGGGTGAGGGCAGCGGGTACTTCACCCCCGCGTCCGTGACCAGGTAGAGGGTCGAGCCGGCGCCGGATCCGGTGACGGCCCGCGCCAGGGCGCCGCCGCCCGGCCGGACCACGATCCGGTCGGCCCCGTTGCAGGCCGGGGTGACGCCGGGCTGGGCGGCCGGAGGCTGTCCGGCCACCGCGGCGGCGTCCAGCAGGCCGACCGTGACCGCCGCCGGGCCGGCGGTGGGGCGCAGGTCGGCGCAGGGCACCTGCCCGTGCCCCACCGTCGCCAACTGGGGTGGACGGTTCGGCAGTTCGGCTCCCACCCAGGCGGCCACGGCGGCGGCGGGGGCGCTGTGCGCCGCGAGGTCGGCCGGGCCGACCGGCCCGAGGGTGACGGGCGCACCGCCGTAGGCCTCCTGCTGGATGCGCGGATCGCCCTGGACGAGCCGGAACAGCGTCTCTCCGAGCGGGACGAGCCCGTCCTCGGTGAGCAGGTAGTTCTCGCCGCCCGGGCCGGTGAACAACTGGCCGATCCTGGTGGGCCGGCCGGCCAGCGCGGGGCCGGCCGCGCCCCGCCCGGGCAGTTCGGGCGCCCTGACGTCCGGGCCGACCGGAAGGGTGTCGAGGAAGCCTGCGGTCACCGGATACGGCGTGGCACTGCCGTAGCCGAGGGCGCGCAGCCCGCCGTTGGTGGCATCCACCCGCAACCTCCGTCCCCGCCAGACGAGTTGGGGCGAACCGTCGGGTCCGGCCACCAGCACGGCCTGCTCGTCGGTGAGCGGCCGGGCGCCGCGGCGCAGGCCGATCGCCAGGGACAGCTGCGGCGCGGGCCGTGCGCCCTGCGCGGTCTGGCCGCTCTGAGCGGCCTGGCCACCCTGAGCGATCTGGGCAGCCTGGACCGCGCAGGCGGACCAGTCGGCCTGGCCGAGGTCCCGGTCGGCCGGAAGGCCGTCGGGGGCGCCGACGATGCCGACCACCGCCCCGCGCGGAACGCCGTCGAGCGAGGCCGCGCTGACGGTCGCCGACCGGAACTGGTCCCCGGCCAGCAGGCGGGCGCTGGCCTGGTTGACCACCGGGCGCAGCTGACCGCCGGCGTACAGGTAGCGGGCACCGCTCTCCTCCACCACCACCAAGGTGCCGGGCTTCTGCCAGCCGGTCGCGCCGCCGGGTTTGACGAGCCCGTAGACCCCGGCGCCGACACCGATCAGCAGGCCGACGGCGAGCCCGACCACGGCGCCGCGGGTGGTCCGGGCGACGGGGGTGTCGGGCGCGTCCGGCTCGGCGCGCAGCATCCCGGAGGAGACCCGGCTCATCACGAACAGGTGGGCCTGCACCTGGTCGCGTCTGGACTGCATGGGACCTCTTCCGGGATCGGTGGTTCGGACGGTCGGGGCGGCGGGCGGGGCGTCAGCCGGCCATGCCCCGCATCAGGTGGTAGAAGCCGAGGGTCTGCAGGGCGAGCGGCAGCAGGGCGACGGCGGCCAGGGAGTGCAGCAGATCGGCGGCACGCCCCCAATAGGGCAGCAGCCGGCGGCCGGGCACCGTCCAGGCGACGACCAGCATGACCGCGGCGGCGCCCAGCAGCGCGGCGAGCAGGGCAAGCCGGTCCTGCCACTCGCCCCCCAGTCCGAACCGGCCGGCCAGCAGCACCAGCCCGTACAGGCCGGGCAGCAGCACGGCGAGGCGCTGCCAGAGACTGCCGATCTCACGGGCGTGCAGCAGGAGCAGCACGGCGAGGTCGGCGGCCGTCGCGGCCGGGCCCCAGCCGTCGGCGTCGGTCAGCAGGGTCAGGCAGGCGACGCAGACCAGCCCGATGCTGGCGAGGAAGCCGGTCAGGTAGCCGTCCGCGACGTCGCCGCGGGCGAGGACGGACTCGGCCGGGAACGGCTCGATGTCCTCCTGGAGCTCCTCGGCGTTGCGCGGCAGCGCGGGCACCCTGAGCCCCGCGATCTTGAAGGAGAGGCCCGGGGCGAAGGCCCCGGAGAGCACCGCGGCGCAGGCCAGGATCGCCGCGGAGTGCCCCGGCGGCACGTCCTGCAGGGCCAGCACGCCGGCCCCCAGGGCGACCAGGCCGGTGAACAGGACGGCGAGGAAGAACGGCGCCGAGGCGCCGGCCACGGCGAGGGCGAGCACGGCGGCCCCGGCACCGGCGGACCCGCCGGACAGCAGCCGGTCCGTGCCGTCGAGGCCGGGCACCAGGGTGGCGCCGGTGACGGCGTAGCCGATCGCGGCGGCGCCCAGGGCCGTGCCCGCGGCGGCGTCGCCCACCGTGCGGGTGGCGCCGCCGGCGCCGACCAGCAGCAGTACGGCGATCACCGCGGCGCTCGCGCAGCGCAGTTGGGCGGGGCCGGGCAGGAACAGCAGCGCCAGGCCACCGGCCAGCGCGACCAGCGCGGCGGCCACCGCGAGGTGGTGGGTGAGCGCCGGGCGCCAGGAGTCGCGGCGCTCCAGCATGCCGCTGCGCACCCCGTCGACCAGGTCGTCGAAGTGGACCGGAGGCAGTTCGGCGGTGCGCGGGCGCAGGAAGAGCTCCTGGCCGTCGCGCAGCCCGAGCGCTTCCAGCGTCAGCTCCTCGTCGAGCGGCTCCTCGCCGATCCGCTGCAGGACCCAGCCGGAGTGCTCGGCACCGGCCTCCTCGGTCTCGGCGCCCGCGTGCCCGAGCACGGCCGGAAGGAGGTCCGCCAGGGCCACGTCGGACGGCACGGCCAGCTCGAACGCCGACTCGGGCGCCCGGAACCTCAGTCTGCACAGGCCGGCCACGGCTCCACCACTCATGCGTTCCCTCCTCCGGTCTGCGGGCCTTCGCCCGGCTGCACGGAAACACCGGCGGCGGCGGTTCACCGGAATCCGCACCGATTCGCTGAACCTTCCGGGACCGCGCTCCGTGCCCTGGGGCGGAGAAGTCCACGCGTGTGTGAGGAGAGGCCCGTTGAGTCAGGTCGTGGTTGAGCGTCCACCCCGGCGCTCCGGGCCGGAGATGCCGGACGGCGACATCCAGCTGCAGGAGCCACCCGGTCTGCCCGAGCCGCAGAGCGGGCTGTCCACCATGCTCACCATGGCGCCGATGGCGCTGAGCTCGCTGTCGATGGTGTTCATCTTCCTCAACCCGAACTCCTCGGGCGGCCCGCTGACGTACGTCGCGATCGGCATGATGGGCCTGTCCGCCGTCGGCATGCTGCTCACCCAGATGATCCGGGGCGAGAGCGACCGCAAGCGGCAGCTGCGCGGGGAACGCCGGGACTACCTGCGCTACCTGTCGCAGATCCGCCGCCAGGTCCGGCGTCACACCGTCAAGCAGCAGCGGGCGCTGGCCTGGCGGCACCCGGAGCCCGCCGCGCTGGCCTCGATGGTGCGCACCTCACGGCTGTGGGAGCGCCGGGCGGCCCACCCTGACTTCGGCGACGTGCGGATCGCGGTGGGCTCGCAGCGGCTGGCCGTCCGGCTCGCCCCGCTGGCCACCAAGCCGGTCGAGGACCTGGAGCCGCTGAGCGCGCACGCGCTGCGGCGGTTCATCCACGCCTACGGCACGCTGCCCGAGCAGCCGATCGCGGTCCACGTCCGCGGGTACGCGCACGTGCTGCTGCGGGTCGGCGCGGGCGAGGAGGCCGCGGGCGCTCCCGGCGGCGGTGCGGCCGGGGCCGGTGCCCCCGGCGTCGAGGCGGCCGACGCCACCGAGCCCGCCCGCGCACTGGCCCGGGCGATGGTGGCGCAGCTGGCCTTCTTCCACGCCCCCGACGAGCTGCGGATCGGCGTGGTGGCGGCACCCGAGCGGCGTGCCGACTGGGACTGGCTGAAGTGGCTGCCGCACGCCCTGCACCCGAACGAGACCGACGGCGCCGGCCCCGTCCGGCTGGTGGCCGGTTCGATGGTGGAGCTGGAGCAGCTGCTCGGCGCCGAGTTCGCCGCCCGCGGCCCCTGGGAGCCGGACGCGCAGCCCGGCCGCGAGGAGCCGTACACGCTGATCGTGGTCGACGGAGTGCGCCTGCCCACCTCCGGCCGGGCCTCGCTCGCCGGCTACCGCAACGCGACCGTGCTGGACGTTCACGACGCGCTGGAGTGGAAGCACGCCAAGCACCGGCTGCGGCTGCGGATCACCGCGGACGGCGCGCTGGAGCTGGTCGGCTCGGACCGCGACCGCAAGGACAGCATCACCGCGCTCGGCCACCCCGACGCGTTCACCGCGGCGGCGGCCCGACGCTACGCCGCCGTGCTGGCGCCCTACCGGCTCGACGACTCCACCGACGGCGCCGAGCCGCTGGCCACCGACTTCGACCTGACCTCGCTGCTGGGGATCAAGGACCTGCACCGGCACGACGTCCGCCAGGCCTGGTCCGGCCGGTCCAAGGAGCAGCGCCTGCGGGTGCCGCTGGGCCTGGGCTCGGACGGCACCCCGGTGGACCTGGACATCAAGGAGTCCGCGCAGGGCGGCATGGGCCCGCACGGACTCCTGATCGGCGCGACCGGCTCCGGCAAGTCCGAACTGCTGCGCACCCTCGTCCTGGCCCTCGCACTCACCCACTCCTCGGAGACGCTCAACTTCGTCCTGGTCGACTTCAAGGGCGGCGCGACCTTCCTGGGCCTGGATCAACTGCCGCACACCTCGGCGGTGATCACCAACCTGGCCGACGAGGCCGCCCTGGTCGACCGGATGCGCGACGCCCTGCACGGCGAGATGATGCGCCGCCAGGAGCTGCTGCGCTCGGCCGGCAACTACACCTCGCTGCTGGACTACGAGGCGGCCCGGGCCTCCGGCGTGAAGCTGGACCCGCTGCCCACGCTGTTCGTGGTGGTCGACGAGTTCTCCGAACTGCTCGCCGCCCACCGCGACTTCATGGAGCTGTTCATCATGATTGGCCGGCTCGGCCGCTCCCTCGGCGTCCACCTGCTGCTCGCCTCGCAACGCCTGGACGAGGGCCGGATGCACGCCCTGGAATCGCACCTGTCCTACCGGATCGGCCTGCGCACCTTCTCCGCGATGGAGAGCCGCGGCGTCCTCGGCGTCCCCGACGCCTACCACCTGCCCACGCAGCCCGGCAACGGCATCCTGCGCAGCGACATCTCCACCCTGACCCGGTTCAAGGCGGCCTACGTGTCCGGGCCGTACCGCCAGCAGAGGCCCACCGCGGCCCGGCAGGCGGCGGTGGCCGGACAGATCGTGCCGTACGGCACCGCGTACGTGGCGCCCCGGCAGCAGCCGGTGGTGGAGGTCGAGGAGCCCGAGGTGCTGGAGGAGGAGGCCACCCACACCCTGCTGGAGCTGGCCGCCGAACGCATGACCGACGCGGGCCCGCCGGCCTACCGGGTCTGGCTGCCGCCGCTGGACGTGCCGCCGACCCTCGACGAGTTGCTGCCGCCGCTCTCCCCCCACCCCGAGCACGGCCTGACCACGGACGGGTGGCCACAGCGCGGCGGGCTGTCGGTACCGATCGGCGTCGTCGACCGGCCGTTCCAGCAGCTGCGCGACCTGCTGACCGCCGACCTGTCCGGGGCCGGCGGACACGTCGGCATCGCCGGCGGCCCGCAGAGCGGCAAGAGCACCCTGCTGCGCACCCTGATCACCGGCCTGGCGCTCACCCACACCCCGCGCGAGGCGCAGTTCTACTGCCTGGACTTCGGCGGCGGCGGTCTGTCGGCGCTGCGCGACCTGCCGCACGTCGGCGGGGTGACCGGCCGGCACGATCCGGAGCGGGTCAGCCGCACCATCGCCGAGATCAACGGCATCATCGCCCGCCGGGAGCAGAGCTTCGCCCGGCTGGGTATCGACTCGGCCGCCTCCTTCCGGCGTCGCCGGGCGGCGGGCGACCCGGAGCTGGCCGGCGATCCGCACGGCGACGTGTTCCTGGTCGTGGACGGCTGGAACACGCTGCGCCAGGAGTTCGGCGAGCTGGTGCAGGTCTTCGGCCTGATCGCCGGCCGCGGCCTCAACTACGGCGTCCACCTCATCGTCACCGCGACCCGCTGGGCCGAGGTGACCAGCGCGCTGCGCGACCAGCTGGGCACCAAGTTCGAGCTGCGACTGGGCGACAGCGTGGACTCCATGATCAACATGCGGGCCGCCGCCACCGTCCCCAAGGTGCCCGGCCGCGGACTCACCGACGAGCAGCTGCACTTCCTCACCGCGCTGCCGCGCATGGACGGCGTCGGCGACACGAGCGACCTCGCCGACGGCGTCGCCGGGCTGGTGGAGGCTGTGAACGACCACTGGACCGGCCCGCGCGCCCCGCAGGTCCGGATGCTCCCGCTGATGCTGGAGGCGGCCGCGCTACCCGCCGCCGAAGGACGGCTGAGGGTACCCCTCGGCCTGGAGGACCGCCAGATCGCGCCGCTGTGGCACGACTTCGAGGAGACCCCGCACCTCACGGTGATCGGCGACAGCGAGTCCGGGAAGACCAACCTGCTGCGCCTGCTGATCAACGGCATCACCACCGGCTACTCCCCGGCCGAGGCCCGGATCATGCTGATCGACTTCCGGCGCGGCCTGTTCGACTCCGTCCCCGAGGAGTACCGGCTCGGCTACGCCGTCGCGGTGGACGTCCTCAAGCAGGTCGTCCAGGGCGCGGCCCGGGCCATGGAGGGACGGGTGCCCGGCGGGGACATCACCCCGGCCCGGCTGAAGCTGCGGGACTGGTGGACCGGCCCGGAGCTGTTCATCGTGGTCGACGACTACGACCTGATCACCGCTCCGATCACCGGCCACCCCTTCGCCCCGTTGCTCGACCACCTCGCCCAGGGCACCGAGCTCGGCCTGCACCTGATCGTGGCGCGCGGCGCCAACGGCGCCGGCCGCTCCCTGAGCGACCCGCTGATGCGCCGCCTCCAGGAGGTCAACACCCCCGCGGTGCTGCTGTCCTGCCCGCCGAGCGAGGGCGTGCTGTTCGGCAACGTCAAGCCCCGCGAGCTGCCGCCCGGCCGGGCGCTGCACGTCACCCGGCGGCGCACCGTCCAACTGCAGACCGCACGGGTTCCCGAGCCGGAGGGGACGGAGAGCGCCTGAGATCCCCGCCGCGGGGCGGCGGGATCGGCCGGGCATCCGATGAACCGGGTGCCCGGCGATCCCGTGTAGCTGGGCGAGGTCCGCCCGAGCGGGCCCTGACGACCGACCAGGGAGGCAGACGCCAATGGCCGAGGTGGAGCCTCGCCGGACAGCCGCCGGACAGCCGCCGGAGCCGTTCGCAGCCGTCCGGAGCCCGCGATGAGCGCGGCCGGCTCCGAGGCGACCGACAACGCGCCAGCCCCACGGCGCTGGTTCGGCCGCCGCGGCACCCCGCCCGCCACCGCACCCGCCCGACGCGGCAGCCGCTCGATCCTGCGCGGGCTCGGGCCGCACTTCGTCATCGCCCCGCCCGAGGTGACCGACGACGAGCTGTCGGCGGCCCTGGGCAACCTGCGGCCGGTCCCGAACGCCCTGGTCGTGGTGGCGGCGGCGACGGACGCCGCACCGGTGCTGCGCGAGCAGATGGCCGAGCTCGGGACGATCGCCCGGGCCCGCGGCGCCTCCAGCCTGATCCTGGCCGCCTCCGGTCTGGCCGCCGTCGGCCCGGGTGGCCGCCGCCCCGCCGAAGTCGTGGCCGACAAGGCGGGTATCACGGTCGTCGCCCCGGACGGCATGGTCGCCGTCCAGCCCGACGGCACCCTCAAGGTCACCGCCCCGAACGGCTCCACCGAGCCCGCGACCTGGTGGAGCTGCCCGCCCGGAGGCCGAGCCCGCCGACTGCGCGAGACCGCCGCCGCCACGGACCCGGTCGAGGCCGGGGCCGGGGCCGCCCGCGCGGTTCCCGGCCCATGGCCCGCACCGACCGCCGGACCGACCATCGGAGCGACCCCCGAACGGGCCGTCACCCCCGCCCCGCCGGGCTCGCTGCCCGCCTCGGTGTCGGTCCACCGGCTGGCCACCGGCTTCTGGCTCAACCACGTCACGGCCCGTCCCGAGGGGCCGATGCCCTTCCTCCAACAGCTCGCAACACCCCCCGGAACGACCCCGCTGCTGGTCGGCACACCCGCCCGACCCGCGCTGGACCCGGAGGAGTTCACCGAGGCCGCGCTGTCCCTGCCGGTCGGCTCCGACCAGCTCCTGGTCAGCGCGCCGTGGGCCGACCCGGGCGCACTGGCCCTGCTGTCCGGCAGCCTGGCCGAGCGGCTGGGACGCCCCGTCCACAGCGCGGTCGGGCTGCCGGTCGCGGGCAGCGGCGGCTACACCACCGCCGTGCTCGACCACCGGGGCGTCGCCTCCTGGGAGCCGTACCTGCTCCGCCTCAGCTCGTCCAGTCGCCACGACACCGTCAGCTCCGCCTGGCGCCGGGCCGCCGCCGACTGGGAGACGGTCGGGCCGGGGCTCTTCCGCGCCTTTCCGTTCTGGGGCCTGGAAGCCGTCCCAGCCGGGCTCTGGCTCCGACCGGAGCCGCCGTACGCCTGGGCTCCGCGGTTCCTGCGCCCGGACCCGGCCCGCCCGCTGATCGTCGTCGGCGAGCAGGCCCGACTGATCCCGCACCAGGTCTGGGAGGAACTCGGGGCCCTGCTCGACCAGCTGCCGGCCCCCGGCGCCCGCGGGTTCGGGCTGCTGCTGCACGGACTGGTCGACTCCGCGTCGGAGAGCAGCGCCCGGTTCTTCGCCCGGATGCACGGCCTGCTGTGGCTCAACCCGCCGGCCCGGCCCGCCACCGGGGATCCGGCCGGACCGGTCGGGTCCGGCGGCGCGGCCCACGCCTCCTACGCGCTCGGTGGTGGCTGGGCGGGGACCGTCCCGGCCCCGGCCGCCGAGCGGTTCGCCCTTCCCGCGCCGGGGGCGCGGGTGCAGCCGGCCGGGTTCGCCACGGAGACGACCGCGCCGGCTGGTGCGGCGGTCGGCGTCCCGACCGCGCCCGTGGGTCTGGCCACCAGCGGTGACGCGCCCGGATCGGGCGGCACGGCCGTGCGGTTCGCCGCCGAGCCGCCCCCGGAGCCGGGAGGAGCCCGTCGGCCCGCCACGAGCGGCGGAACACCTGAACCCGCCTCCGGCGGGGCCGGGTTCGTCACCGGGGCGCCGGTAGCGCAGGCGTCGGCCGGACTCACCGGCGAACCGCCCACCGGTCTCGGCGTCAACGGCGTCAACGGCGTCAACGGCGTCAACGGCGTCAACGGCAAAGTGTCACAACCGGCAGCCCCCGCAGGCGAGTTCGCCGCCGAGGAACCGGTGCCGACCACGACGGTCACGGCGGCGGACACCCCGGATGAGCCCGGGACGCGGGCGGCGGAGCCCGTCGCCACACCGGCGCCCTCGCCTCCGGCAGCCCGCCAACCCGAACCCGAGCCGGTACCCCCCGCCCTCGCCGCTCGGTACTTCACCCCCGAGGACGTCCTGCCACTGGCCCCGGTCAGCGCCGCGGAGGACAGGGACGCCTTCCGGCTGCTGCTCGGCGAGCACTACCACCGCTGCGCGGGGCGGGTGGAGCCGGCCGTCACCCGGTTGCCGGGCCTGCGGTCGACCGGCCGGGACGACTTCAAGGCCGACCTGGTGGCCGTTCTGCTGCACCACGAGGACTCCGGCGTCCCCGCCGACCGCGCCGCCCTCCTCGCCGAGGCGCGCGGCGGCGCCGTGGGGCCGCTGCACCCCTACCTCACCTGCCTGGGCTCGGGCCTGCGCCGGCTGCCGAGCCACCACGGCCCGGTGCTGCTGGGTGCCGACGTGGCGCCGGAGGCACTCGACGCCTTCCCGGTCGGCCTGGCGCTCGTCGAACCCGGGCCGATCGCGGGCCTGGCTTCGCCCGCGGCCGAACTCGGTGCCCCGGTGGAGTTCGCCGTCTGGTCGACCACCGGACGGCGGACCGCCGTCTTCGGGGACGACCGGGAGGTGCCGCAGGTCGCCTTCCCACCGGGTACCGGCTTCGTGGTGGTCGACGTCGTCCCGGGGGACGGCGGGGCCCGGCCCGCCCGGGTGCTGCTGCGCGAGACCACCGGCCCGTCCACGACCGGCCCGGACGCCGAGCGGAACCGCAGCACGCGGGACCGGCTGCGGGCCTGGCTGGAACGCCGGGACACGGTGGCGCCGGCCGACCGCCGGACGGTCGCCCGCCCGGAACGCTTCCGTCTCACCCCGGGCGCCGTCCTCCCGAAACCGCCCGCCTCCCCCGCACCCGCCCCGTCCCCCGCACCCGACCTTGATCCGCCCGCCGAGGCCTGACCGGGCCGCCCCAGGCCCGAACGGACCGGCGGCGGTTCACGGGTGTCCGGAGTGCTCCGGACACCGGCCGCCCCTACCGCCCACCGAATCCGGAGAACGCATGCCGTCCGCACACGCCCGGCCGTCGCGGCCCAAGGCCCTGTACGTCGCCATGGCCGCGGTGCTGATCACCGCCATCACCGGCGCGATCGCCAACGCCCGTCCGCACCGCACCACCCAGCCCCCCAAGCCGGGGGCCACCGCCACCACGACCGCCACCACCGGGGACGGCCTCAACGATCCCCACCTGAAGGACATCGCCCAGCAGCTGGTCTCCAGCGCGGAGAACTCCTCACTCGACTGGAAGGCCCAGTTCGCCTACATCGAGGACATCAAGGACGGCCGCGGCTACACGGCCGGCATCGTCGGCTTCTGCTCCGGCACCGGCGACATGCTCGACCTGCTGGAGCACTACGAGAAGCTCAAGCCGGGCAACTCGCTCAGCACGTACCTGCCGGCGCTGCGCAAGCTCGACGGCTCCGCGTCGCACGCCGGCCTCGACCCGAGCTTCACGGCGGACTGGAAGAAGGCCGCCCAGGACCCGGTGTTCCAGCAGGCCCAGGTGGACGAGCGGGACCGGGTCTACTTCAGCCCCTCCGTGATGCAGGCCCAGACCGACGGGCTGCACGCCCTCGGCCAGTTCATCTACTACGACGCCATCGTCATGCACGGCCCCGGCAACGAGCCGGTCAGCTTCGGCGGCATCCGCGCCGCCGCCATGAAGAAGGCCAAGACCCCCGCCCAGGGCGGCGATGAGAAGACCTACCTGGCCGCCTTCCTCGACGCCCGCCGGGCCGCGATGAAGACCGAGGCCGCCCACGAGGAGACCGACCGGGTGGACACCGAGCAGTTGGTCTTCCTGCGCGCGGGCAACCTCGACCTCAAGCCCCCGCTGGCGTGGAAGGTCTACGGCGAGTCTTTCAAGATCGACAGCTGACGGGGCGCGCCGGTACGACGGAGGGGCGGCTGCCCGGGCAGCCGCCCCTCCGTCGTCACGTCCCCGCGCACCTCACCAGCCGGTGGTGGCCCGCCGAGCGGTCCGGCCCGTCGGCTCGCCCAGAGCGGTCCGCTCCACCGGCGACTCGCGCCACTCCGCCGCCCCACGCACGCCGACCCCGGGATCGGACCCGGTCCGGACGAGCGGCGTCGAGGCCGGGTCGATCGCCCCGGCCGTCCGCCGCCGTACGGACGGCACTTCGGCGTCAAGAGCGTCCAGAGCGCCGAGAGCGTCGAGGCACAGCACGAGGTTGCGCGGCCGGTCGTTGCCGGGAACACCCGGCCAGTGGCAGTCCCGGGCACGGACCTCCCGGCTCCGCCGGCCGCCCGCGGTGACCACCGGACCAGGCACCACCTCGACGTCCGGCCGCCAGCCGCGGCCCGGCCAGAGGTGTTCGAGCCGCAGCTCCCAGGAGTCCGCGTTGACCACGAGCGACTCCCCCACCCTGCCGGGCAGCACCAGCGTGCCGTACGGGGTGACCACCACCGCCCGCTGGTCGAAGTCGGCGTCCTTGCCGGACACCGTGATCCGCCAGGATCCGTCGACGAACATCTCGCTCCCTTCCGATGGCACCGGCCGCGATCCCCACCGTCGAAGCCCGCGGGCACTCGATGTGACAGCCGGTCAGGCGCGGCGCTTGGCGGCGACCTTTCGGGCCGCGAGAACCAGGCCCGCACCGGCGGCCAGCACCGCGCCACCGGCCAGGGCGAGCGGGGTGTCGTCCCCGCCACCGGTCTGCGCCAGGGCCGGCGCCGCACTCGTCCCGGAGCCGGGCGTGGCACCCGGCTTGGCGGCGGGCGAGGTCGGGGTGGTCGCCGAGGGCGTGGCGCTCGGCGGGGCCGGGACCGACGTGGTCGGCGTCGGCCGCGGGGTCACCGGGACGGCCGGGGTGGTGGTCGGCGGGCCGGTCGGCGTCGGCGTGCCGGTCGGAGTCCCGGTCGGCGTCGGCGTGGCGGAGGGGCAGAGCGGGACGTCCGCCACCTTCTTGTCCACGTGGGTGTCAGCCAGGGTGTAGCGCCAGGTGTCGCCCTTGCCCGAGTAGCCGACGGTCACCTTGGCCGTGCCGTTCGCCTCGATCCTGCCGTGGTACTGCTCGGTCCCGCCGACCAGGCTGAGCGTGTAATCGCCCGCGGCCTTGTACGTGTTCCCGAGGACGAGCTCGACATGACCGGCATCCGCCCGGCACCCGACCTCCAGGGAGGCGTCGCTCGGATTCCAGGCGAAGGCGGTCCCGGTGCCGGCCAGCGCGAGGGCGGCGACCGCGCCCCCGGCGACCGCAGCCGCCCGTCGTACGTGCCTCATCAGTGTTCTTCTCCTCGGAAATGCGTAGACCGGTGAACCTCGTGCGCTCCCCTCGGGGATGGCAGGGGAGCACACGAGGCAGCGAGCCCTGACCGCCGTCGCAGGCCGTGGCGGCAGCGAGCGAAGGCAGCACAACCCGGGCCCTCGCCCCCTGCACGGATGGCATGCCACATCCGGTTCACCCCACCCCGGCTCCCGCCCAGCACGCCACCTCCACGCAGTCCCGGCCGACCGTGACCCCCTCGAACAAGCCCCTCGCGGCGGGCGGGGGCGCGGGCCCGGTGCGGCGTCGTCCGGACGGCGGCGGCCCTCGGCTGGTCGTCGACGACCGGCGGGCGGCGGGACCCGGGCGGGGGGCGTGGTCAGTGGTGGCGTGGGTCCAGCAGGCCGGGGCACGGGGCGGGGTGCGGGGTGCCGGGGGGCGTTGCGTCCCCGGCGTCGAGGGCGGCGAGGGCGGCGAGGGCGGCGGCGCGTTCGGGTTCCGTCGGCCGGGTGCCGTCCGGGGTGAGGAGGTAGTCGGCGACGGGGGTGAGGAGCAGGGTGGCGGCTCCGGCCGGGAGCAGGAGGGCCTCGTCCCACTGGTGCCGGACGACGGTGCGGCGCAGCAGGGTGCCGTGGCGGGGCCGGAGCGGGCGGGTGAGGGTCCGGCGGCGGTGGAGCTCGGGGGCGACCTCGGCCTCCAGGACGGTGCGCACGCCCCGCAGGGAGCCCAGGGGCACGTGCTCGGCGGCGAGGTCGAGGAGGGCGACGGTCTCCGGGGCGAGCCGGTAGGCGGCGACCACCGCGGCGGTCTCGACGGGTTCGAAGGGCTGCCCGGCCAGGCGGGCCACGTCGATCACGTCGTCCGCGCCGAAGGTGCGTCCGAGACCCTCCTCGGCGAGGGCGATCAGGCATTCGACGTGGTCGTCGGCGGCCAGGTAGGGGCGGACCGGGACGGCGGCGAGGTCGCCGGTGAGCGCGGCGGTGGCGAGCCGTACCTGGTACCACGGGTCGAGCAGCGGGTCCTCGGCCGGCCAGCGCAGGGTGACGGCGGTGTGCCGGGGCCGCTCGCCGAGCAGGGTGACCTCCACCGACTCCACCGGGTGGTCGGTGACCAGCCGGTTGACGGCCTGCCAGAGCGTGGCCTCGGTGGGGCTGACGAGGGAGAGCTCTCCCAGCGGCCGGGGCAGGTCGGGCGGGTAGTAGCCAGCCAGCGGGAGGTCGCGGATCGGGCGGACCCCGGTGGCGTCGACGAGGTCGCGGGCGATCCGGGCGTAACAGTCGACCCGGTCGCGGGCGCGCTGCAGCTCGGCCCGGGCGTGCTCGCCCATCCGGACGCCGTCCCGGGCCAGCGCGGCGAGCACCAGGTACGGGAGGTGGCGGGCGCCGCGGGCACGGTGGAGCAGTTCGACCGGTCCGGCGGCCGGGTCGACGTCGAGCAGCCGGTAGAGCAGGTCGGTGTTCATCGGCGTCCGCCTCCGAGGGCTGTGGGGGTCGCCCGGACGGCGGCAGGACGACCGGGGTGTGGCGGGTCCGGCGGTTCGCGCCGGGCCGACTGCGGGCGCCACACCAGTGATTGTGGTGACGAACGATCAACACGGGATCACCACCGGCTCTACAGTCTCTCGACATCCCGCCGGGCCCGTGGGTTGATAGGAGCTCATCGATCGGGGGCGGGCACGTGCGCGGGCGGGGGCGAGCACATGAAGCGGGCAGGTGCAGGAATGGGTGAATTCCGGTTCTCGGTGCTGGGACTGATGCGGGCTCAGCGCGGCACGACGATGCTGAAGGTCGGCAGTCCCCAGCAGCAGGCGATGCTGGCGGTGCTGCTGCTTCGGCCGGGGCACGGCGCGAGTGCCACGGACCTGATCGACGCCCTGTGGGGTGAGGAGCCGCCGGGCACCGCGATGACGACGGTGCGGACGTACGCCTGGCGGTGGCGCAAGATCCTCCGCAGTGAGGAGCCGGACGCGACGAACGTGCTGACCTCGGTCGGGGACGGCTACCGGCTGGTGCTGCCCAAGCACGCCGTGGACGCGGCGCAGGCGGAGGAACTGGCGGCGCAGGCCGAGCGCACGGCGGCCGCCGGAGAGCCGCAGCAGGCGCGTGACCTGCTGAACCAGGCGCTGGAGTTGTGGCAGGGCGAGCCGCTGACCGGTATCCCCGGTCCGTTCGCGCAGCGGCAGCGGCAGCGGTTGCAGGAGCTCTGGCTGACGCTCTTGGAGGAGCGGATCGCCCTGGACCTGACGCTGGGGCGCTTCTCCCGGTGCATTCCGGAGCTGACCTCTCTGACCACCGAGCACCCGCTGCACGAACGGGCGTACGGGCTGCTGATGCGTGCGCTGTACCAGGCCGGGCGGCAGGCGGACGCGCTGGCGGTCTACCGGAGCGCGCGGCAGCTGTTCCTGGCCGAGCTGGGGGTGGCGCCCGGGCCGGAGTTGGACCTGCTGCACCAGCGGATCCTGGAGGGCGACCCGTCGCTCGCCGCCCCGACGCCGTCCGCCGTGCTCCGCTCCGGGCCGGTGGAGCCGGCCGCGCCGCGGGTCGAGTCGCAGGACCCGCCCACCGGCCCTGCGGTGACGGTGGCGGATGCGCCCGCCGGGGCCGCCGCACCCGCCGGGGCCTCCGCACCGTCCCCCAGACCGGCCCAGTTGCCGCCCGACGCGGCGGACTTCACCGGTCGTACCGTCCTGGTCGAGCGGCTGGGCCGGGCCCTGGACGCCCCGGGCCAGCAGGCGCTGGTGATCGCGACCGTGGTCGGCATGGGCGGGGTCGGCAAGACGGCGCTGGCCCTGCACGTCGCCCACCGGGTCCGCGACGCCTACCCGGACGGGCAGCTCTACGCCGACCTGCGGGGCGCCGACGCCACCCCCGCCGACCCGGAGGCGGTGCTCAGCGGCTTCCTGGTGGCGCTCGGCGTGCCGGCCGACGCGGTGCCGGAGGGGCTGGACGCCCGCTCGGCGCTGTTCCGCTCGGCGGTCGACGGCCGGCGGCTGCTGCTGGTGCTCGACAACGTCCATGACAGCGCGCAGATCAGACCCCTGCTGCCGGGCGCGGTCGGCTGCGCCGTGCTCACCACCAGCCGCACCCGCCTGTCCGGCGTGCCCGCGACCGTCCAGGCCGACCTCGGCGTGTTCGAACCCGAGGAGGCACTCGAACTGCTGGGCCGCACCATCGGCGCCGAGCGGCTGGCCGCCGAGTCGGAGGCCGCCCGGGAGCTGCTGCTGGTCTGCGGCCACCTCCCGCTCGCGGTACGGATCGTGGCGGCCCGGCTGGCCGCCCGGCCGAGCTGGACGGTGCAGACGCTGGGCCGCCGGCTGGCGGTCGAGCGCCGGCGGATCGACGAGCTGCGCATCGGCGACCTGGAGGTGGCGGCCGCCTTCGAACTGAGCTACCGCCAGTTGTCGCCCGCCCAGGCCCGGGCGTTCCGGCTGGTCGCCTCGGTGGACGGGCCGGACATCGGGCTGCACGCCGCGGCCGCCCTGCTGGACCTGGACGAGTACGACGCCGAGGACCTGCTGGAGGCCCTGGTGGACGTGGCGATGATGGAGTCGCCCTTCCCCGGCCGCTACCGCTTCCACGACCTGCTGCGCGCGTTCGCCCGGCGCCGTCCGGACGCTCCCGGCGCGGTCGTGGCGGCCCGCGACCGGATGCTGGACCACCTGCTGGCCACCGCGTGCACGGCTTTCCAGCACGCCGTCCCCGGGGATCCGGCGGCCGGCACGCTCGGGCCCGCCCGCGGCGCGGGCGTCGGCCTGGACGGCCCGGACGGTGCGCGGGCGTGGGCCGAGGCGGAGGGCTCCGGGGCGATCGCGCTGGCCGCGCAGGTGGCGGGCTGGACCGTCGCGGACGACACCGCGTCCGCGCCGCCGGCCCCGGCCGACGGTGCGGCACCGGACCCGCTGCGCGCCGCGATCGACCTGCTGATCGCGCTCACGCCGTTCGTCCTCGCCCCGCCCAGCCGCCAGCTGGCCACCACCGCGGAGGCGCTGGCCGCCGCCGCGGTCCATCGCGCCGACCACCGGGCAGCTGGTCGGGCGCACTTCCTCTGCGGCAACGTCGCTCTGGCCGCCACCCGGCTGGAGGAGGCGGAGGCGTCCTCCCGGCTGGCGGTGGCCGCCTCCCGCTCGGCCGGCGACACGGTGATCCTGCGCCAGGCGCTGAACGACCTCGGCCTGGTCTGCCAGTTCCTCAGCCGCTACGACGAGGCCGTCGAGCACTACGACGAGGCGCTGCTGCTGGCCCGCGAACTCGGCCACCGCTCCGGTGCGCTGGTGACGACGGTGAACGCCGCGCTGGCCCGGGTGCGCAGCGGGCGGGCCGCCGAGGCCGTGCCGATCTGTCACGAGGTGCTGGCCGAGTTGCGGACCCGGCACGACGATCCGGGCCGGGCGTACACGCTGTACGTGCTGGGGCTGGCGCTGCACGGGCTGGGGCGGCACGAGGAGGCGGTCACCTGGTTCGGCGAGTGCCTGGCGGTGGCCTCGGCGGCCGGTCTGGCGGCCCGGGCCGCGCACGCCCGCTACCGGATGGCGGACAGTCTGCGCTCGCTGGGCCGGACGGACGAGGCGCTGGAGCACGCCGGGCAGGCGCTGGTGCTGTGCGAGGAGCTGGGTGCCGAGCGGGACCAGGGCCAGGCGCTGGTGGTGCTGGGCCGGACGCTGGCGGACCTCGGGCGGGAGGCCGAGGCGTGGGACCGGCTGCGGGAGGCGCACCGGATCTTCGTCCGGCTGGGGCTGCCGGAGGCGGGGGAGGTGGCGGGGCTGCTGCCCCGGGAGGAGGGTTCGGCCGCTTCGGTCACTTCGGCCGGGTCCGTCCGGTCCGTGCCGGATGGGCGTCGGGGCGGTGGTCGGGGGGCGGCGGGCGCTTCGGTGACGAGCTGCGGGCCGGGCCGCTGACGGGCTGCCGACGGGCTGCTGGAGAATCGATCCTGCGCCAGTTCTGAGGTGCGCTGGAGCCCGGTGTACTCAGGAGCCGGTGCTGTTCCAGTCGCCGGTGCTGCCGTGCACGGTGCCGGTGGGGGTGGGCGTCGGCGTAGCGTCGCCGCTCACCACCGTCACCGTCCCGGTGCCGGCGGTCTCCGCCACCGCAGCCGTGGCGGAGAGGCCGGCGCCCAGGGCGACGGCCACCCCGAGGCCGACCGTGAACAGGCGGAGGCGGGTGGGGGCGGTGGCCGGACGCTGCGTCATCTCTGGTGCTCCCTTGGCTCTCTTCCCTGGTGGGAAGGGGTTCCGTCGTGGTGTGGCACCAGTCTGGCCGGGAGCGTTCAACGGCGGATCTACGGTCGAGCACCGGTGATCACCCCGGCCCGCTCAGGCCGCCGCGCGGATCTCCAGGGTGCAGCACTTCACGCTGCCGCCGCCCTTGAGCAGCTCGCTGAGGTCCATCCCGATCGGCCGGAAGCCGCGCTCGCGCAGCCGCGCGGCCAGGCCGACGGCCGCCTCCGGCAGCACCACGTGCAGGCCGTCGCTCACCGCGTTGAGGCCGAACACCGCCGCGTCGGCGCCGTCCACCAGCAGTGCGTCCGGGAACAGCCGGCGCAGGACGGCACGGCTGCCGGCCGAGAAGGCCTCCGGGTGGTACATGATCTCGTCGCCGTCCAGCACGGCGAGCGCGGTGTCCAGGTGGTAGAAGCGCGGGTCGACCAGCTCCAGGCCGACCACCGGCCGGCCGAGGAACTCCTGGGCCTCCGCGTGCCCCTCGGCCACGCTGCGGAAGCCCCGCCCGGCCAGCACGAAGCCCGCGGTGAGCAGCAGGTCCCCCTCGCCCTCGTTGACGTGCTCCGGATCGCGCGTCTCGAAGCCCCGGGCGCGGAACCACTCCAGGTAGGCCGGGCCCTCGGCGGCCCGCTCGGCGTTGCGGAAGCGCGCGCCGAGCACCTTGCCGTCCACCACGGTGGCGCCGTTGGCCGCGTAGACCATGTCGGGCAGGCCGGGCAGCGGGTCGATCAGCTCCACCCGGTGACCGAGTTCGCCGTAGAGGGCGTACAGCCGCTCCCACTGGGCGACGGCGAGGCCGGTGTCCACCGGCTTGGCGGGGTCCATCCACGGGTTGATCGCGTAGGTGACCTCGAAGTGGGTCGGACGGCACATCAGGTAGTGGCGCGGGCGGGCGGTGCGGGTCATCGGATGCTCCAGGGGGCGCGAACGGGCAGGGCAAGGCGGGGCGGGGCAGGGTCGGGCGGGGCGGGGTCAGCCGGCGGGCTCGGGCCGCGCATCGTGGGCACGGTGCGCGTCGTGCTCGGGGCGCGCCGGGAAGTCGCGCATTCCGCGCAGCGGGCTCGCCAGGAGCACGGCGCCCGCGGACAGCAGCACACCCGCCATGATCCAGATCGTGGTGCGCGGGCCCAGCACCTCGCCGAGCCAGCCGCCGAGCAGCGCGCCGAGGGGGATCGCGCTGTAGTTGACCGTCGAGGCGCTGGCCCTGATCCGCCCGATCATCGCGGGCGGGCAGTAGGACTGGTAGAAGCTGCCGGCCAACACGTTCCCGGCCACGACGCCGCAGACGGCCACCGACCACGCGCAGGCGCTGACCGCGAGCGGCAGCTGGTCGCCGGCCATCGGCAGCAGGAAGATGAAGGGCGCGACCACCAGCTCGCACAGCAGCAGCCCGCGGGCGCTGCCCAGCCGCCGGGCCACCCGCCCGGCCACCGCCGCGCCGGCCAGCCCGCCGACGCTCACCACCGCGAACACCAGGCCCACCTCGCCGGAATCGATGCCGACGCTGCGGACCAGGAACACCGTCTGGACGGCCTGGATGCCGTTCAGCCCGAGGTTCCCGACCGCCCCGAAGCAGGCCAGCGTCCGCAGGTACGGGTCACGGGCCAGAAAGCCCACGCCCTCGCCGATCTCCTTCAGGATGCCCCGCCGCTGCGACGGCGGCGGAGGCTGCTCGACCACGGTGATCCGGGCCACGCAGACCGCCGAGACCAGGTAGCTCACCGCGTCGGCGAACAGGCCGCTGGTCGCGCCGAAGACCTGTGCCAGCAGGCCGGCCGCACCGGGACCGGCGATCTCCACCGCCGACTCCCCGGAGCGCAGCTTGACGTTCGCCTCCAGCACGTCGTCCTTGGCCACCAGCGACGGGAGCACCGCCCCGTACGCGGTGGAGAAGAACACCTTCACCGCGCCGGTCAGAAGGGCCACCAGCACCAGTTGGGCCATGGTCAGCACACCGAGCCAGCCGGCCACCGGCACGCTGACGAACAGGACGAGCAGCAGCAGGTCGCAGACCAGCATCACCCGCAGCCTGGGCCAGCGGTCCACCCAGGCACCGGCCGGCAGGCCGAGGAAGAGCCAGGGCAGCCAGGCCGAGGCGGTCAGCAGGCCGACCGCGAGCGGGCTGGCGCCCAGGGTGACGACGGCCACCAGGGCCAGCGCCACGTTGCCGACCGCCGTACCGAGGCCGCTGGTGGTCTCACCGATCCAGAGCCGACGGAAGTCGGCCTGTGCCCACAGCCCCCAGCGGCTGCGGGACGGCTCCGGCGGAGCCGTGACGGGGGTGGTGACGGACATCGCGGTCACTCTCCAAGCTTCTCGGCGAGCACGGAGGCGATCCGTGCGATGGGTTCCGGACGGGTCAGCTCGCCGTGCGCGCAGGCGAGGCGGTGGGGCTCGATCCGGCCGTCCAGGTACGGCCGCCAGGACTGCTCGTAGGGCCAGTCGGCGGGCTTGTCGAGGGTCGCGCCGAAGAAGACGGCGTCGCCCCGGTAACGGCCGGGCACGTGCTCGGCCATGAGCTTGCGGTGCCGCTCGAACACGCCGGGCAGCTCGGCGGCGGTCTCCCCCAGGACGGCGGCCAGCTCGGCCTGGCCGCGCCCGGCCTCCGGGTCGTAGCCCAGGGACAGCAGCAACTCGGCCAGGGTGTCGACGGGTTCGTCCTGCCCCGGCCCGTCGGCGGCCGCCGGACCGTGGCCGGTGACCGGTGCGCCGTCGAGCAGGGCGAGCACACCGACCGGTGCGCCCTCGGCCTGGAGCCGGACGGCCATCTCCTGGGCGACGACCGCCCCGAAGGACCAGCCGAGCAGGTGGTACGGGCCGGCGGGCCACACCGCGCGGATCTGCCGCACGTAGTCCTCGGCGATCTCCGCGACGCTCGCCGGTGCTGCCCCGCGCAGGCCGCGGGCCTGCAGACCGTAGACCGGGCGTTCGGCCCCGAGGTGCGGCAGCAGGCCGGAGTAGACCCAGCTGATGCCGGCGGCCGGGTGGACGCAGAACAGCGGGGCCAGGCCGCCACCGGTGCGCAGCGGCAGCAGGACGTCCAGGGCGTCGGCGGCCGGCCCGGCACCGAGCCGGTCGGCCAGTCCCGCGACGGTCGGCGCCTCGAACAGTGCGCGCATCCCGAGGTCGGCGCCGAGGGCGGTGCGGATCCGGGCGAGCAGCTTCATCGCGAGCAGGGAGTGGCCGCCGAGTGCGAAGAAGTCGTCGTCGATGCCGACCCCGGCGATCCCCAGGACCTCGGCGAACAGCCCGCAGAGGACCCGCTCCTGTTCGGTGCGCGGTGCGCGGCCCCGGGCGAGTTCGGCGAAGTCCGGCGCGGGCAGGGCCCGGTGGTCAAGCTTGCCGCTGCCGGTGAGCGGCAGGGCGTCGAGCGGGACGACGGCGGCCGGCACCATGTAGCCGGGCAGGAGCCCGCCCGCGAAGGCCCGCAGGCCGGCCGGGTCCAGCCGGCCATCGGTCACCGCGTAGGCGACCAGACGGGTGCCCGCCGCGCGGTCCTCGACCGGGCGGACGACGGCCGCCGACACCTGGGGGTGCCGCCGCAGGACCTGTTCGATCTCGCCGAGTTCGATCCGGAAGCCGCGGATCTTGACCTGCTGGTCGGTACGGCCGAGGTACTCCAGTTCGCCGTCCCGCGAGCGGCGCACCAGGTCGCCGGTGCGGTACATCTGCGCGCCGGGCGCGAACGGGCAGGCCACGAACCGCTCCGCGGTCAGCCCCGGCCGGTTCAAGTACCCCCGGGCCAGAGCGGCCCCCGCCAGGTACAGCTCACCCGCCACCCCGACCGGCACCGGGTTCAACCGCTCGTCCAGCACATAGGCACGCGTCCCGGCGACCGTACGGCCCAGCACCGGCCGCTCCGAGGCCGCCAGCGGCTGGACGAGCGTGTCCACCGTCGCCTCCGTCGGCCCGTACAGGTTGTACGCCTCCGTCGCCGGCGCCTCCCGCAACCGCGACCACAGCGCCTGCCCGACCGCCTCACCACCGAGCAGTAACAGCTCCGGCGCCGCCGCCGGCTCGGCCAACAGCCCCTCCTCCAGCAGCTGTTCGGCGTAGGACGGCGTCACCTCCAGCACCCCGATACCGCGCTCGCGGACCTGACGCACCAGCGCTGTCGCGTCCCGGCGCACCTCGTCACCGACCAGGTGCAGCTCATGCCCGGCCACCAGCCACAACAGGCCGTCCCAGGAGGCGTCGAAGCAGAGCGAGGCCGTCAACGCGACCCGCGACCGCTCCCGGCCCGCCATCACACCGGCACGGTGGGCCGCCAACAGCGCGGCCAGGCTCCCGTGCGACACCACCACACCCTTGGGGCGACCCGTCGAACCCGAGGTGTGGATCACATACGCCGCGTCCTGCCCGGTGGCGCGGGGGGCCGGGTCACTCACGGGGCCGTGTCCGTCGTCGGCGACGTCCAGCGTCCGCAGGCCCGCCAGGACCTCTGGCAGCGGCCACCGCGGGTCGGTCAGCACCAGCGACGGACGGGAGTCCGCCAGGACGCCGGCGGTGCGGTCGGCCGGATACTCGGCGTCCAGCGGCAGGTACACCCCGCCGGCCTTCAGCACCGCCAGCAGCCCCACCACCGACTCCACCGAACGCGGCAGCGCCAGCGCCACCACCGACTCCGGCCCCACCCCCGCGGCGATCAGCCGGTGCGCCAGCCGATTCGCCCGCACGTTCAACTCCGCGAAGGTCAACGCCCGGGCGCCGCACACCAGGGCCACCGCGTCCGGCATCCGCGCCGCCTGCTCCTCGAACACCGCCGGCACCAGCGGCACCCGCGACGGCAGCGACGTGAACCCACCACCGAGCAGCGCGGCCCGCTCGTCCGCCGCCAACAGCTCCACCCGGCCCAGCGGCAACTCCGGGCTCTCCACCACGGCCCGCAGCAGCCGCCCGAACCGCACCGCCAGCGACTCCACCGTCTCCCGGTCGAACAGATCCGTCGCGAAGTCGATCGCGCACTCCAGGCCGGCGGGCTCGCCGTCCGCGTCGAAGGTCTCGCCCATGCCGATGCTCAGATCGAACTTGGCCACCGATCCGGCCGTCGACTGCACGGTGGCGGGCAGGGCACCGAGGGTGAGCGGCGCGGAGGCCGTCCGGTCGCCTTCCAGCAGCAGCATCACCTGGAACAGGGGGTGGCGGGCCAGCGAGCGCGCCGGGTTCAACTCCTCCACCAGCCGCTCGAACGGCACGTCCTGATGACCGAACGCCCCCAGATCCGTCTCCCGCACCCGGCCCAGCAGTTCGGCGAAACTCGGATCACCCGACGTGTCCGTCCGCAGCACCAACGTGTTGACGAAGAACCCCACCAACTCGTCCAACGCCTCGTCCGAACGCCCCGCCACCACCGTACCGATCGGCAGGTCCGTCCCCGCACCCAACCGCGTCAACAAAGCCGCCAACGCCGCCTGCACCGTCATGAACAACGTCACCCGATGCTCACGCGACAACCCCACCAGCCCACGGTGCAACCCCACACCCAACGGCAGCACCACCCGGTCACCCCGATGCGACGCCACCACACCACGCGGACGATCCACCGGCAACACCAACTCCTCCGGAAGACCCCCCAACACCCCACGCCAATAATCCAGTTGGCGCGAGATCACGCTCTCCGCGTCCGACTCCTCCCCCAACAACCCCCGCTGCCACACCGCATAATCCGCGTACTGCACCGGCAACGGCTCCCCCACCGACACCCCACCACCACACCGCACCCCGTACGCCACCGACAGATCCCGCAACAACGGACCCATCGACCAACCGTCACCGGCGATGTGGTGCAGCACCAGCACCAGGAGGTCTCCGTCGGCCCCGCCCGGGATCACCTGGGCGCGCATCGGCAGGTCGGCGGCCAGGTCGAACGGCCGGTCGACGCAGCTCTCGGGGTCGGTGCCCACCGGCAGGACCTCGACGGCGATCCGGGCCTCGTCCGGCGGCAGGATCCGCTGGTACGGCTCACCGTCCGCCTCGGCCACGAGCGTGCGCAGGCTCTCGTGCCGCGCCACCACGTCCCCCAGCGCCGCCTCCAACGCCGCCACGTCCAGCTCACCGTCCAGCCGCAGCACCACGGGGAGGTTGTAGAGCGCGCTCGGGCCCTCCATCCGGTCGATCAGCCACAACCGCTGCTGCGCGAACGACAACGGCACCCGCTCCGGACGCCCGACACCCCCCGCCAACACCGGCCGGCCGACCCCGGCACCCGAACGCGCCGCCAGCCCGGCCACCGTCGGCGCCTCGAACACGTCCCGCACCCCCAGCTCCACCCCCAACACCGACCGCACCCGGCTCAACAACCGCGTCGCCAGCAGGGAATGACCACCGAGCACGAAGAAGTCGTCGTCGACACCCACCCCATCGACACCGAGAACCTCCGCGAACAACCCGCAGAGGATCTCCTCCTGCGCCGTCCGCGCCGCCCGACCGCCCACCGTGAACTCCGCGAAGTCCGGCGCCGGCAGGGCCCGGTGGTCCACCTTCCCGCTGCCGGTGAGCGGCAGGGCGTCGAGCGGGACGACGGCGGCCGGCACCATGTAGCCGGGCAGTGTCCGGGCGACGAACTCCCGCAGGTCGAGGGCGATCCCGGGGATCTGCTCGGTGACCGCGCAGTAGGCCACCAGCCGGCGGTCGCCACCGTCGCTCTCCCGCGTGGTGACGACCGCCTGGCGCACGGCGTCGTGGCGGACCAGCACCTGTTCGATCTCGCCGAGTTCGATCCGGAAGCCGCGGATCTTGACCTGCTGGTCGGTACGGCCCAGGTACTCCAGTTCACCGTCCCGCGAGCGGCGCACCAGGTCACCCGTGCGGTACATCTGCGCGCCGGACGCGAACGGGCAGGCCACGAACCGCTCCGCGGTCAGCCCCGGCCGGTTCAGGTACCCCCGGGCCAGAGCGGCCCCCGCCAGGTACAGCTCACCCGCCACCCCGACCGGCACCGGGTTCAACCGCTCGTCCAGCACATAGGCACGCGTCCCGGCGACCGTACGGCCCAGCACCGGCCGCTCCGAGGCCGCCAGCGGCTGGACGAGCGTGTCCACCGTCGCCTCCGTCGGCCCGTACAGGTTGTACGCCTCCGTCGCCGGCGCCTCCCGCAACCGCGACCACAGCGCCTGCCCGACCGCCTCACCACCGAGCAGCAACAGCTCCGGCGCCGCCGCCGGCTCGGCCAACAGCCCCTCCTCCAGCAGCTGTTCGGCGTAGGACGGCGTCACCTCCAGCACCCCGATACCGCGCTCGCGGACCTGACGCACCAGCGCTGTCGCGTCCCGGCGCACCTCGTCACCGACCAGGTGCACCTCATGCCCGGCCACCAGCCACAACAGGCCGTCCCAGGAGGCGTCGAAGCAGAGCGAGGCCGTCAACGCGACCCGCGACCGCTCCCGGCCCGCCATCACACCGCCACGGTGCGCCGCCAACAGCGCGGCCAGGCTCCCGTGCGACACCACCACACCCTTGGGACGACCCGCCGAACCCGAGGTGTGGATCACATACGCCGCGTCCCCAGCAGAGGCCCGCGCGGCGGGGTTCGACTCCGGACCGGCCGCGTCACCGGCCGTGTCCCCGGCCTCGACCACGGTCAGGCCGGTCAGCAGCTCCGGGTGCGGCCAGCGGTCGTCGGTGAGGACGAGTACGGGCTGCGCGTCGGCGAGCGTGTGCGCGGTACGGTCGGCCGGATACTCGGCGTCCAGCGGCAGGTACACCCCGCCGGCCTTCAGCACCGCCAGCAGCCCCACCACCGACTCCACCGAACGCGGCAGCGCCAGCGCCACCACCGACTCCGGCCCCACCCCCGCGGCGATCAGCCGGTGCGCCAGCCGATTCGCCCGCACATTCACCTCACCGAACGTCAGGCGCTCCGCGCCGCACACCAGGGCCACCGCATCCGGCATCCGCGCCGCCTGCTCCTCGAACACCGCCGACACCAGCGGCACCCGCGACGGCAGCGACGTGAACCCGCCGCCCACCAGCGCGGCCCGCTCCTCCGCCGCCAACAGCTCCACCCGGCCCAGCGGCAACTCCGGGCTCTCCACCACGGCCCGCAGCAGCCGCCCGAACCGCACCGCCAGCGACTCCACCGTCTCCCGGTCGAACAGATCCGTCGCGAAGTCGATCGCGCAGTCGATCCCGGCGGGTTCGCCGTCCGGGCCGAAGACTTCCTCCATGATCACGTTGAGGTCGAACTTGGCGACCCCGGTCCCGGCCGGCAGTGCCTCGACGCGCAGTCCGGGCAGGTCCAGTTCGGCGCCCTCGTTGCTCTGCAGGACGAGCATCACCTGGAACAGGGGGTGGCGGGCCAGCGAGCGCGCCGGGTTCAACTCCTCCACCAGCCGCTCGAACGGCACGTCCTGATGACCGAACGCCCCCAGATCCGACTCCCGCACCCGGCCCAGCAGTTCGGCGAAACTCGGATCACCCGACGTGTCCGTCCGCAGCACCAACGTGTTGACGAAGAACCCCACCAACTCGTCCAACGCCTCGTCCGAACGCCCCGCCACCACCGTACCGATCGGCAGGTCCGTCCCCGCACCCAACCGCGTCAACAAAGCCGCCAACGCCGCCTGCACCGTCATGAACAACGTCACCCGATGCTCACGCGACAACCCCACCAGCCCACGGTGCAACCCCACACCCAACGGCAGCACCACCCGGTCACCCCGATGCGACGCCACCACACCACGCGGACGATCCACCGGCAACACCAACTCCTCCGGAAGACCCCCCAACACCCCACGCCAATACTC
Organism: Kitasatospora sp. MAA19; assembly: GCF_029894125.1. GTDB lineage: Bacteria > Actinomycetota > Actinomycetes > Streptomycetales > Streptomycetaceae > Kitasatospora. The sequence continues at coordinate 92,839 of NZ_JARXYZ010000021.1, forward strand.
CAGTTGGCGCGAGATCACGCTCTCCGCGTCCGACTCCTCCCCCAACAACCCCCGCTGCCACACCGCATAATCCGCGTACTGCACCGGCAACGGCTCCCCCACCGACACCCCACCACCACACCGCACCCCGTACGCCACCGACAGATCCCGCAACAACGGACCCATCGACCAACCGTCACTGACGATGTGGTGCAGCACCAGGAGCAGCACGTGGCTCTCCTCGGCCGTCCTCAGCAGGGTCGCGCGGAAGGGCGGTTCAGCCGCCAGGTCGAAGGGACGGCGGGACTCCTCGTCCACCGCGCCGGCCAGCGCGTCAGCCGGGCAGTCCCGGCATTCGACGGAGATCCGGGCCTCGTCCGGCGGCAGGATCCGCTGGTACGGCTCACCGTCCGCCTCGGCCACGAGCGTGCGCAGGCTCTCGTGCCGCGCCACCACGTCCCCCAGCGCCGCCTCCAACGCCGCCACGTCCAGCTCACCGTCCAGCCGCAGCGCGACCGGCACGTTGTAGAGCGCGCTCGGGCCCTCCATCCGGTCGATCAGCCACAACCGCTGCTGCGCGAACGACAACGGCACCCGCTCCGGACGCCCGACACCCCCCGCCAACACCGGCCGACCGACCCCGGCACCCGAACGCGCCACCAGCCCAGCCACCGTCGGCGCCTCGAACACATCCCGCACCCCCAGCTCCACCCCCAACACCGACCGCACCCGGCTCAACAACCGCGTCGCCAGCAGGGAATGACCACCGAGCACGAAGAAGTCGTCGTCGACACCCACCCCATCGACACCGAGAACCTCCGCGAACAACCCGCAGAGGATCTCCTCCTGCGCCGTCCGCGCCGCCCGACCGCCCACCACGGACTCCGCGAAGTCCGGCGCCGGCAGCGCGGAGCGGTCCAGCTTGCCGTTGGCGTTGAGCGGCAGCGCCTCCAGCCCCACGAAGGCGGCCGGCACCATGTGGGCGGGCAGTTCGGCCGCGAGGGCGGCGCGCAGCCCGGCCGGGTCCGACGCGGCCGGGCCGACCAGGTAGGCGACCAGCCGCGCCCCGCCCGGGCCCTGCTCGTACGGCAGCACCGCGGCCTGGAGCACGCCCGGCTGCGCGGTCAGCGCGGTCTCGATCTCGCCGAGTTCGATCCGGAAGCCGCGGACCTTGACCTGCTGGTCGGTACGGCCGAGGTACTCCAGGTCCCCGTCCGGGCGGCGGCGCACCAGGTCACCCGTGCGGTACATCCGCCCTCCTCGCCCGCCACCGGGCAGGAGGGGCCCGTCGGGCTCGAACGGGCAGGCCACGAACCGCTCCGCGGTCAGCCCCGGCCGGTTCAGGTACCCCCGGGCCAGACCCGCCCCCGCCAGGTACAGCTCACCGGGCACCCCGACCGGCACCGGGTTCAGCTGCCCGTCCAGCACGTAGCCGCGGTGGTTGCCGAGCGGGTGGCCGACCAGCGGGCGCTCGCTGTCGGCGAGGCGGTGGTACAGGGCGTCGACGGTGCACTCGGTCGGGCCGTAGACGTTGTACGCGATCAGGTCCGGAGCGTCCCGCAGGGTGGTCCACAGGGCCTGGCCGGTGGCCTCGCCGCCGAGCATCAGCAGGGCGGGCGGGCAGCGGGTGAGCAGTCCCTCCTCGATCAGCTGGTCCGCGTAGGTGGGCGTGAGGTCGAGGACGTCGATCCCGGTGCGCTCGGCGTGGCGCACCAGCGCGGCCGCGTCGCGGCGCACGTCGTCGCCGACCAGGTGCAGCTCGTGCCCGGCCGCGAGCCAGAGGAAGCCCTCCAGGGAGGTGTCGAAGGACAGCGAGGCGGTGAGCGCGACCGTCAGCCGGCGGCCCGGCCGGGCACGCTCGGCGGCGGCCACGGTCTCGGCACGGTGGAAGGCCAGCAGATTGGCGACGTTGCCGCAGGAGACCACGACGCCCTTGGGCCTGCCGGTGGAGCCGGAGGTGTAGATGACGTAGGCGGCGTGCCCCGGATGGGCGGTGCCGGGCAGGTCGTGGGCGTCGTGGAAGGCCCACAGCTCCTCGTCGACGGGCAGCACGGTGCGTCCGTCCAGCGCCTCGGCGAGCGGCCAGCGGGCGTCGGTGAGCACGACCGCCGGGGCGGAGTCAGCCAGCATGTAGGCGATCCGCTCCGCCGGGTACTCCGGGTCCAGCGGCAGGAAGGCCGCGCCGGCCTTCAGCGTCGCCAGCGCGGCGACCACCGACTCCACCGAGCGCGGCAGGGCGAGGGCGACCACGGTGTCCGGTCCGGCGCCCTCGTCGAGGAGGGCGCGGGCCAGCCGGTTGGCCCGGGCGTTCAGCTCCGCGAAGGTCAGCGAATCCGGCCCGCAGACCAGGGCGACGGCCCCGGGGGTGCGCGCGGCCTGCTCCTCGAACACCGTCAGGTAGGGCGTGTCGGCGTCCGGCAGCGCCGTGTCGTTCCATCCGGCGAGGGTGTCCCGCTCGGCCTCGCCCCGCACCTCCAGGGCGGTGACCGGGCGCTCGGGGTCCTCGACCGCCTGGCGCAGGATCAGCTCCAGGGCGGCGGCGAGCCGCCGGACCGTCTCCGGGTCGAACAGGTCGGTCGCGTACTCCAGGCCGCCGCTCAGCCCGGCCGGGGAGCCGCCGGCGGCGAACCGCTCGACCAGGCTGAGGGTGAGGTCGAAGGTCGCGGTGCCGAAGTCGACCGGCGCCTCGGTCACGGTGATGCCGGGCAGGTCCGGCCCGTCCTCGGGGGTGCCGGCGAAGGCCAGCATCACCTGGAACAGGGGGTGGCGGGCCAGCGACCGGGCCGGGTTCAGCTCCTCGACCAGCGACTCGAACGGCAGGTCCTGGTGCTCGTAGGCCGCGAGGTCGGTGTCCCGGACGCGGCGCAGCAGTTCGGCGAAGCTCGGCCGGCCGGAGAGGTCGGTGCGCAGCACGAGGGTGTTGGCGAAGTAGCCGACCAGGTCGGTGACGGCCTCGTCGAGGCGGCCGGCCATCGGGGTGCCGATCGGCAGGTCGGTGCCGGCGCCGAAGCGGTGCAGCAGGGTGGCGTAGGCGGCCTGGAGGACCATGAACAGGGTCGTGCCGTGCTCGGTGGCGAGCGCGCCGAGGCGGGCGTGCAGCTCGGCGTCGAGCTCCACCGGGACGACGGCGCCGCGGTGGGTGGCGACCGGCGGCCGGGGCCGGTCCAGCGGCAGTGGCAGCTCGTCGGGCAGGTCGGCCAGCGCGTCGCGCCAGTAGGCGAGTTGGCGGGCGGCCAGGCTCTCGGGGTCGTCCTCGTCGCCGAGCAGGGCGTGCTGCCAGAGCGCGTGGTCGGCGTACTGGACGGGCAGCGGCTCCCAGGCGGGGGCGCGGCCGGCGAGGCGGGCCCGGTAGGCGTCGGCGAGGTCGCGGTAGAGCGGGCCCAGCGAGGCGCCGTCCCCGGCGATGTGGTGCAGGACGAGGACCAGGACGTGCTCGTCCGGGCCCTCGGGCCGCAGGTAGGCGTGCACCGGCAGGTCGACGGCCAGGTCGAAGGTGTGGCGGGCGAGTTCGTCCAGCGGGCGGTCGGTGGTGGTGAGCAGCGGGGCCGTCGGCCCGTCGAGGACGCGCTGGTGGGGGGTGCCGTCGTGGTCGGCGAAGACGGTGCGCAGGGCCTCGTGCCGCCGGACGGTGTCGCCGAGGGCGTCCGCCAGGGCGGCGGGGTCGAGCGGGCCGCGCAGCCGCAGGGCGAGGGTCACGTTGTAGGTGGCGGCGGGGCCCTCCGCCTGGGCGAGGAACCAGAGGCGGCGCTGGGCGAAGGAGAGCGGCACCCGCTCGGGCCGGGTCGCGGGCCGCAGGGCCGGACGGGCCGGGGCGGGGGTGTCGGCGGCGCGGTCGGCGAGCCGGTCGACGAGCCCGGCGACGGTGGGGGCCTGGAAGAGGTCGCCGATGGTGAGCTCGATGCCGAGGTCGGTGCGGGCCCGGCCGGTGAGGCGGGTGGCGAGCAGCGAGTGGCCGCCGAGGGCGAAGAAGTCGTCGTCGATGGTGATGTCGTCGATGCCGAGCAGTTCACCGAAGAGCTCGCACAGCGCCCGTTCGCGCTCGTCGCGCGGCGCGCGGCCGGTGTCGGCCGCGGCGAGGTCGGGGGCGGGCAGGGCCCGGCGGTCGACCTTGCCGTTGGCGTTGAGCGGCAGGGCGTCGAGGACGACGACGGCCGCGGGGACCATGTAGCCGGGCAGCGTGGTACCGGCGAAGGTGCGCAACTCGGCCGGGGTGAGCGAGGGTTCGGCGGTGCAGTAGGCGACCAGCCGGGTGTCGCCGGGGCGGTCCTCGCGGGCGATCACGATGACCTGGCGGACGGCGGGGTGGCGGGAGAGCGCCGCCTCGATCTCGCCGAGTTCGATCCGGAAGCCGCGCAGCTTGACCTGCCCGTCGATCCGGCCGAGGAACTCCACCGCGCCGTCGGCGCGCAGCCGGACGAGGTCGCCGGTGCGGTACATCCGCTCCCCGGGCGCGTACGGGCAGGCGACGAACCGTTCGGCCGTCAGGCCGGGCCGGTTGAGGTAGCCGCGGGCCAGGCCGGCGCCGGCGATGTACAGCTCGCCCGGGACGCCGGGCGGGACGGGGCGCAGCCGGGCGTCGAGGACGTGGCTGCGCATGTTGTCGAGCGGGCCGCCGATCGGCACCCGGGGGCCCGTGAGGTCGGCGTGGGTGAGCGGGTGGTGGGTGGCGAAGGTGGTGGTCTCGGTGGGCCCGTAGACGTGGGCGAGCAGCAGGTCGGGGCAGGCGTCCAGGACGCGCCGCAGCAGGGTGGCGGAGGCGGCCTCGCCGCCGGTGCAGACGACGCGCAGGGCGGCGAAGGTCTCCGGGGCCTGCTCGGCGACGAGGTCGAACAGGGCCTTGGTGAGGAAGACGGCGGTGACGTCGTGGCGGGTGGTGACGGCGTGCAGGGCGGTGGCGTCGAGGGCGCCGGGCGGGGCGACCACGACGGTGCCGCCGGCCAGCAGGGGCGTCCAGATCTCGTAGGTGGCGGCGTCGAAGGCGTGCGGGGAGTGCAGCAGGACCCTGCGGTGCCGGCCGTCCTGCCAGCGCCGGTCGGCGGCGAGGTCGAGGACGTCGCGGTGGCGCACGGCGACGCCCTTGGGGCGGCCGGTGGAGCCGGAGGTGTACATCGCGTAGGCGAGCTGGTCCGGGTGGACGGGCACGCCGGGGCGGTGGGTGGGAGCGCCGGCCTCGTCGCCGGGGCGGACGACCACGGCGCGGTGCGGGAAGCCCGCGTCGGTGCGGTCGGTGAGCAGCACGGGGGCGCCGGTGTCGGCGAGCACGCCGGTCATCCGCTCGGGCGGCAGGCCGGGGTGCATGGGGACGTAGCAGCCACCGGCCTTGAGGACCGCCAACGTGGCGACGACGACCTCGACGGAGCGCTCCATCAGCATCGCGACGGGGGTCTCGGGGCCTACGCCGAGGGCGATCAGGTGGTGGGCGAGGCGGTTGGCGCGGAGGTCGAGTTCGGCGTAGCAGAGGGTGCCGCCGTCGTGGGCGAGGGCGGTGGCGTGCGGGGTGAGGTCGGCCTGGCGCTCGAAGGCCCCGGCCAGGGTGCCGGTCCGGCGCGGGGCGTCGGTGGCGTTCCACTCGGTGAGGATGCGGGTGCGCTCCTCGGGGGCGAGGACGTCGAGGGTGCCGATGGGGGCGTGCGGGTCGGCGGCGGCGCCGGCCAGGAGCCGGCCGAGCCGCTCGGCGAGGGCGGCGACGGTGGTGCGGTCGTAGAGGTCGGCGGCGTACTCGATCGAGCCGGTGAGCCCGGCGGGGGCACCGTCGGGGCCGTGCTGTTCGGCGATGCCGATGTTGAGGTCGAACTTGGCGACCCGCAGGCCGATCGGTTCGGGGGCGGACTCCAGCCCGGGCAGGTCGAGTTCGGCGTCCTGCCCGTGGTTCTGCAGCACCAGCAGGGTCTGGAACAGCGGGTGGCGGCCGAGCGTGCGGGGCGGGTTGAGTTCCTCGACGAGCCGCTCGAAGGGGATGTCCTGGTGGGCGAAGGCGTCGAGCTGGGCCTCCCGGACCCGGCCGAGCAGTTCGGTGAAGCTCGGGTCGCCGGAGGTGTCGGCGCGCAGCACCAGCGAGTTGACGAAGAAGCCGACCAGCTCGTCCAGGGCCTCGTCGGCGCGCCCGGCGACTCCGGTGCCGAGCGGGATGTCGGTGCCGGCGCCGAGCCGGGTGAACAGGGCGGCCAGGCCGGCCTGCAGGACGGTGAACAGGGTGGTGCGGTGCGTGCGGGCGAGGTCGAGCAGGGCGGTGTGCAGGTCGGCGCCCCAGGCGAGGTCCACGGAGTCGGCGGCGCCGGTGGGGGCGGGCGGGCGGGGGCGGTCCGTCGGCAGCTCCAGTTCCTCCGGGAGTCCGGCCAGGGCGGCGCGCCAGTGGGCGAGTTGACGGGCGAGCAGGCTCTCGGGATCGTGCTCGTCGCCGAGCAGTTCGCGCTGCCAGAGCGCGTAGTCGGCGTACTGGACGGGCAGCGGCTCCCAGGCGGGGGCGCGGCCGGTGAGCCGGGCCCGGTAGGCGGTGGCGAGGTCGCGCAGCAGCGGGCCGAGCGACCAGCCGTCGCCGGCGATGTGGTGCAGGACGACGAGCAGCACGTGCTCGGTCGGCGAGAGGGTGAACACCGTGACCCGGATGGGCAGTTCGCGGCTCAGGTCGAAGGTCTCGGCGGCGGCCGCGTCCTGGTGGCCGGGGTGGTCGGCCGGTGCGCAGTCCACGACCAGGAAGCGCGGCCGCGCCTCCTCGGCCGGCAGGATCCGCTGCACCGGGACTCCCCCGGCCACCGGGAACACCGTGCGCAGGGCCTCGTGACGGGCGACCACGTCCGCCGTCGCGGCGCGCAGCGCGGCGGTGTCGAGCTCGCCGCGCAGGCGGAGGGCGAACGGCAGGTTGTACAGCGCGGTCGGCCCCTCGATCTGGTCGATCAGCCAGAGACGCTGTTGTGCGAACGAAACCGGGATCACGGTGCTTCCTCTACTCACGTCACGGCACGGTGGTGTTCGGGGCTGCGCGGTCAGGCGTCGGCCAGGGCGGGCCGGACACTGGGCCGGCAGTCCAGGACGTCGAGGGGCTGCCCCATCGAGACGGCGATCCTGCGGTCGCCGCGGTACGGGTCCCGGCCGTGTGCGCAGAGCACGTTGTCGACCAGCATCACGTCGCCGGCCTGCCAGCGCTCGCGCACGGTCGCCGCGTGGTAGGCCTCGTTGAGGGCGTCGACGTCGGCGCGCTCCAGCGGTTCGCCGTCACCGAATCCGGTGTTGAACGGGAAGCCGTCCGGGCCGAACTCGTCGGTCATCGCCTCGCGGATGTCCGGGTCGAGCGACCACTCGTTCCAGAAGGCGAGGTGGTTGAACCAGACCTCCTCGTCGGTCACCGGGTGGCGGATGGTGCCGGGGCGCAACTGGCCGGTGCGCAGGTTGCCGTCCGGCAGCCACTCCCAGGTGATGCCGTTCTCCCGGCAGTAGGCCTCGACCTCGGCCCGGTCCTCGGTGGCGAAGGCGGTGCGCCAGCCGAGGGAGACGTAGTCCGAGTAGCTGCGGGTGAGCGTCCAGCCGGAGGTCCGCATCCGCTCGACCAGGTGCGCGGGCAGGTGGCTGAGCACCTGGCGGCAGTCGGCGGTCGGGGTCGCCCCGCCCTCCTCGGGGGCGATCAGGCAGGCGAAGAGCAGCCGGCCCGGGAAGGTGAGGGTGTAGCTGTTCTCGTTGTGCATCCGGATCGGCTGGGCCGGCGGCAGGTCGGTGGAGGAGAAGACGCCGTTGCCGTAGTCGCTGCGCGGGGTGGCCTTCTCCCGGTAGGGGGTGCGCTCGGGGAGGAGGACGTCGCGCACGGCCGCGACGTCCTCGGTGCTCGCGACCGGCAGTCCGCGCAGGAAGATCGTGCCGTGCCGGTGCAGGGCTTCGGTGAGCCCGGTCTCGTTCTCGCGCAGCCACTCGCAGGCCTCGCCGAGGTCGGCGGTGCGCGGCGCGTGGGCGAGGGGCGGGCGGCCGGGGTTCAGTTCCCAGGTCGGCATGGTGGCGCTCACTGCCGGGCGAGGGAGGCGGTCAGGCTGGCGGGCCTGATGTCAGTCCAGTTGGCCTCGATGTAGTCGAGGCAGCCCTGGCGGGTGTCCTCGCCGTGGACGGTGGTCCAGCCGGCCGGCACGTCGATCCAGACCGGCCACAGCGAGTGCTGGTTCTCGTCGTTGACCAGCACCAGGTAGCCGGCGTTGTCGTCCTCGAACGGGTTGCTCATGGTGTCCTCCTTGGGTTGCTTCGAAGGTAGGGGCGGGCCGGGGGGCCGAAGGGCAGGAGTCGAGGCAGGAACGCGGCACTTCGGCTCGTGCGCCTCCTGCCGCCGGGCCCGGTCAGCGCGGGGTGAGGCGGACCGGGAAGTGGTCCAGGCCGAAGTTGATGATCGAGCGGTTGTGGGTGACCGGGCCGGTCGGTTCGATCACGGCGACGCGCTCCAGCACCGCCGTGAACAGGGCCCCGAGTTCGGCCTTGGCCAGCGGCGCGCCGATGCAGTAGTGGGCGCCGAGGCCGAGGGCGAGGTGCTTGTTGGGCGCGCGGTCGAGCCGGATCTCCTCGGGCCGGTCGAAGGCCTCCGGATCCCGGTTGGCGGACCACACCCAGACCGCGACCCGGTCGCCGCGCCGGATGCTGCGGCCGTCGAGTTCGGTGTCCCGGCTCGCGGTGCGCAGGGTGTGCAGTCCGACCGAGGTCCAGCGCAGGAGTTCGTCCAGTGCCGCGTCCATGCCGACCTCGCCCTGCTGCAACTGCCGCCACAGTTCGGGGTGTTGGACGAGGGTGTACAGGCCCATGGCGGCGGTGTGGCGGACGGTCTGGACGCCGCCGACCACGATGTTGTCCAGGTTGAGGACGACGTCCTCGACCGGCAGCAGCTTGCCGCCGACCCGGTAGGTGGCCATCCTGCTGATGAGGTCGTCGCGCGGGTCGGTGCGGCGCAGCATCACCTGGTGCAGCAGGTAGGGGATGAGCTGCTGGTGGCCGGCCCGGCGCTCCTCGGGGGTGCGGCCGAGGAAGGCGACGTCGCAGACCCGCTCGACCATCTCGCGGTCCTTCTCGGGGACGTCCAGGAGGTCGCACATGACGGACAGCGGGAGGGCGGAGACGGCGTCGACGAGGTCCACCTCGCCCCGCTCGACGGCCTGGTCGACGATCGAGGAGGCGAGCTCGGCGATGCCGCGGGAGGCTCCGCGGACCGGGCCGGGGCCGAAGAACGGGTTGGCGGGGGCGCGGAGTTCGCGGTGCCGGGGCGGGTCGGTGAGGGCCATCATCCGGCCGGAGCCGACCGGGACCTTGCCCTCGCCGGCTCCGAGCAGCGAGCCCTGCTCGGAGCTGTAGAGGGCGGGGTCGCGCAGCACCTCCGCGCAGTGCCGGTAGGAGAGCACCGACCAGACCGGCCCGTCGTCGACGGTGTCGGTGCGGTGGACGGCGGCCTCCCGGCGCAGCTGCGCGATCAGGCCGGGGGTGTCGGGGCGGGCCCACAGGTCCGGGTCGGTGAGGTCGACCGCGGTGGTGGTCAGCATGAGTACTCCGTCGTGGGCTGGTGGGCGGCGCCGGGCCGCGCGATGAGGGAGGTCAGCAGGTCGACCGGGCCGGGCCCGTCGACGGTGGCGAGCAGGTGACCGCCGGGGACGACGTGGTGGCCGGAGCCGCCGCGGGTGTGGGCCGCCCAGCCGTCGAGCCGGGCGGAGCCGAGCATCGGGTCGTCGACGCCGACGACGGTGTGCAGGTCGGAGCCGATCGGCGGGTGCGGACGGGGCCGGTAGGTGGCGACCACGGCCAGGTCGGTCCGGATGCCGTGCAGCGCGTGTTCCTTCAGCTCGGCTTCGCCCTCGACGAGTTCGCCCATGCCGGCGAGGCGGAGCAGGTCGTCGGCGGTGTGCTGGGGGCGGTCCGGTCCGGCCCAGGCGGCGGGCGGCGAGGCGGAGGCGGCGACGATCAGCTCGGGCCGCCGCTCGGCGGGCAGCGCCCGGGCGACCTCGTAGCCGAGCAGGGCGCCGAAGCTCTGCCCGTAGAAGCCGAACCGCCCGGTCAGGTGCGGGGCGAGGGCGTCCACGACGGCGTCGACCAGCAGATCGAAGCTCGCGGGCATCGGGTGGCCGAGCCGGCCGCCGCGGGCGGGCGGGCGCAGGGCCCAGACCTCGGCGGTCGGGGCGAGGGCGCGGGCGAGCGGGGTGTAGGCGGTGGCGTCGCCCCCGGCGTGCGGGAAGCAGAACAGCCGGAACGGGCGGTGCGGTTGGGGCGCGGGGACGAACAGCCAGTCCCCCTCGACGCGGGGTCGCACCCGCGTGGCGGCGGTCATGCGCCGCTCACCCGGGCGCGGGCCGTCAGGGCGGGCCGGGGGGCGGCGGTGCCGGCCTCGGCGGCCCGCTCGACGGTGGTGGTGAAGGCGGCCAGGTCGGCCGAGTCGAGCAGGTGGCGCAGTTGGAGCTCGATGCCGAGTCGGCGGCGCAGCAGGTGGACGACCCGCAGCGCGGCGAGCGAGTGGCCGCCGAGCGAGAAGAAGTCGTCGGTGGGCCGGACGCCGGTCACGCCGAGCACGGTGCCCCAGACCTCGGCGACCTGTTCCGCCAGTCCGCCGGCGCCCTCGGCGGCCGCCGCCCCGGAGGACGCCACCCCGGAGGACGCCGCCCCGGCCCCGGGGACGGGCAGCGCCGCCAGGTCGACCTTGCCGTTCGGGGTGAGCGGCAGGGCGTCCAGCACGGTGATCACCGAGGGCACCAGGTGCGCGGGCACGGTGGCCCGCAGCCGCTCGGTCAGCTCGACGGCCGTGACGCCGCCGGTGACGTAACCGGCCAGCCTGCGGTCGCCGGGGGCGGGCTCGTACACGGTGACGGCGGCGGCCTGGACGCCCTCCAGCCCGGCCAGGGCGTGCTCGACCTCGCCGAGCTCGATCCGGTAGCCGCGCAGCTTGACCTGGCGATCCACCCGGCCGACGTACTCCAGCCGACCGCCCTCGCCCCGCCGGGCCTGGTCGCCGGTGCGGTACATCCTCCCTCCTTGCCCGCCATCGGGTAGGAGGGGCCCATCGGCCGCGAACGGGTCGGCGACGAAGCGCCCGGCGGTCAGCCCGGGCCGGCCGAGGTAGCCGTGGGCGAGCCCGGGCCCGGCCAGGTACAGCTCGCCGACGACGCCGCCGGCGACCGGGGCGAGCTTCTCGTCCAGCAGGTGCAGGCGCACGCCGGGCAGCGGCTCGCCCAGGTGCGGTCCGGGGCCGCTGATCGGCGCGGTGACGGCGTCGACGGTGCACTCGGTGGGCCCGTACAGGTTGAGGGCGTCGACGCCGGTGTCGGCCAGTTCCCGCCAGGTGCGTTCGGGGACGGGCTCGCCGCCCATGAACAGCCGCGGCACCGGGGCTCCGGTGAGCGGCTCGCGCAGCAGCTCCCAGTGCGACGGGGTCAGGTCGAGGTCGGTGACGGCGTGCTCGGCCAGCAGGGCGGCCAGCCGGGCCGGGTCGGCGCGGTGCTTCTCGCCGATCACCAGAACGGTGTCGCCGCGGCAGATCCGGGCCCACTGCTGGACGGAGGCGTCGAAGGAGACGCTGGCGTTCCAGCCGACCACTGCGGGCTCGGCGCGGTAGGCACCGGTGGCTTCCAGCGCCGCCACCAGGGCGGCGACGGCGCCGCGCGGCACCTCGACGCCCTTGGGGCGGCCGGTGGAGCCGGAGGTGTAGATGACGTAGGCCGGGTCGAGCGGGTCGGCCTCCGGCGGCAGGTCGGGCCCGTCCTCGGCGGCGTCCGGGCGCAGCACCGGCACGCCCTGGGCCGCCGGGAGGCCGTCGGCGCTGATCAGGGCCGCGAGCCGCGCGTCGGTGGCCATGAAGGCCAGCCGCTCGGCGGGGTAGGCCGGGTCGAGCGGGACGTAGGCGGCGCCGGCCCGCCAGACGGCGAGCAGGGCGACCGGCAGGTCGGCGGTGCGTGCCAGGTGGACGCCGACCCGGTCGCCACGGCCGACGCCGCGGGCGCGCAGGGCGCGGGCCAGGGCGGCGGTGCGGCGGTCGAGTTCGGCGAAGTCCAGGCGGTCCGCGCCGGCGAGGACGGCGGTGCGCTCGGGGTGGGCGGCGACGGCGTCGCGCAGGCGGTCCAGCAGATCGGTCATGGCGGTTCCTCAGGACTCTCGGACGGCGGCGGCCATGGCGTGCAGGGCGGCCGTGTAGGTGTCGATGAACTGCTCGGCGGTGCTGTCGGTGACCAGCGAGCGCTGGTGGTCCACGGCGAGCAGCACCCGCTGCGAGACCGGGTCCTGGATCACCGAGGCGCCGAAGGCGAAGCTGTTGGGTTCGTGGCGCAGGGTCGGCTCGCTGCCGATCCGCCCGTCCACGATGCGGGCCGAGCTGAGCCGGCCCAGGGCGTGGAAGCGCAGGTAGCCGAACTGGCTGTCCAGCGCGGTGTCGGTCATCAGCCGGGCCAGGCGGGCGAAGGGCACCCGGCGGTGCGGCATCATGTCGAGCTCCTCCCGGTGGACCTCGCGGGCCAGGGCGAGCAGGTCGTCGGTGGGCTCGCAGCTCAGCGGGACGGTGTTGAGGAACAGCCCGTAGACCTCGGTGCCGCCGAGCCGTTCCAGCCGGCCGTTGACGGCCAGGCCGGTGGTGACGCGCCGTCGCCCGGTGATGGCGGCGAGGGCGTGCAGGTGGGCGGCGAGCGCGACCGACTTGACGGGCACGGCCAGCGCGTCGGCGACCAGCCGCAGCTGTTCGGGCGCCTCGGGCAGCACCCGCTCGACGGTGCGCGGCGCCTCGTGCACGTCCTCGCTGCCGGGGAACAGCTGGCCGCTGACGCCGGACAGCCTGCCGCCCCAGTACGCGAGCGCCTGCTCGTCCCGGGCGGCCTGCCGTTCGACGGCCACGAAGTCGCGGAAGGCGGTGCGCGGCGGCGGGGCGGGGGCGCCGAGCGGGTCGGCGACGAGGGCGGTGTGACGCTCCAGGATCTCGGTGAACAGCGAGGTGAAGCTCCAGCCGTCGAGGATCGCGTGGTGCTCGGAGATGGTGAGCTGGAAGGCGTCCTCGGCGAGGCACTGCACGGTGATCCGGAACAGCGGCGGCGCGGTGAGGTCGAAGGGCGTCCACCGGTGGGTGTCGAACACCTCGCGGATCGCCGCGTCCTGGTCCGGTTCACCGCGCAGGTCGGCGAACTCGACGGGTGCGGGCAGCCGGCCGTGGACGAGTTGCAGCGGTTCGCCGTAGCCGGACAGGTCGAGGCCGGTGCGCAGCACCGCGTGGCGCTCCATGGCCTCGCCGACGGAGCGGCGGAAGGCCGGTTCGTCGAGGTCGCCGGAGATCCGGTAGGAGTTGACGTTGTGGTAGCTGTCGGTGCCGCCGGCGATCTCCATGTGGAAGACCATGGAGAGCTGCATGGACACCATCGGGTAGGCGTCGACGAGCCCGGGCGGCAGGTCGGCGCGGTCCTCCGGGGTGATCAGGGCGAAGGGCTCGTGGGCGTCCGGGCCCTGCTCGACGGGCTTCGCCAGCGGCAGCAGGGCGGCGACGGTGGGGGCGTTGAAGACGTCCCGCAGGCTCACCCCCCAGCCGCGCTCGTGCAGCGCGCCGGCGAGCTGGACGGCCCGGATGGAGTCGCCGCCGAGGTGGAAGAAGTCGTCGTGGACGCCGATGCCGTCCACTCCGAGGACCTCCGTCCAGACGGCGGCGAAGGCCTCCTCCTCCGGGGTGCGCGGCTCGACGTGCCGGCCTGCGGTGGCCGCGCTGCGCTGGCCCGGGGCGGGCAGCGCGGCGCGGTCCACCTTGCCGTTGACGGTGAGCGGCAGCGACTCCAGCACGGTGCAGCTCGCCGGGACCATGTACGGGGGCAGCGAGCGGCCGAGGAAGGCGCGGACGTCGGCGGGCTCGCGCCCGGTGACGTACGCGGCGAGGCGGTCCTCGTGCACGGTGACCACGCAGGCGTCGACCTCCGGGTGGGCGGCGAGCGCGTTCTCGATCTCGCCGAGCTCGATCCGGAAGCCGCGCAGCTTGACCTGGAAGTCGGCGCGCCCGATGTACTCCAGCCCGCCGCCGGGCAGTCGCCGGGCGACGTCGCCGGTGCGGTAGAGCCGGGCCCCGGGCGGACCGTACGGGTCGGCGACGAAGCGGCCGGCGGTGAGGCCGGGGCGGCCCCAGTAGCCGTGGGCGAGGCTGCCGCCGCCGATGTACAGCTCGCCGGCCACGCCGGGCGGGCAGGGCCGCAACCAGTCGTCCAGGACCTGCGCGCTCAGGTGCGGCATCGGCGCGCCGATCAGGCTGCGCTCGAAGCCGGCGCCGCCGGCCAGGTCGTGCGTGGTGACGTGGACGGTGGTCTCGGTGATGCCGTACAGGTTGCACAGGCGGGCCGGGGGCGGCGGGTCGAGCTCGAACCAGCGCTGGACGACGGCCGGGTCCAGCGCCTCCCCGCCGAGCATGATCCACTTCAGCGCGGGCAGGGCGCGCGGGCTGCGGCGCAGGACGGGCTCCAGCTGGCGCAGCGCCGAGGGGGTGAGGCAGAGGAAGGAGACCCGCTCCTCCTCCAGCAGCTGGGCGAACTCCTCCGGCGAGCGGCTGGTCACGTACGGGACGACGACCAGGCGGGCGCCGTGCAGCAGGGCGCCCCACATCTCCCAGACCGTCCAGTCGAAGGCGTAGCTGTGGAAGAGCGTCCAGGTCTCCTGCGGGCCGAAGCCGAAGTGCTCCTCGCCGTCCGCCATGAGCCGGCTGACGTGCTCGTGGGCGACGGCGACGCCCTTGGGGCGGCCGGTGGAGCCGGAGGTGAAGATGAGGTAGGCGACGTCGCCGGGGCGGCCGGCGGCCGGCGGCCGGGTGTCCGGCCGGACGGCCAGGTCGGCGGCCTCGGCGGTCAGGTCGTAGGCCTGCCAGGGGCCTTCGGGCACCCGGTCCGGGCGGTCGGTGACGACGAGGGTGACGTCCGTGTCGCCGAAGACGAGCGCGGCCCGGTCGGCGGGGGCGGCCAGGTCGACGGGCACGTACGCGGCGCCGGTCTTGAGCACGCCGAGGACGGTGACCAGGACGTCGGCCGTGCGGTCCAGCAGCATGCCGATGCGGTGGCCGGGGCCGGCCCCACGGGCGCGCAGGGCGTGCGCGAGGCGGTTGGCCCGGCGGTCGAGCTCGGCGTAGCTCAGGGTGCGGTCGGGGTCGCTGACGGCGGGCCGCTCGGGGTGGGCGTCGACGGCCCGCTCGAACAGGTGGTGCAGGCAGTGGCCGGGGGTGTCGGTGGCCGGGACGGCCTCGGCGGTGCGGGTGGTCAGCCGCAGCACGGTGGCGTCGGGGTCGTCCAG
The DNA here is from genome assembly GCF_029894125.1 of Kitasatospora sp. MAA19. Lineage (GTDB taxonomy): Bacteria > Actinomycetota > Actinomycetes > Streptomycetales > Streptomycetaceae > Kitasatospora. Next base: position 108,049 of record NZ_JARXYZ010000021.1, read on the forward strand.
GGCCGCGGTGAGCAGGGTGTCGAACTCGGCGGCCAGCCGGCGGACCGTCCCGGCGTCGAACAGCTCGCTGCGGTACTCGGCCTCGCCGCGCAGCTCGCCGCCGTCGAAGACGGACCAGGTGAGGTCGAACTTGCTGGTGCCGTTGGAGCGCACCCGGCTCTCGGCGGTGGCCGGGCCGAGCGCGAGCGGGGTGCGGTCCTCGCCGTGGGCACCGAACACCACCTGGACCAGCGGCGGGTGCTGCGCGCTGCGGGCGGCGCCGAGGTGGTCGACCAGCTGGTCGAAGGGCACGTCGAGGTAGCCGTAGGCCTCGAAGGCGACGTCCTGGACGTGCTCCAGCAGGTCCCGGAAGCTCAGTGCGGGCGCGAGCCGCAGGCGCAGCGGCAGCAGGTTGACGAAGTAGCCGAGCAGGTGCTCCAGTTCGGGGCGGTCGCGGGTGGTGACCGGGGTGCCGATCACCAGGTCGTCGGCCCCGGTCCAGCGGTTCAGCAGCAGGGCGAAGGCGGCCAGTTGGACGGTGAACGGAGTGACGCCCTCCGTCTCGGCCAGGGCGCGGGCCCGCGCCGCCGTACCGGGGGCGAGGCCGAACTCCTCGGTCCGTCCGGCCGCGCCGCGCTCGGCGGGCCGGGGCCGGTCGGTGGGCAGCTCCAGCAGGGCGGGTGCGCCGTCCAACTGCTCCTTCCAGTAGGTCAGGTGCTCCTCGAACGAGGTGTCGAGGCCCTCCTGCGCGTAGTCGGCGTACTGCACCGTCAGCTCCGGCAGCGCGGCCTCGCGGCCCTGCACCGCCGCGCCGTACAGCTCGGCGAGTTCGCGCGCGAAGACCTCGGCGGACCAGCCGTCCCAGACGATGTGGTGGACGGTGAACAGCACCGTGGTGCGCTCGTCCGCGAGCCGGAAGGCCTCGGCGCGCAGCAGCGGGCCGGCGGCCAGGTCGAAGGGCTCGGCGCAGCGGGCGGCGAGCAGCTCCTCAAGACGTTCGGCCCGGCCGGGGTCGTCGAGCGGGCGCAGGTCGGTCACCGCGAGCGGCACGGCGCGGGTGTGGTGCACCTGCTGGCGCGGGCCGTCGGGGTGCAGCGCGAAGGTGGTGCGCAGCGCCTCGTGCCGGGCCGCCAGGGCGTCCAGCGCGTGCTGGAGCAGCGGGAGGTCGAGCGGGCCGGTGACGTCGACGGTCCAGGGGGTGCAGTAGGTGACGGCCTGCGGATCGAGGCGGTCGAGGAACCAGAGGCCGCGCTGCAGCCCCGAGACGGGCACGGTGCGCGCCGGGTGGTCGGACGGGCTCACGGCCTCGTTCCCTTCGGATGCGGTACGGCCCGTCATCGGGCGGCCAGTCGTTCGGCGATGGCGCTCACGGTCCTGGCCCGGAACACCAGTTGCGGGGGGACGCGGGTGCCGGTCTCCCGGGACAGCCGCATCGCGACCCGGACGGCGGCCAGCGAGTTGCCGCCGATCCGGAAGAAGTTGTCCTCGCGGCCGACCTCGGCGAGTTCGAGCACCTCGCACATCGCGTCGGCGACCAGCCGTTCGGCCCCGGTCAGCGGCTCGGAGACGGCGGCCCGGCGCCCGGCGGGGGCGGGCAGCGCCTTCCGGTCCACCTTGCCGTTGTGGTTGAGCGGCAACGCGTCCAGGACGTCGATGGTCGCGGGCACCATGTGCTCGGGCAGCAGGCCGGCCAGGTGGTCGAGCAGCACGTCCGGATCCGGTGCGTCGGCGCCGACGGTGACGTAGGCGGCGAGGCGGTGATCACCCGGGGCCGGCTCGTGGACGGTGACGGCGGCCTCCTGGACGGCCGGGTGGCGGGTGAGCGCGTCCTCGATCTCCCCGGGCTCGACCCGGAAGCCGCGGATCTTGACCTGGTCGTCGATCCGGCCGGTGACCTCCAGCAGGCCCTCGGCGTTGACGTAGCCGCGGTCGCCGGTGCGGTAGAGGCGTTCGCCGGGGGCGCCGAACGGGGAGGCGACGAAGCGCCCGGCGGTCAGCCCGGGCCGGCCGAGGTAGCCGTAGGCGAGGCCGGCGCCGGAGGCGTACAGCTCGCCGGTCGCACCGGGCTCGACGGGGCGCAGCCGCTCGTCCAGGACGAGGATGCCCTTGCCGTTCAGCGCGACGCCGATCGGCACGGAGCTGCCGGTGACGTCCGCGGGGCCGACCTCGTGGCAGGTGGTCAGGCCGAGGCTCTCGACCGGGCCGTAGCCGTTGGCGACCACCAGGCCCGGGTGGTTCTCCAGGGCCTTGGCCACGTGGGTGACGGAGGCCCGCTCGCCGGCGGTGATGGCCAGCTTGAGGCCGTCGAAGGTCTCCGGGAGCTCCTCCAGCAGGAAGTTGAACAGGCTCGCGGAGAGCTGGAGTTCGGTGACGCCGTGGCGGCGGGTCAGCTCGGCGATGGTCTGCGGGTCCGGCCGCTGGCCGGGCTGCAGGACGCACGCGCCGCCGAAGCAGAGCGCGCCGTAGAGCTCCAGGGCGAAGGCGTCCCAGGAGACCGGCGAGCACTGCAGCCAGACCTCGTCCGGGCCGAAGCGGGCGTAGTCCTGGCCGAGGTAGGTGGTGGTGAGCGCGCGGTGCGGGACGGCCGCGCCCTTGGGGCGGCCGGTGGAGCCGGAGGTGAACATCACACAGGCGAGGTCGGCGCCGTCGACCGGCAGGCCGAGGTCGTGCGCCGCGTACCGGGCCAGTTCGGCGGCCGAGGCGTCCAGGTCCACCTGGCTCCGGACGGCGAACGGCACGGTGGCGTGCCGGTGGGTGATCACCGTGGTGGCGCCGGTGTCGGCGACCGCGCCGGCCAGCCGCTCGGCCGGGAAGTCCGGGTCGAGCAGGGTGTAGGCGGCGCCGGTCTTGAGTGCCGCCAGCAGTGCGGTGACCAGGTCGGGACCGCGGTCGGCCAGCACGGCGACGGTGTCGCCGCGGCCGATGCCGAGGCCCACCAGGTGGCGCGCGAGCCGGTTCGCGGCGGCGTTCAACTCGCCGTACCCGACGGTCCGTTCGCCGGAGATCAGGGCGGTGGCCTGCGGGGCCCGGGCGGCCTGCGCCTCGAACAGGGCGTGCACCGGCACGTCGAGGGCGGCGGCCAGGGTGCCCAGCCACTCCTCGCACAGGCCGGCCATGGTGGCGGGCCCGAAGAGGTCGCTGTCGTACTCGAAGCGGCCGGTGAAGCCGGTGCCGCGGTCGTCCACCGAGACGGACAGGTCGAAGCGGGAGACCGGGTTGGAGTGCAGTGCGCGGGTGACCTCGTGTCCGCCGACCGTGAACGGCCGGGTGTCCAGCGGGTGCAGCTCCAGCAGCACCTGGCAGAGCGGGTTGCGGTCCTCGGGGCGCTCGTCGAGCACGGCGTTCGCGATGTCGTCGAAGGGGACCTCCTGGTGCCGGTAGCCGCCGATCGCCACCTCGCGCACGTGCCCGACCAGCTCGCGGAAGGAGGCGCCCTCCTCCAGGTGCAGCCGCAGCGGCAGCAGATTGACGAAGTAGCCGATCAGACCGTCGAGTTCGGCCCGGCCGCGAACGTTCACCGGCGAGCCGAGCATCAGGTCGCGCTGCCCGGAGCGGCGGTGCAGGGTGAGCGCCAACCCGGCGAGCAGCACCATGAACGGGGTGGCGTCCTCGCTGCGGGCGAGCGCCCGGACGGCCTCGGCCACCGGGTCCGGCATCGTGAACCGGTGGAAGGCGCCACGGAAGGCCTGCTCCTCGGGCCGGGGCCGGTCCGGCGCCAGCGCCGGGGCGGTCGGCGCGTCGCGCAACTTCTCGCGCCAGTAGTCCAGTTGGCTGTCGACCGTGTCGTCCTGGTACTGCCAGGTGGCGTAGTCGCCGTACTGGACGGCGAGTTCCGGCAGCTCTGCGGGGCGCCCCTCGGCCAGCGCGGCGTACAGCTCCTGGAGTTCGGCCTCCAGCACGGGCAGCGAGCCCTCGTCCCAGACGATGTGGTGGAGGAGCAGCAGCAGCGTGGTCGCCCCGCCGGCCCGGAAGACCCGCGCCCGCACCAGGGGCCCGGACGCCAGGTCGAAGGGCTCCAGCGCGGCCTCGGCGACCAGGTCGTCCACCCGGTCGGCGGTGGTCTCGGTGAGCGTGAACGGCAGCTCCACGGCCGGGTGGACGACCTGGCGCGGACCGTCCTCGGCGAGCTCGAAGGTCGTCCGCAGGCTCTCGTGCCGCTCGACCACCCCCGCCAGCGCCCGCCGCAGCAGCTCGGGGTCGACCGGCCCGGCGAAGCGGAACACCCAGGGCACCACGTAGGTCGGCGCGTCCGGGTTCCACTGGTCGAGGAACCACAGGCCGCGCTGGAACGTGGACAGCGGGGCCTCGGCGGCGCCCGAGCGGACCGGTGCCGGGCGCCGGCCGCCGGCCGCGGAGGTCACCGCGGCGGCGAACTCGGCCAGCGTCGGCGCGTCGAAGATGGTGTACGGCGACACCATGCCGAAGACGTCGAAGACCCGGCCCACCACCCGCACGGCGGTCAGCGAATCGCCGCCCAGGTGGAAGAAGTTGTCGTCGGCTCCGACCTCGGGCACCCCGAGCACGTCCGCCCAGACCGCCGCGATCAGCTGCTCGGCGGGGGTGCGCGGCGGCCGGCCCGCCGGCCTGTCCCGGGGCGCCGCCTGCGGCTCGGGCAGCGCCCCGCGGTCCACCTTGCCGCCGGCGGTCAGCGGGAAGGCCTCCAGTGCGGTGAGCGTCGCCGGGACCATGTGCTCGGGCAGCCGCTCGGCCAGCCAGGCCCGGGCCTCGGCGTACGGCGGCGCGGCGCCGGTCACGTACGCGGCCAGCCGGCCCTCGTGCGCCACCGCGACGCAGCCGGTGATGCCGGGGTACCCGGCCAGCACCTGCTCGATCTCGCCGGGCTCGACCCGGAAGCCGCGGATCTTCAGCTGGTGGTCGCCGCGCCCGAGGAACTCCAGCGGTCCGTCCTCGGCCGTCCGGCGCACCACGTCGCCGGTGCGGTACATCCGCGCGCCGGGGGCCTGCGGCCGGTCGGCGCGGGGGTCCGTGGTCGGGTCCGTCTTCGGCTCCGACTCCGGCTCTGTCCTCGGCTCCGGGAGCAGCGCCGCGAACGGGTCCGCGACGAACCGGCCGGCGGTGAGACCGGGACGGCCGAGGTAGCCGGAGGCCAGCAGCGGCCCGCCGACGTACAGTTCGCCGGCCGTGCCGGGCGCCACCGGCCGCAAGCACTCGTCGAGCACGTAGAGCCGCCGCCCGCCGAACGCGGTGCCGATCGGCACGCCGGCCTCCGGCTGATCGTCGGCGAGCCGGTGGGTGGTGGCGGTGACCACGGTCTCGGTCGGCCCGTACGCGTTCAGCAGCGGCACCCCGGTCCCCGCCCGCCAGGCGGCCGCGGTGGCGGGCTCCAGCTTGTCGCTGCCCGAGATCATCAGCCGCAGGGTTCGCGGCACCCGGCCGCCCAGGGCCGCCACCACGTCCTGGAAGTAGCCTGCGGCCAGGTTGGCGACGGTGACGCCCTCGGCGTCCAGCAGGTCCAGCAGCGCGGCCGGCGCGAGGATCCGCTGCTCCGGGAGGACCAGGCAGGCCCCGACGGACAGCGTGCCGAGCACCTGCTCCACGGCCACGTCCACCGTCGGACGGGCGAACTGCAGCACCACGTCCCGCTCGGTCAGGCCGAAGGTCTCGACGACGCCGGCCAGGTGCCCGGTCAGGGCGGTGAGCGGAACGTGCACGCCCTTCGGACGGCCGGTGGTGCCGGAGGTGTAGATGACGTAGCCGGCGCCCGCGCCCGTCCCGCCGCCGAGTCGGGTGAGCTCGGTGAGCTCCTCACCGTCGAGGGCGAGGGAGGCCCCGGCGTCCTCGGCGATCCAGCGGTTGCGCTCCTCCGGGGCCGCACGGTCCAGCGGCAGGTAGGTGGCACCCGCCCGCAGGACCGCCAGCAGCGCGACCACGTGGTCCAGCCGGTCGCGGCCGGTGACGGCGACCGTCCGCCCGGGGTCGAGCCGGGCGGCGAGGGCGGCGGTCAGACCGTCCAGCTCCCGGTAGCCGATGGTCCGGCCGCCGGTCCGGACGGCCGGCCGCTCCGGGAAGCGGCGGACGGCGGCGGCGAACGGCGCGAATGCGGGCACCGTGCATTCAGTGGGGAAACCGCGTGAGGACATCATCCAACCCCAGATCGTGAGAGAAATCGGCGACGAAAGCGACGATAGGCAGAATTCGACAGTCCTATCGGCAGAATGAGCGGAAGGAAATCGGCAGTTTCCTGCTGCGGCCTTCCGGGCAGGCCACGACTACCGGCCCGCGGTGATTCCGAACCCCTCGGGGGACCAGACGTCCTCCCGATCCAGGGCCTGGGGAGCGTATTTCCCGAGCGCACTGATCAGCAGCCGGAGTTCCAGCTCCAGGCATTCCGTGAAACGGCGGAGCCCGGATTCCCGGTCCTCCGCGACGGCGAGCAGCGCCGCCCGCCCGAGGCCCACCGCACGGGCCCCCAGCGCCAGGCTCTTGACCGCCCGGGCGCCTTCCCAGATCCGCCCGGAGACCAGCAGGGACGGCGGTGGCGCGGCCGCCAGTCGGCGCAGGCACTCCGCGAGCGGCAGGCCGACGTGCGGCAGGAACACTCCGGGCGCCCAGCCGGTGCCGCCCTCCGCGCCGTCCACCACGACGGCGTCCGCTCCGGCCTCGTGCGCCACCCGGGCGGCCTCGGCCACGTCCCGGCCGGGGTAGAGCTTCACCCAGATCCGCACCCGCGGGTAGTTGTTGCGCATCAGCCGGATCTGCTGGCGCAGGATCTCCGCGGTGAAGGTGCCCGGGGTCGCGGCGCGCAGCACCCGCCCGTCACCGAACAACGGGTCCAGCCCGAAGCGGTCGCCGAGCGCTGCGGCGGCCTCGGCCTCCAGCACGGTCATCCCGCCCAGGCCCGGCTTGGCCCCCTGGCCGACCTTCAACTCGAAGGCCAGGCGCCCGGATTCGAGCAGTGGCAGGGCGGCCGGATCGCTGTGGACGAGGTTCCAGACCTCGGCATCGGCGTCCTCGGTGCTCTGCTGCACGGCCACGCCGCCGAGCCCGTCCGGGAGTTCCTCGGCGTAGGCGCGCAGCCGGCCCAGCAGCGTGCGGTCGGTCGCTTCGCCGAGCCGGCCGTAGCCGTTGACCGGCACCACGTTCTCGCCGATCACCATCGGGATCCCGAGCGCACCGGCCTGCCGGCTCAGGGCCAGCCCGAGGTCGCCGCCGGCGGCCCGGGTGGATCCGGTCGCGGAGACGTACACCGGCAGCGCGGAGGCGAACCCGCCGATGGCGGTGGCGAGTTCGACGTCCTGGTAGGTGGGCTCACGGCCGAGGTCGATCAGCTTGGCGAGGCGCTGCGGCAGGAACAGCGGCGGGACGATCCGCAGCGCGTCCAGTGCGTCCGGCGCCGTCGCCCGGTCCGCCGCCTCCGGTCGACCGGCGCCGAACAGCACGTGTCCGTACTCCTCGGCGGGCGGGAACGCGGCGGCCGCCCCGGCGCGGGCCCGCTGCCGGACCTCCTCCTCCGGGAATCCCGGTGCGCTGAGGTCACTCATGGGGACACCACCCCGGCGAGCTTGGGGAAGGCGCTGGCCTGCCAGACGGCGTCCAGCCCGGCGACGTACCGGGTGAACCGCTCGACCCCGATGCCGAAGCCCGCGCTGGCCGGCACGCCCTCGCGCACCAGGTCCAGGTACCAGCGGTACTTCTGCGGGTTCTCGCCGGTCTCCCGCATCCGGGTGATGATCTCCGCGTAGTCGTTGGTGCGCTGGCTGCCGCTGCACAACTCGCCGTAGCCCTCGGGCGCGAGCAGGTCGAAGTTCCGCAGCAGGCCCGGGTCGTCCGGGTGCTCGCGGTCGTAGAAGCCGCGCGAGCCCTTCGGGTAGTCGGTGACGAAGAACGGCCGGTCGCGCCTGGCCGACAGCAACGCCTCGCCCTCCCAGTCGAGTTCGGCCTCGGCGCTCTGCGGGTGCCCGATGCCCCGCAGTTCGGCGACCGCCTCCGCGTGCCGGATGCGGCCGAAGGATCCCTTCAGGAGTTCGGCGAACGCCTGTGGGTCCCGGCCGAGTTCGGCGAACTCCTTGGGCAGCTCGCGTACCGCGCTGTGGACCATGTGCACCACCAGGTCCTCGGCCAGCTGGACGACGTCGTCCCGGCTCGCGCCGGCGACCTCCACGTCCAGCTGATGGAACTCGGCCAGGTGCCGGCTCGTCCCGGCGGTCTCCAACGGCTCCAGGCGGACGTTCGGGGCGATGCAGAAGATCTTGTCGAAGGCGAGCAGCGAGGCCTGCTTGTACAGGATCGCGCTGGTCATCAGTTTGTAGCGGTGGCCGTAGAAGTCGATGTCCACCTGCTTGGAGCCGCGCGCGCCGGGGTCGGTGACCGGTCCGATGATCGGCGGCAGCAGCTCGGTGAAGCCCAGGCCGCGCAGGAACTCACGGGCTGCGGTGAGCAGGTGCTGCTGGAGCCGGAGCGCGCTGCGGGTGGCCGGCGCGGTCAGGTGCCGGCCGGGATCGGTCGGGGGAAGGGGCGTGGGGTCTGGCATGGCGGGTCCTCTTCTCTCGCGGGGCGTCTGTTCTCGTGGAGCGTCCGTGGTTCTCGGTCGTGGATCTCGGTCGTGGAGCGCTGGTCGGGTGCGTCATCGGGCGGTGCGTCATCAGGCGGCGCGCCACCGGGCGGATCACCGCACGGCGGGAAGGCCTCGGGCTGCGGGCGCGGCCGACCGCACGTCCCGGCCGTCGTAGCGCCGCTGGACGTGGGAGAGGGCGGCCAGCAGCCCGGCCGAACCGAGGATCGGCGGGCGGCCGCCCTCGACGAGCCCGGCGATCGGCATCGAGCCGACGGCGGACCACCGCAGCCGCCCGTCCGGGCCCAGCGAGCTGCGCGTCCGCCCCGCGTTGTCGGGGTGCAGGCAGTACGGCACGTCCAGGTAGCCGGCCGCGAACGCCCGCACCAGGGCCCGCCCGAGGTCGGCGTCCAGGTCCAGCACCGCGCCGATCAGCGCCCTGGCCTCGGCCTCGATCCCGGTGTCCGGCGGCGCGGCGGGCCGCGGGCGGGCACGCTCCGCCGCGGCGGCCGCGGCGGCGGTCTCCAGCGCCCGGACGTTCTCGGCGACGGTCGGGATGCGGTGCGCCTCGGCCGTGGTCTTGACGATCAGCCTGGCCGCGCCGCCGCGCACGGCCAGCCGCGCCGCGTCCTCCAGCAGCAGCCGCGCGCCGCCGGGCGAACGCGGGTACACGCCCATGTACGCGTACACCACGAGGTGCCGGTCGACGTCCGCGAGCAGCTCGCCCGCGATCCGGCCGAGCGCGGCCAACGCCTCCTCGTCCTGGCGGGCGTTGGCCTGCTGGGCGTAGCTGAGCGAGATGCTGCGCAGCCCGTGCTGGCGGAAGAACAGCGCCTCCAGCACGCTGATGGCGATCAGCAGCGAGGGCGGGCAGAGCTGGCCCATCATGCAGCCGCCGAAGGTCTCCAGGTGCGGCTCGGCTCCGAACTCCCTGATGGAGGCGAGAAGTTCGCAGCTGCGCTGCCAGCAGTCCACCGCTTCGTGGAGCGGGGTGCGGCCGTACGGCAGGCAGTAGGAGACCGGTCCGCCCTCGGTGGCGTCCAGGCCTGCCGCCAGCAGCGCCTCGAAGATCCGCTCCGGCGCGGCCGACCCGTGCCGGACCTGCACCGGGAAGCCCGCGTCCGCCACCCCGCGCAGCACCGCCCGGGTGACCTCGACCGGGTGGGTGGCGATCGGGTAGCCGTTGAGACCCGCCCCGACGGCCAGTGCGTCCCGCGCGGCCCTGAGGTCGCCGGTGCGGGTGTAGCTGTCCAGGGTGATGGTGCCGACGGTCACCGCGGCCGCCCCCCGGGTGGCGAGCAGGCCCTCCCGCATCCGGTCCGCCCCCGCCATCCCCATCCGGGGCTGGACCACCAGTGCGCCGGCCGCCGCGGCCTGCGCCACGAACGCGCCGAAACCCGTCACAGCAGGACCCGGGGACGCAGCCCGGCGACGAACTCACGGAACCCGGCCACCGAGGCGCCGTCCTCGAAGACGGCGTCGAACCCGGCCGCCAGCAGCGTCCGCTCGCGGTCGGGGTCGTCGGCTCCGGCGATGCCGAGCTTGCCGCCGATGACGGTCGGCGTGCGCCGCAGTTCCGGGCAGGCACGCAGGACCGGGATCACCCGCAGGCCCTCCTGGTGGCCGTGCCCGTTGACACTGCTGATCACGATCAGGTCCGGCGCGATCCGGCGGCATTCGGAGAGCAGCAGCGCGTCCGGGACGCATGCGCCCAGATTCGTCACCCGGTGCCCCAGTTCCTCCAGCAGGAACTGCAGGAACACCAGGTTCCAGGTGTGCGAATCCGAGGCCATCGTCGTCACGACGATGTCCAGCCCGCGATGTTCGGCCTGTCTGTGATCCACAACTCAACCCTCATCGGTAGAGATCGTCGATGGAATTCCGCCGACGCCCCGGCCGGCGGCCTGGGAATTCCGGCGCGTGTTCCGCGAAGGCCCGGCCCCGCGGAGAACGTTAGGAACGATCGGGTCCGGCAAGCGGCAGCTCATGCGGCAAGAAGCGGCAGAATCGGCAGGATCGGCGCCCGGCCGGCGAACTGCCGCCCGGCCCGCGCACGATGGTCAGCCCGCGACGGCCAGCAGCGGGACGTCCCCACCCGGCGCGAGCCGGAGTCCCCGCTCCTCCCGGACGAGGCGCCGGCACAGGTTGAGCACCGTGAAGCGCACGCCGTCGCGGGCGGGCACGCTGCGGATCAGCCCGCGCGACAGCAGTTCGTGCACCGTCGCCAGGCAGGTCTGCAGCGCCCAGCCGCTGCGGACCGCCGCGTCCTCCCCCGACCAGTCCCCGGGCTCGTCGACGAGCACGTCGAGCAAAGCACGCTGATGCTCCGTCAGTCGCCGGATCGCCGGCTCCACCTCGTCCCGCACGTCACCGCGTGCGCCGAACACCACCGGCGGTGCCGCCAGCGTGAACGGGACGGCCGTCAGCCGGGCCACCAGCTGGGCGGTGGACTGCACCAGCGCCCACCCCGCCGCGCGCTCCAACGCGCCCGGCAGGCCGTCCAGATGGCGGCAGAGCTCCGCGACGGCGGGAGCCTCGGAGCGCTCCAGGGTGTAGCCGGGGCGCAGCCTGCACAGGTGTGAGAGCAGCAGCCGGACGGCGCCGACCTGCGCCAACGCCTCCGGTTCGGCGTCGAGTTCGGGGGCCGGGACGGGCAGCGGCGCGAGCGGGATGACCTGGCCCCCGGGCAGCGGCCGGGCCTCCCGGGCGGTGATCAGCACCCGCAGCCCGGGGCAGTGGCGGAACAGCCCGTCCAGCTGCCCGGCGTCCACCCCGCCGTCGGCGCCGTCCAGCACCAGCAGGGCGGTCCGGTCGCCGATCTCCCGGACGATGTCGTCCGGCAGGCCGCGCCAGGGGTGCGGACCGCCGCCGCAGTCCACCCACTGCACCGACCAACGGGCGCTCAGGTGCAGTCGGCGGGCCACCTCCAGGGCGAGCCGGGTCTTGCCCACCCCGCCGAGCCCCACCAGCGAGACCAGCCGGTCCCCGTGCACGGCGAAGGCGTCGGCCAGCACCTCGGCCTCCATCTCCCGGCCGACGATCGCCCCACGCGCCACCGGCGGGGCGGCCGGCTCGGCCACCGGCTCGTCCGCGAGCGGGTGCCGGCGGGCGGCCTCCTCGAAGTCCGTCCGGCTGCGACCCTCCAGCCGCAGCGCGTCCGCCAGCAGCCGGACGGTCTCGTTGCGGGGCCGGCGCACCCGGCCGCTCTCCATGTCCCGGATCGCCCGCACGCTCAGGGTCGCGTGATCGGCCAGGCACTGCTGGGTCAGCCCGATCCGCTCACGCCGTAGCCGCAGCAGCTCGCCGAAGCCCGCCGCCGTCCTCACCGCCTGCATCGACTGCCCGCCGTCCATACCTCGTCTGCCCTTCGTGGTCCGGACTCCAACTGGGGTCGGGCCCGGCGGCGGCATCAGCATCGGGCACCCGCGCGGCCCGTGGTCCGGCCGTACGAGCCCCGGTGGTCAGGCTGTGGCCTCCGAACCGGTTCCCTCCGGTTCCCGATGCTCCAGGCTCGCCGTATATGCCCGATCAACGGACGATCACCGGCCCCACCCACGACCTTCACTCCGGCCTCACAGGCCGTCCGGCCCCGGTCGGAGCCTGGTTCCGACCTCGCCCGCCGAGTTCTGAAACAGGATCGGGATAGTTCCCGCACCAGCCGGTGAACGACCCGCACTTACGTTGTTCACACACCGGTGAACCGCACCGGCCGACGACAGCAGGAGAGCCTCATGCGCACGCGCCGCCTCGCCCTCACCGCCGCCGCCGTCGCGGCGCTCGCCGCCACCGCGACGGCCTGCGGGCCGGACAACAGCGACGCGGGCGCCACCGCCGCCAGCCCCGCGGCCACCGCCGCGGCGCCCACCGGGGCCGCACCCACCGGGGCCGCGCCGACGAAGGCCGCCACCACGCCCAAGTCCCCCGCCGCACCCTCCTCCCCCGCCGCCGACAAGAGCGGGTACGGCCAGACCTGCGGCGCCAACGACCTGGTCCTCGGCGCGAAGGCCGAATCCCAGGCCGGCGGCTACATCCTGATCACGGCCAAGGCCAAGCCGGGCATCACCTGCACACTCCCCGGAACCCACCCCACCATCGCGTTCGGCTCGGGCGGCATCGAGGCCGCCGGCGCCGAACACGCCACCGGCGATCCGATCACCCTGAGCGGCACCAAGACCGCGTACGCGGGCGTCATGTCCAAGACCACCAAGGACAACCAGGCGGTCGAGTTCACGGACGCCATCGTCGGCATCGGCAACGCCGACCCGAACCCGGCCAGCGTCCCGGTCGGCAGGACCCCGGTCGACAAGCCGATCGTCACCAACTGGCACACGCTCCCGAAGGACGCGGTCCCGGGCATCTGACGAACGCTCACCACCCGTCGGGCACCTGCGGGAGCGGTCCCGGATCGCCGCACAGGCGGACGAACCACGCCAGGGCGAATCCCGAGGCCCCGGGCCCCACCGTCCATGACCGCGCGTCCGCCGTCGGGCGGCGCGGCGCCCGACGGCGGGGTTGTGGGCCGTGGGTCAGTGCACGGTCACGGTGAACACGGGAGAGGCGGTGTTTCCGCTGACGATGCGCAGCTCGTTCAGGCCCTTGAGGCCGAGCTTCACGCCGAGCGAGTAGGAGCCGTTGCGGGCGGTGGTCACGGAGGCCGGCAGGGTGACCCACGTGCCGTGCTGCTTCTGCTGCAGGGTCACCTTGTTGCCCGCCTTGAGGCCGGTGGTCGTGCCGGTGACCCGGAACAGCTGCCAGGCCTGGACGGACGTGGCCGACGGCTTGGCGGTGATGCCGGCCTGCGCGGCGGCCTGCTGCGAGGTGGCGGAGGTGGGGACGGCGGCGGGGGGTGGCGGAGGTGGGGATGGCGGCGGGGGTGGCGGCCATGGCGGTGCCCGCCAGCCCGAGGGAGAGCACGCTGAGGGTGGTCACGGCGGCCAGGCGCAGGGAGTTCCGCTTGGAGACGATCACGGGTGCACCCCTTTCAAGGGGAGGTGGTTGCTCGGCCCGAAGGCACGGTCGGTGCGATCCGGGCTCGGTCATCCGTAGGGACGCCCCGCTCCACGCATCGGGTTGTGCGCGGATAGTCACCGCCTTGTAACAGTCGGCGACGCCCCGGGGTCGGACCGGACCGGCCGCCCACCGGTCGACCGCGCCACGGCCCGGAAACGGCCCCACGTGCGCCGGTACCGCAACCGGGCCCGCAGGGTGCACCGGAGGTCACATTCCACCCGGTTCGGTCAATATTTACTTTTCCGGAATCCGTCTGCATAGTGGCGCCTCGAAATACCGGCGGGTTGAACCGAGAGGGCCTTTTCTTGTCCCAGATCAACGATGGTGCCGCGCGCGAGGTGGAGCTTGAGCGGGTTCAGGTTTCCGTCATAGGCGAGCTGTTCGACGAGCGGCTGGCCGAGGCTCGGGAGCAGTTGGCGCACGTGCTCGCGTCGCCGTCCGACGGCGGGGGCGAGGTCTACGAGCGGGAGGTGGCGGCCGGTCGACTGGCGGGAGAGGTCCGTCGGCTGGAGGGGGCCGAGAACGGGTTCGTCTTCGGCCGGATCGACCTGGCCGACGGGACCGTCCTGCGGGTCGGGCGGCTGGGGCTGCACAGGGATGCGGACGAGCTGCCGGTGCTGGTGGATTGGCGCGCCGGGGCCGCACGGCCCTTCTACGAGGCGACGCCGGTCCATCCCATGGGGCTGCGCCGGCGCCGCCATCTGCGCCTGGCCGGCCGCACGGTGGTGGGGGTGAGCGATGAGCTGCTCGACGGCTCCGCACCCACCGGTCAGGACGTGGTCGGCGACGGTCCGTTGACGGCGGCGCTCCAGGAGAGGCGTACGGGGCGGATGGGAACGGCGGTTGCCACGCTGCAGGCCGAGCAGGACGCGATCGTCCGGTCCTCGCACCGCGGGGTGACGGTGGTGCAGGGTGGTCCGGGCACCGGAAAGACGGTGGTGGCGCTGCACCGCGCCGCGTACGTGCTGTACGCGTTCCCGAAGGCGGCCGAGCGCGGCGTGCTCGTCCTGGGGCCGAACGCGCGGTTCCTCGACTACATCGGCCAGGTCCTGCCCTCGCTCGGGGAGAACGACGTCGTCCTGGCGACGTGCGAGGAACTGGCCGGTGTCGTCCCGGGCGCGGCGGAGCCCTTCGACGTGGCGCGTCTGAAGGGGAGTTCCGCACTGGCCGACGCGCTGGCCGCCGTGGTCCGCTCGCGGCAGGCCCCGGGCGGCGAGTTCGACATCCGGGTCGGGCAGGAGTGGATCCGTCTGCAGGACGGGGAGGTCGCACAGGCGCGGGAGTCGGCACGGACCAGTGGCCTCGCGCACAACCGGGCGCGTCGGCTGTTCAAGGAGCTGTTGGTCGACGCCCTCGTCCGGGAGCTCGCCCGCAGTGGCGCCGAGGCGCTCGAACGCATCGACGCCGAGGTGGCGCACCTGACCGGCCTCGACCTCGACCGGGTGGCGGCGGCGGACCTGCGCCGCCTCGGTGTCGACGACGCGCCCGCCACCGGTGCCGACGAGTTCGACGCCGACGCCGTGCGCGCCGACCTCCTGGACGACGCCTTGCTCGATCGGGCCGTCGAAGGCCTGTGGCCGCGGCTCACGCCCGGCGACGTGGTCAGTGCCCTGCTGACGGACGGCGACGCGCCGGACGCGTCCCTGCGGCAGTTCACCGACGACCAGCGGGCCCTGCTGCGGCGAACGCCCGGTGCGCCCTGGACGGACGCCGATGTGGCGCTTCTCGACGAGGCGGCGAGCCTGGTCGACGGCCCGCCCCCGCACGTCTTCGGGCACGTCGTCGTCGACGAGGCACAGGAGCTCACCGCCATGCAGTGGCGGATGATCGCGCGCCGTTGCCCGGGCAGGTCGATGACGCTCGTCGGAGATTTCGCCCAGGCGGGCCCGGCGACGGTGGCCCGGGACTGGCAGGAGTCCCTCGGCCCGCACCTCGGGCGGCGCTTCGACCTGCGCACCCTGACCGTCAGCTACCGGACCACCCAGGAGATCCTCGCCGTCACCGGGGACCTGCTCGCCCGGATCTCCCCGGACCGGCCGCCGGTCCGGTCGATCCGGCGCGGCGAGGTGCCTCGCACCCTTGCCGCCACCCCGGAATCGCTCGTCACCGCCCTCGTGCGGGAGTTGCGGGAGCAGGGCGCCGCGTACCCGGGCGAGTTGGTCGGGGTGATCTGTGCCGATGACCGGACGGAGCAGCTCGCGGCCGCGGGGATCGAGCGGCACGCCCGGCTGGTGCCGGCCTCCCAGGCGCGCGGCCTGGAGTTCGACGCCGCCGTGGTGGTCGACCCGGACGGGATCACCGCCGCCCGCCCCGGGGGCGAGCGCGACCTGTACGTCGCCCTCACCCGGGCCACCAAGCGACTGTGCACGATCACCGTCCCGCCCGCCGTGACGATCACGGGTCGAGGCTGACGCGGATGCCGTGAAGCTGCTTCCGGGGCGCGGATAATCCGGTGGTCCCGCCCCGGGGAGTGAGCAGAATGAGCACATGCAGATCGTGTCGTTCCCCGAGGAAGCCACTCCGTTCGAGCTGCGGGCGCAGGTGCGGGAGCTCCAGGAACAGGCGTGGCCGTCTCCACCCGGGTCGGTCGCCCCTCCCGACGCTCCGACCCACGACCCCGCCCTGCGGCCGCTGTCGATGCTGCTCGTGGCCGACGGGGCGGTGCTGGCCGCACTGGACATCCTGTCCAAGGAGCTCGTGCACGCGGGCGCTCGCTTCGCCGCCGGCGGGCTCAGCGCGGTGGTCACCCGGCGGGAGGCTCGTGGCCGCGGGCACGGCCGGCACCTGGTGGCGGCGGCCCGGGAGGAGATGATCGCGCGGCAGCTGGACGTGGGGCTGTTCACCTGTGACAGCCCGCTGCAGGCGTTCTACGGCAGTACGGGCTGGCGGGTCCTTTCCGGCACCGTGCTGATCGGCGGAACGCCGCAGGATCCGTTCCCCAGTGACCAGCCCGGCTTCGACAAGGTCACCATGGCCGACTTCTTCTCACCCGAGGGGCGGCGGGCCGAGGCGTCGTTCCGGGACAGCCGCATCGAGCTCTATCCCGGAGAGATCGACAGGCTCTGGTGACGTTCGCGACGCAGGGTCAGTTCGGCCGGCGGTAGGCGTCGATGGGGATGCGGGCCTCGTCGAAGAGGGCCGGGCCGTCCTGCGCCACCGTCGGCCAGTCGCCCGACTGCGGGTTGAGTTCGACGAGCTGCTCGGTGGAGAGCGCGTGGACGACCCGGCCGAGCCCGGAGCGGACGACGGCGCCGGCGCACATGGTGCACGGCTGGCAGCTGGTGTACATGGTGGTGCGGGCCGCCGTGTCCGGGTCGAGTTCGCGGGCCGCCCAGCGGGCCAGCTTCAGTTCCGGGTGGGCCGTGATGTCGTCGTCGCGCCGCACGGTGTTGTGCGCCTCGGCGAGGATCGTGCCGTCCGGGCCGGCCAGCAGGGAGCCGTACGGTGCGTCGCCCAGGGCGACGGCGGCGGCCGCGATGCCGATCGCGCGGCGCAGGAGCGTCTCGTCGGCGGAGGTGATCACGATGCGGTCCTCCAGTGGGTGGCCACCTCGGTGAGCGCCCGCCAGGCCGCGTGGGGCCGCCGGGCTTCCTCCGGATCGCCGTGGTAGGCGTCGAGTACGACGGTGTCGGCGCCGAGCAGGCGCAGCTGGTCGAGATCGTCGAGGATCTGCTCGATGGTGCCGACGCCGGCGATCCGGTCGGGGTCGTCGACCGGGGTTCCGGTCAGCCGCAGGGCGATGCGGGGCGCGAACGCCGGCAGCGAGTGGTCCGCCAGGATCGTGCGCATCCGGGCCAGGGAGAGCCGCAGCGGGTGCCAGGCGTCCCCGTACCTGGCGGCACGGCGAAGCGCCGCCGCACTGTGGCCGCCGACCCAGACGGGGATCGGGGCGGCTCCGTCCTCGGTCTCCGCGCGCCAGGCGTCCCGCAGGGCGGCCAGACATGCGTCGGTCAGCCGACCGCGCGCGGCGAACGGCACGCCGAGCGCGGCGAATTCCTGCCGCGCCCAGCCGACGCCGACCCCGAGCACGAGTCGGCCGCCGCTGAGCCGGTGGAGGTTGGTGGCCATCCGTGCCACCAGCAGGGGATGCCGGTACGGGAGGATCAGCACGGTCGTGCCCAGCCGCACCCCGGTGGTGACGCCGGCCAGCCAGGACAGCGTGGTGAACGGCTCGTAGAACGGTTCCGGGTACCGTTCGGCCACGTCCGGGGTGACGGCCACGTGATCCGACACCATGAGGAGGTCGTAGCCGAGCCCCTCCGTGATCCGTGCCCAGTCGCGCAGCACGCCCGGATCGGTGCCGGGTCCAAAGTTCGGTACGTTGACGCCAAGTTGCATGATTCGAGGCTATCCCGGCGATCACGGCGTCCGGAACCGAATCTTCCCGGTCATAGCAACGTTCTGCCGTGGTTCTGCCGGTAGAGTCGCGATATGGCCGTGAATCTTGACGAAGTCGACTGGGCAATCATCGAGCAGCTGCAGCGGGAGGCGCGCATCTCCCTCAGCGAGCTGGGGCGGCGCGTGAACCTCAGCCCGTCGGCCACCACCGAACGGGTGCGGAATCTGGAGTCGCTGGGCGTCATCACCGGCTACCACGCGGCGGTGAACCTGGCCGAGGTCGGCTATCCCGTGCTCGCCGTCGTTCGGCTGAAGTACCCGGGCAACCGCCACCAGCCGCTGCGCCGGGTGCTCGCCGAGCGGCGGGAGATCCTGGAATGCCTGCGCACCACCGGAGACGACTGCTACACCCTGAAGGTGGCCGCGACCTCCATGGAGCATCTGGAGACGCTCGTGGACGAGCTGGCCGGCTTCGGCAGCACCACCACCAGTGTCGTCTACAGCCAGACGCTGCCCTATCGCGGACCCAACCGGCCCTGACCGGCAGCCGACCCGTCGCCACCTTCCCGCAGACCGGCAGTGGCGCGCCGTCACGGTCCGGGTGCAGCCGCGCTCCCCCGGTGGAGCCGGGCCCGGGCCGCCCGCAAGGCGCGGGGCCGCCACCTCGTCGTAACCCTGCAGCGGTGCTAGAAAGGACGCATGGTCGAGCGTGCGGACCGATCACGGACCGTATCGAAGACGTCACTGGCCGCCAAGGGTCTTTTCGCCAAGAGCCCTCGAAGCGTTGCCGGCCAAGTGTTCGTGCTCCAGGTCGCGGTCGTGCTGTTGCTCGTCCTCGGGGCGATCCTGGCGCTGGTCCTCGAGTCACGCTACGACAGCGAAACGGAGGCCCGCAATCGATCGGTCGCCGTCGCGGAGGCGTTCGCGCATGCCCCCGGCCTCCCCGCGGTGCTGAAGTCGCCCGATCCGACGGCGGTGCTCCAGCCACTGACGGAGGCGGCGCGCCAGAAGGCCGGAGTCGACTTCATCGTGGTCATGAACACCCAGGGGATCCGGTACACGCACCCCCTGCCGGAGCAGATCGGCAAGAAGTTCGTCGGGACGATCGGCCCCTCCCTGGCCGGCCAGGTCTACACGGAGAGCGTGCACGGTCCGCTCGGCCAGGAGGTCCAGGCGACCGTGCCCGTCACCGCCCCCGACGGAGCGGTGGTGGGCCTGGTCTCGGCCGGGCTCAAGGTCAAGAACGTCACCACGGCCGGCAACCGGCAGCTGCCCGTCATCCTGATCACCGGCGCCGCGGCACTCACGCTGGCCACCGCCGGGACCGCCCTGGTCTCCAGACGGCTGAAGCGCCAGACGCACGGCCTGGGGCCGACCGAGATGACCCGCGTGTACGAGCACCACAACGCCGTCCTCCACGCCGTACGCGAGGGCGTGGTCATCGTCTCGGCGGACGGACGGCTGCTGCTGGCGAACGACGAGGCGAAGGAGCTGCTGGGGCTTCCCGCCGACGCGGAGGGCCGCAGGCTGGACGAACTCCGGGACCTCGACCCCGACACCGCGGAGCTGCTGCGGTCGGGCCGGGTGGCCACCGACGAGGTGCACCAAGCGGGCGGGCGGCTGCTCGCGGTGAACCAGCGGTCCACGGACCGTGGCGGCGCGATGGGAACGGTCGCGACGATCCGTGACTCCACGGAGCTGCTCGCGCTGTCCGGCAAGGCCGAAGTGGCCGGCAAACGCCTCGCCCTCCTCTACGAGGCGGGCGTCGGCATCGGCACCACCTTCGATGTCGTGCGCACGGCCGAGGAGCTGGCCCAGGTCGCCGTTCCCGGCTTCGCGGACTTCGTCACCGTCGACCTCGCCGACCCGGTCCTGCTGGGAGACGAGCCGACCGGCTCCAAGTCCGATCTGCGCCGCGCGGCCGTCCACGGAATACGCGAGGACCATCCCTTCTACCCACCGGGCATGCTGGTCACCTTCCTCCCCTCCACCCCCCAGGCCCGGGGGTTCGACACCGGCCGGTCGCAGGTGGTGCCCGACCTGTCCGTCGACCACGGCTGGCTGGCCCAGGACCCGGAACGGACCCGGCAGATCGTCGAGTACGGCGTCCACTCGCTCATCACCACTCCCCTGCGGGCGCGCGGCATCATCCTGGGCGTCGCCAACTTCTGGCGGTCACGCAAGCGCGAGCCGTTCGACGAGGAGGAGCGGTCGCTGGCCGAGGAGCTCGTCGCGCGGGCCTCGGTCAGCATCGACAACGCCCGCCGCTACACCCGCGAGCACGCGATGGCCGTGACGCTGCAGCGCAGCCTGCTGCCGCGCGCCCTGCCGGAACAGAGCGCCCTCACCGTCGCGCACCGCTACCTGCCCGCACAGTCCGGAGTGAGCGGCGACTGGTTCGACGTGATTCCGCTGCCCGGAAGCCGGGTGGCCCTCGTCGTGGGCGACGTCGTCGGCCACGGGCTGCACGCCGCGGCCACCATGGGCCGGCTGCGCACCGCCGTGCACAACTTCTCCACCCTCGACCTCCCACCGGACGAGTTGCTCGGCCACCTCGACGAACTGGTGAACCGCATCGACCAGGAGGAGTCCGACAGTGGCGACGGCACCGCCGTCACCGGAGCCACCTGCCTGTACGCGATCTACGACCCGATCTCCCAGCTCTGCACCATCGCCCGGGCGGGACACCCCGCGCCCGCACTGGTCTGGCCCGACGGCAGCGTCGTGTTCCCGGAGCTTCCGATCGGCCCGCCACTGGGCGCGGGCGGAATGCCGTTCGAGACGGCGCAGGTGCACCTGCCCGAAGGCACCCAGATCGTCCTGTACACCGACGGGTTGATCGAGGAGCGCACCCGGGACTTCGACGTCGGCATGGAACTCCTGCGCGGGGTGCTCTCCGAGCAGGAGCGGCAGCCCGAGGAGCACTGCCAGGCCGTGCTGGACGCCCTGCTGCCGGCCCGTCCGCAGGACGACGTGGCGCTGCTGATCGCGAAGACCCGGGTGCTCGGTCCGAACCAGGTCGCCGATCGGGAGGTGCCGTTCGATCCGGCCAGCGTCGCCGACGCGCGAGCGTGGAGCACCGCGAAGCTCGACGAGTGGGGCCTGGCCGATCTGGCGTTCGGCACGGAACTCGTCCTCAGCGAACTGGTCACCAACGCCATCCGCTACGGCCTGCCGCCCGTACGGGTGCGGCTGCTGCGCGACCGCAGCCTGATCTGCGAAGTGGCCGACGGCAGCAACACCTCCCCGCACCTGAAGTACGCGGCGACGACGGACGAGGGCGGCCGCGGGCTGTTCCTGGTGTCGCAGCTCACCGATCACTGGGGCACCAGGTACTCCCCCCAGGGCAAGATCATCTGGGCGGAGCAGCCGCTCCCCGGCTCGGCCGGAGGTCTGGGCTGGGAGGAGAAGGCGCCCCCGGCGGCGCTCCCGGAGCCGCCTTCCCCGGCTGCGGACCACGTGGACGTGGCCGGACAGCCGCCGGCCACCCCGCCTCCGGCCGGGCCGGACGACTCGCCGTCGCGGTCTCCGTAGCCCCAGCCGAAACCGGCCTTCCGCTCGCTTCACCCGGTCCAGCGGGCGCGCCGCTCTGCCGCACGCCCGCCGAGGGGCGTCCACGCGCCGCAGGCGGCGCCTGCGGCAGCGCCGTCGGCGGTGCTGGAGACGGCCTCGTGGTCGGCAAAACCGATGGGCGGTTGGGTCGTTGGTGATGCCGAAGGTTCATGGCCGCCGAGGTCGGCCGGAAGGGCAGGGTCCGGGAATGTCGAGTACCGAGGCACCGTTCGGTGGTACGCCGGAGCTGTGCGAGTCCTATGAGGCCTGCGCGCGGGAGACCCGGCGGTTCTGGCTGCCGCTGTGGACCGCGGGCGAGGTCCTGCCCGCCGCGGTCCGGCCCCACCTGCGTGCCGTGCACGGCTTCGCCGTGCGGACCGATCGCATCGCCGACGAGGGCGCGCCGGCCGAGCGCGCGGGGCGGATCGCCCGCTGGCGCGCCGACACGCTGGCGGAGGTGCGGTCCGGGCGCAGTGACCACCCGTTGCGGCGGGCGTTCGTGGACACGGTACGGCGGTGGGACCTGGACCGCGCGGTGTTGGCGGAGTTCCTCGACGCGATCCAGGCCGACTGCGTCCGCCCGCCGGCCTTCGACACCTTCGCGGACCAGCGGCGCTACCTGCGGGGGGTCTCGGGGACGGTCTTCGAGTTGTCGACCCCGCTGCTGGAGCCCCGCGGGCCGGAGGCCTCGCGGTTGGCGTCACTGCTGGGCGAGGCGGGCCAGCTGGCGGACATCTTCGAGGACCTGCCGATCGACCTCGCGGCGGGCCGGTGCTACCTGCCGGGCTCGGACCTGCGGCGGCTGGGCCTGGACGTCGCCGACCTGCGGCGCGGCGAGCCGCGCGAGGCGCTGGACGCCCTCGTGGGCGTCCAACTCGACCGCTGGCGCGAGCTGTTGGAGCAGGCGGCGCCGGCGGCCGGGATGGTGGCCCCGGCGAACCAGCCCTTCCTGCACACTCTGTTGCTCGGTGCACAACTGCACTTCGACGAGGTCACGCTCCTGCGAGCGCGGGTACTGGTCGACGGCCTGGAGCCGCTGACGCCGACCGGGACCGCCCGGCGCCAGGCCCCGCGCGAACTCGGACCGGTGCCCGACCACGTCGCCGTGATCATGGACGGCAACCGGCGGTGGGCCGAACTGCGCGGCCTGTCGGCCGTCGAGGGCCACCACGCCGGCGAGCGGGCGGCGATGCGGCTGGTCAACGCCGCCCTGCGGCTGGGCATCCGGCACTTGAGCGTCTACGCGTTCTCCACCGAGAACTGGGACCGTTCCGGGGAGGAACTGGCCGCCCTGTTCGACTCCATGGCCGACGGGATCACCAGGGGCGTCGAGTGGCTGCACGAGCTCGGCGTACGGGTGCGGTGGTGCGGGCGCCGCGACCGGATCGATCCTTCGCTGGCGGCCGCGCTGGCGGTGGTCGAGAGCATGACGTCCGACAACGACGTGCTGTCCCTGACCCTCTGCCTCGACTACGGCGGCCGGGACGAGTTGGTCACCGCGGCCCGCGCGCTGGCCGCCGAGGCGGCCGCGGGGACGCTCCGGCCCGAGGACATCGGCCCGGCCGACATCGCCCGGAACCTGTACGCGCCCGGTCTGCCGGACGTCGACCTGCTGATCCGCACCTCCGGTGAGCAGCGGATCAGCAACTTCCTGCCCTGGCAGCTCGCTTACGCCGAGTTCGTGTTCCAGCCCGTCCCCTGGCCCGACTTCGGCCTGCGCCACCTGCTGGACGCCGTCGCCGAGTACGCCGGCCGGCAGCGCCGGTTCGGCGGTGGCGTCCCCGGCCCGGCCCGTGCGCCGGAGCCGGCCCAAGCCGAGTGAGCCCGGGGCCGGCTCGCGGTTCACTACTCGTGGTTCACTGCTCGTGGTTCACTACTCGCGGTCACTTCTCGCGGTTCCCTGCTCGCGGTTCCCTGCTTGGGCGGGGTGTACCGGCCTTCGGCGGTCACGTGCGCCAGCACGGTGTCGGCGGTGAACGCGGCTTCGCCGAAGGCGCTCGCGAACGCCTCCAGCGCCTCGCCGCTCGGGCGCAGCGGCGCCCCGCTGAGGCGGAGCGTGAGCGGCCGGCCCGGCGGCGCCGGGTCCGCGGCGAGGGCGCCCTCGGTCAGTCCGCACCGGAAGACCGACCGCATGCCGACGTCGACCCCGTTGACCACGCAGGTCCCGAACGCCTGGCCGTCCTGCAGGGTGCCGTTCAGGCTGGTGACCTGCAACCGGACGGTCGGCGTGCGCACCGTCACGCCGCCGTCGAGGAGGCCGTTGCCCTGCGCCTGCGGAAGGTCGGTCGGCGACGGGTCGCCCGCTCCGGACCTCAGCGGGAAGCGCAGCGCCACCCCCTGGGAGTCCTTGACGAGTCGGGCGGGAGCGATGGCTTCGACCGTCGCTTCGAACCGGTCGAGCTGGGCCTGGGCCTGCGGGGTCCAGCGGATCTCGACCCAGCCGTCGGAGATCGTGCCCCACGTGTCGTCGTCGTTCGGGGTGGCATCGGCCGCCGACCCCGTGAAACGGGCCAGCAAGGGGGCGGCCAGGGCGCCGCTCAGGACAGTTCGTCGCGTCGTGCTCATGCTGCGCGTCATCCTTCCTCAGGCCGTCACACACGGCCCCGGGAGGATCATCCGGCGGCCCGTGCGCCCAGGCCACGAGGGAGGTCTCAAACCACCCGAAAGAGGGACGACCGACCCTCCAGAGATCCGACCCCCGCAGAATTCTGACGTGGCGTCAGACCGTCACGGGCCGACGGGCCGCCGCCGTGAGCGCCGCCGCGATCCCGGCGACGCTCGCGGCGTCGTGGGCGGCGGTGCGCGGCACCAGCAGATCGGGCCGGAGGCCGGTCGGGGCGTGGTCCCGGGCCAGCCGGGCCCGGCCGCCTCCGGTCACGTTGAGCAGTACGGGCGCCGCGGTGTCGATCCGCCCGGTCCGGACGGCCTCCCCGAGTGCGGCGAGCGCGACCCCGGCGGCCGGTTCGATGTCGTTCCCCTCCAGTTCGCGGAAGGTGTCCATCGCCACCAGGGCCGACGCCCGGTCGGCGGTGAGGACCTGCCCGGCGCTCTGCGTCAGCGCCTCGCGGAGCCCGCCGCGCACGTCGTACGGCGGGCGCCGGTTGGTCAGTTCAGGCGCGAACGCCCGGGTGGTGGCGAGTCGTTCGTCCTCTTCGGACGCGCACTCCCACGGGCGCTCGCCGGTCCGCCAGGCCCGGTGGACCGGGGCGTACGCGTCGTTCTGCGCCAGGATCAGCTGCGGCAGCGGGCCGGGGCGACATCGCAGCCGCAGCGCGGCCTCGTGCGCCGCGATGGCGCCGGCCCCGCTGCCGATGGCCTGCACGTAGTAGGCCGGCAGTCGCCCCATCTCCTCGGCGGCGGCGAGCAGGACGGTGCCCAGGCCGTCGCGGCGGCCGACGTTCCGGGTGCCGCCCTCCGGGGTGAACCCGGGCAGCGCGGCGAGCGCGTCGCCGAGGGCGATCGCCTCGGCGTAGTCCGCCCCCTCGACGGCGACCAGGCGCACCCACGGCGAGTCCGGGGTGCGGGTGCGCAGCCGGGGCAGCGCGCAGGCGGGCACCACGATGACCACCGGCACCCGGTGGCGCGCGCAGAGTTCGGCGAACGCGGCGGCGGTGTTGCCCGCGGAGGCGACCACCAGGGTGCCGGCGTCCTCCGGGATCCGGCCGAGGACGGTGGCGGCCTCCAACTCCTTGAAGGTGCCGGTCGTCAGGTCGCCACCGCGTTCCGGCCAGTAGCCGTTGAAGGCGATCCACAACTCGTCCAGGCCGAGCGCGGCGGCCAGCCGTTCGCTGCGGTAGACCGCCGTCCGGCCGGTGCCGGCCAGGGTGCGCCGCACCGGCAGCCAGTGGCGGTAGCGGAAGACCCCGCCCGCGGTGGGGTCGGGGATGAAATCGGCGGTCCGGTAGTCGGTCCGCCAGAGCCCGGGCTCGTGCGGCCGCGCGCAGCCGAGGGTCAGGCCGTCGTCGGCCTGGTGGTGCCCGCAGGCGGAGCAGACCAGGCGGTAGTGGGGCGCAGGGGTCGGATCGCCGTACATGGTGCGGGTTCGCTCCCGGTCTGGTCGGTGCGTCGGGGGTCCCGCCGGGCGAGCCGGCCTCCCGGGGCCGGCGCACGTCGCGCGGGGTCGGCCCCGCGCGACGTGCGGGGCCGGCGGGTGTTCAGGGCCGGGCGTGCGGGGCCGGAGGGTGTGCGGGCCGGGCATGCCCGCGCGGACCGCGCCGCACGGGCGGGCCCGGCCGCCCGCACGGACCGGCCCCGCAGCGGCCGCCGGTCAGCCCATCGAGCGGATGAGGCTCGCGGGCCGCATGTCGGTCCAGGTGTTCTCCACGTGGTCCAGGCACTCCTGGCGGCCGGCCGGGCCGTACGTGGTGGTCCAGCCCGCGGGCACCTCCGCGAAGACGGGCCAGAGGGAGTGCTGGCCCTCCTCGTTGACCAGGACCAGGTAGGTGCCCTCGGTGTCCTCGAACGGGTTCGTCATCGGTGTTTCCTCTCATGGACGGCCGCCGGGGGATGCGCTGATCGACCGTCGGCAGACGGCGGCCAGTGCCTGTCGCGGCCGGTGGTTACGGTGACCGGTGGTTACGGTGACCGGTGCTTGCGGTGGCCGGTGCTTGCGGTTGCTCGCGGTGGCCCGGCCGGCTGCGCGCCTCACCTGCGCTCGGATCGTGCGCGGGCGGGAGGACCCGGCCTGCCCCGCCCCGGCCGTGGAGGCGGCGGAGCCCCGGGCACGGCGCACTCGCGGCTCATGAGCTTCAAGGACGGGACGGAACAGAAGATCGCCGGAATGCTAACGCAAGATGAATTCACCACTCGTCGGCATGCGACAGATCCGGGATTACGCGCTTTCGACTAAGCCTCGGTTGTCACGGACTGAAGACTGTGACTAGCCTGCAGCCCGCGACGCATCGAACGCAAGAGTATGCGATGCCGACCCCCGTCAGCAGAGTGCTGAACTCCGCACAGCCCAGAAGGACGAATGTGGTGAACGGCCGACCCGCCCCGAGCGTGGTCACGGAACTTGAACTGTCGGGCCTTCACGATTCCCTCACCGCACCGGTCAGTGAATCGATGAACTTCCTCAACGAGATCGCCCAGCGGTTCCCGGACGCGATATCCCTGGCCGCCGGAAGACCCTTCGAGGGCTTCTTCGACCCGGCCGACGTCCACCGCTATTTCGACGTCTACCGCGAGCACCTCACCACCCGGCTGGGCGGCGACGAGGCCGCCGTCCGGCAGACCCTGCTCCAGTACGGGCGCACCAAGGGCATCATCCACGAGCTGATCGCCGAGCACCTGCGGGTGGACGAGGGCATCACCGCGGACCCGCAGGCCCTGGTCGTCACGGTCGGCTGCCAGGAGGCGCTCTACCTGACGCTGCGCGCACTGCGCCGCACCGACCGGGACGTCCTGCTGGCCGTGACGCCCAGCTACGTGGGCGCGCACGGCGCCGCCCGGCTGGCCGACATGCGGGTCCTGCCGGTCCGGGAGTCGGCCGAGGGCATCGACCTGACGGACCTCTCCGCCCAGGTGGCGCGGGCCCGCGCGGCCGGTCTCAACCCCCGGGCCTGCTACGTCATCCCGGACTTCGCCAACCCGAGCGGGCTCAGACTGAGCCTGGAGGCCCGCCGACGGCTGCTGGAGATCGCCGCCGAGGAGGACCTCCTGATCCTGGAGGACAACCCGTACGGCCTGTTCGGGGATCCGGGCGGCCCACCGACCGTCAAAGCCCTGGACACCACCGCCCGGGTCGTCTACCTGGGATCCTTCGCGAAGACCGGCCTGCCCGGCGCCCGGGTCGGCTACGTGCTCGCGGACCAGCGGGTGGCCGGCACGGACGGCACCCTGGCCGACCAGCTGGCCAAGATCAAGAGCATGCTGACGGTCAACACCTCGCCGATCGCCCAGGCCGTCATCGGCGGCAAGCTGCTGGCCCACCAGGGCAGCCTGCGGGCGGCCAACGTGCGGGAGACCGCGCACTACCGGGCGAACCTCGCGCACGTCCTGTCCGGCCTGGAACGACGCTTCGGCCGCGCCGCCGGCACCTCCCCGGACGGCGCGGGCGGCCACCCCTCGGGCGTCTCCTGGAACGTCCCCGCGGGCGGGTTCTTCCTGCTGCTCACCGTCCCGTTCCCGGCCGGCGACGAGCTGCTGGAGGTCAGCGCCGAGAAGTTCCGGGTGCTCTGGACCCCGGTGCACCACTTCTACGCCGACGCGCAGCCCCGCAACGTCATGCGGCTGTCCTTCAGCCACCTCCGGCCGGAGGAAATCGAAGAAGGCCTGAACCGGCTCGCGGACTTCATCCGTTACTGCTGTCGGGATTGACGGATCCACGACGGAATGAACCGGCCCGCGCGTTCCGTACGTTACGTCCAGAGGGCGGCCCACAAGCCGAACAGAAACGGGGAGACCGTGACACCCATCGACCTTTACGCGCCAATACCGCGAAACAGGCCGAGTTACCGGGACCGGATGTACCGATGACGACCACCGCGACCGATCCGGCCCGGATCATCGGAGTCGGTACCGCCGTTCCGGCGAATTCCTATTCCCAGCAGGAAATCCTGGACATCTTCGCCGTCCGGGATCCCCGGGTGCGCTCCCTGTTTCTCAACAGTGCGATCGAGCGCCGCTATCTGACCCTGCCGCCCGAGGGACCCGACGGCTCCCGGGTCATGGAGGTCCAGGGCGAACTGCTCGCCAAGCACAAGGCGCAGGCCGTGGACATGGGCGTCCGCGCCGTCCAGGCGTGCCTCAAGGAGGCCGGTGCGGACCTCGCCGACATCGGCTACGTCTGCTGCGTCACCACCACCGGCTTCCTCACCCCGGGCCTGAGCGCACTGGTCATCCGCGAGCTCGGCATCGACCCGCACACCAGCCGCCTGGACGTGGTCGGAATGGGCTGCAACGCCGGGCTCAACGCGCTCAACGCCGTCAACGGCTGGGCACGCGCCAACCCCGGCCGGCTGGCCCTGATGGTCTGCGCCGAGGCGTGCTCCGCCGCCTACGTCTTCGACGGCACCATGCGGACCTCCGTGGTGAACAGCCTCTTCGGGGACGGCTCGGCCGCCGTCGCCCTGGTCGCCGGCGAGACGGCCGGGGTCGGGGTCGGGGCCCATGACGGGGCCCGGGTTCCCGGAGGAGCCGGCGCTCCCGGCGAGGCGCCCGCCGCCGAAGGCCCGCAACTCCTGAAGTTCTCCAGCTACATCATCACCGACGCGATCGACGCGATGCGCTACGACTGGGACGACGAGCAGGAGCGGTTCAGCTTCTTCCTCGACCCGCACGTGCCCTACGTGGTCGGTGCCCACGCCGAACTCGTCGTCGACCGGCTGCTCGACGGCACCGGCCTGCGCCGCAGCGACATCGACCACTGGCTGGTGCACTCCGGCGGCAAGAAGGTCATCGACGCCGTCGGCGTCAACCTGGGCCTGACCCGGCACGACCTCCGGCACACCACCAGCGTGCTGCGGGACTACGGCAACCTCTCCAGCGGCTCGTTCCTCTTCTCCTACCAACGGCTGCTGGAGGAGCAGGTGGCGCAGCCCGGCGACCACGGCGTGCTGATGACCATGGGCCCGGGATCCACCATCGAGACGGCGCTGGCCCGCTGGTAGCCGTCCGCACCGAGCAGGAAGACCACACCACCATGACCCACACCCCAGAGCCGCTGCTCATCGACGGCGGCCGACCGCTCTCCCCCGAGACCGTGCAGGCCCTCAACGCGCTCTGCGACCGGGCCGAGGACGCCGACGGCCACGCCCCGGTGGTACTCCGGGTCTCCGGCGCACCCACCGGCCCGACGGCCACCCCGCCGCTGCCCCTGGTCAACAAGTGGGAGCGCGCGCTGCGCCGCCTGGAGCGCCTGGACCGGCCGACCGTCGCCCTGGTCGGCGGCGACACCGGCGGCGACTGCGGCGGCACCGCCGTGGAGGCGCTGCTCGCCACCGACTACCGCATCGCCCACCCGGCCACCCGGCTGCTGCCGCCCGCCGGCCCGGACGGCGTCTGGCCCGGCATGGCCCTGCACCGGCTCGCCAACCAGGCCGGTGCCGCCGCGACCCGCCAGGTCGCCCTGTTCGGCACCGCCGTCCCGACCTGGCAGGCGCTGACCATGCACCTGTTGGACGAGCTCGCCGACGACCCGGCGGCCGCCCTGGCCGACGCCGCCGACCTGCTCGCCGCGGCCGGGCCCGGACTGTCGATCCGCCGCCAGCTGATGCTCGACGCCACCACCACCGGCCACGAGGAGGCCCTGGGCCGGCACCTGGCGGCCTGCGACCGGGTGCTGCGCCGGGCCGCCGCCGAGGCCGCCACCGGGGCTGTCGACCCGGCTCCCGTCGAGGCCCCCGTCGAGGCCGTCGTATGACCGCCGCCCCGGCGTCGGTCGGCAACGCGCACACCGGCGATACCGGCGGTGCCGTCGCCACCGACGGTACCGACGCCACCGGCGGCAGCAGCCTCGCCGCGGACCGCCGCGCCCTGGCCGACGCCGCCGACCGGGCCGAGGACGCGCTGGCCGCCCTGCCCGTGCCCGCCGAGCGCACCCCCGCCCAGCACGCGCTCGCCACCGACGCCAAGAACGCCGTCCGCACTGTGCGCGGCCGGTTCCTGCGGCTGCACGGCGAGACCGTCTACCGGCAGCTGACCGACGGTCACACCCTGGACCTGCGGCTGCCCGAGCTTGTCGTCGGCGCCACCGAAAGCTGGCCCGGACTGCTCCCCGGCGCCGAGTCGATGGCGGTCGAGCAGGGCCGGCTCCAGGCCGAGAAGGAGGGCCTGGAGATCGACCAGGGCCTCTTCCTGCGCGAGCTGCTCCGCTCGCCCGGCTCCGGCCGGCACCTGATCGACGCGATGGCGCTGCCCACGGCCCGCGCCCTCGACCTGCTGCCCGAGTTCCGCCGCACCGGCACCCTCGACCTCGGCTCCGTCCGGCTGGAGCGGCGTGACGGCGCCGCCCACCTCACCATGTGCCGCACCGACTGCCTCAACGCCGAGGACAACCAGCAGGTCGAGGACATGGAGACCGCCGTCGACCTCGCCCTGCTGGACCCGGAGGTCCGGGTCGGTCTGCTGCGCGGCGGCGAGATGACTCACCCCCGCTACCGGGGCCGCCGGGTCTTCAGCGCCGGCATCAACCTCAAGAGCCTGCACACCGGCCGGATCTCGCTGGTCGACTTCCTGCTCCGGCGCGAACTCGGCTATCTCAACAAGATCTTCCGGGGGCTCCGGGTCGAGCACTCCGGCGCCTGGCACACGCCCGTCATCGAGAAGCCGTGGGTGGCGGCCGTCGACACCTTCGCCATCGGCGGCGGCGCCCAGCTGCTGATGATCTTCGACCGGGTGGTCGCCGCGTCCGACTCCTACGTCAGCCTGCCGGCCGCCCAGGAGGGCATCGTGCCCGGCGCCGGCAACCTGCGGCTCGGCCGGCTGGCCGGCGGCCGGGTCTCGCGGCAGGTGGTGCTCTGGGGCCGCCGGATCCACGCCACCGAGCCCGACGCCCGGCTGCTGCTCGACGAGGTCGTCGAACCGGATCTGATGGACCGCGCCGTGGCCGAATCCCTCGAACGGCTCGACAGCCCCGCCGTGGTCACCAACCGCCGGATGCTCAACCTCGCGGAGGAGCCGCCGGAGCAGTTCCGGCAGTACATGGCCGAGTTCGCCATGCAGCAGGCCCTGCGCCTCTACAGCCAGGACGTGATCGGCAAGGTCGGCCGCTTCTCCGCGGCCGCCACCACTGCCGCTGCTGCTGCCGTCTGACCGTCCGCCACCGATCGGCCACCGGCCGACCACCAGCCGGCCACCGCCGCCCGGACGGTGGTCGGCGGACCCACGTACCCCCAGAAGAGCCGGAGAGCCGATGGAGCTGGCAGACCTCACCCGGATCCGCTACGAGAAGCACGGCCGCGTCGCCCGCGTGACGCTCGACCGACCCGACCGCCTGAACGCGATGGACCTCCGCACGCACGAGGAGCTCGCCCTGGTCTGGGACGACTTCGAGCAGGACGACGAGCTCTGGCTCGCCGTGCTCACCGGCGCCGGGGAGCGCGCCTTCTCCGCCGGCCAGGACCTCAAGGAGCTCGCCGCCCGGATCGCCGACGGCAGCAACACCCCCGCCACCTTCGGCAGCCGCGGCAAACCCGGCTGGCCCCGGCTCACCGAGCGGTTCGAGCTGGCCAAGCCCGTGATCGCCCGGGTCAACGGCCACGCCTTCGGCGGCGGCTTCGAGCTGGCACTCGCCTGCGACATCGTCGTCGCCGCCGACACCGCCACGTTCGCCCTCCCCGAGGCCAGGCTCGGCCTGATCGCCGGGGCCGGCGGCGTCTTCCGGCTCACCCGGCAGGCCCCCTACCGGGCCGCCCTCGGCCACCTGATCACCGGTCGCCCGATGACCGCCGCCCGGGCCCACGCACTCGGCCTGGTCAACGAGGTGGTGCCGGCCGCCGAACTGGACGCCTGCGTGGACACCTGGGTCACGGACATCCTCGGCTGCGCCCCGCTCGCGGTCCGCGCGATCAAGGAGGCGGCCGCCGCGGCCGCGACCATGCCCCTGGAGCAGGCGTTCCGGACCCGCTTCCCGCGGGAGGAGCGCCGCATGCACAGCGAGGACGCGGACGAGGGCCCCCGCGCCTTCGTCGAGAAGCGGCCCCCGCGCTGGCAGGGCCGGTAGGCCGGCCGGGGTCATCTCGTTCGTCGAGACTTAACGCCGAATTCACCTGACGTGCACCTGTGGTGACGGTTCGTCAGGCAGCGTCTCGACGGCGGAGCGTGATCAACGACAGCCGGGCCCGTCCTCGCCCTCGGCCCGCTCCGTCCCCGCCGTGCACCACCCCTCGCCGCACCACCTTTCACCCGTGGAACCCTCCACCCGCACCACCCCCTTCGGCCCGCGCGCGGCCGAGGTCGATCGGTCGACGCCGCCCTGTCGCAGCGGCCCTGGTAAACGAACCGGAGCAATGAAGATGTCGGACACCCAGACCGCCTCCTGGCCGCTGATGGCCGGACAGTCCGGCATGTGGTTCGCCCAGCACCTGGACCCCTCGAACCCGGCCTACCAGATCGCCGAGTGCCTGGAGATCCACGGCCCGGTCGACACCGAGCTGTTCCAGGCCGCCCTGCGCCGGCTCGTCGCCGAGACGGAGATGCTGCGCCTGCGCTTCACCCGGAGCGGCGGCGAGGTGCGCCAGGTCGTCGCCCCGGTACCCGACTCCCCCGTCCAGGTACGGGACGTCGGCGCCGAGCCCGACCCGTGGGCCGCCGTCCAGGACTGGATGCGGGTGGACCTCGCCCATCCGGTCGACCTGGAACGCGGACCGGCCTACGAGATGGCGCTCTTCCCGGCCGGCGACCGGTTCTTCTGGTACCAGCGCGGCCACCACGCGGCCGGCGACGCCTACACCGGCGCCCTCCTCGCCGCCCGCGTCGCCGAGATCTACACCGCCCTGGTCGAGGGACGCCCCGCCCGCGACCCACTGCCGCCTTACCAGAAGCTGCTGGCGGAGGAGGCGGCCTACCGCACCTCCGAACAGTTCGCCACCGACCGCCGGTACTGGACGGAACAGTTCGCCGACCACCCGGAGGCCGTCAGCCTCGGCGGACGCTTCGCCCCCGCCGCCCACGCCTGCATCCGCCACATCGAGGACATCGCGCCCGCGACGGCCGACCGGCTGCGCACCGCCGCCCGTCGGCTCAGGACCAGCCTGCCCGTCCTCATCATGGCCGCGACCGCCCTCTACACCCACCGGCTCACCGGGGCCGAGGACCTCGTCCTCGGCCTCCCCGTGGCCGGCCGCAGCACCGCGCTCCAGCGCAGCACCCCCGGGATGCTCGCCAACGTCCTGCCGATCCGCCTCACCGTCCGCCCCGGCACCTCGCTCACCGACCTCACCCGCCAGGCCAGCAGCACCATGCGCCAGGCCCTGCGCCACCAGCGCTACCGCTACGAGGACCTCCAGCGCGACCTCAACCTGGTCGGCGCCGGCGACGCCCGCCTGTTCGGCACGCTCGTCAACGTGATGGCCTTCGACTACGACCTGCGCTTCGCCGGGCACCCCACCACCGCGCACAGCCTCACCAACGGCTCCGTCGACGACCTGTCGTTCGTGGTCTACGACCGGGGGGCCGACAAGGGCATGCAGCTCGTCGTCAACGCGAACCCCGGCGTATACGACCCGGCCGACGCCGCCGACCACGCCCGGCGGCTCGCCCGCCTGCTGGAGACGCTGGCGGACCTCGACGAACCGGCTCTCCCGCTCGCCCGGGTCGATCTGCTCGGCCCGGCCGAGCGGGAACGGGTGTTGGAGGGGTGGAACGACACGGCGGCCGAGGTCCCGGCGGGCACCCTGCCCGAACTGTTCGAGGCCCGCGTGGCACAGACACCGGACGCGGTGGCGGTGGTCTTCGAGGACGAATCACTCACCTACGCGGAGCTGAACGCGCGGGCCAACCAGGTCGCGCACCTGCTCACCGAGCAGGGTGTCGGCCCCGAGACGGTGGTACCCGTCCTGATGGAACGCTCCATCGAGATGGTCACCGCGCTCCTCGGCATCCTCAAGGCCGGCGGCGCCTACCTGCCCGTCGACCCCGACTACCCCACCGAGCGCATCGACTACCTGCTCGGCCAGGCCGGTGCTCCGATCACCCTTGACCGCAGCGTCCTTGAGACGGCGTCGAGCCACCCGACAACGAACCCGACAGGCCGGACCCTGTCCCCTGAGCACCCGGCGTACGTCATCTTCACCTCCGGCTCCACCGGCCGCCCCAAGGGCGTCGTCGTCCCCCACGCCGGAATCGTCAACCGCCTCACCTGGATGCAACACGCCTACGGCCTCACCGCTGACGACCGGGTCCTGCAGAAGACACCATTCGGCTTCGACGTCTCCGTATGGGAGTTCTTCTGGACCCTCCTCGAAGGCGCCACCCTCGTCATCGCCCGACCCGGCGGCCACCGCGAACCCGCCTACCTCGCCAAGCTGATCCAAGACGAAGGGGTGACCATCACCCACTTCGTGCCGTCCATGCTCCAGGTCTTCCTCCAGGAACCCACCGCCACCACCTGCACCACCCTGCGCGCCGTCCTCTCCAGCGGCGAAGCCCTCCCCACAGACCTCCAGAACACCTTCACCCACACCCTCGGCACCACCCCCCTCCACAACCTCTACGGACCCACCGAAGCCTCCGTCGACGTCACCGCCTGGACCTGCACCAACGACACCACCCACA
>NZ_JARXYZ010000022.1 GCF_029894125.1 Kitasatospora sp. MAA19
CTGGCTGGAGCATCGTGAGGGCAGCCGCAGGTGGTTCCCACGTTCACCACTGACCGTTTGACGAGGGAGGTGCCCAGCTATACCCCGGCAGCCTCGCCACGAGTACGCCGCAGGCTTTCCTCGTGGCCTCCCCACCGGCCTATCCATCCCGGCTTCGGAGTCACCCGCCGCATGATCACGGCAGGTGTGCGCTGCGGACCGGCCCATATCCACCAGGTTGGAGCCGGCTCGACGCTTACGGAGCTTCACGCGCTGGTTCCTCTCGTACACCTTCTCGTCTTGCTTGCCGGACCCGCCCCGTCTGGTAGTTCCGGAGCGTCCCGGCGTTGTCAGGACTGCTTTCCACCCCTCCCGGCGACTCCCGGGTCAGGCTGTCCTCAGCTTCGTGGCCTTGCTGCGACAAGGCCACGGCGGCGGTCTTTCACCTCCGCACGGTCAAGTGGCGCCTCGTGGCGCACGAACAGGTCATCGAACCGGCGATCACGATCGCCGCTCGCCCAACAGTGCAGTTTGGTCTGCATCTCCAGTACCCGGCGCTCTGCCTTGAACAAGGCGATCTCCAGCGCGTCGGTATTCACCAACGACCTCCCGGCATTGCAGTCTCCTCCCCGCCGACTTGCTGGCCCCCTTCGCCATGTACGGAGCTTTCCTCCGCTCGGACTACTACGAGGCCTCCGCCCCACCTGCGGCCCTCAGCCGGCAACGGGCCTGTCCCCAGCAGTCCGGACTGGCTGTCCGGCCCCAAGGACGACCGCAGGCGGTTCCCACGTTCACCATGTGCCGATCGGCCAGGTCGGCGTCCCGCTACTACCCCGGCAGCATCGCCACGCCTACGCCGCAGACCTTCAACGTGGCCTCCCCACCGGCAGTTGGAGACCGGCTTCGGAGTTGACCACCCCAGCAGAGCAAGTGGCCACGCACTGCACCCCGGCCCACATCCTCCAGGTTGGAGCCGGTGACAAGACTTACGGGGCTTTACACGGGTTCCTCTTCGTACGCCTTCTGGCCTCGCTTGCCGGACCCGGCACGTCTGGAAGTGCCGCACCGTCCCGGCGTTGTCAGGGCTGCTTTCCATCCTCCCCGGCGTTCCCCGGATCAGACTGCCCTCAGCTTCTACCCAGCCGCTGCGACGGTCCGGCGGTGAAGGTCTCGCACCTCCACTCGGTCACATGGCGCCTCGTGGCGCACCCAGCCGTTCTTGCGGCCGACCGGGCCGAGCGAGCCGCGGACGTAGTCGCGCATCCGCCGGCGTGGCTCCACACGGCTGAAGCGGTGGCCGATGCGGAGGAAGAGGTCTTCGAGTTCGTTGTCCCAGGTCTCGGCTGCAGGCTCGTTGATCACGATGAGAGGCCGCCCCGCCGCTGTCACTACCAACGTCGGCTGCAACCGATCGAGGGGCGGTCTCATGAAGACCGCCCCTGATGGGACATCAGGCCGCTACACTCACCGCGCGCAGCCTCTGAGCAGGCAAAACATCGAAGTCGTGCTGGAGTACTAACGGCTCGCCGGTCAGGGCACCGGGACGCGGTACGGCTCCGGGGCCGGCTCGGCCCGGTGGTGGTGGCGGGCCGGGCGGAGCGGCCACCAGAGGGCGCGGCCGAGCAGGGCGGCGACGGCGGGCACCAGGACCAGGGACAGGACGACGGCGGAGAGCAGGATGCCGAGCGTCAGCGCGAAGGCGACCTGTTCGCTGCCCGGGGTGGCGGCGAGGGTCGCGAAGGAACCGGCCAGGACCAGGCCGGCCGTGGCGATGGCGGGCGTGGTGTGCCGTACGGCGCGGGCGACGGCGGCGCGGGGCGGGCCGGGGCGCTGCATCTCCTCGCGGATCCGGTCGGTGATGAGGATGTTGTAGTCGGTGCCCAGCGCCACGACGAACAGGAACAGCACCAGCGGGAGGGTGAAGCTGACGCCCGGTTCGCCCAGCCCGTGCTGGAACAGCAGGGTCGCGGCGCCGAGGGTGGCGGCGAAGCCGAGCCCGACCGAGAGCATCAGGACCAGCGGGGCGAGCAGGCTGCGCAGGAGCAGCAGCAGGATCAGGGCGATCAGGGCGGCCGCGACCGGGAAGACAATCGCCAGGTCGTGGTCGACGGCGGTGGAGATGTCGGCGAAGATCGCCGCCGTGCCGCCCACGTGGGCGCTGGTCCCGGCGGGTGTGTGGGCGGCGACCGCGGCGCGGACCGGGCCGGAGGCCAGGTCGCGGGCGCGCCGGCTCTGCGGGTCTGCGGTCAGGTAGAGGTCGATCCGGGCGGCGCGCCGGTCCCCGTTGAGGACGGTGCCGCCCGTCTTGCCGACGCCCTCGACCTGGGTGAGGGCGTGGGAGAGGCCGTCGAGCCGGCCGGGGGTGAGGGTGGTGCCGTCCGTGGTGACGACGTAGACGCTCGTCGGGTCGGAGACGCCGGCCGGCAGGGTGCGGGAGATCTCGGCGGCGGTGGCGGCGGCCGGGGTCCGGTCGCCGGCGCCGCCGAGGCCGTAGTCCATCCGGATCCCGGTCATCCCGGCGGCCAGCGCGCCGAGCAGGGCGAGGGCGGCGAGCAGCATCGGCAGCGGCCGCCGGGCGACGAGCGTGCCGAAGCGGGCGGCGAAGCCCTCGCCCGGCTGGCGGCGCAGGCTGCGGGAGGGCCAGAACATGCCGCGGCCGCAGGCGGCGAGCAGGGCGGGCATCATGGTGAGGCTGCCCAGCAGCATGACCAGGACGGCGACGGCGATGGCCGGGCCGAGCGAGCGGAACTGGCCGAAGCTGGCCACGCCGAGGGTGGCGAAGGCGGCGACGATGGTCAGCGCGGCCGAGGTGATCGCGGTGCCCACCCGGGCGGTCACCTGGGCGGCGGCTTCGCGGGCGGGCTGCTCGGGCCGGGCCCGCAGGTGCTCGCGGAAGCGGAAGAGCAGGAAGAGCAGGTAGTCGACGCCGATGCCGAGCAGGACCACGGAGACCAGCCCGGGGGTGCCGGCGTCGAGCTTGAGGCCGGTCAGCGTCGCGGCGACGGCCACGGCTCCGCCGGCCACGCTGCCGATCATGGCGACGGCGAGCAGCGGCAGCAGGGCCGCCGCCACGCTGCGGAACACCAGCACGTTGAGCAGGACGATCAACCCCATGACGAGCGCGCTGCCGACCGTCGCGGCGGTGCGGTGGGAGTCGGCGGTGTCCACGGCGTCGGCCAGTCGCCCGGTGAACCCGGTGCGCATCCCGGCGTCGGCGAACTGGGCCCGGGTGGCGTCCCGGAACGCCCGGTAGACGCCCTGGACGCCCTCGTCCGCGGCGTTGCCGGTCAGTTCGACGGAGAGCAGTTCGAAGCCGCGGTCGGGCGCCACCATGGCCGGGGCGACCCGGGGGGTCTGGGACCGGTCGGGGACGAGGAAGGCCGGCTCGTCGTCCTTCCTGGGCATGACGACCCGGCGCTGGGCGAGCTTCGCCGCCTCGGCCTCGACCCGCTGCTGGTCGGCGGCGGTGAGCGCCTGGCCGTCGGTCCTGGCGACCAGCACCGTGACCGTGGTGGCGTCGGGCTTCATCCCGAAGTTCTCCTCGGCGATCCGCAGCGCGGCGGCCGAGTCGTAGCTCTTGGGCAGGAAGTCCCCGGTCTGGGACTGGGTGACGCGGGCGAGCAGCATCGGGCTCAGCAGGGCCAGGGAGATTCCCAGCACCACCCAGAGGGTGATCACCTTCCACGGGTTCCTGGTGGAGTATCCGGTCAGTGCGCGGATCACGGTTTCCTCCGGCGGTGGACGCGAGCGTCCGCAAGGTCGGTCTCGGCTCCGGGGGTTCCCGGCCGGGTTCCAGACCATCACCCGGGGTGGGCCGCGGACGTCCCTGCGACGGACGATCCGCACCGGGGCCCCTGCTCCTCGGCCGGGCCCGGACCCGGGACCGTGGTCCTGGTCCGGGCCCCCGTGATCGGCCGTGGGGACCATGCCGGGGCGGGGTGGGCCGATGCCAGAATGGGGTCATCGGGCCTGTTCAGAGCCTGTTCAGAGCCTGTTCAGGGTCTGAAACAGGGTCTGATCGGGGCCAGATCGGGCTCATCGGGGGCTCGTCAGGGCTCATCGGTGAGGCGCGGCGCGGGCCGGGCACGGAGGGGGAACGGACATGGGCGGTCATCAGCGCCCCGCGATGGACGCGGCACTCGGGGCGGACCCGGCGCACCCGGCACACCGGGCGAGCGGGAGCCCGGGGCCCGGCGGGGTGGCGGACGCGCCGCCGGAGACCGACGGCGCGCCGTGGACCCACACCGACGCGCTGGTGGCCGCCGGCGCCTGCACGCTCGACCTGCTCAACTACCTGCTCTTCAGCGAGATGGACGGGGTACGCCGGGTGACCCCGCCGGGCCTGCTCCTCGTCGCGCTGTCGGCCCTGCCGCTGCTCGTCCGGCGCCGCCACCCGGTGCCGGCGCTCGCCGTGGTCCTGGCCGTCGAGGCCGCGATCGACCTTTCCACACCGGCGAGCACCCACTTCGGCGCCGTCCTGATGGTCAGCCTGTACTCGGTCGCCCGGGCCCGCCCCGTCCCGGTGACGGCGGCCGCCGCGGCGGCGACGACGGTGCTGACCACGCTGAGCCAGAGCCACCTGCGCGTCCCCTCCTGGCAGGCGCTCGCCGGCACCTCCTGCTCCACCCTGCTCGTGGCCGGCGCCGGCCTCGCCGTGGCGCGCTGGCAGCGGGAGGTCGCGGCCAACCGCAAACTGCTGGCCGACCGCGCGGTGGCCGACGAACGCCGCCGCATCGCACGGGAGTTGCACGACATCGTGGCGCACCACATCACCACCATGCAGCTGATGGCCGGCGGCGCCCGGGCCAACCTCGCCCACCCGGAGGTGGTCCGGGACGCCCTGGTCACCCTGGAGTCCTCCGGGCGACTGGCCCTGCGGGAGATGCGCCAGCTCCTGGACGTCCTGCGGGCCGGCGACGAACCGGACACCGCCCCGCCCTCGCCCCAGCCCGGGGCCGAGGACCTCGGCCGGCTGGTGGACGAGTCCCGGGTGGCCGGCCTGCCGACCGACTTCGGCGTCCACGGGCCCCGCCGCCCGCTGCCGCCCACCGTCGGCCTGACCGTGTTCCGGATCGTCCAGGAGGGCCTCACCAACGCCCGCAAGCACGCCGGGCCCGCCCGCGCGACCGTCACCCTGACGTACGGTCCGGACCGGGTCACCGTCGAGGTGCGCGACGACGGGGGCACGGCGGGCACGGGCGGCGCCGCACCGCAGGAGGCGGTGCCGGCCGGCGGCCGGAGCGGGTACGGCCTGATCGGCATGCGCGAGCGCGTCGCCCTGCACGGCGGCACCCTGCGGACCGGACCACGTCCGGAGGGCGGCTTCGCCGTCCTGGCCGACCTGCCACTGGCCCCGGAGGAGACGGCCGACGCGGCCGTCCAGCACGGAACGGCGACGGCCCGGTGAGCGGGGACGGGGACGGCCCGGTGAGGTCGAACGACGGCGGCCCGGTGGGCGCGGTGGCACCGGGCATCCGGGTCCTCATCGCGGACGACCAGCCGCTGGTGCGGCGCGGCCTGTCCCTGATCCTCTCCCCCGACCCGTCCTTCGAGGTGGTGGGCGAGGCCGAGAACGGGGAGCAGGCCGTCACCGCCGCCCGCCTGCTGCGCCCCGACGTCGTGGTGATGGACATCCGGATGCCCGTGCTCGACGGGGTCGGCGCGACCCGGGAGCTGGCCCGCACCCTCCCCTCCTGCCGAGTCCTCGCCCTCAGCACCTTCGACATGGACGAGTACGTGGTGGCCGCGCTGCGCGCCGGCGCCCACGGGTTCCTGCCCAAGGACGTCTCGCCGGAGGAACTGGGCGCGGCGATCCGCACCGTCCACGCCGGCGAGGCGGTGGTCGCCCCGCGCCTGCTCACCCGGCTGATCTCCACCTACGTCCGGGCCCCGGTCGGCGCCCCGCCGCCGGTCACCGACACGGGCGGGCTGACGCCCCGGGAGGTCGAGGTGTGGCGGCTGATGGCCACCGGCCTCGACAACACCGAGATCGCCCGGGCCCTGGACATCAGCCTGTCGACGGTGAAGAACTACATCACCAGCATCTTCGGCAAGCTCGACGTCCGGGACCGTGCCCAGGCGGTCATCGCGGCCTACGAGTCCGGCCTGGTCACCGCGCGCACGGGAGGCGGGTAGCGGGGGCTTTCTGTCTGCGGGCCCTTGTCGACCGCGAGCTCTACCTGCCCAGGTCCTGGACCGAGGATCGGGACCGCTGCCGCGCGGCGAAGATCCCCCAGGCTGCGAAGAACGAATGCGGCCTGGATCAGTACGAGGTCCGTCGCTACACCGGCTGGATGCGGCACATCACCCTGGCCATGCTCGCCCACGCCTTCCTGGCCGCGATGGCGGCGGCATCAAAGGGGGCTGCAGAAACGGTTCCCGCGCCTTGGTGGACCTCACCGTGGCAGAGATCCGGCGGCTCCTGGCGGCTGGCCGCCCCCACGGGCCGCGTCCGCCACGGTGCTCGCCCCGCGCTCACTCCTCGAACTGGTCCACCTGGCGCCGACAACGCCAGGCCATCGCCCGCCGCTGTCACTACCAACGTCGGCTGCACACGATCGAGGGGCGATCTCATGCAGACCGTCCCTGATGGGACATCAGGCCGCTACACTCACCGCGCGCAGCCTCTGAGCAGGCAAAACATCGAAGTCCTGCTGGAGTACTAATACTCCAGCCGTAGATCGTGATCTCGAGGCCGTCGGCATCGCGTCTGCGGCTTTCAGCGGATGTTGTCGTCCGGTGCGGTGGGAGTGTCCGTGCCCTGTCTGACAAGAAGGACGAGTCGCTCTGCCTGAGTGGCGCCTGTGGCGGTCAGGGCGATCCCATTGGCTAGAGCGAGCAGTTCCGACGGGTCAAGGTCGGAGCGAACAGTACCGGCGCACTGAGCCCGGGTCAGCAGCGCGGACGCGGCGGTGTGCATCGAGGTGTGCCAGCGGTCGAAGAGCGCTGAGCGCTGCCCGGCGCGGTCGTCGGTGATGGACAAAGCGAGTTCCCGCTTGTCGGCCACGTGCGCGATGAAGTCCTGTAGCCAAATGAAGAGGGCGTCGCCGGGAGGGTTCTCGGCAAGCAGGGACTGGCTGCGGGCGCCGAGTTCGGCTACCTCCTCGGAGTAGACGGCGATGATCAGCTCGCGGCGCGTGGGGAAGTGCCGATACATCGTGGCGTTGCCGACGCCGGCCTGGCGGGCGATGTCGTCGAGTGGGGCGTCGATGCCGTGGTTGTGGAAGACGTCCCTGGCTGCGGCTACGAGCAGGTCGTAGTTGCGCTGTGCGTCTGCGCGACGACGACGCTGGGGTTCCGGCCGTGGCGCAGGTCCGGCGTTTTGCGATGACATGACCCTCCTTGTTAATTGGGGACATCCCCGGTTACGGTATCCGAACACGACAAACGGGGAGATCCCCACTTGCCGCCTCAAGCGTGTCCCGCAGAGGAGATTCCGTATGCCACAGGGAACAGAAGACACCGCGCACGCAGGACCGGGCGAGGTCCACCGACGCATCGTCGAGAGCTACGCGCAGATTCTGGAAGGCCGACTCGAAGACGCCCTTACGCTGGTCGACCCGGAGGTCGTCGACCACAGGGGAGGCATGGAAGGCGACCACCGCGGACGCGACGCCTGGCGACAGAAGTGGGAACGAATGAGCGCGGGCAGCGCCTTCCACGACGTCTCGGTGACGATCGAACAGAACATCGTCTGCGGCGACACCTCCGTCAACCGGTATACCAGCCGGGGCACCCACACGGCCTCCGGACGACACTACGAGGTCCTCAGCATGGACATGGTCCGCGTCCACAACGGCCGAATTGTCGAGCACTGGGCCCTGCGCGACGCGGACGCGATGCGCAACCAACTGGACCTGTGAAAGAACCTCCTTCGCCCATCCCGGCAAGCCCACCATCGATGCGAGGCCGACACTGGCACCGGTGCGGCCATCGGCACCCACCCAGCTCTACCAAGACGAGAAGGACCAGACGGTGACCGCCGGGCACAACGTGGACCCCGCCCGCTGGCAGGCTGCGTTCGAGAACCTCATGGGCCAGGTCGCGGGTCGCTTCACCCGGGTCGAACCCCGACGCCGCATGAGGAAGTTGGTGCTCGGGCTGCTGTCCGACCTGCCGCGCAAGAACTGCTGGACCATCGCCGAGTGGGCCGGTGAGACGACGCCGGGCGGAATGCAGCACCTGCTGGGCC
Organism: Kitasatospora sp. MAA19; assembly: GCF_029894125.1. Lineage (GTDB taxonomy): Bacteria > Actinomycetota > Actinomycetes > Streptomycetales > Streptomycetaceae > Kitasatospora. Next base: position 8,171 of record NZ_JARXYZ010000022.1, read on the forward strand.
GGGCCAAGTGGGATGCCGATCAGGTCCGCGACGACGTACGCGGCTACGTGGTGGAGCACTTGGGCGGCGGTCAGCAGCACCTCGTCCACCTGGCGCTCGACCAGCGGGAGGGAGGCCCCGCCACCACCGGCCAGGTAGGCGAGCGGGAGGCAGCCGATCAACAGGGTCCACTGGTTGACCTTGCTGGAGAGCAGCGCGCCGAGTCCGTCGTCGCCGCGCAGCCGCCAGGCGAAGACGACGGCGACGATCAGCTCGGGCGCCTCGGAGGCGAGCGGGGCCAGCCACTGCACCAGCAGGAAGCGGTCGATGCCGAGCGAGGCGCCGGCGTCAACCAGGGAGGTGGCGAAGGGCTCGGCGCAGGCGAAGACCACGCCGGCCACGACCGCGAAGACCAACACGGTGGTGGCCCGGCGGCGGCGTCGCGGCAGGGCGGCCAACCGGGCCGGGACGCCGACGAGTTCCTCCTCGTCGTCCTCGCTGCAGCGGCCGATCCGGAAGAAGTAGTAGCCGTACCAGGCGATCAGGACGGCCGCGAGCAGCCAGGAGATCTGCCGGGGCAGCGGCATCACGAAGGCCAGCAGGGCGGCCGCGCCGAGGGGATCTCGGCGGCGCCCGTGGGGACGGCGGTCAGGGGTGACTTCTGAGCCATCAGCCGTCCTTGTGCTCGGGGAACGCGAGCAGGCTAGGGGCGGCGCGGGGCGGGGTCGGCCGAACGGGGGTCCGGCGCGGCGGAGTTCCCCCGGACGGCGGCCGGGGCCCGGGAGAGGGGCGTGCCCTAGGCTGGGCCGGACACCGCCGACGGAGGGACAGGACAGATGCTCGACTCCGGGATCGCCGCCCTCTACGCGCGGGACGAGACCTGCCGGACGCTGGGCATCGCGCTGGACGAGGTGTCCGCCGGCCACGCGGTGACGCGGATGACGGTGGCCGCGACGATGGTGAACGGGCACGGGACGGCGCACGGCGGCTACCTGTTCCTGCTGGCCGACGCCGCGTTCGCGTTCGCCTGCAACAGCCACGGCCCGGTCACCGTCGCGCAGGCGGCGCAGGTCGCCTTCCTTGCCCCGGCGGCGGTCGGGGACGAGCTGGTGGCGGAGGCGGTGGAGCGGTCGCGGGCCGGGCGCAGCGGGATCTACGACGTGACGGTCCGGCGGACGGACGGGAAGGTCATCGCCGAGTTCCGCGGGCAGAGCGTGGCGATCGGGGGCAGGCCGCAGGCCGGCTGACCCGCCGCCCAAGGCTGTTCGGTCGTTCGGGTAGGGGCGGTGCGGGTCAACGGCGGGTCGTGCCGCCGACGGGGCGTGGCGGCGGACGGCCCGGGCCAAGGCTCGTGACGTGGCGTCAGGAGCCCAGTGGGGCCTCCCAGGCGATCCTGGTGCCGCCGCCCTCGGCGGGCGCGACCGTGAAGGCGCCGCCCACTCGCTCCGCGCGCTCGGCGAGGTTGCGCAGCCCGCTGCGTCGCCCGCCCTCGGGCACGCCCACCCCGTCGTCGGTCACGGTGAGCGCCACCCGTCCGGCGAGCGCCCGCAGGGTCACCTCCACCCGGGTGGCCCGGGCGTGCCGGGCGGCATTGCTGAGCGCCTCGCCGAGGACGGCCACCAGGTGCTCGGCCAACTCCTGCGGCACGTCGGTGTCCAGCAGGCCCTCCATGCTCAGCCGGGGCGCGAAGCCGAGCGTCCCCTGCGCCTCGGCGACAGCACGCGTGGCCCGGGCCCGCAGACCCCGGTCCGGCTCGCTGTGGGCGCGCAACCCGAAGATCGTCGAACGGATGATCTTGATGGTCTCGTCCAGGTCCCCCACCGCGCGGGCGACCCGGTCGGCGGCGGCCGGGCTGTCGATCAGCCGGCCCGCGCTCTGCAGCGTCATCCCGGTCGCGAACAGCCGCTGGATCGCCAGGTCGTGCAGGTCCCGGGCGATCCGGTCGCGATCCTCCAGCAGGGTCAGCTGCTCGGCGTCGCGCCGCCGCTCGGCTAGCTCCAGGGCCAGCGCCGCCTGATCCGCGAAGCCCAGCAGCGGCCCCGTCTCGTCCGGACCGAAGGCGGACTGCCCGGCCGCCCGGGCCAGCAGCAGCACGCCCCGCCCGTACCCCGCCCCGGTACCCAGCGGCACCGCGACCGCCGGGCCCAGCCCGTCGAAGCGCCCCGCCGGGCCCGCCGGGTAGCGGGCGTCGCAGGCCAGGTCGTCGCTGGTCACCGGCGAACCGGAGGCGTACGCGGCGCCCGACAGCGTGCCGTCCACCGGCACCGTCACCCCCAGCCGAGCGGCCGGGGCCCCGCCCAGTGCGACCTCCACCGTCAGCTCGTCCGCGCGCTCCTCCGGACCGGCCAGCGCCACCGAGACGTCCGCCAGCTCGGCGCCGGCGATCTCCCCCGCCCGGCGGGCGATCAGCTCGACCACCTCCAGCCGGGGCGCCCCCGACAGCAGGCTGCGGGTGATCTCCGCGCTGGCCCGCAGCCAGCGCTGGCGCAGCTGCGCCTCCTCGTACAGCCGGGCGTTGTCGATCGCCACCCCGGCCGCGACCGCCAGGGTGGAGATCACCGCCTCGTCGTCGGCGTCGAAGTCCACCCCGCCGCGCTTGTCGGTGAGGTACAGATTGCCGAACACCTCGCCGTGCACCCGCACCGGCACCCCCAGGAAGGTGTGCATCGGCGGATGGTTCGGCGGGAAGCCCACCGAGGCCGGGTGCTCGGACAGCACCGGGCAGCGCAGCGGCTGCGGGTCGCGGATCAACTCGCCGAGGATGCCCTGACCGGACGGCGGCGGGCCGATCGCCGCCAGCTCCTCCTCGGACAGTCCGACCGTCAGGAACTGCGACAGCGAGTGCCCGTCCGGGCCGATCACCCCGAGCGCGGCGTAGCGGGCGTCCACCAGGTCGGCGGCGGCCTCGACGATCCGGTGCAGGGCCTGGGCGAGGTCCAGCTCCCGGCCGACCGCGAGCACCGCCTCCAGCAGGCTGTGCACCCGGTCCCGGGTGCCGCGCGCCGCGTCGATCCGCCACTGGAGTTCCCCCAGCAGCTCGTCCAGGCGCAGCCGGGGCATCCGCGCGCCGCCGACCGCCGCGCTGCCGTCCGCTCCGCCCACCGGTGTCCTCCTCGTGTGTCGCCCTGAACGCCTCCCACCGTCCGTCGGACCGCCTCGGGTGCCGTCCGACCAGCGGGATTGCCGTGTTCACAAGATAGACCGGCGGATGACGAGGCCTTCGGGCCGGGTGGGACTGCGGCTGCTCCCGGTCCGGGGACGCGGGCACGCTGACCCGTGGAGGCTGACCCCTGGCCCCGCGAGGTCTGACACGATGCCGGCCGGAGCCCGCGCCGCCGACTCGTGGCGGCGGGAGGGGTTCCAGCGTTCCGGGACGCGGCCGCCCGAAGGGCCTGCCCGCGCGGCACGGATCGGAAGTCCGCCGGGCGAAGCGGACGTCCCGGCTCGGGCGGGAGAGCGGCCGAGGCGGCGCCCGGGTGTCGGTGCCCGGTACGGCGGGGTCGGCCGTAGGCTCCGTCGGGCGGGCCTTTCGTCCCGTCCCCGCGGGCCCTGCGGCCTCTGGTGCGGGGCGGGCGGGGGCCGTCAGGGTGGGGGAGTGGAACGGACGGGGCGTCAGCGCGTACCGGTCCCAGCACCGACCTGCCGAGTGCCGACACAGTGGAGGAACCGTCATGAGCGTGCGAAGCGAGCTCATCATCGAGAGGCGTGCGTGGGCGAACGCCCGCGCGGAGCGAAGCGAGGCGGGCGCATGACGCCGACCGTTCTCGTCGGGGTCGACGGCTCGCCGCAGAGCACCGCCGCCGCCCACTGGGCCGCCGAGGAGGCACTGCTCCGGGGCGTGCCGCTGCGCCTGGTGCACGCCTGGCCCTGGCTGACCGACGGCGTGGCCTCCTTCGCCGAACCCGACGATCTGCCCGCCGCCGCGCAGCGGGTCCTGGGCGCGGCCGCCGACGAGATCCGCGAACGCCACCCCGGCCTGGTGGTGCACACCGACGCCGTCCTGGACGCACCGGTGGACGGTCTGCTCTCGGCCGCCGCGGACGCCGCACTGCTGGTGCTGGGCTCGCGCGGCCTCGGCGGGTTCACCGGTCTGCTGCTCGGCTCGGTCGGCATGGCCGCGGCCGCCCGCAGCGACGTGCCGGTCGTCGTGGTGCGCGAGCCGGGCGCCGGCGACGGGGCCGGCGACGGCGGGCCCGAGGTGCTGGTCGGCGTCGACGCGCACGCCCCGGAGGAGGAGGTGCTCGCCTTCGCCTTCCAGGAGGCCGCCCTGCGGGGCGCCCGGCTGCGGGCCGTCCACGGCTGGGACCTCCCACCGGTGTTCGGCTACGCGGGCGGCGCCGTGCCGGCCGGCGAGATCGCCCAGCTGGAGGCGCTGGAAACCAAGTTGCTCTCGCTCGCCCTGGCCGGGCAGCGCGAGCGGCACCCGGACACCGTGGTGGTCGAGGACGTCCGGCTCGGCGCCGCCCGGGGCCTGGTCGAGGCCTCCGCCGGGGCCGCTCTGGTGGTCGTCGGTCGCCGCCACCGGTCGGTCGAGTTCGGGCCCCGCCTCGGCCGGGTCACGCACGCCGTCCTGCACCACGCGCAGGCCCCGGTGGCGGTCGTCCCGCACGGGTGAGGTGACCTACGGCCCGGCGGGCGAGGCCTCTGGCCCGCGCCCGCCGGGCTCTGGCTCCGCGCCGGCCGGGGAGCCGTCGATCCGGCCGCTCACGGACGTCCGTCCGACCGGCCGACCGACGTCGGTGTGTCAGCCGGCCCGGTGGTAGGCGGTGATCGAGACCCTGACCGGCCCGTCGTCCGAGGCGGTGGTGAGCGCGCGGACGACGGCGACGTCCCGGCCGCCCTGGGAGCTGACGCAGAAGCTGCGGCCGGGGCGCAGGGTGGCGAAGGGCAGCGTGGCGGCGGGTTGGGTCTTGATGCCCTTGAGGCACTCGGGGAGGGTGAGCCCGTCGGCCGGTGCGATGTGCGCTTCGTTGTCGTCGGCGATGTAGAACTCACCGGAGTGGCGGCCCAGGTACCAGGTGGCGGTGTCCTGGGCGGCCACCTTCCCGGTGGTGAGGTCGAACTCGTATTGGTGGTCGGGGGAGGTGAGTTCGAGGTTCGCGTACGCGGTGGTGTAGCCGGGGACGGTGGTTGGCTGCGCGGGCGTGGTGGGGATGGGGGAGGGGGAGTCGGCAGTCGCGGCGGCGGACGGCGACGGGCCGCCGGTGGCGGCGGCGTTCTGGTCGTCGAGGTCGTCGAGGTACCCGGGATCAAGAAGGACGAAGGCCGCCGCGGCGCCGACGAGGAGGGCGACGGTGGTCAGCAACACGGTGCGGGCGCCTCGGCGTGGAGTGGCCGCGGCTCTTCGTCCGGTGGGGGCGGCGGGGGCGGGGGCCGGCAGGAGTCTGGTGGCCGCCGGGGCGGGGAGGACGTGCGCGGTCGGGGCATCGGCCGCGGCGCTGGCCGGGGCGTGGCCGCCGACACGCGGGGGAGGCGTGGTCGGCAGGTCGCTGTGGCGGTGGATGTCGTTGCTCACCGGCTGGGGCAGCCAGCCGTCGGCGAAGCGCAGTTCGCCGCCGGTGGCGGGGTGGTCGCGGGCGGCCTCGATCAGCAGGGCGGTGTCCGGCCGGTCCCCCGGGTTCTTGGCCAGGCAGAGCCGGACCAGCTCGTGCAGTCCGGGCGGGAGCCGGGAGAGGTCGGGTTCCTCGTGCACGGCCCGGTAGAGGGCGGCGGGCTCGGGCCCGTCGCCGAACGGCGAGGTGCCGGAGCCGATGGAGGCGATCAGGGCGCCCCGGGGCGAACACGTCGGTGGCCGGGGTGGCGGCCAGGCCGAGGGCCTGCTCGGGGGCCATGTAGCCGGGCGAGCCGATGCGCAGGCCGGTGCCGGTGAGCGGGCTGGCGTCGGCGGCGCGGGCGATGCCGAAGTCGATGACCCGGGGGCCGTCGGCGGCGATGAGGACGTTGCCGGGCTTGAGGTCGCGGTGGACGACGCCTGCGGTGTGGATCGCCTGCAGGGCCTCGGCGATGCCGGCGAGGAGCAGCAGGACGGTCCGCTCGGGCAGCGGCCCGTGCCGCTGGACGACCTGCTGGAGGGAGGGGCCGGGTACGAAGGCGGTGGCGAGCCAGGGCATGGCGGCGTCGGTGCCCGCGTCGACCACCTGGGCGGTGTAGAGGCCGTGGATGCGGCGGGCACTGGCGACCTCCTGGGCGAAGCGGTGCCGGAAGTCGGGGTCCTCGGCGAGTTCGGGCCGGATCACCTTGAGCGCGACCGGGCGCCCGCCGGGGTGTAGGCGAGGTAGAAGCGGCCCATGCCGCCCGCGCCGAGCCGCGCGCAGACCCGGTAGCCGCCGATTTCGCGGGGGTCGTCCGGGGTCAGCGCCTGGAAGGCCGAGGGCGACGGGGCGCCGAAGGGCTCTGTGGTCATGCTGGCTCCCAGCGGGTCGGGCGGGTGGGACGGGAGGGTGTGGCGACCGGGCAGGGCCCGCGGGTGCGCCGACGTCCGAACCGCACGGATCATACCCCGACTGTAGTTTCAGTCAGGACCGGCCCGATTCGGCCGGGCGGCCGGTCCGCCGGGTAGGGTGACCTCTTGTGGCTGACCGTCGAACCTTGATCATGGAAGCGGCTGCGCGGGTCATCGCCCGGCGCGGTGTGCGCGGGCTGCGCGTGGAGGAGCTGGCGGCGGAGGCGGGTGTCTCCACCGCGCTGATCTACTACCACTTCAAGGACCGCGCGGGGATCCTCCGCTCGACCCTGGAGTTCATCAACGACCGCGCCGAGCGGTACACGACGGAGCGTGCGGCGGACGCGCCGCCCCTGGACGCCAGGGGTGAGCTGGAGCAGACGCTGCTGTTGGAGTTCCAGGACACCCCCGAGGTGCGGGAGAACAGCACGGCCTGGGGCGAGCTGCGGGCGAGTGCGGTGTTCGACCCCGAGCTGCGCGAGGACCTGGCCCGGGCGACGCTGGTCTGGGTGCAGGAGGTCGCCGACCTGCTCGGCAAGGTGCGGCCGATGAGCGGGGCCGCCGCCCTGGCCGCCTCTGCCGAGCGGCTGACCGCGCTGCTGGAGGGGCTGAGCGTCCGCTGGCTCAGCGGCAGCCTGCCGGTGAAGCACGCACGTGAGTTGATGGCGGGCGCGATCGACAGCGAGCTGGAGCGGCTGAACGGCTGAGCAGCTGAGCGACCGAGCTGAGCGACCGAGCCGGGCGGCCGGCGCCGGTCGGATTCGGCCCCGGGCTCAGGCGGTCCGGGGCCTTCTCGTGCCCGCCGTGGCCCCGCTCGGTGCCCCCCGAGGGTGACGGTAACCCTGCGGGGCCGATCCCTGTCCCATTTCTTGACTGAAAATTCAGTCAATGTAAGAGTGGAGACGTGGCGCCGGGCGATCACCGCCCGGCCCCCGCGGCAAGGCCACCGGTCGGCCGGTGGGCAATACTTGATTCTGGAGATCAGCATGAGCGACACCCACGGTGATGGCCGCTCCCTGTTCGGCCGCCTCTTCGGAGCCCAGCCCCCGCACGGGGCGGTTCCGGACAGCGGCTGGGCGCCCGCCCATGCCCACGGGGCGGGTGACGGCGAGGCGGGGCTCCCGCAGTGGTGGGTGGACCGCGACGACGTCCCGCACGCCCGCACCTGGATGTCGTGGCCGTCCCGCAGGTCCGTCTGGGGCCGGCAGCTGGCGGGCGTCCAGCAGGACATCGCGCTGATCGCGGCGACGATCGCCCGCTTCGAGCCGGTCGTGATGTGCGCCCCGGACGACTACAGCGTCCGGGAGGCGCAGTCCCTGTGCGGCCCGAACGTCACGGTGACCGACTCCATCCCCACCGACGACCTGTGGATGCGGGACATCGCCCCGGTGTTCCGGCGTGACGGCTACGGACGGCTCGACGCGGTCGGCCTCAACTTCAACGGCTGGGGCGACAAGCAGACCCACCGCGACGACGCCGAGGCCGCGCGCGGCATCGCCGGGCTGCTCCGACTCCCCTTCTCTTGCGCGGAGTTCGTCGGCGAGGGCGGCTCGATCGAGACCGACGGCGACGGCACGGTGATGGCCACCGAGAGCAGCCTGGTCAACAAGAACCGCAACCGGGGCATGAGCCGGGACGAGATCGAGGAGGCCGTCCTCGATGCGTACGGCGCGGACAGGATGATCTGGGTCCCCGGGATCAAGGGCAAGGACATCACCGACAACCACATCGACGTCACCTCCCGGTTCGTCCGGCCCGGCGTCGTCCTGGTGCAGCTGCCCCCGGCGGACCGCCACGACGTCTGGGCCCGGGACGCCCGCGAGCAGTTCGACATCCTCTCCCGGGCCACCGACGCCAGGGGCCGACGGCTCCAGGTGATCCGCGTGGACGGCCCCGACACCGTCCGCTCGCGGGATGCGAAGTTCGTCGACTCGTACCTCAACTTCCACGTGGTCAACGGCGGCGTGATCGCCGCTCAGTTCGGCGACGTGGACAAGGACGAGGCCGCCCGGCGCACCCTCGCGGAGGCCTTCCCCGGGCGCGAGGTCGTCCAGCTCGACGTCGACCGCCTGATGGCCGGGGGCGGCGGCATCCACTGCTCCACGATGCAGGAACCGCTTCCCTAGGGCCCGTCCCCGGACGGACCCCCCGTGAGGCCTCCCGTGACCAGGCCGGGGCCGTCCACCCCATCCGCGCAGTCCTGCACCCTCATCCAGCCGGAGTGTTCCGTGTTCAACGCCTCCCCGCCGTCCGCCCCCCGCTCCACCCCGTCCCGCCGCACGATGCTGCGCGCCGCGGCCGGCGTCGGCCTGCTGACGCTCGGCGCCGCGGCCTGTTCCTCCTCGGAGGGGAGCGACGAGGCGTTGCCCTCGGACTCCGCCACGCCGCCCGCAGCGGGCGGGCCCCAGCCGCCGGCGCCGGGCACCTCCGCCCCCACCGCGCCCGGCCCGACGGGGGCGACGCCTGGGCGCAGGTTCGGCGCGGAGTGGGAGAGCCACGCCCGCACCTTCATGGCCTGGCCCGCGTCCACCGGCATCTGGGGCGATCAACTCCCGGACGTCCGCGCCGACATCGCGCGGCTGGCCCGCGCCGTCGGGGGCTACGAACCGGTGCTGATGTTCGCCCGGCCCGCGCAGGTGGACGCCGCGCAGAGCGCCTGCGGCAAGGACGTCGAGGTCGTCCCGCTGCCCGTCGACGACCTGTGGGCCCGGGACACCGTGCCGGTGTTCGTCGAGGACGGCGGCGCGTTGAAGGGCGTCGACTTCAACTTCAGCGGCTGGGGCAACAAGCAGAAGGAGCACGGCAACGACACGGCGCTGGCCGCCGCCGTCCTCGGCAAGTACGGGATCGAGCGGGTCCGCACGCCGGTGGTCGCCGAGGGCGGCTCCTTCGAGACCGACGGCCAGGGGACGCTGATGGTCACCGAGAGCTCGGTGGTCAACCAGCGCCGCAACCCGGGCAAGAGCCGGGACGAGATCGAGGCCGAGCTCAAGAAGGCCCTCGGCGTGACCAAGGTGATCTGGTTCGCCGGCGTGCGCGACCAGGACATCACCGATGCGCACGTGGACTGCCTGGTGCGCTTCGCGGCGCCCGGGGTCGTCCTGCTGGACCAGCCGTTCCCGGGTGCGCCCGCCGACGTCTGGTCGCGGTCCTCGGCCCAGGCGCGCGAGGTCCTGAAGAACGCCACCGACGCGCACGGCAAGCCGCTGCAGGTGATCGACCTGCCGCAGCCCGACCCGGACCGGATCACCGGGCGCGGCGACGCCTTCGTCTCCTCGTACATCAACTTCTACGTCGCCAACAAGTCGCTGTTCCTGCCGCGCTTCGGCGACGCCAAGGCCGACGACCGGGCCCAGCAGATCCTGCGCGACCACTTCCCCGGCCGCGACATCGTCCCGGTGAAGATCGACAACATCGCCTCCGGCGGCGGCGGGATCCACTGCTCGACCCACGACCAGCCCGGCAAGCCGGAGTCCTGACCCGCTCCCTGTCGGCCCGGAGTCCTGACCCCCTGTCAGGTGCGGCTCCCCTCCCGGACGAGGCACCACGCGACCGACACCTCCTAATGCTGTTGTCAAGCGGCAGCAATGACAGGGAGTCCACGCTGGAAGCACTGTCCGTCACGAATGAGGGCCCACAGGACGTTGACGCGTCGTCGGGCCAGGGCGAGGACGGCCTGGGTGTGTCGCTTGCCTTCGGCACGCTTGCGTTCGTAGAAGCGCCGGGATTCCTCGCAGCTGCGGATGCTGATGAGCGCGGAGGTGTAGAAGACGCGTTGCAGTCCACGGTGGTAGCGCCGGGGGCGGTGCAGGTTGCCGCTGATGTTGCCGGAGTCGCGGGGCACCGGGGCGACTCCGGCGAAGCTGGCCAGACGGTCGGCGCTGGCGAAGCGGCTCATGTCGCCGGCGGTGGCAGCCAGGAACTCGGCGCCCAGCAGCGGGCCGATGCCGGGCATGCTGGCGATCACTTCGGCGAGGTCGTGGTCGCGAAACCGGGCCGCAATGAGCTTGTCGATCTCGGCGATCTGCTCGTTGAGGCCCATCACCTCCTTCGCCAGGGTGTGGATCACCTGCGCGGCGATCTTCTCCCCGGGGACGGTGGTGTGCTGGCGCTCGGCCGCCTCCAGGGCGGCCTGGGCCAGGGTGTCGGCGCCGCGGACCTTGCGGTTGCGCAGCCAGGTCTCCAGGCGGCTGCGGCCGGTCCGGCGCAGGGCGGCCGGGGTCTGGTAGCCGGTCAGCAGGACCAGCGGACCGACGTTGCCCATGTCCAGGACTCGCTCCAACGCTGGGAAGATTCCTGTGAGTTGGCCGCGCAGCCGGTTGATCCTGCGGGTGCGGTCAGCGGACAGGTCGGAGCGGCGGTCGGTGAGGATCCTCAGCTCGACGGCGTGCTCGTCGTCCGGCCGGATCACGGCCAGGTCCCGGCGCATCCGGGCCTGGTCGGCGATGACGACCGCGTCCTTGGCGTCGGTCTTGCCCATGCCCCGGTAGCCGGCCGAGGCCCGGTTGACCGCCAGGCCGGGTATGTAGACCAGCTGCTGGCCGTGGTTGAGGAGCACGTTGATCAGCAGGGCGGCCATGCCGTCGGCGACGTCGACCGCCCAGAGCACGTCCTCGTCCAGCGCCAGGACATCGGCGAGCAGGGCCAGCAGTTCCGGCTCGTCGTTCAGGACCCGGCGCGAGAGCAGCTTGCGGCCCTCGGTGTCCAGGACCACGCAGTGGTGGTGGGTCTTGCCGATGTCCGTGCCCGCCCAGATCTGGGCCACCTGTTCCTCCGGTCGTTCGATGCGTGCTGTTCGTCCGGACGACCTCGCCAGCGTGGTCCTACTCAGCGATGCACCCGAGGGGCCCGCAGCTCCTAATCAGCGGTCGAGTCGTCGTGAGGCACCGGGTGGCCAGGTGTCGTAAACCATCGAGGGCAACCAACTGAAAGCCATACCCGGTGTCTCTGGATCTCTGGACCTTACGACGGCCCGTTCAACCCGTACCAACAACGTAGGACCGACTGAGCGGAACCGGCTGCCGATCCGACGGCGAGCCGCTGCACTCCGCACCCGCGGACGGCGTCTCGCTCAGCCACCTCTCCTTCGTGGAGCCGACCGGGTACCGGCGAACAGCCCCAGCCCCAGCCCCAGCCTCCGAGCCGCAGGCTCGGGGGCTGGGCGTCGTGGTGGACGCGGCCCTCGGCTACTGAAATATCAGTCGCTCCTGCCGTGCCCTGCCCGGGCGTACGCCAGCTCCGCGTCGATCGCCTCGCCGAGCAGCCTGCGGGCCTGGTCGAGCGACAGCGAGCCGCTCAGCCACCGGACGCTGAGGCCCTCCAGGAGGGCGGTGAGGCGCTCCGCGGACGCGGCGTGGGCGGGCGCGGTGCCGGCCGGGTGAGTGCGGCCGAGCAACCCGGCGATCTCGTGCACCCAGCTGTGGGTGGCCCGGGCGAGGTCGTCGCGCAGGCCGGACTCGAACACCGCGCTCGCCCTCAACTCGCCCCAGGCGGTGCTGTTCTCGCGCACCTCGGCGGCGTCCTGGAGCTCCAGCAGGAGGGCCTGCTCCAGTTCCGTCCTGGGGTCGTTCCCGGGGTTCTCCCGGTCGGGCTCGGCGGTGTAGCGGTCGGCCCGCTCGCCGATGAACTCCAGGGTCTCGCGGAGGATTCCGGCGCGGTCGGTGAAGTGGTAGTAGATCAGCGAGGTCGACACTCCGGCCTCGGCCGCCAGTTCCCCCACCCGCAGCCCGCGGACGCCGCGTCGCGCGATGACGCGGGTGGCGGCTCTGACGATCTCTGTTCGACGCTCTGACACGGGCGTTCACTCTACTCGCACGGACCCGGTCGACGGGCCACATCCTGATCACATCTTCAGGATCTTGCCCTCCCGTCGTTTCTGCTGCTCCGCCCGCGGTTCGGCGGCGCCCGAGATTCGGTACGTCCGCGCACGGCGCGGGCTGTGCGGGCCGCACCGAATCCGCCGACGGGTATCTCGCGCCGGAATATTGACTGAACTTTCAGTTCGGTCCAGGATGTGCTCACCCCCACCTCCCGATCCCTCCAGGGAGCCCCATGAACACCCCCACGTCCTCGCGCCGCAGCGTGCTCAAGTTCGGCGCGGCCGCCCTGCCGTTGGCGGCCCTCGGCACCGCCCTCCCCGCGAGCGCGTACGCCGCCGCCCTCCCCGCGAGCGCGCACGCCGCCACCCCGCCGGCCGGCGGCGGGCTGCGGATGCCGGTGGAGACCGACCGGCACACCCGCACCTTCATGGCCTGGCCGGCCCTGAGCTCGGTCTGGCAGGACCAACTGCCCGCCGTCCGCCGGAACATCGCCAACCTGGCCTACGAGATCTCACGCTTCGAGCCGGTGGTGCTCCTCGCCCGCCCCGGGCAGGCCGCCGACGCACGCTACGCCTGCGGCTCCGGCGCCTACTACGCCATCGAGGTCCTGGAGATCGCCGTCGACGACCTGTGGATCCGCGACTTCGGGCCGACCTTCGTGGTCGGGCCCGGCGCGATCGCCGGCGTCGACACCAACTTCAACGGCTGGGGCAAGACCGGCACGCCGTACTACCAGCCGTTCGCCGACGACGCCGCAGCCGCCGCGACGCTCCTCGCCGGCTACGGCGTCGACCGGATCCGGGCCCCGTTCGTCGGTGAGGGCGGCGCGCTGGAGACCGACGGCCAGGGCACCCTGCTGGCCACCGTCAGCTCGCTGGTCAACCCCAACCGCAACCCCGGCCAGTCCCAGGCCCAGGTGGAACAGGCACTGAAGTCGTCGCTGGGGATCGACAAGGTCATCTGGGTCCCGGGCCTGGCCGGACAGGACATCACCGACTGCCACATCGACTGCCTGGCCCGCTTCACCGCCCCCGGCCAGGTCATCCTGGACCAGCCCGGCCCCGGCGTCGACGCCCAGTGGGTCGCCGTCTACAACGCGACCAAGCAGGTGCTGCAGGGTGCCACCGACGCCCAGGGCAGACGCCTGCAGATCACCGAACTCCCCGGGCCGGACCGCAGCGTGATCCGGGGCCGCGGCAAGGACTTCCTGTCCAGCTACGTCAACTACTACACCGTCAACGGCGCCGTCATCGTCCCGCAGTTCGGCGACGGCTACGCGGACGGCGTCGCCTACGCCATCCTCCAGGCCGCGTACCCGGACCGCACCGTCGTCCAGGTCGACATCGACGCCATCGCCTCCGGCGGCGGTGGCATCCACTGCGCCACGCAGTCCCAGCCGGCCGTGCCCGCCGTCCTCTGACCGTCCCGCCCGCCGAGCCCCGCCCCCTGAGCCGCTCAAGCCCGAACCACCCGCCCGAAGGCGCCCCGTGCGCCCGGGCGGGAGCCCTTCCGCACCGACCGAACGTCCGAGCAGAGAAGAGTTCCATCGTGAGTACCGCTGGTTTCCGCATGCCCGCCGAGTGGACCCACCACGAGGGCTGCCTGATGGCCTGGCCCACCCGGGCCGAGCTCTGGGGCGAGACCTACGAGGAGGTCAAGCGGGAGTACGCCGGGGTCGCCCGGGCGATCTCCGCGTTCGAGCCGGTGACGATGGTCGCCTGCCCCGGCCAGGGCGAGGAGGCCCGCACCCTGTGCGGCGAGGGCGTCGAGGTGGTGGAACTGCCCCTCGACGACTCCTGGTTCCGCGACTCCGGCCCGATCTTCGTGCTCGACCCCGACGGCCGGCGGGCGGGTGTGGACTTCCGCTTCAACGCCTGGGGCGGCAAGCACCACCCGTACGACACCGACGACCGGATCGCGGGCCTCCTGCTGGAGCGCCTGGGCGTCGAGCGCATCGACTCCCGGATGATCCTGGAGGGCGGCGCCGTCACCGTCGACGGCGAGGGCACCCTGATCACCACCGAGCAGTGCCTGCTCCACCCCAACCGCAACCCGGGCATGAGCCGGGCGGAGATCGAGGCCGAGCTGAAGGCCAAGCTCGGCGTCACCACGGTGATCTGGCTGCCGTACGGCGGACTGCTGGACACCGAGACCGACGGCCACGTCGACGGCGTGTGCGCCTTCGTGGCCCCCGGCAAGGTCGTCGTCCAGCTCCCGGACGACCCGGCGCACCCCGACCACGAGCGGATGCGCGAGAATCGGGCCGTCCTGGCGGCGGCCGTCGACGCCAAGGGCCGCACGCTGGAGATCATCGACCTGCCGCAGAGCGCCTTCGTCGACGTCGACGGCAAGGAGACCGAGGTCGGCTACCTCAACTTCTACATCGCCAACGGCGGCGTCGTCGTGCCGACGGCCGGCGTGCCCCAGGACGAGGGCGCCCTCGCGGTGCTCGCCGAGGCGCTGCCCGGCCGCAAGGTCGTCGGGGTGCGCTCCCGCGTCATCGCCTACGGCGGCGGCGGCGTCCACTGCATCACCCAGCAGGTGCCCGCCGCCCAGCCCGGCGTCTGACCGGCACCTCCCCCACGGAAGAGAACCCTCATGAGCACCTCTCAGGCCGGGGCCGGAACCCGCATCCTGCGCCGCCGCCGCTTCGGGGCCCCGGCCGCCGCCGTCGCCGTCCTCGCCCTCTCCCTGGCCACCGGCTGTGCCGGGCCGCCGAAGGACGGCGGATCCGGCGTGTCGTACAAGCTCTCCGCCGACACCCCGCCCGCCAAGGGCGGTCTGGACTCCTTCACCTGGGCCGTCTACGCCGAGCCGCCGACCCTGGACTACATCTCGGCGTTCGACTACCCGCAGAACACCATCCTCTCCAACGTCTGCGAGAGCCTGATGCGGTGGACGCCTCAGCTCACCCTCGCCCCGGGCCTGGCGGAGAAGGCCAGCAGCCCCGACCCGACGACCTGGATCTACGACCTGCGCCCCGACGTCCACTTCCACGACGGCGGTGTGCTGACCGCCGACGACGTGGTCTACAGCCTCGGCCGCCAGACCAACCCGGACAACGCCGCGGCCTGGGCCCAGCAGTTCCAGAACGTCGCCGGCATCACCAAGACCGGCCCGCTCCAGGTCACCGTCAAACTCACCCAGCCCGACTCGCAGTTCAACCAGTACATGGCCACCGCGGCCGGGGTCGTCGCGTCGAAGGCCGGGATCGAGGCGGCGGGGAAGGACTACGGCACCAGCGGCAGCCTGGACTGCACCGGGCCGTTCCGGCTCGGCACCTGGAACAAGGGCCAGTCGGTCGAGCTCCAGCGTTTCGACGACTACTGGGGCCCCAAGGCCAAGTCGGCCAAGGCCGTGTTCCGCTTCCTCACCGACCCCTCGGCCCGGGTCAACGCCATGCTCACCGGCGAGGCCGACGGCGGCTACCTCATCCCGACCGAGAGCTACGACCGGCTGCGCTCGGCCGGCAACGGCTCGCTCTACTTCGGCGAGGGCCTCAGCACGGTCAACGTCAACGTCACCACCATGACGGGCGTGCTCGGCGACGTCCGGGTCCGCAAGGCGCTCTCGCTCGCCCTGGACCGCTCCGGCTTCGTCCGGACCGGCCTCGGCGGGGCCGGCAGCGCCACCGGCTCGCTCACCACCCGCGCCGCCTGGGCGGCCGCTCCCGAGCACGTCCGCACCGAGGCGTTCGAGGGGCTCACCCCCACCGCCCCGGACCTCGACCGGGCCAAGGCGCTGATCAAGGAGGCGGGCGCCACCGGGAAGACCGTCACCGTCGCCACCAGCCCGATCGGCCAGGACGTCGCGCTGCTGGCCACCGCCGTGCAGGCGGCGGGCGCGAAGATCGGCCTGGACGTCCAGCTGAAGACCATCGCCCCCAACGCCTTCACCGCCCTGTTCACCGACCCCAAGGCACGCGAGGGCATCGACCTCTTCCCGGAGACGTACTACGACTCCATCACCGACCCGCTGGACCTCCTGGCCAACTTCAGGACCGGCGCCTACCAGAACTTCGCCTCGTACAGCGACCCGGCCTACGACGACCTGGTCAAGCGGGCCACCGCCGCCACCGACAGCACCGAGCGGTTCACCCTGGAGGCCCAGCTCCAGAAGACCGCCTCCGAGCAGCTGCTCTGGATCCCCGTCGCCGAATGGCCCACCACGGTGTTCCTGAACAAGCGGATCACCGGCGCCCCCACCACCATCTCCTACCTCTACTACCCGTGGGCGGCCGACGTGGGGGCGGCCCGGTGAGCTTCCTCAGATTCATCGTCCGTCGACTCCTGGAGATGGCGGCCACCCTGGCCGGCGCCTCGCTGGTGATCTTCGGCGCGATGTACCTCGCCCCGGGCAGTCCGGCGAGCTTCCTGCTCGCCGGCCGCTCGGCCACCCCGGAGGCGTTGCAGGCGGTGAACGCCCAGTACCACCTGAACGACCCGTTCATCGTGCAGTACCTGCGCTGGGCGGGGCAGATCCTGCACGGCGACTTCGGCCGCTCGATCACCTACCGCACGGACGTCTCCCGGCTGCTCGCCGACCGCCTGCCCGCCACGCTGCTGCTGGTCGCGATGGCGCTCGTCCTCGTCGTCGCCCTCGGCCTGCTGCTCGGCTGGATCGGCGCCGTCCGGGGCGGCGCCGCCGACTCCACCATCCTGATCGGCACCACCGTCGCGCTCGGCACCCCGTCCTTCGTCGCGGCCGTCCTGCTGCAGGGGCTGTTCGCGGTGAAGCTGGGCTGGTTCCCGACCGGCGGCACCGGGGACGGCCTCGGGTCGATGCTCTGGCACCTCGTGCTGCCCGCGCTGGCCCTCGCCCTCTACCTGATCGGCATGCTCGCCCGGGTCACCCGCGCCGCGATGGTCGAGGTCCTCGGGCAGGAGCACGTCACGGTCGCCCGCAGCCGCGGCGTCACCGGGCACCAGGTGATCCGCCGTCACGTCTTCCGCAACGCCCTGGGCACCGTACTGACCACCGGCGGACTCATCGTCTCCACCCTGCTGGTGTGCACCGTCCTGGTGGAGACCGCGTTCAGCGTCGGCGGCGTCGGGCAGCTCCTCGAACTGTCCACCACCACCAAGGACTTCCCCACCGTGCAGGCCATCTCCCTGATCCTGGTCGGCCTGTTCATGGCCGTGAACCTGGTCGTCGACCTGCTCCACCCCCTGGTCGACCCCCGGGTCACGCTCGGAGCCGGGAGGGCCGCCGGATGACCGCCACCCTCCTGCGCCGGCCCGGCCTCGCCCGGCTGCGCACCTCCCGCGCCCCGCTGCACCGGATCTGCCTCGGCTTCGTCGCCCTGGTCGTCCTCGCCGCGCTGCTCGCACCCTGGCTCGCGCCCCACGACCCGAACGCCGTCGACCTGGGCAACGCCCTCGCCGGCCCGTCCGGAGACCACCCGCTCGGCGTCGACGCCTCCGGCCGCGACACCCTGGCCCGGCTGGTGGCCGGGGCCCGCACCTCCCTGCTCGGACCACTCGGCGTGGTCGCCTTCTCCACGCTGGCCGGTATCGCCGTCGGCGTCACCGCCGCCTGGCGGGGCGGCTGGCTGGACTCCGTCCTCTCCCGCGGCACCGAACTGGTCTTCGCCTTCCCAGGTCTGCTGCTGGCCATCCTGATCGTCTCCGTGTACGGCGAGGGCCTGATCGCCCCCGTCGTCGCCCTCGCGATCGCCTACCTGCCCTACGTCAGCCGCCTCACCCGCTCCCTCGTCCTCGCCGAACGCTCCCGTCCCTACGTCGAGGCCTACCAGGTGCAGGGCCACTCCGGCCTGCAGATCTGCCTGCGCCACGTCATCCCCGGCATCGCCCCGGTGGTCCTCGCCCAGGCGACGGTCAACTTCGGCTACGCCCTGATCGACCTGGCCGGCCTCTCCTTCCTCGGGCTCGGCGTCCCCGCCCTCACCCCCGACTGGGGCCGCATGGTCTTCGACGGCCAGTCCGCCATCCAGCACGGCTACCCGCTGTCCGCGATCCTGCCCTGCCTGGCGATCGTGCTGACCGTCGTCGCCTTCAACGTCGTCGGCGAACGCTGGGCCGACCAGGTCGCCAGGAGGGACCGATGACCATCCTCGACATCCAGGCCTACCGCCTGCGCCTGCCGGACACCGCCCGGCCCGTCCTCGACGGCGTCGACCTCACCGTCCGGGCCGGGGAGACGGTCGCCCTGGTCGGGGAGTCCGGTTCGGGCAAGAGCCTCACCTCCCGCAGCGTCCTCGGGCTGCTTCCCGACGGGGCGACCACCGGGGGCACCGTACGGGTCAACGGCGAGGACGTCCTCACCATGACGCCCGAGCGGCTGCGCGACCTGCGCACCGGCACCGCCGCGATGGTCTTCCAGGACCCCCGCGCCGCCATCAACCCGCTGCGCCGCCTCGGCGACTTCCTCACCGAGAGCGTGCGCCTCAACGGCCGGCTCGCCGCCGCGGCGGCCGCCGAGCGGGCCGCCGAGATGCTGGACGCGGTCGGGCTGCCCGCCGCCGTCCTGGACCGGTACCCGGGGCAGGTGTCCGGCGGCATGCTGCAACGCGTGATGATCGCGGCCGCCCTGATGGGCGACCCGGCGCTGATCCTCGCCGACGAGCCCACCACCGCCCTGGACGTCACCACCCAGGCCGAGGTGGTCGCGCTGCTGGGCGACCTCCAGGAGCGCTTCGGCACCGGTCTGCTGTTCGTCACCCACGACCTGGGCCTCGCCGCCGCCATCAGCGACCGGGTGTCCGTGATGTACGCGGGCCGGATCGTCGAGACCGGCCCCGCCGAGGACCTGTTCGACCGGCCGCGCCACCCGTACACGGCGGCACTGCTCGCCTCGACCCCGCGCCTGGACGCCCCGCAGGGCCGGCTGGCCGCCATCGAGGGCCGGCCGCCCGGCCTGCGCGAGGAGCTGACGGGGTGCCCGTTCGCGCCGCGCTGCCCGATCGCCACCGAACTGTGCACCGAACAGGCGCCCGCCCTGCTGTCGATCGAGGCCGAGCCGGGCCGCCGCACCGCCTGCCACCACAGCGACCGGACGGGGGAGGGGAGCGCCGATGCCTGACCTGAACCAGGAGGACGCCGTCGATCCGAAGGGAGCGCCTGCGGTGCGCAGGACCGTGTTGGAGGTCGTCGGCCTGCACCGCGCGTTCGGCGGGGTGCGGGCGGTGGACGACGTCTCCTTCACCCTGGCCGAGGGCGGGTCGCTGGGCATCGTCGGCGAGTCCGGCTCCGGGAAGACCACCACCGCCCGGATCGTGGTCGGGCTGGAACGGGCGGACGCCGGGCAGGTCCTGGTCCACCGCCGGGACCGCACCGAGCACCGGCGCGGCCGGGCCCACCGGCTCGCCCGGGCCCGGGAGGTCCAACTGGTCTTCCAGGACCCGTACCTGTCCCTGGACCCGCGCACCACCGTCGGCGCCGCGCTGCGCGAGACCCTTCGGCTGCACTTCCCCGACGCGGACCACCCGCGGCGGATCGCCGAACTCCTCGACCAGGTCGGTCTCGGCGAGCGCGAGGCCGACGCACTGCCCCGGCAGCTGTCCGGCGGCCAGCGCCAGCGCGTCGCCATCGCCCGCGCGCTGGCGGTCGAACCGGCCGTGCTCGTCCTCGACGAGGCGGTGGCCGCCCTCGACGTCTCCGTGCAGGCGCAGATCCTCAACCTGCTGGCCGACATCCGCGCCCGGACCGGCATCGGCTACCTGTTCATCACCCACGACCTCGGCGTCGTCCGGTGCGTCACCGACGACGTCGTGGTGATGCGGCACGGCCGGATCGTCGAGTCCGGGCCCACCACCGAGGTCCTCGCCCACCCACAGCACGACTACACCCGGCTGCTGCTGGACTCCGTGCCCCGACCGGGCTGGGACCCGCGGTCCATCGCGGCCGCCCGCCGGGCGCTGTAACGCGGCGGCCCCCTGACCCGGGTCCGGGTCGTCGACGCCCCCACGGCGGCGGCCCGGACCCGATTCCCCCGATCGGCGGCGCGCGGGTTCACCGACCTGCCTCCCGCCCGCCCTACTGTCGGATTCGCCCGTTTCCGGGTGAATCCGACCGCGAGGGGACGTGCTATGAGAGAACCCGCCCTGTCCCGCCGGGCCCTGCTGCGATCCGGGGCCGTCGCCGCCGCGCTGGCGGTACTGGAGGGCTGCGGCTCGGACGCGACCCCGCCCGGGGAGGAGGAGTCCTCGGCACCTCCCGCCGCCACGACGGCCCCGGGCCCGCTCGCGATGCCGGCCGAGTGGCTCCCGCACACCCGGACGTTCATGGCCTGGCCGGCCCTCGATCAGGTGTGGGGCGACCAGCTGCCCGCCGTCCGCCAGGACATCGCGCACGTGGCGCAGGCCGTCGCCCGGTTCGAGCCGGTGGTCCTGATGGCCCGCCCGGACCAGAGCGCCGAGGCCCGGCAGCAGTGCGGTTCCAGCGTCGAGGTCATCGACCTCATGGTGGACGACCTGTGGGCCCGCGACACCGGCCCCACCTTCGTCACCGGGCCGGGCGCGCTGGCCGGCGTCGACCTCAACTTCAACGGCTGGGGCAACAAGCAGAACCACGACAACGACAGCCAGGTCGCCCGCAAGCTCCTCGACCACTACGGGATCCGGCGTATCCAGGCACCGGTCACCGGCGAGGGCGGCGCGATCGAGGTCGACGGCGAGGGCACCCTGATGGCCACCGAGAGCTCGTGGGTCAACGGGAACCGCAACCCGGGCAAGGACCGGGGCCAGATCGAGGCCGCTCTGATGGACCTGTTCGGCGTCCGGAAGGTCATCTGGTTCCCCGGCGTGTCCGGGCAGGACATCACCGACTGCCACGTCGACGCCCTGGCCCGCTTCGCCGAGCCGGGCGTGGTCGTCATCCACCGCCCCGGCCCGGACACCCCGCCGGACATCTGGTCCCGCGCCTCCGACCAGGCCCTGCAGGTGCTCCACGGCGCCACCGACGCCCAGGGCCGGACGCCGCGCGTCGTGGAGCTCGTCGAGCCCGACCTCAGCGGACAGCCCGACTGGGGCAAGGACTTCCTGGCCACCTACCTCAACTACTACGTCGTCAACGGAGCCGTGATCATGCCCCAGTTCGGGGACAAGGCCTCCGACGACCGGGCGGCGGGCATCCTGGGTGACCTCCACCCCGGGCGCGAGATCGTGCCGGTGAGCATCAACGCGATCGCCGCCGGCGGCGGCGGCATCCACTGCTCCACCCAGCAGCAGCCCGTGGCCGCCGGCTCCTCCGGGTCCGCGGCGGGCTCGGCGACCTGACGGGGGCCGGCCGGGGACGGCGGCGTCCCCGGCGGCCGGTCGCGGGCCCGCTCAGCGCGGGCGGGAGCCCGGCGGCAACACCTGGGCCCTGAGCCGCAGCTCCGGGCTGTGCCGGAAGCCGAGGGTGAACTCCACCCACTGGCCGGCCCGCAGCGGCGGCGGGTCGGCGATCATCAGGTCGGCGTCCTCCGGGGACATCGCCAGCTCGCCGCGGCCCGGCACCGGGAGCGCGCTCACCGGCTCCCAGCGTCCTGCGGCGCCCTGGTGCAGGTGCCGCTTCAGGGTGATCCGACCGCCGAACTCCCAGCTGGCACTGGTCAGTTCGTCCGGCACGTCGCCCGGGTTGCGGATCGTGAAGAACGCCGCCGTGGCCGGGGCCGCGCCCGCCGTCGGCAGTAGCAGCCAGCCCGCTCCGGCCTCCACCGGCCGGGGCCGCCCGGCTCCGCCGGCCGCCGTCCACCCGGTCAGCAGCGCCAGCGTCAGCGCCGCCGCGCCCACCGGCGGGCCGACCGTCCGCAGCCGTTCGATCGCGCTCATCGCCGCGCCCCCTTCCGGGCCGCCGAGGTGCCGCGCCCCGGCTGCCAGGTGCGCAGCCGCAGGCTGTTGCCGACCACCAGCAGCGAGCTGAGCGACATCGCCACCGCCGCCAGCATCGGGTTGAGCAGTCCGACCGCCGCCAGCGGGATCAGCACGACGTTGTAGCCGAAGGCCCACAGCAGGTTGGCCCGGATCGTCGCGAGCGTCTGCCGGGCCAGCCGGACGGCGTCCACCACCGCCTCGATCTCGCCGCGCACCAGGGTCAGTCCCGCCGCGCCGATCGCGGCGTCGCTGCCCGAGGCCAGGGCCACCCCGAGGTCCGCCGAGGCCAGCGCCACCGCGTCGTTGACGCCGTCGCCGACCACCGCGATCGTCCGCCCGGCGGCCCGCAGTTCGGCCACCACCTCGGCCTTGCGCTCCGGCGAGGCCGAGGCGTGCACCTGCTCGATGCCCAGCTCGCGCGCCACCGCCCGGGCCGCGCCCGGACCGTCCCCGGTCGCCAGCACGGCCTCCAGGCCCATCCCGCGCAGCCGGTGGAGCGCCCGCCAGCTGCCCGAGCGCAGCGTGTCGCCGACCGCGAGCACGGCCGAGGCCCGCCCGTCCAGCTCCACCACGACGGCGGTGCGGCCCGCGTCCGCAGCCGCGGCGACGGCGTCCGCCAGGGCGGTGGGCAGCGGCTGCGCCGTGCCGTCCGGGCGGATCACCCGGACGGCACGGCCCTCGACCGCCCCGGACACCCCGAGCCCGGTGGCGGCCGCGAAGCCGTCCGCCGTGGGCAGCGGGCCGCAGCGCTCCCGCGCGGCCGCCGCCACGGCCCGCCCGATCGGATGCTCCGAGCGGTGCTCCACCGCGCCGGCCAGCCGCAGCACCTCGCGCTCGTCGAGGCCCGGCGCCACCGTGACCTCGGCCAGCTCCATCCGCCCGGTGGTCAGCGTCCCGGTCTTGTCCAGGACGACGGTGTCGACCCGGCGCAGGCTCTCCAGCACCTCCGGTCCGCGCACCAGCACGCCCAGCTCCGCGCCCCGCCCGGTCGCCGCCAGCAGTGCCGTCGGCGTGGCCAGGCCCAGCGCGCACGGGCAGGCCACCACCAGCACCGCGACCGCGGCCGTCACCGCCGCCTGGGGGGCCGCGCCCGCGCCCAGCCAGAAGCCCAGTACGCACACCGCACCCGCCAGCACGCAGGGCACGAACACCCCGGCCACCGCGTCCGCCAGCCGTTGGGCGCGCGCCTTGCCGGCCTGGGCCTCGGCCACCAGCGCGGTGATCCGGGCCAGCTGGGTGTCCGCGCCGACGGCCGTCGCTCGCACCACCAGCGCGCCGCCGACGTTGACCGTCGCGCCCGCCACCTTGTCCCCGGGACCGACCTCCACCGGGACGCTCTCCCCGGTCAGCAGGCTCAGGTCGAGCGCCGAACCGCCCTCGACCACCACCCCGTCGGTGGCCACCCGCTCGCCCGGGCGCACCACGAACTCCTGCCCGGGCAGCAGCAGTTCGATCGCCACCAGGCGCTCCTCCCCGGTGCCGCCGGCCCGGACGCAGACCTGCTTCGCGCCCAGCTCGGCCAGCGCCCGCAGCGCGGAACCGCTGCGCCGCCGCACCCGGCCCTCCAGCAGCCGCCCGGCCAGCACGAACAGCGGCACCCCGACCGCGGCCTCCAGGTAGACGTGCGCCGCGCCGCCGCCGTCCGCGGTCAGCGAGAACGGCATCCGCATGCCGATCTCCCCGGCGCCGCCGCACACCAGCGCGTACGCCGACCAGCCGAAGGACGCCACCACCCCCAGGCTGACCAGGGTGTCCATGGTGGCGGCCGCGTGCCGCAGCCCCTGCCAGGCCCGGCGGTGGAACCCGGCCGACCCCCAGGTCACCACCGGGACGGCCAGCGCGAAGCAGACCCACTGCCAGGCGGGGAACTGCAGCGACGGCACCATCGACAGCACCACCACCGGGACGGCCAGCAGGGCCGTCACCAGCAGCCGCCACCGCTCCGCCGGCTCCTCGTCCGGCACTCCGACGCCCACTCCCTCGGGCGCGGGCTCTGCGGTGTAGCCGGCGCGTTCGACCGCTGCCACCAGCTCCGCGACCGGCACCGCGGCGGGATGCAGCACCCGGGCCCGACCGGTCGCCAGGTTCACCCCGGCGCTCACCCCGTCGATCCGGGCCAGCCGTTTCTCCACCCGGCCCACGCAGGCCGCGCAGGTCATCCCGCCGACCGCCAGATCGGTGCTCACCAGGGCCCCGGCATCGGCCCCCGCGACCGGGCTCACCGCATCCCGCCCATGTCGTGCCCGCCCATCCCGGGCGAGTCGCTGCCCTGGTTCCCGGGCCTCAGCCCGGGGGACACCGGCCCCGCCTGCCGTCCCACGGCATACGCCGCCACGAACACCACCACCAGCAGCAGGGCGAACCCCGCCAGCACACTCAACGGCCGGACACCCGGCGACTTCGCACTCACCCCCCAGCAGTCGGACGGCGGAGGCGGTTGGTTCCCGTACGGTTCGAACCACCAGCGGTTTTATTCGGATGACGGACCCGAACGGAGCGGGTAGCGTCCGGGACGGCGCCTCCCGCTGAGCTGGGCCCGGCTACTTCCCGTCAGAAGAGTTGCCGGTGCCCGTTGGTGATCCCCGGGAGGCGCCCTCCATCGCCCACGCCGTCCGCCTCCCACCACCGGGGGTGCGTCCGGGAGCCGGAGTCCGAGCCGTTCCCGCTGATCGTCATCCCCTCCACTCGAACGGGTGTGCAGCTCTCGCTCCCGCCCGGGGCACCCCGAAGCATGGGGTGCATACGGGCCTCCGGCCGCCGGACGCCGAGCGAGAAGAGAGAACCCCGGTGCGCGAACTCCACAGCCTTCCCAGTCCCTCGGCCACCAGCCGTCGGCAGGGCCGCCGTCCCCGCCGCCGGGCGGCCGCCCTGCTGGCGGCCCTCGCGGCTGCCGGGGTGCTGGCAGCGTGCAGCAGCTCGTCGACCAACCCCTCGGTCGCCGCCTCGGCGCCGGCGCCGTCCGAGTCGGCCACCGCCTCCGAGGGCACCGCCTCCCCGTCACCGGCCGGGTCGCCGTCCGCGGCCCCCACGGCCGACGCGTCGGTGGCGGCCTCGTTCGCCGCCTCGGTCTCCGCCCAGGAGGCCCAGACCCAGGCCAAGGCCGCCTCGGTGCTCGCCGATCTGCCCGGCGGCGGCAACGCCCTCGACTCGGTCACCCTCACCCCGGTGCCGCTGAGCGATTCCGGTGGGCTGCCCGCCGTCGTGGCCACCATCGAGAACCAGGGCATCAACGCGGCCTCCTACGCGGTGCAGGTGGACTTCACCGACACCGCCGGAAGGGCCGTGGACAGCACGGTGGTCGGCGCCGAGCACGTCCCGGTGGGGGAGCAGGCCGCCCCGATCGCGTTCAGCCGAACCCCGGCACAGCAGCGGCTGCTGCCCGTGGTGGTCAAGGCCGTCCGTTACTGAGTCCGGCTGCCGGTGAATGCGCCCGGCGCCGAATCGGCTGGATCCCGGAATGGATCGGCGACGGCGGTGCCGTGTCAGCCTCCGTGAACCCCTCGATGCCCTTCACCGTGACGGTCGGCTGCCAGGGCGGCGGCTCGGTGCAGGTCCACGTCGCCGGCCTGGCCCCGGCCGACTTCGCGGTCCAGTGCCCGGCGGACGCCATCGGCATCGGCTCGGTGGAGATCCCCGCCAGACCCGGCCGGGACCTGCAGTTCACCGTCACCGCCTCCGACCAGGCGATCCACTGGGGCATGTACGCCACCCAGGCGGACTGACCCCACCCTCACGGGGCAGAACACCTAGCGCCGCACGCTGCGCGGCCCGGTGACCGCTGCGCCCAGCGCGCCGACCCGGGCCCGCAGTTCGCGGTCGGCGGTGACGACCAGGCAGTCCCGGTCAGGCTGATCGGCCCTGGCCGCCCGGACCAGCTCGACGATCAGGTCGTCACCGCTGCCGGTCGCGGCGACCACCCGCACCTCGGGCACCTCGCGCACGCCCCGGGCCGCGCCCTCCACGACCAGCACCACCTCCAGCGGCCCCGGCCGCTCCGGCAGGCCCTGCCCGGCGACGGCGACCAGTGCGTCCCGCAGCCGCTCGGCGGCGCCGCGCCGGTCCCGCCACCACCCGTCGGGCACCGACCCGACCACGTTGGCACCGTCCACCACCAGCAGCGACAGCCCGCCCCGGGCCCCGGCCGCGTCCTTGACTCCCATGGTCGCCAAGCCTGCCACGGCCCGGGCTGCTCCCGCTCCGCCCACCGGGAAGGCCGGGCGGTGGCGGGGCGTCAGGTCAGCGTGATCCGGATGCCGACGGTGCCGCGCTCGCCGCGGCGCAGCCGGCTGCCGAGCAGGGTGAGCACGCCGAGCAGGCCGTACTTCTGCCGCAGCAGGGTGCGGTAGGCGGCGGTGCGCTCGGGGCTGAGGAGTTCGGCGGTGGCCGGGTACTGCTCGCCGGTCGGCCGGCCCTTGACGTCGCACGGGCCGACCAGGACGTCCGCGCGGTTGCGGATCCGCTTGACCTTCCAGGAGTTCGCGACGGTCCAGACGCCGAGCGCCTCGCCGTCGCGGACCACCCACACCGGGGTCGGTACGGCGGTGCCGTCCTTCTTGTAGGTGCTGACGAGGAGGTAGCTCCCGGCGGCGAGGCTGATGATCCGGGCGAGCCGGTCCGGCGAGGCGGGGTCGGGCGTGGTCATGGCCGGAAGTCTAGGGCCCCGCCCCGATCACCGCTGGCCGGCCGGTCGTGGCCGTGGCCGTGGCCGGGGGCTCAGCGGTGCAGACGGGTGCGGGCGGTGACGGCCAGGGCGCGGGCCCGGCGGGTCAGCCGGCCGCACCCGCCGACACCGGTGGAGCCGACGGCGCCGGCGCCCGGGCGGGGGAGCTCGGCCGGCGGCGCGGCGGCGGCCGAGGCGGCGGGTGCGCCGCGGCGGCGGGCGGCGGTGCGCCAGGCGGCCCAGAGCGCGAGTGCGGCGCCGAGGGACGCGGCCGTCCAGGCGGCCGGGCCGAGGCCGGGTCCGCTGTCCTGGACGGCCTGCGGGTCCACCTTCGCGGTGGGGCCGGAGGCGGGCCCGCCGCGCACGGGGGCCGGGCCCGCGGAGGCGGCGGAGGTGTCCTCCACCAGCTGCCCGACCGGCTGGACCTTGCCGGTCGCCGCGAAGCCCCAGTCGAGCAGGTCGGCCGCCTCGTCGTAGACCTTGGCCTGCGCCTCGGGGTGCATCACCGTCACCAGCAGGGTGCGGCCGCCGCGCTGGGCGGCGCCGGTGAAGGTGGCGCCCGCGTTGGTGGTGTAGCCGTTCTTGACGCCGATCAGGCCCGGGTACTTGCCGAGCAGCCGGTCGGTGTTGGCGATGTCGAAGCTGATGCGCTGCCCGGTGAGCTTGTCCAGCCCGCCGGGGAAGCGCGCGGTGCGGGTCGAGCAGTAGGCGCGGAAGTCGGCGTTGCGCAGCCCCGCGCGGGCGAACAGGGTGAGGTCGTAGGCGGAGGAGACCTGGCCGTCCATGTCGTAGCCGTCGGGGGAGACCACCTTGGTGTCGCCGGCCTGTAGCGCCTTGGCGCGGGCCTGCATCTGCGCGACGGTCTGCTGGAGGCCGCCGTTCATGTGCGCGAGGACGTGGACGGCGTCGTTGCCGGAGCTGAGGAAGACGCCGCGCCAGAGGTCCTCGACGCGGTACGGCAGGTTCTCCTTGACGCCGACCAGGCTGCTGCCGACACCGACGTCGGCCAGCTCCGCCGCGGTCACCCGGTGCTCCGTCGCGCGGTCGAACTTGGGCAGCACGGTGTCCGCGAAGAGCATCTTCAGGGTGCTGGCCGGGGCCAGCGGCAGGTGGGCGTTGCGGGCCGCGAGCACCTCGCCGCTGCCGGCGTCGGCGATCAGCCAGGACCGCCCGGTCAACGCGCGCGGGAGCGCGGGCGCACCAGCCAGCGGCGCGACCTGGACGGTCGATCGGCCGAGCCGCTCCCCGCCGACCGCGCCGGCGGAGTCCTTCCCGAAGGCAGTCGGGGCACCGAAGGCCGGCGGGGCACCGAAGGCCGTCGGATCGCCGTCGGCGGTCGGGACGCCGGCGCCGAGCGCCAGGGCGGACACCGCGGCGGCCGCCGCTATCCTGCTGACCTGCTGTGACTTCTGCTGCACACGGCGAACGTACCCGGGCCGCCGCCGGGCCGCCGCGCCTGCTGCTCCGTCCGGCTGGCCGCACTCCACCTGCGGATCGGTGATCATCCGCCCGGGACACGCGCCGCCCGCCAGGACTGCCTTCGGTCAACGGGGGCATCGGCTGCGAGCCGGCGACCCCGCCCTCCCGGAGACCTCGTCCGGCCTGGTCAGAGGGCATGCCGACAGCGCGTGGCCTCGTGCAGGGCGGGTGGTCGCGGTCCGGGCCGACTACCATGAATAGGGACATTCTTCGGTGCCCGGGCCGCAGTGGTAGGGAGGCCGACATGGCGTTCGGGAATGCTTGTCTCGGAGGCGTGGACGGCGCCCGCTACCTGCCGATCTCCGAGCACGGCCTGATCGGTGACCTCCGTACCGCCGCACTCGTGGGCACCAATGGCACCATCGACTGGTACTGCTGCCCGCGCTTCGACGCACCCAGCGTGTTCGCGTCCATCCTCGACGCCGACCGGGGCGGATCGTTCGAACTGGCCGCCGATGTACCGACCCGCACGCGACAGTTCTACTTCCCCGACACCAACGTGCTGATCACGCGGTTCTTCGCCTCCGACGGTGTGGCGGAGATCCAGGACTTCATGCCGGTCGTCGACGAGTCGCGCGAGGCGGCCCGGCACCGGCTGATCCGACGGGTGATCTGTGTGCGGGGGACGCTCCCGTTCCGGGCGCGGATCGCTCCCCGCTTCGGCTACGGGGCCGAACCGCACACCGTGGAGCTGCGGGCCCACGAGGCGCTCTTCCGGTCCCGGTCGATGTCGCTGGCGCTGACGGCCACCGCGGCGCTCGAGTGCGACGACCTGGACGTGTGGTCGCACTTCAAGCTCCTCGAAGGCGAGTCCGCGGTGTTCGCCCTCGACCAGATCGGCGACGACGTCGTTCCCCGCGCCTGCCCCCGGGCCGAGGCGGAGGAGCAGTTCGAGGCGACGGTCAGGTTCTGGCGGCGCTGGCTGGCCGGTTCGCGCTACCACGGTCGGTGGCGGGAGACGGTGCACCGCTCCGCGCTGGTGCTGAAGCTGCTCACCTATGCGCCGACCGGCGCGATCGTGGCCGCGCCCACGACCAGCCTGCCCGAGCAGATCGGCGGCGAGCGCAACTGGGACTACCGGTACGTGTGGGTCCGCGACGCCGCCTTCTGCATCTACGCCATGCTCCGGCTGGGCTTCACCTCGGAGGCGGAGGCGTTCATGGCCTTCCTCGACGAGCGGGGCATGCAGGGCTCCGGCCAGGACATCGCCGCCACGGGCCCGCTGCAGATCATGTACGGCATCGACGGACGCGACGAACTGCCCGAGCACGAGCTGTCCCACCTGGAGGGATACCTGGGATCCGCTCCGGTGCGGGTGGGGAACGCCGCCACCGGCCAGCTCCAGCTGGACATCTACGGAGCGCTGATCGACTCCGTCTACCTGTACGACAAGTGGGGACAGCCGATCAGCAGCGACCGGTGGGACGAGGTCGGTGTCGTGGTGGACTGGCTCTGCGGTCACTGGGACCAGCCCGACGAAGGCGTCTGGGAGACCCGAGGGGGTCGACGGAACTTCCTGTACTCGCGGCTGATGTGCTGGGTGGCGATCGAACGGGCCATCCGGATGGCGAACCGGCGCGGCCTGCCCGCCGACCTCCCCCGCTGGCGGCAGAGCCGTGACGCGATCTACCGGCAGATCATGCAGCGCGGCTGGTCGGCCGAGCGGGGAGCGTTCGTCCAGGGCCTGGACAGCGACGTACTCGACGCCTCCCTGCTGATGATGCCGATGGCCAAGTTCATCTCGCCCACCGACCCCAAATGGCTCTCGACCCTGGACGCGCTCACCACGGACCTGGTGTCGGACTCGTTGGTCTACCGCTACGACCCGCAGGCCAGCCCGGACGGCCTGCGGGGAACCGAGGGCACCTTCTCGATCTGCTCCTTCTGGTACGTCGAGGCGCTCGCCCGCGCCGGGCGCCTGGAGGAGGCCCAGCTGGCCTTCGAGAAGATGCTCACCTATGCCAACCACCTCGGCCTCTACGCCGAGGAGATCGGCCCGACCGGTGAACAACTGGGCAACTTCCCCCAGGCGTTCACCCACCTCTCGCTGATCAGCGCGGCGTTCAACCTCGACCGGGCGCTCGGCTGACCCGGCGCAGATCGCCGAGGCCATCGCTTATCCGGCCGGCGACTCGGTGACTTCCACTCCAGGGTGCGCCGGACTCGCGCAGCCGCTGGGGCGGGCACGATCCGGTCGCTGACGGTCCGTGGGCGGGTGAAGCCGGATCTCGGACGTCCCGGGACGGGATCAGGGACGGTCCAGGGACGGTTCGGGGACGGCGAAGCGTGGTGGTCCGGACCGTGCCGCTCCTAGCGTGGCGGTCATCGAGTCCGTCGAGTGCGGACCATGCCCTAGCCCGAGGAGAACCGTGGCGATTCACTCCCTGGTCAAGCGTGCCGCCGTGGTGACGGCGTCCGCCGCCATCGCGGCGACCACGCTGGCCGGCACGGCCAGTGCCAACACCCAGGCCGGATACGTCGGTGACAACCAGGCCAACGACTGGACCGCCGTGCAGTGCGTCCAACACGACTTCAACCAGTTCTCCCTCGCCCGGGGCGGTAACTACCCGTCGCTCAAGGAGGACGGCTACTGGGGCCCGAACACCCGCAGCGCGGTGATCTGGATGCAGAACATGCTGATCAGCTACGCGAAGCACGCCGACGGCATCGTGGGCCCCCTCACCGGTGACCTGCTGCTCGACTACGGCGACCAGGGGTGGGACGGCAAGTGCCGGGCCGCGCTGCCCACCAGCTCCTGACCAGGTAGCAGCGCGTCTGCTCCGGAGCCACCCGGCTCTGCCGCGCCGCGTCGTCGACGCGACCGGAGCCGACCCGGCCGGCCGCGCGACACCCCGCCCGCCGGGCCCGGACTCCACCGCTGCCCTCGCGCCGTCAAGAGGCCCGAGGGCAGCGGTGTTTTCACCACCACCCGACCAGCTGAGGACCAGGTAGCCCCGTATGAACCCCGACCCGACCCCGTCCCACCCCGGCCGCCGCTCGGTGCTGGCCGGCGCCTTCGCGATCGGTACCGGTGCACTGCTCTCGTCCGTGCTGCCCGCCGGGGTGGCACGGGCCGCCGGTGGACCGGCGATCGCCGACACGAACGCGTGGGGGGCCCGGCCCTCCAGCAGCCCCATCAACGTCCTGGCCGGCGTGCCGGACAAGGTGATCGTGCACCACACCGCGACCGCCAACGTGACGGACTACTCGCAGGCGGCCGCGTTCTCACTGGCCCGGTCGATGCAGACCTACCAGATGGACAGCGAGAGCTGGATAGACACCGGCCAGCACTTCACCATCAGCCGCGGCGCGTACATCATGGAGGGCCGCCACAACAGCCTGTCCACGCTGCTCGGCGGCACCCAGCACGTAGAGTCCGCCCACTGCACGGCGCAGAACACGGTGGCGATCGGCATCGAGAACGAGGGCACCTACAGCACCGTCGACCCGCGTAGCGAGCAGTACGCGGCGCTGGTCGACCTGATCACCTCCATCTGCCGCCAGTACGGGCTGCGGGCCTACCAGATCTACGGGCACCGGGACTTCAACAACACCGAGTGCCCCGGCGACCGCCTGTACGCGCTGCTCCCGCAGCTGCGCCGCGATGTGGCCGCGCGGATCGGCGGGGACCCGACCGGGCCGGTGTGGCCGATGCTCAGCAGCGGGGCCTCGGGCGAGCGGGTGAAGACGCTGCAGTACCTGCTGGTGCAGCACGGTGCGACCCTGACCGTGGACGGGTCGTACGGGCCGGCCACGCAGAGCGCCGTGACGGCCTTCCAGAACACCACGCACGCCTCGGCGGACGGGGTCGCGGGCAACCAGACGTGGAGCCAGGCCGTCGCGCCGCTCGCCCGCGGCGCCTCGGGCAGCGCGGTGACGGCGGTGCAGAGCCAGCTGGTCGCGCACGGGATCCCGGTGACGGTCGACGGCGCGTTCGGCCCCGGCACGCAGTCCGGGGTGACGTCCTTCCAGAACTCGGCGTCGCTGCCCGCCGACGGCGTGGTCGACGCCCGGACCTGGAGCCGGCTGGTCGCCTGACGCCGCATCCGCCGGTGCCCCTCGCGGACCTGCCGCCCGCGAGGGGCACCGGCGTCGGCGGCCGCACACGCCGGGACCACCGGGCACCCCGAGGGCTGCGGGGACGTCCCTGGGACGCCAGGATCCCTGGTGGGACGGCCAGTTGAGCCCGACAGTGGGCGACACCGCCTGATCACCCGACAGGCCCTGGAGGGATGACCCGTGAAACGTACCTCGGCCCTGCGCGGACTCGCCGCAGCCGCGCTCGCATTCGTCGCACTCGCCCTGCTGCCCGCACCGGCACAGGCACTCGACTCCACCACCTGGCTCCAGCGCAACCTGGTGGGGATCGGCTACCTGGCCGGCGGCGGCGTCGACGGCACCTACGGCCCGAACACCACCGCCGCCGTCCGCAGCTTCCAGCACGACAACGGGCTCGACGAGGACGGCGTGTACGGCGGCCGCACCGAACTCGCGCTGCACAACAAGGTCGCCGAGGTGCAGCGCGCGGTCGGCTCGGGCGCGGACGGCGCCTACGGCTCGGGGACGACCGACGCCGTCACCACCTGGCAGCGTGCGCACAGCCTGAGCTACGACGGCATCGCCGGGCCGGCGACCATGAACGCGCTGGGGATCGCGCGGACCGTGCAGATCACCGCCCAGTGGAAGTTCGGCAGCCACGGCTGGAGCGTGAGCGGCCAGTTCGGCTGCCTGGACCAGATCTACATCCACGAGAGCGGCTGGAAGGTCTACGCGACCAACCCGTCGTCCGGTGCGTACGGCATACCGCAGGCGCTCCCCGGCGACAAGCTGGCCGCCGCCGGATCCGACTGGCAGACCAACCCGAACACCCAGCTCAGCTGGGGCCTGGACTACATCAAGGGCCGCTACGGCGACCCGTGCTCGGCGTGGAGTTTCTGGCAGTCCCACAACTGGTACTGATCGGACGACCAGGACACCCCCGATGCCCCCGCGGAGCCGCTGCGCTCCGCGGGGGCATCGTCGTTTCCGGAACCGTCCCGGGGTGAACGCGGCGTCGTGGCCGGTGGATCAGCTGCTGCGCCGGAAGGTCCGCCGGTCGGCGGTGGTCAGCACCAGACCCGCCGTCAGGATCAGCACGAGCGAGGCCAGTGACCACAGGACGGCCACCTGCTGGCGGTCCCGGTCCCGGTCCTCGGACCGCACGGCGCCGGCCGGCCCGACCGGCGCCGTGCGGTCCGGCGCACCGCCCGCCGCGCGACAGGCGTCCGCCAGGTTCCACAGGTCCAGCAGGTGCGCGGCGTCGCCCTCGCAGAGGCCGGCGATCCGCTCGACGGCGTCGCGGGGCGGGAACTGCTTGCCGTTCACCCACCGCTCCCACGAGGACTTCGCGTAGTGGGTGCGTTCGCTGATCCGGACGTACGTCAGACCGGAACCGGACTTCAGCGCCTGGAGCTCGCTGGCGAGCTGATCGGCAGGGGCCGGAGGCGTGTTGCCGGATGCAAGGTGGCGGACCATGGTGCTACTCCCCGTACTCACTCTGGTGTGGCTCACTCTGGTGTGGTCAAAAGCCATGCAAACTCTGCGGCATCCTCCGGTGAGATGCGAGAGCTCCGAAAGCTGTGGGACGACCCAACCCGCACCACGGCCCTGAGCTGTGCTTTGAGACGCCGGGCCGGAGCAAGTTGAGACGATCTCCCGGAACGCCGGTCCCGATCGGCGGCTCCGGGCGGGGCCCGGGCAGGGGCGGGGCCGGTCCGTGGAGGCGTGGAAAGGACAGGCAATGACCGCATAAACTCACAGGCTGCAATCAGTCCCACGCCTCCCATCGATCCACCTGACGAGGTAGCCGAGATGAGCCAGTCCTGGAAGCCACTCCCCGCTGATCTTTCGGAGCCGGCTCGGCGCCTGGCCGAGGAACTGCGCGCGGTCAAGGACGCGCACCGGATCTCGCTGGCCGACCTGGGAAAGCGGACCCACCTCAGCAAGGCGTCCTGGGAGCGGTGGCTGAACGGGAAGCGCCTGATCACCTCGCAGGCGCTGTCCGGCCTGATCGCGGCGGTGGAGTGCGACGCCGCGCTGCTGACCTCCCTCCTGCGACAGGCCGAGGCCGCCCGCGACACGGAGGCCGCACCCGCCGCCGTACCCATATCGACGCCCGCACCCGTACCCACACCCGCGCCGCCGGTCGAAGCGGTCGAGCCCGCAGCGTCGCCGGATCCGTCCCCCTCCACGGCGGACGCCGACACCGCCGGGCCGGCGCTCGCCGGGTGGCGGCGGCCGGCGACCCTCCTGGGCGTGGCCGTCGTCGCCGCGTTCGCACTGTTCGCGGCCCTGTACCCACGCGGCACGCACGACGACCGGACCGGATCGCAGCCGGTGGCGGCAGCGACGACGCCGACGGCGCCGACGCCCTGTCAGGGCGTGGGCTGCGCGGGCAAGGACCCTCAGACCCAGGGGTGCGACCTCGACGAGCGCACCCTGCTGACCGGCAACGTGGGCGAGGCGATCCTCTATGTCCACTACAGCCCGCGCTGCCGGGCCGCCTGGGCCGGGATCACCAACGGTTCCCCGGGTGACAGCGCCACGATCACCACCAACACCGGCGAGCAGGAGACCGCCCTGATCCACTGGGGCTACGACAACTACTCGGTGATGGTCGACGCGGGCCCGGGCGACACCACTCTCCAGGTGTGCGGCCACCGGTCCGGCGGCGCGGCCTGCACCAGCGTCGTCAACGACCCTGCCGCCCGCGCGAGCGCCATGCCGGTGCCCAAGCCCCCGGCACCGGCCACCACCCCCGCGCCCTGACCACACTGCCGCTTCCCGGACCCCGGATGAACGTGGACGGCCGTCCCGGCCGCGTCCCGGGACGGCATGACCTGGTGGGACGCGTGAGGCGCTGCTTGGCTGGTGGCCGCCCGGACTCCCTCCCCGGGCCCACAGGAAGGGGCACACCATGATGCGGACAAAGCTCGGTCTCAAGACGGCTCTCGCCCTGGCCACGGCGGGCGCCACGCTCGCGCTGGCCGCTCCGGCGCAGGCGTCGACCACCGCGGACTACATCGGCGACGGGTACCCGAACAGCTACCAGAGCGTGCTGTGCGTACAGCAGTTGCTGAACACCTGGGCCTCCAACGGTGGCATCCAGGGTGTCTCGGTGAAGGAGGACGGCCTCTGGGGTCCCCGGACCAAGGGGCTGGTGACGTACTTCCAGCAGGTCCAGAGCCAGAGCAACCCGAGCATCGTGCCGGACGGCATCGTCGGGAAGAACACGGGCAACTCGATGGTCTACAGCCACACCCAGCCGTGCTACCAGTTCATCCCGACGTACTTCTGATCACGACCGCCCCGCTCCGCTTCCGGCGGCGGCCCTTCCCTGCCGCCACCCCCTCTCCACTTTCCTTCCCACTCAGTGAGGAACCGTCATGAAGCGCGTCTCGGCCGTAGTCGCCGCGATGTTCGCCGCGATCCTTGCGGCACTGCTGTCCGCCCCCGTCGCCCAGGCCGCGAGCTGGCCCATCGTCCAGAACGGTGACCGGGGCGACAATGTGACCACCGTCCAGTACCTGCTGAGCGCCCGCGGCTTCGGGACCACCGCCGACGGTGCCTTCGGCCCCGGCACCCAGGACAAGGTCAAGAGCTTCCAGAGCGCGAACGGCCTGAACCCGGTGGACGGCGTCGTCGGCACCGACACCTGGTCCAAGCTGATCGTGACCGTCCGTCAGGGCGACAACGGCGACGCCGTCAAGGCGCTCCAGGTCCAGCTGAACGCCCACGGTGCCGGGCTCGCCGTGGACGGTGCCTTCGGCGCCGGCACCGACTCCAAGGTGCGGAACTTCCAGCAGTCCGCGGGCCTGAACCCGGTCGACGGCATCGTCGGCCCCGCCACCTGGGCCGCCCTGGTCTCCGGCGGCGGCAGCACCGGCGGCGGCGGTGGCGACACCCTGAGCCAGTCGCAGGCCGCCTCGATGCTCTCGTCCGCCGGGATCACCTGGTCCTCCTCGGGCGGCTGCTCCGACCGCAACAACAGCAGCTGCACCTCCTTCGACGGCCTGCGCCGCGCCTCGGCGGACGGCGCCGTCGCGCTCAAGCACGCGGTCGGCAGCTGCCCGCTGAACATCACCGGCGGCACCGAGACCGGCCACGCCAGCGGCACCTACAGCCACGGGAACGGCTACAAGCTGGACTTCGGCATGATGAGCTGCCTCACCAACTACATCACCGGCAACTTCGCGCACAGCGGCACCCGCGCCGACGGCGCCGACCTGTGGACCGCTCCCTCGGGCAACATCTACGCCAACGAGGGCAGCCACTGGGACGTCACCTTCATGAACTGACCGCCGCCGAGGCGGGACCGGCCCGCCGAAGCGGACGCGCACCGTGAGGAGAGGGGCACCGGACACACCCGGTGCCCCTCTCCCGTTCCCACCACCCGGCCCGGCCGGGCCTTCACCCCCGGCGGGTCGGGGGACCGGCGGAGCCCGAAGCACAGGGCGGTCCGTTCAGCCCCGGGCATCGCGGTGGTCGCTACCTTCGATGGGTCGGGTCGCGCCGAAAGTCGGATTTCCGGGCGCGGGGCGCTGTCTAGGCTCGGGGTATGAAGACCCTGCTCGGCTATCTCGGTTTCGTCCTGATCCTCGGCGGCGGGTCCGGCCTGCTGGCGGACCGGCTGGAGGGCTTCCGCCTGTTCGGCTTCGTCCGCTTCCTGGTGCCGGAGGGTCATGAGACCGCGGGGTACGCCATCCTGCTGGTGCTCGGCATCCTGCTGGCGATCCCCGCGGCCCGCCGGGGCTAATCAGCGGCAGCGGCGGAGGCCGCCACGCCGTCGAGCAGGACGGCGAGGCCGGTGCGGAAGGCCTCCTGGTCGCGGTCCTGCGGGGTACCGTCGGCGGCGCCCTGCAGTGCGGTCAGCAGGGGGAAGCGCTCGGGGAAGTCCGGTGCCAGTTCGGCGAGTCGGGCGGATCGGGTGGTCCACCAGTCCTCGTCGGCGACGCCGGTCGCGGCGGCCGCGCCGCGCGATTCGGCGGCCACCGCCGCCATGCCGCGGACGAGCTGCCAGAGCGCCGCGACCACGCCGGGCAGCCGCCCCGGGGCGAGGGCGGCCGGCCGCAGGGCGCGCAACAGGCGTTCCATGGCGGCCAGTTCGGCCGGGCCGAGCACCGGGCGGGCCTGGGACACCTGGAGCATCCAGGGGTGGCGCAGGTAGCAGGCGTACAGTTCCTCGGCCCAGGCGGTGACGGCCGATCGCCAGCCGTCCGCGACCGGGGGGTCGGCCGGGAGTTCGGCGAGTGCCCGGTCGTGCATCAGGTCGAGGAGTTCGGCCTTGCCCGGCACGTAGGTGTAGAGGGCCATCGCGGTGCGGCCGAGCCGCTCGCCGACGGCGCGCATCGAGAGCGCGGCCATGCCGTCCGTGTCGGCCACCGCGATGCCGGCGGACACGATCGCGTCCACGCTGAGGCCCGGCTTGGGGCCGCTGCGCCCGGTACGCCCGGTGCCCGGTTCCGGTGTCGCGCCCCAGAGCAGGGACAGGGACCGGTGGGCGTCGCCCTGTCCCGCGTAGACGACCATGCAGCAACTCCTTATGGCGTAAAGTAACTTCGGCCACGGCAACTCTTTATGCCGTAAGGTTATCAATCGAAGGGGTTTCGCGATGACACTGCCCGTCACCTTCGTCGAGGTCGTCGAGGTCCGCCGGATCACGCCGCGCACCGCCCGGGTCACCTTCGAGGCCGGGGCCCTGGCGGACTCCGTGGGCGTGGCGCCCGACCAGCAGGTCAAGCTGTGCTTCCCCCGCCCCGGGCAGGCGGAGCCCGAACTGCCGGCGCAGAGCGACGATCCGATGAGCTGGTACCAGGCGTACCTGGCGATCCCCGAGGCCGCGCGCCCGCTGCTGCGCAGCTTCACCCTCCGCCGCCGTCGGCCCGGCACCCGGCTGGTCGAGATCGACTTCGTCCTGCACGGCGACAGCGGTCCGGCCGCGGCCTGGGCGGACCGCGCCGCGCCCGGGCAGCGGCTCGGCATGGTCGGTCCCTCGGCCTTGTACGCCCCGACGGTCCCGTTCGCCGAGGCGGCCGCCGCTGCCGACTGGGTGCTGCTGGCCGGGGACGAGACGGCCCTGCCGGCGATCGCGACGCTGGTCGCGGCGCTGCCCGCCGGAGTGCGGGCGGTGGCGTTCGTCGAGGTCGCGGACGAGGCCGAGCGGCAGCCGCTGGAGAGCGGTGCCGAACTGGCCGTGCACTGGCTGACCCGGTGCGGGCGGGCTCCGGGGGAGGCGCTGGTCGGGGCCGTCCGGGCCGCCGGGCTGCCGGGCGGCACGCCGTTCGCCTGGCTGGCCGGCGAGGCGGGCGCGGTGCGGGCGCTGCGCCGGCAGCTGGTGGAGGAGCGCGGGGTGCCGAAGTCGTCGATCGACTTCACCGGGTACTGGCGCCACCGGTTGACCCAGGACGACGCGCCCACCGCCGAGGATCTGGCGGACGCCCAGGAGCGGTTCGCGGCCTCCTGATCCCGTCCTTGCGGTCGCGGCGGCCGGGCTTTCCGGCCGCCCTCCCGCGGCCGCCGGCTCTGTCATGTCCGGTTTCAGTGCGGGCGTGCGGGGAAGGGTCTGTGGCGGTGTTGACGATGTGTCGCAGGTGGCGGTGGTTCGCCAGTGTCCAGAGTTCGCCACCGACATTTTTCGACCGGGATCGAACGGATCCGGCCGGGCCCGGTCAGGGGAAAAGGGGCGGACATGGCCCGATTTCTGCTGTGAATTTTACTTTCTGATGGTCTTTTTTACTTTTTAATGGGCATTTCCCCCCTTGTCGTGGTCGTGTCGGATGCGCTGGAATGCGACCGCTGTCGGGACGCGCGGTCCGGAGCAACCACGCGTCCGACAGGATCCGCGTACGCTGGGCTGCGCAACCTGACGTCTCATCAGACGAAAGGATGTCCATTGATCGGCTGGCGGAAATCCCAGCTAGCAGCTGCCGTCACGGTCACCGCCGCGTCCATGGTCCTGACCTTCGGGTCCAGCGCCAACGCGACTCCGGTCCCCGACTCGCAGAACGCCCCCGTGGCGTCCGCGGACGGGGCCCCGGTGCCGGTGATCGTGATTCTCAAGGACCAGATAGCGGACGCCCCGGCCGACAACGGCCACCTCGGCGCCCGTAAGCAGAAGGCCGCGAACGCCCAGGCGCCGCTGCTGGACAAGGTCAAGGCCAACGGCGGCACCAACATCAAGAGCTTCGTGGTCGGGAACGCGTTCTCGGCCACCGTCAGCCCGGCGCTGCGCGCCGCGCTGCTCGCCGACCCGGCCGTCGCCTCGGTGGTGGCGGACGAGCAGGTCGCCGTCGCGCCGCCGGCCGCCGGCGCGGCCAAGAAGGACGCCGCGGACACCAC
Organism: Kitasatospora sp. MAA19; assembly: GCF_029894125.1. Taxonomy (GTDB): domain Bacteria; phylum Actinomycetota; class Actinomycetes; order Streptomycetales; family Streptomycetaceae; genus Kitasatospora. The sequence goes on from NZ_JARXYZ010000022.1 coordinate 47,740, forward strand.
GGCCGGCGCCAAGGCGCCCAAGGCCGCCGCCGCCCCGCAGGCCGTTTCGGGCAGCAACGGCAGCCAGGGCGCGGAGCAGAACGCGACCAACACGGTCTGCCCGTCCGACCCGTCCCAGCCGCTGCTGGAGCCGGAGGGCCTCTACTCCACGCACGCCGTCGGCGCCGGCGGCAAGCCCGGCGCGGCCGACCTGGCCACCGGCAAGGGCGTCAAGGTCGCCTACATCGCGGACGGCCTCGACCCGAACAACCCGGACTTCATCCGGGCCGACGGCTCGCACGCGGTCGTCGACTACCAGGACTTCGCGGGCGACGGCGTGGACGCGCCGACCGGTGGCGCGGAGGCCTTCGGCGACGCCTCGGCGGTCATCGCACAGGGCCGCCAGGTGTACGACGTCGCGAAGTTCGTCAACTCCTCGCGCGCCCTGCCGGCCGGCTGCAACATCCGCATCCGCGGCCTCGCCCCGGACGCCTCGCTGGTCGCCCTGCGGGCCGGCGGCGAGATCATGTCCAACTCGTCGATCCTGCAGTCCATCGACTACGCGGTCTCGGTCGCGAAGGTCGACGTGCTGAACGAGTCCTTCGGCGGCAACGTCACCCCGGACAGCGGCGCGCACGACACCATCTCGCTCTTCAACGACCAGGCCGTCAAGGCCGGTGTCACCGTCTCCGTCTCCTCCGGCGACGCGGGCATCAGCGGCACCATCGGCACCCCGGCCACCGACCCGAACGTGATCGCGGTCGGTGCCTCCACGGACAACCAGAACTACCAGCAGACCGGTTACGCGGCTTCCCAGTTCTCCAACAAGACCTGGAGCGACAACCGCATCTCCGCGCTCTCCTCGGGCGGCTTCACCCAGGCCGGCCGCACGGTCGACCTGGTCGCGCCGGGCGAGTCGGACTGGGCGCTCTGCTCGCCCGACACCAGCAAGTACACCGACTGCACGGGCTTCAGCGGCCAGGGTTCGCCGATCCAGTCGTTCGGCGGCACCAGCCAGGCCGCGCCGTTCGTCACCGGCGCCGCGGCCCTGGTCATCCAGGCCTACCGCGACACCCACCACGGCCAGTCGCCCGCTCCGGCGCTGGTGAAGAAGTTCATCACCGGCACCGCTCAGGACCTCGGCGTGCCGGCCGAGGAGCAGGGCGCCGGTCTGCTGAACGTCCGTGCGGCCGTCGAGGCCGCCCGCGGCTACCAGGGTGGCTCCGGCTCGTCCGACAGCAAGACCGTCGTCGTCACCTCCGGTCAGGTCGACGTCGCCGGCACCCCCGGCTCGACCCACACCGCCGACGTGACCGTCACCAACACCAGTGGCGCCACCCAGACGGTCAGCGGTGCGACCCGCACCTTCGTCCCGCAGGCGAGCAACCAGCAGACCGTCCAGCTGGACACGGCCTCGACCGACACCTTCAAGTACGCCACCAACGGCGCCACCTGGGTGCAGAAGCAGGTCAAGTTCACCGTCCCGGCCGGCGCCGACCGCCTCGCGGCGTCGATCGCCTGGCAGGGTGCGGCCAGCCCGGTCGTCAACGGCCCGGTGGTCCGCATGACGCTGCTCGACCCGTCGGGCCGCTTCGAGACCAACACCCGTCCGCAGGGCGGTGCCACCTCGGCGAACTTCGGCCTGGTGGACGTCCCGCACCCGGTGGCCGGCGAGTGGACCGCCATCCTGTACACCCCGGCGGGCAAGGCCGGCTACAACGGCCCGGTCCAGCTGGGCACCGCCACCCAGCGCGCGGTGCCGGCCGGCGCCGTCAGCCCGACCGTCGCGGACCTGAAGCCGGGTGAGACCAAGACCCTGAAGGTCCAGCTCACCACCCCGGCGACCAGCGGCGACTCCAGCGAGTCGATCACCGTGGCCGGCTCCAACGGCACCACCACCAGCGTCCCGGTCGTGCTCCGCAGCCTCGTCCCGGTCAACCAGGGCACCGGCACCTTCACCGGCACCATCACCGGTGGCAACGGCCGCGGCTCCTCGCCGACGCAGAGCTTCGCGTACGCCTTCGACGTCCCGAAGGGCCAGAAGGACCTGCGCGTCGGCCTCACCGTCGCCAAGGACTCGAAGCTGCTCATGCAGGGCGCGCTGATCAGCCCGAACGGCACCCCGATCGACATCGAGGGCAACGGCCTGCTCGACGCGCAGGGCAACCTGACCGGCACCACCGGGGGCGTCTCGGCCACCACCGTCAACCCGGCCGCCGGCCGCTGGCGGTTCGTCCTGAACGTGCTCGGCCCGGTCAGCGGCCAGGAGCTCGCCCAGGACTTCACCGGCACCGTCGCGTTCAACCAGAACCGCGCCACCGCCGCCGGCCTGCCGAACGACGCGCGCACCAAGCTGGCGGCCGGCAAGCCGGTCACCGTCCAGGTGAACTACACCAACAACACCGTCGCCCCGCAGAACATCTCGGCCGACGGTCGCCTGGACCGCCGGGCGGACCTCCCGCTGGTGCCGCAGGGCGCCTCCGCGACGGTCAGCCTGCCGCTGAGCCTCACCTCCGCGGTGCCGTCCTTCCTCGTCCCGCCGGGCACCGACCAGCTGAAGGCGGTGGCGGCCTCCTCGACGCCGGCCCACCTGGAGCTGTCCGGCACCACCGGCTCGCCGGACCTCTTCGGTGACCTGAAGAAGGCCCAGGACGGTTCGACCATCTCGGTCGTGACCGACACCGGCAGCCAGGCCCAGCCGATCCTCCCCGGCGTGTGGGGCACCTTCCTGCAGCAGATCGGTCCGTTCGGCACCGCCGGCGCCCCGACCGGCACCGCCACCATCACGGCGACCGCGCACACCCAGGCGTTCGACCCGGCGCTGGCCTCCAGCACCGGTGACCCGTACGCCCGCGCGGTCGACGCCACGGCCCCGGCCGCCAACCCGGTGACCGTCCAGCCGGGTGCCAGCGGCTCGCTGCAGGTGACCGTCACCCCGACCGGCCCGAAGGGCAGCACCGTCCACGGTGTGCTGTACCTGGTGTCCGGCCCCACCTCGCTGGCGACCGCCAACAACGTCCTGAGCACCACCGGTTCGGTGCTCGCGGCGATCCCGTACAGCTACACGGTGAACTGACGCACCACCATGAGGCCGAGGCCGTCCCGGAGTTCCGGGGCGGCCTCGGCCGCGTCGCGTGCGGGGCGGGGGGAATGCCCGGGGCTCCGGGGGTGTTGGGGCGGGCAGAACCGGGGCGGCCGACGCCCCGGACCTTCGGAGCGGACCGGGAGCGGGAGTTGAACGACGCGATCAAGCACAGCCACGTCGAGGTGAACGGCGTGCGGCTGCACCTGGCGGAACAGGGCGAGGGCCCCCTGGTCCTGCTGCTGCACGGCTTCCCGGAGAGCTGGTACTCCTGGCGGCACCAGTTCGGCCCCCTCGCGGAGGCCGGTTACCGGGTCGTCGCCCCCGACCAGCGCGGGTACGCCCGCAGCGAGCAGCCCGAGTCCGTGGACGCGTACAGCCTGCTGCACCTGGTCGGCGACGTGACGGCGCTGATCGGCGCGCTCGGCGAGGAGCGGGCCGTCGTGGTCGGGCACGACTGGGGCGCCCCGGTCGCCTGGGCCGCCGCCACGCTGCGGCCGGATCTGGTGCGCGGCGTCGCCGGGTTGAGCGTCCCGCCGGTGGGCGTGAGCGGGCTGCGGCCGACGAGCGAGTCCCGGGAGAGGTTCGGCGAGGGCTTCTACCAGATCTACTTCCAGCAGCCCGGCCGGGCCGACGCCGAGCTGGCGGCCGACATCAAGTCGAGCTTCCGCCGCATCCTCGGGGGCACCCACCCCGACGGCAAGCCACGGGCGTGGGTCGTGCCCGAGGGCAAGACCCTGCTGGACACCGTCCCGGAGCCGGAGCGGCTGCCGGACTGGCTCACCGAGGCGGACATCGACGCCTTCGCGGCCGACTACGCCCGGCACGGCGAGCACGCCTTCACCGGCGGGCTCAACTGGTACCGCAACATCGACCGCAACGCCGAACTGCTGACCGCCTTCGACGGCCTGACGGTGCAGGTCCCGGCGCTGTACGTGGCCGGCGAACTGGACCTGGTGAACGCGCTCGTCCCGCCGGACGTGCTGGCGCACCTGCTGGGCCGGGTGCCCCGGCTGCACCGCCACGTCCGGCTGCCGGAGACCGGGCACTGGACGCAGCAGGAGCGCCCGGCCGAGGTGAACGAGGCGCTGCTGGACTTCCTGAAGCACCTGGACGACCAAGCGGCCTGAGCCGCCGGCCGACGGGCCTGTCCGGATCCGACGGGGGCCGGACGGGCCCGTCGAGGTCCGTGGTCAGCGGTGGTGGTGGCTACCCATGGGGTGGTCGCACGCGCGGCACTTCCGGATGAACAGCAGGCTCACCCCGACGGTGACGAGCGCTCCCACCGTCACCCCGGTACCCCGCGCCGCCTTGCGGGCCGCGTTGCCGCCGATCGAGCCGGTGCATCGCGAGCAGTTCTGACATCCGGTCCGGACCGGGATCTTCTTCCCCACGGCGGTTCCTCCCAAGCGCGATCCCGGCCAAGGCCGGGAAGGGGCGGGTCCAGGATGCTGGATGCCGGCGGCGCGTGGTGTGGACCGCGCGGTTTCGGCTGGTTTCGGCCGGTGTCCAGCAGACCGGGCGCCCCCTGATGTCCTCCCAGCGTACGAAGGCGCCCGGGCGGAGCCGAAACGGGGCGGGGTCAGGACTCCGTCCGTCGGCACGTCGTGTTCCATCGGCCGGCCCGTGCTCGCCGGCAGTGCCGCGCCGGAGGCGTTTCACCCCGGACGGCCCGACGCCCGTACGATCTGTCGGCTATGTGCGGATACCGTCGCCGAGCTGTGAATTCCTGCTGGCGGAAGAGGTCGTGGACCCCCTAAGGTCGGCGAGCCTGCCCCGGTCGGGGCTTCGGCGTGGCCAGCGCGGATGTCCGGGCGCGCGGCAAATCCAGGAGTTGACGGTCTGATGGTGTGTGTGGTGTGCGGGGCGCGTCCCGTGGGGACCGAGAGCGGGCGCTGCTTCGGCTGCACCGAGGCGACTCCGGGCTGGCTGGCGGCATACCGCTCGGCGAACGGCCTCGCGGTGGCGGTCTTCGTCCTGCTGGGGCTGAGCGCCGCAGTGTCGGCATGGGTGGTCGTGATCGACCTCTGGAGCGACACGATCCTCGGTCGGCTTCTGGACGGGTCGGGCGACGTCGGCGCCGACGAGGTCGCCTCGCTGGGCACTCTGGCGACCGGGGTGAACACATTCTCGATCGTGGTGATGCTGGCCACCGCCGTGGTGTTCATCCGCTGGTTCCACCGTGTCCGCCAGAACGCCGATCTGCTGGTGCCGAACGGGCACCGCCTCGGGCGCGGCTGGACCATCGGCTCCTGGTTCACCCCGATCGTCCTGCTGTGGTTCCCCTGGCAGTTGATGGTGGACTGCTGGCAGGCGAGCGCCCCACTCGACGCCGACGGACGACGGCCTACGCTGTCGCAGCGGGTTCTGGTCCTGTGGTGGTCCACCTGGATCGGCTCGCTTCTGGTCGGCTGGTACGCCTACTCCGTCCTGAAGTCCGTGCACATAGCGGTGGACGGCAGCCTGGAGGAACTGCGCAGCGCGGTTCGGGTGGAGACGGCCGGGGCGGCGCTGAGGCTGGTGGCGGCCGTGGCCGCGATCGTGGTGGTGCACCGGCTGACGGCCATGCAGCAGGCGCGCCGGGCCCACGTCAATCCGATCGCCGCCAGGGCCGCCCAGCTGGCGGCCGAGCGGAGCCGGGCCCGCACCGACGCATGAGCGGCGACCGGACGCGGCGGGGCCGGTGGCGGCGACGGTGAGCCGACCACCGCCGACGTGCCGAACCAGCCCACGCGACGCCAGGGCCGTCGTGGCGTGCTGGTGGCCTCCATCGCGACGGTGGCCGTGCTGGGGGCCGGGGCCCTCACCGTCAAGGCCATGGACCAGCGGACACCCGGAGGTACCGCCGCAGCCACCGGCCCCGCGAGCACCCCGGAGCCGTCGGCGACGCCCTCCCCGGCCCCGCCCTTGGACGGCAAGGCCGGCACGCCCTCCGCTTCCGCCTCCGGCGCGGTTGACGGCAGTGGGTGCGCCGCCTCAGCTGCGCTGCACGGTGAACAGGTCGACGGCTGTGCCGTTCTCGGTGAGTGAGCGCACCGTCAGCCGGGCCGGCTTGCCCGGGGTGGCGGGCGCCGCGTCGACCGCCACCAGGCAGTAGCCGGTGTAACGCACCCTGGACCAGGTGACCTTGACGGTGTGGTCGTGGCCGCTCGGATCGGAGATCACCATGGGGACGGGCGAGTCGTTCGGGGTCTCGTGCCCGAGGTAGGTGTCGGCGGCAGGGAAGGTGTAGAGCGCGTCACCGCCGCCTCCCGCGACGACGTAGGTGGTGCCGTCCTTCACGGGGTCGACGGTGCCGCCGGAGCCGACCTTACGGGTGGCCTTGCCGGCGCGGATGGGGTCGGTGCGCTCGTAGATGTGGTTGTGGCCGCTGAGCACCAGATCCACCTGGTACTTGTCGAACAGCGGGGCCCAGTCCTGCTGCGCACCGAGTTCGGCCCCGTTGTCGTGGCAGGTGGAGTACGTGCACTGGTGGAGGTAGACGACGACGAAGTCGATGGTCCTGTCGGCGCGGAGCGCGGCGAGTCGGCTCTCCAGCCACGTCTTCTGCTTGCCCTTGGTGTGGTTCAGGTTGGTCGGGGTGTTGTAGCAGATGTCGTTGCCGTCGAGGCTGATCAGGCCGACGTTCTGGTACCGCCAGGAGTAGATGCCGGTGGACTGGCCCCAGGCGTTGTCGGGCATCGTGAACCGCGCGCGGACGCCCCCGTAGCCGTCGGACGCGTACCACGGCTCCATCTCGTGGTTGCCGACCGCCATCATCCAGGGGGTGTGGGCGGCGACGGGATCGTTCTGCACGAAGAAGGCGTCCCACAGGCGGGCGTCGTATGTGTCGCCGGTCTGGCCGCTGCCGCCGCTGTTGGCGTACGACAGGTCGCCCATGTGGAGGTGGAAGGCGGGGCCGAGGCCGGCGACCAGCCGGCCGGTGGCGGCCGCGTTGGACCCGATGCCCTGGTCGCCGAAGGCCGTGAAGGTGAACCCGGTGCCGCGTCCCGGGGCGGGCGCGGTGCGGAAGCTCGCCACGTCGCCGGGCTGCGCGCGCTGCCCTGCGGGGTCGTAGCCCTGATGGCCCACGACGTAGTAGTACGTGGTGTCCGGGATCAGGCGGTCCAGCTGTGCGTGCAGGTAGTACTGGGTGACGGTCGTCGGCTTGACCAGGGATTGGTCCTCGACCGGGTGCTGCCAGGAGAGCTTGCTGACCAGCGTGCGGACTTCGGCGGCGACGGGGGAGCCGAAGTCGCCGGGCTGGAGGCCGATCCGGACGAAGGGCGCGGTCACCGCACCCGGTACCTGCCAGGAGACGACCACCTGTTGGGACGGATCGGCCCCGAAGGCCAGGTGCCGGCCGAAGGGGCGCAGCGCGGACCCGGCGGCCCTCTCGCTCCTGGGCGCGGGCAGGGGCGGCGTGCCGAGGACGGTGGGGCGTGCGGAAGCGTGCGCGGTGCCGGGCAGCAGGATGCCGGCGGCGGCGAGGGCGGCTCCGCCCGCCGCGCCCACCCGGAGGAGGTCGCGCCGGGAGTGGCGGGCGGCGGGGCTCCCGTGCTGCTCGGCCGGGCGGGGCCGGGTGGTGTGGCCGGCCCGGTCGGTTGCGGCGGATTCGAGGGACGGCGCGTTGTCGGTGGACCGGCTGTGCCGTGAGGTCTCGGACATGAGGCAAAGTTAGGAAACGTCACTAACCTTGGCAAGGGGGCGAACGGAGCCGAATTCGGTTGCACCGCAGGCCGGTTGGCGAGCGATCACCCGGTACCGCGGGTCACGCCGTGCGGCCCGCGCGGGGGTCGAGGAGCTCGGCGACGAGGCGGCGCGCGTAGGCGGGGGCGAGGCCTGCCGGGCGGAAGAGGATGCGGTACATCAAGGGGGCGACGACGCCGTCCATGACCGTCTCGACGGCGGGGGTGTTCTCCTGGCGGTCGATCGCGCGGGTGAGGATGGCGTCGATCTGTTCGGCCGCGTAGGCCGAGCACTGGCCGGCGTTGCCGCCGTCCGGGTCGCCGAGCAGGGCGTCGCGGATGTAGGCGCGGCCCGAGGGGGACGCCATCTCGTCGAGGAACTGTTCGGCCCAGGCCGTCAGGTCGGACCTCAGGTCGCCGTGGTCCTCCGGCGCCGTGTCGGGTCGCAGGCGCTCCACCGCGACGTCCGACAGCAGCTCCTGCAGGTCGCCCCAGCGGCGGTAGACGGTCGAGGGGGTGACTCCTGCGCGGTGGGCGACGAGCGGCACCGTCAGTGCGTCGCGGCCCACCTCTGCCAGGAGTTCGCGGACGGCGGTGTGCACCGACGCCTGGACCCGGGCGCTGCGGCCGCCGGGGCGCACCATCGGTTTGCGGCTCATGAAAGCATCTTAAAACATATTTCTTGCGTTTAGTGGGCGGCGGCCGGTGCGAGTGCCCGGGCGGGCTGGGTCTGCTCGTAGGCGTGGCCGACCCGTAGCAGTGTGCGCTCCCCGAGCGGGCGGCCGAGCAGTTGCATGCCGATCGGCAGGCCCGCCGTGTCGTGGCCGACCGGGACGGACAGGGCGGGCACCCCGGTGATGTTGGCCGGGGCGGAAAGGCGTACGAGGGCGTCGGAGACGCTCTCGGCCGTGCCGTCGGGCCAGCTGACCGTCTCCTCGCCGGCCCGCACCGCGGTGATCGGGACGGTCGGGGCGGCGATCACGTCGACCTCCGCGAGCATGCGGCCCCACTCGCTCCGCATCAGCGTCCGGGAGCGCTGGGCGCGCAGGTAGTCGCCGGCGGTCATCAGCTCGCCGGCCTCCAGGAGGACGCGCACATCCGCCTGGTACAGCTCGGGGACCGTCCGCAGGCCGGCCTCGTGGTAGGCGCTGGCCTCCGGCGCCACCAGGCCCCACAGGGTGGCCTGGATGTAGCGGGTCATCGGGATGTCGACCTCGACGAGCCGTGCGCCGAGCGCCTCCAACTGCCCGATGGCGCGCCGGACGGCGGCCTCCACCTGGGCGTCGACGTGGTCGAAGTAGTAGGTGCGCGGCACGCCGACGCGCAGCCCCGTCAGATCCGTGTCCGCGCCCGGCCGGTGGTCGACGGCGGGGGTGGCCAGCGAGGCGGGGTCGCGCGGGTCGTGCCCGGCGAGGGCGTTCAGGACGATGGCCGCGTCCTCGACGGTACGGGTGATCGGGCCGACGTGGTCCAGCGACCAGGACAGGGACGTGACGCCGTGGCGGGGGACCAGGCCGTAGGTCGGCTTGAGGCCGACGACCCCGTTGAGCGCGGCGGGTACGCGGATCGACCCTCCGGTGTCGGTGCCCAGGGCGAAGGTCGCCGTGCCCGAGGCGACGGCGACGGCGGATCCGCCGCTGGAGCCGCCGGCGACCCGGCCGCGGTCCCAGGCGTTGCCGGTCTGCGGGGTGGTCAGGCCGTAGGCGAACTCGTGGGTGTGCGTCTTGCCGACCAGGACCGCGCCGGCCGCCGTCAGGCGCGCGGCGACCGTGCTGTCGGCCCGAGCGCGGTGGTCGGCGCGGACCCGGGAGCTGGCCGTGGTGGGGAGCCCGGCGACGTCGATCAGGTCCTTGAGCCCGGCCGGGACGCCGTGCAGCGGCCCCCGGTCCCGGCCCAGCGCTGCTTCGCGCTCGGCCTCGCGCGCAGCCCGTCGGGCCTGCTCCGCGGTGACCGTGACGTAGGCGCCGAGCTGCGGTTCGACCTGCTCGATGCGGTCGAGGACCGAGTCCACCAGCTCGACGGGGGAGAGCCGCCGGGCCCGGATCGCCTCCGCGGCGGCGGCGAGGGAGAGCTCATACGGTCGCATCGTGCTGCTCCTCTCCGGCGCGGTAGGCGCCGGCGGGTGGGGTGTCCCCGAAGTCGAGCTCCCGCAGGAGCGCGACGACGGAGTGGAGGTGGTTGGCGGTGGCCGCGACCGCGGTGTGGCGGTCGGCGGGCAGCGGAAGTCCGGCGCGGGCGGCCCAGCGGGCGGCCTCGGGCGGTGTGAGGTCAGCGGAGGGCATGGGCGATCTCTCCTGGTCGGGGCCTGGTAGGGGCCTGGTCGGGGCTGGAGCGAGATGGCCCTCGCTCCAAAAGCTAATGGTTTGCTTTAGGTGGACTGTAGGTTCTATCGTGGCTTAAAGCAAATCCCTTGCGTTTGTGGAGCGGGGCTCGCGCGTCCAGCGGGATGTGTCGACCCGCCCGCGCCCCGCAGGCAACCGCCTGCGCCGCTGAGAGCGGCCGCCGAGAGCAAAGGAACGACGGATCATGCAGACTTCCCCCGCCGCCCCCATCCCCTTCTGGGCCGTGGGCGACGTCGCCGTCCACCGGGTCGACGAGGTCCTCCTGCCGCCCGCGACCGGACAGTGGCTGCTGCCCGACGCCACCCCCGAGGTGGTGGCCGGCCAGGACTGGCTGCGCCCCCACTTCGCCGACCACGAGGGCGCCCTGCGCCTCGCCAGCCACAGCTTCGCGTTCGTCGTGGACGGCCTGCGGGTCCTGGTCGACACCGGCATCGGCAACGGCAAGGAGCGGGCCAACCCGGCCTGGCACGACCTGAGGACCGACTACCTGGAGCGCCTCACCGCCGGCGGCTTCCCGCCGGAATCCGTCGACCTGGTGATCCTGACTCACCTGCACGCCGACCACGTCGGCTGGAACACGCGGGAGGTGAACGGCGAGTGGATCCCCACCTTCCGCAACGCCCGCTACCTCACCACCCGTGCCGAGCGGGAGTTCTGGGCCGGGTACGCCATGGACGAGGCGCGTGCGCAGATGTTCCGCGACTCCGTGATCCCGGTCGAGCGGGCGGGACTGCTGGACGCCGTCGACGTCCCGGCCGGGGGCGTCGTGATAGCCCCTGGTCTGCGCCTGATCCCCACGCCCGGCCACACCCCCGGCCACGTCGCCGTCGAACTGACCAGCCGGGGTGCGGCGGCGCTGATCACCGGAGACTGCATCCACCACCCGGTCCAGCTCGCCCACCCCGCGATCGGCGCCTGCGTCGACATCGACCCGAGGCGGTCCGAGGCCTCCCGTCGCGCGCTGCTCGCCTCCGTCGCCGACACGGACACCCTCGTCCTCGGCACCCACTTCGCGCCGCCCACCGCCGGCCGCGTGATCACGCACGGGGGTGCCTACCGGCTCCTGCCCGTGCCCGCGGTCTGGCCGCCGCGCGGCCGAGCCCTTCGAGGAGCCCGGGAGGGCGGCGTCCGCCGCGACTGCGCCGAAACCGGCCGCCAACCCCCGAATACCGCCAGGTGCCCGTGAATCCTGGCGCACTCGCCCAAAAGCCACCGTCGAACCACGTGACCGGCGTCACAAAATATCGCTCCGCCCGCGAACCGCTTGCGGCAGTCGTGGTCTAGACCTATAAGTGGTCATGACAGGTGCGCCCCAAAAGCGCGCCGGCGCACGCCTGTTGTGCGACCGGCGCAGCCGCGGCGTCGACGTCTGCGCAGCGGATCCGGTCCGAGGTGGGGGTGGAGTGATAGGCGCCGAGCAGTTGCGCCGGCAGCGGAGGCTCTTCCTCGCCGTCGGGATCGACACGGTCGGCGCCGGTGTCTTCATGCCCCTGTCGCTGCTGTTCTTCGTCACCGTCCAGCACTTCTCGGCGGCGGCCGCAGGTACCGCCGTGACGGCGGGATCGATCGCCTCCTTCGCCGTCGTGCCGGTCTGCGGCAGGATCGTCCAGGCCGCCGGGCCGAAATCCTGCCTCCTCATCAGCAACGTGTTCACCGCGTGCGGATACGCCCTGTACTTCGCGGCCGGAGACCTGTTCGTCGTGGCGGCCGCCGCCTTCGTCGTCATGGTCGCCGACCGCCTCTACGGAGCCGCCTGGCCGACGCTGCTCGCGCGGCTCGCGGAACCGGGGGAGCTCACCCAGTGGTTCTCCTCGATCAGCGCCCTCAGGACGACCTGCCTCGGCGCCGGCACCCTGGGGGCGACCGCGCTGATGGCCCTGGCCGGCGGGCGCGGCCTGGAGATCGCGCTGGCGCTGAACAGTGCGAGCTCCCTGCTCTCCGCCGTCCTCCTCCTCGGGGTCACGGCACCGGAGCCCGGACCGCAGGACGCGAAGGCGGCGAGGTCCAGCATCCGAGGCGCGATCGGCGACCGGCTCTTCCTGTCGCTGGTCGTGTCGCAGACGCTCCTGTCGGCGGCCTGGCTGATTCCGACGGTGGCCTTCCCCGTCTACCTCGTTCAGTCCCTCGACCAGCCCGCCTACTGGCCGACCGCCGTGGTCGCCGTCCGCTACGCCACCATCGCCTGCCTGCAGATGCCGATCAGCCGCCGTCTGCGCGGCTGGACCCGGTCGCGGGTCCTGCGCCTCTCGATCGGCGTGGTGGCCGGGGCCATCGCCCTGACCGCGACGATCTCCGAGGCCCCGCACGCCCTGCAAGGGCCACTCGCCGTCCTGGTGGCGGCGGTCCTGGCCCTGGCGGAACTCGCGTCGAAACCGACCGCCGCCGCGGAGGCGGTGACGATGGCCCCCACCGGCGACGAAGGACCGTACATGTCCCTGTTCCAGGTGACCTGGACCGTGTCCTACGCCGTCGGGCCCGCCGTCATCGGCCTGGGCCTGCACAACCCCCCGCAGCTGTGGGCCGGTCTGGGCCTCTGCGTGGCCGCCAGCGCCCTGGCCCACCGCCTCAGGGCTCCGCTCCGGGGCCCCCGCAGCGCGCCCCTCATGTGAGTGCCGCCGGCCGGCCGGCGGTCGGTCCGTGTCGGGCGGAAGCCAGCGCAGCGCGAACCAGAGCTCCATCCGGACGTCCGCGTCGCGGAGGTCGAGCTCCGGCAACTCGCCGACCCGGGCGATGCGTTGGCGCACGGTGTTGCGGTGGAGCGGGAGCGCCGCGGCGGTACGAGGGCCGCACCGGACCCCGACGTGCTGGTCCTGCCCGCCGTGCTGCGGATGTTCGCCCCCACCCACCTGGACGCCTGACCTGCGGCGCCCACGGTGTTCACCCTTTCAGGTGAACGCCGCTGGCCTTTGCCGGTGGGGGCCGATCGTCGGCTGGATAGTGAGGGGGTCTCGGGAGGCGGCCCGGACGGCGACGGGCTCGCCTTGAACGGCCGACCCCCACGGCGTGGACCAACCCCATCGGCCACGACCGCAGGGACCTGGACGCCCTCGACGGTTCGGCGCTTCGACGCCGCGCCGCCTCGGCGCCCGACCGCCGGTCGAGGTGACGACCGGGCACCAATCCGCATCGCTGTTCGTGGTCTCGACTCGCCCCAAGGGAGGACACATGGTCGGCACAGCACATCCGAGCACCGGTGTGGAAGGCGTGGAGGGGGGAGTCGGCCTGACGGCCCTCCTGGTCGCCGCGGCCCGGGCGATCGAGACCCACCGCCACGACAGCCTGGCGCAGGACGTCTACGCGGAGCACTTCGTGCTCGCCGCTCCGGCGTCCGCGGCCTGGCCGGTCCGCATCCAGGAGGTGGCGGACGGGGACGCGGACCCGCTGTGGGGGCGGTTCGCGCGCTACTTCGGTCTGCGGACGAGGGTCCTCGACGACTTCCTCCTCCGGTCGACGCACGCCGGAGCCCGCCAAGTGGTCCTGCTCGGTGCGGGGTTGGACACCCGGGCGTTCCGACTCGACTGGCCGCCCGGCTGCGTGGTGTTCGAGATCGACCGGGCGGGCGTGCTGGCGTTCAAGCACGGGGTGCTCGGCGGGCTGTCGGCCGCCCCGACGGCGGCGCGGGTACCGGTCCCGACCGATCTGCGCGCCGACTGGATCGAAGCGCTGACCGCCGCCGGCTTCGACACCGCCGCACCGAGCGTCTGGCTGGCCGAGGGCCTGATGTTCTACCTGCCCAACGCCGTCGAGACGTCCCTCATCGACACGGTGGACCGGCTGAGCCCGGCGGGAAGTGCCCTGGCCTTCGAGGTCAAGCTCGACAAGGACCTGCTGGAGTACCGCGACAGCCCGCTCTACACCTCGACGAAGCACCAGATCGGCATCGACCTGCTCAACCTGTTCGACCGGGAGCCGCGCCCCGACTCCGCGGGCGACCTCGCGGACAGGGGCTGGTCCACCTCGGTGCACACCCCCTTCGAGTTCACCCACCGGCACGGACGGGGCCCGCTGCCCGAGCCGAACGACGCGCTGGCGGGCAACCGGTGGGTGTTCGCGAACAAGCCCCTCGACAAGCTTCTCGACAAGCCCCTCGACAAGCCCGTGGACAAGCTTCTCGACGGGCCTCTCGACAAGCCGATCCCGTAACGCCGTTGTCGGACGGCCCGGCGGCGGGGGCGGAGCCTCCGTTCACCGCCCCGGCCCCTCCGGAACCAGGACGGGCTTGACCACCCGGCCCGCCTCGCAGTCCCGTTCCGCCTCGTTGATGTCGGCGAGCGGGTACGTGCGGATCAGCTGGTCGAAGGGGAACCGCCCGGCCCGCCACAGCCCGGTGAGCCGCGGAATCAGCAGCCCCGGCACCGCGTCCCCCTCACAGATGTGGGAGATCCGCCGGCCCCGGTCCAGCGTCCCCGGTTCGAGCGCCAGCGCGGTGTGGAGCCGCGCGACCAGTCCGAGGTGGCCGGTCGGGCGCAGCGCCCGGAGTGCGTCGTTGATCAGCCGGGCGGAGCCCGTGGTGTCCAGCGCGTACTGCGCGCCGCCGCCGGTCGGCCGCCGGATGCGGCTTGGCAGGTCCGCCGAAGCGGCGTGCAGCGGGATCGCGCCGAACCGCTCGGCGAGGGCCAGGCGTTCGGGCTGCCGGTCGACGGCCACGGTCACCGCCCCGGCGGCGGTGGCCGCCAGCACCGCGGCCAGGCCCACCGCCCCCGCGCCGAAGACCGCGACGGTGTCGCCGGGGCCGACGCCGAAGGAGTTCAGGACGGCCCCGGCGCCGGTGAGGAAGCCGCAGCCGAGCGGTCCGAGCAGCTCGACGGGCAGGTCGGGGTCGACCCGGACGGCGTTGCGGGCGGCGACCACCGCGTACTCGGCGAACGAGGACTGTCCGAACCACCGGGGGGCCAGCGCGCCCCCGGCCGCGTCGGTGAACCTCGCGGCGTTCTCCTCGCGGCCTCCGAAGAGGTTGAGCGGGGCGAAGGAGTCGCAGTAGGCGGGGGCCGCGCCCAGACAGTTCCGGCAGCGCCCACAGGAGTCGAAGCTCAGCACGACGTGGTCGCCGATGCTCAGGCCGGTGTCCGGGCCGCCCGCCTCCACCACGACCCCGGCCCCCTCGTGACCGAGCACCGCCGGCAGCGGCGAGCGGCCCGCCGAGCGCCGGACCGCGAGATCCGTCCGGCACATCCCGCAGCCCGCGATCCTGACCAGGACCTCGCCGTCGGCCGGTCCCGCGTCCAGGCACACCTCCTCGACGGCGAACCGGCTCTTGTACGAACGCAGCACCGCCGCGGCGAATTTCACGGTCACGCCTCCTCCGGGCGGTGCACGACGAACGGACTGAGGTTCCCGTAGAGCCCCCACGGCCCGCCCGCGACGCCGACACCGCTCTCCTTGGTGCCCGCGAAGGGCTGGGCGAGGGACAGTTCGGCGTGGTGGTTGATCCACGCCGTCCCGCACTCCAGCCGGTCGGCCACCGCCTCGGCCCGGTCGAGGTCGCTGCCCCAGACCGAGCCGCCCAGCCCGAAGCCGGTGTCGTTGGCCGCCTCGACGGCGTCGTCCAGGTCCTCGTAGGGCAGCACCGGCAGGACCGGTCCGAACTGTTCCTCCGTCACCACCGGGCTGTCGGGCGGGACGTCGGCCAGGACCGTCGGGGCGAAGAAGTAGCCCGGCCGGTCCAGCCGGTGGCCGCCGGCCGCGGCCCGGGCGCCGTCCGCCAGGGCCCGGGCCGTGTACCGCTCGACCCGGGCCAGTTGGGGGCCGTTGTTGACCGGCCCCAGCTGGGTGCCGGGATCGAGCCCGGCTCCGACGACGGCGGACCTCGCGCGCTGGGCGAGGGCCTCCACCACCTGGGAGTAGAGCCGGGCCGGGGCGTAGACGCGCTTGACCGCCATGCAGACCTGCCCGCAGTTGCGGAACGCCGCCCAGAACAGCCGGTCCGCGATCCGGTCCACCTCCACGTCCTCCAGCAGGATGGCGGCGTCGTTGCCGCCCAGCTCCAGGGTGACCCGGGCGAGCGAGGCCGCCGCGCCCTGCGCGACGGCCCGTCCGGTGGGGATCGAACCGGTGAAGGTCACATGCCGGATCCCCGGATGGGACACGAGGCGGGCACCGAGGGGTTCGCGACCGGTGACGATCGTCAGGACGCCCTCGGGGAGGGCGGCGGAGAGGACGGACCCCAGCAGCCGGGTGGCGAGGGGCGTGAACGGGGAGGGCTTGAGCACCATCGTGTTGCCCGCGGCGAGCGCCGGTGCGAACTTCGCCGCCGCGAGCTGGAGGGGGAAGTTCCACGGGACGATCGCGGCGACGGGCCCGAGCGGCCGCCAGTGGACCTCGCTGCGCACCGGCCGACCGTCCGTGATCGGCCGGGGCCCGGGGTCCAGTGCGGCGAAGTAGCGCAGGCGGGCCGCCGTCCGGGCGACCTCCGCGGACGACTCGGCCAGGGGTTTGCCCTGTTCCCGGGTGAGCAGCGGAGCGAGGTCGGCCCCGGCCGCGTCCACGGCGTCGGCCGCCGCGAGCAGGGCGGTGGTGCGGGCGATGGGGTCGGCCCGCCAGCCGCGCCAGGCCTCGCGGGCCCGGTCGACGACGGCGTCCAACTCGTCCGGCGACTGGTCGGGAGCCTCGTCGAAGGCCTCACCCGTGGCCGGATCGAGGACGGCGAGGCGACCCGCGCCGGCCAGCGGTGCGCGGCGGGGCTGACGTGTCGGCATGCCGGCGGTCAGCTCGCGGCGGTGACGGCGGCCGAGTGCTCCCGGGCGTGCCGGTCCATCTCCGCCCGGAAGGCGGCCACCAGGTGCGGTCGGATCCGTCCGGTGGTGCGGTCGCCGCCCTCGCAGACCGCCCCGCGCACTCCCACGATGTCGGTGCCGATGCGGGTCAGCTCGCCGAGGTCCGCCGCCTTGACGCTGCCCGCGAGGGCGGCGAGCAGGTCGGCCTCGTGGGACAGCCGGACGAACTCCGCGCAGACGTCCGGCCGGACGTGGTCGAACAGCCGCGTCCCGTCCTTGATCGCGGTGTCGAGCATGGCCGCGTCGGCGCCGGAGCGGAGGGCGACGTCGGGCAGCGCGAGCGGGTTGATGCAGCCGATCCGGTGGGCGTCGGCGTAGCCCGAGGCGACGACGAACGCGTCCGGCCGGTAGTCCTTCACCGCCCGGACGACGCCCCGCATCACGTCGACGGCCTGTTCGGGCGTCGTGCACCCGTAGAGGCCGACCTTGATGTACGTGGCCCCGGAGACGGCCGCGCCGAGCGCCGCCTGGGCCACCGTACCGGGCTTGTACGGCACGTCCCCCACGGTGGCGGACACCGGCTTGTCCGCCGGGACGGCGTCGCGGATCTCCCGGATGACCCACGGGAAGTTCGCGCCGAGCGAGCCCTCGTCGGGCTTCTTGACGTCGACGATGTCGAGGTGTTCCGCCGCCTTGGCGCAGTCGAGGGCCTCCTCGACGCTGTCCGGGGAGATGAGAAGCAACAACGTGGACTCCTTCCACCGCACGTCCGCCCGTGCCGGGCCGGCCTGCGGAGTCGTCTGGATCACGCGTGGTCCGCTCATCATCACCGCGGCCCGTGGCCGCTGGTAGGGCGCGCGCTGCCCGACCGGATCATTGCCACGGCGTGTCCGCCCCCCGACGCGCCGTCCACACCAGTTCGAACCGACCGGACACCCGTGCCCGCCGCCGGCCGCCGCGGCGTCCCGCCCTCCTCCAGCGGCAGGTGACGGCCATTCGGCGCAGCCGGCTCCGCGCGTCGCGGGCCCGGCCCGGGCGGGCGCCTACCGTGGGCGGATGACCGATCGTCGGACCAAGCGGCCCGCCGCAGGCCGGGCGGGCTACCTCGGAGCCGCCGGCGCCTTCGCCGTCGCCATGGCGGGGACCACCCTGCCCACCCCGCTGTACGGGCTGTACCAGGAGGAGATCGGCTTCTCCGAACTGATGGTGACGGTCGTGTTCGCGATCTACGCCGTCGGTGTGATCGGCGTCCTGCTGCTCGTCGGCAACGTCTCCGACTCCGTCGGACGCCGGCCCGTCCTGCTGTGCGGCCTGGTGCTCTCGGCCGGCAGCGCCCTCGCCTTCCTGGCCGAGGGCGGCCTGCCCCTGCTGTCCCTGGGCCGCCTGCTGTCCGGCCTGTCGGCGGGCCTGTTCACCGGCACCGCCACCGCGTACGTGCTGGAGCTCGCCCCGCCCGGGGACCGGGGCCGTGCGGGCTTCGCCGCGACCGCCGCCAACATGGGCGGCCTGGGCTGCGGACCGCTGCTGTCGGGAGTGCTCGCCCGGTACGCGCCCGGCCCCCTGGTCCTGCCCTTCGTCGTGCACCTGGGGCTGCTCGCCGTCTCGTTCGCGGTGACCTGGCTCCTGCCGGAGACGGTCGCCGGCGCCCGCCGGCTGCGCACCGCCCGGCCGTGCCGGCCGTCCCTGCCGCCGGAGGTCCGTGGGGTGTTCGTCCCGGCCGGGATCGCCGCGTTCGCCGGCTTCTCCCTGCTGGGCGTGTTCACCGCGGTCAGCCCCGCCTTCCTCGCCACGGTCCTGCACGTGCACGACACCGCCGTGGTCGGCCTCATCGTCTTCACGGCCTTCCTCGGTTCCACCCTCGGCCAGCTCCTGGTGCCCCGGCTGGGCACCGCACGGGCGATCCCGCTGGGCTGCCTGGTGCTCATCGCCGGGCTGGCCCTGATGGCCGCCTCGCTCGCCTCGACCACCCTGCCACCCCTGGTGCTCAGCGCCCTGATCGGCGGCGCGGGCCAGGGCATGGGCCTGCGCGGCGCGGTGGGCGAGGTCGCCGTCGCGGCTCCCGCCGAGCACCGCGGCGGCGTCCTCTCGGCGCTCTTCGTCGTCGCCTACCTCGGCATCTCGATCCCGGTCCTCGGGGTCGGCCTGCTCGCCGAACTGATCGGCCTGGCCGACGCCGGTCTGGCCGTCGCCGTCTGCACGGCCTTCCTGGCCGCTGCCTCCGGGGCGTACCTGCTGCGCCGGGCCGGCGCCACCAGCTGAACCGCCGGCACCACGTGAACCACCGCCGAACCGTCGTCACCACCTGAGCCGCCGCCCCTCCGGCGGCCGCTGCCGGGCAGGCCCCAGACCGGACCTAGCCGTGGCGCGCCGGGCCAAGCGCCTCGTCGATGCTGCGCGGCTCCGTGCGCGGCTGCCGGTTGAGCTTGTGGCGCTCGATGGAGGAATGCCGGTAGACCTCCTTGCGGGCCCGCATGATGTTGCCCAGGGGTGCGTGCTCGGCGGTGACCCGCCAGGGCGTGAAGGACAGCGCATCCATCGTCTCGAGGTTTTCCGGGCCGGAGATGTCCTGCTGTGGCAGCCGCAGCTTGGCCACGGTGACGGATGGCGAGAGCTGCTCGGGCCACTCCACGGTGGTGTCCTCCACCGGCATGCGCTCCAGGTCGGTACAGAGTTGGACCTGGATGTCGAAGGCGTAGGGGCGTTCCTGCAGCTCGGCTTGCAGGGCCGGTCGAAAGACCTCCGCCGCGGAGGCCGGGTCGATGGCACGCCGAACCACCGCGGCGGCGAAGCGCGGGTCGGGGGCGATGCGCACCTTTGCGATGTAGTCTCCGTGCCTGACCGCTCCCATGGTCCAGTAGCTCGACAGCAGTACGTTGACCGGGGCGATCTTCGACAGACGCACGAAGGCCAGGAACTCGTCCCACGCCCAGTCGTCCTGGTCCAGCGTTCCCTTTCCGGTCACGAAATCGGTGAAGAAACGATGTGCTCCGGGCCGGCCCTGGGAGAAGTAGGACGGCGCGTTCAAGAACAATTCCTGGATGAACAGGTAGTGCTCGACCGTATTGCAGAAGAAGATCGGCGCGTTGATGTTCGCGTAGTCGAATGTGCCGGTGTCCGGTTCGTCGTCCAGCAGGGTCGGGCCGGCGATGTCGAAGATCTTCAGCGCCAGTCCGGTGGCGCTGCCCAGTCGCGCGTCGGCTCCGGCGTGAGGCGAACCGTTGGAAAAGCGGATGAGCGCATCGTGGGTTCCCGGAGTCGCGTAGATGCCTTGGGCGTATTCGGGAGGAAGCCCGTCCAGGATCTCCACCTGCCCTCGGACCAGCCCGTAGCCCTTGGCATGGGCGTCGCGGAGGGCCCGGCCGGTGCCACCGGCGCTGACCGACTCGCTGATGTAGCTCTCGGTCCTTTCGATCACCGTCCGCAGGGCGCGGTCGAAATGCGGATCATCGTCTTCGACATCCGGCGTGTAGGGGACGAACTGTGCTGCCATGGCTTCGACCTCTCCTCGGAGCGTAGTGGGGTCTGAGGGGGCGGAAATCCCCCTCAGCCTTCCAGTTCCGCGAGCCAGCGCAGGGCACGCAGACCCGGCACGAAGCAGTACTCACCGCCCCGGGTGACCACGAAGCTGGGCAGGTTCCGCAGACGACGCCGGACCGGCTTCTCCGGGATGGTGACGCTGCCGGTTCCGCCGTGATGCCCCGCTACCGGGTCCTTCTCGCCGGGGTAGCCGATGAAGTTGCCGTCGTTGACCCACTCGGCCTTGATGAACTCGAACTGCCGTTCCAGATGAGCCCCGATGAAGACTCCGACCAGGCCCCGGTCGGCGCCGTCGTCCTCCAGCACGCCCTCGGGCAGCGGCGGGCCGTAGGTGGTGCCGCGGCGGATGAGGCGGTGCATCCGGGCATCGCCGATGATGGTGGCATCGCGGGGGTTGGCGCGCCGGATGTGCGCACCGGCGGGGCACCGGAAGCCACGATCGTCGTTCTCCCGGTACAGGAAGTCGTTGACGCGGTGCGGATCGGCCGCCAGCTCCGGATCATCGCGTTCCGGCGTCAGCGTCAGTGGCGCCCCGCTGGGCCAGCGCCCGACCATCTTCGCCGCCAGGAGTGCCTCCTCCTCGGCGCTGGAGCTGTTCGCGCGCAGGTACCGGCGCCAGGCCGCCACGTTGGTGTGGACCTTGCGCACGGCCGCGTAGGTGCCATTGCGCCCCAGCACCTCGGGGCTGGGCATGGGCGGCAGATTGCCGGTTTCGTCGGGGTAGCCGAGGATGAACTCACCGGCCTTGATGGGGGTTTCCTGCGGGTTGGAGCCGGGCAGTCCGACGCCTTCGATGTTCGGATGGCTGATGCCGTCGCGGAAGCCGAAGGTGGTGCGCCCGGTCGGAAGCTGATGGACCTCCTGCTGCCAGATCACCTGGACACCGGGCGTGTCCTGGAAGGCGACCCGGGCCCGCTCCAGCTCCTGGTCCAGCTGTGCCGCGTCGGAGGAGAGGGCGCTCAACGCGATGTGAACATCGCCCGTTCCAAACGGTGCCTCCCAGTGGGCCGGGCCGCTCTCGCCCACGTCACCGATCAGCTTCGCCCGAGCGGCCATGCCCTCACGGAACGCCCGCGGAAAGCTTTCCAGCGACTCCTGAGGCACCCCCAGGGCCCTCAGTCCCTGGTAGGTGAACGCCACCGCCACCCAGGCGCCCTGGTTCGAGTCCACGCTGGGCAGACCACCCGAGGTCAACGGAAGCAGCCGCTGCAGCAGGGCACGCCCGGCGTGGCGGTCGTCGACGTGCAGGAAGACGAACTTTCCCTGGTACGGAACTGGGCGTGGACGCAGCGCGCCGCTCTGGACGTCGTCGATCTCGACGCCCACCGCGGCTGCGCTGCTGCTGTCCGCCGTATTCATGTGTGCCTTTGCCTCCGTATCGGTCTCGGTCTCGGTCTCGGTCCGGACAGCCCAGCCGCAGCCGGCCGACCACCGCCCGCGTGGGGCCGATGGTGTCGGGCCGGCTGTGAGGGTTGGTCGTGTCCGGGTGCTAGGGCCGGACAGGCCCTAGACCGCGGCTTCCTCCAGCAGCTTCTGGAAGGCAGGCGTCGCCAGCAGCTCCGCGTTGGCCGGGTTCTCCAGTGCCGCCCGGAACTCAGGGGTGTCCAGCACCTCCTGGAACGCCTCGTTCACGTGCTGGTCCTTCCAGATCTGCTGAACGGTCAGATCGGGATAGGCGCTGACGAAGACACCCGCGGGTTCCTGGTGAGCGACGAACCAGTCCTTCGCCCCTGGATCGCTGACGCCGGGGAACCCCTCGCTGTGCGAGAAGACCCTCTCGAAGTTCGCTCCGACCGCCGTCTTGCCGAAGTCGTCGATGTAGGTGTCCCAGGAGCCGTCGAAGACGCTGGCGAACATGAACCGGGTGTCGTTGTCGAATATCACATGGCGTGCGTCGTGCAGGGTGCCGATCTGGCGCAACGCCGCACGGTTCCCCTCGTTGTCCGACGTGTCGGCGATCCTGGCGAGATCCTCACGCAGCGCATCCGCATGGCCCGGCTTGATCCTGGTGAACACCGTGAACTCGCCACAGACCCCATCTTTCCTGCCCGGACGCTCGGGTTGAGCCGACTGGGCTGCTCCTGCCGTTGCGGTCATCGTGAGATCCTCCTGCCACGGATCGGTGCGAGAGACGCCAAGCACCCGACACGAGGCGCCATCGCCCTCACCCTTCATCCTGGCCGCCCACGCGCCGCCTCGCACTTCCGGCCCGAGGCGAGGTGGTCACCGGGAGTGGCTTGTCGAGAGCCCTCCGAGAAGCTCCGGAGGACATATGCGGAATGGCGCAGGACCATGGAACGGGGAGCCGCCGATCCGCTCAACACGCCCCGGACACGTCCACGACGGTCCCGCCGCGCCGCGTGCCGGCGGTCAGGGCTCGCACTCCCCGCCGGCCGTGCTCAACTCGATCGCCACCCGACCCCTCAGCTGGAGGCAAGCATGGGCAAAGTCCTCGGTGACGTGCTGGGGCTTGCGGCCGGTGTCGCGGTCAGCCCGCTCCCGATCATCGCCATCATCCTCACCCTCGCCACGCCTCGGGGACGTCTCAACGGATTGCTCTTCGCCGCCGGCTGGATCCTGGGACTCTCGGCACTGGGCGCGGTGATGCTGGCGATCGCCTCCCCCGCAGGTGCCTCCGCCCGCGATCACCCGGCCACCTGGGTGGGAGTTCTCAAGCTCGCTCTGGGCGTGCTGCTCGTCCTCTTCGGCGCCCGGCAGTGGCACCGGCGCCCGGTGGATCCCTCGCAAGCTCAGCTGCCGAAGTGGATGGGCGCGATCGACCGCCTCACGCCGGTCAAGGTGTTCGGACTCGGAACGGCCCTGGCCGCGCTCAACGCCAAGAACGCCCCGCTGACCATCGCCGCAGGCGCCGCGATCGGCTCAGCCGGACTACCGGTCGGGCAGCAGATCGCGTCGCTGGCGATCTTCGTCCTGATCGCCTCCCTCGGCCTGCTGGCCCCACTGGGGGTCTTCCTGCTCGGAGGAGAGCGAGCGAGAACCACGCTCGGCGGTTGGAAAGACTGGGCGGCCCAGCACAATGTCGCTGTGATGGCGGCCCTGTTCTTCGTTCTTGGGTTGAAACTGCTCGGAGACGGCATCTCCATCCTCACCTCCTGACAGGCGTGGCGGTGGTCCTGACAGGCGTGGCCGTGTGGTCCGCGCAGACGTGCGGACCCTGGGGCCAATGCCACTGACCTGGTGGCCTGCCGGAGCCTTTGGGCCCCGGCATCGCCGCAGGTCAACGACTTTCGGGCGCTGTCAAGTCAGTGGCCTTGGCCCTAGACCGGCAGCAGGCGGGCGATCAGCTCGGTGAGGCGGCGGGCGTTGCGGCAGGAGTGCATCTCCACGACGTCCGTGTAGGCGAGGGCGGCGGAGTCGCCGGTCGGCCAGAGGGCGGGCTGCTCGGGGTTGAGCCAGTAGACCCGCCGGGCGCGGCCGGCGATCCGGCGCAGCGCGTCCAGGTTCGGGTCGCGGTGGTTGTTGCGGGCGTCGCCGAGGATCAGCACGCTGGTGCGCGGGCCGACCGCGTCGAGGTGCCGCTCGGCGAACTCGCCCAGGGCGGAGCCGTAGTCGCTGTTGCCGTGGTGGCCCATCACCTTGGCCTCGGCGAGGATCCGGGCGGCGAGCCGGGCCGGGTCGGCGCCGCCGCGCGACAGCAGGGCCGTCACCTCGGCGGTGCGGTTGACGAAGGCGAACACCCGTACCTTGCTGAACTGCTCGTTCATCGCCTGCACCAGCAGCATGGTGAAGTCGGCGAACCCGGCGACCGAGCCGGAGACGTCGCACAGCAGCACCAGCTCCGGCCGGGCCGGGCGGCGCAGCCGGTACGCCGGGCGCAGCGGCACCCCGCCGGTGGACAGCGAGCGGCGCAGGGTGCGGCGCAGGTCGATCTGCCCGCGTGCGGCGCGGCGGCGCCGGGCGGCCAGCCGGGTGGCCAGCTTGCGGGCCAACGGGTGGACGGTGCGGCGCAGTTCGGCCAGCTGGTCGCGGCCGGCGGCGAGGAAGTCGATCCGGTCGGCGGTGGGGGCGACGGCGCGCTCGGCGATCCGCTCGGCGCCGCGCAGCTCGGCGACCCGGCGGCGGGCCTCGGTGGTGACTAGGGCGCGGAAGTCCTGGATGCGGCGGCGGATCTCGTCGGCGAGCACGCGGTCGGAGAGGTCCGGGGCGCCGGCCTGCTCGCGCAGGGCGGCGAGGATCCGGGCGAGGAGCGTCTCGGGGGCGAGCCGGCCGAGGGCCTGGTGAGCCGACCAGCCGTCCGAGGTCGGCGTGTTGCCGGTGCCGTACCGGCCGAAGGCCTCCACCACCTCGCGGGCCAGCCGGGACTGGGCGGTCCGGTCGTCGGCGGCGAGGGCGGCGGCGAGGCGTTCGCGCAGGTCGTCGCGGAGCGGGTCGGGTCGGCCGAAGCGCGGTGGCGGGGGGTCGTCCGGCTTCCTGGGCGGGTTCCCGTCCGGGTGTTCGGCCGGGTGTCCGGCCGGGTGGGTGCGCAGGGCCTCGGGGGTGCCGACGCCGAGCGGGAAGAACAGGTCGAAGGTGGCGTCGAAGACGGCCCGTTGGCCGTCCGAGCGCAGCAGCGCGGCGGCCAGACCGGCCCGCATCTGCTCGCGGTCGGCGAGCCCGAGGACGTCGAGGACGGCCGCCGCGTCCACGGTCTCGGCCGGGCCGATCCGCAGGCCGTGCCCGCGCAGCGCGCGGACCAGGCCGGTGAGCCGGGTGGCGGTGTCGGCCGGTGGCGGGGCGGTGGTCATGCGACGGTCAGCTTCTGCGCGGCCTTCCGGATGTCGTCCTGGTGCTTGAGGATCACTCCGAGGGTGTCCTGGACGACCGCCTCGTCGAGGGTGTCCGCGCCGAGCGCGAGCAGGGTACGGGCCCAGTCGATGGTCTCCGCGACGGACGGCGCCTTGCGCAGTTCCATCGCGCGCAGCGCGCCGACCACCCGGACCAGCGAGGCGGCCAGCGTGTCGTCCAGGCCGGGCACCTTGAGCCGGACGATGTGGCGCTCCAACTCGGCGTCCGGGTAGTCGAGGTGGAGGAAGAGGCAGCGGCGGCGCAGCGCCTCGGACAGCTCGCGGGTGGCGTTGGAGGTGAGCAGGACGAAGGGCCGCCGGCTCGCGGTGATGGTGCCGAGCTCGGGCACGGTGACCTGGAAGTCGCTGAGCACCTCCAGCAGCAGCGCCTCCACCTCGACGTCGGCCTTGTCCATCTCGTCGATCAGCAGCACCGTGGGCTCGTCGCCGCGGATGGCGGTGAGCAGGGGGCGGGTGAGCAGGAACTCCTCGGCGAAGATGTCGGTGCGGGCCTGGTCCCAGCCCTCGTCGCGGCCGGCGGTGATCCGCAGCAGCTGTTTGGCGTGGTTCCACTCGTAGAGCGCGCGGGCCTCGTCGATGCCCTCGTAGCACTGCAGCCGGACCAGCCGGGCCCGGCCGACCGCGGCCACCGCCTTGGCGAGTTCGGTCTTGCCGACGCCGGCCGGGCCCTCGACCAGCAGCGGCTTGCCGAGCCGGTCGGCGAGGAAGACGGTGGTGGCCACGGCGGTGGAGGCCAGGTAGCCGGTGGCGGCCAGCTGGTCGGCGGTGTCCGCCACCGATGCGAAGAAGCCCGTGCCGTCGCCGTCGCCGCTGCCCATGCCCCGCCCCGTTCCTGTCGGCCGTGTCCGTGCGGCAGCACCCTACCCGCCGGTCACTTCGCTGTCGCGGGGGTGGCGCGGGCGCCTCCCTGGTGCATGGCTAGGCTGCCTGCGAGTGGACGTGCGTGACCGAACGTCCGTGACAAGGGGGTCTGAGGTGGACGTGCTGGGGCTCGGTGCCGTGTCGTGGTGGTGGATCGCCATCCTGGCGACGGCGGTGTTCCTGGTGCTGATGGTGCCGGAGATGCCCACGCGCGAGTACCGGATCCGCACCGCGCTGGCGCCGTTCGCCATGGCGGTCTTCGCGCTGGGCAGTTACGCGGCGAAGCAGCTGGAGGAGGCCACCGTCCTGGCGATGTACACGTCGGTGGTGCTGATCTTCCCGCTGGGTGCCATCGGCCACCGCAAGGAGCTGGCCCGGCGGTTGATGGAGGCGAAGCGCAAGGGGGAGTCGGAGGACAGGACCTGGCCGCCGACGATGGTGGGCCAGACCTTCCTGGCCGCCGCCGTGATGGTGGCGGTGTACTGCGTCTGGATCGCCCCGTAGACCCTGGACCTGACGAAGCGGCGTACGGCGACCCCGGGTCGCCGTACGCCGTTCGTTCGTTCCGGCCCGCCCGGGGCGTCGGGCGACCGTCAGCCGACCGTCAGTTGACGAAGACGAGCGGGCTGCCCGCCACCGAGGTGTCGGTGACCGGGCCGTAGGTGGCGCTGAAGTAGCCGGTCGAGAAGCACAGGCCGGAGCCGGAGACCAGGCTGAACGGCTGGCTGGAGAAGCCGATGGTGTTGCCGGTGTTCGAGGTGGTGCCGGAGATGCCGGTGGTGGTCTGGTAGACGCAGTTGATGCTGCCGAGGATGGTGTTGAGCACCACCGTGGTCTTCATCGCGCCGGCCGCTCCGGGGGTGAGGGAGACCGGGTTGCCGGGGCCGTCGCCGACGGTGTTGGTGAACGGCAGGTTGTTGACGGTGATGCTCTTGACGCCGGTGACGCCGAGGACGTTGGAGGAGCAGGAGCCGAAGGTCTGGGTGTTGAGCTGCTCCACCGCGTTGCCGGGGGCGGCCGGGTTGGCCGTCACGGTGGCGGAGAAGGCGGAGTTGGCGCAACTGATGCCGCTGGAGCCGGTGGCGCTGTTGTAGAAGGTGGCGTTGGTGCCCGAGACCAGGTTGGCGGTGAGGACGTCGCCGACGGCGACGTCCGGGCCGGTCGAGCTGCCGGTGGTCAGGACCGCGGAGCCGTCGGCCTGGGCGGGTGCGACGGCCGCGCAGGTGAGGGCGAGTGCGGCGAGGGCGGCGGTACCGAGGGTGCGGCGAAAGCGCATGAGGGTGACTTCTCTCCGTGCGGAGACGGGTGGGGGATGCCCGCGGTGCGGGTGTGATGGCGTGCACGGCGGGGGAGGTGCGTGGGCATGGCGTGCGTGGCCCGGCGTACCGGGGGCTCCGCGGGCCCGTGGTGCGGCGGGCCCGGCGCCACGGGCCCGCTCGTACGGCACAGCGGTGTGAAGGCACAACGGCGTGAAGGTGCGGACGTGCGCTGCAGTGCAGTGGGGTGCACGTCGGCGGCTGCCACCGCCGCGGGCCTGCGTCCGCTCGTGGTCCCGTGGCCCGGGCGGTTGGCCCGGGGCCGTCGGAGCCCTGGAGGTCATCCGGTGGTGACAGGGTCGCCCACCGGTTGGAAACCTGTCAGTGTTGTAAACCCGGCGTTGCGTCAATGTCAAGACAGGTCACAGGAGTTGGTGATGGAACGGAAACACCTCCGAAGTGCCGACGTGATCCTGCTGCCGGGCGCGCGGACCGGCCGTGACCCGGCCCGGTCGATCAAGCGCGGGCCGAGCCGGCTGCCCCCGGGCGTGGTCGCCGCCACCCAGCGTGAGCGGCTGCTCGACGGGCTGGTCCACACGGTGGCCGAGCGCGGCTACCAGCACGCCACGGTCAGCGACATCTGCCGCGCCGCGGGTGTGACCAGGCCGGTCTTCTACGAGCTGTTCAGCGGCAAGGAGGACGCCTTCCTGGCCGCGCACCGGCACGGCACCGGGGTGGTGATCCGGCGGATGGCGGCGGCCTTCGCGGCGGAGTCCGACTGGTGCGCCGGGATCCGGCAGGCGCTCGGCGCGATGCTCCAACTGCTGGCGGGGACACCGGCCTTCGCGACCATGGCGGTGATCGAGATCGAGGCGGTCGGCCCGGCCGGGCGCCGCGAGCGAGACCAACTCCTCACCCGATTCCGGGCGTTCTTCGCAGAGGTTCCCCAACCACCCGCTGGTGTACGGCTGATGGAGATGGTGGATGCCGTGGTGGGTGGTGTCTACAGCGCGGTCTACCGGCGGATCGACTCCGGTAGGACCGTTCAACTGCCGGAACTCCTACCGGTGTTGAGCATGTTCTGCCTCGCCCCCTTCCTCGGGGCGGCGGAAGCGGCCGGTCGGCTCGGGTTGCCGATTGGTGAAGATCCTTCGTGCACCCGTATTGACCCGGCCAATACCGAGCAGTAGCTTCCCAGTTACTCAACCTGCGGTCCGACCGCGCCCGCCCCGCTGCCGAGGGGCGGGCGGCCCGGCCGGGCCGTGGAACGCTGTCCGCGCCAGGGCACCGTGCCAGTGCCTGTACACCCCACCCACCTACAGGGAGCACACATGGCCATGTCCGAGGAGGCCGCCGCCGCGGCCGAGGCACCGGAGACGCCGACCGGCGCCAGGAGAGGTCGGGTACGGCTGAAGCGCAGCGCCCTGATGGCCGTCCCGGCCGTCGCGGCGGGCGCCGTGCTGATGACCCTCACCGCCCAGGGCGTACTCGCCGCCCAGTTCTCGATCAGCGGCATGCCGTTCACGATCACTGCGGACAGGCTCGACGGCAAGGGCTTCGCGCAGTTCGGCGGCCTGGACTCGATGATCCCCGACAGCCCCAACCAGGGCTCCACCGGCGGTCAGGTCCTGGTCGCGGTCTCGGCGATCAAGAACGCCCAGATCACCAACCTGTGCCAGAGCGTCGACCTCGGCGGCGTCAACCTGGTGATCCACGCGGGCGACGGCGGTACTCCCGTCAGCGCCACGGACCTCACCACCGACTCCGACATGCTGTCCGGCGACGCGGAGTTCACCAACATCGAGATCGGCGGCGACGCCAGCACGTACACCAAGGCTGGCGACAAGGGCAAGGGCAACCCCGGTGTCTTCGGGCAGCAGGCCGACACCGTCGTGCTGACGCACCTCAACCAGCACAACTACGCGAGCACGGCGGTCGGGTTCAAGCTGCCCAACCTGCGGCTGAGCTTCAGTTCCAAGGGCTGCTGACCATGGCGGAGTCCGTGCCGGAGCCGGCCGGCCCCGGCGAGGGCGTGGCGGCGGGTGCCGAGGGGACGGCCCCCGCCCCTGCCCCCGCCACCCGCCCGGTCAAACGTGACTGGCGGGGCAAGCGGCCGTTCTGGGGCGGGCTGCTGGTGTTCCTCGGCGGCGCCGAGATCCTGTTCGTCGAGCGCGCCCCGTTGCCCGTCATCCTGCACGTCGGGATCCAGGGCCTGGCCGGGTACCTGGTACCGGCGGTGATGGTGGTGTGCGGTCTGCTGATCCTGTTCAACCCGGCTCAGCGGCTGTTCTACTCCGTCATCGGCGTGCTCGCCTCGCTGGCCAGCTGGCTCACCTCCAACTTCGGCGGCTTCCTGATCGGGATGCTGCTCGGGCTGGTGGGCTCCTGCCTCACCTTCGGCTGGCTGCCCGAGCAGCCGCTGCGCCGGGGGCGGCAGCGGCGGGAGGACCGGCGCCAGGAACGCCGATCCTCCCGGGCCAAGACGGTCGGGGTGTAGGGCGCCCCGGCGGTCGGGGTGTAGGGCGCCCCGGCCCGCGATGACGCCCGCCCCCTGGTGTTGGGAGAGCACCGGGGGGCGGGCGTCGCCGGGTACGGGGCGCCGGGGCGCCGCTGAGGTCGGGGCTCCGGCTGCGGACCTGCGGGATCAGATCGTCGCGGCGTCGATCACGAAGCGGAACCGGACGTCGCCGGCCAGCACCCGCCGGTAGGCCTCGTTGATCTGCTCGGCGCGGATCAGCTCGATCTCGGCGGTGATGCCGTGCTCGCCGCAGAAGTCCAGCATCTCCTGGGTGCCGGGCAGCCCGCCGATCATCGAGCCGGCCAGCGAGCGGCGGCCGGTGAGCAGCGCGTGCGCGTTCACCGTGACCGGCTTCTCCGGTGCGCCGACCTGCACCAGGGTGCCGTCGGTGCGCAGCAGGCCGAGGTAGGCGCTCAGGTCGAGGTCGGCGGAGACCGTGTTGACGATCAGGTCGAAGGTGCCCGCGAGCTCGGTGAAGGTGGCCGGGTCGGAGGTGGCCCGGTAGTGGTCGGCGCCGAGCTTCAGCCCGTCCTCCCGCTTGCGCAGCGACTGGCTGAGCACCGTGACCTCCGCGCCCATGGCGTGGGCGATCTTCACGCCCATGTGGCCGAGCCCGCCGAGGCCCACGATCGCGACCTTCCGGCCCGGGCCCGCGCCCCAGTGCGCGAGCGGCGAGTACAGGGTGATCCCGGCGCACAGCAGCGGCGCGGCGGCGTCCAGCGGCAGGTTGTCGGGGATGCGCAGCGCGTACCCCTCGTCGACGACCAGCTCCGAGGAGTAGCCGCCGTAGGTCGGCAGGCCGTCGTGGCCGACGCCGTTGTAGGTGAAGACGGCGCCGCCCTGGCCGGTGCAGTACTGCTGCAGGCCGGCCCGGCAGTTGTCGCACTCCCGGCAGGAGTCGACGAAGCAGCCGACCCCGACCCGGTCGCCGACCTGCCAGCGGGTGACGCCCGGGCCGACCGCGCGGACCACGCCGGCGATCTCGTGGCCCGGCACCATCGGAAAGATGCCGGAGCCCCAGTCCTCGCCGACCTGGTGGATGTCGGAGTGGCAGATGCCGGAGAACTTGATGTCGATCACGATGTCGTGCTCGCCCACCGCCCGGCGGGTGATGGTGGTCTTCTCCAGCGGGGCGTCCGGCCGCGCCGCGGCGTAGGCGGCGACCGTGCGGGTGGTGCCCTCGGGGGCGACCTCGGTGGTGCTCGTCGTCATGGCGTTCGTCGTCGTGTTCGTCATGCTTCCAGCCTGCGGCGGCGCGGAGCGGCCAACCAGTCCCGAGGTCTTCGTACGAAGTCAGGACGTACGAACCCCGGGCGTAGGGAAACCGGACGTACGACCAGGGAGCGTACGCATGGCAGTGTCACCCTGGCCCGCCCTGTCCGCGCGGATCCCCCGCATACTGCAGACATGGACCAGCGCACCGAACTGAGCGAGTTCCTCCGATCCCGCCGCGCCCGGCTGCGGCCCGAGGACGTCGGCCTGCCGGGCACCACCACCCGGCGGCGGGTGCCCGGGCTGCGCCGGGAGGAACTGGCCCAGCTCGCCGGTGTCAGCACCGCCTACTACACCCGGCTCGAACAGGGCCACGGCGAGAACGTCTCCGTCGCCGTCCTGGACGCCATCGCCCGGGTCCTGCGGCTCAGCCCCGCCGAGCGTGAGCACCTCGGCCGGCTCACCAAGCCCGCCCGCCGCCGCCCCGGCCGGGCCGCCGCCCGCCGGCAGTGTGTCCGGCCCGCGCTCCAGCAGCTCCTGGACGCCATGGAGGGCGTGCCCGCGTACGTCATCGGCCGGCGGCTGGACGTCATCGGCTGGAACCGGCTCGGCACCGCCCTGCTCGGCGACTTCGCCGCGATGCCGCCCGAGCAGCGCAACATGGCCTGGCACGTCTTCCTCGACCCGGCCGCGCACGAGCTGTACCAGGACTGGGAGGGCAAGGCCACCGACGTCGTCGGCATGCTGCGGCTGGACGCCGGACGCGACCCCGACGACCCCCGGCTCGCCTCGCTGATCGGCGAACTCTCCCTCAAGAGCGCCGACTTCCGTCGCCTCTGGGCGGCCCACGGCATCCAGGACAAGGGCCACGGCACCAAGCAGCTGCACCACCCGGTGGTCGGCCGGCTCAGCCTCCAGTACGAGACGCTGCGCCCGGCGGGGGAGCCCGACCAGGTGCTGGTCACCTACCACGCCGAGCCCGGCTCCAGCTCGGCCGAGTCCCTGCGCCTGCTGGCCAGCTGGGCGGCCACTGACGACCACGCCGAGGCGGCCGCGGCGACGGGCGGTTCGACGGGCGGTTCGACGGGCGGGGTGGCCCGGGCCGGGCAGGCCGTTCAGGGCGGCCAGGGCGGTCAAGCCGGCCAGGGCGCCTGAGCGGGGTCGATGGTCCCGGGAGCGTCCGGGGCCATCGGCCCTTCACCGTTTCGGCGGACGGCGGTTGACTGGGCAGGTCATGGACAACAGCAGCACACACGAGTACGACCGCCTGATCGCCCGCCACCACGCGATGCGACTGCGACGCCAACTCCTCACCCCCGCCTCGCCGTCGGAGGCCGAGACCGGGAGCGACGGCTACGACGGCGCCGCCGACCAGCGCGTGATCCGACGCGGCCTGGGCCTGGTCTCCCCGCTCGCCGGCCTGATCGACCACCTCTACGCGGTCATGTTCGGCCAACGCCCCTACCTGCGCCCGCTCTTCCCCGCCTCGATGGACTTCCAGCAGGCTCACCTGGAGCGGATCTTCCGGCACCTGATCGACCAGCTGCACCGACCGGCCGAACTGGAGTCGATGCTCCGCCAACTCGGCCGTGACCACCGCAAACTGGGCGTACGGCCGGTCCACTACGAGGCCTTCGAGGAGGCCCTGTGCGCGGCGATCCGGCACCGGGCCGGCGAGCGGTGGGGCGGGGAACTGGAAGCCGCCTGGGTGCGGATGCTGCGGTTCGCCGTCGGCGCGATGACCGCCGGCGCCGACTCCGCCCTCACCGAACCCCCGTACTGGCACGCCGTGGTGACCGGCCACGAGCGCCGCCGCCCCGACCTCGCCGTGCTGCGGGTGCGCACCGGCGAGCCGTACCCGTACCGGGCGGGGCAGTACGGCACCGTCGAACACCCGCGGCTGCCGCACACCTGGCGGCAGTACTCGATGGGCTGCGCCCCGCGCACCGACAACGAGTTGGAGTTCCACGTCCGCCGCACCGGCCCGGACGGGGTCAGCGCGGCACTGGTCGAGCGCACCGCCGTCGGCGACCGGCTGCGCCTCGGCCCGCCGCGCGGCGGCCTGCCGCCCGAGGACGACCCCCGCGACCTGCTGCTCGTCGCGGGCGGCACCGGGCTGGCCCCGATGAAAGCCATCATCGAGCAGCAGGCCGCCCACCGGCCGCCCGGGCGCCGGGTGCACCTGTTCGTCGGCGCCCGGGACCGAACCGACCTCTACGACTGGTCGGCCGTCGCCGAACTGGGCCTGCACAAGCCCTGGTTGGCGCTCACCCCGGTCACCGCCGGGCGGCTCGCCGACGCGGTCGCCGGCGCCGGGGACTGGCGCGAACACCTGGCCTGCATCAGCGGCCCGGTCGGCATGGTCGCCGCCGTCCGCTCCGAACTCCTCGCGGCCGGGCTGCCGTTGGCGCGGGTCCGGTACGACCAGGCGCTCTACCGGTAGCAGTACGAGTCAGAGGAGGCGTCGCCGCCCGCCAGGTGGGTCTGGTGGACGCGCAGGCCCCGGAAGTCGGCGCCGTGCGGGAAGAAGCGCTCGTCGATGCGCAGCCCGCCCGCCTCGGTGTCGGCGTCCAGCTTGACGATCCACGGCTCGATGCCGTCCGGGTAGAACTGGTCGTCCCAGGCGCCGTAGAGGGAGTTGGTGAGGTAGAGCCGCCGCCCGTCCCGGCTGATCTCCACCATCTGCGGTGCGCCGCTCAACGGGCGCCCCGGCTCGGCCGGGTGCGGGGTGCGCGCGGTGACGCCGCCCAGGCGCACCGAGTCGGCGAGGCGGGGGTGGAACGGGTCCGAGACGTCGTACTGGAACAACTCGCCGGTGCCCCAGGCGGACACGTACAGCCAGCGGTCGTCCACCGACAGGTTGATGTCCGTGACCAGCGGCGGCACCGCGCCGAACGGCTGCAGCGCGGGCGGCAGATCCTCGACCTTGGCCGGTTCGGCGGGGATCTCGATCACCTTGCGCGCGGTGAACGCCGGTCCCTCCCGGTACCAGAGCCAGACCGAGGAGGACAGGTCCTCGACGTTGGTCACCACCCCGGCGAAGCCCCACTCCGCCTGCGGATCGTGCGCCGGGCGCAGCTCCAGCACCATCTGGTACTGGTCGCCGAGGTCGACGCGCTGGAGGTGGCGCCCCGAGTCCAGCTCCCAGAAGTGCAGCGCGTGCCCGTACTTGCGGCCCAGCAGCAGCTCCGGCACCACCCCGTCCTCGACCATCCGCGGGGTGCCCCACTCGCTGGTCACGCCGACGTTGGTGCCCAGGTGCCACCAGACGTCGTACGCGAAGTGCTGCGGACCGCGCTCGGTCTCCCAGGGGCGCAGCACCTCGAAGGTGGTGTGGTCCAGCAGCGCCACCCCGCCCGGGCCGTCGGTGCCGTCCCCGCTGCCCAGACAGGACAGGAACACCCCGTCCGGCCCGCAGTGCAGCGTGTGCGGCCGCGAGTACCCGGCCTTGGCCGCCAGCTCCTCCGCCTCGACGGTCTTCACCAGGCGCGGCCGCACCGGGTCGGGCCTGGTGTCCATCACATGCAGCCGCGACGACCGCAACCCCGGCAGCAGCAGATACCGCCGCTCCGGGTTCTCGTGGCAGGCGTGCGCGAGGGCACTGGAGCAGGCGTTCCACCCGAAGTGGTGCAACTCGTCGCCCAAGGTGGGAAGTTCGGCGAAGTTCACCACCTTCCCGTAGCTCGCCGAGGCCGGGTCGGTGTCCACCGTGAGCAGCGCGTCCGGCCGCTCCCCGGCCCGGTCGAACCCGGCGACGTACGCCAGCCGCTCCGGCGGCGCCGCGATCGCCTCAGCGGCCGAACGGTACAGCGACGGATCGGTGTGGCTCTGGCCGGCCTGCGGCATGTGTTCTCCTCAACTCGCCTGCGTGACAACCGGAGTCGGATCTGTCCGGGAAGCGTTCCACACGACCACCGGCGCACAGCAGGCGCACGGGGAGCGGCCGGGGTGCGCGCGGACCGGCCCCCGCGCAGCCCCGCCCCACCCGGAACCGGCCCGATGTGCCCCGGAGGCGGACGCCGCCGCGCAGTGGGGGGCTACCGGCCGGTATGGTCGTGGCTCGGAACGGTGGTCGCCTGCCAGGTCGGCGGGCAGAGCAGAGAACGGGTGCGGCGCAGATGGAGTTTCGGGAAGACGTCCTGGGTGCCCCCTACGAGGCGGCCGAGCTGACCCTGCGGGCGGACGAGGAGGGGGAGGTCTGCGCGACGCTGGTGCGGCGGGTGGTGCCGGGGGCGGAGCGGGCCGTGCTGTACATCCACGGGTACAACGACTACTTCTTCCAGACCAACCTCGCCGACCACTTCGCCGCGCTCGGGTTCTCCTTCTACGCCCTGGACCTGCGCAAGTACGGCCGCTCGCTGCGCCCGCACCAGTCGCCGAACTTCGTCCGGGACCTCGCCGAGTACGACGAGGAGATCGACGAGGCGGTGCGGATCATCCGGGAGGTGGACGGGCACCGGCAGCTGCTGATGAACGGGCACTCCACCGGCGGGCTGATCGGGGCGCTGTGGGCCGGGCGGCGATCGGGGCGGGGCCTGGTGGACGGGCTGTTCCTGAACAGCCCGTTCCTGTCCATGCCGGCCGCGCCCGCCGTCCGGACGGTCGGCGGCCCGGCGGTGATCGCGATCGGGCGGCTGGCGCCGACCCGGGTGCTGCCGTCGACGCTCAACCCGCACTACACGCACAGCCTGCACAAGGACCACAAGGGCGAGTGGGACTTCGACCTCACCCTCAAGCCCGCCGAGGGCTTCCCGCTGTTCGCGGGCTGGCTGGCCGCCATCCACCAGGGGCACCGGCGGCTGCGGCAGGGGCTCGGGATCGACGTGCCGGTGCTGCTGATGGCCTCCACCAGGTCGATCGCCACCACCAAGTGGCACAACGCCCTGCACCACGCCGACGCCGTGCTGCGCGCCGACGACATCGCCGACCAGGGCCCCCGGCTGGGCCGGCACGTCACCATCGTCCGGATCGAGGGCGGCATGCACGACCTGGTCCTCTCCGGCGAGGCCGCCCGCACCCAGGTCTTCGCCGAACTCGACCGCTGGCTCGCCGCCTACCTGGACGTCGCGTCGGTGGGGGAGCAGCCGGTGGAGGAGAAGGCGTGACGAACGAGCCGGTGCCGGTCGGTCGGCGGACCGACCTCGGCTTCGCCAAGCTGATGCCGGACCTCGACCGGGACGGCGGCTGGCTGCTCACCCTGGACGGCACCCCGCAGTCCTACGTCGACCTCGCCGACCCGACCCACCTGGAGTTCGAGTACACCCGGCGGCTCGGCCACCTCGCCGACGCCCTCGCCCCCGCCGGGCGGCCGCTGGACGCGCTGCACCTCGGCGGCGGCGCGCTCACCCTGCCCCGCTACCTCGCCGCCACCCGCCCCGGCTCCCGCCAGCGGGTGGTCGAGGTGGACGGGCCGCTCCTCGACCTGGTCGCCGAGCAGTTGCCCTGGCAGGGGCCGGGCGCGGACATCACCGCGACCGTCGGCGACGCCCGCGCGGCCCTGGCCGAGACCCCGGCCGGCTCCCAGGACCTGGTGATCGCGGACGTCTTCCACGGCTCGCGCACCCCGGCGAACCTGACCTCGGTGGAGTTCCTGCGGCTGGCCGCGGCCGCCCTGCGGCCCGGCGGCTGCTACGCCGCCAACCTGGCGGACGGCCCGCCGCTCGCCTTCGCCCGGGCACAGGCGGCGACGGTCGGCGCGGTGTTCCCGTACACCTGCCTGGTCGCCGAGGCCCCGGTGCTGCGCGGACGCCGGTACGGCAACATCCTGCTGGCCGGTTCGACGGCGCCGCTGCCGGTGGCCGAGCTGACCCGGCTGCTGGCCGGCGACATCTTCCCGGCCCGGCTCACCGAGGGCGCCGACCTGACGGCGCTGGTCGGCCGGACCGCCCCCGTCACGGACGCCGACGCCACCGACTCCCCACCCCCGCCGGACGGCGCCTTCAGCATCGGCTGAGCCGCACGCCGGTCGACGGGGCCGGGCCGTCCGGGCCGCCCGGCCGGGCCCGGCGGCGCCGCGGCGGTCGTCCGCAGGTCCGCGCGTCGCCCCGAGCCTCCCCACGTCCGGGGTGTCAGAATCGGCGGGTTCAGGCCGGAGCGCGGAGCACGTCCAGCGCGGAGCACGTCCGAGGGAGTGAGCGATGAGCGGTGGGGAGCGGCCGGAGTTGGCGCAGGTGCCGGAGACGGCCTTGTGGACGCTGTGGCACCGGGCGGTGGAGGCACGTCGGCCGGACACGGTGCTGGAGGATCCGAAGGCGGTCGAGCTGGTCGACCGGATCGACTTCCCGTTCGCGGAGCGCTTCGGGCAGGGCGCGCTGGTCAGCCAGCTGCAGGCGCTGCGCGCGGCCTGCTTCGACCGCGAGGTGGCGGACTTCCTCGCCCGGTGCCCGCGCGGCACCGTGGTCGGCCTCGGGGACGGCCTGGAGACCCAGGCCTGGCGGGTCGACAACGGCCGGGCCGACTGGCTGTCGGTGGACCTGCCGGAGACCGCCGCGCTGCGGGAGCGGCTGCTCCCGCCGGACGAGCGGCACCGGATCCTCGCCTGTTCGGCCACCGACCCGGCCTGGATGGAGGAGGTGGACCCGGGCCGCGGGGTGATCATCTGCGCCGAGGGGCTGCTGATGTACCTGCAGCCGGACGAGGTGCGCACGCTGATCGCGGCCTGCGCCGAGCGCTTCCCCGGCGCCTCGCTCGTCCTGGACGCGGTGCCGCGCTGGTTCAGCGACCGGTCCGTCCGGGGCAAGCTGCGCGACCGGCACTACCAGGCGCCGCCGATGCCGTTCGGCATGGACGCGGACGAGCGCGGCAAGCTGCTCACCGCCCACCCGGCGGTGAGCGAGGCCCGCGAGGTGTACCCGGAGGGCGGGCGGGGCCTGGTGCGTGCCCTGCTGCCCTTCGTGCGCCGGGCGAAGGGGCGGCCGTCCGTGGTCGCACTGCTCTTTGCCGAATCTTGAGGAAAGCCTGGTCGGGCTGGAACCACGGCGGGGCGCCACACGTCGTAACCACGGGTGATCGGCCGGGGGACAGGCCGCCCGGCACGTTAGGCTGCCCTGATGGGGAAGCGGCCGCGTTGCCGCCATCGGACAACTGCCGGGATCGGCGTGCGGCACCGCTGAGGGCCGCGCCGGTCCCGTCCTGCCACGGAGGTACTGGCCTTGCACATCGACGCCTGGATCGAGAGCGTCCCACCGACCGCGGTGTACGCCCTGGTCGCCCTGATCATCGGGGTGGAGTCGCTGGGCATCCCGCTGCCCGGCGAGATCGCGCTGGTCACGGCCTCCCTGATGGCGGTCAAGGGTGTGGTGAGCCCGATGGGGGTCGCGGTGTGCGCGATCCTCGGAGCGATCATCGGCGACTCGATCGGCTACTCGATCGGGCGCAAGGGCGGCAAGCCGCTGTTCGAGAAGCTCGGGCGGAAGTTCCCCAAGCACTTCGGGCCGTCCCACCTGGCCACCGCCGAGCGCTCCTTCCAGAAGTGGGGGATGTGGGCGGTCTTCTTCGGCCGGTTCATCGCCCTGCTGCGCATCTTCGCCGGGCCGCTCGCGGGCGCGCTGAAGATGCCGTACTGGAAGTTCCTGGTCGCCAACGTGCTGGGCGGCGTGGTCTGGGCCGGCGGGACGACGCTGCTGGTCTACAAGGTCGGCAAGAGCATCGAGCCGTGGCTGTCCCGGTTCTCCTGGGCGGGCCTGGCCGCGGCGGTGCTGGTCGGCGGCCTCTCGGCGTGGGTGATGAAGCGTCGGGCGGCCAAGACGCACGCCAAGATCGAGGCGGAGGAGGCGGCTGCTGCCGCTGCTGCCGCCAAGGCGCCGGTCGCGGAGTGACGGATCGTAGGGCCTGACCGCGGAGGGGGTGTTGGGCCCCCGGAGTAGCATCGGCGGGTACCTGCCGATCTTGCACACTGGAGGGCCCGATGACCCAGTCGACGTGGGACGCCGTGGACGCGTACTTCTCCGAGCAGTTGGTCGGGCACGATCCGGCCCTGGAGGAGGCGGCGGTCGCCGCCGACGCGGCCGGACTGCCGGAGATCGCCGTCGCCCCCAACCAGGGCAAGCTGCTGCACCTGCTGGCGCTGACCCAGGGCGCCCGGCGGATCCTGGAGGTCGGCACGCTCGGCGGCTACAGCGCGATCTGGCTGGCCCGGGCGCTGCCCGCGGACGGCACCCTGATCACCCTGGAGATCGACCCGAAGCACGCCGAGGTCGCCCGCGGGAATCTGGTGCGGGCCGGGCTGGACAAGGTCGCCGAGGTGCGGCTCGGCCGCGCCGCCGACTCGCTGGCCGCGCTGGTGGAGCAGGGCGTGGAGCCCTTCGACCTGGTCTTCATCGACGCCGACAAGCCCAGCAACCCCGAGTACTTCCGGCGGGCGCTCCAGCTGACCCGGCCGGGCTCGCTGATCATCGTCGACAACGTGGTGCGCGGCGGCGCCGTCGCGGACGCGGACAGCACCGACCCGGCGGTCGTCGGCACCCGCGCGCTGCACGAGCTGATCGCCGCCGAGCCGAGGGTCACCGCGACCTCGGTGCAGACGGTCGGCAGCAAGGGCTACGACGGCTTCACGCTGGCCCGCGTCCAGAGCTGAACCACAGAACGACAAGAACGAACGGAGACATCGTGCGGATCGGACTGCTGGGCACCGGCCCCTGGGCGGAGCGGGTGCACGCGCCCGTGCTGGCCGCGCACCCCGGGCTGGAGTTCACGGGCGTCTGGGCCCGTCGGCCGGAGGCGGCCGCGGCGCTCGGCGAGGCGCACGGGGTCCCCGGGTACGCGGACCTCGACCGGCTGCTCGACGAGGTGGACGCGGTCTCGATCGCGCTGCCGCCGACCGTGCAGGCGGGCCTCGCGGTGCGGGCCGCGCAGGCGGGGTGCCACCTGCTGCTGGACAAGCCGGTGGCGCTGACCGTGCCGGACGCGCGCGCGGTGGCCGAGGCCGTCCGGGCCCACGAGGTCGCCTCGGTGGTCTTCTTCACCGTCCGCTTCGGCGGCGACCAGATCCCGTGGATCGAGCGGCAGGCGGCGCTGGGCGGCTGGTTCACCGGCCGCTCGGACTGGCTCGGCTCGGTGTTCGCCCCCGGCAGCGCCAGCCCGTACGCGGCCTCGCCGTGGCGGCAGGAGAAGGGCGCACTGTGGGATGTCGGCCCGCACGCGCTGTCGGTGCTGCTGCCGGTGCTGGGCGACGTGACGCAGGTGACGGCGGTGGCCGGCCCGCTGGACACCGTGCACCTGGTGGTGCGGCACGCCGCCGGCGCGTCCAGCACCCTCGCGCTCAGCCTGACCGCGCCGGTCGCGGCCGGCGGCACCGGCATGGAGCTGCGCGGCGAGCACGGCGTGGCCCACCTGCCCGAGCGCGGCGAGGGCCCGATCGCCGCCCTGCACCGGGCGCTGGACGCCCTGCAGACCTCGGCCGGCACCGGCGAACCGCACCCCTGCGGGGTCGACTTCGGCCTGCGGGTGGTCGAGATCCTCGCCGGCGCCGAGCGCTCGCTGGCCACCGGCGCGCCGGTGGAGGTCTGAGCCTGCGTCATGCCTCGCTTATCGCCACGGCGGTTTCCACGCCCGCCGCCCGCTGCACGCACCAAAGGTGATACTCCCGGGGGAAGGCGGGGCCTCTCCTGGCGGAGACCACGAGGATCTCAAAGGGTGGGGTGGGGCGGGTTCGACGGGCGGCGGTCGGTGGGGCGGGCCGGGGGGATGACGGGGGCGCGGAAGTCGCGCGGGCCGGTCCACAGGGCGGGGACGGCGTCGCTGCGGCGGGCGAGTTCGTACGCCACGGTCTCGTAGTTGACCCGCCAGCCGTGGAAGTGCGGCCAGGCCTCCTCGACCGCGCGCTCGCGGGGGAAGCCGGCGGCGGTGATCATGGCGACGGCGCCGATGTACTCGGTGTAGGTCAGGCGGATCGGGACGTCCGGGTCCGGGTCCGGGTCGAAGTCCACGCGCAGCGAGCGGCCGATGTCGCGCATCGCGGTGAAGCCCGCGCGCAGGAGCAGCCGGGCCTCGGGCGGCGCCGAGCGGGGGCAGAGGGCGAGGTGGAGGGCGGCCGCGTCCATCACCGCGATCAGGCCGACCACCCAGCTGCGGTTGGGCTGCGGGGAGCGGAAGGAGAGCAGCACGGGGTAGTTGGAGTGGCTCTCGCCGATGTCGGCGGCCAGCCGCTCCCAGTCCCGGTAGAGCTGGGGGAGGGCGGTCTCGGTGTCGACCAGGGACTGCCGGGCGAGCAGTTCGGGGCCCCAGGCGGGCTCGCCGGCCCGGGACTGCAGGAGGGTGACCTCGGTCTCGCGGCGCTGGTAGGCGGCGTACAGCGTCGGCAGGTAGGCGATCTGCAGCGCGATCACGAGCGGGCCGGTGGCGGCGGCCAGGAAGTCGATCACGGACAGGTGGAGCCGCTCGCCGCTGGCGAAGCCGAGGGTGAAGAGGCTGGACCCGGCCTCGCGGAAGGACACCGACCAGTTCAGGTCCGAGGTGCCGTGCAGGAGCAGGGTGTAGGCGACGAGCATGCCGCCCAGCCACACCGCGAGCATCCCGACCAGGATGAGCGGGGCCAGCCAGGTCTGGACCCGGTCCTGCGCGCGGTAGGTGTCGAAGGGCAGGGCGGACCAGCGCAGCGCCGTCCGCAGGGCCCGCCAGAGCCGGTGGACCAGCGCCGAGTACAGCCCGCGCGGGACGACCAGGGTGCGCAGGATGCTGCCGACGACGACGATCAGCAGCAGCACGCCGGCCAGGGTGTGGATCATCCTCATGGCGTCATTCTGTCGGGCGCGCGGGGGAGATGAGGCATCGGGCACCCTCGACGGGCGGGCCGGCGCCGACCGGCCCCGGTCGGCGGCGGCTTCCGGGGAGCCGGGCGGCCGTCATTGACGCGGGACGTCGATGCCGGCCGCGCGCAGCTTCGCCTCGACCAGGGCGTTCAACCGGGCGATGGACGGCGACTGCTCTTCCCGGTGGTGGTTCACCAGTCCGTACCGGGAGGCGGTGTCGGACCGGTACTGAACCCCGTTCGGCATCGCCAGCAGTGCGCGGTTCGCCAGCAGCTTGGCGGCCAGGGCGGACGCCAGCCCGTCGATCCGTGGGTCGTCGGGGTCCCAGGACATCGCGGCCCAGCCCCGCTTGGTCAGCTCGATCCATTCGGGGTCGTCGAGCCAGTGTTCGAGCTGGGTCAGGAAGGGGTCGAAGACCTCCGGGACCAGCGCCTGGGCCAGCACCAGGGCCTCCCGTTGGGTGGCCACGTAGTCGGGGCTGAAGTCGAGGTCGGCGAGCCGGTCCAGGACCGCGCAGGCCCGGTCGGGCAGCAGGGCCCGGTCACCTCGGGTGAGCCGGTGCAGCGTGTCGCGGCGCGCGACCAGGTCCTCGATCCGTTCGGTGAGCCGGCGATGGACGTCGTCCAGGGCGGCGGCGAACCGCTCGGGATCGGCGTCGAGCAGGTCACCGATCTCGGCCAGTGGCACGCCCGCCCCGGCCAGGGTCCGGGCCTGGACCAGCCGCAGCAGGTCGGTCGACCGGTAACGCCGGTAGCCGGAACCGTCGCGTTCCGGCTCCTGGACCAGACCGAGCCGGTGGTAGTGCCGCACCGTCTTGATCGTGACACCGGCGAACGCGGCCGCCTGACCGATCGTGAGCCCGGTCGCCATCGGTTCAGCGCACCTCCGGATCGTGGGCGGCCTTCGCGCTTGCC
Organism: Kitasatospora sp. MAA19; assembly: GCF_029894125.1. Taxonomy (GTDB): domain Bacteria; phylum Actinomycetota; class Actinomycetes; order Streptomycetales; family Streptomycetaceae; genus Kitasatospora. The sequence goes on from NZ_JARXYZ010000022.1 coordinate 90,374, forward strand.
TGGAGGTGCGGGTTGCGGGCGATCACAGGGGTGAGGGTAGCGCGCATCCGTTCGGAGCTCATCACCCTGGTCGCCGAGGCCGGCAGCCGGGGTTGACCTTGACCTTGGGTCAACGTGCACGCTCATCACATGGCCGCCGCGAAGGGGCCGGTGGCCGCCAGGGCCACCGCGGCGCTTTTGAGCCGTGCCGAACACCTACCGTCGCGAGATAGGGAACGATCATGGGGGACTCCCTCCACACCATCAAGAACACCGCTGCCGCGCCGGATCGCCCCGAGCTGCGGAAGGCCCTCCAGGAGATCGTCGATTCCGGTTTCGCCGGGGTGCAGGTGCGCGTGCACGACGAGCAGGGGCAGTGGGTCGGCGCCGCCGGGGTGCGCAAGCTGGGCGAGGCCGCGAAGCCACCGACCGACGGGCACTTCCGGATCGGCAGCATCACCAAGACCTTCATCGCGACCCTGGTGCTGCAACTGGTCGCCGAGGGCAGGATCGGGTTGGACACCCCGGCGGACGACTACCTGCCCGAGTTCGGCCTCGACCGCCGGATCACGGTGCGGATGCTGCTCCAGCACACCAGCGGGTTGTTCAGCTTCACCGGCGAGGTCTACGAGGACGGGACGGTCGTGCCCGGCGGAGTCCCCGGGGTGGGCAAGGAGTGGGCGGACAATCAGTTCCGCACCTACCGGCCGGAGGAGCTGGTGCGGCTGGCGCTGGCCAAGCCGGCGCGGTTCGAGCCAGGGGCGGACTGGAACTACTCCAACACCAACTACGTGCTGGCCGGGCTGCTGGTGGAGAAGGCCACCGGCCGCTCCTGCGCCGAGGAGATGCAGCGGCTGATCCTGGGTCCGCTCGGGCTGACCGGCACCGTGCTGCCGGGCGCCTCGCCGGAGATCCCCCGGCCGCACGCCCACGGCTACTACGGGTTCGAGGACGCCGGCCGGTGGAAGGTGATCGACACCACCCGCTTCAACCCCTCCTGGATCTCCGCGGCCGGCGACATGATCTCGACCAGCCAGGACCTCCACACGTTCTTCTCCGCGCTGATGAGCGGCAGGCTCCTGCCGGCCCCGTTGCTGGCCGAGATGTGCACGCCGCACCCCAAGATGGGCTACGGGCTGGGGGTGTTCGTGGAGGAGACGGACGGCGGTGGCACCATCCTCCAGCACAACGGCGGCTTCTGGGGCTGGGCGTCGCTGATGTACAGCACGCCCGACGGCCGTAGGACCCTGACCGGCTCGCTGACCTTCGGGGGCGCCGAGCTCGGCTGGGCCGCCCTGGCCGCGGTGTTCGAGAAGGTGAAGCAGCGGCTCGTCACGGAGGTGTTCTGCGGCGGGCAGACCGGGCCGGCCCGGCCGACGGACTGAGCACCCCGGACCTCCGACGGGCAAGCGAGGCGGGCGCGGACCCGGGGCCGCTCCCGCCTCGCCGATGGCTACGGTTCCGTCACCGCACCCTGCTCAGTTGGCCGGGCCGCACACCCAGTTCGGGTTGCCCGACGACCACACGCAGGCGGACAGGCTGTTGCCCGGGCCGTCGTAGATCCAGGGCGACTGGGCGCCGCTGCCGGTCGGTCCGTACACCCAGCTGGAGGTGTTCCAGCTGTAGATGCCGAAGGAACAGCCGCCGCTGTTGGCGATCGGGTCGTTCGCCATGTAGTCGTGGCCGCTCATGAGCTGGACCTTCTCCAGCGCTTGGCAGCCGCCGCCGTTGGTGACGGTCCAGGTGCCCTCGGCCGCGTAGGCCGAGGTTGTGGCACCCAATCCGAGCGCGGCAGCCGCGAAGGTGACGGCCACTGCGCGCTTCGTCGTCCTGGTGAGTCGCATGGAGCTCCCCCAATTACTCGGTCTGGCCCCGGACTCGGTGCCGGGGCGTCGTGACACCGGGTGTCGGCCCGGTGTGGAGGTGCTGGCGCCGCCGAGGAGGCTCGGCCGCAGGGGCACGGCGTCCGTCGCGGTGGCGTCTGCGGCCCATGGTGTTCCTCTCTCCCGCGCACAGGACAGCCATGAAGCTCTCGCCTTAAACAGGACAGCCCTTGGACCCGGTTGAACAGGACAGCCCGTGGACGCGGCCCGGTTCGCCCGCGCGGACCGTGTCCCGGTCACGGTTGTCGGGCGGTGTTCGTGTCCAGACGGGCGCGTACGGCGTCGGCGTCGCGATGCTGCAGGTGTTCGAGGATGGCGAGGCTCTGGGTCCAGGCGTGCCGGGCGGCCTCGGTGTCGCCGAGCGCGAGGTGGGCGTCGCCGATGTGGGTGTGAATCTCGGCCTGGAGGAAGTAGTCCCCGGCGGCTTGGCGCAGGCGCAGTGACTCGTGGTACGCGGGGAGCGCCTGCTCGTACTCGCCGAGGTGGTGGTGGATGTAGCCGATGCTGTCCCAGATGGAGGACTGGGCGGGCAGGCTGCCGCAGCTGCGCGCGAGTTCCAGGGCGCGTAGGCCGTACGGAAGGGCCTCGCGGGCCCGGCCGAGTCGCGTCAGGTACCAGCTGACGAGGTTGAGGGCGAGGGCCTGTCCGGAGGAGTCCCCGGTGGACTCGAACAGTGCCAGTGCCCGGTGGGCCTCGGCCACCGCCTCTGCGTAAGCGTGTTCCTCACCGTGGGTGATGGCGATGTCGAGCTGGGTCTTTCCCTGACACGTCAGCTCCCCGAGGGTGCCGAACAGGTCGCAGGCGAGGCGCAGTTCGAGGTGGGCTTGGGGTTGGCGGCCCTGAGAACGGTGCACCTGGCCGAGCCAGCGGTGCGCGTGTGCCTGCCGGGCGAGGTCCGCAGCGCGCTCAGCGGCTCCCAGCGCGGTCTCGCTGACCTGCTGCCACTGCTGCCACAGCCCCGACTTCTGCAGGTAGGACACCTGCGCGGCGGCGAGCTGCCAGGCGTGATCGTCGTACCCCGCCCGGTGGGCCCACGAGACGAGCTGCTCGACCACGGATTGTTCGTCCTGGTACCAGGCGAGGGCCTGCCCGCGGTCGGTGAGAACCTCGGGCGTCACCCCGACGGCCGGCGCCGGGAGGTCGAGCGGATGCCACGAGGCGTCGTCGGCGTAGGCGAGGGAACCGGCCCGGTGCGCGGTGCAGAGGTAGTGGTCGAGCATCCGCCGTGACGCCTCGGTCTGCGTGCTCGTGGAGTCGGTGGCGACCAGCTCGGCGGCGTAGGCGCGCAGCAGGTCGTGGAAGGTGTACCAGTCCCGGTCCACCGCGGTGATCAGATGGGCGCGATGGAGTTCGTCCAGCAGGCGGCGGGTCTCGGCGAGCGGCAGGCCCGCGAGGCTCACGGCCGCGGCTGCGCTGATGCGCGGACCCGGGTGCAGACCGAGCAGGCGGAACAGGCGGGCGGCCTGCGGGGCGAGGGCGTGGTAGGACCAGGAGAGCACCGCCCGGACGTCGGCCTGGCTGTCGTCGGCCGACAGCAGGTCCAAGCGGGCGCGGGTGTCGTGCAGTTCGCGGGTCCAGGTGCTCAGCGGGGTGTCGGCGCGCTCGGCCGCACGTGCGGCGGCGATGTTCAGGGCCAGCGGCAGCCGGGCGCACAGATCGATCAGCTCGTCGGCCACGTCCGGTTGGCCCAGTACGGCCTCGGGGCCCATGCGGCGGGCGAGCAGTTCGCGGGCCTCCTCGCGGGAGAGCACGTCGAGGGCGAGCGGGACGGCGCCGTCGAGGGCGACGAGGCCGGGCATCCGGTTTCGGCTGGTGACCAGAACGAGGCAGGTGTCCGAGCCGGGGAGCAGCGGGCGGACCTGTGCTGCCTCGCGGGCGTTGTCGAGGACGATCAGTGTCCGGGTGCCGGCGAGACGGCTGCGGTAGAGCGCGAGTCGTCCGTCCGGGTCGGCGGGGATGCGTGGGGCCGGAACGCCGAGCGCGTCCAGGAAGCCGCGGGCCACGTTCGCGGGCTCGGTCGGGGGTCCGGCGGGGTCGAAGCCGCGCAGGTTGGCGAAGAGCTGGCCGTCGGGGAAGCGGTGGGCGACCCGGTGTGCGAAGTGCACGGCCAAGGAGGTCTTGCCCACTCCGGCGGTGCCGGCGATCGCCGAGATCACGACCGCGCCGCAGCTGGGAATCCGATCGCCCAGCAGCTCGTCGAGCTCCTGGAGCTCGCGGGTTCGCCCGGTGAAATGCCGCGCCGCGGCAGGCAGTTGCCGCGGCACCCCGTTCGGGCCGCGGGTCCGCGCCCCGCGATGGACCCGCAGACAGGCATCCCGCCACTGGGCGGCCTCGGCCCCCTCCAGCCCGAGCGCCCGTACGATCGCCACCACGAGGTCGAGGTCCAGGCGGCGGCGCCCGGGCTTGAAGGCGTCCACGACGGTGAAGGGCGAGACGACGCGCGCTGGCCTCATGAACGGTCCGGCCCGCTTGGCCAGCGACCGGTAGGACGGCATCCCCGCCCACGCGCGCAGCTCCCCGAGCATGCCGATGAACTCCGTCAGATCGGCCGCGTTGCCGGGATCCGGCATACGGCTCCGCTGCTCACTCACGTTGTCCCCCGACCCGTGGTGCCGTGTTCCTGACAGCCTGAGTCTACGAGCGAGCTGCCGGGGTGTGTGGGGTTGTGTGGGAAACAGGACTTCAGCCGACCGCCCCGGGCAGCATGGACCCGCCACTTCACGTGCGATCAGCGCACGCACGGACGGGATGACCGAAGCACCAGCCGATCACCTCTGACCGGGCCACGTGCTCATCTCGCCGTGAGCCTCGGCTCGGCCACACGAGAAAGAGGACCTCCGTTGAAGCTCCGTACCCTCGGCTCCGCAGCCACCGCCATAGCCCTGGCCGCCGGCCTCGGCATGGCCAACGTCGGGACCGCCGACGCCGGGACCGCCGACCTCGGGACGGCCCACGCCAGCGCCAGCACCAGGGCCTACTACTGGATGTCCGCGCACACCTACACCTTCGTGTCCTGGTCGCCCGACGCCGGTGACTCCTGCCTGGACGACTCCAACAACGGCGACGGCACCGACAACCTGCGCGCCTTCACCTGCAACGGCATGGCCTGGCAGAAGTGGAAGGTCACCGAGTACGCCAACGGCTGGGCGCAGCTCATGAACCTGGCCACCGGTCGGTGCCTGGACTACTCCAACGACGGCAACCACTTCGGCCTGCGGACCTACGAGTGCAACGGCCCCAGCTTCAACTCGGGCTTCCAGCAGTGGGCCATGGTCAACCGCTACACCGCGGCCGGCGCCTACGAGTCGGTCCTGAAGAGCGGCCGCTGGGAGGAGGACAACACGGACATGTGCCTCGACGTCTCCAACGTGGGCACCCGCGGCTATCCCTGTAACGGTCCCTCCCAGGATTCCGGCTACCAGGGCTGGACCGTCCTCGACCAGACCTGACCCACGGCACACGGCACCGGCCTCCCCCGTCCCAGGACGGGGGAGGCCGGTGCCGCTCGCAGGGCGCAAGGTGATCAAGCGGACCGAGGGGGCGGCAAGCAGTGCGAGTGGCTGTAGTGGCGTTCGGGGCACGGGACTTGGCCAACGTGCGGTTCGCGATCTCGCCGATCCAGCACCTGGTGATCGGGCTCCAACAGGACAGCGGGGCTCCGCTGCCGGCCCGGCGGTGGTGGCGCTCGGTCCGCTCCCGTGTGCCCGGCCGGGCCCTACCGCTGATCGAGCTGGTCGCGGCCCATCCGCTGTACCTCCCGGACTTCCTGACGCCCCCGATACCACTGGTCCCGGGCGGTGTGTCGATCGCCGACGAACTGGACGTGATCAGCGCGGTCAGCACGGAGCAGGTGCACGGTGAGCTGTGCCGGTACGCCGAGTTGGGTCCCACCCCGAGACCGGTGGCGCAGCTGTTGGACGGTGGCTCCGCACAGGTGAACCGTCTGATCCAGGCCGTCCACGCCCTCTACCGCGCCTGTCTGGCCGACGACTGGCCCGACATGGTCAAGCGGCTCAACGCCGACATCAGCATGCGCCGGGGCACCCTCGGAGATCAGGGGACGGGAAGGATGCTGGCCGACGTCCACCAGGCGTTCAGCGACCCCACGCGCTTCCAGCTCACCCTCCAGGGCACCGCCCCGACCGTCCCGGAGCACCTGAAGCGCAGCGCCGCGGCCGGATTCGTGTTGTCCCCCAACCTGTTCCTCGGCGGCATGATCTCCCCGTCGATCGCCAGCCCGTGGCAGCAGCCCCTGTTCGCCTACACCGCCTCCGAGGCCGTCCAGCCGCCGCCCCCCGCGGTCGACGGCCTGACCGCGCTCATCGGCAAAGGGAAAGCCGCCGCGCTGCGGGCGATCGGCGCGGGATGCACCACCACCGAGCTCGCCGTCCGCCTCGGAGTGAGCGCCCCCGCCGCTTCCCAGCACACCGCCACCCTGCGCGCGGCCGGAATGATCACGTCGATCCGCGACGGACAGTGTGTCGTCCACACCCTCACCCCCCTCGGGACCGGCCTGCTCACGGCCAACCCGCTCTGACGGCTCGCCCCGACGCCGAGGACGAGCACCGCGCCGCGCCGACCGGTGACGCCGAGGTGGCCCCCGAGCGGGGCGTGTGGACGTAGGAGCGCCTGGCACCCCTGACAATGGTCCGGAAGTTCTTGAACGTACAGAGAAAGCGAAACCTCACCATGGATCTCGGCGTGCGCTGGAAGCTGCACGGTGACGGGCGCACGCCCGCGCCGGGGGCGGTCGTCCGCCCCGACGAACGGCTCTCCTGGCCCCGTACGGTAGGGCTCGGCGCCCAGCACGTGGTGGCCATGTTCGGCGCGAGTTTCGTGGCGCCCGTGCTGATGGGGCTCGACCCGAACCTCGCGATCATGATGTCCGGCGTCGCGACCGTGATCTTCCTGCTGGCCACCCGCGGCCGGGTGCCCAGCTATCTCGGCTGCTCGCTCTCCTTCGTGGGCGTCGCCGCGGTGATCCGGGCGCAGGGCGGCACCAGCGCGACGGTGACCGGCGCGGTGTTCGTGGTGGGCGTGGCGCTGTTCCTCGTGGGCCTGATGGTCCAGCGGTTCGGGGCGCGCATCATCCACGCGGCGATGCCGCCGATCGTGACCGGCGCGGTCGTCATGCTGATCGGGTTCAACCTCGCCCCCGTGACCGCGTCGACGTACTGGCCGCAGGACCAGTGGACGGCGCTGCTGGTGATGCTCTTCACGGGGCTGGCCGTGGTGTGCCTGCGCGGCTTCTGGTCGCGCGTCGCGATCTTCCTGGGGCTGGTCTTCGGGTACGGGATCTCCTGGGCGTTCGACCGGATCTCCGGGAGGATCCACTCGGTGGACGCGAGCGGCAAGCTCACCGACCACTGGCGCCTGGACCTGTCGGGCGTGGGCAAGGCGGACTGGATCGGTCTGCCCTCCTTCCACGGCCCGACCTTCCAGTGGTCCGCGATCCTGGTCGCGCTGCCCGTGGTGATCGCGCTGGTCGCGGAGAACGCCGGGCACGTCAAGGCCGTCGGCGAGATGACCGGCGACCCGCTGGACGACAAGCTGGGCGCGGCGATCTCCGCGGACGGCGTCGCCTCCATGCTCTCGACCGCGGTCGGCGGCCCGCCGAACACGACGTACTCCGAGAACATCGGCGTGATGGCCGCCACCCGGGTCTACTCGACCGCCGCCTACTGGGCGGCAGCGGGCTTCGCGCTCCTCTTCGGCCTCTGCCCGAAGTTCGGCGCGGTCGTGGCCGCGATCCCCGGCGGGGTGCTCGGCGGCATCACCGTCATCCTGTACGGCATGATCGGCCTGCTCGGCGCGCAGATCTGGACCAAGTCCGGGGTGGACCTGCGCAATCCGTTGAACCTGGTGCCGGCCGCCGCGGGCATCATCATCGGCGTCGGCAACGTCAGCATGAAGTTCACCGACACCTTCACCATCAGCGGCATCGCGCTGGGCACGCTGGTCGTCATCACCGGCTACCACGCGCTGCGGGCACTGGCCCCCGCGCACCTCAAGATGCAGGAGCCGCTGCTGGACTCCGGCACGTCCTCGTACGACGCGGAGGCCGGGGCCGACGGCGACCCGGGTCGTCCCACCGGCTGACCGCCGCGCTGCGCCGCGGCGCAGCGACGGGTAGCGGCTGCCGCCGACCGGCTCCGGCCGGCGGCAGCTCTGGAGTCAGGCGGCCGCGGGCGGCATGTGCAGGTAGGCCTGCGCGGACGTGAGGGTGTAGAAGCGCCTGATCCGGCGGGAGGAGCCCGGGACGCGCAGGTACTCGTGGCGCTCGCGGTCCCAGATTCCCCAGCGCTCCAGGAGGAGGAAGTGCGGGCTCCAGGAGTCGATCAGGCGGACCTCGTGGTGGTCGGTCCGGGTGGTCATCGCGCGACTCCCTCGGCCGGTGTGGGCGTCTCGTTCCTGCGCACCCACGTCTCCGCCCGGTCGTAGGAGTAGAACCGCAGCGGCTCGGGGCGGGGCGGAAGGGCTTTCACCAGCTGGCCGGTCTGGTGGTCGCGGATGGCCCACACGGGGTACGAGGCGCCGTTGAGGGCGTCGGCGGGGATGATCGTGTAGCGGGTAGTCATCGGCGGGTCGCCACCTGGATGAACCCGGAGGCCTTCTCCACGCGCTCGGCGAACTCGTTGAACTCGCCCTCGATCGGCGAGATCGCCGCCTTGCTCGGGACCAGGATCGCGCCGGCCCGGTTGTCCAGGAGTCGCTGCAGGGCGGCCTGGAGCATGGGGCGCCGCTCCGGCCCCGGCGCGTCGACCTCGTCGTCGACGACGATCAGGGCGACGTCCCAGCGGAAGGCGTGCGCGTAGGCCTCGCACATGCGCAACTCCCGCTCGGGGAAGTCGGAATCGGTCTTGGCCAGGTAGATCACCACCTGGAGGCGATCGACGACCTCAACTCGGGTGGTGTGCAAGGTCTGCGAGGGCTTGTGGGTCTTCAACGTCCACTCCTCTCCGTAGTTCTGTGACTACCAGGAGTGCCCAATGTCCTCTAGGCTTGGCAACCGCTCAAGTGGAATTGGATGTGAGCGGTGAACCGCAAGGAGCTTGATCCGGCGTCATCTCCCCGCGAGTCCTTCGGGGCGTTGCTTCGAAGGTCACGCGCCCCGTTCAGCCTGGCTGAGCACGCCCCGTTCCGTGCGTTCGTCACTCTGTTGACGTTCGCCGACCGTTCTGTGGTCGGTTACACGGAATCTGCGGATCACGGCTTCGTGGTGAGGGAGGACAGGACTGTCAGGGCATGGGAAAGGGCCTACGATCGGTTGCGGGTGGAAGCACTGACCAGAGCTGCGTCCCTCGACCTGATTCACAAGGCCCGAAAGGAACTCTGACCCATGACCCGCCCAGACCTGTCCCGCGCTTCCTGGTTCAAGTCGTCGCACTCCGACAACGGCGGTTCCTGCGTAGAGGTCTCGGCTGACTTCCCTGGTGTCGCTCCCGTCCGCGACTCGAAGGATCCGGAAGGGCCGGCGCTCCTCTTCCCGATCGAGGCGTGGCAGTCCTTCGTGGCCGCGACCGTTGCCGGCGAGTTCGGCCCTATCTGATCCACGATCTGTCCGACGAGCCCCCGGGACCCCTGGGGATGCTGTTGGTTGATGCGGGGCGAAGCGCCGCGAAGTGGCGGCGGCGGCCCCTCGGGGGAGCGAGGGGCCGCCGGTCGAGCGACTGGGGACTACTCCGGACGACTACGGAGTGACGATCGGGCACCTTGGGTCGGGGAGGGTCGGCGTCTCGAAGACGCTGTCCGCCGCGGCCTGCGCGAAGTCCCCCGCCAGCGTGATCTTCCCGTCCTGCACCGCGTGGTCGAAGTTCCGCTTGAATCCGGGGACTTCGGCCAGTTCGTTGAGCGTGGCCCCGCGCGGGAAGTCGGCCCGCCCGGCTTCCCGCGCGTCAGGGCTGCTTGCGCGGCCGTCGCCGCCCCTCGGGTCCGGGGGCTCCTCGCGGGCGGGTGGCATTGACAGGGGGCGGCGTCCGGTTGAATGCTAAGCAAGCGCTTAGTCAACGAGGTCCCACCGCGAGGAGCCGCCCGATGCCCGAGATCCCCGCCGATCCGCCCGGCCTGGACCTGGCCCGCCTGCGCGCCCACCTGGACCGCGAGCTGCCCGGCACCGTCCAGGGCCCGCTGCGGGCCGAGCTCATCGAGGGGGGCCGCTCCAACCTCACGTACGTCCTCACCGACGGCGCCGCGCGCTGGGTGCTGCGCCGCCCACCCCTCGGGCACGTCCTCGCCACCGCGCACGACATGGGCCGTGAGCACCGCGTCATGACCGCGCTGCGCGACACCGGCGTGCCCGTCCCGCACACCCTGCTGCTCGACCCCGGTACGGACGTCCTCGGTGCCCCCTGGTACCTGATGGAGTACGTCCCCGGCGTCGCGCACCGGGACGTCGCCCCGCTCGCCGCCCTCGGTGAGCAGCGCGTGCACGCCCTCGGCCTGCGGCTCGTCGACACCCTCGCCGTCCTGCACCGGATCGACCCGGCCGAGGTCGGCCTGGCCGACTTCGGCCGCCCCGAGGGCTACCTGGAGCGCCAGCTGCGCCGCTGGTCCAAGCAGCTCGCCGCGTCCCGCAGTCGCGAGCTGCCCGAGCTCGACCGGCTGCACGGGCTGCTCGCCGACCGGCTGCCCGCCTCCCCGGCGCCCGCGCTGGTGCACGGCGACTACCGCCTCGACAACGTGCTGGTGGACGACACCGATGCGATCGCCGCCGTGCTGGACTGGGAGATGTCCACCCTCGGCGACCCGCTGACCGACATCGGCCTGTTGGTGATGTACACCGAACTGGCCGGCGTCGGCGGCGGCATCATCCCCTCCGCCATGACCGCCCCGGGTTTCCCGAAGGCCGACGAAGTCGTCTCGTACTACGCGGAATCGACAGGGCGTCAAGCAGAAGACCTCGACTGGTACGTCGCCTTCGCGTCCTTCAAGCTCGCCGCCGTCGCCGAGGGCATCCACTACCGCTACCAGCAGGGCCGTACCCTCGGCGCCGGCTTCGAGCGGGCCGGTGAGATGGCCCCGATCCTCGCCCGGCACGGCCTGAGTACCCTCAAGGAGAACTGATGGACTTCGCCTACGACGCCCGCACGAACGCGCTCCGCGAGCAGCTGCTGGCCTTCATGGACCGGCACGTGCACCCCGCCGAGGCCGTCCTGGCGGAACAACTCGCCGACCCCGCCCGCCCGTCCTGGAACGTCCCGCCCGTGGTCGCCGAACTCCAGGCCGAGGCACGGAAGCAGGGCCTCTGGAACCTCTTCCTCCCGGGGGAGGGCGGCGCGGGCCTGACTAACCTGCAGTACGCCCCGCTCGCCGAGATCACCGGCCGCAGCCCGCAGTTGGCCCCGCCCGCGCTCAACTGCGCGGCCCCCGACACCGGCAACATGGAGCTGCTCGCCCAGTTCGGCACCGCCGAACAGCGCGAGCGCTGGCTGCGCCCGCTGCTCGACGCCGAGATCCGCTCCGCCTTCGCGATGACCGAGCCCGAGGTCGCCTCCTCGGACGCCACCAACATCGCTACCCGGATCGAGCGTGACGGTGACGAGTACGTCGTCAACGGCCGCAAGTGGTACATCACCGGCGCGATGAACCCGCAGTGCCGGATCCTCATCGTCATGGGCAAGACCGACCCGGACGCCGAGCCGCACCGCCAGCAGAGCATGGTGCTCGTCCCGCGCGACACCCCCGGCGTCACCGTCAAGCGCGGCATGACGGTCTTCGGCTACGACGACGCGGACCACGGCGGCCACGCCGAGGTGCTGTTCGAGGACGTCCGCGTCCCGGTCGGCAACCTGATCGGCGAGGAGGGCGCGGGCTTCGCCATCGCCCAGGCCCGGCTCGGCCCCGGCCGGATCCACCACTGCATGCGCGCGATCGGCATCGCCGAGCGCGCCCTGGAGCTGATGTGCCGCCGGGTGAGCGGGCGGGTCGCCTTCGGTCGGCCGCTCGCCGAGCAGGGCGTGGTCCAGGACTGGATCGCCGAATCCCGGGTCCGGATCGAGCAGTTGCGGCTGCTGGTGCTCAAGACCGCCTGGTTGATGGACACCGTCGGCAACCGGGGCGCGCACACCGAGATCCAGGCGATCAAGATCGCGACCCCGCGCACCGTCGAGTGGATCCTCGACAAGGCCGTGCAGGCGTACGGCGCCGCGGGCGTCAGCCAGGACACCCCGCTCGCCCAGCTCTGGGCCGGCAACCGCACCCTGCGGCTGGCCGACGGCCCGGACGAGGTGCACAAGCGCTCGCTGGCCCGCCGGGAGCTGAAGCGGCACGCCTGAGTCCGGCGCGCCCGAGTCCGGCGCGCCCGAGCGCGGTCCGGCCGACCCTGTGCGGCTGGCGCGACTGCGCCGCCGCCGGCCGATCAGGGGCGGTACAGAGCGGTTGGGCCGTCGGCTGGGCCTTCACCCTCGTCGCCTACTCGGTGCTGGTCGCCGTCCTGCCGCAGGCCTGGGCGTGGCGGGCGATGTTCTGGCTCGGCGTGCTGCCCGCCCTGCTGGTGCTCGCCCGCCGCCGGGGGATCGCCGACCCCACGGCCGACCAGCGGCGGCGGGAAACGGCGTCGCCGACGGAGATCTTCCGCCCCGGCCTGCCCCGCGACCCGGCCCCCGTCGCCTACCCCCAGGGGTCATACCAGGGTACTCAGGGTTGATTTGGCTCCCCGGTATGACGGCTTCGGCCCGTCCCCGCCCGTACCGTCCTGCCAACGGATCGACGCGGGACGAGGAGAGACGGCATGAGCAGGCGGGGACGGGCCGTGGCAGCGGCACTGCTGGCGGCGACGGCGGTGCTCGGGGTGGTCGGCGCGCCCGGGGCGGTGGCGGCGGTGCCGGAGGACGGCGGCACCGGGAAGCAGGCCCGGGCCTGGCTGCCGCAGCCCACCGGCCCGTACCCCGTCGGCACCACGACCCTGCACCTCACCGACCCGGGCCGGGAGTACCGCTGGAAGCCCGGGCAGCCCCGCGAGCTGATGATCAGCTTCTGGTACCCGACCGCCCGCCCCGCAACCGGAGCCGACCGCGCCCGGTACATGGAACCCGCCGCCGCCGAGCACTTCGGCAGCGCCGGGAGCGTCGGCCGCATGAACAACGGCTTCGAACCCGGCCGCACCGACTGGGCCGGCATCCGCACCCACGCCCGCACCGACGCGCCCGCCCTGCCCGGCGGCAAGCGTCCCGTCGTGTTCTACTCGGCCGGGCTCGGCGACCCGCGCACCTGGGGCACCGGCCTGGTCGAGGACCTCGCCTCGCGCGGCTACGTCGTCGTCACCATCGACCACACCTACGAGGCCTCCGAGGTCGCGTTCCCGAACGGGGACCTCGCCACCTCCGTCTTCCCCGACCTGCTCGGCCAGGCCGACCTCGACGTCGCCGACGTGCTGCGCACCTCACTGCGGACCAGGGTGGACGACACCCGCTTCGTGCTGGACGAACTCGGCGGGCTGCGCCACGACCCGCGGCTGCCGGCCGGCCTCGCCGCCTCGCTCGACCTCGACCGGATCGGCATGGCCGGCCACTCGGCGGGCGGCTTCACCGCGGTGCAGGCCATGCACGACGACCCGCGGATCGCGGCCGCCGTCAACCTGGACGGCCAACTGCACTTCCCCGGGCCGGACGGCCACACCGGGGTGGTCCTGCCCACCGTCGCCCAGGACGGGCTGGACCGCCCGTTCCTGCTGATGGGCACCCGCAACGAGGACTCCGGGGACTACCACCACCAGCCCGGCTGGGACGCCCTCTGGCAGCACAGCACCGGCTGGCACGCCGACGTCACGCTGAACGACTCCCGGCACGGCTCCTACACCGACGCGCAGTCCCTGCTGCCACAGCTCGCCCGGCAGGGTGCGATCACCCCCGAGCAGTTGGGCAGGGACGTGGGCGACGGCCGCCCCGACCGGGCGGTGCTGGCCACCCGGTCGTACGTCGCGTCCTTCTTCGACCGCTGGCTGCGCGGGCACGACGATCACCTGCTGGACGGGCCCTCGCCGCGCTTCCCGGAGATGGAGTACGCGAGGTAGCTACTCCCCGAGGACGGCGATCCGGCCGGTGCTGCGCCCGTCGGCGACCAACTGGACGGCCTCGGCGGCCCCGGCCAGCGGCACCCGGGCGCTCACCAGCGGGCGGACCACGCCCTGGCCGGCGAGCCCGGTCAGCTCGTCGTGGGCGGCGCGGACGGCCTGCGGGTCGTGGGTGTTGTAGAGGCCCCAGTGCAGGCCGAGGATGGCGTAGTTCTTCACCAGGGCGTGGTTGAGGGCCGGCGCCGGGATCCGCCCGGCGGCGAAGCCGACCACCACGATCCGGCCCTCGAAGGCCACGCACTTGGTGGAGCCGGTGTAGGCGTCCCCGCCGACCGGGTCGAAGACCACGTCCGCGCCGCGCCCGCCGGTGAACTCCTTGACGGCGGCGACGAAGTCCCCGGCCGTCCGGTCCACCACCAGGTCGGCGCCCAGCGCCCGGGCCGCCGCGGCCTTGGCCGGACCGCCGACCACGGCGACCACCCTGGCCCCGGCGGCCCGGCCCAGCTGGACCGCCGCGCTCCCGACCCCACCCGCCGCCGCGTGCACCAGCAGCGTCTCACCGGCCCGCAGCCGGGCCCGGCGGTGCAGGGCGAACCAGGCGGTCTGGTAGCCGATGTGCAGCGCGGCCGCCTCGGCGTCGTCCAGCGCCTCGGGCGCCGGGAAGGCGGCCGCCGCGTCCAGCAGTGCGTACTCGGCGAAGGCGCCGTGCGGCAGCACCGGGTTGCCGATCAGCCGCTCGCCCCGCCGGGCGCCGTCCGCCACCTCGCCGCACAGCTCCACGCCGGGCGTGAACGGCAGCGGCGGGCGGACCTGGTACTGGCCGCGCACCATCAGCGCGTCCGGGAAGTTGACCGCCGCGGCCCGCACCCGGACCAGCAGCTGCCCCGGCCCGGGCACCGGCCGGGGCATGTCCTCGGCCAGTCGCATCACCTCGACCGGCTCGCCGAGCGCGTCCACCTGCCAGGCCCTCATAGCGCCCCGCTCCTCTCCAGCCCCTGCTGGAGCCGGTTCACCCCGGCGAGCCAGCGGTCCGGTTCGGTGGCCCGGCCCCGGTAGTACTCGGCGACCTCGGGGTGCGGCAGGATCAGGAAGCGGTCGTCGCGCAGCCCGGCCAGCGCGGCCGCGGCGACGTCCTCGGCGTCCAGCGCGGTGGGCGCGAGCAGCGCCTCGCCGACCGCGCCGGTCGAGGTGAGCATGTCGGTGCGCACGCCCTGCGGGCAGAGCGCGTGCACCCGGAGGCCGCGGTGGCGGTAGGTCGCGGACAGCCACTCGGCGAAGGCGAGCGCGCCGTGCTTGCTGACCGCGTACGGGGCCGAGCCGAGCATGGTGAGCAGCCCGGCCGCGGAGACGGTGGCGAGGAAGCGGCCGCCGCCGCGCTCCAGCCAGCGGGGGAGGAGCAGCTCGGCGGCCCGGACGTGGGCGAGGACGTTGACCTCCCAGGCGCTCGCCCAGGCGGCGGCGGGCGCGTCGGCCCCGCCGATCGGGGCGACGCCCGCGTTGGCGCACCACACGTCGATCTCGCCGAGCGCGGCCCGGGCCTGCCCGACCAGGGCGGCCAGGCCCTCGGCGGAGGCGGCGTCGCCGGGGGCGGCGGTGCCGCCGCAGTCCTCGGCCACGGCGTGGGCGGCGTCGGCGTCCAGGTCATTGACCACGATCCGGGCGCCGGCCGCGGCGAACGCCCGGGCCAGGGCGGCGCCGATGCCGCGCCCGCCGCCGGTCACCACCACGCCTTGGCCGGTGAAGTCCTCGGGCGCTGGCGCGCTGGTTTCCGGTGCGCCGGCCGCCGGCCCGCCGCTCACAGGCCGCCGCCGAGGGTGACTCCGCCGTCCACGACCAGGGTCTGGCCGGTGATCCAGGCGGCGTCCGCGGAGAGCAGGAAGGCGACCGCGCCCGCGACGTCCTCGGGCACGCCGAGCCGGCCGAGCGGGTAGGCGGCGGCGACCTGCTCCTCCCGGCCCTCGTACAGGGCCTCGGCGAACCTGGTCTTGACCACGGCGGGGGCGACGGCGTTGACCCGGATGCCCTGGGCGCCCAGCTCGGCGCCGAGCTCGGTGGTGAGCCGGATCAGCGCCGCCTTGCTGACCCCGTACATGCCGATCCCGAGCGAGGAGCGGATGCCCGCGACGGAGGCCACGTTGACCACCGAGCCGCCGTGCTCGCCCATCCAGGCGGCGTGCGCGCGGCGGGTCCAGGCCAGCGGGGCCAGGACGTTGACGGCGAGGATCTTGGCGGCGGCGGCCTCGTCGGTGTCGAGGACCGGGCCGTACACCGGGTTGATGCCGGTGTTGTTGACCAGGTGGTCGAGCCGGCCGAAGGCCTCCAGGGTGCGGGCGACCGCCTCCTCCTGGTGGGCCGGGTCGTCGCTCTTGCCGGCGACGGCGATGGCGTTGTCCGGCCCGCCCAGGTCGCGCACGGCCTCGGCGAGCGGCTCGGGGTTGCGGGCGGTCAGGCAGACCTTGGCGCCGCGGGCGACCAGCTCGCGCGCGATGCCGAGGCCGATGCCCCGGCTCGATCCGGTGACGACGGCCACCCGGCCCTTGAAGGAGTACGCCACGGAGGGTCCTGCCTTTCGCGCGGAACGTTCGACGGGGATGCCGGTTCACCGGCTGACTAAGCGCTTGCTCAGCATGGTGTCGGTGCGGGAGCCTGTCAACAGTCCGCCGACCGGTCGGCGGGAATGTGTGTACGAGTTCTCTGGGAGGATGGCGCCATGACCAGCACGCCCATCGCCGACCTCTGGCGCACCCTGCCCGACGGTGCCGACACCCGCCCCGAGGCGGCGTACCGGCTGCTCCAGGCGGCCGTCGAGTCGTTCGCGGAGCGTGGCTTCCACGCCACCACCACCCGGGACATCGCCACCGCCGCCGGGATGAGCCCGGCCGCGCTGTACATCCACTACCAGTCCAAGGCCGGGCTGCTGGCCGAGATCAGCCAGGCCGGGCACGCGGCCACGCTGGAGCTGGTCCGGGGGGCGGCGGCCGGCGAGGGCGACCCGGCGGAGCGGATGCGTCGGCTGGTCGAGGAGTTCACCGCCTGGCACGCCCGGGCCCGTACGGTCGGCCGGGTGGTCAACTACGAGCTGCACGCGCTGCCCGAGGACGCCTACGCGGTGGTCGCGGCGCTGCGGCTGGACATCGAGCGCGAGGTCAGCGCGCTGATCGAGGCGGGGGTGGCGGACGGCGCCTTCCAGGTGTCCGAGGTCCGGACGGCGGCCCGTGCGGTCACCTCGCTGGGCATCGACGTCTCCCGCTGGTACACCGACCGGTCCACCGAGACGCCCGATGAACTCGGGCGCCGCTACGGCGAGTTGGTCCTCAGAATGCTCGGCGCCCGGGTCTGATCGCCCAGGTCTGAGGCGCAGCCCGGGTCTGAGGCGCAGCCCGGGTCCGAGGCGCAGCTCAGGTCCGAGGCGCCCGGCTCGGGCGGCACGGTACGGCGTGGGGCGCCCGCCACGACAGGTCGCGGCGGACGCCCTGCTGCCGGGCGATGGTCGGGGTGGTCAGGTCGTGGCCAGGCAGAACGCCACGAGTCCCGCGTCCACGTCGAGGACGATGTTCCGCATCTCCGCCCACGGCGGGTGGAAGGCGGTGCCCCACTCGACGGTGAAGCCGAGCACCTTGCCCTGGTCGCCGTCGACGAAGTGCCGGGAGAAGACGTAGTCGTCGCTGGTCCCGCTGGTCGGGTAGAGGTGGAACCCGGTCAGCGGCTTGTAGGGGCGTCCGCGCACGCCGCCGACGCCCTGGCAGAACCGCTCGGCGAGCAGCGCGGCGTTGTCGGCGTCGGTCTTGGGGATGTACTCGGCGTACGCGACGTCGCCCGGCAGGCCGCGCTTGCCGTCGTACTGGGCGTTGCCGAAGTTCATCGTCGGGTCGATCGACTGGTTGTCGTCGTCGCCCCAGTTGTAGAGCATGTCCTCGGAGTAGCTGTGCACGTCGACGAACCAGCCGGTGCGCGGGTACTGGTCCAGCAGCCAGCGGACGTTGCGGGTCTCCGGCTCCGAGAAGGCGCTCGGGCCCGCGTAGACCTGCGGGTCGCACGGGCTGGCCGAGACCTGCGGGGTGGCGGTCGGGGCGAAGGCGGTGGCGAAGTCGAAGAGGAAGTCGTAGTTGCGGTTGAGGTCGACGCCGACGCAGTTCGGGTCGGCACTTCCACCGGAGTTGGCCGGGTCGCGGTTCTTGCGCCACATCGGGTCGACGGTCTGGCTGTGCAGCCGGCCGTCCGGGTTGACCAGCGGGAAGAACACCAGGTCCAGCCGCTGGAGCAGACCGCCGACCTGGTCGGCGGTGAACGTGGTGCCGCCGTAGCCGAGGCCGGTGCCGTTCTGGTGGGCCTCCAGCAGGTCGGCGGCGAGATGGACGAGGATCTCGCAGCTGCCCCACTCGCGGGCGTGCACGCCGCCGATCATCATCACGCAGGCCCTGGGGGTCCCGGCGGGGGCGCCGATCTGCAGGGCGTGCGCGGTGCGGCCCTCGATCGAGGGCTCGGGCAGGGTGAGCAGGTGGGAGGTGGTGGGGTACGCGGTGGCCAGGCTGGTCAGGGCGGACTCCACCTCGGTGATGTTCAGGTACGGCATGGCGTTCCTCCCCGGTCAGCCGGCGAGCTTGGCGGCCAGGCCGTGCGGGACGGCGTCGGCGGGGGCGAACCGGTCGCCGGTGCCGACCTCGGCCTGGGCGGCGCGCCCGGCCTCGCTGGCGTTCCCGATCCGGGTGACCGAGACGCCCTCGCGTTCGAGGCCAGCGACCCGGTCGTCCGGGACGTAGGCGTCGATGCTGATGCGCCCGTCCGGTTCGACGTGCGGACGGCCGCCGGTGTCGGGACGGGTCTCGCGCAGCAGCGCGAGCAGGGTGTCCGCGTCCTTGGCGGTCACGCGGAGCCGGAGGATGTCGTGCCGGGGTGGGGTGGGTGAGGGAGCGGACATGGCGACCTCTTCCGGGCGCCGTCGGGCGCGCGCCCCGGCCGGTCACGCCTCAGCGATCGCGGCCCGTGACGTGGGTGGCGGCGCCGTGCTGATGAGCGGATACGTCCGACGTGTACCTCGTATCCTCAGGATGCGCCGTCGCCGTAGAAGGCGTCAAGGGGCGCCTCGGGCACCAGGTCCAGCAGGCTGTCCAGGCCGGTCAGCAGCTCGGCCTCGGGGTCGAAGTCGGCGAACCGGGGGACCAGCGCGCGCAGCCGGGGGTAGTCGGCGGCGGACAGCCGGTGCAGGCCCAAACGCAGGACCGGGTCCGGTTCCGCCAGGTTGTCGACCACCTGGCGCTTGTCCACCAGGAGGCAGCCGAGGTTCCACGCGACGAAGGCGCGGTAGACGGTCAGCGCGGTGGCGTCGTCGAAGCCGGCCCGTCCGAGCACCGCGAGGAGGTGCTCGGTGAGTACGAGCATCGACGGGGGCCGGCGCGCCACCGGCACGCTGAGCGGCCGGGTCGCGACCAGCGGAAGGATCTCCGGGTGGGAGTGCGCCACGGCGGCGAACGCCCGGGCGATCCGGCGCAGTTCGGTGCGCCAGGCGGGCTCGTCCGGCCGGTCGCCGGATCCTTTCGCGGGGGTGTCGGCGGTGGTGCGCAGCCGTGCGTTGATCTCGGTGAAGAAGGCCTCGATCAGGCCGTCGAGCAGGGCTTCCTTGCCGGGGGTGTAGCGGTAGAGGGCCATCGACTCCACGCCGAGTTCGGCCGCCAGCCGCCGCATGGTCAGCGCGGCCAGGCCCTCGCGGTCCACCAGCGCCACGGCGGCGTCGAGCACCAGCGGGCGACTCAGGCGTCCCCGCTTCGCCGGGCCGTCCTGCTCAGCCACGTCCGGACTCCTCCGCTTCGGTGCCGACACCGTCGGGCCGCGTCTGAGCGGTCAGGCGGATACACCACCAGGATACAAGGGACGATTCCAGCGTAAACGTACGTAAGCGGGCTTGGGTGGGCGCTCGGGGACGTCGGGCGGGGGTGGCCGCCGGTCCTCGACCACCGGCGGGTAGCGTGGCAGCCCGATGAGCCGCCGTTCCGAGGAGGACCGATGATCAGTCAGAACGACTCCGTGCCAGCCCTGTTGGCCGAGGCCTGGGCCTCCTGGGCGGAGCGCGGCGCGACCCTGGATGCCGCGTCGTGGGACCTCGCCACCCGACTGCCCGGCTGGAGCGTCCGGGAGCTGTACGCGCACGTGGCACCGGTGCCGGCGATGTTCGCCGGGTTGCGCGAGGCCGTGGTGGACGGCCCGGCCGAGGTGACCAGCGGGGCCGGTATCCTGCGGGCCTACAACCGGCCGGACGGCATCGCGCACACCGCCGCCGGGCAGGTCGCCGAGGCGGCGAAACTGGCGGCCTCGGCAGCCGAACCCGCCGAGCTGATCGCTCGGTTCGGGGTCGAGGGCCCGGCCGCCCTGGCCGGCATCGCCGACCTGCCGCCCGCCACCGCGGTGGCCCACCCGCTGCTCGGCAGCGTGACGGTCGGCGCGCTCGGCGAGGTGGCGCTGATGGAGGCGACCGTCCACCTGCTCGACCTGATCGCGGCGGTCGGTGGCCCGCCTCCGGCCGACGGCGCCCTGCGGGCGACCCGTGCCCTGCTGGTCGAGGTGGCCGATCCGGTGGCCTTCATCGAGGCGGCGGCGGGTCGCGGCACTGGGGCGGTGCTGCCGGTCATCCGCTGACCCGAGACCCCGCCTGCCGAGGCCGGGCGTATCATCTGGCCGAGGCCACAACGGGGGAACCGGGGGAACGGTCGATGGTCGACATCGCATGGTGGATGCTGCCCGCAGCCCTGTACGGCGGCGGTTGGGTCGCCAACAATGCCCGTCGGGCGCTGAAGGTCCGGCACGAGCGCAGGATCGAGCTGCTCGACGCGGCCGAGCGCCGCCGGCTGTCCGTGGAGGCGGCCCAGCGCCCGCCGGAGCCGGTCTGCGGCTGCACCCACCACCTGGCCAAGCACGACAGGCAGGGCCGCTGCCACGAGGTGGTCGAGGCCCCCACCGCATGGGACGCCGAGCGCCGCCCGCTCCAGTACGAGCCGCGCCCCTGCAACTGCCAGCAGTACATCGGCCCCGAGCCCCTGAACACGGTCTTCGCGCCGGAGCTCACCGACCCGCGCTGACCGGCACCGGCCCCTGGCGTCGGCTCACCGCGCGGGGCCGCCCTCGCAGGCGGGGCGGCGGTTCGGGTCGCCCGATCCTCCCTTCCTCTCCTTTCTCTCCGGTGGCCCGGTGGGGCGCGGGAGCGCGTGGTGCCGGGCTGGGGGGGCGATCGGTGGCGGAGTATCTGTCATGGCCCTTTCAAAGAGGGGGCTTTGCTGTCACGCTGCTGCTCCCGGTTCGATCGTCCGAGAGGTTTCGATGAAAAGACTCCTGCACGCGCTGGCCGGCGCGGCACTGTTCGTCACGGCCGGCGCCGCGGCCCTCGCCACCCCCAATGTGGCGAGCGCCGCGGACTGCACGGCGGCCCAGGTCGTGGCCAACGGCGGCTTCGAGTCCGGCACTTCGCCCTGGACCGCGCCGAGCGGCGCGATCACCGGCGGTGGCGGTCAGAGTGCGCACTCCGGCGCCTCCTTCGCCTGGCTCGACGGCTACGGCTCCACGCACACCGAGACGCTCTCCCAGTCCGTCACCCTCCCCGCCGGGTGCGGCACCGCCTCGCTGGGCTTCTGGCTGCACGTCGACACGGCGGAGACCAGCACCAGCACCGCCTACGACAAACTGGCCGTCGGACTCGGCTCCACCACGGTGGCCACGTACTCGAACCTGGACGCCCAGGCCGGTTACGTGCACAAGACCGTCGACGTCTCCGCCTTCGCGGGGCAGACCGTGACGCTCTCCTTCACCGGGGCGGAGGACTCCAGCCTGCAGACCAGTTTCGTCCTGGACGACGTCACCCTGGACGTCTCCGGCGGCACCACCCCGCCGCAGCCCGGCGATCCCACCCGGACCCCGGCCGCACCCGCCTACACCGTCGACCTCAGCAGTGACGCCTCCGGCGGCAGTTGGACCGGACACGAGAGCGTGACCTTCACCAACGCCTCGGCCGCCCCGCTGAACGAGGTGTACCTGCGGCTGTGGGACAACTACCACGGCAGTTGCCCCAGCACCCCGATCACCGTGACCAAGGTGACGGGCGGGACGCCGTCCGCGCTCTCGGTGAACTGCACCGCGCTGCGGATCGCGCTGCCGGCGCCGCTCGCCCAGGGGCAGAGCGGTACGGTCGGCTTCGACCTCGGCATCACCGTGCCGAGCGGCGCGGATCGGTTCGGCCGCGACGGGGCGTTCGCCTTCATCGGCAACGCCCTGCCGGTGCTGGCGGTCCGGGACGCGGCCGGCTGGCACCTCGACCCGTACACCAACAACGGTGAGTCCTTCTACTCGCTGGCCTCGGACTTCACCGTCACGCTGGACCACCCGTCGAGCCTGCTGGTGCCGGCCACCGGCACCTCGGTGGACACCCCCGGCAGTGCCGGACGGACCGTCACCAGGGCGACCGCGAGCAAGGTGCGCGACTTCGCCTGGGGCGCCGGGCCGTTCACGCGGATATCCGGCACCTCGCCGGCCGGGGTGAAGGTCAACGTCTACTCGGTGGCGGGGATCAGCGCCGCCGACGCCCAGTCGATGCTCTCCACCGCCGTCTCGGCCGTCGACGCGCACGCCCAGCGCTTCGGGGCCTACCCGTACGGGGAGTTGGACGCGGTGATCGACAACAACTTCTGGTTCGGCGGCATGGAGTACCCCGGCTTCGTCCTCGACCTGGTCAGCACCACGGCGCTCACCCACGAGATCGGCCACCAGTGGTTCTACGGCATCGTGGGCGACGACGAGTACAACGGCCCCTGGCTGGACGAGGCCTTCACCGACTACGCCACCGACCTCGCCCTCGGCAAGACCGGCTCCGGCTGCTGGAACAGCGTGTCCTGGGCCTCGTCCGCCGAGAAGATCACCAACTCGATGGCGTACTGGGACGCCAACTCCTCGCGCTACTCCACGGTGGTGTACGGCTACGGCAAGTGCGCCCTGCACGACCTGCGCCGCCTGCTCGGAGACACCGCCATGGCCAAGCTGCTGCGGGACTACGCGCAGTCCCACTGGTACGGCGTCTCCACCACCGCTGAGTTCAAGGCCGCCGCGCAGGCCGCCACCACCGTCGACCTGACCTCCTTCTGGAGCCAGCACCGCATCGACGGCTGAGCGCAGCCGCACGCCTCGCGCCGACCCCGGCCCCCGGACCGGGGTCGGCGCCCTTGACTCCGCGCGGGGTCGGTCGGTGCGGGGCACGCTGTGGCGGCCCCGCACCGACCCGTGGGCCGTCAGCCGAGGGCGAGTGCGCGCAGGCGGTCGGCGGCGCCGTTGAACAGGTCCTGGTCGCCGGGGAAGGTGCCGGAGTCGGAGTACTGCCAGATGGTCTGGTAGCCCCAGCCGTTCGGGAGAGCGCCGATGGTGGAGCCGTAACGGGCTAGCCAGAGCGGGTTGGTGGCGCCGAAGCCGCCGTTGTCGCCGGTGCACTGGGACCACCAGTTGACGGTGGTGTAGATGGTCGGGTAGCGGCCGGTGCGGGTGTGGACGGTGTCGCTGAAGGAGCGGATCCAGCTGACCATGGCGCTCTGGCTGAGGCCGTAGCAGGTGGCGCCGTAGGGGTTGTACTCGATGTCGAGGGCGGGTGGCAGGGTCCTGCCGTCGGCGGACCAGCCGCCGCCGTGGTCGACGAGGTAGTTGGCCTGGGTGGCGCCGGAGGAGCTGTTCGGCAGGGCGAAGTGGTAGGCGCCGCGGATCAGTCCGGCGTTGTAGGAGCCGTTGTACTGCTGGGCGAAGTACGGGTTGACGTAGCCGGTGCCCTCGGTGGCCTTGACGTAGGCGAAGCGCGCGCCGTTGGCGGCCGCGCCCGACCAGTTGACGTTGCCCTGGTAGCTGGAGACGTCCAGGCCGGGGGTCTGGGTGGCGGCGAGGGCGGCGAGGGGCGCGGTGCCCGACCGCCCCTCGTGTGCCGCGACGGTGGAGCCGGCGAAGTCGCGGTCGGGGTGGAAGGCCGCCCGGCCCTCGACGACGGGGGCGACGGGCGCGGGTTCGGCCGCGTAGGCCGGGGCGGTGGCGCCGGCTACCAGGGCGGTGGCGGCGGCGAGCGCGGCCACGGCGGGCAGTCGGCGGCGGGTCGTGGTTCCGGCGGGCAGTCGGCGGCGGGTCGTGGTTCCGGTGGTGCCGGCGGAGCGGGAAGTGCGGGGCATGAACACTCCTCTGGTCCGTGCTGGTGGGCCCAAGGGGCCTGGGACGGCCGGGGGTTGGTCCGGCCGGGGAGCAGAGTAGCCATGTACCCGCCAGCGTCGCCAGGTGTCCCCGGCCACTTCCTGAACCTCCGTCACGGGTGGACGGCCGCCGTCGCGCGCCCCGGCGTCGCCGCGCGGGCGGGGGTGCGAAGGCGGAGCCGGGGCCCGTATCCGCAGGTCCCGCGCCTCGGGGCCGGTCCGCGCGCTGTGGCACGATGCCCGCAGGCCGGTCAGCAGGGACGGCCCGCGCCACGCCGCAGGCATCGAGCGGCGGGCGGCGCCCGTGCACGCAGAGAGGGACCCGCCATGTCCGAGACCATCCCCAGCCCCGCCCGGCCCGCCGGGGAACCCGTCTTCCGCCCCGCCACCCTCGCCGACGTACCGGCCCTGGTCGAGCTGGTCGAGTCCGCCTACCGCGGCGACGTCAGCCGGGCCGGCTGGACCACCGAGGCGGACCTGCTGGAGGGGCAGCGCACCGACGCCGAGGGCGTCGCCGAGGTCATCGGCCGCTCCGACGGGGTCCTGCTGGTGGCCGAGCGAGACGGCGAGCTGGTCGCCTGCTGCCAGCTTGAGCACCGCGGGGACCGCGCCTACTTCGGCATGTTCTCGGTGCGCCCCGGCCTGCAGGGCGGCGGGCTCGGCCGGGTGGTGCTCGCCGAGGCCGAGCGGGTGGCCGGCCGGGAGTGGGGCGTCGACGAGCTGGAGATGACCGTCATCGAGCAGCGGTCCGACCTGATCGCCTGGTACGAGCGGCGCGGCTTCCGCCGGACCGGGGTCTACACCCCGTTCCCGTACGGCGACGAGCGCTTCGGCGTCCCGCTGCGCCCCGACCTGCGGTTCGAGAAGCTGACGAAGGTGCTGAAGGAGGCGTGATCAGCGGGGTGCGGGCGGGCGGTGCTCGGGATCGGATCCGTGATCGCTGGACGGTCGGTCGGTACGTGATGCCACGTCAAGCCACTGACCAGGGCCGATGCGGAGATGTCATACCTCGTTCATGATTGGTCTAGGCCAATGTGAGAGGCTGAGGGCGAACGGCCACGTTCCGTCCCATGCCCAGGGGGGCCATTTCCGCATGCCCGTACTCCATGGCACCGCCATGCCCGCACCCGACACCGGTTCGCGCCGGATACCCGAGG
The DNA here is from genome assembly GCF_029894125.1 of Kitasatospora sp. MAA19. GTDB lineage: Bacteria > Actinomycetota > Actinomycetes > Streptomycetales > Streptomycetaceae > Kitasatospora. Next base: position 115,596 of record NZ_JARXYZ010000022.1, read on the forward strand.
ACCCGGTCCTCCGCCTCCCCAGCCCGCCCGACGACGAGGAGCTCTACTGGTACTTCGGCCCGCAGCGCCGCTGGGTGCTGCTCTGCGCCACCCTCTCCTACGCGGGAGCCACCGCCACCCTCGGCCTGTTCGCCCTCAGCCGGCCGCTGCTCTGGCCCTTCCTCGTGCTCACCGTGCTCAACGCGGCCACCTGGCTGCTCTCGCTCGCCGACGGCCAGCGCGCCCGCCGCTTCACCCGCGACTCGCACGACCTGCTGATGCGGGCCTGGCGGCCCGCCCGCCACCCGAGCGTCGACCTGCTGCTGCCGACCGCCGGCGAACCGCTGGCCGTCCTGGAGAACGCCTACCGCCACACGGCCGCCGTCCGGTGGCCCGGCGAGCTGACCGTCCTGGTCCTCGACGACGCCGCCCGCCCCGAGGTGCGCGAACTCGCCGAGTCCTACGGCTTCCGGTACCGCGCCCGCCCCGACCGCGGCCGGTTCAAGAAGGCCGGCAACCTCAACCACGGCCTGGCCGAGGGCAGCGGCGAGGTCATCGCCGTCCTCGACGCCGACTTCTGCCCCCGCCCCGACTTCCTGCACCACCTGGTGCCCTACCTCGACAACCCCGAGGTCGGCATCGTGCAGAGCCCGCAGTGCTTCGACACGGACGCCGACATGTCCTGGCTCGAACGCGCCGCGGGAGCCACCCAGGAGATCTTCTACCGCTGGATCCAGCCCTCCCGGGACGCGCAGGACGGCACCGTCTGCTGCGGCACCAACGCCCTCTACCGCCGCGCCGCACTCATGCGCGTCGGCGGCTTCGCCGAGATCGACCACAGCGAGGACCTCTACACCGGCCTCTCGCTCGCCCGCGCCGGGTGGACCACCCGGTACGTGCCCGCCCTGGTCGCCAAGGGTATGTCGCCCACCGGCCTGCCCGCCTTCATCAGCCAGCAGTACCGCTGGTGCCTCGGCTCCCTGGCGCTCGTCCGCGACCCGGACTTCCGCCGCGGATCGGAAAGGCCTGACCGGCGGACCCTGTCCCGCTCCGCCCGGCTCTGCTTCTGGAACGGCATCCTCGGCTACGTCACCAGTGCGGTGAACGTCTTCGCCGTCCCGCTGCCCGCCCTGATCATGCTGTTCTTCGCCCCCGGCGAGATCGAGCCCTGGCAGGTGCTGCCGTTCCTGCCGCCGATCTGGGTCTCGCTCGTCCTGCTGCCCGCGATGTCGCGCACCCGCTGGCGCTTCGAGGTCACCCGGGTCCAACTCCTCGGCGGGCTCTGCCACGTGGTCGCGATCGCGCACGCGCTGCGCCGCCGCAGTGCCGACTGGGTGCCCACCGGCGCCGTGTCGGGCGGCAGTTCGCTCGCCCGGACGGTCGCCCGGATCGGGGTCGGCTGGCTGGGGTTCGTCGTCCTCGCGGGCGTCGCCGGACTCGTCCGCGCCGTCGCGCTGTACGGCTGGCAGCCGTACTGGGCGCTCACCGCGCTGCTCGCGCTCACCGCGTACACCGTGATCCCGCTGGTCCGGTCGCTCCGGCCGCTCCTGCGCGGCGGCAACGGAGCCGCCGTGGGCGAGGTCGCCCCGCCCGTGCGACGCCGGTCCGACCTGGGCTTCGGCCACGCGGAGGCCGTCGCCGTCACCGCCGTGCTGCTGCTCTGCGGTCTGCTGGCGTCCGGCTGGGCCGATCCGCTGATCTTCTGAACCCCGATTCTCCGCTGCTGAGGTGACGGATCGTCAACTCGGCCGGATCCTCCCCTGTTTCCTTGCGCGTCGCCCCACCGGCGCGGACTCCGCCGCCCGGCCGCCCCATCGGCCCGGCGGCCCCGACCACCGCTGCCAGCCCCTGCAAGGAGCACCGCCGTGTCAACGGCCGTACCACCACCGTCGTCGCCGTCCTCATCCGCCGCCTCTTCTGTCGCCGCTGCCTCCGTCTCCGCCTCCGCCTCCGTCGACTCCTCCGCTCCGTCCGAACTGCTGCCCGGTGTCGTCCGGGTGGACCGGCCGGCCGCGCCCGAGCGGCGCGCCGCCGCGGACGCCGTCGCGCCGTCGCAGGCCGGCCGTCGCTCCGCCTTCCGTCCCGACATCGAAGGACTGCGCGGGGTCGCCGTCCTCGCCGTCCTCGCCTACCACGCCGCCGTTCCCGGCCTCGCCGGCGGCTACGTCGGCGTCGACGTCTTCTTCGTCATCTCCGGCTTCCTCATCACCGGCCTGCTGCTCGGCCGACCGATCGGCCTGTGGGACTTCGCCGCCCGCCGGGCCCGCCGCATCCTGCCCGCCGCCGCCACCGTCCTGGTCGCCACCGCGGCCGCCGGCGGCGCGCTGCTCGACCCGCTGCGCGGCACCGACCTCGCCCGCGACCTGATCGCCGCCGCCGGGCAGTTCGCGAACTGGCGCTTCGTCGGCCAGCAGACCGACTACCTGGCCGCCGGACGCGACCCGAGTCCGCTCCAGCACTTCTGGTCGCTCGGTGTGGAGAACCAGTTCTACCTGCTCTGGGGCGTCCTGCTGCTCGGCCTCGCCCGCTACCTGCACGGCCGCCGCCGCACCATCGCGATCACGATCGCCACCACGGCCATCGGCGCGGTCTCGCTCCTGCTGTGCGTCCGGTGGACGGCGACCTCGGCGCCGCTCGCCTACTTCTCCACCGCCAGCCGGCTCTGGGAGTTCGCGGCCGGCGCGTGCGCGGCGCTGCTCGGCGGCGCGCTGACCAACCGCGCCCTGGCCAACCGCGCCCTGGCCAACCGCGCCCTGGCCAACCGCGCCCTGGCCGGCCGAGAGCCGGCCGGCCGCGTACCGGGCGGCCGCGAGCGGGGGCGCGGGACGGCCTGGACGCTGCGGGTGCTCGGCTGGGGCGGCGCCGCGGCCGTCCTCGGATCGGTCCTGTCCTACGACCGCGACACCCCCTTCCCCGGCACCGCCGCGCTGCTGCCCGTCCTCGGCACCGCCGCCGTCCTGCTCGCCGGGCCCGCCCACCGCGCGCTCGGCGCCACCGACGTCGGACGCCTCCTCGCCACCCGCCCACTGCGGGCCGCCGGGCGCCTCTCGTACGCCTGGTACCTCTGGCACTGGCCGGTGCTGACCATCGCCCAGGCCCGGTACGGCGCCCTGCCCTGGACCACCCTGGCCGCGCTCGCCGCCGCCAGCGCGCTGCCCGCCTGGCTCACCATGCGGCTCGTCGAGCAGCCGCTGCGGTACGGCAGCAGCCCGGCGCCGCGCCGGGGCCTCGCGGTCGGCGCCAGCGCCCTCGTCATTCCGCTGATCGCGGCCCTCACCCTCGGCGGCGGCACCGTCCGGGCCCTCGGCGGCACCGCCGACGCACCCGTCGCCGCCCCGGCCGGGGCCCCGTCCGGCCCCGCCCTGCTCGCCCCCGGCGCCCGGGTGCTCGGCCTGACCCCCTCGCTGGCCCGTGCCCGGGAGGACTTCCCGCCCGGCAAGGGCTGCGAGATCGCGCTCAACGCCGACAGCAGCCCGCGCTGCCTGTTCGGCGCCGAGGACAGCCCCGACCGGATCGTGCTGATCGGCGACTCGCACGCCGGCCAGTGGATATCGGCCGCACTCGCGATGGCCGGGCAACGGCACTGGGCCCTGGAGGTCCTGGTCAAGCCCGGCTGCCCGCTCGCCACCCTGACCGTGCGCAACAACGTCCTCGGCCGCACCTTCGAGGAGTGCGACCGCTGGCGCGAGAACTCCCTGACCCGGCTCACCTCCGGCCCCAGACCGCGCCTCGTCCTGATGGCCGGGCTCAACCGCTACGGCAGCCAGGAGGAACGCGTCCAGGGCTGGACCCGCACCCTCGACCGCCTCGCCGCGCTCGGGGCGCCGCTCGCCTACCTCGGCGACACCCCGATGCCCGGCAAGGACATCCCGACCTGCCTCGCCGCCTCCGACGGCCGCTCGGACGCCTGCTTCTTCCCGCGCGACACCGCCTTCGAACCGGACCCGATGCTCGACGGCGGCCTCGCCGCGCGCTACGGCGTCCGCACCCTCGACCTCGGCCCGCTGCTGTGCCCGGGCAGCGGTCCGGACTGCCCGGCGGTGCTGGAGGGCGTGGTGCTGTACCGCGACACCGGCCACATCACCGACACCCTGGCCCGGGTGCTGGCGCCGCGGCTGGACAAGGGGCTCCTGGAGGCGGCCGGGTAGGGCCGGCCCGCTGTTTCGGCCGCCGTCCCGCCGCTCCGCCGCCTCGTCGGTCCGGGGTGGCGGAGCGGCGGCCGGGGCGGCCGTCTCAGCCGTAGATGCTGCGGCAAAGTCGGGCCTGCTCCGAGCCCGCGGGCCAGCGGCCGATGCGTTCGGCCTGGTCGCAGATGCCGCCCGGGCCGAGGCTCGCGCCGGGCGCCTGGGCAGCTGGGGCGGCGCCGGGCGTGGCCGGGGCGGGGGTGCCCCGGGTCGACGGGGTGGGGTGCGGGGTGCGGCCGGGCTTCGCGCGCGGGGTCGCCGCGTGCTGCGCGTCGGCCGACTCGTCCTCGCCCGGCGCGGTGGCCGGTGCGGCCGGGGCCGGTCCGGCGCCCTCCGGAGTGGGGGGCGGCAGCGGGGACGGCGCGGGAGTGGTGGCCGGCGGGGAGAACGCGGGCCGTCCCGCCGGGTCGGCGGGCGAGTCGGAGGCGGAGGGCGAGGTGTGCGGCAGCGTCACCACGTCCAGCTCGTCACCCGTCCCCGGCCCGTACGTCGCCAGGACCGCGGCGAGTGCGGCGACCGTCCCGACGGCTGCGGCGGCCCACACCTTCCGGGACCGCCGTCGGACCGGTGCCGGCGCCGGAGCAGGGGCCGGCGGGTGACCGGCCGGTACCGGGGGCGGCTGCCACGCGTCCTGCGGCCACTGCCATCGTCCTCCGGTGGGCTGCCCAGTCATGTTCCCGTCCTTCCAGCGCCGAACCCCCGCCGAACCCCCGCCGTACCTTTACCTGTGCTCAACGAGCGCGCCGACTCCGGGACATGACCCGGAAGAGGGTTCTGGACGGGCGCCGATTGCCACCGCGCCACATGCTTGGGGGCATGGAGACCAACAGCACGTCCAAGCCCCTGGTCGAGGTGGCCGACTTCCGGACCGACAGCCGCTACCGCCTGGTCCACTTCGAGGGTCACGGCTGGGAGCCGCTCGCCCCCGAGGAGTTCGAGCCCCGGATCCACCAGCTCTTTCCCGACCTCGACCCGCGCGATCCGATCCGCGTCCATTGGGCCGACCGCCCCTGGGAGTGGCCCGCCTGGCACCCCGGTGAGGCGTGAGTCGCCGTTCGTTACGCTGTCCGGGTGAGTGTGGATCATTTCTGGTGCCGCCTGCCCGGTCCGGCCGTCGACACCTGCTCGCCGAAGGAACTCGGCGAGCTCGTGCCCGACCGGCAGGACGTCCGGTACGACCAGCTGGCCGCCGCCGGCCTCCTGCTCGGCGTGCGGAGCACCGCCCGGCTGATGGAACTCGCGCTCACCGAGAACGGCCTGCACCCCGACCCGGCCGCGCGGCTGCCCGTGTACGGCGGCGAGCGCCGCGAGCCCGACGCCGCGCAGACCGGCCCGCTGGTGCTGCGCCCCGAGCAGGTCGCGGCCGCCTTCACCTTCCTGCGCGACTCGGCGCTCGGTGAACTCGTGCGCCAGCAGGACACCGTGCTGGCCCGTACGGTCGCGCACCTCGGGTACCCGACGCCGTGGTCCGAGTCCTGGGCGGCGCGGGTGGTCGCCGACCTGCGGGAGCTGCGCGACTTCTTTGGCGATGCGGCCGCGGCCGGTGACGCGGTGGTCGTCCGGGAGGCGGAGTGAACGCGGGGGCGGAGGGGCTGCGCGGGGTGGAAGGGCTGCGGGGCATGGAGGGGCTGCGGAGCATGGAAGGGTTGCGGAGCATGGAAGGGTTGCGCGGGGTGGAAGGGGCGGACGGGTTGAACGGGCTTTCGAGCACGGCCGGTTACCGTGAGGCGGCGGAGGAGCTCGCCGTCCAGTACGAGAGCGTGACGTTCGCCGAGGTCCACGGGGACCTGCTGCACTGCTACCCCGGGCCGCCCGCCGCCGTCCTCGACGTGGGCGCCGGCACCGGGCGGGACGCGGCCGCCCTCGCGGCCCTCGGCCACCCGGTCGTGGCCGCCGAGCCGACCGCCGAACTCCGTGCCGTCGGCGAGCGGTTGCACGCCGGCTCCGGCGTGCGGTGGGTCGCCGACGCACTGCCCGGGCTGCCACAGCTGAGCGCCGGGGCCGAACGCTTCGACCTCGTCCTGGTGACGGCGGTCTGGATGCATCTCGCCCCCGCCGAACGGCCGTTGGCGATGGACGCCATCGGCCGACTGCTCGCTCCGGGCGGCCGCCTCGCCCTGACACTGCGCCACGGCCCCGTCCCGCCGGGCCGCCGGATGTTCGACATCCGGCCCGAGGAGACCGTCGCGCTCGCCGCCGCCCGGGGCCTGCACCTGCTCCACCGCACCGAGCGCGCCGACCTCCACGGCCGCGCCGACGTCCGCTGGACGGGCCTGGTCTTCGAGCGCGCTCCGTGCTGATCGGCGGAGCAGGTCGAGCAGATCGAGTGGTTGTCGGTGGTGGACCGGCCGGTGATCACGGTCCTGCGCCACTCCCGTGGCGGCCCGCGCCGACAAGCGGGGCGCAGGGCGTCGACTACCGGTCGTCCGACCACCCGGCGGTGGTCCGGGCCCGCTCCTCCCACTGCCGCACGCCCGGGCCGCTCGGATCCCGGCGGCGGCAGAAATCCTCCAGCCAAGCGCATGTGGCGAGCATGGAGCGGCGGCGCTCCGGCCAGGGCGGGACCGGTCGGTCGTAGGCGCGGAACAGGTGGTCGAGGGCGTCCAGGTGGCCGGGGTGGTGCATGCGTACGATCCACTCGCACCAGGCGAGGTCCTCCACCGGGTCGCCGAGGTGGGCGAACTCCCAGTCCAGGACGGCCGTGATCTCGAAGGTGACCGGGTCGAGCAGGAGGTTGTTGGGGCCGAAGTCGCCGTGCACCAGCACCGCACCGGCCGTGGCCGGTCCGTTGGCGAGCACGCCCGGGTCGAGCTCCTGCAGTCGGCGCAGGACCCGTCCGCAGGTGGCGAGCACCTGGGGCCCGTGCCCGGCGTCCAGCAAGTCCTGGGCGGGTACCCCGGGTAGGTGCCCGAGGGTGAGTTCATCCCCCTGCGCGGCGAGCACCGGCGGCACCGGCAGCACGCCCTGAAGGTGTGCCAGCAGTTGCCGCTCGCGCGCCAGCCGGGCCTCCCGGCCCGGTCCGTGGTAGCGCTTCACCACGACACTGCCGTCGCCCGTGGTGTGGTTGGTGTAGCCGTGCCGCATGGGATGCATACGCTGATCATCGTTGAGCCGGGGCGGGTGGAGCCAGCGAATACCCGGCGCGCTCGGGTCAGTTCACGTCGACGTGGTCGAAGAGTTCGAGCATCTGCGTGAGGACGTGCACGCAGGCGGTCAGGTCGGCGTCGGTCAGGTCGCCGCCGACCTGGCGGAGCAGATCGTGCTCGCGGTCGGTCGCCGCGGTGACGGCGGCCCGGCCGTGGTCGGTCAGCCGGATCAGCGAGGACCGCTGGTGGGCGGGGTTCGGGGTGATCTCGACCAGCTCCAGGGCCGCCGCGTCGTTGACCATGCGCTGGACGAACTGTCGGCTCAGCGCCTGGGCGCGGCCCATCTGCGGGACGGTCATCGGCCCGTGCTCCACGAGCAGGAGCAGCACGGCGCGCACACCGACGGACAGCCCCTCGATGGGCGCCGCCAGCTCCACCTTGCGGAGCACGCGCCGGTAGAGCGGGCCGACCAGGTCGAACACCTCCATCAGCCGGCGGGCGAGGACGTCGGGCGGGAGCGGGGCGTCAGTATCGGTCACCCGCCCATCATGACACCTTGGTTGCCAATTCCCGAAGAGGATGGCAACTTGGTTGTCATGACTGACACCTCTGACGTCTGTTCATTCGAATTCGACGACGGTCGCGGCCACCTGGTCCACCGTGACGCCGGGTCCGGGCAGCCGCTGGTCCTGCTGCACGGTGGCCTCCTGGACCACCGCATGTGGGACGACCAGATCGCCGACCTCGCCCGGGACTACCGGGTGATCGCGCCGGACGCCCGGGGCCACGGCGGGTCCTCCAACGCGACCGGGCCGTTCCGGCACACCGACGACCTCGCCGCCCTGCTGCGCCACCTCGACACCGGCCCCGCGCTCGTCGTCGGGCTGTCGATGGGTGGTGCCGTCGCCGTCGACACCGCGCTCGAACACCCGGACCTGGTCCGCGCGTTGGTCATCAGCGGGGTCGGCACCAGCGAGCCGGTGTTCCAGGACCCGTGGATCGGCGAGATCCGGGACGAGGAGATGCGCGCGCTGGCCGCGGGCGACATCGAGGGCTGGATCGCGGCGTTCACCCGGCTCTCGACCGGCCCGAACCGCACGCTCGACGAGGTCGACCCGGACGTCGTGCACAGGCTGCGGGAGATGACCCGGCGGACCATCACCAAGCACACCCCCGACGAACCCGATCACCAGGTGCCCGTCACCGACACCTGGGAGCGGGCGGCGAAGATCACGGTCCCGGTGCTGGCCATCAACGGCGGCCTCGACTCGGCGGACCACATCGGCGCGGCCGAACGGCTGGTGGGCATCGTCGCCGACGGTCGGGCGACGACGGTCGAGGGCACCGGGCACTACCCCAACATGGAACGGCCGGAGGTCTTCAACGGGATCCTCGGGGACTTTCTCCGGACCGTGTCGGCCGCCCGGACGGACTGACCTGGCGTCAATTCGGAGCGGGCCCGGCGGCCGTGGGCGGCAGCCTCCCCGTCCGCCGGGCGGCTCCTCGCCGCCCGGGGGCGGCACGCGGGAAGTCGGCCCGCTCGACGTCCTGTGCGGGGGCTCACCGGGGCGGGGCACCGAAGTCCTCGGCGACCAGCCGGGCGGCCCAGTGCCGGAGGGCCGGGATGAGGGGCGGGTGGGTGAGACCGGCGGCGGTGGTGAGGCGGTCGGCGGAGGCGGTGTCGTAACGGTCCTCGGAGAGGAACGTGAGGGTCTCCGGGTCGGCGCCGGTGAGGGCGCGGGGGAGCCGGCGGACCAGGCCGACGGGGACCAGGCCGCGGGGCGGGCGAACGCCGAGGTGGGCGGCGAGCAGGGCGATCAGGTCGGGGAGGACCGGGGTGGCCGGGTCCAGAACGCTGTGAGCCTGGACGGGTGCCCGGTCGTGCTCGGGGACGGCGGCGAGGAACCGGGCCAGGTGGTCGACGGTGACGACGGGCAGGAAGGTGCGGCGGGTGCCCGGCAGCAGGGGGAGGCGGCCGCGGTGGAGTTGGCGGACGAGCTGGGCCAGGCCGAGGTACTGGCCGGCCTCGCCGGTCCGCGAGTGGCCGATCACGCTGCTGGGGTTGACGGTGGTGAGCGGGACCCCGAGGCGGGGTGCGGTGACGCGGACGGCGGCGTCGCCGAGCTGCTTGGACGCCTCGTACGCGCCGAGGCGCGCGTAGAGGGCTGTGGTGGCGCGGGGGTCGAGCGGGTACTGCGGCTGCGGGTCGCGGCCGACGCGGTAGCCGGAGAGGTGCACCAGGCGGCGCAGCCGGGGCCGGGTGGCGGACCACCGCAGGGCGTGCAGGGCGCCGTGGACGTTGGCGGGTTCGGCCTGGGCGGGGGTGAGGCCGAACCGGTAGCGGGCGGCGAGGTTGTGGACGTCGCGGACCTCGGCGAGCCGGGCGTCGTCCTCGGGGGAGAGACCGAGGCCGGGGCGGGTGAGGTCGGCGGCGACGGTGGTGAGCGCGGTGTCGTCGGCCCCGTGGGCGCGCAGCCAGTGGCGGAGGTCGGTGCCTCGACCGGTGCCGCGGACGGCGGCGGCCACGGGCTCGCCGCGGGTGAGGAGTTCGAGGACGAGCCAGCGGCCGAGGAAGCCGGTGGCGCCGAGGACGAGGGTGCTGGGCGGTGGCGCGAGGGGCGGCATGCGGCGCTCCTGAATCTGTAGACCGGTCTGTATATTTTTTGGGCGCGAGGACGCCCCTGGGAGTGCGGGGAGAGGGCTGAGCCGCGCACCGGACGGTGGCGGCCCCACCTCGTCAGGGCCCGCGCGGTGCGACGGCCTACGCGGTGCGACGGCCTACGCGGTGCGACGGCCTACGCGGTGCGGGCGGCGGCCGGCTGCGTGCCCAGCAGGTGGCGGACGGCGTGCTGGGCGTGGTCCAGCGGCTCGCGGCTGCGCCGGACCGACGCGAGCAGGACCGCGCCCTCCATCAGGGCGAGCGCCTGTCCGGCGGCCGTCGCGGCCTCGGCCGGCCGGAAGCCCTCGGTCTCCAGCCGGCCGGCCAGCACGCGCTGCCAGCTCTCGTACACTTCCGCGCAGACGGCGCGCAGCGGCTCGTTGGTGCCGGCCACCTCCAGGGCGACGGTCGCGATCGGGCAGCCCTTGGTGTAGTCGGACCGCGCCAGCCGCTCGGCGAACACCTCGGTGAGCCGCTCGGTGAGTGCTCCGCTGTCAGCGCCCTCGGCGGCCAGCGAGGCGAGCAGGTCCCCGACCTCCTGGCCGGCCTGGGTGAGGGCGGCGGCGACCAACTGGTCCTTGCCCTCGGGGAAGTGGAAGTAGAGCGAGCCGCGCGGTGCGCCGGCCTCGGCCACGATCTGGTTGAGGCCGGTCCCGAAGTAGCCCTGTGCCTCGATCAGCGTCCGGGTGCCGGCGATCAGCCGGGCCCGGGTCTCCTCACCCTTGACTCCCATGCGGAAAACAATAGACCGGTCTGCATATTCCTGTCGACGGGACGTAGCGTCAGCGTCGTCCTCAGCACCGCAGCTCGGGCGAGAAGCCGGTCCAGCGCAGTTCGTCGGGCAGGTGACGCATGTCGTTGTGGAGCAGCACGGCCGACGGCCGACCGGGCGCGTAGCGGATGACGGTCAGCGCCGCGTTGCCGGAGTTCAGGCCGAGCCAGCGCCAGGGCGGGGCGTCCAGCGCGTGCCGGACCAGCCAGCCGATCAGGAAGGCGTGCGTGACGACCAGTTCGTGCCGGTCCGCGCCGCCCGGCACCGGCCCGGTGAACCGCCGGACGGCCCGACGCGCCAGCTCTGGGCCGCGGGTGCGTTCCTCCGCCGTGGGCTGCGCGAGGAAGTCCAGCAGGAAGTCGGCGCTGTCGGCGGGCAGTTCAGGCCGCGACGGGACGTACGGGAGGTAGTCGCCGGCCTCCTCGCGGACCGTCGGGCTCACGCGGTCCAGCTGCCCACTGGCTGCCCGCCCGGCGGTCAGTTGCTCGGCGATCAGCCGCGCGCTCTGCGCGGCCCGGGGCAGCGGCCCGTGGTGCACCGCCGAGATCGGGCGGTCCGCCAGCCGCCGTCCGAGCAGGACGGCCTGCCAGCGCCCGTCGGCCGTGAGCCCGCTGCCGTCGGGGGCGGCCTCGCCGTGGCGGGTCAGGTAGAGGTAGCGGGTGGCGGACTCGGCCATGCTCCGGGACTCCTTCGTTCGGGTCTTCGGGCCCACGTGCGCTCGGGCGCCCCCGTGCTCGCGGTGGCGATCACGGGCTCCTCCCGGAGCGACGCCGTCGCGGCCCGGCCCGGTTCCGGATCAGCCCGCGTGGGCCTCGTCCAGCTGCGCCAGCTCCTCCGGTGCGAGGTGCAGCGCCCCGGCGGCGATGTTGTCCTCCAGGTGCGCCAGGTCGCCGGTGCCGGGGATGGCCAGGACGTGCGGGCCCCGGTGCAGGGTCCAGGCCAGCCGGACCTGGGCCGGGCTGACCCCGCGCGCCTGCGCCACCGCCCGTACCTGGGCGGGCTCGGTCTCGCCCGTGCCGGACTCCCGCCCGGCCCCGGCGATCGCGTAGAACGGGACGAAGGCGATGCCCTGTTCGCCGCAGAGCCGCAGGAGGGCGTCCTGCTCCGGCGAGGCGCCGATGCCGTACGGGTTCTGCACGCAGCGGACGGGTGCGATGGCCTGCGCCTCGGCGAGCTGGTGCGGGTGGATGTTGGAGACGCCGAGCTCGCGGATCAGCCCGGCCTGGCGCAACTCGGCCAGGGCACCGAAGCGTTCGGCGATCGAGTCGGTGCCGACGATCCGCAGGTTCACCAGGTCGAGGTGATCGCGGCCGAGTTGGCGCAGGTTCTCCTCGACCTGGCCGCGCAGCTGCTCCGGGGTGCGGGCATGCTCCACCCACGCGCCGTCGAGCCCCCGGCCGGGGCCGACCTTGGTGGCGATCACCAGGTCGTAGGCGTACGGCGCGAGTGCCCGGTTGATCAGCTCGTTGGCGGAGCGCAGCGGGGAGAAGTAGAAGGCGGCGGTGTCGATGTGGTTGACGCCCAGCTCGACGGCGCGCCGCAGGACGCGGACGGCCTGCTCGCGGTCGCGCGGCACGGCGTGCGGGACGAGCGCCCGGCCGGTCTGCGGCAGGCGCATCGCGCCGAAGCCGATCCGGTGGACGGCGCGGTCACCGAGCGTCCAACTGCCGGAGGCGGCGGCGGTGACGGGGGAGGCGGCGGGTTCGGACGGGGCGGTGGTGTGGGAGGTCATGCCCGTCATGATCGCCACTGCACTACCCTGACCGCCAACGATTCGGACATGTGTGAATCCACGGGGGCGGAGTTGGCGGCGGAGCTGCTGTTCACGGCGGGCGACCTGGCGCGGATGCGCTTCGCGGTCTCGCCGATGTGGGAGGTGGGCCCGAGCCTGCGCCTGCTGCATTCGGGGCTCGCGCACGCCGTCCACCAGCCCTGGGTGGAACAGGTCCGGCCCCGGCTGGCCGCCGCCGGGCCGGCCCACGGCTGGCTGGCCGAACTCGTCCCGCCCGCCGGCTACGTGCCCGACTTCGTCAACCCCGCCCCGGCCGGGCCCGCGCCCACCCTGGCGGGCGAACTGGCCGCGATCCGGGCCACCCCGGCCGAGCGGGTGCGCCGCGACCTCGACCGGATGCGGGACGGCCAGGGCCGGCTCGGCCCCCGGCTGCGCGCCCTGTACGCCGACCCGGCGGCCGGCCTGGCCCGGCTCACCGAGGCGATCGAGGCGTACTGGGATCTCGCGCTCGCGCCGTACTGGGCGCGGATCCGCGCCGTCCTGGACGCGGACGTGCTGCACCGGGCCCGTCAGGTCGCCGAGCACGGCGCGGCCCGGGCCCTGAACGACCTGCACGCCGAACTGTGCTGGACGGAGGACACCCTGCGGCTGCGCCGCCGGTCCCGCCCGCTGTCGCGCCGGACGGCGGGGGCGGGCCTGCTGCTGATCCCGTCCGCCTTCACCGGCCCGGCGCTGTTCAGCCGGCTCGCCCCGCCGGACCCGCCGCAACTCGCCTACCCCGCCCGGGGGATCGGTACCCTGTGGGCCGCCGGCGCCGCCCCGGCCACCGGCACGGCCGCGCTCGCCGCGGTCCTCGGCCGCTCCCGGACCCTGCTGCTGACCGAGCTCGCAGCCCCGGCCTCCACCACCGAACTCGCCCACCGCACCGGGCTGTCGCCCTCGGCCGTCTCCCAGTACCTGACGGCGCTGCGGGACGCCCGGCTGGTCAGCGCCCACCGCGCCGGGCGCTCGGTGCTCTACGCCCGGACGGCCTCGGCGGAGGCCCTGCTGGCGCCGCTGATGCGGGCCTGACCGCCCACGGGGGTGCCCACGCGGCCTGGCTGCAGTCGGGCGCCGCTCGGTAGGCTGCCCGGCATGGACTGGGAGGGCATCGTCGAGGAGCCGCAGGGCTCGCTCACCGCGCTCGACGGTCGTCTCCTGCTCGACCCGGACACCCGGATCGCCACCGTGGACGGCCGCGAGGTCCACCTCACCCGCCAGGACGCCCGGGTGCTGCGCGCCCTGATCGAGCTGGGTGAGGGGGTGCACGACCCGCTGGACATCATCGAGCGGGTCTGGGGCTGCTGGCCGGACCCGCGCGAGTTGCGGGTGCCGATGGCCGTCCTGACCTTCAAGCTCGGCGAGCCGTCGTGGATCGAACGGACCGAGGACGGCTACGGCCTGCGCGCCCCGGAGCGCCCGTAGGGCTTGTCCGGCGGCGGTTCCCGCCGTCATGCCGCGGCAGTGACGACTGTCACGCCTGGTTCATGATCGTCCGCACTGGCGCGGGATCCGGCCGGATCGGGATGATGAGCCAGGTCAACGGGGCGGGTCGCCCCGGGCGTGTTCGAACGGGGGATCGGCGATGTCGCCGCATGAGATCGGGTTGTACGCGAGCGCGGCCGCCGTGGTCGGCTCGGGGCTGCGGTTGCTGGTGCTGGCCGTCGGACCGGCCGGCGGCTCCGCAGCCGCCGGCCGGCCGGGGGAGGTGCTGGCCGTCGTCCGCGCCGCCCTGGCACGGCGGCCCTGGGTCACGGTCACGCTGTTCGCCGTGATGGCGGTGCTGGCCGTCCTGCAGTACGCGGTGCCCGCCGTGGTCGACGATCTGATGCGGCAGCCGGGTGCGCTGTCCGACGGGCAGTGGTGGCGGGCCGGTACCGCGCTGCTGGTGCAGTCCTCGGGCCTCGGGCAGATCGCGATGAACCTGCCGGCGCTGCTCGTGGTCGGTGCCGTCGCCGAGGCGGTCCTCGGGTGGTGGCGGACCCTGGCGGTCTTCCTCGTCAGCGGTGTCCTCGCGCATGTGGTGAGCCTGGCCGGCTGGTCGCCGCGCGGTGGCGGCGACTCCGTGGCGGTCTGCGGTCTGCTCGGCGCCCTGGCCGTCACCTGCCTGCTGCGCGGGGACCTCCGAGGCCCCGCATTCAAGGCCAACTGGTTCGTGCTGCTCGTCCCGGCGGCCGCGCTGGTGCTGTGCGCGATGGAGAACAACCACGGCGCCGGCCTGCTGGCGGGCTGTCTGCTCGGCCTGGCCGTCGCCCCGGGGACCTTCGGGACGGCGGGCCGCTCGCAGCCCGTCACGCCCTGACCGTTCCGCTGCCACGGCCCGGACCGCTGGTCCCGGTGTCATCGCCATACCCGCTGCTCTTCCCCCGGGTGCCGTGCACCGAGGGGGGACTGCGAGAGTGCGGGTATGACACTTCGGACACTTCGCTGCGCCGTCCTCGACGACTTCCAGGGCGTCGCCACCAGCGTCGTCGACTGGTCCCCGGTCGCCGACCGGGTGGCGGTGACGGCCTTCCGTGAGCACCTCGGCTCGGAGGACGAACTCGCCGCCGCGCTGGTCGACTTCGACATCGTGGTGACCCTGCGCGAGCGGGTGCCGTTCCCGGCCTCGGTGTTCGCCCGGCTGCCGAGGCTCCGGCTGCTGATCGCCTCCGGCATGCGGAACTCGGTGATCGACTACGCGGCCGCCGAGGCGCACGGCGTGACCGTCTGCGGGACGGCCAGCTCCTCCACCCCGCCGGTCGAGCTGACCTGGGCGCTGCTGCTCGGCCTGGCCCGCGGCATCGTGCCGGAGAGCACGGCGGTGCGCGAGGGCGGCCCCTGGCAGAGCACCGTCGGCGCCGATCTGCACGGCCGGGTGCTCGGGCTGCTGGGGCTGGGGAAGATCGGCAGCCTGGTCGCCCGGGTCGGACTGGCCTTCGGCATGGACGTGGTGGCCTGGAGCCGGAACCTCACGGACGAGCGGGCCGCCGAGGTCGGCGTGCGTCGGGCGGCCACCAAGGAGGAACTGCTGAGCGGCAGCGACTTCGTCTCGATCCACCTCGCGCTGGGCGAGCGCACCCGGGGGCTGCTCGGCCCGGCCGAACTCGCCCTGATGAAGCCCGAGGCCTACCTGGTGAACACCTCCCGGGCGGCGATCGTCGACCAGGACGCGTTGCTGGCCGCGCTCACCGAAGGCCGGATCGCGGGCGCGGCCGTGGACGTCTTCGACGTCGAGCCGCTGCCCGCCGACCACCCGCTGCGCACCGCGCCCCGGCTGCTGGCCACCCCGCACCTGGGGTACGTGTCGCGGGACAACTACCGCCGCTACTACGGCGAGGCGGTGGAGGACATCGCGGCCTTCCTGGCCGGCGAGCCGATCCGCCGGCTGGGCTGACACCCGTGGCGGTGTCCGCCCGCCGCGCGTGCCCCGGCCGCATACTGGCCGCGTGACGAGCACAGACGGTGGACGGGGTACGGGTCGGCGCGGTGTGCTGAGGGCGGGTGCGGCCGCGCTCCTGCTGGGCGCGGCGGGTTGTGCGGGCGGCGCCGGGAAGCCGGTGGCGTCGGCGAGTTCGGGCACCCGGCAGCCCACGACGGGGACGTCCGGGCAGACGCCACCGGCGACGCCAGCGGCATCCCCCTTGCCGCAGCCCCCGCTCTGGCAGCCCGGCCCGTCCGAGGTGCAGCCCGACGTCAAGCGCCGCGCCGTCGAGCTGGTCGCTGCGCTCGGCGCCTGGCCGCCCGCCGGGCAGGGCGCGGAGGCGGCCCGGGCCAGGGTGGCGGCGCTCGGCCTGCCGCCCGCGCTGGCGGACCAGGCCGGGCCGCTGACCCCGGCGGTGTTCGAGGCGAGCCTGGAGGTGATCGACGCCCAGTACGGCGGGATCCTCGCGGACTCGGCGAGCGTGCTGGTGGTCTGCCGGCAGTGGACCCGCGGGTCCGACGGCTCGATCGCGGAGGGCGGCACGACGGTGGACGTCCGGCTGAGCCGGGCCGAGCCGCGCTGGACCGTCACCGGCCTGAACCCGGGAGACCCGGGGCCGGCCACCGCCACGCCCTCCCCGGGGGTGGCGCAGGTGCTGGCCCAGCCGAGGATCGAGCTGCCGCCCGAGGCGGCCGCCGACCTGCGCAGCGGCACCGTGCACGACAGCGTGGTGCAGGCGATGCTCCGGCTGGCCGGCCCGTACACGCTCTCGGTGAGCGTGGTGCGGACCGGCCATCCGTTGGACGTCTTCGGCACGACCCGGCCCAGCGACCATCCGCGGGGCCGGGCCTTCGACGTCTGGCGGATCGACGGCCGGGCGGTGGTGGACCCGGCGACGCCCCGGCAGTTGGTCGAGTCCTTCATGCGGGACGCGGCCGCCGCCGGTTCGTACAACGTGGGCGGTCCGGTGGCGATCCCGGGCGTCGGCAGTCAGTTCTTCACCGACGACACCCACCACGACCACGTCCACGTCGGGTTCACCGCCTGACGGTGCGTCAGTTGACGTTGACGCCGCTCCAGGCCGCCGCGACGGCCTTGTACTCGGTGCTGTTGAGGCCGTAGAGGTCCTTGGCGGCACTGAGGGAAGCGGTGCGGGCGCCCTTGTAGTTCGTGGTGGAGGTCATGTAGACGGTCAGCGCGCGGTACCAGATCTTGGCGATCTTCTGGTTGCCGATGCCGGTCACCGTGGAGTTGTTGCAGGTGGGGCTGTTGTAGGTGAAGCCGTTGATGGTCTTGCTGCCGCTGCCCTCGCTGGCCAGGTAGAACCAGTGGTTGCCGACGCCCGAGGAGTTGTGCACGTCGAGCTTGCCGACCGAGCTGCTCCAGCAGTCCGCCGACCGGCCGTCCAGGGAGGGCTTGTCGAAGCGGCGCAGCCACGGCGGGGTGGACTGGTCGCTGAAGAGGTAGTCGCCGGTGTCGACCGGGTTGTTGGCGTACCACTCGACCATGGTGCCGAAGATGTCGCTGGTGGACTCGTTGAGGCCGCCGGACTCGCCGCTGTAGCGCAGGTTGGCGGTGGCGCTGGTGACGCCGTGGGTCATCTCGTGGCCCATGGTGTCGAGGTCGACCTGCTCCGGGTCGGTGCTGCCGTCGCCGTCGCCGGTCATCATGCAGAAGCAGCTGTCCGACCACTGGGCGTTGTCCCAGTTGGTGCCGACGTGGACGAAGACGGTGGCGCCCTTGCCGTCGTTCTTGATGCCGTTCCGGCCGAAGGTGTTCTTGTAGTAGTCGAACGTCCAGGCGGTGTTGGCGTGGGCGTCGACGGCGGCGGTGGAGCGGTCGGTGGAGAACTTCTTCCCGTCGCCCCAGACGTTGGTGGTGCTGGTGAACGGGGTGCCGGAGGTCGCCTTGAGCGCGCTCGCCGCGACGTTGTTGGCGTCCTTGGTGACGTGGCCGCGGACCGGGTCCTTGAGGGTGTAGCCGCCGCTCTGGGCGGTGGTGTCGATCGTGATGTCGCCGGTGTACTCGGAGTGGCCGGTGCCGGCGGCCTGGTGCTCGGCGTCGTAGGTCTCGATCTGCTCGCCGGTGGTGGCGTCCGTGACGACCACCTTGCCGGCCGGCTGGCCGTGCTCGCCGCTGCCCTCGACGGTCGTCCGCCAGGCGAGCCGGGGCGTGCCGTCGGCGGCCCAGACGACCAGCTCGGGCGTGCTGGTGGCGTCCTGGACGCCCGGCGCGGCCGCGATCGCGTTGGCGGCGCCGGCCTGCGCGGGCACCTTCGGGACGGTGGACGTGACGGCGGCGTCGTGGGCGGCCGCGCGGGAGGAGTCCTTGAGCCGGCCGCGGGCGTCCTGGTGGACGACCAGGTCGCCGCCGACCACCGGGAGGCCCTGGTAGGTGCGGTCGAAGCGGACGTGCTGGGTGCCGTCGGCGTCGAGGACGACGTCCTTGACCACGAGGTCCTGGCCGGCGCCGAAGCCGAACACCCCGGCGTTGCGGGTGACGTTGGCGCGGGCCTGGGCTATCGCGGCCTCGCGCGTGCCGGTGGCGGCGGAGGCCGTACCGGTGGGGACGACGACGCTGACGAGCGCGGCGACGACCGCGATGGCTCCGACCGCGAGGGGGCGGCGGGAGGAGGAGGTGGGGCTCACTCTGACTCCAGTCGGGGTAGCTGCAGGGAAAAGAGCTGGGACTGAGATTGATGGCGATCAGTCAGGTGGAGCTAGAGGAAAGGTCATATCTTTGCCAAGTTGTGTCCTGCTCAAATCAAAAGTGATCAGAAGCTGGCAACCCGTCACGCTCCGACGCTTCCCCGCCGGTTTCCCCGTCCGCTTCCCCGCCCGCTTCCCCGTCCGTCGGCCTCGGTTCTCCCCTCGACCCCGTCGACGCCTCCGATCATCTCCTCAACTCCCGCCGCACAGCAGGGTTCTGGGCCGTCCACTCCTCGGACGGCCCGGCCCGGTGCGGAGCGGTGGTTGTACTCTGCACGCGGACGGTCGGCGCCGGCCCGTCCGGTACGGCGCCACGCCCTGTACCCTGCCCGGCGCCGCATTCCGGAGGTCCGCCCCCATGAGCTCGTCCGTCCCGTCCTTCGACGGCCCGCTGCTGCGCACCCAGGACGTCGACGTCGTGCGCGACGGCCGCCACCTGCTGCGCGGGATCACCCTCGCCATCGAGCCGGGCGAGCACTGGGCGCTGCTCGGGCCCAACGGGGCGGGCAAGTCCACCCTGCTCGCCCTGCTGGGCGCGGTCTCCCACCCCACCCGGGGCGAGGTGGACGTGCTCGGCCGCCGGCTCGGCCGGGTGGACATCCGCGAGCTGCGCGCCCATCTCGGGCACGTCAACCCCCGGCACCCGCTGCGCTCGCCGCTGACGGTGCGCGAGGTGGTGCTGACGGGGCACGCCAACACCATCGAGCCGGAGCTGCACCGCAAGCCCGGCCCCGAGGTGCTGGATCGGGCCGAGCAGCTGATCGAGACGCTCGGCATGACCGCGATCGCCGAGTCCCCGTGGACCACCCTGTCGCAGGGCGAGCGCGGCCGGGCCCTGATCGCCCGCGCGCTGATGCCGAGCCCCCGGCTGCTGCTGCTCGACGAGCCCGCGACCGGGCTGGACCTGACGGCCCGCGAGCTGCTGCTGGACAGCCTGGACCTGCTGCGCCACCAGCATCCGGAGCTGGCCAGCGTGCTGGTCACCCACCACCTGGAGGAGCTGCCGGAGAGCACCACCCACGCCCTGCTGCTGCGGGACGGCCAGTGCGTGGCGGCCGGACCGGTGGCCGAGGTGATGACCACCGAGCTGATCAGCCTGACCTTCGGCCACCCGATCCGGATCAGCCGCCACGAGGGCCGGTGGACGGCCCGCGCGGCCGCCCGCCGGGCGCCCGGGCGCTGACGGGCCCCGATCGGGCCGGCGGTTTCCAGGGGCCGCTGCGGGCGGGCGGTTCGCTTCCGGTTGGGGGGCGGGTGTAGACGTAAATAACTTTTTACGTAAGGTATGCCTTAGCTAAGGCGGGGTCGTCGTTCGTCGCCCCACCGGCGCTCAGCCCTGCCCCGGCACCCCCATGCCCTTTTCCGTTGGAGCCCGCATGTCCGCCCGCCGCCGTTCCACCGCAGCCGCGCTGCTCACCCTCGCCGTGGCGACCGCCACCCTGGCCGGCTGTGCGGAGAAGAAGGACGACAAGGCGGGCGGCTCGGACGCGGTCAAGATCAACGCCACCGACACCGCCTGCGAGGTCTCCAAGACCAGCTTCCCGGCCGGCCACGTCGTCCTGGACATCGGCAACAAGGGCTCGAAGACCACCGAGGTCTACGTCTACGCCGCCGGCGACAAGATCGTCACCGAGCGCGAGAACATCGGCCCCGGCACCAAGGCCACCATCAACGCCGAGATCAAGGCCGGCTCGTACGAGATCGCCTGCAAGCCCGGCATGGTCGGCGACGGCATCCGTCAGAAGATCACCGTGACCGGCGAGGGCGGCAGCTCCGCCGCCGCCGACCCGCGCCTGGCCGCCGCCGTCGACGCGTACCGCACGTACGCCCAGCAGCAGGCCGACGCCACCATCCCGGCCGTCGAGGCCTTCGCCGCCGCGATCAAGGCCGGCGACGTGGAGAAGGCCAAGTCGCTGTACGCGCCGTCGCGCACCGGCTGGGAGCGCACCGAGCCGGTCGCCGAGAGCTTCGGCGACGTCGACCCCAAGACCGACACCCGCGAGGACAAGCTGGAGGCCGGCCAGCAGTGGACCGGCTGGCACAAGCTGGAGAAGTCGCTCTGGGCCGACGCCAAGATCGGTGACGACGAGAAGAAGCTCGCCGACCAGCTGGTCAACGACCTCAAGGACTGGCAGAAGAAGATCCCCGAGGCCGAGATCACCGCGACCAGCATGGCCAACGGCGCCAAGGAACTGCTGGACGAGGTCGCCACCAACAAGATCACCGGCGAGGAGGACCGTTACAGCCACACCGACCTGGCCGACTTCCAGGCCAACGTCGAGGGTGCGCAGAAGGCCTACGAGCTGCTGAAGCCGGTCGCCGCCGAGAAGGACCCGGAGCTGGCCAAGACGCTGGACTCCGAGTTCGCCGCCATCCAGGCCCTGCTCGCCAAGTACAAGCAGGCCGACGGCACCTACACCTCGTACGACAAGGTCACCGAGGCCGAGCGCAAGACCTTCTCCGACGCCGTCAACTCGCTGGGCGAGCCGCTGTCGAAGCTGGCCGCCGCCGTCGTCGTCAAGTAGCGCCCCAGGTTCCACCCCGAGCACCATCCCCACCCCACCGACGCCGTGGCGGCCCGAAGCGGCCGCCACGGCATCGGCGAGTCAGCACAGAGAAGGATCCGCCGCCGATGGACGCCGAGAACGCCCAGGCCGTCGAGAACGCCCAGGCCGTCGACACCGCGCAACAGCCCAGGACGCCGAGTGCGTCCGGGGGCGCCGTCAGCCGACGGGCCGTGATCGGCTGGGCCGGCGCGGGCGTCGCGCTCGGCGCCGCCGCCGTCGGCTCGGTCGCCGCGGCCACCCGGCAGGACGACGCCGACCCGGCACCGGCCGCCCAGACCGGCGCGGACGTGCCCTTCTACGGCGAGAACCAGTCCGGCATAGCCACCCCGGTCCAGGACCGCCTGCACTTCGCCGCCTTCGACGTCTCCGAGAAGGCCACCCGCGAGTCGCTGGTCAAGATGCTCAAGGAGTGGACCAAGGCCGCCGCCGCGATGACCGGCGGCCGCGAGGTCGGCACCGGCGCCGCCAACGGCCTGCCCGAGGCGCCGCCGGACGACACCGGCGAGGCCCTCGGCCTGCCCGCCTCCCGGCTCACGCTCACCATCGGCTTCGGCCCCACCCTGTTCGAGAAGGCCGGACCGGACGGTCAGCCCGTCGACCGCTTCGGCCTCCGGACCAAGCGACCCGAGGCCCTGATCGACCTGCCGACCTTCAAGGGCGACAAGCTCGACCCGCTGCGCAGCGGCGGCGACATCTGCGTCCAGGCCTGCGCCGACGACCCGCAGGTCGCCGTGCACGCGATCCGCAACCTGGCCCGGATCGGCATGGGCACCGTCAACATCCGCTGGTCCCAGCTCGGCTTCGGCAAGACCTCCTCCACCACCCCGGACGCCCAGACCCCGCGCAACCTGATGGGTTTCAAGGACGGCACCCACAACATCGCGGGCACCGACGCCGCCGGGCTGGCCGAGCACGTCTGGGCCGCCCCCGGCGACGGCCCCGAGTGGATGACCGGCGGTTCCTACCTGGTCGCCCGGCGGATCCGGATGCACGTCGAGACCTGGGACCGCGCCTCGCTCAAGGACCAGGAGGACACCTTCGGCCGCACCAAGGGCGAGGGCGCCCCGTACGGCAAGGCCAAGGAGCACGACGCGCCGGACCTCAAGGCGATGCCCGCCGACTCGCACGTCGCCCTGGCCCACCCGGACGCCAACAACGGCCTGATGATCCTGCGCCGCGGCTTCTCCTTCACCGACGGCACCGACGGCCTCGGCCGCCTGGACGCCGGCCTGTTCTTCCTCGCCTACCAGCGGGACACCCGCAAGGCCTTCGTGCCGCTCCAGCAGCGGCTCGCGGCCAGCGACAAGCTCAACGAGTACATCCAGCACGTCGGCTCCGCCCACTTCGCCTGTCCGGCGGGCGTCCGCAAGCCGGGGGAGTGGTGGGGCCAGGCCCTGTTCGGCTGACGCCCCGACCGCTTTCCCCCCGTACCACCTCGACCCCCCAGGAGCCCGCGTGTTCGGCAACTACCTGATCGGCCTGCGCGAAGGCCTCGAAGCCAGCCTGGTCGTCTGCATCCTGATCGCCTATCTGGTCAAGACCGGCCGCACGGACAAGCTGCCGCCGGTCTGGATCGGCGTCGCCTCGGCCGTCGTACTCAGCATGGCCTTCGGCGCCGTGCTCCAGTTCGGCTCCTCGCAGCTCACCTTCGAGGCCCAGGAGGCGCTGGGCGGCTCGCTGTCGATCATCTCGGTCGGGCTGGTCACCTGGATGGTGTTCTGGATGCGCCGTACCGCCCGGCACCTGAAGACCGAGCTGCACGGCAAGCTGGACGCGGCCATCGCCATGGGCACCACGGCCCTGGTGGTCACCGCCTTCCTGGCGGTCGGCCGCGAGGGCCTGGAGACCGCGCTGTTCATCTGGTCGGCGGTGCAGGCCACGAACGACGGCTACAACCCGCTGATCGGCGCCGCGCTCGGCCTGCTCACCTCGGTGGTGCTCGGCTGGCTGTTCTACCGCGGCGCGTTGAAGATCAACCTGGCCAAGTTCTTCACCTGGACCGGCGCGATGCTGGTGGTCGTCGCGGCCGGCGTGCTCGCCTACGGCGTGCACGACCTGCAGGAGGCCGGCTGGCTGCCCGGGCTGCACAGCGTGGCCTTCGACATCAGCAGCACCATCCCCAAGGACAGCTGGTACGGCACCCTGCTCAAGGGCGTGTTCAACTTCCAGCCGGACCCGACCGTGCTGCAGCTGGTGGTCTGGCTGCTCTACCTGCTGCCGACCCTCGCCGTCTTCTTCGGCCTGCTCGGCCGCAAGGTGAAGCCCCTCGCGCCCAAGCCGGCCGCCTGACCGGCCCGTTCGCCCTCCGCACCGCCCCGCCCGGCACCCGCCGGACGGGGCGGTGTCGTAGGCGGACGCATCCTTGTACGCACCACCGACGGTCCGTCCCGCAGTGGGACCGGACACGCGCGGGGCCCCGGACGATCGCCGATCGTCCGGGGCCCCAGGCGTATTCCGGGTGGGACTACTCGCTCTTGATCGCGCCCAGGATGTCCATCCGGGCGGCCCGGTGGGCCGGCCAGAGGGCGGCCAGCAGGCCGATCACCGCGGCCGCGACCAGGAAGCCGACGATCTGCAGCGGCGGCACCACGGTGGTCATGTTCTTGAACGAGTCCGCGATCGCGTGGTTGCCCGCCCAGGCCACCAGGACCCCGAGCCCGACCCCGACCACGCCGCCGAACAGCGCGATCAGCAGCGACTCCAGCCGGACCATCCGGCGGATGCCGACCCGGTCCAGGCCGATCGCCCGCAGCATGCCGATCTCCCGGCGCCGCTCGAACACCGACATCGCCATGGTGTTGACCACACCGAGCACCGCGACCACCACGGACATGCCGAGCAGCCCGTACATGACGTTCAGGACGTCGGTGACCATCCGGCGGGTCTCCGCCTTGATGTCCTTCTCGCCCTTGACCGCGATCAGCGGGTTACCGCCGGTCGCGTCGCGCAGCGCCTGCTTCAGCTTCTCGTCCGCGCCGTTGGCGCCCTTCACCAGGATCTTCTGCAGGCCGGAGCCGGGCAGCGCGTGCGGGCCGACCACGGTGTCCGGGGCGACGATGCCCGCCAGCGCGGTGTTGGCCTCCAGCACGGCGCCGATGGTGAGCGAGCCCTTGGTGCCGTCCGGGTAGGTGACGGCGAGGGTGTCGCCGACCTTGTAGCCGTTGCGCTCGGCGGTGCCCGAACTCACCATCAGCCGGCCCTGCCTGAGGGCGTCCGCGGAACCGTCCTTGACCTTGACGGTGGCCAGCTGGTCGATGGCCGCGGCGTCGACCGCCGTCAGCCACTCGTTGTCGGAGCCGTCCGCGCCGGTCGTCACCGGTACGCTGCGCATCACGCTCATCGCGCTGACACCGGGTGCCTTGGCGATCTGGCCGGCGACCTCGGGGGAGAGCATCGAGAAGTTCTGCATGGCGACCGTGTAGTCGGCCTTGAGGTCGCTCGTGGTCGCCTCCTCGACGGCCTTGTTCACCGAGGCGCCGACCACGGTCAGCGCGGTGATCAGGGTGACGCCGATGGTCAGCGCCGAGGCGGTGGCCGCCGTCCGGCGCGGGTTGCGGATCGCGTTCTCCTGGGCCAGCTTGCCGGGCGTGCCGTACAGCCGGCGCAGCAGCGGGGCGAACAGGGCGATCAGCGGCCGGGACAGCAGCGGGGTGAGCACGAACACGCCGATCATCAGTGCGCCCGCGCCGAGGCCGACCAGCTTGGCCTCCTTGCCGCCCGCACCCGCCGCCAGCGCGCCCGCGCCGGCCAGGCCGAACAGCAGGCCGATCGTGTTGCGGACCAGCAGGCTCTTCTGGGTGGCGGGCTGCTCGGTGGAGCTCATCGCGGCCACCGGGGCGATCCGGGAGGCCTTGCGGGCGGGCAGCCAGGCGGCCAGCACCGTCACCAGCACGCCGACCAGGAGCGAGGCGATGATCGTGGAGGGGCTGATCACCAGCGGGCCGTCCGGCAGGTTGGCGTCCATCGGGCCGTTCAACAGGGACTGCAGCCCGGCCGCGATGCCGATGCCGGCGAGCAGCCCGGCCACCGAGGCGGTCAGGCCGAGCAGCAGAGCCTCGATCAGCACCGAGCGGGTGATCTGCTTGCGGCTGGCGCCGACGGCGCGCAGCAGGGCGAGTTCCTTGGTGCGCTGGGCGACCAGCATGGTGAAGGTGTTGGCGATGATGAAGATCCCGACGAACAGCGCGATCGCGGCGAAGCCCAGCAGCACCGTGCTCATGACCTTGGTGCCCTCGGCGATCATCCGGTCCTGCTCGTCGGCGAGCTCGCGGCCGGTCCTGGCCTCGATGTCACCGCCCTGCGGGAGGGCCTGCCGGACGGCGGCGAGCAGGGCGGTGTCGTCGGCGCCCGGCTTGCCCTTGACGTCCAGCTCGGCGAAGCGGCCCGGGCTCAGGTAGAGCTGCTGGGCGGTGGCGGTGTCGAAGGCCGCGAGCGAACCGCCGGAGATCACGCGCGGGTCGTTGGCGTGCAGGGTACCGGTGAGCTTGAGCTCCATCACCGGGCCGTTGACGGCCACCCGGACGGTGTCGCCGACCCGGTAGCCGCCCTTCTCGGCGGTCTTGGCGTCCAGCGCCACCTCGCCCGAGGTCCGCGGGCCGCGCCCCTCGACCAGCGGGTAGCGTGCGTCGGTGCCGTCGGCGCCCGGTACGTAGTTGGTGCCGGTGGTGGAGAAGCCGTCGCCGATCAGCGCGCCCTTCCGGTCGGCGATGCCGGCGAAGCCGCTGACCACGCCGCGCGCCTCGGCGGCGCCGGGCAGCGCCGCGACCGCCTTGCGGGTCTCCTCGGTCAGGGCCGGGCCGGAGGCGGTCCTGCCGCCGTGGTCGTAGCCCCGGCTGACGGCGTTGCGGTCGCTGACCGTGACGGCGATGTCGGTGTAGCTCTTGGAGTTCTGGGACCTGAGCGCGTTGCCGAAGGTGTCGGTGTAGACCATGGTCCCGGCGACGAAGGCGGTGCCGAGCATGACGGCGAGTGCCGTCATCAGCAGTCGGCCCTTGTGGGCCAGCACGTTGCGCAGTGCG
>NZ_JARXYZ010000023.1 GCF_029894125.1 Kitasatospora sp. MAA19
CGCCTGGCTCCACACCTACAATCACCACCGCGGACACACCGCACTCGCAGGCCAACCACCCGCAAGCCGCATCCCCAACCTCACGGGACAGAACACCTAGCGCGCCTCGACCGGCTCGCCGCTGTCCTGGTCGAGGTTGAAGACGCGCCGATAGGAGTCGGTGACCACGGTGATCTGGTCCCGGCCCGTCCAACTCGCCTCCACCAGCCGGGCGTCGTCCGGAGCCCGGCCGATCTGGGCCAGTGACCAGCGCCGCGCGGTCCAGCCCGCACCGGCCTCCAGCAGCACCTGCCAGTCGTCGCCGCTCTTCGGTCCGACGCCGTACGAGCGGTGCACCACGACCAGGGCCCGCTCGGGCTGAGCCGGGGCGGTCTCCCGGCGGCGGGTCTCGGCCGCCGCGACCTTGTGCGCGGCCAGCACGCCGAGCAGGAACACCACGCCGGCGGTCACCGTGACCGCGCGGGTGGCCGTCCGTACGGCGGTGCGCCGGTCGCCCAGCCAGGCGGCGGCGATCAGCGCGGCCAGCGCTGCACCGAGCAGCAGCTCGGGCTGGTTCAGCAGGTCGGCGACCAGCATCAGCCCGCCCGAACGGCTCTCCCACTGCCCCTCGGTGTAGAGCAGCACGGCGGTCACCCCGGCCGCCAGCAGCAGCCGGACCAGGACGCGCCTGGCCTTCGGCATCCGGTTCCTCATCGTCCCCCCGTCCGATGTGTCACAGCTCAGCGAGCAGCTTGCGGCCCTCCGGCCAGTCGCCCAGCCCGGAGTCCGAGTTGAGGTGTCCGTGCGCGCCCGGTTCGACGTACCGGGCGCCCCAGGCCCCGGCGAACAGCCGGGACCGCTCGGGGGCGGCCCACGGGTCGTCGGTGCTGGCGACGACCACGGTCGGGAACGGGAAGGGAGCCAGGGCCACCGGGCGGAAGCCGGCCAGCTCCGGGACCTCGGCGGTGTCGATGTCGGCGGGGGCGACCAGCAACGCGCCGCGCACCGCGGCGGTCCGCTCGGCGGGCGCGGTGGCCACCCAGTGGGCCACCGTGATGCAGCCGAGGCTGTGGGCGACCAGCACCACCGACCCGTCGGCGGCGGCCTCGGCCACCGCCGCGTCCACCCGGGCCACCCAGTCCGGCTGGTCGGGGTGGTCCCAGTCGGCCTGCTGCACCCGGCGGAACGCGTCCGGTTCGGCGCTCTCCCAGCGGGTCTGCCAGTGCTCGGGGCCCGAGTTCTGGTAGCCGGGCAGGACGAGGTAGGTGGTGCGGTCCGGCATGGGCTCCTCCGGGAGTGCGGTCGTGGCGGCAGCAGGAGTCTAGGACGCGCGCCGCCGCCGCCCGCAGCCGGGCGGTGACCCGGCGCACACGGACGGCGGCGGGCGCGCAGCGAGGGTCACACGTCGCAGCCCGGCCGGTGCGCCCTGTTGCCAACGGCCCGGCCGGTGCGGGAGGTTGGACCGGACCCGCGCCGCCGGTGGCCACCGGACCGGGCCCGCGCCATGTCGGACGCTCGACCATGTGGAGGGATGTCGGCGATGACATCGAAGATCCTGCTCGTCACCGGGGACGCCGCCGAGTCGCTGGAGGTGTTCTACCCCTACCAACGCCTGCGCGAGGAGGGCTACCAGGTCGACATCGCCGCCCCGACCAAGAAGCGCCTCCAGTTCGTCGTCCACGACTTCGTCGACGGCTACGACACCTACACCGAGAAGCCCGGTTACACCTGGCCCGCCGACCTCGCCTTCGCCGACGTCGACCCGGCCGACTACGTCGCGCTGGTCATCCCCGGCGGTCGCGCCCCCGAGTACCTGCGCAACAACGCCGACGTGCAGCGGATCGTCCAGCACTTCTTCGCCGGTGACAAGCCGGTCGCGCAGATCTGCCATGGCCCGCTGATCACCGCCGCGGCCGGGGTGCTGTCCGGCCGCCGCAGCTCCGCCTACCCGGCGCTGGAGCCGGACGTGAAGGCGGCGGGGGCCGAGTTCGTCGACGGCGAGGCGGTGGTGGACGGCGTCGTCGTCTCGGCCCGCGCCTGGCCCGACCACCCGGCCTGGCTGCGCGCGTTCATCGAGATCCTGCGCACCAAGGCCCCGGCCTCCTGACCCTCCCCGGCCCGCCGCGCCCCCGCCCCGGACCTTCGGGGCCACCGTGCTGCCCCATGGCCGGCCCCTCCGGCGCGGGCATCTCCACCACGGCGGACCTGGGGACGTTCATCCGCGCCCCACTCGGCGGCCGACTGCTGCGCCTCGCAGGGCCAGGGTCCGGCTGCGGACGGCCACCCCCTACGCTGACCGGCGACCCGTAACGGCCCACCGTCACGGGGAACCGTCACCAGGAGGACGAGACATGGCAGAGCCGCTGATCGCCGCAGTCGGGGGCAGGGTGCCCGCCGTCGACCCGAGCGCCTTCCTCGCACCGAACGCCGTCGTGGTCGGGGACGTGACGATCGGCCGGGGCGCGGGCGTCTGGTACGGGGCGGTGCTGCGCGGCGACGCCGAGTCCATCACCGTCGGCCCGGACAGCAACATCCAGGACAACTGCACCCTGCACGCCGACCCGGGCTTCCCGCTGGTGGTCGGCCAGCGGATCTCGGTCGGGCACAACGCGGTGCTGCACGGCTGCGTGGTCGAGGACGACGCCCTGGTCGGGATGAACGCCACTGTGCTGAACGGCGCCCGGATCGGCGCCGGGTCGCTGGTCGCGGCCGGCGCGGTGGTGCCGCAGGGGATGCGGGTGCCGCCCGGCTCGCTGGTCGCGGGCGTCCCGGCCAAGGTCCGCCGCGAGCTGACCGAGGACGAGAAGGCCGGCATCAAGGCCAACGGCGAGGGCTACCTGCTGCTGGCCGCCGCCCACCGCGAGATCGAGCCCCTCGACAGGCCTTAGACGTACTGACCCCCGACGCCGAGAGGCGTCACGGCCGCGGCCGGCTCCGGTGCGACGGGGGCCGGCCGGTGCCGGTCGGCGGCCCAGGCGAGCACCGCGATCAGCGCGCCCGAGCCGGCCAGGCCGGCGCCCACCAGGGTCGGTGCGGTCCAGCCGAGCCGGGCGTCCAGCGCCAGCCCGCCGAAGTAGGCCCCCTGCGCGTTGGCCAGGTTGAACGCGCCCTGCACTGTCGCCGAGGCCAGCGTCGGCGCGCTGCGCGCCTTCTGCAGGACCAGCGTCTGCACCGCCGGCACGATCGCGAATCCGAACAGCCCGATCAGCACCACCGTGACGGCGGCCGACCAGCGGGCGTGCGCGGTCACGGCGAACAGCGCCAGGGTGGCGGCCAGCAGCACGAAGGCCGCGCAGACCGTCGGGCGCAGCGCCCGGTCGGCCGCGAACCCGCCGAGCACGTTGCCGATCGTCATCCCGACCCCGAACAGCGCCAGCACCAGCGTCACCGAGCCGGTCGCGTACCCGGAGACCTCGGTGAGCAGCGGCGCGATGTAGCTGTAGCAGGCGAAGAAGCCGCCGCAGCCGAACACCACGGTGGCCAGGGCCAGCCACAGCTGCCCGTTGCGGAAGGCCCGCAGCTCGTGCCGGAGCCCGGACTGCCCGGGGGAGGGCAGCGGCGGCACCAGCCGCGCGATGGCGAGCGTCCCGGCGGCGGCGATCAGGACGACCACCAGCATGGTCGCCCGCCAGCCCAGGTGTTGGCCGAGCAGGGTGGCGGCCGGTACGCCGACGATGTTGGCGACGGTCAGGCCGGAGAACATCACGGCCACCGCCCGGGCCCGCCGGTTCGGGGCGACGAGCTCGGCCGCGGCCACCGCACCGGCCCCGAAGAACGCGCCGTGCGGAAGCCCGGTGACCAGCCGGGCGGCGGCCAGCGTCCAGAAGTCCGGCGCGAGCGCGCACAGCAGGTTTCCGGTGGCGAACAGCCCGGCGAGCGCCACCAGCACCGTCTTGCGCGGACGCCGGGCGGCCAGCGCGGTCAGCAGTGGGGCGCCGACGACCACGCCCAGCGCGTACGCCGAGATCAGCCAGCCCGCCTGCGGGATGGAGACCCGCAGGTCGTCGGCGACCTGGGGGAGCAGCCCCATGGCGGCGAATTCGGTGGTGCCGATGGCGAACGCGGTGACGGCCAGCGCGAGCAGCGCGAGAGGCAAGGGGGTGACTCCGGGGTGACGCCCGCGCACGGGGAGGCGGCGGCGGGACGGGGGATTCGTTCGTCCGGCATCCTAATCCGGCCGCATGACGCCGCCGTGAGGTCCGTGTGACGGGTGGGGGTCGCCAGCGCGGCGTCCACGCGCGAGACTGGGTGCATGTGCCGCAACATCAAGACGCTGCGACCGCCGGTGACGCCCGACGCCGACGACGACGACTTCCGCGCCGCCGCGCTGCAGTACGTCCGGAAGGTGTCCGGCTTCCGTGCCCCGGCGGCGCACAACCGGGAGGCCTTCGAGCGGGCCGTGGACGTGGTCGCCGAGGCGACCGCCCGGCTGCTCGCCGAACTCGAGGTCCGCGGCGCGCCCGCCCGGGCCGCCGAGGCCACCGTGTAGGCACTCCCGCCGCAGGACGGGCCCGTCGGTCGGGCCGGCGCCGGGCCACGAGACCGGGATCAGGAGACGGAGATGAACCCAGCCAACCGTTACATGCTCACCTTCCCCGGCACACCCGGCACCCAGGCCCCGCAGGACGTGGTCGTGGTCACCCGCACCAGCGCGACCGGCCCCGGTGGACACCCCGTGTACGAGGACGCCAGCGGCATCGTCCGGGCCGAGATCAGCGACGCCGGCGAGGTCCGGATGCTCGCCAGCGGCGGCCACCAGTCCCCGCACCTGCCCGTCCACGCCGAGCCGCTGCCCTGACCGCCCGGCTGCCGCCCGGCCCGATCGCCCGCTCCGGCCGCCGGATCGCCGCTCCGCCCGGCCCGATCTCCGCTCCGCCCGCCCGATTTCCGGGAACCGCCCGGCCACCGCCCGTCCCTGGGGCAGAATCGCGGGCATGACCACAGCACGCTGGCAGGGCACCGTCATCGCCGAGAGCGACGAGACCGTCGTCGTCGAGGGCAACCACTACTTTCCGGCCGATTCGGTCCGGACCGAGTTCCTGCGCCCGTCCGGGACCACCACCGTGTGCAGCTGGAAGGGCACCGCCGGCTACTACACGCTGGACGTGGACGGGCAGACCAACCCCGACGCGGCCTGGTTCTACGCCGACCCGAAGCCGGAGGCCGAGGAGATCCGCGACCGGGTGGCGTTCTGGCGCGGGGTGGAGATCACCGACTAGCGCGTACCGCCGGGGCCGAGGGGGTACCGGATATCCATGGCAGTCTTCCGTAAACCCGGACATTCCAGACGCGCCCCCGATCCCACCCCGGCCCCCGCCCCCGACGTCGGCCTGGCCGGCGAGCTCGCCGAACTGGTCGAGGAGGCCGAGCAGTCCGTCGGGGACTGGCAGGTCGCCGAGTACCGCGCCGAGCGCGGCCGGGGCCGGGCCCTGGTGGGGAACGTGGCCCGCCTGCTCGGCACCGGCGGCCGGGCCGCCGCCCGGGGCGCCGCGTTCGGCGGCCGGGCCCTGACCGAGCAGCTGGTGCAGACCGCGCCCCGGATCCCGGTGCGCGACCTCGCCACGCTGCGCGCCCAGCACCCCGGCGCGACCGACCCCGAGGCGCTGGCCGACCTGCTGGTCACCGGCGCGGTCCGGGCCTCCGGCGCGCTGGGCGCGGGCGTGGGGGCGGCGGCGATGATGCCGGTGCCACCCGCGATGCCGGTGGAGATCGCGGCCGAGACGCTCGCCGTGGCGGCCGTGGAGATCAAGCTGATCGCCGAGCTGCACGAGGTCTACGGCGCCCGGGCCCCGGGCAGCATCACCCAGCGTGCCGGGGCCTACCTGGGAGCTTGGGCCAACCACCGGGGG
Organism: Kitasatospora sp. MAA19; assembly: GCF_029894125.1. GTDB lineage: Bacteria > Actinomycetota > Actinomycetes > Streptomycetales > Streptomycetaceae > Kitasatospora. The sequence continues at coordinate 5,829 of NZ_JARXYZ010000023.1, forward strand.
ATCGACGCGGGACTGCTGACCCGGCCGGCCGGGTTCGCCGCGCTGGCGCTCGGTGCGGAGGTGCGCCAGCAGGTCCGCCGCCGGCTCACCCGCAGTTCGCTGCGCCGGCTGCCGTCGCTGACCCCGCTCCTGGTCGGCGCCGGCATCGGGGCCACCGTCAACCGGCGCGACACCCGCCGGCTGGCCGGCGAGGTCCGGACGGACCTGCGCTCGCGTCCCCCGGCCGACCGCGCCTACTGGGCCGCCGCGGCGCCGGTGGTGAAGGGCGAGGTCGTCCCGGGGGAGTGAACAGGACGTGCCGGGGGTCCTGCCGGGCTCGGCCGGACCCCCGGACAAACCCTAGGCCCCCGGTGGCGCCGGGGCGGCCGCGCCGCGGCCGGCCTTGACGCCGTTCACCATCGCCTGGTGGATCGCTCGCGCGGTGGTCTCGTCGGCCGCCGGCACGGGGCTGCCGGCCACCGTGTACCAGTCCAGCGCGCCGGTGTACTGGACCGTCAGCCGGGTCTCGCCGTCGACCCAGGTGGTGTGCACGGTGAGGTCGCCGGAGATGGGGCCGACCTCGGTGGTGGTCACCCCGCCGGGTCCGCTGATGATCGACTGCGTGGTCCAGGTCGCCCACGACGTGCGCGGGTCGACGGGCGGTTGGGCCTGCCTGCCGTTGTGATCGTGTTCGGTCATGCGCCTATCCTCCCCCGCCGGTGAGCCGCCACCCGGGCGACGACACCTGCGGTCGCGAAGGCCGCCCGGTGCCACCGGGCGGCCGGCTGCTCACAGATGCTCAGCGATCCGGACCGGACTCCTCCAGGGTGGGCGCACCCTCCGCCTGGGAGGTGTCCTGCGCGTGCAGGTTCTGCATCGAGGTGATGCCTTCTTCGGGATCCGCGGCGCGGACGTCCTCGTCGCGGTCGGCGCTCACCTCGGACCGTTCGCTCATGTCGGTCATCGCGGACTCCGTCTCCTCGGCCGGTCCGAGCGCGCCCGGGCCAGGGGCGCGGCAGGGCCGGGTCTGTCCCTCGCCCTTCCAGCCTGCCCCCGCCCCGGCGTCAGGGCCAGCCGGACCACCGGTCCGCCGGCCGGCCCCGCCCGTTCGTCGACCGGGCGCCGTCACCAGGTGACGGGCAGTGACCGCATTCCGTAGATGAGCGTCTCCGAGCGGAACTCCAGCTTGTCCGGTGTGGCCGCCAGCCGCAGGCCGGGCAGCCGCCGGAACAGCGTGGCCAGGGCGATCTGGAGCTCGGCCCGGGCCAGCGGCTGACCGAGGCACTGGTGCACGCCGAAGCCGAAGGCCATGTGCCGCCGGGCGTCCCGGCCGAGGTCGAGTTCGTCGGCCGGCCGCCGGTCGGCACCGCCGAACAGGTTCTCGTCCTGGTTGGCGGTGGAGAGCAGCGCGATCACGCCCTCCCCAGCCTTGATCACGGTGCCGCCCAGCTCGACGTCCTCCAGCGCCACCCGCGGCAGCCCGGTGTCCACGATGGTCAGGTGGCGCAGCAGCTCCTCGACGGCGCCGGGCAGGGTCGCCGGGTCGGCCAGCAGGGCGATCTGCTCGGGCTGTTCGAGCAGCAGGGCGGTGGAGAGCGAGATCATGTTCGCGGTCGTCTCGTGCCCGGCGACCAGCAGCAGGACGCCGGTCGAGGCGATGTCGTCGGGCGTGAGGTCGTCCCGGACGGCGAGGCGGCTGAGTATGTCGTCGCCCGGCTGCTCCCGCTTGTCGGCCACGAGGCCACCGAGGTACTCGCTCAGCTCGTCGAAGGCGGCCCGGACCTCCTCGGCCGAGCCGTGCTTGCTGAGCAGGGTCCGGCTCAGCCCCTGGAAGCGGTCCCGGTCCTCGTACGGGACGCCGAGCAGCAGGCAGATCACCAGCGAGGGGACCGGCAGCGCGAACTCGGCGACCAGGTCGGCCTCGGTCCTGCCGTCGGTCATCCGGTCGAGTGCCTCGTCGACGATCTGCTGGATGTCGGGGCGCATCGCCTCGACCCGCTTGACCAGGAAATCGCCGGTGACCATCCGGCGCTGCCGGGCGTGCTCGGGGTCGTCGAGCCGGATGAAGCTCGGGTTCTCGATGATGAGCTCCCGGCGGTTGGCCACCAGCATCGGGAAGGCCGGGTGGCGGGCGTCGGCGCTGAACCGGCGGTCGGACAGGATGGCGCGGACCTCGGCGTAGCCGGTGGCCAGCCAGCAGGACTCGCCGTCGGGCAGGCTGGCGCGGGTGAGCGCCGCCGTCGCGGCGGCCTCGGTGTAGGCGGGCGGCGGGCTGAACGGGCAGCCGACGGCGCGTGGGGCCGGCATCGGCACGGCCTGGGTGGTGGGTGTGCTCGTCAAGGTGGGGTCTCCTTGCGTCGCGATGTCCTCGGTTGGGTGGGTTGGTGGTGCCGGGGCTGACGGTCCGCGCGGCGGCGGTCGGGAACGGTCAGTAGTCGTCGGGAGCCGGTCGGGCGTCTCAGCCGGCGTCCTTGGCGGGCGCCGCCTCGACGGCGTCCTCCTCGGTGACGCTGATCGCGCCGCCCGGGCAGAGATCGGCGGCGAGTCTCAGCACGGCGAACTGCGCGGGCTCGAATTCGGTCTGACGGAGCCTCACCAGGCTGTCCTGGTCGTCCTGTTCAAAGATGTCCGGGGCGTTCATGACGCACATGCCGGAGCTGCAGCAGCGGTCCCGGTCGACGCTCACCTGCATGGTCGAGCACCTCTCGCCAGTGCGGCGCCGGGCGTCCGGCGGCCGCCTCTCGTTGTCATTGCCAACCTAACCGTCACCTCTGCGTCCACGGAGGGTGCGATGCCGGGATCGCCCAGAATGGCCGATTCGGTTGGGGTCCGGAGCAGCCCCGCCGCGCGGGAGGTTTGAAATTGACGTTACTCCGCCAACCCGCGACTCACAGCCCCTCGGTGGCGGCGATCTCCCGTACGGCGGTGCCGGTGCCGGCCCCCGCCACCCGGCCGGGCCGGTCCTGCCGCTCGCCCGGCCGGGTGGCGGAGGCCGAGCTGGAGCCGTCGGAGGCGATCTCGACGACCAGTTCCGGCCGGACCCGTGCCGTCCGGGAGTCCGGCCCGATCCCGCGGGTGGCCCGGCGCGCGCAGGCCGGTCCGCGAGCGGCCCGCACCGCGCCGGAGTGGAGTGCGTGGACGGCCGGTCTTGGCCGTGGTGGAGATCGGCGCGGGGCCGACGGCCCGTCATGCTGGCGCCACACCGCGGCCCGGCGACCCCGGGACCCGCCCGACCGAGGGAGACCGAGTTGACCACCACGACCCGCTGGAGCGTCGGCGCACCGGAGCGCACCGACTACCCCGCCTGGCGCGAACTCTTCCGCGGCTACTGCGAGTTCTACCGGGTGCCGATGCCGGCGGAGAAGGCCGAACTGGTCTGGTCCTGGCTCACCGACCCGGACCACGAACTGGAGGGCCTGCTGGTCCGTGACGGCGACGGGACGCCGGTCGGCCTCGCCCATTACCGCCCCTTCGCCCGCCCGCTGCACGGCGCCGTCGGCGGCTTCCTCGACGACCTGTTCGTCGCGCCCGAGGTGCGTGGCGGCGGCGCGGTGGACCTGCTGCTGGCCAGGCTGCGGACGATCGCCGCCGAACGCGGCTGGAACACCGTCCGCTGGATCACGTCCGACGACAACCACCGTGCCCGAAGCAAGTACGACCAGGTCGCCACCCGGACCATGTTCGTCACGTACGACATGGCCCCCGACGCCCCCTGAGCCGGATCCGGGAGGCCCCTGAGCCGGTCCTGTGACCACGCCTCCGGACATTCGTTCGGACTTTCTGTTATCGGCGCGCCGCCGGGAGGTCTCCCAGGTGTCGGCACCCGACCCGCCGACCCGGACAGAAAGCGTGGCCACGTGAACAGCGACGACAGGACGACCATCCTCCCGGCGAGCGGTGCCGAGAGCGGCGCACGGAGCGGAGCCCCCGGCCGGACGGGCGGCCGCGCCGCGCGCCGGGCCGCCCAGCGGCACGCGGAACGCCACGGAGGCCGGGGCCGACGGGCCCGAAGGCGCGGCCCGCTCGGCCCGGTCTCCGCCGTCGTCGCCGCGGTGGCCGGCACCGGCCTGCTCGCCGCCCTGGCCGGGGCCGGCTACGCGGCCTACGCCGGCAAGCCGACCGACCGGGACGCCGCCGGCCAGGCGCTGGCCGCGGACACCCTGATAGCCGCCGAGGCCGGCACCCACGACGGCATCCAGGTCCCCGGAGCCGGGGCAGCGGCCCCCACCGTCGCCCTGCCGCCGGTCGACCTGGCCGCCACCGACCCGGCGGCGGCCCCGACCAGTGCCGCCCCGACCACCGCCTCGGCCTCGCCGACCACCTCGCCGACCGCCAGCGCGACCCCGACGGCCACCGCGAAGCCGAGCCCGACCGCGACGGCCACCACGTCCGCCCCCGCCAAGTCCGCCGGCACCCCCTCCACCGCGCAGCGCACCGCCGCCCCCGCCCCTGCGAGCACCTCGGCGCCCGCCCCGGCCGGCGGCGGCGCGGCTTCCGGTTACGCCCAGCAGGTCGTCGACCTGGTCAACGTCGAACGCGCCAAGGCCGGCTGCGGCCCGGTCACCGCCGAACCCCGGTTGGCGAGCGCGGCCCAGTCGCACAGCGACGACATGGCGGACCGCAACTACTTCGACCACGCCAGCCCCGACGGCTACCACGCCGACCACCGCATCGAGGCGGCCGGCTACCGCTGGAGCACCTGGGGCGAGAACATCGCCCGCGGCCAGAAGGACCCGGCCGCCGTGATGGACTCCTGGATGAACAGCCCCGGCCACCGCGCGAACATCCTGAACTGCGCGTTCAAGCAGCTCGGGGTGGGCGTGCGGAGCGGCTCCGGCGGCCCCTGGTGGACCCAGGTCTTCGCCGCTCCGGCCTGACCGGCCCCTCGGCAGGGCCCGTTTTCCGATTCCGCGCAAATTGTTGTTATCTGATCACTCCCTGCAGGTCTCCGAGGAGGCAGCGGAGGACGGAACACGGCAAGACGGAGTGCGGACCATGAACGCTGACGTGCAGAACGGGACCGGGACCACCCTGGTACGCGCGGCCCAGGCGGGCGACCGGCAGGCCCAGGAGGCGCTGGTCGCCGCCTGGCTGCCGCTCGTCTACAACGTCGCCGGACGCGCCCTGGACGGCCACGCCGACGTCGACGACGTCGCCCAGGAGACCATGATCCGCGCCTTGGACGGCCTCGACGGGCTCCGCGAACCGGAGTCCTTCCGCTCCTGGCTGGTGGCCATCACCATGAACCAGGTCCGCCGCCGCCACACCGTCGGCCTGCAGCAGCCGACCGTCGGCGGCCTCGACGAGACCTGGGAACTCGCCGACCCCAGGGCCGATTTCACCGACCTCACCATCCTGCGCCTCGGCCTCTCCGGCCAGCGCCGGGAAGTCGCCGAGGCCACCCGCTGGCTCGACCCCGACGACCGCGAACTCCTCGCCCTCTGGTGGCTGGAGGCCGGCGGCGAACTCACCCGCGCCGAACTCGCCGAAGCACTCGACCTGACCCCACAGCACGCCGCCGTCCGCGTCCAGCGGATGAAGAAGCAACTCGAAGCCGGCCGGGTCGTCGTCCGCGCCCTCGGCGCCTACCCCCGCTGCCCCGAACTCGCCGACGCCACGGCCGGCTTCGACGGCACCCCCAACTCGGTGTGGCGCAAGCGCATCGCCCGCCACATCCGCGGCTGCGCCACCTGCGACCGCCTCGGCCGCGACCTCTTCCCCGCCGAAGGGCTGCTGGCCGGCCTCGCCCTGGTGCCGATCCCACTCGGCTCGCCCGCGCTGCTGCACTTCCAGCACACCGCGGCCACCGTCGCCACCGCCACCCCGACCGCCGCCGGCACCCACGGCGGCTGGGCCGGGACAGCGGCGCGCAAGGCCGTCCTGGCGAGCGGCACGGCGGCGGTGGTGGCCGTCACCACCCTCGCCCTGGTCTGGTCGCACCCCGCCGAATCCCCGCGGGAGGCGGCCCCCGAACCCACCACCCCGTCCGCCGCGCCCGACACCCCGACGGCCGTCGCGACCCCGGCCGCCGCCCCGGTCACCCTCGCGGCCACGCCCACCGAGACCCCCACCGGGACGCCGACGCCGACCCCGTCACCCACCGCGACCCGGCCCAGCGCCCCGCCACCGCCCAGCCCCGAACGCCAGCTCGTGGACCTCGTCAACGCCGAACGCGCCAAGGCGGGCTGCGCCCCCCTGCGGATCGACCCCCGGCTGCACGCCGCCGCCCAGAAGCACGCCGACGACATGGTCGCCCGCGGCTTCTTCGACCACGTCAACCCCGACGGCGTCCGCACCGACGCCCGGTTCACCGCTGCCGGCTACCGCTGGTCCCAGTGGGGCGAGAACCTCGACCGGGGCCCGACCGCCCCCGCCACGGTGTTCACCCGCTGGATGGACGGCGGCATCCACCAGTCCAACATGCTGGACTGCGGCTTCAAGGACGTCGGCATCGGCCTGGCCACCGGCCCCGGCGGCGCCTACTGGACCCAGGACCTCGGCGCCTCGCTGTCCTGACGCCTCGCTGTCCCGAAGCCCCGCTGTCCCGAAGCCGCCCCGACCTACGCCGGGGTGATCCCGACCAGCCCGTCCGCCGCCCCCGTCGTGAAACCCGTTGCCTCGCCGACCACGCCGCCCGCGTCCCCGACCTGCCCCGGCAACGCGTCCGGCGCACTCGTCACCGCCCCGGACGCCCCGTCCTGGCCCCCGACGGCACTGGCGTGCGCACTCGGCGCGGTGAGCGAGGCCACGACACCCACGGCGAGCGAGGCGACGGCGAGCATGCTGCGCTTCTTCATGGCGGGTCCAACGACGATGCGCCGGGCGGGTTACGGCGGCGCCGGCCGATTCCCTCTCCCGTGGCGGGAGGCGTAGGAGGGCGGTGGGATGGGGAGGGGACGGGAATGAGTCCGGCAAATCGGTCGAATCGCCGCGCAGTCGGACTCATCGCCCCCCGACCCACCCACCGCGACACGAAGGGCACCCGATGTACGCAGCCGAGCTCACGCCAGCCGTCCTCGCCGAGCTGCGCCGCCCCCGGCGCTACCCGGCCGTCTCCGTTCTGCTGCCCACCCACCGCAGCGAGCCCGACAACACCCAGGACCCGGTCCGCCTGCGCAACCTCGTCGCCGAGGCGAAGAGCCGGCTGCACGCCGACGAGGCGGTCAGCCGGGCCGACCGGCTGGACGTCGTCGAGCAGCTGGACCGCGCGCTCACCGAGGTCGACCTCGTGCACGCCGAGGACGGCCTGGTGATCTACGCGGCCCCCGGCGAGCACCAGGTGTGGTACCTGCCGCGCCCGGTGCCCGCCCGGGTCGTGCTGTCCGAGACCTTCCTGACCCGCAACCTGGTCTCCGCCTACACCGCCGGTGCGCCCTACTGGGTGCTGACCGTCGCCGCCGACCGGGTCGCCCTGTTCAGCGGCAGCGGGCCGCGCCTGGTCGAGCACACGGCCGCCGGCTTCCCGCTCGACCAGGTCCCGCCGGACTGGGACGTCGAGCGCAAGGAGCGGATCGGGGACGTGCCGAGCACGTTCCGCGACGAGGAGACCCGCCGCTTCCTGCGCTCGGCCGACACCGCGCTGGCCGCCGTGCTGGAGGCCGACGGCCGCCCGCTCTACGTGCTCGGCGAGGCCGCCGCGATCTCCCTGCTCGACGAGGTCGGCACCGTGGCCAAGCGGGCCGCCGCCCAGGTCTCGCGGGGCGGCCTCGGCCACGCGTCGGCCGCCGCGGTGGCCGAGGCCGTCCGGGCCACCGTCGCCGAGCAGGGCAGCAAGGCCGTCACCGAGCTGCACGAGCGCCTCGACCAGGCCCAGGGCGTCAAGGGCCTGGCCGCCGGCATCGACGAGGTCTGGCAGTCCGTCGCCGAGGGCCGTGCCGCGCTGGTCGCGGTGGAGGAGGACTACTGGCAGCCCGTCCGGGTGACCGATAACCACCTCGTCCCGGCGGCGGCCGGTGAGCCGGACGTCCGCGAGGACATGGTCGACGAGATCGTCGAGCGCGCCCTCGACACCGGTGCCAAGGTGCAGTTCGTCCCCACCGGCGAACTCACCGCCCGCGGTCACATCGCGGCCGTCCTGCGGTACTGACCCGCCCGCTGCGGGCCCGGGCACGGCCCACCGCCGAGGCCCGCAGCGCGGTCGCCGCCCGGCCGGACGGGCGGATCAGCCTCGGCCGGGACTCGGCGAGCTGGTGCCCCCGGGGTTGCTCCGGATCGAGTCGAGCACGCCCTGCACCTGCTGGAGCGTCCGGCCGGAGGGACCCCTCAGGCAGGCCGTCAGCTGGATCATCAGCGGTGCGCCGGACTGGATGACGATCCGGTGGCCCACGAGTTCGCTGTTGCCGCCGCGCAGGGAGCAGTCCTTGTCGAGTGGCGTGTTGGCGAGGCCGGCCTGCGTGTTGGTGAGCTTCTGGATGATGCCCGGGTCGTCGCCCACCCGGAGGGTGAGAACTGCTCCGTCGACGGGCAGCCGGTCGGCGGGCGGGCAGGAGCCGGCCGTCGGCGGGCAGGAGGGCGTCGGCTCGATCGGCCCGGTGGCCAGGTAGCCGAAGGCCACCCGGGAGTCGGAAGAGACGGCACTCTGGCTGTACCAGCCGTTCGGCACCTCGACCATCACGATCGGGAACCTCGAGAAGCGGATCGGTGTGCTGTGCGTCTCGGCTTCGACGGACGGTCCACCGGCGGCCGTCGGCTCGGGCGCCGTCGCGGCCGGCGCCGTGCCCCCCGCCGCCGCCCGCTCCGGCCCGGGGGCGATCGCGGGCGCGGCGGCCAGCGCCGCGGCCACCAGCCCGGCGGTCAGGCCGGCCCCGAGCCCGCCCGCCCGCCGCCGTCGCCGGGTGCGGGCGGCGCGGGCGCGGATCTGGGCCATCCGGTCCTCGGGCTCGGCCAGTACCGGTACGGCCTCGTGGAGCAGGATCCGCAGCTCCTGCTCGCCCTCGACGCCGTCCGGCCCCGGGTCGTCGGGGTCCAGCAGGTCAGTACCGATCACGGTGTCCCCCGTCCAGCATCAGTTCCCGGGCCGGCAAGTGGCCGCGCAGCGCGGCGATCGCGCGGTGCGTCTGGCTCTTGACCGTGCCGGTGCTGCAGCGCAGTACCTCGGCGGTCTCCTCGACGCTGAGGTCCTCGAAGAAGCGCAACACCACGACGGCCCGTTGGCGCGGTGGCAACGCACGGACGGCCTGGGCGACCACCTGCCCGAGCACCACCCCCTCGTACGGGTCCGCGTTCGCCGCCGGCGGCTCCGGCAGCTCGCCGTGCGGCACTTCCCCGGTCCAGCGGCGACGCCACCAGGAGACGTGGCAGTTCACCAGCGTCTTGCGCAGGTAGGCCTCGGGCCGGTCGATGGAGATCCGCTCCCATTTGGGCCAGACCTTGGCGAGCGCGGTCTGCAGCAGGTCCTCGGCCTGGTGCGGGTCGCCGGTCAGCAGCCAGGCCACGCGCAGCATCTTCGGGCCGCAGGCGGAGACGAACTCCTCGAAGTCCGGTGTACCGTCGTTCATCCCGCCGTCCCCGCCATGGTGTCCGCGCCGTTCTCGTCAGCCGTGTCGGCCTGGTCGGCCGCGGTCGTGGTGTCCTTCTCACGGCAGCTGAACGCGTTGGACGGTGCTCCGGGTTGCGTGCCGGACGCGGGAATTCCGACGGACCGGCACGGAGACGTTGGACGGCCCGCGAGCCGGCCGGGACTCGGCCGGGCGGCGGGCGGGCCGTGCGCACCACGATGGCGCCCTCGGGCCCGCCCGGCCAGAGGCGCTCATGGGGCGTCCGGGCGCACGGTGCGGCGCGCCCGGGGCGTACGAGGAAGGCCCGGACGGGCGGTGCGCCGGGGACCGGCCCGGACCGGCGAGCGGGTCAGAGCGTCCCGGAGCCGTGCGGCGGCTCGGCGGGGACGCCGCGCGCGGCCGCCGCCGGGGTGGAGCCCACCGGGGTGACCGTCCAGTCCGGGTGACCCGGCATCGGCGGGGTGCGCAGCCCGTACAGCCAGTCAGTGAGGAAGCCGCTGAGATCCTGGCCGGAGACCTCGGAGGCGGTGCGCAGGTAGTCCTGGGTGCTGGCGGTGCCGTGGCGGTGTTCGCGCAGGAAGGTCCGCTCGATCCGGTCGAAGGTGTCGGCGCCGACCCGCTCGCGCAGTGCGAACAGCACCAGCGCGCCACCGGTGTAGCGCTGGCCGTCGAAGAGCGTGGCCGCGGTGGGGGCGGCGACCGGCCCGGCGTCGTGCCGCCACTGGTCGCCGAGGCCGTAGACGGAGCGCATCCGGTCGACCAGGGTGGTGGAGCCCTGGGCGTCCGGCCAGCCGCGCTCGTAGCGGTACGTCAGGGCGTAGAAGTCGGCGTGTCCCTCGTTGAGCCACAGGTCCGCCCAGGTTGCGGGGGAGACGCTGTCGCCGAACCAGGAGTGCACCAGCTCGTGCATCATGTGCGAGCCGATCGCGGGCTCGGGTTGGCGGAGGAAGTTCGGCTTGTAGAGGGTGAGGGTCTGGGTCTCCAGGCCGGTGAAGGCGAAGGCGTCCGGGTCGTCGGTGTCGGCGGGCAGGAGGCCGTAGGTCTCGAAGGGGAACGGCCCGAGGTGCTGTTCGGCCCAGGTCAGCTGGTCGGCGGTGAGTGCCAGGGCGGGTTCGAGCTCGGCGGCCCGGGCGGTCGGGACGACGTCGCGCAGCGGCAGGCCGTGCGGGCCGGTGCGCTCGCGCACGATGTAGTCGCCGACCGAGACCTGCACGAGTTCGGTGGCCATCGGCTCGCGGGAGACGTAGCGCCGGGTGGTCCGGCCGTCGTCGAGCCGCTCGGTCTGCGCCAACTCCCCGTTGGCGACGCCCTGGAGAGCATCGGGCGCGGTGACGGCGATGGTGAAGCGGGCCTTGTCGCTCGGGTGGTCGTTGCACGGGAAGACGGTGTGCGCGGCGTCCGGCTGGCCGGCCACCGCGAAGCCGTTCGGGGTCGGCACCCAGCCGGTGTGCGGGAGCCTGGCGCGCGGGTCGGCGGTGTACTCGACCGTCAGTCGTGTGGTGGTGCCGCGGTGCAGCGGCCGGGTCGGGGTGATGCTCAGTTTCTCGTCGTGGGCGGCGAACTCCGCCGGGCGCCCGTCGACCCGGACGGCGCGCACGGTCAGGCCGAGCGCGTCCAGCTCCAGGCGCGCCAGCGTGCGGGACAGCCGGGCGGTGATCACCGCGGTCGCGTCGACCGTGCGGGTGTCGGGCCGGTAGTCGAAGGACAGGTCGTAGGCGAGCGCGTCGTACCCGGTGTTGCCGAGCGAGGGGAAGACCGGATCGCCGAGGCCTGCCGCGGCGGTCGCGACCGGGGCGCTGGCGGACAGCAGCGCCGTGCTGAGCGCGAGCGCGAGGGCGAGTCCGGCACGGGGCCTGAGCAGGGTGATCACCGCACTTCGGGAGTCGGGCTTGGGGTGTCGGGCTTGGGACGTCGTGCGTCGGGCGTCGTGCGTCGGGCGTCGTGCTTGGGGCGTCGTGCTTCGGGAGCCGGGCCGAGGAGCGGGGCCCGGCGGCGGCACGTGCGTGACGCACCGGGCAGGGATGCTAGTGGACCGGGGGCGGCGGCCGGGCGGCGTCTCCGGCAACGGCGCCGACACCCGGCCATCCCCCGGACGGACCACACTGCTGGCGGGGCCGACGGGCGCTGACTAACGTTCGAAGTGCTTCGCCCCCTGACGGACGAGGCCACGGCCGTCGGAGAACCTGGCCAGGTCCGGCGGCCGTCCCTCATGCCCGCGTGCACCCCGTAGGCTGGCGGCCGAGACGACGCCCGCGTACCGGATGCCAGGAGCCGCCGTGACCAGCCCCGATTCGCACGTTCTGGTGATCGGCGAGTGCGTCGCCGACATCGTCCGCACGGATGGCGCCCCGGACACGGTCCACCCCGGTGGCAGCCCCGCGAACGTCGCGTACGGCCTGGCCCGGCTGGGTCGGCCGGCCACCCTGCTCACCCAGCTCGGGGACGACGCCAACGGCCGACTGATCCGGGCGCACCTGGAGTCGGCGGGGGTGGTGGTCCGGGCCGCCGAGGTCGAGCGGACGCCCTCGGCCGTGGTGCGACTCGACGGGCAGGGTCGGGCGCGGTACACCTTCGACATCGGCTGGACACTGCCGCCGACCGAGCTGCGCGCGGCGCCGGCCGCGATCCACCTCGGCTCGATCGCGGCCGTCACCGACCCGGGCGCGGCGGCGGTGCTCGACCTGGTCGAGCGCTGGCGCGGCCGGGCGCCGGTCAGCTACGACCCGAACGTGCGCCCCGCGCTGATGGGCGAGCGGGCGCAGGCCGTGCGGCGCGTCGAGCGCTGCGTGGCGCTGAGCGACGTGGTCAAGGCCAGCGACGAGGACCTGGCCTGGCTCTACCCCGGCGAGAGTGCGGAGGCGGTCGCGCACCGCTGGCTCGCCCTCGGGCCGGCCGTGGTCGCGGTCACCCTGGGCGCCGACGGCGCGTTCGCGCTCACCGCCGAGGGCGTACGGGCGCGGGCCGAGGCGGTCCGGGTGCCGGTGGCCGACACCGTCGGTGCCGGGGACTCCTTCACGGCTGCCTTCCTGTCCGCCCGCGCGGCCGGCGCCGGCCTCCCCGACTGCCTGACCCAGGCCGTGACGGCCGCCGCGCTGACCGTCTCCCGCCCCGGCTCCAACCCACCCTCGGCCGCGGAACTCACCGCCGCGCTGGCACAGGCGGGTTAGCGCGCCGACAGGCCCGAGGGCCGGTCTTCGAACCCCCGCCTGCGCGGCGACGTCGACAGGCCCTAGCGGCCGAGCTCCTTGCCGTACCAGATCTGGGCGTACGGGCCGCTGCTGTAGGCCGGGATCTCGCGGTAGCCGTGGCGGGTGTAGAGCGCGCGGGCCTCGACCAGGTCGAGGCGGGTGTCGAGGACGATCCGGTGGGCGCCGAGCGAGCGGGCGGCCTCGTCGACGGCGGCGAGCAGCCGGGAGCCGCCGCCGGTGCCGCGCAGGCCGGGGCGGACGAAGACCCGGGTCAGCTCGACGGTGTCGGCGTCGTGCCGCCGCAGGCCGGCGCAGGACTGGGCCGCGCCGTCGTAGCAGCCGATCAGGAACAGGCCGTCCGGCTCGGCGAGGTCGTCGCTGGGGGTGTCGGCCAGGCCCGACTCCAGTTCCTCGGGGGTGCCCTCGCGGCCGAGGTACAGGCGGCAGTAGCGGTTGGCCACGTCGTAGTAGTAGTCGCGCAGCAGCGCCAGGGCCTCGGGTGTGGTCACGTCGGCCGTGGTGACGGACCAGTGATCGGAGGTGCGGGGCGCGGTGATGGTCATGCGCGCATGATCGGTGGTCGTGCGCTCTGGCCGCAATCGGGTTTTCGTGGCCGTGCCCGGTCAGCCGTCGGTTCGGGCGTCGGCTCGGCAAAGGACGGGCAAGGCACCCGGCGCGTCGTTGCACCGCGCGGGTGATGAGGGGATTGGCGGAGGTGCGCTGCAGGGGAGCAGTGCGGGTATGAACAGATCATCAAATCGTCGCATTAATGGTGGTTTGAGGGGGCGTCAGCAGACCGGGGCCGGCCTGGGCGCGGGTGTGCGGACCGGCCTGCTGACCACCGTCTGCCTCTCCGCCGTCGCCGCCGGCTGCGCCGGGCCGGCCGGCTCCGCCCGGCCGGATGCCGTCCCCAACAAGGTGAACGCCGCGCCCGCCGCGGCCCAGGCGCTGCCGGGCCTGGCCCGCACCGAGGAGGAGGGCCGCACCGAGGCGGTGGCCCGCCAGGAGGCGGCCGCCCTGGCGTCGGCGGAGACCGCGCGCCGTTGGGGGTTGGAACGCCCGCCGCTGAAGACCCCGCCGCGCCCGGCGACCAGGCCGGTGCTGACCCAGTCCCAGGGCGTGAAGCTCAAGGACGGGAGGCCGCCGGTGGTGTACCGGGTGCCGACCGACGCGAAGGTGGTCTTCCTGACCGTCGACGACGGCGACGAGAAGGACCCCGAGTTCTCCCGGATGGCCGCCGAACTCGGCATCCCGCTCAGCACCTACGTCTCCGACTACCTGGCCCGCTCGAACTACGGCTACTTCCGCGACCTGCACGACCAGGGCGTCGAGATCAACAACCACACCATCAACCACCGCAACCTGAAGGTCCTCGACTACGACACCCAGCACGACGAGATCTGCCGCCAGCAGGACCAGTTGGAGAAGGAGATCGGCGTCCGCCCCCGGCTCTTCCGGCCCCCGTACGGCGAGTACAACGACGACACGCTGCGCGCGGCGGCGTCCTGCGGCGTCGAGGCGGTGCCGTTGTGGAACGAGGAGGCCTTCCCGGACCACATGGAGTGGCGCTACGGGGACCAGAAGCTCCACCCGGGCGACATCATCCTGACCCACTTCCGGGGCACCGGCATCTGGAAGGCCTCGATGCCGGAGCTGCTCCGCAAGGTGGTCAACGACGTCACGGCGCAGGGCTTCTCCTTCGGTCGCCTGGACGACTACCTGTAGGAGACCCTCGGGGTCAGCCGAGCGAGAGGGCATCGAGGTACACCCAAGCGCCCTCGTACCGGACGAACCGGCTGTGCTCGGTGAGCACGCCCTCCTCGCGACCCTCGGTCCAGTGCGCCCGGAAGGCGACCGTGCCCTCCGCGTGGAAGGCGCCGCCCTCGGTGGTGGCGACCACCTCCAGGCCGGTCCAGCGCAGCGCCGGGTCGAAGTCCACCTCGGCGGGCCGGGTGTCCGGGTGCCAGGTGCGCAGCAGGTACGCCTCGTCCTGGGCGACGAAGGCGCTGAACCGCGAGCGCATCAGGGCCTCCGCGGTGCCGGCTGCCCCCTGGCCGCGGTGCAGCCGCCCGCAGCAGTCGCCGTAGGCGGTGGGCAGGCCGCACGGGCAGGGGGAGGAGGGCAGCAGCCGGGGCGCGGCGGTGGGGCGGGGCGTGGGGCGACGTCGGGACATGCCGTCCATTCTCCCTCCTCCACGCCTGCCGCCCCGACCGGGGCCGCCGGCTCGGCCCGGGCGAGCGCCGTCCGGCCGTCCTTCGGACGCCTCCGGAGCGCGCTCCTCGCCGAGCCGGCGGGCCCCGACCGATGGTGATCCGACGTCAGTTGGCGGACGCCGTCCGGGGGCGGGTGTTCAGAGGCGGGCGGATGCGGGTTCGCCGAACCAGGCGCGCAGCGCGTGCAGCAGGCCGTCCGGGTCCGCCTCGCCGGGCGCGGCGGCCCAGGCGACGTAGCCGTCCGGGCGCAGCAGCAGCGCGCCGGCGGGCGGCTGCGGGCAGCCGGCCGCGAGGACGTCGACCCGGTCCTTCCAGCCGGCCGCGAGCTCGGCGAGCTGCGTCGGGCCCTCCGAGAGGTCGAGCAGCAGGGCGCGGCCGCTGCGGGCGGCTTCGGCGAGCCGGGTGGGCCCGGCGGCGGTGGTGAGCGGGAGGTCCGGCACGAAGCCGCCGGCGAGCGGGTGCGGGCAGTCGGTGTCGTACCGGACGTCGCTGCCCGCCATGAGGGCGGCGATCCGGCCGAGGTTGTCCTGGTGGGACAGCAGCTCGCCGAACAGGGCGCGCAGGGCGGTGACGGCCGGGCCCGGGGACATCAGGGCCATCTGGGCCTGCGAGTGCATGAAGACCCGTTCGCCGATCGGGTACCGCTCGCGGTGGTAGCTGTCCAGCAGGCCGGGCGGCGCCCAGCCCTGGAGTTCGGCGGCCAGCTTCCAGCCGAGGTTGGCGGCGTCCTGCAGGCCCAGGTTGAGGCCCGGGCCGCCGGTGGCGGCGTGCACGTGCGCGGCGTCGCCGACCAGCAGGACCCGGCCCTCGCGGTAACGCTCGGCGAGCCGGGTGTTGTGGCCGACCTGGCGGCGCGGGGTGTGCGCACCGGGCGTGCTCGCCGGGGCGAGCGCCAGGTCGGCGCCGGTCACCCGCCGGACGCTGGCGCGCAGTTCGTCCACGGTGGGCGGCACGGACTCGTCGACGGGCGGTCCGCTCCACTCCAGCGTGGCCATCATGACGAGCTCCGGGCCCATCGGGGCGAGAAGGAAGACGCCGTGGTCGGTGCGGGTGTGGGTGTACGGGAGGAAGGGCGTGGGACAGCCGGGCAGCAGCACCTCGCCGGTGTCGAGGACGCGCAGCTCAGCGGGCGGGAGCACGTGGGCGATCCGCGCGACCGGGTCGGGCGAGGTGACCCCGGGGAAGCCGATCCCGGCCAGCTTGCGGACGGTGCTGCGGCCGCCGTCGGCGCCGACCAGGTAGCGGGCGCGCAACTGCTCCGCCCCGCTCGGGCCGTCGACGTCGACGGTCACCCCGGTGTCGTCCTGGGTCAGGCCGGTGACCTCGAAGCCGCGGCGTACGGTGACGCCGAGTTCGCGGGCCCGCTCCTCCAGCGCCGCCTCGATCCGGTGCTGCGGAACGGGCAGGGCGTGCAGCGGGTTGCCGTCGAGCTGCCGGAGGTCGAGCGGGAAGGCGCCGAACACGAAGCGGGGTACCGGATCCGGCGCGCCCGGGGCGCCACTGAGCCGCTGGTACAGGCCGCGGTGGTCCAGCAGCCGGATCACCTGGCCGACCAGCCCGTTGGCCTTCTGCTCCGCGGAGCGTTCGGCCAGCCGGTCCAGCACCACCGGCCGGACTCCGGCCAGCGCGAGTTCGCAGGCCAGCATCAGCCCGTTCGGGCCGGCGCCGGTGATGATGACATCGTTGGTCATGGCAAATCCCCCTGTGCGATGGTGAGTTCACGAAGACGACGGGTCGGGCAGCCCGGCCGCCAGCTGCCGCAGCGCCTCCGCCAGGAGCGGTCGCAGCGGTACCGGCGGGTCGGCGCGCAGCCACTGGTCGCCGGCCGCCTTGAGCGCGGCCAGGACGGCGGTGGCGACCAGCCCCGGGTAGAGCCCGTCCGGGTCGGTCCCGGTCCGGGCGGCCACCGCCGCCGCGAGGGCGGCCTCGGCGGCCGCGCCGGCGCGGGCCGTCTCGGCCTGGAGCGCCGGTTCGCGCAGCAACAGCTGCACCGCGGTGGTCCACTGCGGGTCCGGCTGCTCCGCCGCACCCTCGAAGGGCGTGAGGGTGGCGAGGGTGAGCGCTTCCCAGAGCGGTTCGGCCGCCGGCCGGTCGCGCAGCGCCTCGCTGACGAGGCGGATGCGGTCGCAGTGCCGGGAGACGATGGCCTCGGCCTTGCTGGAGAAGTAGTTGTTGTACGTGCGCGGCGACACCCCGGCCGCGGCCGCGATGTCCTCCACCCGGACGTTCTCCAGTCCCCGTTCCACCGCCAGGCGCAACGCGGCCCAGCTCAGTGCCGCTCGCGTCGCGGCCTTCTTCCGTTCCCGCAGCCCGGTCTGACTCGTCGTCACGGCCACCACTCTTCCCGGAAACCTGCGTGCCGCGCAAGAGTGCGTGGCACGCAGTATTCTTCGGGCGTACCCGCCGGGCGTCAGCGCCCCCGCTCGACCACGAAGCCGGGCAGCGCGAACAGGAACTCCCGTGCCTCGTCGGCCTCCTGGCCCCGGCCTTCGCCCCCGACCGGCTCCGCCCCGAGTACCTGGTCGATCTCCCGCTCGGCGGCCGCCACCAGCCCGGCCGCCGCCTGTCGTGCGCTCTCCACGCAGTCGTACGCCGCCATCCGGTCGAGCAGCCAGCGCACCTCCTCGGCGCCGCCGGGGCCTCGCTGCGCCCGGGTCGCGCTCAAGTATCCGAGCACGCGGGCGCGTTCGGCGGGCGTGCAGCGCTCGATCAGGTGGATCAGGAGCAGCGTGCGCTTGCCCTCCCAGAGGTCCCCGGCGATCTCCTTGCCGTACTCCTCCTCGGCGCCGACCAGGTTGAGCACGTCGTCCTGGATCTGGAACGCCGCGCCCAGGTACCAGCCGAACCGGTCCAGCCGGGTGACCTCGGCGTCGGCGCCCTCGGCGACCAGCAGCCCGGTGCGGCACGGGTAGAGGAAGGTGTACCAGGACGTCTTCTTGAGGCACATCCGGTAGTAGTCGCCGGGGGTCAGGCCGCAGGCGTTGTCGCGGATCCAGGCGATCTCCAGCGCCTGCCCCTCCAGCGACTGGCGGCACATCAGCTCGGTCTCCTCGAACAGCCGCCAGGCCAGCTCGCCGCCCAGCTCCCGGCGGTTGGCCATCAGCCGCTGGAGGGCGAGCAGGTTGGTGGCGTTGCCGACGTTCAGCGCCACCTCGGCGCCGTAGCGGGCCGGCAGGGTCGGCTCGCCCCGGCGCAGTTCGCTGCCGTCCTGGATGTCGTCGTGGATCAGGAAGGCGTTGTGGAACAGTTCGACCGTGACGGCCGGGTTGAGCGCGCGCACCGGATCGCCGCCGAAGGCCGCGCAGGTGGCCAGGCAGAGCGCGGCGCGCAGCCCCTTGCAGGGCCGGGCCGGGTAGTCGGCGGCCAGTTCGTACAGGTACGGCGGGCTCTGCTGCGGGATGTGGCCCAGCAGGGCGGCCACCGTCCGCTCCCGGTAGCGGGCCAGCACCCGCTCGACCAGCGGGGCGTCGCCGGTGAGCCGTGGCGGCGTCACCCCTCCTGCCGGCCGTCGGGCTCCTGGGCGGCGGTGCGCTGCGGCCCGAAGGCGTTGGCCAGCCCCTGGTTGGCGACGCCGGGGGCGAGGCTGCCGAGGCTGAGCAGCAGGTTGACGATGTCGTGCGCGTCGGCGGTGAGCTTCTGGGTCTGCTCGGCGGCGTCGCCGGTGGTGCTGCCGAGCACCCGGGCGCTCACCGCGTCGATCAGCTGGTGGGTGTTCTCGGAGACCCGCTGCACCAGCTTGTCGAACTCCTCCTGGTCGACCCGGTGTTCGCCGGTCACCCGCGCTCCGGCCGTCTTGGCGTCGGCGAGCCCGGCGGCGATTTCGCGCTCCAAGGCGGCGGCCGCCTCCATGACCGCGCGCGAGCCCTGCTCGCCCAACTCGCTGAACCGACCGGCATCGGGCATGGCCGACCTCCAGGTTCGTGCCCCGGACGGGCCGGGGAGCAACGTCGCAATGACGACCGATGGTACAGGTCCGTGCGCGGAGCGTGTCCGGCGGGCGGGGTTGTGATGAGTCGCCGGGAGGCTCGGCGAGTCGCCCCGCGCCCCTGGTTGGTCACTGATAGTAGTGACCTGGTCGCGGAGCGATCTCCCGCGCGCCGGTTCGGTGGGACGGCTCGACACGGGCGTCCCGACCGCACACCTCGACAGGACATTGAGGAGTGGTCATGGGTGGCAGACAGCGTCCGCCGAGAGCGCGGACCCCTCGGCAGGGCAGGGCCGCCGGCGGCGGCCGGGTGAACACCCGGGTGGAGATCGCCCGACTGGAGGGCTATCTGGCCTGGGAGGCCGAGGTGGCGGCGGCCGAACGGGACGCTCGGGCCTTCGCCGAGCAGTTCCCGTGGTTGCCCGCCGCCGAGCGGGAGAGCCTCGAACAGGCCTACGCCGCCGACCGGCTGCGCTACGCGGAGGAGGTGGTCGACCGCGCCGTCGAACGTTGCCGCCGGTTGGCTGCCCGCTACCGCAGCGAGTGCCGCCGGATCTGCACCCGTTGGGCCGCGCTGTGCCTGTCCGTCACGCTGGCGGCGGCGCTGTTCGCCGTCGTCCCGGCGGCCCTGCGGGGCTAGGGCCGGACAGGCCGATCTTGTCGGATCAGCCCGCGGCGTTGGGCGCAGCCGCGAGGGCCCGCCGCGCCGGTGGCGGCGCAGCGGGCCCTCGCGGTGTCCGCAGGGGTCAGTGGTGGCCGTGGCCGCTGCTGATCTCCTGGTGCTCCTCGGCGGTGGGCTTGGCGATCTGGCTGCCCTCGCCGTAGAAGCCGCGGGACAGCTTGGCCCGGGCCCGCGTGAACAGTCCGGCCTTGCGGGCCACCCCGTTCTCGTCCACCTCGGGCGCGAGTTCCACCGGTTGCGGTTGGTCGTGCGCCGTGAGGGTGTACATCCGGCCCGGCGGGAGCGGGGCGTGCACCTCGACGTACTCGCCGTGCTGGAGCCGGTTGATGACGCCGGTCTCCCGGCCGTGCAGCACCTTCTCCTTGTCGCGCCGCTGCAGGCCCAGGCACCACCGCTTGGTGATCACGAAGACGATCACCGGCACGGCGAAGAAGCCGGTGCGCACCGCGTAGGTGATCGCGTTGATCGACAGGTGGAAGTGGGTGGCGAGCAGGTCGTTGCCGCCGCCGGCCAGCAGGATCAGGTAGAGGCTGATCCAGGCCGCGCCGAAGGCCGTGCGCACCGGCGCGTTGCGCGGGCGCTGGGCGATGTGGTGCTCGCCGCGGTCGCCGGTGACCCAGGCCTCCAGGAACGGGTAGCACCAGATGACCAGCAGCACGGTCGGGAAGACCATCAGCGGGATGAACACCCCGAGGTTCAGGGTGTGACCGCCCCAGACGCTGATCTCCCAGCCGGGCATCACGCGGATCAGTCCCTCGGAGAAGCCCATGTACCAGTCCGGCTGGGCGTCGGTGGACACCTGGTCGGGCCGGTAGGGGCCGTACAGCCAGATCGGGTTGACGGTGGCGATCGCCGACATGAACGCGACCACGCCGAAGACCAGGAAGAAGAAGCCGCCTGCCTTGGCCGTGTAGACCGGCAGCAGCGGCATGCCGACCACGTTCTCGTTGGTCCGGCCGGGCCCCGCGAAGTGGGTGTGCTTGTGGTAGAAGACCAGGATCAGGTGGGCCGCGAGCAGGCCCAGCATGATCCCCGGGATCAGCAGGATGTGCACGGTGAACAGGCGCGGAATGATGTCCGTGCCGGGGAACTCCCCGCCGAAGATGAAGAATTGCAGGTACGTGCCGACGATCGGCACAGCCAGCACCGCGCCCTCCATGAACCGGATGCCGGTGCCGGAGAGCAGGTCGTCCGGCAGCGAGTAGCCCATGAAACCGTCGAACATGCCGAGGAAGAGCAGCAGCGCGCCGAAGATCCAGTTGATCTCGCGGGGCTTGCGGAACGCGCCGGTGAAGAAGACGCGCATCATGTGCGTGAGCATCGCGGCGATGAAGACGATCGCCGCCCAGTGGTGGATCTGGCGCATCAGCAGGCCGCCGCGGACCTCGAAGCTGATGTTGATCGTGGAGGCGTAGGCCTGCGACATCTGGATGCCCTTGAGGGGGACGTACGAGCCGTCGTAGACGACCTCGCCCATGCTCGGATTGAAGAACAGGGTCAGCCAGACGCCGGTCAGGATGATGATGACGAAGGTGTAGAGCGCGATCTCGCCCAGCATGAAGGACCAGTGGTCCGGGAAGATCTTGCGCAGGTTGGCCTTGGCCAGGGAATAGATGCCGAGGCGGCCGTCGGCCCAGTCGGCCAGGGCCTCGGCCTTGTTCGCGGGCTTGGCGCGTGTGTTGGTCACCGGTCCCGGCTGCGACTGCTGGTCGGTTCTCACGACGGGCTCCCCGGCGTTTTCGGCGTGCCGTGCTGGAGGCCCGCCGGCGGAAACGCCGGCCGGCGAAGTGTTGTGATCATGGGACCTCTCGATACGGGCCCGCCGGCTGGACCGGCACGCGGAGGCGGTGACCCGCTGGACCCGTTGCTCAGGGTGATGGAGCGCTTACTCTGTCATGCTGTCGGCAGGGGGCCGACTGTGCACGTCCATCGGCCCGTCCGGCCGCTCGTGTCGAGCCGGACGGGGGGTTCTGACGTCCGTTCGGCCGCCCGGACGGGCGGTGGTGCTGCGGCCGGGTGCCGCTGAATCGTTTCGGCGCGCGCCGTGTCCGGAGGTCGCGCGACCCCGGCCCTACGCTGCGCCAATGGTGGATCACCCTGAACTCTTCGAGGACGTCACCGCGACCCTCGCCCGCGCCGGGTTCGACACCGCACCGGGCCCGTCCCGGCTGCGGATCGGCCGTCGCCGGGAGGGGGTGGCGGTCGGCTGGGCACCGGGGGAGGGGGCGGACGGGCCGCCCTCCCGGGGAGCGCGAGAGGCGGTCAGCGGCGCGGCCGCCGTCGTGCTGCGCGAGTGCGGCTACCGGGTCGCCGAGACGGACGACGGCGAGCTGCTGGTGACGCCCGCCGCCGAACCGGTGGCGGTGGCGGCGGAGCCGGGGGCGGCGCCCGAGCAGTGGTGGGGGTAGTTCATGCCTCGCGGCGGAGGCCCGCCGGGTCGGTGGGCCGCTTGGCAACCCTCATACCGAACCCTTACCTGAACGGGGGGTGCAGTTGACCACGGCGGCTCTAAGGTTTGCCTAAGCTAAGCCGAAGCGCCCTGGGCCACCGTGTCCGGGGCGTTCGGCTGTGCCGCTGCGCCGTCACCCGCGGCGGGCCGCAGAGAACAGGTACGACCCGGGGTGACCGGGGGAGGAGCCCGCTGCATGTGGGATGAGGCGTTTCCCAGCTTTCTGATCGGGCTACGTGAAGGCCTGGAAGCCGGACTGATCGTGTCGATCCTGGTCGCCACGCTCGTCCGGTTCGGCCAGAAGGCCCGGTTGCCGCAGGTGTGGACCGGCGTCGCGGCGGCCATCGCGCTCAGCCTGAGCTTCGGCGCGGTGCTCACCTTCACCGCCGCCAACCTCTCCGGCCACGCCCAGGAGGCGTTCGGCGGGGTGCTGAGCCTGATCGCGGTCGGCTTCGTCACCGCGATGGTGTTCTGGATGCGGCGCTCGGCGCGCACCCTCTCCGCCGAGCTGAAGGAGAAGGTCCAGGCCTCGCTGGCGATGGGCGCCGGGGCGCTGGTGCTCACCAGCTTCCTCGCCGTCGGCCGCGAAGGCCTGGAGACCTCCCTCTTCCTGTGGACCAACGTGCGCACCGCCGGGGAGTCCACCGGGCCGCTGATCGGCGCGGCCGTCGGGCTGGTGCTCTCGGCCGGACTCTGCTGGGGCCTGTACCGGCGCGCGCTGAAGATGAACCTCACCCGGTTCTTCACCATCACCGGTGCCGGCCTGATCGTGGTCGCGGCGGGTGTGCTCGGCTACGGCCTGCGCGACCTGCAGGAGTCCGGACTGGTCGGCGGCGCCGGCTCGTACGCCTTCGACCTGAGCGCCCATCTGGACGCCTCCTCCTGGTACGCCACGCTGGTGCAGGGCACCCTCAACCTGACCGTCACCATGACGGTCCTGCAGGTCGTCGGCTACCTCGTCTACCTGTGCATCGTGATGACGCTGTTCGTCGAGGGCGTCCGCGGCGGCAAGGCCGCTCCGGCCGCCGGGACGGCGACGGCGGGGACGGCGGCGACGGCGGAGCCGGCCGAGACGGGTGGGCAGGCCGAGCCGGTCCGCTCCGGGCGGCCGCGCTGGGTCCTGCCGACCGCGCTGGTCGCGGTGCCGGTCGTGGTGGCCGGGGCCGTGATCGCGGTCAGCGGCGGCAAGCAGGACAGCACCGCCACCGTCTCCGTCTCCGAGCAGGAGTGCGGCAAGGGCTTCACCACCCCGGTGCCCGGCCAGCAGGTGTTCCAGATGCACAACACCGGCGACAAGGTCTCCGAGGTCTACCTGGTCAACCCGGCCAGCGGCGCCGTCTACGGCGAGATCGAGGGCCTGGCCCCCGGCACCACCCGCGCGCTGACCGCGACCATAGGCTCCGGCGACTACGCCTGGCGCTGCGTGCCCACCGGCGGCAAGTCCGTCACCTCGGCCTCCGTGCACGTCACCGGCGGCGGCGAGGTCAAGGCCGTCAAGCCGGTCGCCGAGGACGACCTCAAGGGCCCGCTCGACACCTACAAGGACTACGTCAACAAGGGCCTGGCGACCCTGCTGACCCAGACCCAGAAGCTCCAGGCCGACGTCCACGGCGGCGACCTCGCCACCGCCAGGGCCGACTGGCTCACCGCCCACCTCCAGTACGCCTCGCTCGGCGCCGCCTACGGCACCTTCGCCGACCTCGACGGCAGGATCGACGGCCGCCCCGACGGTCTCGCCGACAAGATCCAGGACAAGGACTTCACCGGCTTCCTGCGCCTGGAGTACGGCCTCTGGCACGGCCAGTCCGCCGCCGACCTGACGCCCGTCGCCGACCAGCTGACCGCCGACGTCGCCAAGCTGGGGCAGGACTTCCCCGGCCAGGACTTCGACCCCGGCGACCTCCCGCTGCGCGCCCACGAGATCCTGGAGAACACCCTCCAGTTCGAGCTGACCGGCGACACCGACCAGGGCAGCGGCACCAACCTGGCCACCACCCAGGCCAACCTGGTCGGCACCCAGGAACTGCTGACCGTCCTGCAGCCGCTGCTCGACGAGCGTGATCCGCAGCTGCTCACCCGGGTCAACGCCGGGATGAAGCGGGTCGGCGACCTGGTCGCCGCCGCCCACGGGCCCGCGGGCTGGACCCCGCTGGAGCAGCTCCCCGCCGATGCCCGCCGCCAGCTCGACGGCGCCACCGGCGAACTGCTCGAAGACCTCGCCCCCATCCCCGCCCTGCTCGAGATCCGGAAGGCCGCCTGATGACCGACCACACCGCTGCCACCGGAGGCTCCTGCCCGTTCCCGCACGCCGCGGTGCCCGCCCCGGCCGCCGCCGAGGGCGGCTGCCCGGCCGGCCCGGCCCGGCGCAGCTTCGTCCGGGCCGCGCTCGGCGCCGGCGCCGGTGCCGCCGTGATCGCCGGCGGGGCCTTCACCCTGGCCGCCGATCCGGCCGCCGCGGGGGACAGCCACCAGGCGAAGAGCGGGGCCGTCCCGTTCCACGGCGACCACCAGGCCGGCGTCACCACCCCGGCCCCGGGCTACGCGGCCTTCATCTCCTGCCAGGTGATCGCCCAGGACCGCAAGGCGCTGGAGGATCTCCTCAGGACCCTGACCGAGCGCATCCGCTTCCTCACCGCCGGCGGCACCCCGCCCGACCTCGGCGTCGGCGCCCCGCCCGCCGACAGCGGCATCCTCGGCCCCACCGTGCCCACCGACAACCTGACCGTCACGGTCGGCGTCGGCGCCTCGCTGTTCGACGACCGGTACGGGCTGGCCAAGGCCAAGCCGACCAAGCTGGCCCCGATGAAGACCTTCCCCAACGACAACCTGCAGGCCGCCGAACTCCACGGCGACCTCTCGCTGCAGATATGCGCCGACCGGCAGGACACCGTGCTGCACGCGCTGCGCGACCTCACCCGGCACACCCGCGGTGCGATGCAGATCCTCTGGCGGATCGACGGCTTCCAGAACCAGTCCCGCCCGGACGGCGCCCAGCGCAACCTGCTCGGCTTCAAGGACGGCATCGTCAACCCGGACACCACCTCCGCCCGCGAGATGGACCGGCTGATCTGGGTCACCGACGGGATCGGCGAGCCCGCCTGGGCCACCGGCGGCAGCTACCAGGTGATCCGGATCATCCGGATGCTGATCGAGTTCTGGGACCGCGTCACCCTCGCCGAGCAGGAGAAGATGTTCGGCCGCCGCCGCGACACCGGCGCCCCGCTGGACGGCCACCAGGAGACCGACGCGCCGGACTACGGCAAGGACCCGGACGGCAAGGCGATCCCGCTCAAGGCGCACATCCGGCTCGCCAACCCGCGCACCGCCGACACCGACAGCTCGCGCATCCTGCGTCGCGGCTTCAACTACGACCGGGGTGTCGACAAGGCCGGCAACCTGGACATGGGCCTGGTGTTCTGCTGCTACCAGCAGGACGTGGTGCGGCAGTTCGAGGCCACCCAGACCCGGCTCATCGACGAGCCGCTGGTCGACTACATCTCGCCGACCGGCGGCGGCTACTTCTTCGTCCTGCCGGGCGTGAAGGACAACGCCGACTGGCTCGGACGGGGGCTGCTCGCGGCGGTGTGACGCCTACGGGTGTGACGCCGACGGGTGTGACGCCGACCGAGGTGACAGCGGGTCCCGGTGCCGGGCGCACCGGGGCCCGTCGGCGTCGCGGGTCAGGAACCGAGGGTGAAGCCGATCACCGCGCCGCCGCCGTCCCGGTTGGCGGCGAAGGCCGAGCCGCCGTGCGAGCGGGCGACCTCGTACACGATGGCCAGACCAAGCCCCGAACCGGGCAGGCTGCGCGCGGCGGTGGCCCGGTAGAAGCGGTCGAAGACCCGGGCGAGGTCGGCCTCGTCGATCCCCGGCCCGCAGTCGCGCACCTCGACCCGGCGGCCGCGCACCACCACCTCGATCGGGGCCGTCCCGGCCGGGTCGAACTTGGCGGCGTTGTCCAGCAGGTTGCCCACCGCCCGGGCGAGTGCGTCCGGGCGGGCGCTGACCACGGTGTCGTCGGCGTCCACGGTGATCTCCCGGCCGCTGCGCCGCCGGGCCTGCGCGGCGGCCTCGCGGACCAGCTCGGCCAGCACCAGCTCGGTCGGCTGCTCGTCCGCCTTCCGCTCCGCGGCGAGGGACACCAGCTCCTCCACCAGCAGCGTCAACTCCCTGGCCTCCTCGGCCAGATCGGCCATCAGCGCGGTCTGTTCGGCGGGCGGCAGGCGGTCCAGGCTGGGCAGCACCGACAGGTTGGTGCGCAGGCTGGTCAGCGGGGTGCGCAGCTCGTGCCCGGCGTCCTGGACGAGCCGGCGCTGGTTCTCCTTGGCCGTGGCGAGCCGGCCCAGCATCCGGTCGAAGGCCCGGCCGAGCCGGCCGACCTCGTCCGTCCCGGCGGCCGGCACCGGGACGTCCAACCGCCCGCTGGCGGCGACCAGTTCGGCCGCGTCGGTGAGCCGGACCAGTCGGCCGGTGATCCGCCGGGCGAGCAGCCAGCCGGCCCCGCCCGCGAGCACCGCGACCGCCGCCACCGAGGCCGCCGTCCGGAGTCGGAGCGTCGCCAGCAGGTGCTCGGTGGGGCCGAGCTGCTGGGCGATCTGGACCGCACCGCGGCCGCCGCCGAGCGCGATCACCGCCACCCGGTAGGTGTCGCCGCGCACGTGCCGCAGCCCGGTCGAGGTCTGCCCGGGAGCGTCGGAGCGGGCGAGGGCGCGGTCGTCCGGGGTCGGCCGGAGGTCGATCCGGACGGTACCGGGCAGCAACTCCCCATCGGGGCCGAGGGCCTGCGAGGTGACCCGGATCGGGCGCAGCAGTTCCTCGCTCAGGCCGCCCGTGCCGTTGAAGTCGCCGGGGAACAGGTTCTCCCGGCCGACCTGCTGGTGCACCGCCTGGACGGCCGCGGTGAAGTCGGCGGCCTCGTCGTCCCGGATCAGCCGGGCGGCGGAGTGGTAGCCGAGCGCGCCGATCAGTACCGCGACCAGGGCGGCCATCGCGGCGAAGGCCAGCGAGACGGTGGTGCGCAGACCCGGGCGCGGCCACAGCAGCCGCGGCCGCCGCAGCAGCCACAGCCGGCCCGGGCCGGTCACGACTCGCGCAGCGTGTAGCCGACGCCGCGGACGGTGTGGATCAGCGGCGTGAGGCCGGGCCGGTCCAGCTTGCGGCGCAGGTAGCCGATGAACACCGCGAGGTTCTTCGAGCCCGGGCCGAAGTCGTAGCCCCAGATCTGCTCGTAGACCGTGGCCTGGTCGAGCACCGCGCCCGCGTGCCGGGCCAGCAGCTCCAGCAGGTCGAACTCGGTGCGGGACAGTTCCAGCTCCCGGCCGGCCCGCCAGGCCCGGCGGGCGTGCGGTTCGACCCGCAGGTCGGCCACGGTGAGGACGTCCGCGACGGGCCCGGGCGGGTTGCGGCGCAGCAGGGCGCGCAGGCGGGCGAACAGCTCGTCCACGTCGAAGGGCTTGACCAGGTAGTCGTCGGCCCCGGCGTCGAGGCCGGCGATCCGGTCCGGGACCTCGACCCGGGCGGTGAGCATCAGGACCGGGGTGCGGTCGCCGTCGGCGCGCAGGCGGCGGCAGACCTCCAGGCCGTCCGGGCCGGGCATCATCACGTCCAGGACCAGGAGATCCGGGCGCTGCTCGCTGAGGACGGCCAGGGTCTGGGCGCCGTCCGCTGCGGTGCTCACCCGGTACCCCTCCAGTTGGAGGGCGCGGCTGAGGGAGTCGCGGATGGCCCGGTCGTCCTCGGCGATCAGCACGGTGTGGGTCATGGCTCTGATTCTCCCTGGCGTGCCCACGACGGTTTCCGGCGGGTCAGGGATTGGCCGGGGACGGCCGGGGCCGGCGTAGCGGCGGTCGGGTGTCCGGGCGGTGTCGGCGCGGCGGGCGCGCGGCTCCGGCAGGGCGAGGAACTGGACGCCGGCGCCGAGGAACCCGGCGTGCGCGGGGTCGGGTGACTCGGTCGGCGGCACCGCCCGGATCCGGCCGTCCGGCTCGGGGCACGGCCTGCCCCCGCCCGCTTGACCAGGACCTCTCCCGGCCGACTTCCGCCGGGTCGGGCGGGGGCGTACGGTGGCCACACGGTGGCGTGTCCGCCGGGCGTGCCGCCGGGTCCATGTCGGCACGCCCCTGCCGGAGGCCGCGATGGCAGACCGGATGGCTTTCCTCACCACCGCGCGCGCGGAGCGCGAGCGGCGGGACGCGCAGGAGCGGCTGGGGGACTGGCGGGAGGTGTACCGGCCGGGGGCACTGCTGCCGGTCGTGGGCGGGCAGGCGGGCCGGTGCATGGACTGCGGCCTGCCGTTCTGCCACAGCGCCTGCCCGCTGGGGAACCTGGTACCGGAGTGGAACCGGCTGGTGGCGGATGCCGACTGGCGGGCCGCGGCCGCCCGGCTGCTGGCGACCAACAACTTCCCCGAGTTCACCGGGCGGCTCTGCCCGGCGCCCTGCGAGAGCGCGTGCGTGCTGGCGATCGACGGCGCGGCGGTGACGATCAAGAACGTGGAGCTGGCGATCACCGACCGGGCCTGGGAGCAGGGCTGGGACCTGCCGCAGCCGCCCGAACGGGCCGACGGGCGGCGGGTGGCGGTGGTCGGCTCGGGCCCGGCCGGGCTGGCCGCCGCGCAGCAGCTGACCCGGGCCGGGTACGCCACCACGGTCTACGAGCGGGCCGACCGGCCCGGCGGTCTGCTGCGCTACGGGATCCCGCCGTTCAGGCTGGAGAAGCACCGGCTGGACCGGCGGCTGGACCAGATGCGGGCCGAGGGCACCGCCTTCCGCACCGGGGTGTGCGTCGGCCGGGACGTCGCGGCCGGGGAACTGCGGGCCGGGTGCGACGCGCTGGTGGTGGCGGTCGGCGCGGCCGCCTGCCGGGAGCTGCCGGTGCCCGGCCGCGGGCTGTCCGGGGTGCACCAGGCGATCGACTACCTGACCTGGGCGAACCGGGTGGACGAGGGCGACCTCGCGGCCCCGCCGGTGTCCGCCGAGGGCCGGCACGTGGTGATCGTCGGCGGCGGGGACACCGCGGCGGACTGCCTGGGGACGGCGCTGCGCCAGGGCGCGGCGTCCGTCACCCAGCTCGACATCAACCCGCGCCCGCCCGCCGGCCGTGCGCCCGGGCAGCCCTGGCCGGTCCACCCGAAGGTGTACCGGGAGACCACCTCGCACGAGGAATCGGGAGCCGCGGAGGCCGGGCCCCGGGTGTTCGCGGCGACCACGGTCGGCTTCGAGCCCGGCCCGGACGGCCGACTGGCCGCCGTCGGCTTCGCCGAGGCCGAACCGGCCGACCGCAGCCCCCGGGCCGGCACCGAGCGGAGCATCCCGGCGGAGCTGGCGCTGCTCGCACTGGGCTTCACCGGCCCGGAGCCGGACCAGGGGCTGATCACCCAGCTCGGCCTCGCCACCGGCCCGGACGGGGCCCTGGCCAGGGATGACGGCTTCGCCACCGACGCGCCGGGCGTCTTCGTCGCCGGGGACGCCGGGCGCGGGCAGTCGCTGATCGTGTGGGCGATCGCCGAGGGGCGGGCGGCGGCCGCGGCGGTGGACCGCTACCTGCGCGGCGACACCGAACTCCCGGCGCCGATCGGGGCGTCGGCGCGGGCACTCACGCTCTGAGGCCCCGGGGGCAGGCGGTCAACCCGGCGGCGTCGAGCGGGCGTGTCCGCCGCGGCGAGGGCGCTCGGGCGGGCCCGGCAGCCGTGCCGCACCTCCGCACAACCCGGCGCGCCCCGCGAGCCGTTCGGTCACGGCGCGTCCCCGGAGCGGCCCCGGGTAGGGCCCGGGGCAGCAGACGGACGGAGGGGACCGCCATGCCAGACCAAGTCCCGGGGACACCCGCACAGCCGACAGCGCCGACGCCAGCCGCTCAGCCCGCGTCACCCGTTCAGCCCGCGCCAGCGACGCCGCCCGCACCGCCGACCCCGCCGTGGTCGGACGGCCAGCCGCCGGTGCTCGACCACTCGGCCCGCGGCATCCCGAAGGCCACCCTCGTCCCGCTGCGGGTGGACACCCCGCAGTACGGCCCCGCCTTCGCCCGGCACGCCTACCTGCGCGGGCTCGACCTGCGATCCGGCGAAGTGGCCGCCGTCCGCGAGCAGTTGGCAGTCGATCTGCCCTGGGAACTGCTCGCCGCCACGGCTGCCGACCCCGCCGAGCGTCCGCTGCGCACCGCCGCCCTCGCGGCCGTCGACGGGACCGCGCTGCGCGCCTTCGGCGAGGCGCTGGAGCGGGTGCGCCGCGCCACGGGCACCGAGCAGGGCCTGGCGCTGGCCGTCCGGGCCGCCGCCGCGAACGCCGCCTACGACCGCAACGCGGCGGTCACGCCGATCGGCATGATGAACCTGGAGCGCCTGGAGATGGCCCCGGCCGGCATCGAGCGGGGCGAACTCGTCGCCACCATCCCGCTCGCGCCGCTGGAGGAGACCGCCGTCTCCCAGAAGGAGTGGTCCGTCACCACCAAGGAGTTCAGCTCGATCGTCACCGACTCGCTGGAGAACGTCAGCGAGACCGGCGTCACCGACAACACCGAACTCGCCCAGTCCACCACCAACCAGCTCCAGCACAGCAACCAGTTCAACGTCACCGGCACCGTCTCCGGCGGGATCCCGCTGATCTCCGGCTCCGCCACCTCCGGCATGACCAGCCAGAGCTCCGACTCCCAGTCCGCCACCGACAGCCGCAAGCACGCGACCACCGTCACCCAGAAGGCGTCCTCGCGCACCAAGCAGGAGCACAAGGTCACCATCACGACGACCACCGTGACCGGCTCCTCGGAGACCACCACCCGCACGCTGAAGAACGCCAGCCCCACCGACCCGATCCGGATCGACTACTTCAGCATGATGCGCAAGTGGCGGGTCCGGCTGTACCGCTCCGGGCTGCGCCTCACCTACGACCTGGCGATCCCCGAACCGGCCGGTGCGCTGCGCGAGGCGTACGCCGAACTCGACGCGCTGGAGTCGAAGCTGGGCCCCTTCCAGTTCGACGTCCCGCACTCGGACATCACCGAGGAGATCCGCGCCGGCGAGAGCCAGCCGCACTACCTGGTGCTCGCCGAGCGGTACGGCGCCGTGGTGTCGCTCGCCCCCGGCCCGCACCCGGACGTCCACGTCTCCGCCACCGCGCCGAACAACGACGGCGCGGGCATCTACGACGCGCCGCCGCTCACCATCCCGGACGGGTACTGGATCAAGAACCTCTGGTTCCAGTTCGCCTCCGAGAGCCGCACCGGCGACTACCACTACAACCTCAAGGTGCTCGGCAGCACCATCCCCGAGTGGAACGAGCCGTTCGGCTCCCACGGCCCGGTCGATCTCGCCGACCCGGCCAACGGCGGGCTGCTGCGGCACGCGGGCGGGCCGTCCGTGGTGAGCCTCCACCTGGTCAACAACCGGCAGACCTGGCTCAGCCTCACCGCCGTCGTCGAACCCACCGACGAGGCCCGGCGGCAGTGGCAGAACGGCGTCTGGTCGGCCCTGTTCAACGCCGCCCAGACCAAGTACTACGCCGAACAGCAGGACCTCGCCGCCCGCGCCGCCGCCCTGCGGGACCGGCTGAACGGCGTGGACACCCTCACGCTCCGGCGCGAGGAGAGCGACGAGGTCATGAAGGGCGTGCTGCGCTTCCTGCTCGGCGTGGACTACCACGTGATGCCGCAGGAGGTGGTGGATGCGTTCAGGGCCTCCGTCGCCGCGGACCCCGGCCGGCTGCGCCACGGTGCCGGCTTTCCCGGCGACGACACCGGCGGGGTCGGGGTGGGCGCCGCGGCCTGGGCGGTGGTGCTCGGGCACGAGGCGGAGGTGGCCTTCATCAACCAGGCCATCGAGTGGGAGAACGTCGTCACCTTCCTCTACTCGTACTTCTGGGACGCGCCCGCCGCCTGGGCCTTCGTCAGCCGGATCACCCACTCCGACGCCAACCGGCAGGCCTTCCTGCGCGCGGGCAGCGCCCGGGTGGTGCTCACCGTGCGCAAGGGCTGGGAAGAGGCCTGGGTGCGCTTCGCCGAGGGTGGCTTCCACGGCGCCCCGCTGCCCGCCGACCATCCGTACCTGACGATCGCCCGGGAGATCGCCGCCTACGACGACCGGAACTACCCGGGCATCCCGCCGGCCAACCCGGGCAGCAGCGCGCTACTGCTGGAGGACGAGGCGGTGACCACCTGCGCCGCCGTGGTCGAACCGGCCGCCGGGGGAGCGCCGGTCCTGGTGCCGGTGGCGTCCAGTGCGGGCTTCGAGGCGGACACCGTCGTGGTCGTCGACGAGTACGACGACCGCCGGATCCAGGAGACCGCCCGGGTGGTGCGGGTACCGGACGACGGCCGGCACCTGCTGCTGGCCGGCCTCACCCACCGGCACGACGGCACCCTGACGCCGTTCCCCGTCCGCCGCCCGGGCCGACGGGGCACCCTGATCGCCGAGTGGAACGAGTACACCCCGACCTCCGGCACCGACATCGCCGTCAGCAGCCCGTTCAAGGACATGGCGTGAGCTTCCTGCGCGACGAGGACGCCTGCCGGCTGCTGGGCCGCCCGCGCGAGGAGCCGCCGACGGTCTTCGAGTACCTGGCCGCGGAGCTGTGGGTCCGCCATCACTTCGGGTCGGACTTCGAGGCCCGCCCCGGCGCGACCTGGGTGACCTTCCAGCTCGACCGGCTCGGCGAGTGGTGGGGCACGCCCCGCCGGGACCAGCTGAACCCGCAGGACGCTCTGCCGTACGCCAGGCTCACCCCGCAGCCGCCGGATCCGGTGCTGCGCATGGTGCTCCAGGTGCTCTCGGAGGACCTGCGC
The DNA here is from genome assembly GCF_029894125.1 of Kitasatospora sp. MAA19. Lineage (GTDB taxonomy): Bacteria > Actinomycetota > Actinomycetes > Streptomycetales > Streptomycetaceae > Kitasatospora. The sequence goes on from NZ_JARXYZ010000023.1 coordinate 38,535, forward strand.
AACACCTTCCCGGTGGCGAAGGTCGAAGCGATCACCCGGATGCTCAAGGACAAGAGCACCCCGGCGGTCAAGCTGGTCAAGGCGATCCGCGAGCTCACCCCCGGCGGGGCACTCAAGCCCGACATGCTCGGCATCCAGAACCACGTCCCGGAGCTGCGGCTGGAGGCCCTGGAGGTCGGCACCGAGGACGGCGCCCTCGACACCTACCGCGAACTCCAGGGCAAGATCTCGGTGTTGCGGGACCCGTGCGGACGGATGATCGGGAACCGGCTGGCTGTCATGCAGCAGACCGCCGTCCGGCAACTGCCCGACACGGTGGTCTGCGCGGGCACCGACTGGCGGCTCGGCGCGGGGCTGATGGTGCTGCCGATGCCGCTCAACGTCACCGAGGTGAACGGGGACACCTACGTCGACTGGATCTGCTACTGGCCCACGAACCGGGTGGACCTCCGGGACCACCCGCGGCCCGCGAACGGGCGCCCCGGCTACGACGGGCTGGTCCTGTACCACATCCACCGGGTGTCGCTGAAGTCGGTGCAACTGCCCGACAAGATCCGCGAGGCGATGCTCAACCTGATCGCGGCCCGGCTGCGCGCCCGGTCGCTCGGGCCGGCGCTGCTCCCCGAACTGGCGACCGCGGTGCAGCGCGACCGGCGGCTGTTCACCCGGGAGGGCGAGCTGTTCCTGGCCGGGCTGGGCGTGGGCGCGCTGCTCGCGCTGGGCGTCTGGGCGGCGGCCGGGGCGGGGCTGGTCGCCGGGCTGGCGGGGGTGGCCAAGGGCGGGCTGGTGGCCGCGGCGAGTGCGCCCGAGGTGTTCGTCGGCGCGGTGGCCGGTGCGGCCCGGCTCGCGGACGAACTGTGGCCGGCGGTCTCGCAGTTGGGGTACTTGATGCCGGCCCGCTGAACGTGGCCGGGCCCGCCCCGGGGTGTGCGGGGCGGGCCCGACCGGGCGCGGCGCGGGGTGTGCGGGGCGGGCCCGACCGGGCGCGGCGCGGGGTGTGTGGGGCGGGTCAAGCCGGCCGGGGCGCGGGTCAGGCCGGCCGTGGGTCAGAGTAGCGGCAGGTGGCGGAGGAAGACGTCGGTGACGTGGTTGGTGTCGCCGGGGACGAGGGTGCCGTCCGCGGAGGTGAACAGCACCGAGGTGCCGAGGGCGTCGACGAACGGCCGGTCCGAGCTGCCCGCGGTCTGCGAGCCGTCCGGCGCCACGCTGACCCGCTCGGTGCGGCCGGTCCACAGGTCGCGCCGGAAGACGTCCTGGGCGTTGTTGGTGTCCCCGGGCACCAGGTTCTCGGCGGTGGAGCTGAAGTAGACCCAGCGGGCGTCGGCGGTGATCTGCCCGTCGTAGGAGTCGCCGGTGGTCGTGGTCCCGGGGAGCCCGACGCTGACCAGGGTCTCGGTGCCCGCCGCCAGATCGCGGACGTAGACCTCGAAGTGGTGCGCCCAGGGGCCGTCGCCGTGCGAGACCAGGGCGGAGTAGACGGCGTACCGGCCGTCGGCGCTGAGCGCGGGGGAGGCCGCCCCGCGGTAGCCACCGGCTCCGTCGGTGCTGGCCAGGACGGTCTCCCCGGCGCGCAGGTCGCGGACGTAGAAGGGGTAGAAGCGGGGTTTGAGGATCGACGGCTGTTCGTCGTGCCGGAAGGAGTCGCGGACGAACTCCTCGTCGGAGACGCCGTCGAGCTCGGCGGCTGCCTTGGCGGCGAGGGCGCCCGGCTTGTCGCTGCCGATGATGTTGGTGGCCTTGGAGATGAAGCCGACCGAGCCGCCGTCGGCGCTGATCACCGGCGAGGCGGAGGAGGCGTTCGCCTCGGTGCCGTCCGCGCCGATGCTGGCCACCCGGGTCTCGCCGGTCCAGCGGTCGGTGACGTAGATGTTGCCACCCGTCCAGGTGACCGTGCCGGGGGCCAGGTCGGAGCGGTTGGACTGGTAGGCGACGTACCGGCCGTCCCAGCTGAGCGACGGATGGCCGGACTGCCGGCCCGCCTGCGTCCGGGCCGGGTCGTGGCCGGTGGACACCAGCTCGGTGGTCCCGGTCCAGCGGTCGTGGACGTAGACGTCCTCGAAGCCGAGGTTCGCGCCGGGGGTGAGGTTGGTGGCGTAGGAACTGAACGCCACGTAGCGGCCGTTGCCGCTGATCGCGGCGTCGTAGGAGCCGTCGGCCGCCTGGGCGCCGTTCGGACCGGTGTTGACCCGTTCGGTCCGGCCGGTCCACAGGTCGCGGACGAAGACGTCGGACTTGCCGTTGGTGTCGCCGGGCACCAGGTTGGCGGCCTCCGAGGTGAGGACGGCGAAGCGGCCGTCGGCGCTCAGACCGGCGCCCTGCGAGTGTCCGTCGGGCTGCGCCTGGCCGAGCCCGACGGACACCCGCTCGGTGCGGCCGCGCGGCGCGTCCGCCTGGGCGGGCGTCGCGACCGTGGCGGCGGCCAGCGCGGCCGCCGCCAGCGCGCCGGCCGCGCGCAGCAGTCGTGGTACGGAACGTGTGCGGGTCATCCGGTCCCTCCCCTGGGTTCTGCCGGGCCGCGTCGAACTCCCCGGCGGCCGGCTCGGGGTGAGCCAACCGCCGGGAGCGGCGGGCGGTCAACGGTGGCCGCCCGGGAGCGGCGGAATCGCGTCACCGGGGGAGAGGGGGAAGGATCGGGTTCGAGCCGAGCACCCGGGAGTATGCCGCCGCCTACGAGATCCCGATCTGTCTGCCGGACACCGGGCCGAGCGCGTCACGCCAGGAGACGCCCGCGATGACGTTCGCGCCTCCGGTGTCCTGGCCGGTCCGATATGGGTGTCCGCGCGTCCGCGTCGGTGCAGGTCATCGACGATGGCCCCGAGCGGGATCGGGAGCGCGCCTTACGCCGCATACCAGGCACAGACGCGGGTCGCTGTCACACGAGCAGCGCCTCGAGCTCCGGAAGTCGGCCGAACAGGTCGGGGAGGCCGCGCACGCCGTTGCGTACGGACTCGTGCGACAGCGCGAGGTCAGGGCCGGTGCTCGCCTCGACGCCGGCGAGGCACCGGAGGATGTTCCACCTCGTGTGCCCCAGCCAGCCGCCGATCATGAACACGAACCAGCTTGGACCTGACGGCGGCAGTGCTCCGCCCCCCGCGACATAACCGTCGAGGACCGAGCGGAAGATGGCGGGTTTGATGTCGTCGAAGCCAGGTCCCTTCGCGAGGCTCAGCGCGGTCGAGCCGAGCTCACTGGCCAGGTCGAGCATCCCCGAGAGCTCCCAGTCAAGCACCACCGGCCGACCCTCTCGAGCGAGCAGGTTCCACGGGTGGATGTCCTGATGGGTCAGCACGACGGGGCCTGGCCGTTCGCAGGTGTCGACGAAGTGGGCAATCGCGAGGAACGTCTCGACGTGGGAGGCGAGTTCGTCGGCCCACGGCTGTCCGGTCGCCGCCGCCCGCGCGGCGAGCTCGGGCCAGTCCCGTGCCGTCGGATCCTCGATCGACACGTGGGTCCACGCGACGTCGAGCGCGTGGATGCGCGCGAGGATCTCACCGATATCGAACGCGTACGCCGCCGACACCGGTGCTTCGGGCACCGTTTCTCCCTCGACCCATCGGTGGACGAGCGTGTGGTGGCTGGCCGAGATCGGCTCCGGCATCGGGATGCCGGTGGCGAAGGCCGCCCGCTCGAACCTGAACACGTCCTCGACGTGGTAGGTCCAGCGGCGGTCGACGAGGTTCAACTCCTTCACCGCGAACGACCCTTGGTCGGTGTCGAGCCGGTACATCCGGTTGGCGAACCCGCCGTGGACGCGGATCATCGGCCTGATCGGCGCGCCGAGATGGGAAAGGTTCACCCACGCATGCTAGGGGCTGGCAGTTCATCGATGCACCGGAATTTCCCGCGATGCAGCGGGGCGCCGGGCGGGTGTGGTCGTCGTCGAACTGGCCCCGGACGTCCTTGATGAACCACTGCAGCGTCCGGTCCGCGCCGTTGATCAGCGGCACCATCCGCTCGCGCGGCCCCGAGCCGCGGGCGCCCTTGCCCAGGCGGACGTGGAGCTTGCCGAACCGGCCCAGGTGCCCGACGTCCCCGCGCGGATGGTGCCGTCCGTCAGCCCCGCCGAGGCCCGCGCCAACACGAAACCGGCCAGCACGTCCGTCTCGAACCGCTCCAGCTCCTCCACCGAGACCGGATCCCGGGACTCGCGCACGTCCCGCACCACCGCCAGCGCCGACGACTCGCGCCTGCTCGCCTTCGACGTTGGGCGCGTGGTCGTCGATGAGGAGGCAGTCGGCCGGGCTGATGCCCAGGGCGGCGCAGGTGATCTCCGGTGCGACCGCAGGGGCGCGGTCCGTCCCTTCCACTGTCGACGGCGCGGGCGGGGCGGCGCCAAGAGGCCGTCCCGGCCCGTCCGCGGCGGCGGCCTGTCAGGCCATCCAGAAGAAGACGGCCGTCATCCGCCGCTCCGGCAGCTCGGCGCCGTAGTAGGTCGTCGCGCTGTGGATGAGGTTGGCGTGGTAGAGCAGCAGCTGGTTGTAGCGGTTGGGGACACGGACGTCCTCGGTGAAGTGGTCGGCGGGCACGTGCCGGGTGCCGAGCGCCTCGACCAGGTTGTTGTGCGGCGCGTTGACCAGGTTGCCGCCGAGGCGTCCGCCGGGGAACTGCTGGCGGTAGAAGCTGGTGCCGGCGTCCTTCGGCGCGCCCGGGCTGAGGTAGAGCACGGCGGCGTAGCGGCAGAGGGCGCGGGAGTCGGTGTGCGGGCGGGACTCCGACTCACCGGCGCCGACGACCTGGACGCAGTTGTGGTTCAGCGTGCCACCGCCCGGGGTGCTCTGGACCCAGAGCCGGGAGGCGCCGGTCGCCTTGCGGACCAGGGCCTCGACGCGGGTCAGCTCGTCGGGCTCCAGGCCGGGCATGGTGCGCAGGCCGGGCCAGGCCTCGGGACGGTACGGGTAGCCCTCGGTCCAGTCGCCGCGGGCCAGGCAGCGCTCGCGGACGGCGTCCGGGTCGGGGAGGACGTTGTCCAGGACCCAGAAGTCCCGGCCACGGGTGGGTTTGCGGTAGGGCAGGACCGGCAGGGCGGTGGACCTGATGGGCTGTGAGGGCATGGGCCGACGATAGGGGCGGCGGCCGTCAACCTTCTGCCGTGAGCAGGTCAACCTTTCGTCAAGTGCTGCCCATGGGCGGGGTGTTTCCCGCCGCAGGTCAGGGGCTTGTCCGGACGGCGTAGGTGCCCAGGGCGCCCTCCAGTCGGTCGAAGGCCCGGACGGCCGAGGGTCGGACCACCGCCGTGATGGCGGTGGTCTCCTCGCCGGCCAGGAGGCGGCGGAACACCTCGGTGAACACCGCACGGTCGACGGCGGCGAGCAGCCCGGCGGCCACCCGGCTCTCGAAGTCGACCGGCGGGTCGAGCGGCGGGCGGGACGGTAGGTCGAGCGGCAGGTCGGTGGCCAGGTCGGCGGGCAGGTCGGCCTCGGAGCCGGTCGAGGTGGCGACCGATGCGCGGGCCTCTGCGCCGGCCTCGGCGCCGGCCTCGGCGAGGGCCTCGGCGAGGGCGGTCTCGCTCTGCTCGTGCAGTTCGCGCAGCCGGGCGACCAGGGCGGGGCTGTCGGCGATGGTGCGGGCGAAGGCCTGGCCGGAGAACCCGAGCCGCGGGTCGTGCCGGTCGAGGCCGGCCAGGCAGTCACGGCGGAGCGCGGTGAGGGCGGATTCGCCGGCCGCGCGCCCGGTGACCGCCCGGGCGAGTCTGCCGACGATCTCCTCGTGCAGGTCGAGGAGGAGGTCCTCCTTGCGCGGGAAGTGGTTGGTGACGGTCATCTTGGCGACCCCGGCGGCGGCCGCGACCTCGGCGATGGTGGTGCGGTCGAAGCCCTGCTCGATGAAGAGCCCGGTCGCGGCGTGCGAGATCGCCTCGCGGGTGCGGCGCTTGTTGAGCTCGCGCAGGTTCGGAGTAGCCCCGGTTTCCGTCATGGGGGCAGCGTAGCGCAGTTCGCTGGGTCGGTCACAGAAAATAGGCTTGACCTAATCTCTGGGTTCGTCCTAAGTTTCTTCCGGGCGGTCGGAGCGGCCGCCGAAGGGGCGACCAGGCGGAGGGCGCATGACCACATCGGTCACCGGAAAGCGCAGAGTGACGACGGCTCGGGCGGCTGGGGCGGCGGCCGGGGCGGGCCTGGCGGAGCCGCTGCCGTCGGGCCTGCTCAAGATGGGCGCGGTGCTCGCGCTGGGGCCGGTGCTCGCCCTGCTGGACACCACGATCGGTGCAGGCGGCTCGGCCGGCGCGGCCTTCGGGGAGACGTTCTGGTGGGTGCTCGCCCTGTCCGCGCTCGCCATCGCACCGGCCCTGCTCTACCCGGGCTCCCGTAAGCCCGTCTGACCAGCAGCCATCACCGATCGGTCATCAACCGACCACCATCCACGGAGGAACCATGGTCACCCAGCACCCCGGCGGACTCCGCCTGCTCAGCGTCCACGCCCACCCCGACGACGAATCCAGCAAGGGCGCGGCCACGCTGGCCCGGTACGCGGCCGAAGGGGTGGACGTCCTGGTCGCCACCTGCACCGGCGGCGAGCGCGGCTCGGTACTCAACCCGGCGCTGGACCGGCCCGAGGTGCGGGCGGACCTCACCCGGATCCGGCGCGAGGAGATGGCAGCGGCCCGGGACATCCTGGGCGTGCGCCAGCAGTTCCTCGGCTTCGTCGACTCCGGCATGCCGGGTCCGGAGGAGCCGTTGCCGGAGGGCTGCTTCGCCGCCCAGCCGGTGGCGGTCGCCGCGGCGCCGCTGGTCGCCCTGATCCGGCAGTTCCGCCCGCAGGTGGTGGTCACCTACGACGAGACCGGCGGGTACCCGCACCCGGACCATGTGATGACCCACCAGGTCACGGTCGAGGCCGTCGAGGCCGCGGCCGACCCGGACCGCCACCCCGAGGCGGGGGAGCCCTGGCCGGTGGCGAAGCTCTACTACCACCTGGCGCTCTCCCGGGCCTGGTTCCAGACCCTGCACGACGCGATGACGGAGCGGGGCGTCGCCTCGGGCATGGGCGAGCTGCTCGCGGACTGGCCGGACACCCGGCCCGCCCTCGCCGCCACCACCCGGGTGGCGTGCGCCGAACAGTTCGCCGTACGGGACGCGGCGATGCTGGCGCACGCCACCCAGGTCGAGCCCGGCGTCGCGTTCATGGCCCACCCGAGGGACATCGAGCGCGAGGTCTGGCCGACCGAGGACTACCACCTCGCCCGGAGCCTGGTGCCGGGTGCGGGCGAGTGGCCCGAGACCGACCTGTTCGCGGGGCTGCGCTCAGGAGAGGAGGACGAATGAACCGTAGGTGGGCCTCCGTCGGCTCAGCACTGGCCGTCGGCGAGCACGAAGTAGCCCGGTCCGGTCTGCTTCAGGGTGTGGGTCACGAAGGTGTTCCAGAGCCCCATGCCCTGGCCCGAGCCGAAGGCGTAGGTCAGGCCGCCGCTCTGGGTGGCCCGACCGGCCCGGACCTGGTTGTAGTTGCTGTCGGTGAAGCACTGCGGAGTGCTGCCGCCGGTGGTCGCCGTCACCGCTGCCGACCGGGCGCCCACCGTGCCCGTCGTGTCGACCGCCGCCACGGTGTAGCCGTACGCGGTGCCGGAGGCGAGCCCGGTGTCGGTGAAGGTCGCGCCGGTCGGGCTGCCGGCCAGGGCGCCGTCCCGGTAGACCCGGTACGAGGTGGCGCCGCTGACGGCCTGCCAGGAGAGCGCGATCGAGCCCTGGTCGACCGGGGCCGCGGTCAGTCCGGCCGGGGCGGGCAGACCGGGGGTGGTGGGCCCGGTCCCGCTGTCCAGGCCCCAGAACAGCGCGGTGTAGTAGCTGGAGCAGATCGTGTTGAGGAAGTAGCTGCCGGTGGCCCCGCACTGGTCGGTCCCGGTGCCGGGGTTGACCGCCAGCCCGTGGCCCATCCCGGAGACGGTGAACAGCGCCACGACGGGCTGCCCGCCTGCGTCGGCGTAGTCCTCCTCGGTGGTGCCGCCCGGCAGGGTCCGGGTACCGGTCGGGCGCTGGCCGACGCCCTGGACGTTCGTCCACTGGTCGCGCAGCTCCGTCGCGTTCACCGGCTCGACCACGGTGTCCGCGCTGCCCTGCCAGATCGCCACCCGGGGCCAGGGTCCGGCGTAACCCGGGTACGCGGCCCGGACCTTGTCGCCCCACTGCGCCGGAGTGAGCCCCTGATCGGCGTTCTGGCAGCCGGAGGCGGCGCCCTGGGTGGTGGCGCAGTGGGCCGGGAGGCCGGAGTCGATCGCCCCGCCGGCGAACACGTCCGGGTAGTCGGCCAGCAGGTCGGCCGCCATCCCGCCGCCGGCCGACAGCCCGGTGACGAACACCCGGTGGCCGTCCGAGCCGTACAGGGCCTTGGCCTTGGCGACCATCTCGACCACCGACTCCGCCTCGCCGGCGCCCCGGGCGTCCTTGGCCGCGTCGAACCAGCTGAAGCAGGAGAGGCTGTTGTTGGCACTGCTGGTCTGGGGGAAGACCACCGCGAAGCCGTACCGGTCGGCGAAGGTGGTCCAACCGGAGTTGCGGTAGTAGTCGTTGGCGCTCTGCAGGCAGCCGTGCAGCGCGACCACCAGCGGCGCGCCGGCAGGCAGTCCGGCGGGGGTGTAGGAGTACATCGCGAGGTTGCCCGGGTTGGCGCCGAACCCGGCGACCTGCTGGAAGGTCCCGCTCGCGGTGTCGGCCACCGCCGGGGTGGGCGTGGCGGTGCCGATCGTGAGGGCAGCCGCCGTCAGCAGCGCGGCGACGGCAGGGCGGAGGGGCATGGGAGCTCCTGGGTGGGGGAGGAGTGGGGGCGGCTGCCGAGCAGCGTGGCGCGCGCCACGCCCAGGTGCCATGTGGCGGTCACCCGCGGTCCACCGTCCCGCCATGGCTCGGACCGCCATGGCCCGGTACTGCGGAGCGCCGTGCCGGCCGACTCGGCGCTCGGCTGTGCCGTGCTGAGCTGGCTGCCCGCCGGGATCGGTTACACCACCACGCAGTTGAACGTCCACATGCTGCGCCCGCTGTTCGCCGACTCGGGGCTGCTGCGTTGCGAGGGCCTGGTGCTGCACCTCGGGCGGACGATGGCGACGGCCGAGGCCAGGGTGGTAGGGGTGGAGAACGGCAAGCTCTACGCGCACGCCACCACCACCTGCGCGATCCTGGCGCCCCGCCCGGCGGCCTGACCGGCGGCCCAAGCAGCGGCCTTGGCGCGGGCCTTGGTGCGGCCCTGCCGGGGAACTCTGACCGTGAACGAGCGGACCCCGGCCGCAGTGGCGACCGGGGCGTGCTCGAAGTGCCGGGGCCGGCGGGGGTCAGAGGGCCGCGAGCAGGCCGCAGAGCGCGAGGAGGCCGCAGATCCCGAAGTTGATCAGCTTGTGCGAGAGGAACACGGCGGTGAACTCGCGGATCGTTGCGCTCGGCCAGTAGTAGGCGGCGGTCGGGGAGCCGAACACGTGCCCGTTGACGCCGGTCCGGCGGGCGGTGAGCGCCGCCCGGAAGGCGTGGAAGTTGTTGGTGACCACGACGCAGCGGTAGTCGGGCTTGGCCTGCTCCATGATGGCCTTGCTGAAGAGCAGGTTCTCCTCGGTGGTGCGCGAGCGGTCCTCGCGCTCGATGTGTTCGGCCGGGAAGCCGCGCCCGGTCAGGTAGTCGGCCATCGCGTGGGACTCCGGCAGCTTCTCGTCGGGGCCCTGGCCGCCCGAGGTGATCAGCATCGGCGGGTTGCCGCGGGCGGCCTGCCGGTCGTACACCTCCCGGCCCCGGTCGAGCCGGCTGGCGAGCAGCGGCGGGACGCGCTCGCCGCCGATCAACCCGGAGCCGAGGACGACCACGAAGTCCACGTCCCGGCGGGGCCGGTGGCGGCCGTACAGGAACGCGTAGCCGACGAAGCAGACGAACAGGAAGGAGATGTAACCGACCACCAGGACGGCGGTGCCCGCGAGGATGCCGAGTTGGCGCGAGCGGGTGGCCAGGGCGACGAACAGCAGCGCGATGACGGCGAGAATGCCCAGTCCGGCGAGCAGCGACAGCAGGTTGGCGGGCCGTCTGCCCTCCTTTCGGATCATGGTCAGGCCGTTGGAGATCAGGAACCAGACCAGGGCCATCGTGCCCACGGCCGGCAGCAGGATGATCGCGACCGCCACGAGCTCCGCCACCAGCGTGGGCGCCTTGCGGAGTTCGGCGAGCAGGGCGAGGGCCAGCAGGGAGACGGAGATGCCGAGCAGGACGGCGTTGCTGAACTGGCGGCGGTCCCGTAGTACCCCTATTCCGAACAACAGGAAGAACAGGGCGGCTGGGGCATAGACGATCATGCCTCGTATCGTAGGCGTAGGCCGTTCGTGCGAATCGGCCGTCCGCCCCCGGAGCCGGTCCCTCAGGCGAACCGCTCAGACACACCGCTCAGACACACCGCTCAGACACACCGCGCGGGCGCACCTCGCGGGCGCACCTCGCGGACGCGTCGCTCAGGCGAACCGCTCGATCGCCGCGAGGACCGCCTCCGTCATCGTCGGGCTCCCGGTGTGCCCGGACTCGTCGATGACGGTCAGTCGGGCCTCCGGCCAGGCCCGGGCCAGCCGCCATGCGGTGTCGAGTGGCGAGCCGAGGTCCAGCCGGCCGTGGATCAGTTCGCCCGGGATGCCGGCCAGTCGCCCGGCATCGCGCAGCAGTTGGTCGTCCGCCAGGAAGGCGCGGTGCGCGAAGTAGTGCGCGGTGATCCGGGTGAACGCCATCAGCGCGTCGGCGGGGCGGTCGCTGTACGCGTTCGGCTTGCCCAGCACCTCGTGCGCGATGACGGCGTCCTCCCAGCGGGCCCAGGCGTTCGCGGCGGCCCGCCGGACGGTCTCGTCCGGGCTGTTGAGCAGTCGGCTGTAGGCGGCCACCAGGTCGCCGTCCCGGTCGGCGGCCGGCAGGAAGTCCCGGAACTCCTCCCACGGGCCGGGCAGGAAGCGGGCGACGCCCCGGTAGAGCCAGTCGGTCTCCTCGGGGCGGGTCGTGGTGACCCCGCAGATCACGATCCCGGAGACCCGCTCGGGGTGGGCCTGGGCGTAGGCGAGGATCAGCGTGGAGCCCCAGGAGCCGCCGTACAGCAGCCACTTCTCGATGCCGAGGTGTTCGCGCAGCCGCTCCATGTCCGCGATCAGCCGGTCGGTGGTGTTGTGCTCCAGCCCGGTCGTCGGGTCGGCGGCGTGCGGCAGGCTCTGCCCGCAGCCGCGCTGGTCGAACTGGACCACCTGGTACCGCTCGGGGTCGAAGTACCGGCGGGCGCCCGGCCGGTGGCCGGACCCGGGCCCGCCGTGCACGACAGCGGCGGGTTTGCCCGCCGGGTTGCCGGAGGCGTTCCAGTGGATCCGCTGCCCGTCGCCGACGTCCAGCAGGCCTTGGGCGTACGGCTCGTAGTGGGGGTACAGCTCGGGCATCGCGGAACTCCTCCGTGGACGTGCGGTCGGATCGCCCGGTGGGACCAGGGCCGGTCACGACGACCCTAGCCGGTGCTCGGAGGCCGGGCCGCAGATTATCGGAGCCCCCGGACTCGGCCCGCCCGACGCGGAAGGCGGCCGGCCGTCGTACGTGCCACGGGTCGGGTCACCGCCGGTCGACCGGCAGCAGGGCCGCGAGCCCGTCGAGGATGCGCTGCACGCAGAACTCGAAGCGGGCGTCCATGTCGGGTTCGGTGAGGTCGCCGGCCAGGGCGACGAGGTTGGGGAAGGTGTCCGCCGGCAGGGAGCGGAAGCGGTCGCCGGCGGCGTCGGCGATGTCCCGGCGGCTGGTGCCGAGGACTTCGGCGGCCGAGATCGGCGACTGCTCCTGGAGGACGAATCCCTGGACGAAGGCGCCCAGCAGGTAGGTGGCCATGGCGGCGTCGGCGTCGGAGAAGCCGGCCGCGCGGAGGCGGTCGAGTTGGTCCTCCATCACGGCGAGCAGGTGGGGCCCGGGGGCGAGACGGCCCGAGACGACCTTGGCGGCGTCGCGGTTGTCGAGCAGCAGCCGGCGGTAGCGCGAGCAGTAGGCGTGGAACTGCTCGCGCCAGCCGCCCTCGCGCGGCGGGGGTTCGGCCGAGGCCATCACCGCGTCGGTGAGCAGGTCCAGCAGTTCCTGTTTGTTGCGGACGTGCCAGTACAGCGAGGCCGCCTTGACGCCGACCTCGGCGGCGACCTTGCGCATCGACAGCCCGGCGAGGCCGTCCCGTTCCAGGACCCGCAGCGCGGCCTGGGTCAGTGCCTCCCTGGTCAGCGGAGGTGTCGTGTCGTCGTTCTCCGGCATGGCTGTGCGGACGCCTCCCGTGGTCTCGCGGATCCCGCTTGCAATCTAACACCGTTAGGGGCACTCTGCGCGTGCCGCATCACTCCCTAACGCTGTTAGGGGCCACGGATCGGGAGGGTTCCCCATGCAGGAGTCGAGCGCCCGGCGCAAACGGCTCGCGCTACTGACTCTCTGCGTCACCATGTTCATGTCCATGCTGGACAACGTCATCGTCAACAACGCCCTGCCCCGCATCGGGCAGGACCTGGACACCGGGATCAGCGGCCTCCAATGGGTCGCCGAGGGCTACAGCCTCGTCTACGCCGCGCTCGTGCTGACCGGTGGTGCGCTCGGCGACCGCCACGGCCGCACCCGGATGTTCCGGCTCGGCCTCGCGCTGTTCACGGTCGGCTCCGCGCTGGCCGCGCTCGCCGGCACGATCGGCCTGCTGGTCGGCGCCCGGATGCTCCAGGGCGTCGGGGCCGCACTGCTCACCCCGGGCAGCCTCGCCCTGCTGCGCCACGTCTTCACCGACGAGCGCGAGCGCGCCAAGGCCATCGGCCTGTGGTCCGGGGTCTCCGCGCTGGGGCTGTCCATCGGCCCGGTGGTCGGCGGGCCGATGGTCGAACATCTCGGCTGGGCCAGCGTGTTCTGGATCAACGTGCCGATCGGCGTGGCCGGCCTGGTGCTCGCCGCCCGCGTCCTCCCGGACATCCCGCCGCGCGCCCGGCGGATCGACCTCGGCGGCCTCACCCTCTCCGCCGCGGGTCTCGGCCTGCTGGTCTACACGCTGATCGAGGGGCCGTCCCGCGGCTGGACGGACACCCGGGTGCTGCTCTGCGGCGTCGCGGCGATCGCGCTGCTGGCCGCCTTCCTGGTGCTCGAACTGCGCCTCGCCGAACCGATGCTGGAGCTGAGGCTGTTCCGCGACGGCGCCCTCGGGGGCGCGCTGCTCAGTGGCTTCATGGTCAGCTTCGGGATCTTCGGCGCGCTGTTCTTCCTGCCGCTGCTGATGCAGGGCCCGCTCGGCTGGTCCCCGTCCGACGCCGGCTACGGCGGGCTGCCGATGACCGGGATGATCGTCATCGCCGCCCCGCTCTCCGGCCGGCTGACCTCGCGGTACGGCCCCCGGCTTCCGTTGGTGCTCGGCCTCGCCCTGTGCGCGGCGGGCCTCGGCGGGCTGTCCCTCTACGGCGAGCACGCCCACTACGTCGAATACCTGTGGACCCTGTTCGCGATGGGCCTCGGGATGGGGATGACCTTCACCCCGATGTCGATCGCGGTGCTCCAGCGGGTCGCCCCGGCGCAGACCGGGATGGCCTCGGCGACCATCAACACCCTGCGCGAACTGGGCGGTGTTCTCGGGATCGCGGTCCTCGGCGCCGTGCTGACGAACCGGATGACCGGCACCCTGACCGCCGCCCTGCACCGGCTCGGCGTGTCACCGGGCGCCGTCGGCCCGATCGCGGACGCGCCCGCCGGGGCGGGGCACGGCGGTGGCGGTGCGGCCGCCGTGCTGCCCGGCCCGGTCCGGGAGGCGGTCGACGGCGCCTTCATCGACGGCATCCACCTCGCGACGCGCTGCGGTGCGGCCGCGCTCGCCGTCACCGCCGTCGTGGTCGCCGTCCTGCTGGGCCGGGCCCGCCCGGTCGGGCTCGGCGGCACCGAGCTCCCTGAGACGAACGCGCATCCGGAGGTGAGCCAGGACCCGGAGTCGAGCCAGGAGCCCGAGCCGCTGGCCGAGGCCCGGCCGGCCTGACCCGGTGCGCCTTGTTTGCCCGGTGAGCCCGGTGACAGCGCGTCAGCGGATGCCCTCGACCGCCGCCTGCGCCGTGCGGGCCAGTTCCCGCCGCGCCCCCGCCCGGGTGGCCTGCGGCGCGGGCGGCGGAATCGGTGGCAGGAACGTCACCTCGGCGACCAGCCCGCGCACCGCGACCACCCGGGCGAGCGAGGTGAGCAGCCCGTCGTCGCCGACGAAGGCGGGCACACTCGTCGGGCGACCGTCCGACAGTCGGTAACGGATCGTCACCGGCTGGACGAAGGCACCCGCCTCCACCGCGGCCTGGAACAGCGCGGGCCGGAACCGGCCGCTCTCCCGCCCGCACCAGGTCGACCCCTCCGGGAAGACGATCACCGGGTGGCCGGCGCGCAGCACCTCGGCCACCGCCGCCACGGTGCCCGGCAGCGCGCGCAGCCGGTCGCGGTCCAGGAACACGGTGCCGCCCCAGGCGATCAGCGGCCCGACCACCGGCCAGTGCCGGACCTCGGTCTTGGCCAGCGAGCGGCCCGGGCGGCCCGCCGCGATCAGCGGGATGTCCAGCCAGGACACGTGGTTGGCCACCACGAGCGTCCCGCCGCCGACCCCGCCGCCGGGCGTTCCGAGGTGGACGGTGACCCCGAGGGCGCGCAGCAGGACGCGCGCCCAGAGCCGGATCAGCTGCTCCCGGGTGCCGTACGGGAGGAGGCGGAGCGGCAGGCTGAGCAGCACGCCCGCCACCACGGCCGCCAGGCAGGCCGCCAGCCGCAGCGCCCGTCGGGGGTGCGAGACGGCGGGCGCCGGGTCGGCCAGGCAGGTCTCGGGCCGGCAGGGGGCCGTCGGCAGCCAGACGCTCATGAGGTGGCGCCGAGGGGTTGGGCGGGCAGTCCGGACAGGAAGTGCCGCAGGTAGCGCGGGTCGGTGCGCTCCAGCGACAGCAGCACGTACAGGTCGACGCAGTCGAAGTCCGGGTCGTACGCGGGCTCGCCGCAGACCCAGGCGCCGAGCCGCAGGTAGCCGCGGAGCAGGGCGGGCAGCGCGCCCCGCTCGGCGCGCGGTACCCCGGTGGCGTCCCAGCGGCGGCGCGGGGTGACCCGGTACCGCTCGGGGGCCAGGTACTTGGCGCTGACGGTGTCCCAGACCCGGGCCGCGGTGGCGCCGCCGTCGTCCAGGGCGATCGAGCAGCAGCCGCCGACCCAGGTGTTGCCGGTGTCGGCGAGGTAGCGGGCGATGCCGCCCCACATCAGGTTGATGACGGCGCCGTTGCCCCGGTGGTCGGGGTGGATGCAGGAGCGGCCGAGTTCGACCAGGCCCGGGCGGACGGGGGCGAGGGCGGAGAGCTCGAACTCGCCGTCGGAGTAGAGCCGGCCGGCCCGTCGGGCGGCTTCGGGACGCAGCAGCCGGTAGGTGCCGACGACGGCGCCGTGCTCGCCCTCGCGGACCAGGAGGTGGTCGCAGTACTCGTCGAAGGGGTCGACGTCCAGACCGGCGACCGGGCTGCGCAGGACGGCGCCGAGCTCGGTGGCGAACACCTGGTGGCGCAGCCGCTGGGCGGCGCGCACGTCGTCGCCGTCGCGGGCGAGCGAGACGGTGTACCCGGCGGCCGGGGTCTGCTGCTGGCGGGGGGCGGGAACGGTCGGGACATCGTGGGTGGGGGCGACTGCGGTCGGAGCGTACGTGGGGACGGTGGTCATGGCGGACCCTCCAGGGCAGCACGATCGGCGGTGCCCAGGATCGCCAGGGCACCGGCCCGGCCCGCGGGCGTTGAGCATGCACGCGAACCGGTCTCCGTATGTCTCTCCGAGCCGGTTGGCGTTTATGTTGCGGCGCGGCGGAGCGCAGATGTGCAACTGCTGAATGGGACCACCCGTTGCCTCCCGGTCATCTGCCGGGCACCGGGCGCTCGCCCACGGAGGGTGGACAAGAGGGCGGACAACCCGGGAGCCCACGCGCCCCCGGGCTGCTTCTCACGCCCTCGAACGGGCCGGAGGGTTAGCCCTCGAACGGGCCGGAGGGTTAGCCCTCGAACGGGCCGGAGGGTTGGCCCTAGAACGCCTGCCAGCCGTCCGGGTCGACGCCGCCCGGGACGGCGGCCGCCGGGCCGTACGGTTCGCGGGTGAGGACGAAGGAACCGAGGTCCAGGTGGCTGACCGTGCCGTCGGCGGCCCGGACCACCCGCAGGGTCTCGCCCGCGTAGTAGTTGTCCAGCCCGGTCCAGGTGCCGTCCGGCTCGGCGCGGAAGCGGGAGCTGCGGGCGC
Organism: Kitasatospora sp. MAA19; assembly: GCF_029894125.1. Lineage (GTDB taxonomy): Bacteria > Actinomycetota > Actinomycetes > Streptomycetales > Streptomycetaceae > Kitasatospora. The sequence continues at coordinate 54,734 of NZ_JARXYZ010000023.1, forward strand.
CGCCGGAGAGTGGGGTCAGTTCCAGGGCGCGGTCGGCGCGCAGCCGCAGGGCCTGCGCCGAAGTGCCCCAGTACCAGGGGCCGGTGAGTGCCAGCAGCTCCTCGTCGACCTCGGGCAGCGGGCGCCAGGGCTCGGGCAGCCGGGGTTCGTGCTCGGCGGTCAGGGCGATCAACTCGGCTGCCAGCAGCGGGGTGTTGGCGCCGCTGGTGGCGTTGGAGAGGGCGACCGCGGCCAGCCCGTCCTGCTCGCTGACCCACAGTCCGGCGGTGAAGCCGGGCAGCGAGCCGGTGTGGCCGTACAGCACCCGGCCCTCGTGGCGGCGCAGTTGCAGGCCGAGGCCGTAGGCGGCGGTCCAGTTCGCGTCCTCGGGGCCGGTGGCGGGCCGGCGCATCTCGGCGAGCGTGTCGGCGGCGAGCACCTTGTCGTCCCCGGCGGCGAGGAAGGCCGCCCAGCGGGCGAGGTCGGCGACGGTGGACCAGAGTTGGCCGGCCGGTCCCATCAGCCCGGTGTCGGTGAGCGGCTCCGGCAGCATGACGTCGGCCCACGGGTGGACGGCGAAGCCTCCGGCGTGCGGGTGCCCGGGCAGCACGGTGGTGCGGTCCATGCCGAGCGGCGCCAGGACCTCGCGCCGCAGCACCTCGCCCCAGGGCTCGCCGCGCAGCCGTTCGACCAGCGCGCCGAGCAGCGCGTAGCCGGGGTTGGAGTAGTGGTGGAGGCGCCCGGCCGGGTGCTTGACGGCGGCGCCGGGCTCCAGCAGGTCGTCGAGGCCGGGCCGCAGGGAGCCGTCGGTCCGCTCCCACCAGGGCCCGGGGGTCTCGGCGGCGAGCCCGGCGGTGTGGGCGAGCAGCTGCGCGATGGTCGCGTCGTCGGCCGGGGTGCCGGGCAGGTGGCGGGCCAGCTGGTCGGCGAGGTCGAGCAGGCCCTCGTCACGCAGCCGCAGCACCAGCACGGCGACGAAGGTCTTGGTGAGCGAGCCGATCCGGTACTGGACGTCCGGGGTCGGCGCGTGCCCGTCGACCATGCTGCGGGCGCCGCTCCAGACCAGCTGACCGTCCCGGACCACGCCGGCGGCCAGTGAGGGCGTGCGGCCTTCGGCCTGGGCGACGGCGATCCGGTGCAGCAGGGCGCGGCGGGTGGTCGGCAGCAGTTCGTCGGGCTGATCGGTCATCTGATCCTCTGAATCCTTCGGCGAGGTCCGTCGACGGGGCCGGTCGGCGAACGCGGGCGGCAAACGAACTCAACCTAGTCACGCCGCTTCGGCGGATCCACCCGTTATTTCCGCGAACGCCCGGCTATATCACCCAGGGTCCGGACCCTCGTGCCCGGGCAGCCCGGGCAGCCCGGTCAGCCCGGCAGCGGCGGCAGTTCGGGCCGCTCCAGCCAGGCCTCGAAGAGCGGGCCGAGCGGGGCGGCGGCGTACCGGGAGGCGTGCCCGAGCAGCTCGGCGGTGCCGACGACACCGTGCCGGTGGACGCTCGTCCAGTCCCGCAGCATCGCGAAGAAGGCGTCCTCGCCCAGGGCCCGCCGCAGCGCGTGCACGGCCAGGCCGCCGCGCTGGTACAGCCGGTCGTCGAACATCAGCTTCCGGCCCGGGTCGGCGAGCCTGAGGTCCTGCGGGAGCCCGGTCAGCAGACCGTGCGCGGCGGCGGCGTGGGTGGCCGCGGCGGGGCCGCCGGCGTGCTCGGACCACAGCCACTCGGCGTACTTGGCGAAGCCCTCGTTCAGCCAGATGTGCCGCCAGTCGGCGATCGTCACGCTGTTGCCGAACCACTGGTGGGACAGCTCGTGGGCGACCAGCCGCTCGCGCTCCCAACCGCCGCCGAGGTGGTTCGTCCCGAAGGTGGCGACGCCCTGCGCCTCCACCGGGACGTCCAACTCCTCGTCGGCGACGACCACCGCGTACTCGCCGAACGGGTACGGCCCGAAGACCTCGGTGAAGTACGCCATCATCTCCGGCTGCCGGCCGAAGTCCCGGGTGAACTCGGGGACCAGCCGCTCCGGGACGTAGCCGGTCTGCGGCACGGCCGGACGCGTCGCCAGCGGCACCGGCCGGTAGTGGCCGATCGACACCGTCACCAGGTACGGCGAGGTCGGCGCAGTCTGCTCGTACACCCAGGTGGTGCTGGAGGCCCGGGTGGTGCGGGTGAGCAGCCGGCCACTCGCCACCACGGTGAACGGGGACGGGGTGGTGACCGCTATCTGGTACGTCGCCTTGTCGGCGGGCCGGTCGTTGCACGGGAACCAGGACGGCGCGCCGATCGGCTGGCTGGCGACCAGCGAGCCCTCGGTCAGCTCCTCCCAGCCCAGGCCGCCCCACGGGCTGCGCACCGGGCGGGGGTTGCCGGTGTAGTGCACCTCGACGGTGAACGCCGCGCCCGCCGCCAGGGCCTTGGCCGGGCGGATCCGCAGCTTGCCGCCGCGGTGGGTGTAGCGGGCGGCCTTGCTGTTGACCAGCACCCGCCCGAGCCGGAACTCGGCCAGGTCCAGTGCGAACTCGGCCAGCGCCGCGTCCGCCACGGCGCTCAGCCGGGCCGAGGCCGCCAGCCGGTTCGGCCCGGGCCGGTAGTCCAGTGCGAGTTCGTAACGGTGGACCCGGTAGCGGTGGTCGCCGCTGGTCGGGAAGTACGGATCCGGGGTGGCGGCGGCCGCCGGGGCGTGCTTGGGCTTCACGGGGACGTGCGCTTCCTGCGGGCCGGGACGGGTGGTCATGACGTGGGCTGCCACGCCTCGATGGGGTTGCCCAGCCACCGCGTGTCGGCGGGGACGGACTCGGCGCGCATCACCAGCGAGGCCGGGCCCAGCGTGCTGCGCGCGCCCACCGTGCTGCCGGGCAGCACGATGCCGCCCGGGCCCAGGGTGGCGCCCTCGCGGAGGACCACAGTATCCATCCGCATGATCCGGTCGTGGAAGAGGTGCGTCTGCACCACACAGCCCCGGTTGATGGTGACGCCGTCCCCGAGGGTGACCAGGTCCGCCTCCGGCAGCCAGTAGCTCTCGCACCAGACGCCGCGCCCGACGTGCGCACCGAGCGCGCGCAGCCAGAGGTTCAGCACCGGCGTGCCCGGCACCGCGCCGACCAGCCACGGCACCGCCAGCACCTCGACGAAGGTGTCCGCGAGCTCGTTGCGCCACACGAAGCCGCTCCACAGCGGGTGCTCCACCGCCCGGAACCGGCCCACCAGCAGCCACTTGGCGGCCACCGCGACCGTGCAGGCCGCCGCACCGGCCGCCAGCAGCAGCAGGCCCGACAGCAGCGCGGCCACGCCCGCCGACCAGGAGGAGGCCAGCCGGGACAGCGCCGCGACGGTCAGCACGCCGAGCGCCCCCGAGGCCAGCACCGGCAGCAGCCGGGCCAGCTCGACCAGCCCGCGCGCCCAGAGCAGCCGGGCCGGCGGCTCGTAGGTCAGGCTCTGGTCGGCCTCGTCCGCCGCGCGCGGCAGCCGCATCGGCGGCATGCCCAGGTACGAGCCGCCCTTCTTGGCCTTCGCCGGCGTCGCCGACAGCACGCCCACCAGGCCCCGCTTGGGCACCGCCCGTCCCGGCGCGGTCATCCCCGAGTTCCCGAGGAACGCCCGCTCGCCGACCTTCGCCTCACCGAGCCGCACCCAGCCGCCGCCCAGCTCGTACGGCGCGATCAGGGTGTCGTCGGCCAGGAACGCGCCGTCGCCGACGGTGGTCAGGCTGGGCAGCGCCAGCACCGTGGACACCTCCGCGCCCCGGCCGACCCGCATCCCGAGCGCCCGCAGCCACAGCGGCGTGATCAGCCCCGCGTACAGCGGGAACAGCACCTCCCGGGCCTGGTCCATCAGCTGGGTGACGGTCCACGCCTGCCAGCCGACCCGGCCGTGCAGCGGGTGCACCCCGGGGACGAGGCCTCGGCTGAGCAGCCGGACGGCGGCCACCAGCTGCGCCGCGTACACCGCGCCGTAGGCCAGGGTGGCGGGCAGCAGGCCGAGCAGCGCGCCGCCGAGCGCCGCGCCGAGGCCGTCGCCCTGGTGGACGAAGCGGGAGAGCACCGCGAGTGCGGCCAGCGCGGGCGGCACCGGCAGCAGGCCGAGCGCCGTGCCGCTGGCGCCGTACAGCGCGGCCCAGAAGGTCCGGTGCGGCGGGCGCTCCTTGGGCCAGGCCCGCTCGGCGCGGCCCAGCTTGACGGCCGGCGCCCCGCCCCAGCGCTGGCCGGTCGGCACCTGGCCGGTGACGCTGGAGCCGGCCACCACCTGGGCGCGCTTGCCGACCCGGGCGCCGGGCAGCAGGGTCGAACGGGTGCCGACCACGGCGCCGGAGCCGACCTTGACCTGGCCGACCTCCAGCCGGTCGCCGTCCAGCCAGTAGCCGCACAGGTCCACCTCGGCCTCGACGGCACAGCCGCGGCCCAGCTTCAGCATCCCGGTGACCGACGGCAGCGAGTGCAGGTCCACCTCGGGCGCGACCTTGGCGCCCAGGGCGCGGGCGTAGCGGACCAGCCAGGCGCCGGACAGCGAGGTGGCGCCGCTGATCTCGGCGAGCCGCTCGGCGGCCCAGAGCCGCAGGTGGGTGGCGCCGCCGCGCGGGTGGCTGCCCGGGCGCAGGCCGCGCAGCAGCAGCCGGGCACCGCCGGCCGCGATGGCCAGCCGGCCTGCCGGGGTGTACAGCGCCAGGGCGCCCGCGCCGACCGCCCACCAGGAGGCGGTGGGCGCCCACGGGTAGTCGCCGAGGTGGGAGAGCAGGTTGCCGGCGGCCAGCAGGGCGACCGTCCAGCGCAGGCCGACCACCGTGAACAGCGGGATCAGCAGGAGCAGCTGGAGCAGCTTGGCCCTGGTCGGCACCAGGGTGATGATGCGGGTCTCGCCGCCCTGCGCGGCGGAGCGCTCCAGGTGCCGGGCGAGCTTGCGCAGCGTCGAGTGCTGGTAGACGTCCAGCACGGCGGCGTTCGGGTAGCGGGTGCGCAGCAGGGTGGTGAGCCGGGCAGCGGCCAGGCTGCCGCCGCCGATGGCGAAGAAGTCGTCGCGCGGGCCGCTCACCGTCACGCCGAGGATCTCGGCCCACTGCTCGGCCAGCCAGGCCTCGGTGCCGTACAGCTGCTCGCTCGGCCCGGCGCTCTCCAGCTCGGGCAGCGGCCAGGGCAGGGCGTCGCGGTCGACCTTGCCGGAGGTGCGGGTGGGCAGGGTGTCGACCGGCGCGAGCAACGGCACCAGGGCGGCCGGCAGCTCGGCGCGCAGCCGCTCGACGGCCTGCTCGCGGTCGTAGCCGTCCTGGACGACCAGGTAGCCGACCAGCAGTTGGTTGCCGCCGCGCGCGGTGCGGACGGCGGCGGCCGCACCGGCCACGCCGGGCAGGGCCTGCAGCGCCGCGTCGACCTCACCGAGCTCGATCCGGCGGCCGCCGAGCTTGATCTGCTCGTCGGTGCGGCCGAGGAACAGCAGGCCCGCCGGGTCGGCCTGGACCAGGTCACCGCTGCGGTACGCGCGCTCCCAGCCGAGCGAGGGCAGCGGCGCGTACTTCTCGGCGTCCTTCGCCGGGTCGAGGTAGCGGGCCAGGCCGACGCCGCCGATCACCAGCTGGCCGGTGCCGCCGGCCGCGACCGGCGCGCCGGCCTCGTCGACCACGGCCAGGTCCCAGCCGTCCAGCGGCAGGCCGATCCGGACCGGGCCGTCGCCGGTCAGCAGTGCGGCGCAGGCGACCACGGTGGCCTCGGTGGGCCCGTAGGTGTTCCAGACCTCGCGACCCTCGGTGACCAGGCGCTGGACCAGCTCGGGCGGGCAGGCCTCGCCGCCGAAGATCAGCAGCCGCACCTCGTTGAGCGCCTCGGCCGGCCAGAGCGCGGCCAGTGTCGGGACGGTGGAGACCACGGTGATCTCCTGCTCCGCCAGCCAGGGGCCGAGGTCGGCGCCGCTGCGGACCTGGGAGCGGGGCACGGGCACCAGGCAGGCGCCGTGCCGCCAGGCCAGCCACATCTCCTCGCAGGAGGCGTCGAAGGCGACGGACAGCCCGGCCATCACCCGGTCGCCGGGGCCGATCGGCTCGTCCTGGAGGAAGAGCGCGGCCTCGGCGTCGACGAAGGCGGCGGCGTTGCGGTGGGTGACGGCCACGCCCTTGGGGCGACCGGTGGAGCCGGAGGTGAAGATGATCCAGGCGTCGTCGGCGGGGGCGGGGCGGATGGTCGAGTGATCGGGCTGGGCGGCCTCGCGCTCGCGGTGAACGGTCAGGGTGCGCTCGGCGCCGAGCACCGCGGCGACGTCGGCCTCGCCGAAGACCAGCTGGGCGCGCTCGTCCGGGTCCTCGGCGTCGACCGGGACGTAAGCGGCGCCGGCGGCGAGTACGGCGAGGATCGAGACGTACAGGTCGTTGGTGCCCGACGGCACCCGCACGCCCACCCGGTCGCCCGGGCCGATCCCGGCGGAGGCCAGTCGGCGGCGCAGCTGCTCGATCTCGGCGGCCAGGGCGCGGTAGCTGAGGACGGTGTGCCCGTCGTCCAGGGCCGGCTCGTTCGGGTGGGCGCGGACGGTGGCGTCCAGGACGTCGACCAGGGTGCGCGGTGCGGCGGCCGGGCGCCCCGGGAACAGGGCTTGCGGCGGTGTGGCGGACTGCTCCGGCTGGCTCGGTTCAGCTGTCATGGCAGCCCGTACGCTCCTCGTCCTCGCCCCGTTCCGACCAATGCCCGGCCCTTGGGGGCGGTGGGAGCACTCGCCTGACCGGGTGACCCCACTCCGGGGCCGGAGCGGACAACCCGATCGATGGTAGCCCCGGGCATGAGGCACCGTACGGCCCGACACCCGACCCAACTCGGCCGTAAATGGCCGAATCTGACGTTTCGTCAGTCAATAACTGAGCGCGATTGGTAGTGATGTGACTGGATGTCAGTCGAATTGACGGATCGTCAGGTCGAATTCCCCATCGTGATCCATGCCACAGCGAATGCTGCTCCTTTCGGGTGGTGGGCCCGGCGTCCGGCCCGGTTTCGGCCTGTTCGCCAGGCTGGCACCGGCCCGTTCACCAGGCCCACCACGATGTCGGAGGGGTCAGCGGAAGCGGTGCAGGTACTCGCGGAGGAACGCCTCCAGCGTGCGCGGGGCGCGCCCGGTGAGGCGGGTCAGGGTGTCGTCGGGAGTCTCCCTGCGGACCACCGCGAGCTGCTGGATCTCCACCACGTGGGCGGCCAGCCACGGCGGCATCCCGGCCCGCTCGATCAGGTGGGCGTGCAGTCCGGCCGGTGGCAGATCGAGGTAGCGGACCGGTCGGCCGAGCAGCTCGCCGAGCAGCCCGGTGAGCTCCGGGTGGCTGTACGCCCGGCCGCCGGTGAGCGGATACGTCCCGCCGGCGAGCTCCGGGCGGGTGAGCACCTCGGCCGCGGCATCGCCGATGTCCCGGGCGTCGACGTAGTTGCACCGGGCCTGCCCCAGGGCGCCGTGCACCACCCCGGCGGCGGCGACACCGGGCGCCAGGAGCAGCAGCTTCTGCATGAACGCGTACGGCCGCAGCACCGTCGCGGTGAGGCCGGAGGTGCGCAGGCGCTCCTCGATCAGGTGGTGGCCGCGGGAGACGGCCACGGGGGAGTCCGGTTCGGCGGCGGGTGCGGAGACCTTGACGATGTGCTCCACGCCGCCCTCGACCGCCGCGTCGATCGCGGCCAGCTCGTGCTCGACCTGGCGCGGGCCGTTGGCCATGGTGAGGAAGAGCTGGTGCGCGCCGCGGAAGGCCGCGCGCAGCGAGCCGGGGTCGGCGGCGTCGGCCGGGAGCGTCTCGGTCAGCGCGAGGGTCCGGTCGTCGAGCCCGGCGGCGAGGCGGGCGGGGTCGCGGCTGAGCGCGCGGCTCGGTGCGCCGAGGGCGGCGAGGCTGCGCAGGGTGGCACCGCCGGTGGCGCCTGCGGCGCCCATGATGACGATCACGTTGTCTGCCTTTCCGGTTGGACGGAGAGTCGGTGCTGCGGGGAGCGGGCCGGGCGGCTGCCGCGCCACCGCCAGGCGATCACGGTGGCCGCGATCGCGGACGAGACCGGCAGGTCGACCGGGAGGCGGCCGGGCCACGGGTTGGCGGCGAGTCCGGGGAGCTGTGGCAGCCAGTGCGCGGCCGTGAGGCCGACGGCGAGTGCGACCGCCGCGGCGGCCAAGCCGAGGGCGGGGGCCAGCAGGGCGCGCGGTGCCCGGCCGGCCAGGGAGTGGGCGGGACGGCGACGCAGTGCGGAGCCGACCAGGGTGGCGACGACGGCCGAGGTGCCGCCGATCGTGGTGGCCGCGGCGATCATCAGCTGCGGCTGGCGGGTGACGGCTCCGCCGATGCCGGCCATCACGGCGGGCATCGCGTAGGCGGCCAGGACCTCCCGCCACAGGGTGAAGGGCGGCGGTGCGCCGGATGTTTTCTTGCTCACGGGTTCCTTCTCGGCATGGTGATGAGCCACCTAACCATTTGTGCTTAGGTGGCTAACTATTGGGTCGTGAGGTGGCGGGCCGCCGATGGGGCGGCCCGCCGTTGTCGCCCGGGTCGGTTCGCGGTCGGTCTGCGCTCGGCCCGCGGTCAGTCCGCGGTCAGGGCGTCGGCGCCCGCGACCACCCTGGCCAGGAGGTCGAGGAAGGTGGTGCGCTCCTCGACCGAGAGCCCACCGACCAGCGCCTGCATCCGGGCGAAGTGCTCGGGCGCCAGATCGCGCAGCCGCTGCGCGCCGCGTGCGGTGAGGACCACCACGTTGGCGCGGCCGTCCTCGGCGGACGGGCGGCGGACCACCAGGCCTTCCCGCTCCAGGCCGTCCACCAGACCGGTCACGGTCGCCCGCGACACGCCGAGGCCGGCCGCGAGCTGGGAGGGCGACTTCTCGCCGCCGTGGTCCTCCAGGTCGGCCAGCAGTCGGTAGCGGCCGGTGGAGAGGCCGAAGCGGGCGAAGTGCACCTCCCCGGCCTGGCCGATCCGGGCGCCCGCCGCCATCAGCCGGGCCGCGACCAGGACCGCCTGCGGGTCGGCCGTGAGGCCGTACCGGGCGATCTGGCGCCGCGCCTGATCGAGGGTGGGGGCGCCGCCGCCGGCGTCGGGGTGTTGCGTCATGAAAGTAATATGGCGCCTCATCAGTTTCCCGGTCAAGTCGACCGGTCGACTTGTGTCCGGGTGGCACGGGAGTACGGAGCACGGGGTGCGTGGGTGCGTGGGTGCGTGGGTCCGGGCCTGGGCGTGGCCGGGGCTGGTCTAGGCCGCGCGGGGGGTGATCCGGGGCGGCGTCCAGTCGGCGTGCTTCAGGGCGGTCCGGACCATCGCGCCGGGCGGGGTGAGGCGGATCGCGGCGTTGCGCAGGCCGACCGCCAGCGGGTTGGCCAGTTGCTGCCCCATCCGGCCGGCCCGGCGCGCGTCCCGGGCCACCGTCTGGCTGCGCGGGCGCCGCTGCGCGTCGTAGCGGGCGAGCGCCGCCTCGACGCTCCGGGCCTCGGCCACGGCAGCCGCGAGGGTCACCGCGTCCTCCAGGGCTTGGCAGGCACCCTGCCCGAGGTGCGGGGCCATGGCGTGCGCCGCGTCGCCGAGCAGGGCGATCCGGCCCGCGACGTACGAGGGCAGCGGGGTGGCCAACTCGTTGACGTCGTGGTGCAGTACGGCCTCCGGCCGGGTCGCGGCCAGCAGTGCCGGGATCGGCTCGTGCCAGTGCGCGAAGCGGCGGCGCACCTCGGTCAGCGGGTCCTGGTAGCGGACCCCGGCCGGGGCGTTGAGGACGGCGTGCCACTCGGCCCGCCCGTCCGGGAAGGCGATGTGGCCGAACTCGGCGCCGTGTCCCCAGGTCAGTTCGAAGTCGGCGGTCAGTCCGTCGACGGGGCGTTCGGTGATCGCCCGCAGCACCGTCGAGCCGTTGTACGCCGGCCCGGGGTGGGTGGGAAAGAGGCGGCGCCGGATGCGGCTGTGGATGCCGTCGGCCGCTACCACCAGGTCGGCGTCCAGGGTGGTGTCCCCGTACGTCACCCGGACCCGGGAGGGTTGTGCGGTGTCCACATCGGTCACCTCCACATCGGTCACCTCCGCGCCGATCACCAGCGACTCGGCGGGCAGCGCCTCGCGCAGGATCCGGTGCAGTGCGGCGCGGGGGATGCCCACGATCGGGGCGCCCAGCTCGCGCTCCAGTGCGGCGCCGTCCATCAGGGCGAGCCGGCGGCCGTCCGGCGTGCGGGTTCCGCCGGTGTACTGGCGTCGCGCGGCCGCCTCGACGGCCTCGCCGACCCCGAGGGTGGCGAGCGCGCGCATCCCGTTGGCGGCCAGCGAGATGCCCGCGCCCGCGTCGTCGAGGACGGCCGCCCGCTCGACCACGGTCACGTGCCAGCCCGCCAGCCGGAGACCGATGGCGCTCGCCAGCCCGCTGATCCCGCCCCCGACCACCACCGCGCTGTTGCTGCTCATGCCCGGTCCTTCCCGTGTCACCGCACTGTCTTCTACATCTGTAGAAGGAGCGTACTACGGGCTCACGCGCAGCCGTCGAGGCCGGGGGTGGTGGCAGGGCGTGCGGGCCGGGGCCGGGGTGCGGGTAAAAAGGGGGGATGAGGCGAGACGGGGACCAGAGGCAGGGCGAGGCGCGCGGCGAGGGGCGGGCGGACCGGAGGACCGTGCTCGCGGACGCGGCGATCGGCGTACTGGCGGACGCGGGCGTGCGCGGCCTCACGCACCGGGCCGTCGACGCGGCGGCTGGACTGCCGGTCGGGACCACCTCGGCCTACCTGCGAACCAGGCAGGCGCTGCTCACCGCGCTGGTACGGCGCCTGGTCGAGCTGGACCAGGGCGAGCTGCAGATGATGGGGGAGCGGGCGACGGTCCGGTCGGCCGATGAACTGATCCAGGGTCTAGGGGAGTTGACGCGACGGCGGCTGACCGGTGAGGGGCGACGGCGCTCGCTCGCACGGTACGCCTGCGCGGTGGAGAGCGTGCGCGACCCCGAACTTCGCGAGATCCTCGTCCCCCGCGAGAACGCCGCGCGCGCCGCCGTTCGGACCTTCCTGTCCGGCCGGGGCGTGCCTGATCCCGACGGGCGGACCACCGCACTGCTGGCCTGCATCGACGGGCTGGTCTTCGACCGGCTGGTGGGCGGCGGAGAAGTCCGGACGGACGAGATCCAGGGCCTGGTGGCGGCCGCGCTGCGCGGAGCGGGCGGAGCCTAGAATCGCGGAGCCCGCCGCGGGTCGCGCCGACGCGGCTGGTGGGGGGCTGTGATGACCAATCGTTAGGTCAATCAACCGTCAAGTTGGTTCATTCACAGAATAATCCGGTCGAGAACGGAATCACATCGAAACATTTACGGTGCTTCCAGGTCTTCACATGGAGATCTCAGACTGACAGGCTGGGGCCGCCCTTTCAGGTACGGAGGAGGTTCCTTGTCCCGTATAACCAAGCTGGCCGGAGCGGTCAGCTGCGCCCTCGCCCTCGTTACCGGCAGTGCCGTCGCGGCATCGGCGGCGCCGATAGACCAGGTGCCGGGTGCGGCTGCGGCCGAGGCGAAGGTCGACCCTGTCAACTGGACCCCGTGCAACCCCGATCCGACCAAGCCGGACCCCGGAATCTACGACTGTGCCGTGTACCCGGTGCCGTTGGACTACGACAACCCGTCGGGCGAGAAGGTCGGCATCGCCATGATGCGCCGGCGGGCGAGCGACCCGTCGAAGCGGATCGGCTCGCTGTTCCTCAACCCGGGCGGCCCGGGCGGTAGTGGCTACCTGTGGGCGACGACCACCCGCTTCGGCGCCGAGGTGCAGTCGAAGTTCGACCTGATCGGCTTTGACCCCCGTGGCGTGGCCCGGAGCAACCCGCTCAAGTGCTTCAAGACCCAGGAGGACGCCGACGCCGTCAACGGCCGCATGGTCGGCGTGCCGGTCACCAAGGCCGAGATCAACGAGACGCTGGACGCGGACCAGGACTACACCGACGCGTGCAGCAAGAACGCCGGCCCGCTGATCGAGCACATGTCGACCATCAACGTCGTCCGCGACCTCGACCGGATGCGCCGCGCCGTCGGTGACTCCCAGCTCACCTTCGCCGGCTTCTCCTACGGCACCCTGATCGGCGCGACCTACGCCGGCATGTACCCGAACAAGGTGCGCGCGGTCATCGTCGACGGCAACGTCGACCCGAACCTGCGCCTGCACAACGGCCTGGAGTACGACCGTCAGCGGGCGGGCGGCTTCGAGCTGGCCCTGGACGAGTTCCTGAAGCGCTGCCAGACGGCAGGCGCCCCGCGCTGCGCCTTCGGCGAGGGTGACACCCGGGCCAAGTTCGACCAGCTCCGCGACCACCTGCGGACCAGCCCGGTCACCCTGCCGAACGGCTCCCAGGTGACGCTGAGCACCTTCACCAGCGAGGTGGCCAGCGCGCTGTACTCGCAGGCCAAGCTGGCGCCGCTGGCCAAGTCGCTGCAGGCGACGTACCAGCTGATCCAGAAGCCGGCCGCGGCCACCCTGCTCGCGCCGAAGGCGACCGTCTCGGACGAGGACGCCAACATCCTCGCGGTGAACGCCCCGCGGGCGCTGCGCGAGGCTCCGGCCGACTCCGAGTACACCGGTGACGACTCCTACATGGGTGTCAACTGCCAGGACAAGCCGTACCCGTCGAACGACCGGGTCTTCGCGAACGCGGCCAAGGCGTGGGAGAAGGAGTCGCCGACCTTCGGCCGCTACCAGGCCTTCGACGCGCCCGCCTGCGCGAGCTGGCCGGCCCCGGCCCGCGACGCCGAGCGCTTCAGCGGTCCGTGGAACAAGAAGACCTCGAACACCGTCATGGTGATCGGCAACCTCTACGACCCGGCCACCCAGTACAAGTTCGCCCAGCGGATGCAGCAGCAGCTGGGCAACGCCGTGCTGGTCAGCGTCGACTCGATCGAGCACTGCGCCGTCGGCCGCAGCACGGCGCTGAACACGCTGGTCACCCGTTACCTGGTGGACGGCACCGCGCCGAAGCCGGGCCAGCTGCTGAAGCCGGACGCGGAGATCTTCCCGGCGGTCTGAAGGGGCTGAGGGGCGGGTCGGACCCGGCCGGCACGGCTGGTCCGGCAGGTCTGGTAGGTCCGGCAGGTCTGGCCGACCGGCCCTCGGACGCCTGAGGTGTGCGTGAACGGATGTGGTGGTCGGCGGCGCCGGCCACCACATCCGCGTATTCTGGGCATTCCGGCGGAGGCCTCGGATGACGGCGTCGATAAGGCGGGAGATCGTCATCGAACCTCCTCGGATCGGGATTCCCTCAGTTGCCGGGGACCATATCCGACGCCACTGACAGCCGGCTGTCGAGGCCTGGACCAGCCCGGAAGCTGCGAGTATTCGCAGAAAATGACGTACTGTCACACTAATTCGTTAACAGATTCACAAACGTGAATACCCGTGCCAGCGTGCCGCCGCCAGCTTCTCTCATCGCCGAGAACGTGAGGTCGGGTCATGCGGCGCGAATTCTCCGAACCGGGATTCCCGGGTGACGCCGACCGTCCGCGGCGGCGGGTACGGCCTGCTCTCCCGGCGGCGCGGGCTCACCGTGGACCGCCGCTCCAACGGGAACGTCGTCCTGCTGACCCAGTGGGACGGCGACGACCCCGCGCCGCTGGACGCGTTCGTGGCGGCCGTCGAGCACGGGGTGGCCCCACGGCTGCCGCCACGACAGCCGCCACGACTGGCCCCGCGCCGGCGCCGGCGTCCGAGCCGCCCGGACCGGCGCCGGTCCGGGCCCCACCGGATGCGCGAGCCGTCGGCGGGGCGCAGGGTCGAGGTATGAGCGGAGTGATCGTGCTGGTCGAGCTGGAGCCGTCCACGGAGGTGCTGGACGCGGGCGAGGTCGACGTGAGCGCGCGGGTGCGCTGGGTGCACGCGGCCCCGCCCGATCCGGACGTGCCGGAGGATCCGGGGCCGCTCACCTTCTGCGGCATCGACACCGCGGGCCTCGAACGGGAGCCCTACCGCCCGGCCGGGCCCGGCGAGCCGTGGTACCCGCCGTCCCAGCGCACCCGGCGGTGCCGCGCCTGCGAGGCGGCCCTCAAGGCGCTCTGAGGAACGGGCCGGCGGATGCGCCGGCCCGTTCCGAAGCGCCACCAAGCACCCCACGTGGCCGGTCCGCCGCCGGGTGCCCCGGTCCGTCGGGATGCGCTAGGCGGCCTGCCCGGTGGCCTCCTCCTCGACGATCCGTCCGTCGCGGAGTTCGATCACCCGGTCGGCGAGCTCCATCAGCGTCGGGTCGTGGGTGGCGACCAGCACGGTGACGCCCTCGCTGCGGACCACGGCGCGCAGCAGCTGCATGATCGAGCGGCCGGTCTCCGAGTCCAGCTGTCCGGTCGGCTCGTCGGCGATGATCAGGCCGGGGTCGTTGGCGAGCGCGCGGGCGATGGCGACCCGCTGCTGCTGGCCGCCGGAGAGCTCGCCGGGCCGCTGGTTGGCGTGGTCGGCGAGGCCTACCAGGGCCAGCAGGGTGTGCGCGCGCTCCTCGCGCTCGGCGGCCGAGACCTTGCGCAGCCGCATCGGCACGCCGACGTTCTCGGCGGCGGTGAGCATCGGGATCAGCCCGAAGGACTGGAAGACGAAGCCGATCCGCTCCCGGCGCAGGGCGAGCCGGCCGTCCTCGTTCAGTCCGGCGAGGTCGGTGCCGTCCAGGGCGATGCTGCCACCGGTCGGGGCGTCCAGGCCGCCGACCAGGTTGAGCAGGGTGGTCTTGCCGGAGCCCGAGCGCCCCTTGAGTGCGGTGAGTTCGCCGCGGCCGATGGAGAAGGAGACACCGCGCAGCGCGTGCACGGTCCGCTCGCCGGTGCCGAAACTGCGCCGGAGGTCGGTCGCGGCCACCATGGGCGCGGTGGTGGTGGCGGTGGCCTGAGGCTGCGTCATTGCGACTTCCCCCTATGGGTCTCTACCCGGTGTCAACGGATTCGCGGCGCCACGGGTTCACGGTTCCGGGTCGCGATTCCGACGAGCGGATCCGCGCTCCCAAAGTCGGGCCGTGGGGCCTGAGTTGTGAAATGTGCATGGCATTTTTGCGGGCGGCCCGAGTGTTGGTGCTGCCAATGCAAGGAATTTGCTCACTACTTACTTGATTCGCGCAAGTCCCTTCCGTTCCTGGATCGGATCTGACAGAGTCGTCCGCTATCCGGTGATCAAATGCCGGTGATCATTGCATTGCTGTGCCCCACGTGTGTCCATCTGCGGCAGAAGTGTGCCGAGATCGGGTCGATGGGTGGGCCGGGATGCTACCTGGGACGTGACCGGGGGAGGAACTTGATGCTCGGCTTCGTCGTGCGCAGACTGCGCGGGCGACTGCCGCTGGCTGCTGCCGTGCTGCTCGCAGTACTGATCACCACGGCGGTGCTGACCGCGTTGGTGGCGTTCAACCGCAGCGTCGGCGAGGCCGGCCTGCGGCAGACGCTCCAAGGGGCCGGCCATGCCCGGACCACGGTCATGGTGGTCGCCGGGCACGGGCTCGACCAGCGGGCGAAGGACGAGGCGGAGATCGCCGCCTACCGCGGCCACCTCTTCGGCGACCTGCCCGTACGCACCGACAGCCTGCTGCGCAGCCGCTCCTACGGCCTGCCGGCCGCCACCTCCGGTGCGGGCGAGCCCGCGCCCTCCGGTGCGACCCCGGCTCCGGGCTCGACCCCGGGTCGGGGCGCCGCGCCCCAGCCCGACCTGACGGTCCTCGCGGACGTCGACCGCGGCCGGGCCCGACTGGTCGCCGGAGCCTGGCCCGCCGCCGCCTCCGGCCCGGTCCAGACCACTGCCCCACAGGCCGCCGTCCCGCAGACCATGCTGGCCCGGCTCGGCCTCACCGACCAGGCGCTGCCCGCCGACGTCCAGTTGACCGACCGCCTCGACGGCAAGCCGCTGACCGTCCGCATCACCGGTGTCTACCGCGCGGCGGACCCGACCGACGCGTACTGGCACATCGACCCGGTCGGCGGCCACGAGGTCGAGGTCGGCGGCTTCACCACCTACGGTCCGATGCTGGTCGACCAGAGCGCCTTCACCACCGCCGGATTGCTGCAGAGCAGCCGCAGCTGGCTGCTCGACGCCGACTTCGCGGGCGTCGACCGGTCCACGGCCGAGGCCATGGGCAACCGCGCCCAGCCCCTCGCCGACGACCTGCAGTCGCGCGCCGGGCTCAGCGCGCGGACCGAGCTGCCCGACATCATGCGCGAGTTGTCCTCCAGCATGATGGTCGCCCGGTCCACCCTGCTGATCGGCGCCCTGCAGCTGACCGTCCTCGCCATCGCGGCCCTGCTGCTGGTGGTCAATCTGATCGCGACCCGGCAGACGGCCGAGAACGAGTTGCTCGCCGCCCGCGGCGCCTCCGGCGCCCGGCTCGGCTCCTTCACCGCCCTGGAGTCGCTGCTGCTGGCACTCCCGGCCGCGCTGCTCGCGCCGCTGCTGACGCCGTACCTGGTCCGCGCCCTGGCAGGCTTCGGGAGCGCCCACGAGGTGCGCCTGACGACCGCCGTCAGCTGGACGCTCTGGCCGATCGCGGCGCTCTGCGCGCTCGCCTGCATCCTGCTGGCCACCCTGCCCAGCCTGCTGCGCGGTGCCGGAGCCGCCCTGCGCAGCCGCTCCGGCCGCCGCCAGGCCCTGGTCTCCGGCCTCGCGCGCAACGGCGGCGACCTCGCCGTGCTGGCCCTGGCCGTGCTCGCCTACCAGCAGCTCGGCCAGTACGGCAGCGGGCTGTCCACCGACTCCTCCGGTCGGCTCGGCGTGGACCTGCTGCTGGTCGCCACCCCGACCCTGGCGCTGTGCGCGGGCACCCTGGTGGTGCTGCGCCTGCTGCCGCTGGTCGCCCGGCTCGGCGCCCGGATGGCCGCCCGCGGCCGCGGCCTCGGCCCGGCCATGGTCGGCTGGCAGCTGGCCCGCCGGCCCGGCCGCGCCACCGGCCCGGTGCTGCTGCTCGTGATGGCCGTCGCCACCGGTGTGCTGGCGCTCGGCCAGCACGCCACCTGGACCGCCTCCCAGCGGGACCAGGCCGCCTTCAGCACGCTCGGCGGCCTGCGCATCTCCGCCGCGCACAGCTCCCTGATGGGCCAGGGCGGCCGCTACGGGGCCCTGCCCGGCGGCGACCGGCTGATCCCGGTGGTGCGCTCGGACCAGTCCCTGCCCGAGGGCAACGGCCAGCTGGTGGCCCTGGACACCGCCGCCTTCGCGGAGCGCGTCCCGGTCCGCGCCGACCTGCTCGGCGGGCACACCCGCGAGGAGGCGTTCGCGCCGCTCGCCCCGCCCGCGGCCACCTCGAAGGGCGGACTGGAACTGCCCGGCCATCCGCTGCGGATCGACGCCGAGCTCTCCGTCCACCAGCCGGAGCAGCAGGTCCAGATGGCCAACGGGACGACCCGCCCGCCGGTCCGCCCGGAGGTCCGGTTGCTGCTGCGCGACCGCTTCGGCCTCGTCCACAAGGCCTCGCTCTCCACGCTGCCGTTCAACGGCGACACCACGGTCTCGGCTTCACTGACCACGCTGGTCGACGCCCCGATCGGTTCGGTCGCCGCGCCACTGACCATGGTCGGCGCGATCGTCTCCTTCGGTGACCGGACCGACGGCGAGGTGACCATCCGCCGGCTGTCCGTCTCCGACAGCGCCGACGGGCCCGCGACCGCCGTCCCGGTGCCGGCCGGACTCGCCTGGACGGCGACGGCACCCGGCGTCCGGGACAGCCGTGAGGTCGCGCCCGGGCCCGCAGCCGCCCTCGGATCCGAACCGACCGGCGCCGACCGGCTGTTCACCATCCGCTACCGCTTCGCGAACGGCCTCGGCGAGACGCTCCGCGCGATCGTCAGCCCGGCCGGGACGAGCGCGACGGCCACCGTGCCCGGCGTCGCCACCCACGACTACCTGAAGGCCGTCAGCGCCTCGGTCGGCGACACCGTCCAGGTGCCGTTCGGCGGATCCTCCCTCCCGGTCAAGATCACCGCCGTGGTCAACGCCCTGCCCGCGTCCGGCCCCAGCACCCTCGTCGTCGACCTCGCCAGCACGGCCCGCGTCCTGGCGGCGCAGGGCCAGGAGCTGCCCAACCGCGCCGAGTGGTGGCTGCCCGCCACCGGCCCCGGCGACCGGACCCCCGCCGAGGCCGCCGCCGCCCTGCGCGCCGCCCCGGGCACCCAGGACATCCAGCTCTACGAGGAGGTCTCCGAAGGCCTCCTCGGGGACCCGGTCGGCGCCGCCCCGCAGAGCGCGCTCATGGTCATCGCGGTCGTCACCGCGGTGCTCGCCGCGATCGGCTTCGGCGCCGCCGTGGCCGCCTCCGCCCGCGAACGGTCCCGGGACTCCGCCCTGCTGCTCGCCCTGGGCACCCCCCGCAAGCAGATCACCCGAACCATCGCCGCCGAACAGGGCGTCCTGGTCGTCCTCGGCGGGGCCGTCGGCCTCGGCCTCGGCGCCCTGCTCGTCCACCTGATCGTTCCGTTCGTCGTGCTGACGTCCGCAGCCCGCCGCCCGGTACCCGAGGCGCTGATCGAACTGCCGCTCGGCCAGGCCCTCCTGCTCGCGGCCGCGATCGCCGTCGTCCCCCTGCTGTCGGCCTTCCTGATCGGACGCCGCCGTCGAGACGTGGCCGCCCGGCTGCGCCACGTGGAGGAGATGTGACCACCAAGGCCGGCACCACCGTGCCCACCCCCTCGGCCGCCCGGCGGCCCGCGCCCTGGGTCCGCACCCGGCTGCGCGCGACGCCGCTGGCCGCCCTGCTCACGGCGGCACTCGCCTTCGTCACCGTGTTCATGGCGGCGGCCATCCCGCGCATCACCGACCGCAGCGCGGACAGCGCACTACGGGACTTCGTCCGCCACCTGGGCGTCACCTCGACCAGCCTGCTGGCCACGGCCCAGCCGAACCTGAGCGACACCGCCACGGATCTCGACACCGTGCAGCAGAAGCTGACCGCGGAGATCGGCCGGAACCTGACGCTCAGCCAGTCCGGCCAGCTCTACGGCACCCGGACCAAGACCTCGCGGGGCATGCTGAACACGGGCTACGCCAAGCTGTCGGACAACCGTGCGCCGCAGCTCGACCTGATGTACGTGCACGGCTTCACCGACCGCGTGACCCTGGTCGACGGGGCCTGGCCGAGCCCCGCGGACGAGGGCGCGCCCCTGCCGATCGTCATCAGCCAGAAGGCCGCCGAAACCATCGGCGTCAAGCTCGGCGACGTCATCGACAACGGCAGCGAGGTGACCGGCCCGGTCCGGTCCCGCGTGGTCGGCCTCTACCGCGTCAACAACCCCGACGACCCGAGCTGGGAGGACGCCGGCTGCCCGGCCCGTGCCTGCCTGGACGGCGGGGGCGCCGAGCTCGGGTGGAAGACCACCGGTCTCATCGACGGTGGCAGCCTGCCCGGGCTGGTCCGCTGGGGCAAGAACGTCCAGAACTTCTGGCGGCTGCCCATCGATCCGGGTGTCCTGCGGGCCGACCAACTGGCCCAGACCCGCAGCACGGTCGGCTCCTACCTGAGCGGGAGCGGCGCCACCGGCCTCGCGCGCCAGACCAACCGCGTCGACCTGCGCGTCAGTTCCCTGCTGCCCGAGGCCTTCACCCGGGCCACCGCCCGGTACGAGGCCTCGGCGCCGCTGGCGGCGATCGGCCCGGCCGGGGTGGCGGGTGTCGCCGTGGTGGTGCTGTGCCTGGCCGCGGCCCTCACCGCCGACCGGCGCACCGCCGAGATCCGGCTGCTCCAGGCCCGCGGCGGCTCGCGCGGCGGCGTGTTGCTGCGCCTGCTCGGCGAGGGCGTGGCGACCGTGCTGCCCGCCGCCGCACTCGGGGCCGCGCTCGCCCTGGTGCTGCTGCCCACCCCCCGGTGGGGCGACGCGGTGCTCGCGGCCCTGGTGGCGACCCTGCTCGCCGTGCTGGCCTTCCCGGCCCGCGCCGCCGTGCTGCTGACGCCGCCGAAGGCCGTCGCCGGATGGCGCCGGCTCGTCGGCGAGCTCGCCTTCCTGGCCGTCACCGCCGCGGCGGTGGCCGAGGTCCGCCGGCGCGGCGCCGCCCCCGCCGGTGCCGGCCTGGACCCGCTGGTGGTGGCCGCGCCGCTGCTGCTCGCCGTCACCGGCGGCCTGCTGCTGGCCCGGGTCCAGCCGGTGGTGGTCGGCTGGCTGGCCGCCCTCGCCGGGCGCGGCCGCGGCCTGATCGGGTTCCTCGGGCTGGCCCGTGCCTCCCGCGACACCTCGGGCCGCCGGCGACCCTCCGCGCTGCCGCTGCTCGCCCTGGTGATCGCCGTCACCACGACCGGTTTCGGGGCCACCGTGCTCGACACCGTGGACACCGTCCGGCTGCGCGCCGCCCGGATCGCGACCGGCGGAGACGTCTCCGTCTCCGTCCCGATCTACGCGACCCTGCCGGAGACGTTCACCACGGCGGCCGCCCAGCTGCCGGGCGTGCGGGCCTCGACCGGGGTCTGGGTCGAGAACGGGGCCAGCCTCATCAGTGCCGAGCAGGAGTCCGTCTCGGCCATCCTGGTGGTGGCCGAGCCGAAGGCGTACGCCGAGATCGCCCGGACCTTCGGGATGGGCGAGTTCGACCCGGCGCTGCTCGCCGGCGCCCCCGGCGGTCCGGACACCCCGGTACCGGCGCTGTTCAGCACCGGCCTGTCCAAGCAACTGGCCGCCGGGCCGCCCCGGCTGCGGACGCCCAACGGGGGCCAACTGCGCACCACCGTCGCCGGGATCGTCGCCGGCACCCCCGCCCTGCCGGACCCCGGCAAGCCGTTCATGGTCGTGCCGGCCGGGCCCGCCGCCGAGCGTCTCCCGGAGCTCAAGCGGACGAACAAGTGGCTGTCCGTCGGCGACGTCGACCCCGAGCAGGTCAGGGGACTGGTCCTGGAGCGGGGCCTGACCGCCGCGGAGGGCCTCGCCAAGCTGATCAGGGACGAGGCCGCGGCCGCCGGCAAGGGCTCGCACGGCCTGCCGCCCGGGTACACGGTGCGCAGCAGCCGCGAGGCGGCCGCCGTGCTCGCCGCCGATCCGCTCCAGCACTCGGCCGTCCAGATGTTCTGGTACGCGGGCGCCGCCGGCGCGGGCTTCGCCCTGCTCGCCGTCCTGCTGACGCTGGTGCGGGCGGCCCCCGAGCGGGCGGCCCTGCTGGCCCGGCTGCGCACCATGGGCCTGCGGCCCCGGCAGGGGCTGGCGCTGATCGTCACCGAGACGCTGCCGCAGGCCCTGGCGGCGGCCGTCGGCGGCGGGTTGGTCGCGGTGGCGGCGGTCTGGCTGCTCGGGCCCGCCTTCAACCTGTCGGCGCTGGTCGGTGCGGACATCGGCGACGCGCTGACCCCGGCCCTGCTGCCGGTGCTGCTGCCCACGACCGGCCTGGCCCTGGTGGTCTGCCTCGCGGTGATGCTGGAGACGGCCGTGACCGGCCGGCGCCAGATCTCCGCCGAACTACGGGCGGGGGACCAGCGGTGACGCCGGGAACAGCGGTACCGGTCGTGACACCGGTGCGGACCGCCGGAACTGTGAAGACCGTCAAGGTCGTTGAGATTTCCAGGACTGTGAAGACAGGAGACGAGCGGTGAAGAGCACTCCCCAGGAGCGGCCGACCGCCGAGGCCCCCAGCCTGCAGGAGCTCCAACAGCGGGCACTCGCTGCCGCAGCGCCCAGGGCGTACGGCGAGGGTGCGGCCATCGTCTGCGACCGGCTGGTGCGGATCTTCAGCGCCGAGGGCGTCGAGGTCCAGGCGCTGCAGGGGCTGGAGCTGACCATCCAGCAGGGCGACCTGGTCGCCCTGGTCGGTGCCTCCGGCAGCGGCAAGTCCACCCTGCTGACCATCCTGGCCGGGCTCGACGTGCCGACCGCCGGCAGCGCCACCGTCGCCGGCTGCGACCTGCTGGAGATGCCCGCACGGGAGCGGCTGCGCTACCGGCGGGAGGTGGTGGGCTTCATCTGGCAGCAGACCGCCCGCAACCTGCTGCCGTTCCTCACCGCCGCCGAGAACATCGCCCTGCCCATGCAACTGCGCGGCCGCCGGGGCGGGGCCGGTCGGGCCAAGCAGCAGGCCGGCCGGGTGGCCGAGTTGATGGAGGCGCTGGAGATCGGCGAGCTCGCCCACCGCCGCCCCAACGAGCTCTCCGGCGGCCAGCAGCAGCGGGTCGCGATCGCGGTGGCGATGGCCAACAACCCGCCGGTGCTGCTCGCCGACGAGCCCACCGGTGAGCTGGACTCCGAGACCGCGGGGGTGATCTTCGAGTCCTTCCGCACCGTCAACCGGGAACTCGGAGCCACGGTCGTGATCGTCACCCACGACCCGATGGTCGCGGGCGAGGTCCGCCGCACGGTCGCCATCCGGGACGGCCGGACCAGCAGCGAGGTGCTGCGCCGCACCGTCACGGACGAGCACGGCGAGGAGTCGGTCAACGAGCGCGAGTACGTGATGCTGGACCGTACCGGGCGGGTGCAGCTGCCGGTCAAGTTCCTGGAGGCGCTGGGGATGGAGCACCGGGTGGCGGTCGACCTCGTGGCCGACCACATCGAGGTCCGCCCGGACGACATCGCCGGGCACTGAGGGGCGGGTACGAGGCCCGGGCACCGAGGGGCGGGTGCCGGGGAGGGGCGGGCGTCGGCTGCCGCTACTGCCGCTGGTTGTCGCCGCCCATCCGCTGGAAGAGCCCGCTGCCCTCGGCGTCGGCGCGGAGGTCGGGCGCGTCCTCGCCGGCGCGCTCGCCTCGGGCCGTGGCGGTGCAGAGGGCGAAGACGAGCAGTGCACTGGCCGCGACGGCGAGGATTCCGAGGGCGGTCAGGACGCGTAGCCAGGTCAAGGAAGTGCCTCCTGGGGACGGTGCGGAGGAACGCCGCCGGGGAGGTATCGGCAGTTCGGCCCGCACGGTCGAGTGTCCAAAAGCGGTTCTTCCCGTCGCCCGCCGCGCGAGAGGTCGCCCGCGCGGGCGCTCGAAGCATCTACACGGCGCGCCATGCTCCCTCGCGCGCCCCTGCGGTAGTGACGGCCCTCCCCTCCGGGCGCTCCGCCAACGCCCGCAGCGCGCCGAGGTCCGGCTTCCCCGCCCCGGTCAGCGGGATCCCCGGCACGACCAGGACGGTGTCCGGGGCACACCGCCGCCGCCCCCCGTGCTCCCGGGCCCAGCGGTGCAGCTCCGCCGCCGTCGCCCGCGAGCCCGGCACGGTGACCACGGCCGCGTGCACCCGCTCCAGCCGGTCCGCGTCGACCGTCGCGAACATCACCGCCTCCCGTACCTCCGGGTGCGCGCGCAGCGGCTCCTCGACGTCCCGGGGAAACACGTTGTGCCCGTTCACGATCGCCATCGGATCGCGCCGCCCGGCCACCGTCAGATAGCCGGCTGCGTCCAGGCTGCCCAGATCGCCGGTGTGCAGCCAGCCGTCCCGCAGCACCCGGGCGGTCAGCTCCGGGTCGCGCCAGTAGCCGACCATCGCGGTCGGGGTGCGGACGCAGATCTCCCCGGTCCGGCCCGGCGCCAGCACGGCGCCGTCCTCGTCCACGATCCGCACCTCGGTGTCCGGGAACGGGCGCCCGGCGGTCAGCAGGAGCCGCGGGTCCAGATGCTCGTCCGGGCTCAGCCGGGTGACCGGCCCGCACTCCGTCAGGCTGTACGTCTGGTGCAGCACCCGGCCCAGCCGCCGGGTCGCCTCCGCCAACCGGCGCGGCGACGGGGGGCAGCCCGTGTACGTGACGCGCCGCAGGCTGCCGGTGTCCGTCCTGGACAGCAGCGGGTGGTCCAGCACCCGGTAGAGCAGATGCGGCGGCAGGTACACCCGGGACACCCGGAACCGCTCGATCGCGGCCAGCACGGCCTCGGCGGCGAAGCCCTCCTGCAGCACCACCGTGCCGCCCGCCGCCAGCGCCAGATCCGCCGTCGTCCCGCCGCCGTGGCACAGCGCCGTACAGAGCAGGAACGTCGCGCCGGACAGCAGCGGAGGTCGCGGCGGCCGGGCGAACCGGCGCACCACCCCCTTCGGCCGACCGGTCGTCCCGCCGGTGAACCGCACCGCCATCACGTCCTCCGGGCGGTACCGCGGCGCCAGCGGCCCGGGCGGGCAGGACGCGGCCGCCGCCGACAGGTCCGTCCCGAGGGCCGACGGGCCCAGCGCGAACAGGCCGACCGAGGGCAGCGCCCGGGCGATCCCCTCGGCGGCGGCCGAACACCGGGCCGGATCGAAGACCAGCGCCGACGTCCCGGCGAACCCGGCCAGCGCCACCGACTCCCCGACCGGGCCGTCCGGATGCAGCATCGCCACCCGGCACCCCAGCAGGTTCGCCGCCAACCGCACCAGCACCGCCTCCGGCCGGTTCCCGGCCAGCACCGTCACCCCGTCCCCGCGCCCGAGCCCGGCCCCCTCCAGCGCCCGCGCCAGCCGGTACACCCCGTCCAGGCACTCCCGCGCCGTCAGCGCCCGCTCCCCGCAGCGGACCGCCACCCGCCCCGGATCCCGCTCCAGCCCTGCCAACACCCGCCCGGTGTACGTCGGATCCGACTCCGCCATGCCCCAGCCTCCTTCTGATGGGTCGTCAGCATAGGTGGGGTGACGCAGTGGATCTCACCTCTGGTCCGGCGCGGGCGGGACGCGGCGGCGGCCGGGAGTTGCTAGGGTTCCCGGTCGGACACGGACGGGGGACAGGTGGGCACCAGCAAGGGCACGGCCGAGGCGCCGGGCGGGCCGGGGTGCGAGGAACGGCCGCGCGGTGTCGTCGACCTGCGGGGCGTGGCCGGGGCGGCGTTCACCGTGCACTATCCGTCCGATGCCGTCGTGGTCGTGTCGGGCCTGCCGGGCGCGGGCAAGAGCACGCTGCTGCGGCGCTGGTCCGGCGCGGGGGCGGTGCCGACCGTGGACCCGCGCGCCGTGCACGAGGCCTGCGAGGCCGTCATGCCCGCGCGCCTGCCCTACGCGGTCTACCGGCCGTGGGCCCGGCTGGAGCACTTCCGGCTGTTGCGCGCCTCCGTCCGGCGCGGTGGGCCGCTGCTGGTGCACGACTGCGGCAGCCGTGCCTGGATGCGCCGCTGGCTCGCCCGGGAGGCCGCCGGACAGGGCCGACGGCTGCACCTGGTGCTGCTCGACGTCGGCGCCGCCACCGCCCTCGACGGCCAGCGCGCCCGGGGCCGCCGCGCCTCCGCCCGCGCCTTCGCCCGCCACCGCCGGGGCCTGGACCGCCTGCTCGCCGCGTTCACCCGGCACGTGCGCTCCGGTGGGCCGATGCCGACCCCGGAGGCGGCGTCCGTGCTGCTCCTGGATGCCGTCTCCCGCTCCCGGGCGGCGGCCGTCCGTTTCGGGACGGCGGGTTGAGGCCCCTGCCGGCCGCGGCGTCCTTCTGTCGCCGCGTTCCACCAGGCGGGCGGGGAGCGCTCGGTGACGGTTGCGGAGGGGGCCGACTGGGAGTGCCGGCGGTACGAAGCGCCGGTGAGGACCTGTCCGACACGACCGGACACGCCCTACACAAGCCCGAGGTGCGGCTCGACGCCCGCCAGTTCGCAGCCGGCCGCCCACAGGCGGGCGGCGACGGCACGGTCGGCCATGTGGGCCTGAACCGGCTCACGGCGGGGCGCCCCGCGCAGGCCGAGGATGCCCGGGCCCCAGAGCTCTCCGCCTCGTACCTCCGGGTCGAGGACGGCCCGGACGATGGGCCACGCCCCGCGGTGCTTGCCCTGGACCAGGAGCCCGGCCGGCAGGCCGCGCAACCGTTCGCCGGTGGTGCGCACGTGCACCGGCGGGCGGGACGGGGTGAGGGAGTCGAGGGCGCCGCCGGGGTGCGCCACCACGCTGAGTACGGTGCTGCCGACGGCGCGGAGGCGCCGGTCGAGTTCGAAACCGAAGGTCATCTGCGCAAGCTTCGAGCGGCCGTAGGCGCGTTTGGGCCGGTAGTCCACGGCCGACTGGAGATCGTCCGGGTCCAGCCGCTCCGAGCGTGCCGCGAAGCTGCCGACCGTCACGATCCGGCCCGCCGGAGCGGCCGCCAACAGGGGCGCGAGCCACCGGGTGAGCGCGAGGTGCCCGAGGTGGTTGGTCGCGAACATCAGCTCGTGCCCCGCCGGGGTCTCCCGACGCGGCGGATCGTCCAGCGCGACCCCGGCGTTGTGGACGACCGCGTCGAGGCGGTCGAGGGCGAGTCCGTCGACGGCGGTCCGCAGGGACGGCAGGTCGACGAGGTCCAAGGGGAGGTGGCGCACCGACGCCCCGGGGACGCGGGAGCGGATCGAGGCCATGGCGGCCTCGGCCCGGCCGGCGTCCCGACAGCCGAGCACGACCCCGGCACCGGTGCCGGCGAGCTGCTCGGCGACGAAGTAGCCGATACCGGCGTTGCCCCCGGTGACCAGGACGCTCCTCCCGGCGCCGGACGGCGGCCGACGGGCGTCCCACGACCGGTTCGGGCTTACGGACGACATGACGACGATCTCCTGACGCTCGGGAGCACGGAACCCGCGGGAGCACGGAACCCGCGGGGGCTCCGAACGCTCGGGACCGCGGGCACCGTCAGCACCCCACCGTCACAGGCGGAACCGGCATACCGCTGACAGATCGCCGTCACCCACCGACAGCACTCCAAGATCATCGAACCGCCCCGTTCGGGACCCGCACCGCTCGGACCCCTGCGAGACTGGAACCAGCAGAGTCCGTTACGGAGAGAGGTCAGCATCCGCATGCCCAGCAGCGCCGCCGTCGACAACCCGTGGTTCCGCCGCTTCAGCCCGTCCGACTCCGCCCCGGCCCGGATCGTGATCTTCCCGCACGCAGGCGGCTCCGCGAGCTACTACATGGAGTACGCCAACGCGCTCGCGCCCCACGCCGACGTGCTCACCGTCCAGTACCCGGGCCGCCAGAACCGCTTCGCCGAGCCGCCGATCGACTCGGTGGCGGAACTCGCCGAACAGCTCTACCGGGAGCTGCGCGAGTGGACGGACCGTCCGATGACCTTCTTCGGGCACAGCATGGGCGCGGCCGTCGCCTTCGAGACCGCCCGCTGCTTCGCCCGCGACGGCCTCCCGGGGCCCGAGCGCCTGTTCGTCTCGGCGGGCCGCGCGCCCTCGCTGCCCCGGGAGACCGCCGTCTACCGGATGTCGGACGACGGGCTGCTCGACACGATCGTCCGCCTCGGCGGGACGGACGAGCGGATCCTCTCCGTCCCGGCGCTGCGCGAGCTGATCCTTCCGGCGCTGCGGGCCGACTACACCGCCATCGAGACCTACCGCTGTGCGCCGGACGCGACCGTGCCGCAGCCGATCACCGCCCTGGTGGGGGAGACCGACGCGAACGCCACGGTCGACCAGGCCGCCCAGTGGGACCGGCACACCACCGGCGGCTTCGACCTGCGGGTCTTCCCGGGCGGGCACTTCTACGTGGCGGACCAGACCGCGGCCGTGGTCGAGGTGCTCACCGCGCACCTGCGCGGCTGAGGCGGCCGGGCCCGTCCCGGCCCCGGTGACGCGCCCCGGCGGCTCGGCTACTGTGCCTGCGTGACGGGCCGTCGGCCGCGCCGCCGACGGCCCGTCAGCCGCACCCCTCAGTCGCAACCGCCCACCGGGAGGCCGCCATGCGCCGGATCGCCGTCGTCGGAGCGGGCCAGGCCGGCCTGCAGCTCGCACTGGGGCTGGTGGCCGCCGGCTACGAGGTGACGCTGGTCGCCGAGCGCACGCCCGAACAGGTGCGCGGCGGGCGGGTGCTGTCCACGCAGGCGATGTTCGGCCCGGCGCTGCGCACCGAGGCGGCGGCCGGGCTGGACCTGTGGGCCGGCGAGGCGCCGGCGGTCCACGCCGTCCGGGCGGTGCTCGCCGTGCCGCCCGGCGTACGGGCGCTGGAGTTCACCATGACGCTCGACGAGCCCGCCCAGTCGGTGGACCAGCGGCTGAAGCTGGCGCGCTGGCTGGAACTGCTGGCGGAGCGCGGCGGCCGGGTCGAGTACCGCTCGCTGGACCGGGACGGCCTGCGCGAGCTGGCCCGGCGGCACGAGCTGACGGTGGTCGCGGCCGGGCGCGGCGAACTGGCCGAGGTCTTCGAGCGCGACGCCGCCCGCTCGCCGTTCGACCGGCCGCAGCGGGCGCTGTCCTGCCTGTACGTCCACGGGGTGGGCTCGCCTGATCCGGCCACCGAGCCGCGGGCCCGGATGCACGCGCTGCCCGGCCTCGGTGAGCTGTACCTGCAGCCGGCGCTGACCCTCTCCGGCCCCTGCGCGATCCTGCTGTGGGAGGCGCTGCCCGGCGGGCCGCTCGACGTGTTCGGCGACGGCCCGGCGCCTGACGTCCAACTCGCCCGGATCCGCTCGCTGCTGAAGGAGCACCTGCCGTGGGAGGCGGAGCTGTGGGCGGACGCCGAGCCGACCGACGCCGGGGCCGGCCTGTCCGGCGCGGTGACCCCGGTGGTCCGCCGGCCGGTGGCGGAGCTGGGCGCGGGCGTCGACGCCGTCCACGTGCTCGGCCTCGGCGACGCGGTGGTGGTGAACGACCCGATCGCCGGCCAGGGCGCCAACAGCGCCGCGCTGGCGGCGCAGGCGTACCTGCGGGCGATCGTCGAGCACGGCGACGCCCCCTTCACGGCGGACTGGATGTGCCGCACCGCCGAGCGGTTCTGGCGCCGGCACGCCCGGCACGCGGTCGGGTTCACCGCCGCGATGCTCACCGTGCCCGACCACGTGCAGGGCGTGTTCGTGGCCGCCGCCGAGCACGAGCCGGTCGCCCGCCGACTGGCCAACACCTACGCGGAGCCGAGCGACCACGCCGCCTGGCTGGCCACGCCCGACCTGACCGCCGCCTACCTGGCCTCGGTCCGCGGCTAGGGATCTCCGGCAGGGTTGTCGGCAGGCCGCCGGACGGTGGTCGGCGTGATCGGGGATCGACCCGGGCGCGGCGAATTCGGCCGCGTCTCTCGACTCACCCGGCCGTACGCGCTTTGATGTGCGTCGCACCCGTGACAGGAGGTGGGCGATGCCGACGAACGGGACCGCGACCGGCGGGCGGCCGGTGATCGAACTGCGGTCGCTCACCAAACGCTACGGCGCCACGGTCGGCATCGACCGGCTGGACGTCACCGTCACCGCCGGAGAGGTGTTCGGCCTGCTGGGCCCGAACGGCGCCGGCAAGACCACCACGTTGCGCTGCCTGGTCGGGTTGCTCAGCCCCACTGCCGGGCAGGTGCGGGTCCTCGGCCTGGACCCGGTGGCCGACCACCGCAGCCTCGCCCCGTCGATCGGCTACCTGCCCGGCGAACTGCGCCTCTACCCCGAGCTCACCGGGCAGCAGACCCTCGACCTGCTCGCCGCGCTCCAGGGCGCCCCGGTGCCGGGCCAGCGCGACCTCTGCGAGCGGCTGAAGCTCTCCCGGGCCGATCTGGCGCGGCCGGTGGGGGAGTACTCGCGCGGTATGAAGCAGAAGCTCGGGCTCGTCCAGTCGCTCCAGCACCGGCCCGCCGTCGTGGTGCTGGACGAGCCGACCGAGGGGCTGGACCCGCTGGTCCAGGAGACCTTCTTCGAGCTGCTCGCCGAGGAGACCGCGGCCGGGCGGACCGTCCTGCTCTCCAGCCACGTGCTGCCCGAGGTGCAGCGGACCTGCGGCCGGGTCGCGATCGTCCGCCGGGGCCGCCTGGTGACCGTCCGCTCGGTGGCCGAACTGCGCCAGGCCCGGGCCCGCAGGGTCCGGCTGGCCTTCGCCGACGGGCGGGGCGCCCGGCCACTGGGGCGGGCCGAGCGGTGGTCGCCGCGCTGGGAGGACGACCGGGTCGAACTGCTGGTGCCGCCGGACGACGTGGTCGCGGCCGTCCGCACGCTGCTGGCCGAGCTGCCGGTGGCGGACCTCACCGTCGAGGAGGCGGGGTTGGACGAGGCCTTCCTCGACCTCTACCGCGCGACCGACGGCACCGAAGCCGCCGACGGCGCTGACGCGACCGAAGCCGCCGACGCCGGATCGGAGGAGCGCCCGTGAGCGCCGGGACCGTCAGCCGCCACCTCCCACTGGTCTGGCTCGCCCTGCACCGGCGGCGCCGGATGCTGATCAGCCTGCTGCTCGGAATGATCGTCTTCGAGACCCTGATCGTGGTGATCGCCGGCACCATCCCGCCCACCGACCTGTTCGGCGCCCGCAGCAGCCCGCCGGGCGCGTTCAAGGCCTTCAGCGGCTCCAACGGCGACGTCTCGATCGCCAGCTACCCCGGGCTGCTCGGCGCCGGACTCACCCACCCGTTCTGGATCGCGCTGCAGCTGACCGTGATCGGCTCGCTCGGCGCCGCCGCCGTCGCGGCCGACGTCGAGTCCGGCACCATCGAACTGCTGATGACCCGCCCGGTCTCCCGGCGACGCCTGCTCGCCGAACGAGCCGGCGCCCTGGTCGCCGCCACGGTTCTGCTCAACGCCGCCGCCACGCTCACCGTCGCGCTCGGGGTGGCGCTCTCGCCCGAGCTGCACGCGGCCGTGCCGGAGGGCGGGGTGTTCGCCGCCGGGCTGCTGGGCTGCGCCCTCGCGTTCTGCCTCACCGGGCCGGTGCTCGCGGTGTCCGCGCTCACCCGGCGGCGGGCGTACGTGATCGGTGCCGCCGTCGCCTTCGGTGCGGTCGGCTTCGCCCTCAACTTCGTCGCCCTGGCCTGGTCCCCGGCCCGGTCGCTGCGCTACCTCAGCCCGTTCCACTACTACACGCCGGGCGACGTGCTGGCCCACGGCGGCGTCCCGTGGCTGTCGCTGGGCGTGCTCACCGGTGTCGGCCTGCTCGGCCTGCTGGCGGCCTTCCGGCTGCTGGAACGGCGGGACCTGGCGATCTGACGGCTGGCGATCTGACGGCTGTCGCGCCAGGCGTTCAGCAGCCGCACCTGCGCGCGGCGTCGAGCAGGCGCTCGCGGACCAGGGCGACGTGCGGGTTGGCGGAGCCGGCCGGGCGCCGGACCAGGTAGGCGGTGTTGATCGGCGGGTCGGCCGGCTGGTGCAGCAACCGCAGGGCCCCGGAGGCGAGTTCGGACCGGCACAGGTAGCCGGGCAGCACGCTCCAGCCGGCGCCCGCCGTCACCGCGGCGAGCACCGCCCGCAGGTCCGGCACGGTGACGGCCGCCCGGGCGTGCAGGCGCCGGTCGAAGACGTGCCGCCAGTAGCGGCGGGCGATCGGCAGATCCTCGGCGTAGCTGAGCAGCGGCACTTCGGCGAGGGCGGCCGGCAGTTCCCGGCCGGCCAGCCGTTCGGCCCACACCGGGGCCGCGACCAGGACGAACTCCTCGTCGGCCAGCGGTTCGGCGAGCAGCGTGCGGCCGCGCGGGCGCCGAGTGGCGACCACCAGGTCATGCCGCCCGGTTCGCAGTTCGTCCAGCAGCGGGTCGGTGAGCCCGGTGGTGACCCGCAGTTGGACGCCCTCGGCGACCAGCGGGGCCAGCGCGCCGAGCAGCACGGTGCCGAGGAATTCCGCCGGCCCGGCGAGGTGCACCGGCTCCGGCGCGGCGCCGTCGGGTCCGGCGGCGACGCCCGCCAGCTGGTCCAGCGGGGCCGACAGCCGGGCCGCCAGGTCGTCGGCGTACGGCAGCGGGCTGACCCCGCGCGCCCGGCGCTCGAACAGCTCCCGGCCGAGCCGTTGCTCCAGTGCCCGGACCTGCGCGGTCACCGTCGACTGGGACAGGCCCAGCTGGTGTGCGGCCGCGGTGAGCGAACCCGCGCGGTGCACCGCGAGGAAGGTCCGCAGCTGGTTGAGGTCCAGCGGGCCGGAGCCAGGCGTCACCCGATCGGTCATGGTCGCGAGCGTACGGGATTCCGATGGCTCGGCGGCCCGTCGGAGACATCGGAATTTCGATGCCAGGCATCGTCGTGTCCATTGGTCCCCCGTGGGGCGGCCGGTCTAGGTTCGGCGGCGTGATCGCTGCGGCGGGAGAGCCGTGGCGGGGACCGCAACCCTGGAGGCAGCACCATGGCCGACATCCTGTTCGTCCTGACCGGCGCGAAGGTCTGGACGCTCAACGACGGCACCGAACACCCGACCGGCTTCTGGGCCGAGGAGGCCCTCGTCCCGTACCAGGCGCTCACCGCCGCCGGTCACCGGATCACCGTCGCCACCCCGGGCGGCGTCGTCCCGGTGGCCGACCGGGCCAGCCTGACCGACCCGGCGACGGCTGCGGCCCTGGAGGCCGTCGAGGAGTTCCGCCGACCGGTGAAGCTGGCGGAGGTCGACCCGGCGGACTACGCCGCCGTGTTCTACCCCGGCGGCCACGGCCCGATGGAGGACCTGGCGGTCGACGCCGACTCCGGTCGGCTGCTCACCCGGGTGCTGGCCTCCGGCCGGCCGCTCGGCGTGGTCTGCCACGGCCCGGCGGCGCTGCTGGCGGCCCGCGGCGAGGACGGAAGCTCGCCGTTCGCCGGGTACCGGATGACCGCCTTCACCAACGCCGAGGAGGTCCAGGGCGGTCTGGCGGACCGGGCGAAGTGGCTGCTCCAGGACCGCCTGGTGGACCTCGGTGCGGACTTCCAGGAGGGCGAGCCCTGGGCGCCGCACGTGGTCGTCGACCGCAACCTGGTGACCGGTCAGAACCCGGCCTCCTCGGCCCTGGTGGCCGCCGAGCTGCAGAAGCTGCTGGCGCGGTAGCACCGGACCGCCCGGACGTACGAGCGGTGGTTCGGACGGACGCGTCGTACCGGCCATGCCACTGATCACCCGTCCGGGTGGTGTCAGCGGGACAAGGGCCCGGGAGGGCGGCGGGGACCGGGGGCGGACGTGAGCATACGGTCATGATCACGCTACGCCGAACCACCATCGCCGCGGTCGCCGCCTGCGCGGCGCTGCTGGCACCCCTGGTCCCCGCCGCCGCCCAGGCCGCACCGGTGCCCGTCGCCCAGGCCTTCCGCGGCGGCGCCGAGCAGCGGGTCGCCGCCTACCTGGACGGCATCCGCGACAACCCCGACGAGCTGCGCCGCTTCCTCCACGACCTGCCCAAGGGCGGCGACCTGCACAACCACCTGTCCGGTGCGGTCTCCACCGAACTGCTGATCCGACTCGCCGCCGAGGACGGCCTCTGTATCGACACCGCGACCCTCACCGCGCAGGTCGCGCCCTGCTCGGCCACCGCCCGCCCGGCCGCCGACGCCGTGTCCGACCCCGACTTCCGGCAGCAGGTGATCCGCGCCTGGTCGATGCAGGACTTCGTGCCCGGCGCCGAGTCGGGCCACGACCACTTCTTCGCCACCTTCGGCAAGTTCGGCGAGGCCAGCTGGCGCCACCCGGGCCGGATGCTGGCCGAGGTCACCGACACCATGGCCGAGCAGCACCAGAGCTACCTGGAGACGATGCTCACCCCGGCCTCGGCCGGCGCCGCCGCGCTCGCCGCCAAGGTCGGCTTCGACCCCGACTTCGCCAAGCTGCGCGACAAGCTGCTCGCCGACGGCGGCATCGACCAACTCGTCACCCAGGCCGGCTCGGACGCCGACCAGATGCTCGCCGAGTACCGTGCCTCCGCCGACTGCGACGGGGACCGCCCGGCGCCCGGCTGCGCCGTCACCGTCCGGATCATCTCCCAGGCCTCCCGCGCCTCCACTCCCGCCCGGGTGTTCACCCAACTGCTGCTCGGCATGGAACTCGCCAGCCGGGACGACCGGTTCGTCGCCGTCAACCTCGTCCAGCCCGAGGACTACCCGGCCTCGCTGGAGAACTACGACCTCCAGATGCGGATGCTGGACTTCCTGCACCCGCTCTACCCCAAGGCCCACATCACCCTGCACGCGGGCGAGTTGGTGCCCGGACTGGTCAAGCCCGAGGACCTGCGCTTCCACATCCGCGAGGCCGTGGTGACCGGCCACGCCGAGCGGATCGGCCACGGCGTCGACGTCGTCCACGAGGACGACTCCGCCGGGTTGCTGGACACCCTGGCCGAGCGGCACGTCCTGATCGAGGTGCCGCTGACCAGCAACGAGCAGATCCTCCAGGTCGCCGGGCCGGACCACCCCTTCCCGCTCTACCGCCGCCACGGCGTCCCGACCGCCCTGGCCACCGACGACCCGGGCGTCTCGCGCGGCGACATCACCGAGGAGTACCAGAAGGCCGCCACCCGCTACCGGTTGGGCTACCGCGACCTGAAGGACCTGGCCCGGACGTCGCTGGAATACGCCTTCCTGCCCGGCCGCAGCCTCTGGCAGGACCGCGACCACTTCCGCCCCGCCCCCGAGTGCGCGGCCGACACCCTCGGCAGTGCCCACCCCAGCGCGGGCTGCGAGGCGCTCCTGGCGGCCAGCCCCAAAGCGGAGCAGGAGTGGCAGCAGGAGTGCGGCTTCGGTGAGTTCGAGGCGGCGGTGCTGCGCCGCAGCGCCTGAGGGTGACGGCGCCGCCGCCTTCCGGAGGGTTCGACCGGCCTCGGACGGCGGCGGCGCGGCTCCCGGTCCGGCTTCAGTGGAGGTCGAAGGCGGCGGGGTGGTGTCCGGCCCAGATCCGGCGGGCGTCCTGCTCGGGGTAGCGGATCGTCCGGGGGTGGGCGTCCAGGACGCGGGTGAGTTGCCCTTCGGTCTGGAAGGCGGGCCAGCCGGGGTCACCGGTGGTGGCGAAGGCGACCCAGGCCCGGTGGAGCTCGGCGGACACCGCGCGGGCCTCCGGGGAGGGGGTGTCGCCGAGCAGTTGACGGCCGATCGGGCTGTCCAGGGTGCCGAAGGCCAGCGGGACGTCGAGGCTGTGGCAGGCGCCCAGGGCCCCGCCGAGTGCGGGGGAGGGCAGGGCCAGCTCGAACAGGTACGAGGTGCCGCCGGCGGCGGTGTTGGCCTCGGCGAGCTGGAGCGAGGGCATCCGGAACAGCGCGTCGGAGCGGACGGCCTCCAGCAGTTCGTCCGGGGAGGCCTGCGGGTACGCGGCGAGGTAGGCGTCGGGGCCGTCCGGTTGCGGGGCGAAGAGGTCGAGCGCGGTGGCGGCGTCCTGTTCGGTGAAGGTGCCCAGCAGGCCGGTCATGACGGTGAACAGCCGGAACTCGTCCCGGGTGTGACCGACGAGCAGGTCGATGCCGGCGGCCCGGCCGGAGGCCAGGGCGGGCCAGGGCGCCTCGGGCAGGACCTCGCCGTCGACGACCGGGCAGACCGCGGCGCCGGACTGGGCGAAGGCCCCCCAGCGCCCGCCGTGTCCGGGCAGGTCGGCGCTGAGTGCGGTGAGCGTTTCGGCGAGGTGCCAGGGGGCGACGGTCGACAGGGCGGCGGCCGTGGGCGCGGTGCCGAGCCGGCCTGCCAGCGCGGCGGTGACCTCGGCGGCCAGCGCGGGGGTGCAGTGGCTGCCCGGCACCGAGTGGGTGACGGCACGTCGGAACAGGCCGCGCACCGGCTCCATGGTGAGCAGGGCGGCGATCGACCCGGCTCCGGCGGACTGGCCGGCCACCGTGACCTGGTCGGGGTCGCCGCCGAACGCGGCGATGTTGCGCCGGATCCAGTGCAGCGCGGCGATCTGGTCGAGCAGCGCGCGGTTGGCCGGGACGCCGTCGAGGAGGGCGAAACCCTCGACGCCGGCCCGGTAGTTGAGGCTGACCACGACGAGCCCGGCGGAGGCCAGGGCCGTCGCGTCGTACATGGGGTCGTCCGAGGCCGCCGCGATGTAGCCGCCGCCGGGGATCCAGACCAGGACGGGCAGCCCCGCCGAGCCCGGGTCGGGGGTGTGGACGTTGAGCGTCAGCCAGTCGGTGCCCTCGGTGGGGGCGGCGGCCACCGGGCCGGACTGCGGCGGTGTCGGGCCGAACTCCGCCGCCTCGCGGACGCCGTGCCAGGGCTCGACCGGCGCGGGGGCGGCGAAGCGAAGCGCGCCCACCGGGGGCCGGGCGTACGGGATGCCGCGGAAGACGGCGTGTCCGCCGTGGCGGCGGCCGCGCAACAGGCCCTCGGCGGCGCGTACGGTCGGGTATTCGGGCAGGTCGTGCTCAGGCATGGTGCTCCTCGGTCCGACTGCCCCCAGGGTTATCGGTCAGCTGTATTATGTCAACTGTATGGAAAAGATTCGGGGAGTGGCCGACGATGCCGAAGCAGGTGGACCACCAGGAGCGCCGCGAGACGATCGCCCGTGCGCTGTGGCGGGTGGTGGAGCGGCGCGGCGCCACGCACCTGACCATGCGTGAGGTCGCCCAGGAGGCGGGCATCTCGCTCGGTCAGCTCCAGCACTACTTCACCTCACGGGCGGCCATGCTCGCCTTCGCGATGGACCTCGCCGGCGAGCAGACGGCCCGGCGGGTCGGCCGGGGCCTGGCGGAGCTCGGCGAGCGGCCGCACCCGCGTGACGTGCTGCGGGTGACGCTGGTCGAGATGCTGCCGCTGCACGCCGACGCGCGGGCGACCAGCCGGATGGGCGCCGCCTACGTCCTGGAGGCGCTGCACGACGAGGACGTCCTCGCGCGGGCGCGGGGCGGCCTGCTGCAGGGGCGGGCGATGGTCGAGCAGGTGGTCCGGCAGGCGATCGCCGACGGGCTGATCGCCCCCGACCGCGACGCGGTCGTGGAGACCGACCTGCTGCTCGCGCTCACCGGGTTCACCACCCTGCTCGAACTGCGCGTGATCGAGCCGGTGGCCGTGCTGGCGGCCGTCGACCGGCACCTGGACGGCCTGTTCGCCCGTTTCTGACCGACCGCCCGGTCGGCGATCCGGCCTCCCCGTCGTGTGGTTGACGAGGTGTCAAGCATGGGCGAAAGGGCAGGTTTCACTGTACGAACGGGACGTGCCGCCTGCCCGTTCGGGCGAAAGTCCGGCCCTGGCGGGCCCGATGGGGCCCGCCAGGCTTCCGGGCGAGTGTCACTCGCGTCACTCTCTGTCCCATCGAGGTCGGGTTGGTGTTAGAAACGAGTTCTAAACCCGCCGGTAGGCTTCTGAAAGCGGCCGATGAGACCACCTCTATTGGCAGGTGCATGGTGTGAACGAGACGTGGGGGAGACGTGCGGCTTCAGCGCTTGATATCGCTCAACTGCCCACTGACGTTCAGCAATTCGTGGCACTGGGAGGACTGCTTCCCCGAGGCGGGCGTGCCCGGCTGCTGGCAGATCACGCTCGCCGTCACGGTCTGGTCCTCGGGGACCTCGATGGGAGTCACCCAGTGGTAGTCCTGGTTCCGGAAGGTTTCCAAGGCGATCGTCGTGATCGTCTGCTCACCGAACTTGATGGTCAACAGCCCCTGGTCGCCCTGGAAGTTGGCGGCCACGATGTCGGTGATCCGGAAGACCTTGCCGTGCTCCACCTTGTAGGCGCCCACCGCGGAGCCGCCGCTGTTGGTGGTCACGTCGACCGTGGTGGAGAACTGCTGCTCCGTCCCCGGGACCGCCCGACCGGAGCCGCCGCCCGAACCGCCGCCGGAGCCGCCGCCCGTCGTACCGCCCTGCTGGCCCTGACCGCTCGGAGTCGCCCCGGCAGCCGGAGCCGACGGGGTCGGGACGGGGACGGGCGCCGGGGTGAACGAGGCGGCCTTCTGCTCGACGGCCTGGTTCGCGGCCTGCTTCGCCGAGCTGCGCACCGCCGGCCGGACCAGCGTGAGCCAGGCCAGGATCAGCGCGATCAGCGCCGCGAGCAGCGCGAGCAGCCACGTGGGCAGCAGCGCGTGCTGGACGAACTCGCCGTCCAGCACGTTCCGGCGGTCGGCCGGCTGTGCGCCGGCCGGCTGCGGGCCGCTCGGCTGCGGGCCGTCCGGCTCGGCGGCGTCGCCCTCATGGTCGACGGTGACCTCGAAGGGCCAGGTGGCCGGCTTGCCGAACCAGATCAACTTGCGCGCGCGGACCTTCAGTCGGGTCTCGGCGGACTCGCCCGGTTCGAGGCGCAGCTTCTCCGGGGCGAATCCGAAGCGCAGTTCCTCGCCGGGCTGGGCCGGGGAGAAGGTCACGACGGTGGCCGTGTTCCCCAGGTTGCGCACCGACGTCCGGTAGCGGGCGCGCAGCCAGCCCCGACGGCGCCGGGGGGCGAGCGCGGTGCGCAGCTCCCGGAACGGCGTCACCGTGACGGTGGTCTCGGGCACGGTCACCAGCTCGGGGCGCTCGGCGGGCAACACCCGGATGCCGAGCGGGAACTCACCGGCCCGCACCTCGTGGGAACGGGGCGGCGCCAGCCGTATCGTCACCGTCTCGGACGTCCCCGGATAGAGCGAGAGACGGGCCGGCTCGACCGTCGTCCACGGGGCGCACTCCCCGACCACTTCCAGCGAGTACGCCTCAACGATGTCGGTCTCATTGCGAACCGTCAAGGTCATCGAGGCTGCGTCGCCGGGCGACACCGTCAGCGCGGGAAGGCCGAGTTCGGGAGATGCGGTCATGCCGTGACGGTAGGGCCGGAGGACACCCCGAGGAGAGAGCCCCGCGGGCAAGCCGCGGGCACACGCCTTGCCCGCAGGAACAACCGGGCCCTGCCCGGTGCCACAGCCCCGCTCCCCGCCGGCGCCCCCCGCCAACGCCCGCGGCCGGCTCCACGACACGGCGCCCGGCTGCCCTCACCACGCGTCCAGTGACGCCCACGAAGCAGAACGGAACAGTTGATGACGATGATCGAGACCACCACCCACGAGGCCGCCGGGGCGACCAGGTCCGTCCAGGCCCGACCGCGTGGATCGGCCGAGCCCGCCGCGGTGCGCGTCAAGCCGGGCCGGGTCGCGGTGGCGGTGTACGCGGAGGACATCATCCTCCACACGGGCGTCGTCCAGCAGCTGAGGCAGCGGCCGGAGGTGGAGCTGCTGGCCGAGGGCGACGTCGCGCGGGCACAGGTGTCCCTGATGGTGGTCGACGGGCTGAACGACGCCGTGACCGACCGGCTGCGCCGACTCCGCCTCAACACGCAGAGCCGGACCGGGCTGGTGGTGGGCCACTTCGAGGCCGGCGGGCTGCAGACCATCATCGAGTGCGGCGTCGGCGCCGTGCTGCGCCGCTCGGACGCCGACCAGGACCGGCTCGTCCACCTCATCACCGCCCTGGCCAACGGTGAGGGCGTCATGCCCGGGGACCTCCTCGGCAAGCTGCTCGACCGGGTCGGGAGCCTCCAGCGCACCATGCTCGACCCGCGCGGCCTGACCCTGTCGACCCTGACCGCCCGGGAGGCGGAGATGCTCCGGCTGGTCG
The DNA here is from genome assembly GCF_029894125.1 of Kitasatospora sp. MAA19. GTDB lineage: Bacteria > Actinomycetota > Actinomycetes > Streptomycetales > Streptomycetaceae > Kitasatospora. Next base: position 93,585 of record NZ_JARXYZ010000023.1, read on the forward strand.
CCGACGGCCTCGACACCAGCGAGATAGCGGCCCAGACCTCGTACTCCGAACGCACCGTCAAGAACGTGCTGCACGAGATCACCACGCGGCTGGGACTGCGCAACCGCGCCCACGCCGTCGGGTACGCGATGCGCCACGGCCTGATCTGAGGCCGGGCCGGATCGTCGCCGCCGGATTGCCCTCAGGGGCACCGGTCGCTACCCCCGGCTCGGGTGCCCGGGGCCTGTCCCCGCGTTCCCGGGCCGGGGAGACTGCCGGATGTACCGCCTTCTCGGTCTGTGAGGTTGAGCGTGATCGGCGCCACCGGCACCCCCCGCCCCGTCCGGCGCTCGGCGCGAGCCGCCGCCGCGCTGCTGCTGTCCCTGGCCGTGGCCGTGGTGACGCTGGGCACCGCGAACTCCGACGGGAAGGGAAGAGGGCCCGCCCCGGTGGCCGCCGGGGCCGCGGCGGAGAGCGGGCGGATCGTCTATGCGGGTACGGGCCACCGCAGCCTGGCGCGGGTCACCGGCACGGCGTCCAGCACGCCGCTGTTCGGGCCGGGGCCCGTCCACTTCGACACCGAACCCTCGGCCCGCGGTGAGCAGTTGGTGTTCACCAGCCTGCGGGACGAGACGCTGCCCCAGGTCTACCTGCGCGAGCAGTCCGGCGCGGTGCGCCGGCTCACCACGGGCATGGACACCGCGGAGCCGACGCTGACCCCGGACGGCCGCGCCGTCGTGTTCGACGCGGTGGAGCCCGGCGGACGCGACGGGCAGACCCAGCGCGACCTCTGGGTGGTCAACACCGACGGCACCGGGCTGCGCAGACTGACCGACACCGCGGACTCCGAGGCGCACCCGACGGTCTCACCCGACGGCAAGTGGGTCGCGTACACCTGCAACGTCGACCGGGAGCACACCCAGATCTACGTCATGCCCCTGGCCGGCGGTGCGGCGCAGCGGATCACCGCGGTCACCGCCGGCAACGCCATCGAACCGGCGTGGAACCCGGTGGACGCGCCCGACCTCCGTGACCAGATCGTCTACACCTGGGACCAGGGCGGCCAGACCGGACCGCAGCTGCGGGTCATGACGCCCACCGGCGCCAACGACCGGGCGTTCTTCCCCGGCGTCGGCGCCGACTGGCGGACCAGGTCCGCCGGCTGGCTGCCCGACGGCAGCGGGGTGCTCTTCCTCAGCCCCAACCGGCTCAACGGCAACCCGACGGCGCACGAGAGCGTGTACCGCGCCAAGACCTGCTTCTGCGGCGGGGCCGAACTGGTGCTGAGCGAGGAGCGCGCCGTCCGCACCCCGGTCTGGCTCGGCCCGCAGAACGGCGGCGGGCCCGTCGTGGACCGCAACAGCGCCGAGACGCCCGACGTGGCCGACCTGTCGGACATCCGCCCCGACGGAGTGGACCCGCGCGACCTGGGCGTCAGCGTGCTCCGGGAGGACCCGGCCGCCGACACCAACACCGACCCCGCGACCGACCCGCTGTTCAACCCCCGCCCCGGCTACGACCCGTGGTTCGAACGGCAGACCTACACGCCGGACGGCCGGGGGATCGTGGTGACCCGCTTCGAGGACTCGCCCGCCGGCCGGATCGAACGGATCTGGCAGACCGGCGTCGACGGCTCCAACCCGCGCCCGATGAACCTCGCCGGGCGCGGGCCGAAGGACTGGGACACCGACCCGGCGCTCTCGCCCGACGGCCGGCTGGTGGCCTTCACCAGGACCTCGCCCGGCGGCATCGGCGCGGCCTCCGGCCCCGGGCGGGTGCTGATCGCGAACGTGTCGACCGGCGCGATCGTCGGCACCGTCGAGCCGACCAGCGACCAGCCGGCCGCGTCGGTGGCCCAACCCTCCTGGTCCCCGGACGGCAAACTGATCGCCTACACCAAGACCGAGGTCATCAACGGCAGCGGCGCCAACAAGCACGTGTGGACCGTGCCCGCCGACGCCCTCGACCGGCCGACCGACCTCAGCCGGACGGCCTGCCCGGGTGCCTGCGAGGTCATCGACGACAGCCCCGCGTTCTCGCCGGACGGCCGGCGCGTCGCCTTCAACCGCAAGACCGGCAACGGCGGGCCCAACGAGCGGAACGGCGTCCTCGTCGCCTCGGCGACCGGCGACGGCTGCACGGTGGCCCTGCCCGCCGGGCCCGGCCAGGACCGCAACGCCTGCCGCCGCCCGCTGCCGGACACCCCCGACGCCGGACCGTTCCAGCCCCGCGACGTCGCCTGGACGGCGGACGGCGCGCAGCTGGTGCTGACCTCGCGCCGGGCCCTGCCGGCGAACTCGCCCGAGGCGCTGTCGAGCCTCGACCTCGCGACCGGCCGGCTCACCTCCATCAACTCCCGGCTGCCGGGGCGGCAGAAGGAGCCGAGCGTCCAGCAGTCCGTCGACCTGGCGCTGAGCGCGCCGGCCAGCACGCCCCCGGTCCCGGCCGGCGGCAGCACCACCGTGGACATCACCGTCACCAACCGGGGCCCGGCGCCCTCGCCCGGCACCGTGTTCACGGCCTCGGTGCCGGCGGGCGCCCGGCTCGGCGGGCTGAAGGCCTCGGCCGGCACCTGCGACGCCGTGGCGCTGCGCTGCGAGCTCGGCACGCTGGCCCCGGGCGCGGTCGTCCGGGTGACCGCCACCGTGGTCGCCACCCAGAGCGGGGACCAGCGGTTCGGCTGGTGGGTCACCGGAGCGGTGGTCGACCCGCGGCCCGAGGACAACGCGGGGCAGACGGTCGTACCCGTCCAGGCCGCGTCGCCGTCCCCGTCACAGTCTCCGTCGGCCTCGCCGTCGCCCTCCCCGTCCGCGTCACCCTCTCCGTCGCCGTCCGCCCCGCCCGCCTCGTCACCGCCCGCCCCGCCGCCACCGGCGCCCGCCCCGGCCCCCGCACCGCCGGCGCCTCCCGCGCCCAAGGCCGGACCGGCCGTGACGGTCGGCGCCCAGCCGAATCCCGGCTACGTCGGCGGCCGGGTGACCGTCACCTACGCCGTGCGCAACGACGGCCAGGCCCTCGCCACCGGACTGCGGCTGTCGCTCGGCCTGCCCGCCGGGGTCCCGACCGGACCGCTGCCACCCGGCTGCACCGGCGGCGTCTGTGACGTGGCCGACCTGCTCCCGGGCGCCAGCGCCGTCGTCCAGGTGGTGCTGGCACCCGAGGCCACCCTGGACACCACCATCACCTCCGTCCTGACCACCACCGGCACCGATGCCAACCCGGGCGACCACGTCGCGCGGACCCCGCTGCGCATCCTGCAGCCCCGCATCGTCGCGGTGCCGCCGATCGGCAAGCCCGGCTTCGTGACCTCCGTCCGCGGCGTGGACTTCCCGCCCGGCGTGCCGGTGACCCTCACCTGGACGCCCGGCATCACCGCCGCCGCGGCGCCCACCCACCCGGCCGCCAACGGCACCTTCGCCGCCCAGCTGCTCATCCTCCCCAAGGACGAGACGGGTCCGCGGACCATCACCGCGAGCGGCCCCGGATTCTCCCCGGTGACCACCCCCTTCCTGGTGGTGACCGGCAGCATCGGCCCGCCGGGGGAGGTGCAGCGCCGGTGATCCACGAAGTCGACGAGGGGCTGCGGCTCCTGCTCGCCGAGAGCGGCCTGCAGGAGCGCGGGGTCGAGCTGGTCTTCGACTCGCCCACCCGGGACTGGGCCGCCCGGCGCAACGCGCCGACGGTCAGCGTCTTCCTGTACGGCATCCGCGAGGACGTGGCCCGCCGGCAGAGCGGCGCCGCCGAACAGCACGACGCGGACGGCGTGGTGGTGGCCTGGCGCACCGCACCCCGCTGGTTCGAGCTGGCCTACCTGGTGACGGCGTGGACCAACCGGCCGCAGGACGAGCACCGGCTGCTGTCCGAGGTGCTCCGCTGCCTGACGGCGACGGACGCGCTCCCCGCCCGGCTGCTCACCGGCACGCTCGCCGAACTCGGGCTCACCGTCGGGCTGGAGACCGCCGGGCGCAGTGAGGGCATGCCGTCGGTGTCCGACGTGTGGTCGGCCCTCGGGGGCGAGCTGAAGCCCTCGATCGACCTCAGGGTGCTCGCCCCGCTGTCCGGCGAGCGCGCCCCGGCCGGGCCCCCGGTCACCGAGGGGCTCGTGCTGCGCACCGTCGACACGGCCGACCAGGCCGACCCGTCCGACGACCCGGGCCGCCGCCTGCGCTACGACGGCGCCACGGACCCCGGCGCGGACGGCTTCGCGGCGCCCCGGGAACGCCCGTTGCCGCCCGGCCGCCGACGGCGCGGCGGAGCGGTGCGATGACCCTCGACCTTGAGCCGACGGCCACCAGCGCGCCGGCCGTCGACGTCGCCGACCTGTGGGAGCGGCTGCGCCGCGTCGAACAGCGGATCCGCGCCGCCGTCCGCGAGCGCAGGGCCGACGACCCGGACCCGGACGACCCGTACCGGGGCCAGTACCTCACCCCGGAGGCGGTCGAGCGGATCCTGGCGGCGCCCGCCGCGGTGGGTCGGGCCGACGCCGATCCCGGTGAGCTGGTGCCGCCGCCGCCCGGGTCGAGGCTCGAACGGCTCGTCGACGGCTTCGGGCTGCTGCCGGTCGACCTCGAACTCCTGCTGGTGGCGCTCGCCCCCGACCTCGACACCCGCTTCGAACGGCTCTACGGCTACCTCAACGACGACCTGACCCTGCGCCGGCCCACCATCGGGCTCGCGCTCGACCTGTGCGGCCTGCCCGGGGCGGGCGCCGGCCGGTTCCGCTTCTCCGCCCAGGCCCCGCTGATCGCCGGCGGGCTGCTGGAGGTCACCGAGCCGGAGCGCCCGCTGCTCTCCCGGGGCCTGCGCCTGCCCGACCGGGTGACGGCCCATCTGCTCGGGGCGGACGAGCTCGACGGCGCGCTGAGCGGGCTGGTCCGCATCGGCCGGGCCGGCGCCGGCGTCCCGCCGGAGGCCGCCCGCCGTCTGCGCGCCGCCGTGGCGAACGGCGGCGCACTGGTGCACCTGCTGGACCGGGGCGGCAGCGCCGGACGGCTCGCGGTCGACGCCCTCGCGGGCATCGGCCGCCAGGCCCTGGTCGTCGACGTCGCCGCGCTCGCCGCCCGGCCCCCGGACGCCGCGGTGCGCGCGCTCGCCCGGGAGACACGGCTGACCGGCAGCGGAGTGGTGCTCGGCCCCCTGGAGCGGCTCGAACCCGAACGCCCGGAGCAGGCCCGGCTGTTGCGCGAACTCTGCACGGAGCTCGCCGGGGTGCCGCTGCTCGTGCACGGTACCCGTGCCTGGGATCCGGTCTGGGCGCGGGAGAGCCCGGTGGTGCTGGTCGCCCCGCCGCTGGACCCGGGACAGCGCGCCGAACGCTGGGCGCACGCGCTGCGGACGGCGACGGGCGGGCCGGACGAGGGCGCGCCGGACGAGGGTGCGCTGAGCCACGACCTGGCCGAGGCGGTCGCCCCGTACCAGCTCGACGAGGACCAGGTGACCAGGGCCGCCGGTGTGGCGACCAGGACGGCCGCGGCCGAGCACCGCCCGGTGACCGCCGACGACCTGCGGGCCGCCGTCCGGGCGCAGAACGGTGCGGGGCTCGCCCGCCTGGCCCGCCGGATCGAGCCCGCCGTCGGGTGGGACGACCTGGTGCTGCCCGAGCCCACCGCGCGCCAACTGCACGAACTGGTGCTGAGAGCCCGGCATCGCGACCAGGTGCTCGGCCAGTGGCGGATGCGGCCGGGCGGAGGGCGCGGACGCGGGGTGATCGCGCTGTTCGCCGGGGAGTCGGGCACCGGAAAGACCATGTCGGCCGAGGTGGTCGCCGCGGAACTCGGCATGGAGCTGTACGTCGTGGACCTGTCCACCGTCGTGGACAAGTACATCGGCGAGACGGAGAAGAACCTGGAACGGATCTTCACCGAGGCCTCGCAGGTGAACGGCGTCCTGCTGTTCGACGAGGCCGACGCGATCTTCGGCAAGCGGTCGCAGGTCAAGGACGCCCACGACCGGCACGCCAACGTGGAGTCGGCGTACCTGCTGCAGCGCATGGAGTCCTTCGACGGGATCGCGGTGCTGACGACCAATCTGCGCGCCAACCTCGACGAGGCCTTCACCCGGCGGCTGGACGTCATCGCGGAGTTCCCCGTGCCGGACGAGGAGCAGCGGCATGCCCTGTGGGACCGCTGCCTGGGCCCGCGGATCCCCCGCGACGAGGACCTCGACCTGGCCTTCTGCGCGCGGCACTTCGAACTCGCCGGCGGCTCCATCCGGGCGTGCGCGGTGACGGCGGCGTACCTGGCGGCCGAGACGGGCCGGCCGCTGGGCATGGCGCAGCTGGTGTCCGCGATCAAGCAGGAGTACCGCAAGCTCGGCCGCCTGGTCCTGGAGAGCGAGTTCGGGCCGTGGTCGAGCGCCGCCGGGCGGGTCTGACCATGCGCGTCGCAGGCCCGGCCCGAACGGTCGGACACGCTCGGTGGAACGCGGGCCGGGGCTGACGCCGAGGACCGGTCGTTCCCTGCGGAGTGCCCGTCGGGGCAGCGAGCCTGCCCCTGGTCAGGACCCGGGGACATGTCGCGGGGGGTGGTCCCGGCAGCAGACTCGGTGGTGATTGATCGGCCACCCCGAAGGAGCGAGCATGCCGTCGTACCTCACACCGGGCGTGTACGTGGAGGAGGTCCAGTCCGGTGCCCGGCCGATCGAGGGCGTCGGCACAGCCGTCGCCGCTCTGGTCGGCTTCGCCGAGACCGGCCCCTTCCACGAGCCCACCCTGGTGACCAACTGGGACCAGTACGTCCAGCAGTTCGGCGGCTTCACCGAAGGCACCTACCTGCCGCACGCCGTCTACGGCTTCTTCGCCAACGGCGGCGGCGCCGTCTACGTCGTCCGGATCGGCCGCGAAGGCGGCGCGACGGGCGGCGGCAGGCCGGCGGCCGTCCGACCGGCGCCCGCGCCCACCGCGGTCGCGGGCTTCCTGTACTCGGCCCTGCCCGCCGCGGGCGGCGACGTGTCCGTCGAGATCGCCGACGCCGAGGGGGAGAACGTCCCCGACGACCGGTTCCGGCTGGTGGTCCGCAAGGGCACCGAGGTCGCCGAGACGTACGAGGTCTCGACCCGCAAGAACACCAAGGGCTACGTCGTCACCCAGCTGCGGGAGTCCAAGCTCGTCGCGGTCGGCGAGCAGCCCGGCACCGCGCCGAGCCGCCCCGAGCGGCAGACCCTCACCCTCGCCGCCGCCCCCGCGGCCGGGCCGGTGGCCCCCGCGACGCGGCTGGACCCCGCCGAGTACGTGGGCGACGCCTCGGCCCGGACCGGCTTCGCCGGCCTGGAGGCGATCGACGAGATCACCATGGTCGCGGTGCCCGACCTGATGAGCGCCTTCGAGCGCGGGGACATCGACGCCGAGGGGGTCAGGACCGTCCAGCTCGCGGTGATGTCGCACTGCGAGCAGATGGGTGACCGGATCGCCGTCCTGGACGCCCCGCCCGGGCTGAACGCCCAGCAGGTGCGCAACTGGCGCAACGAGGAGGCGGGTTACGACTCCCGCTACGCGACCCTGTACTACCCGTGGATCAAGGTGTTCGACCCGGCGACCGGCCGCAACTCGATGGTCCCCCCGAGCGGGCACGTCGCCGGGGTGTGGGCGCGCAGTGACGCCGAGCGCGGCGTGCACAAGGCGCCGGCCAACGAGGTCATCCGCGGCGCGGTGGACCTGGAGATCCGTCTCAGCAAGGGCGAGCAGGACCTGCTGAACCCGATCGGCGTCAACTGCGTGCGGGCCTTCCCCGGGCGCGGCATCCGGATCTGGGGTGCCCGGACCCTCTCCTCGGACCCGGCGTGGCGCTACCTCAACGTCCGACGGCTGTTCAACTACCTGGAGGAGTCGATCCTCCTGGGGACCCAGTGGGTGGTGTTCGAGCCCAACGACGACCGCCTCTGGTCCAGCATCCGCCGCAACATCACCGCGTTCCTGACCGAGGAGTGGCGGCGCGGGGCGCTGTTCGGCAGCACGGCCGCGGAGGCCTTCTACGTCAAGTGCGACCGTGAGAACAACCCGCAGGAGTCCATCGACCTCGGACAGGTGGTGTGCGAGATCGGGGTCGCTCCGGTGAAGCCCGCCGAGTTCGTGGTGTTCCGGCTCTCCCAGTTCTCCGACAGCACCAGCCTCGTCAACGAGTGACACGCGCCTCGTCCACGAGTGACCAGCAGGCCAGCACAGACCGGAAGGGAAGGTGACAGGGAGTCATGGCTGAAGGCGATCCGCTCTCCACACATATATTCGGCGTCCAACTCGGCGGCTACAACGTCGAGTCGGTCAAGGAGGTCAGCAACCTGACCGTTGACCAGGACGTCGTCGAGTACAAGCAGGTGACCCAGCAGGGCAAGCTGATCGTCCGCAAGCAGCCCGGCGCGCGACTGCCGGGCGAGGTGACGATCACCCGCGGCCTCGACAAGAGCGGGGCGTTCACCAAGTGGATCAACGAGACGCTCAACAACGGTGCGATCAACACCGCGCGGCAGAACCTCACCATCGAGGTCAAGGACACCACCGGTGCCACGCTCCGGCGGATCCAGCTGATGAACGCCTGGGCCAGCCGGTGGGAGGGCCCCACCCTCACCGCCGGTGAATCCAGCCCCGCGACGGAGACGGTGACCATCGTGTTCGAGGAGATCACCGTCGAATGAGGCGACGGATCAGCCTTGACGAACTCCTGGAGCAGGCCCCGGCACCCGCCCCGGCCCCGACCCCGCAGGCCTCCGCGCCGCAGCGGGGTCGGGGCCCCCAGGGGCACGGGCTGCACACGGAGTTCGAGTTCGAGCTCCCGCGCGGGTACCTCGACGACGAGGGCACCCTGCACCGGCACGGCGCCATGCGCCTGGCCACCGCGCGGGACGAACTCATGCCCCAGATCGATCTGCGGGTCAAGGAGAACCCGGCGTACCTGAGCGTGGTGCTGCTCAGCCATGTGATCACCCGGCTCGGCACCATCACCGACGTGCACGCCGGCGTCGTCGAGCGCATGTACGCCACCGACGTCGCGTTCCTCCAGGACTTCTACCAGCGGATCAACAGCGAGGGCCACACCCGCGCCGCGGTGACCTGCCCGCACTGCGAGGGCTCCTTCGAAGTCGACCTCGCTGGTGGGCGCCTGGGGGAATGGTGACGTACGCGACCGCCCGGCTGTATGAGGAGGTCGCGTACATCGCCTACCACTTCCACTGGCAGCGGGAGGACATCCTCGACCTGTCCCACCACGAACGCCGCGAGTGGGTACGGGAGATCGCGCGGATCAACACCCGCGTCAACGAAGGCGGGTGAGCGGCATGGGGATCCGGAGCAGGTTCGGGCGCCGGCGGACGGGCGACGAGGGCGAGGCCGCCCCCGCGCCCCGGTCCGACGTGCCCCGGTCTGACGTGCCCCAGGCCGACGCGCCCGCCCCGGACGGCGGCTGGCGCGCGGTCGCGCCGCTGGCCCCGACCCTCGCGGGCCCGGCGACCGGGGTCAGCGACGGCCTGCGGTTCCGGTCCCGGCTCGCCTCCTGGCAGAACCCCTCGCTGTCCGGCGCGCTCGGCCACGCGGTGCTGCCGTCGGCCCCGGCGGGAATCCTGCGGGCGGTCGCCCGGCCCCTCGGCCCGGCGGCCGTCGGCGGGGCGGACGGGCCTGCGCTGCGGTACGCCGTGGCGGCGGGGCCCGCGGCCGCGCCGGAGCCTGCCGCGCAACCGCTCGCGGACGGGCCGGAGGTGGCGGTCGGGCGCGGGGAGGTACGGCAGGTCCAGCGGTCCGGCGCCACACCCCGACGGCTGCCCGTACGGTCGGCGGCCACCGGGGACGGCGGCGCTCCGGCGCTTCCCGCGGCCGCCGAGGGAGCTGCGGGGTCGTCCGCCGGGCAGGACCGGCCGGTGCTGCCGCGCCGGGTCGGGGCGCCGCTGACGGTGGCGCCGCGCCCCCGGTCGCTGCCCACGCGCGCGGTGGCCGTGATCCCGCCCCGCTCGGAGCAACGCGCGGCGGAGCGTCCGGTAGGACGCTCGGCGGGATCTTCCGACGCCCCCGGGGCGTCCGGGTCGGCAGTGGAACCGGGCGTCGGCGCCCGGCCGTCGGAGAGCCCCAAGACGTCCGAGACCCCGAGAACCTCCGAGACCTCCAAGACTTCCAGGACCTCCGAGACCTCCACGACTTCCAGGACCTCCGAGCCTGCCTCGGTGCAACGGACCGGTGCCCAGGCCCGGCCGTCCGGCACGGTGGCGCAGCCGGGCACGGCCGTGCAGCGCGCTGCGACCGGCGGCGCGGCACCGGGCCGACCGGTCCTCGGCGCCCCGCTGACCTCGCTGCCCACCAGCGCCTCGCCGCGGCTCAACACCGACGACACGGCAGGCCCCGCGGACGGGCCGATGCCGATCGTCGCCTCGCCCGCGCAGCCGACCGGTCCGACGGCGGGCGGGCCCGACGCTGCGGGGCCGTCCGCACCGGGGAGGCCGGCTCGCCCGGAGCCCGGCCCCCGCGACACCGCCGCCGTGCAGCGCGCCGCCCAGCCGGGCGGTGGCCCGTCCGCCACGCCGCCCACGGCGGCCCCCCGTACCCAGCGCGCCACCCGGTCAGGCGCCGGATCGTCCTCCGCGCGCACCCACGGCGGCCTGGGCGCACCGCTCGCCGCGCTGCCGCCGACGGCGAGCGGCTCGCCCGGCACCCGTGCGGCCGACAGCCGGCGCGGACCCGTTCAGCGGACCACGGCCCCGGCGGCGAGGACCCCGGGCGGCACCGCCCCGGACTCCGGCGCACCCGCGGCTCCCACGTCCGCCGCACCGCCGCAGCCGACCGATCGGAGCGGGGCGGCGCCGGGCCCGGAAGGCGCCCCGCGCAGCGGCGGCGCCGGGTCGGGTACAGCGGCGGTCCAGCGTGCGGTCGACGCGGGCCGATCCGGTCCCCGGCGCGACGCAGTCCCGACTTCGGCGCCGGCCGCGACGTCGGCCGCAGGCGCACGAGGCGCGGACGCGAGCGGGCAGGGCGGCTCCGGCACGCCCGGGCCCGCCGCCGTGCCGCAGCCATCCGCCGCCCCGGCACCGCAGGGCGCCGCCCGGCGCCCCGGGGGCACCGGCGGTGGCGCGAGCGCGCGGCCCGCCGCGTCGCCGGACGGCCACGGCCCGCTGGTCGTGCTGCGCGCGCCGATCGGCGGCACCGCCGCCCGCACGGCGGCCGCGCCCGGCCACCGCACCCGGGGCCTGCTCGGCGAGCGCAGCATGACGTCCGCGCTCGTCACACCGGCGACGGCTCCCGTGTCGCGCGCCGGCGCTGCACCCGGCCCCGCGCCCGCCCCACCCGTGGTCAGGGCCGCCTGGCGGCAGGACCCGCCCGCGCGCGCCGACGGCCCGTCGGCCGTGGAGCCTGTGGCCCCCGTCGCCCCCGCGACCTGGCGGAGCCGGGCTGCCGCCGTCCTACGGCTCCCGCGGCGCGAACCGGCGCGCCGACCCGATGTCGCGCGCTCGGCGGGCCCGGCGGCGGAGGCGACCGTCCGTGGCGGTTCTGCTGAGGGGCGCGCGAGCGTGCAGCGGTCGGCGGCCGTGGGCCCGCGTGGCGGTGTTTCCGAGGAGGGACGCGGGAGCGTGCAGCGGTCGGCGGCCGTGGGCCCGCGTGCGGTGGCGTCGCGATCGTCCGCCCGTGACGGTGCTGCTGAGGTGCGTCCGAGTGTGCAGCGGTCGACGACCGACGGCCCGCGTGGTGCGGCGTCGCGGTCATCGCAGGACGGCGGTGCTCCTGTGCGGCGCCCGGCGTCCGGTGGTCCTGGCTCGGTCGAGCCGGGGGCGCAGCCGTCGACGCCCGTCGGCCCGGACGGTGTGACGGGGCCCGGTGCGCGGTCGTCGTCGGAGCGCGGTGCTGCGCCGACGGGGCGTCCCAGTGTGCAGCGGTCGACGGCCGCCGGCCCGCCTCCGGAGGCGTCGGGTACGCGGCCTGCGCCGCCCGGGGCCGCTTCGGTGCCTGCCGTGGTCCTCGCGCGCCCGGCAGGGACCCCCGGGTCACCCGCCGCCGCCGTGACTCCGGCCGCTCCGGCGCCCGGATCACGCGGCGGTCGCGCCCCGGAGGTGCAGCGAGCCGTGTCCGGCGGTCCGAGTCCCGTGGACCCAGACGCCCGTGCGGCGGAGGCCCGAGGTGCCGCGGCGCCTGCGGTGGTCTCCGCCGGGCGGGTACCGAGGGGGGAGTCCCCGGTGCTGCCGGTCGCCGCCCCGGCCGTCGCGGTCGACGGTGGCACGCCGGTGGTGACCGCCGCCCGGGCCGGGCAGGCCGCGAGCGTGCAGCGTTCCGCTGCCGACGGCCCTGCTTCGGCCTCCGGCCCGGCGGTCCCGGTCGTCCGACCTGCGCTGTCCGAAGGCGCTCCGGCGTCTGCCACGGCTCCCGCCGGGCGCGCGCGACGCGGGGAGCGCCCGGCGCCTTCGGCCCCGGCGGTCGGCGGCGATGCCGTGGCCGTGTCCGCTGGGCCCGGCGGTCGCGCCTCGAACGTGCCGCTGGTGCGTCTCGCGCCGCCGGGACCGTCGGCGGCCCCGGCGGTCCAGCGGCTGCCGGTCGCCGGCCCGCCCGCGTCCGTGCCCGCCTCCCCGACGATGCCGCCGCCGAGCGGTGGAAGCTGGACGTCGGGCGGCGCACCGGGCGGCCTCGGCGCGCCCGGGGCGGGCGGGGAGCCGCCGGTGCGCACCGTGTCGTGGGTCGCGCAGCCCCAGGGCGGCGCGGGCACGCCTCCCCGGCCGGCCGCGTCGCCGGGGCCGTCGGCCGAGACGGCGCGGGTGCTGCAGCGGGTGGCGGAGCAGGCGGGCCTGTCCGGGGTGCCGTTGACCGCCGTACCGGCCCGCTCCCAGCCGGCCGTCCAGACCAGGGCCGCCCCGCCCCCGATCACCGTCCCGCCCCCGGCCCCGCCCTCGCAGGCGGGCCACGGATCGCCGGACGGGACCGACCTCGACGAACTGGCCCGACGCCTGATCGAACCCGTCGGACGGCTGCTGCGCGCCGAACTGCGCAGAGGAAGGGAACGCGCCGGGCGGCCGTACGACGGCCGCCGCTGAGCGCGTACGGCAGGGGCGGGCAGGCGACGGAGGCAGGAATGACCGACAACATCTTCGCGACGAGCGTGTTCTTCAAGCTCACGATCGGCGGCAACGACCTGGGGGAGTTCACGACCTGCTCGGGGCTGGGCGCCGAGGTCGAGATCCACCAGTACGCGGAGGGCGGCAACAACGGCTTCTCCTGGCAACTGCCGGGCCGCATCACCTGGTCGAACATCACGCTCACCCGCGCGGTCACGGCGGACACCGCCAAGATCGCGCGCTGGCTGGACGAGATCGTGCGGCGGGTCGAGCCCAAGGACGGCGAGATCGTCGCCCTGCGGCCCGACTTGAGCCGCATCGTCAGCTGGCAGGTGCTCGGCATCGTCCCCGTGCGGTGGCAGGGCCCGTCCTTCGACCCGATGAACTCGCAGGCGGCCATGGAGTCCCTGGAGATCGCCCACGCCGGCCTGCGTCCGTCATGACGGCGCGCGGTACCCGACCCAGACCACGCTTCGGACGACCAACGGAAGGAGGTGCGGGATGTCCTCAGCGGTTCCCGCGAGTGTCACCCGGGCCCAACTGGCCATCATGGAGCCCCCGGCGACGGTCGGCGCCCAACCCGGCGGGGTGATCGCGAGGCTTCCGCTCCAGTTCAACCCGTCGACCCTGGTGCTGCGGAAGTCCTCGGAGTGGCGCCGCACCCCGTCCCGGATGGCCAGCGAGTCCGCGCTGCCCGAGTTCGTCGGCAGCGGGCCCCGCTCGCTCTCCCTGGAGGTGTTCCTCGATGCGACGGCCAAGCACGACAACTCCGTGGAACGGGCGGTGGAGCAGCTGATGACGGCCTGTGTCCCCACTCCGGCCAGCCTGGCGCGCAAGAAGCCGGCGAGCCCGTGGATCCGGCTGGACTGGGGCACGTCGAAGACGACGTCCTTCAACGGGGTGATGAGCGATCTCCAGGTCACCTACTCGCTCTTCGACGTCGACGGCAAGCCGCTGCGGGCCACCTGCTCGTTCTCCATCGACGAGGCCAGCGTCGACCCGCCGGGCCAGAACCCGACCTCCGGTTCGATGGAGGCGCGCAGCACCCACCGGGTGATCGCGGGCGACAGCCTGGCGCTGCTCGCCTGGCGCGAGTACGGCGACGCGACGGCCTGGCGCACCATCGCCGAGGCCAACGACATCGACGACCCGATGGTGCTCGTCCCCGGGACGGAACTGATCGTTCCGGCGCTCGACGAACTCACCCGAGGCGGACGGCCATGAGCACCCCCGAGGCACGCGGCGGCCGCTCCTTCGCCGCGGACCCGATCATCGAGGCGCCCGGGCCGCTGCCGCCGGTCTGGGCGACCCAGCTGGTCTCCTGCGACATCGAGGAGAGCGTCGGCCTGCCCGACACCGCCGTGCTGTCGTTCCGCGACGCGGACCACACCTTCCTCTCCGCGACCGGGGTCACCATCGGCACCCGGCTGCGGGTCTCCGTGGTGACGGTGCAGGGCCAGGCGCAGGTGCGGCTGTTCACCGGCGAGGTGACCGCGCTGGAGCTGGACGTGGACACCACCGGTTCGTTCACCGTGGTCCGGGCGTCCGCGGTCACCCACCGGCTGATGCGCGGGCGCCGGGTGAAGGGGTTCCGCAACATGTCGACGGCGGACATCGTCCGTCAGGTCGCCGCGGGCGCGGGGCTCGGCTGCGGCCGGGTCGACGCGTTCCCCGTCGTCCACCAGCAGCTGTCGCAGGCCAACGTGTCGGACTGGGAGTTCCTCCAGTACCTGGCGCAGGAGAGCGGTGCGCAGGTGCGCGTGGACGACGACGGGCTGCTGGAGTTCGTCAAGCCCGAGCCGGCCTCCTCCGCCCCGGCCCCCTCGACGCCCGCCCCGCAGAACCCGATGGTGCTGGAGTACGGCCGCAACCTGCTGGAGCTGCGCGGCGTGCTGACGGGCGGCGGCGGGGCGGACACGGTCGAGGTGCGCGGCTGGAACGTCGTCACCAAGAACGCCCTGGTCGCCACGGAGCCGTCGGTGACCAGCCGGACGGTGCTGCCGGGGCTCAGCCCGTCGGTGGTGGGCGCGGCCTTCGCCGGACCGGCACGGATGACCGTCACCGACACCCCGTACCGCACGCAGGCGGAGGCGACGGCCGCGGCCGGGTCGGTCGCCTCCTCGGTGGCCGCCGGATTCGGCGAGTTGGAGGTGGTCGCCGAGGGCAACCCGAGGCTGCGGGCGGGCACTCCGGTCGCGCTGGGCAACGTCGGCGCCGCCTTCTCCGGTCGCTACACCGCCACCGCGGTGCGCCACCTGATCGAGCCGTACCGCGGCTACCGGACCACCGTGGTGGTCAGCGCGGCGCCGGACCGCTCCCTCGCGGGGCTGGTCAGCGGGGGCGGCGCGCCCCCGCGCGGGCCGCGGATGCCCGGTCTGGCCATCGCGGTGGTCACCGACGTCCGGGAGCCGGGCGGCGCCGAGCGCGGCGGGGTGCGGCTGAAGTTCCCGTGGCTGGACGACACCTACGTCTCCGACTGGGTGCGCACCGTCCAGTGGGGCGGGCAGGGAGGCGGCGGCGTGTTCAGTCCGGAGGTGAACGACGAGGTGCTGGTCGGCTTCGAGCAGGGCTGCCTGGACAGCCCGTACGTGCTGGGCGGCCTCTACAACGGCGTCGACAAACCCTCGCCGCACGAGGTCCCGCTGGTCGACGCGGCCGGCGGGAAGGTCAACCGCCGCTCGCTGGTCTCCCGTTCGGGCCACCGCCTGGAGCTGCTGGACGTGCCGGGCGGCCAGTCCGGCGTCCGGTTGGCCAGCGGGGACCGGAAGTTGGAGGTCAGGCTGGACGAGCAGCGCGGCGAGATCGTCCTGACCGTCTTCGGCGCGGCCGGTGCGGCGGCGGCGAGTTCGGTGCGCCTCTCCTCCTCCGGCATCACCCTCGACGCCGGTACCGGAGCGGTGAACCTGCGCGGGGCATCGGTGAACGTCACCGGCCGCACGGAGGTCACCGTGGACGGCGGCGCGCTCGCGGTGCTCAAGGCGGCCCTCGTACGCATCAACTGAACCACCGTCACCGCATCCGCACCCGGACCCCTCGAACCACCCGATCGGAGAACGAAGATGCCCCCCGCAGCCCGGATGGGCGACACCACCAGCGACGGCGGTGCCATCACCACCCCGCCGCCAGGCGCCCTCGCGGCGGAGACCGTGCTGATCGGCGGCCGCCCGGCCGCCGTCACCGGCAGCCTGCACGTGTGCGTTCCGCACGTGGAACTCGGGCCCGCCAACGTCGTCATGCCCAGCCCCAAGGCGGCGGCCGGGGGTCTGGTCCTGATCGGGGGGCTGCCCGCGGCGCGCGTGGGGGACCAGACGGCCTGCGGCGCGAAGATCGTCACCGGCGCGTTCAACGTGCTGATCGGAGGGGTCGCGTGAGCGAGCGGACCATCGACAGGGGCGTGTCCATCGACAGGGGCGGGTCCCTCGTCAGGGGCGTGTCCCGCGAAGCGACCGCCGAGTGCGGCGAGCGCAGCGAGGTGGGCGCATGAGCGGCTTCATCGGCCGTGGCTGGGCCTTCCCGCTCCGGGTGAACGCCACCGGCGGCATCGGCATGGTCGATCGGGACCGGGAGATCGAGGAGGCCATCCGGCTCATCCTCGGCACGGCCCCCGGCGAGCGGCCGATGCGTCCGGAGTTCGGCTGCGGCATCCACGAGTACGTGTTCGCACCGAGTGACGGCAGCACCGCCGGCCGGATCGCGCGCGAGGTGCGCACCGCGCTGGAGCGCTGGGAGCCCCGCATCGAGGTCGACGACGTCGTGGTCGCCTTCGACACCGTCGACGACGGCACGCTCTACATCGACATCCACTACACCGTGCGGTCCACCAACGACCGCCGGAACCTCGTCTTCCCCTTCTACACCATCCCGAGCTCGCCGGACGCCCCGGAGACCGTGGACGCCTCGTACGGGGGAGAGAACTGATGGCGCTGCCCTCCCCGAACCTGGACGACCGCCGCTTCCAGCAACTCGTCGACGAGGCCAAGCGGTACGTCCAGCAGCGGGCCCCGGAGTGGACCGACCACAACGTGTCCGACCCCGGGGTCACCCTCATCGAGACCTTCGCGTACATGGTGGACCAGCTGCTCTACCGGCTGAACCGGGTACCGGAGAAGAACTACTCCGCCTTCCTCGACCTGCTCGGCGTCCGGCTCTTCCCGCCGGCCGCGGCGACCGCGGAGGTCGACTTCTGGCTGTCGGCCCCGCAGCCCGAGACCGTTCTCCTGCGGGCGGGCACCGAGGTGTCCACGCTGCGGACCGAGACCGAGGAGGCGGTGGTGTTCTCCACCGCCGAGGACCTGCCGGTGGTCCCCAGCTCCCTCGACCGGCTGGTCACCGTCTCCGCCGCGGGGGAGCAGAGCGACGCCACGTCCCGACTGGCCGACGGCGTGGACGTGCCCTGCTTCCAGGCGCGCCCCCAGGTCGGGGACGCCATGATGTTCGCGCTGCCGGCCGTGGTGCCGCGGTGCATCCTCGTCGTCCGGCTGGACAGCCGGGTCGAGGGCGTCGGCGTCGACCCGCGGCAGCCCCCACTGGCGTGGGAGGTGTGGGACGGCGCGCGGTGGATCGCCTGCGAGACCGGCCCCGACACCACCGGCGGCCTCAACCGGCCCGGTGAGGTCGTGGTGTTCGTGCCCGCCGGGCAGGTCGCCTCGGTGGTCGCCGGGCGCCGGGCGGGCTGGCTGCGCTGCCGGGTGGCCGAGCCGGAGCCGGGCCAGCCGTTCTACGCGGAGTCCCCCACGATCCGCCGCGCGGAGGTGTTCACGATCGGCGGCACCGCGACCGTCGTCCACGCCCAGACCGTGACCGACGCACCGCTCGGTACCTCGGAGGGCGTCGCGGGCCAGCGCTTCCGGCTCGCCAGGCCGCCCGTCCTGCTCGACGGCGGGGCCCCGGTGGTCGAGGTCTCGGGCGGGGACGGCTGGGAACGGTGGACGACCGTCGAGCACTTCGGCGACTCGGCACCGACCGACCGGCACGTCGTGATCGACGCGACCACCGGCGAGTTCGCCTTCCCGCCCGCCGTCCGGGAGCCCGACGGCAGCCTGCGCGCCTTCGGCGCCGTCCCGCCCAAGGGGGCGCAACTGCGCGTGCCGCGCTACCGCACGGGCGGCGGCACCGCCGGAAACGTCGCCCGGAGCACGATCACGGTGCTGCGCAGCTCGGTCCCGTACGTGGCCCGGGTCGACAACCGCGAGGCGGCCAGGGGCGGGGTCGACGGCGAGACGGTGGACAACGCCAAGCTGCGCGCCCCCCACCTGCTGCGGCTCCAGGAACGGGCCGTCACGGCCGAGGACTTCGAGCTGATCGCCCGGCAGGCCGCGCCCTCCGCAGCCCGGGTCCGCTGCGCGCCGGCCGTCGCCGGGGAGGCGGGCGCCGTGCGCGTGCTGGTGGTCCCCGACGCGGTCGCGGACGAGGGTGACCGCCTGCGGTTCGAGCAGCTGATCCCCGGCGAGCAGATGCTGTCCGCCATCGCGGCGGCCCTCGACGAGCGGCGGCTCGTCGGCACCCGGCTCGTCGTCCAACCCCCCGCCTACCAGGGGGTGACGGTGGTCGCCCGGCTCGCGACCAACTCCCCGGACGCCGACCGGGTCCGCGAGGCGGCGCTCGCGGCGCTGTTCCGGTACCTCAACCCGTTGCGCGGCGGCGGCGCCGACGGCTCGGGCTGGCCGTTCGGCCGGGCCGTGCAGTACGGGGAGATGTTCGCGGTGCTCCAGCAGGTGGCCGGGGTCACGGCGGTGGAGGAGCTGCGGCTCTTCCCGGCGGACCCGATCACCGGGCGCCGGGGTGCGCCCGCCGAGCGGGTCGACGTCGCCCCGGACGCGCTGGTCTTCTCCCACCAGCACCAGGTCGTGGTCGCCACGCTGCCTCCGGGAGAGGTGCGATGAGCGGGCGGGGTGCGATGGGCGGGCGGGGCGGGTTCGTCGTGGAGTGGTGTGGGTTCGGCATGGAGTGGTGCGGGCGCGTGGTCGAGGGGCGCGGGTTCGTCGTGAAGTGGTGGGGGCGGGCGGACGCCGCTGCCGGGCTTGGCGGGGCGGACGCATGAGCAGAGGCGCCGTCCCCGGGCTGCCCAGCCCCCATCCGATCGGCGAGTGGCTGCCCGCGCTCTACGCCGAGGACGACTTCGCCCAGCGGTTCACCGCCGGGCTGGACACCGTCCTCGCCCCGGTCTTCGCCACCCTGGACAACCTGCCCGCCTACTTCCAACCACGGCTGGCCCCGGCCGACTTCCTCGGCTGGCTGGCATCCTGGGTCGCCGTGGAGGCCGACCCGGCCTGGCCGGAGGAGGTGCGCCGCAGCGTGGTCGAGCGCGCGGTGGAGCTGCACCGGTGGCGGGGCACCCGGCGCGGGCTCCGGGAACGGCTGTGGCTGATCCTCGGCGTCGGTG
The DNA here is from genome assembly GCF_029894125.1 of Kitasatospora sp. MAA19. GTDB lineage: Bacteria > Actinomycetota > Actinomycetes > Streptomycetales > Streptomycetaceae > Kitasatospora. The sequence continues at coordinate 112,954 of NZ_JARXYZ010000023.1, forward strand.
TGGAGATCGTGGACGGCGGCGGGGTGGCCTGGTCGACCACCCCGGACGCCGCGCTGCCACCCGCGCCTTCCGGGGAACTGCTGGTACGGGTCTGGCCCGAGCGCACCCCGGCGGTGGACGAGGAGCAGGTACTGGCCGTCGTCCGGGCGTCCTGCCCGGTCCATCTCACCTGCCGGGTGCAGGTCTTGCCCGGTCCACCCGGGGTGGAGGGGAGCTGACCGATGCGTACGTGTCCCGAGTGCGGAGTCGCCAACGAGGACGGGGACGACTTCTGCGGCAACTGCGGTGCCTACCTAGGGTGGTCGGGGGCGGCCTCGGCCGCCGCCGGCGGCCCGGCGGCGGCCACCGGAGCTGCGGCGGCCACCGAAGGCGTGACGGCGGCCCGTGACGAACCGTCGGTGCGCCCGGGTGCGTCGGCCGCCGCGCGGTCCGCCTCGCCGGCTGTCTCGTCGCCTGTCTCGTCGTCCGTCTCACCGTCCGTCTCGTCGCGTGCTGAAGCGCCTGCCGAGCCGCCTGCCGAGCCGCCTGCCGAGCCGTCTGCCGAGCCGCTCGCCGCACCTGCGGCGGGCTCCGGGCGGGCGTCCGGCCGGCGCGGCGCGGCGCGGCTGATCCGCAGGCCCGAGCCCGTCGCCGAGCCGTCGGGTCCGACTGCCGCCGAGCCGCCGATTCCGCCCGTCGCCGAACCGCAGGGCCCGCCCGCCGCCGGTCCGGCGGCTCCGCCCACCCGTGAGCCGGCGCCTGCCCGTGAGCCGGCGCCTGCCCGTGAGCCGGTGCCCGCCCCCGAGGCGGCGCCCACCCGGCCGCCTGCGGCGGACCCGGTGGCGGTGCGACCGCAGTCCGCCGCGCCCCGACCGCCCGCGGCGGACCCGGTGGCCGTGCAGCCCGCCAAGCCCGTCGCGCCACGCCCGGTCGTCCGGCCGTCCACGGCCGACGAGGCCCAGGTCGGCCCGCCCTGCCCCCGGTGCGGCACGCCCAACCGGCCCGACCGGAAGTTCTGCCGGCGCTGCGCGGAGCCGCTGACCCCCGCGGAACCCGTGGCGGCCCTGCCGTGGTGGCGCACCCGCTGGCCGTTCCGGCGCCGCGTGCGCATCGGCGGTTCCGGAAACACCCTGCGCCGGATCATCGCGATCCTCGTGGTGGCGGCCCTGGTGATCGCGGGCGTCCTGCTGTACCCGGCGGGCCGGAACATCTACGAGGACGTGCTGGACAAGCTCCGCAACGCGTCGGCGATCACCCCCACCGGGTATTCGGCGAGTGCGGCGGTCGAGGGCCATCCGGCGTCGCTGGCCGTCGACGGGCTCACCAACACCTACTGGGGAGCGCCGCAGGTCGGGGACTCGATCGACTTCTCCTTCGCCCACCCGTTCCGGCTGGTGGACATCATCGTCCACACCGGCGCCTCCACCGATCCGCAGGAGTTCCAGAAGGAGGCGCGGCCCATCAGCCTGGACCTGCGGATGACGACCTCGGAGGGCAAGGTCCACGAGCAGAAGGTGACCCTGAACGACAAGGCGGGTCCGCAGACGGTGCTGACCGGCGTCAGCGACGTGGTCAAGGTGACACTCGTCGTCCGTGCCGCAGCCGGAACCGGGCCCCACATCGCGCTGGCCGAGGTGGAGTTCTTCAAACGCTGACCGGCAGGCTGCGGCGTAAGACCGACCGGCACATGGTGGGCGGCGTCGCGACGCCCGGGCTGTCGCCTAAACGGCTTCTCCTCAGTCGCCGCAGCTCCGCTGCTACTCCCTCGTCGGCACCGCCCAGACTCGGCCCGGACGCCGCTCCTTCATCCACCCACCATGTGCCGGTCGGTCTAAGCCGGGGGAGGGCCGTGGGAGGCTACCCGGGTACCGCCGCAGCCTGCGTCCAGGAGCACCGCCATGCACCGACCCCCCGCCGTCTTCCGTCTCGACGCCACCGCCTCCGGGCACCCGGCGGGGATCCTCGACGCCGCCGAGCAGGCCGAACGCCGGGGCATGGACCGCCTGGTGGTCTCCGAGACCGCGTACGACCCGTTCCTCCAGCTGGCCCGCGCCGCCGACCGGACCGAGCGGATCGAACTGGCCACCGGCATCGCGGTGGCCTTCGCCCGCACCCCGATGACACTCGCCTACCAGGCCTGGGGGCTGCACGCGGCCTCCGGCGGACGGGCCGTCATCGGACTGGGCTCGCAGGTCAAGCCGCACATCGAGAAGCGCTTCGGGATGCCCTGGGACCGCCCGGCCGCGCGGATGCGCGAGTACGTCCACGCGGTGCGGGCGATCTGGCACAGCTGGCAGACCGGCGAACGGCTGCGCTTCCGCGGCGAGTTCTACACCCACACGATGATGACGCCGGTCTTCTCGCCCGACCCCGTCCCCGGCGGGGTGCCCCGGATCCTGCTGGCCGGCGTCGGGCCGCTGATGACCCGCACGGCGGGGGCGGTGGCCGACGGCTTCCTCAGCCACCCCTTCTCGTCGACCGCCTACCTGGCCGAGCAGGTGCTGCCCGGCCTGACCGAGGCCCGGGCGCAGGCCGAGGCCGAGGACGCCCCCTGGACGGCGCGGCCGTTCGAGATCACCGGCAACGTGCTCACCGCCACCGGTCGGACCGAGGAGGAACTGGCGGCCAACCGGGCCGGGGTGCGGGAGCGGCTGGCGTTCTACGCCTCCACGCCGGCCTACCGTCCGGTGCTGGCCCAGCACGGGTGGGAGGGGCTCCAGGAGGAGTTGCACACCCACTCGGTGCGCGGCCGCTGGGCGGAGATGGCCGCGCTGATCGACGACGAGGTGCTCGACACCTTCGCGGTGTCCGGCCCGGTCGAGGAGGTCGCCCGCGAGCTCACCCGCCGCTACACGGGCCTGGTCACCCGGCTGTCCGTCAGCCTGCCCGAGAACGCGGACCCGGGGCTGGGCCTCGACGTCCTGGACGCCGTCCGTGCCCTCGGTCGGCCGGCTGTCGGTTGACCGGCCGTTGGTCGACCAGCCCTCGGTCGGCCGGCCGTCGGTTGACCGGCTGTTGGCCGACCGGTGGCGCCCGAGCGCCCGTCACCTGAGCGCGGCCGCCATCTGAGCGACCCGCCCTGACCGGAATCGGCCGACGAGTGGGCGCGGAAGGCGGTCGATCGGACGATAGACGGTCAAGTCCGAGCACATTCGGGCATCGGGTGCCCAGCGGCGACGCCGGGCGGCAGGATCGCGATGGCAGGCCGTGACGAGCCGTGCGCTCCGTCCGCGCCGATGCCTGTCATGTCTTGGCCACCCGTCGACGACCGTGGGGGTGCCCGCTTGTCCGTGCCAGACGACCATCCTGCCCTTGACCGCCTCGCCGAATTCGGGGCGTCCGACGGCCTCGCCGACTTCGCCGAGTTCCTGCGCGTCTGCGCCGAACTGACCGGCTTCGACGAACCCGAACTGCGCGCCACCGGCATGGCGCAGGAACACCACCGCACCACCCTGGCCCACCGGGTCCGTGACGACCACGCCCTGGTCCACCTCTGGTACGTCGGCGCCTGGCCGGGCGAGGAGCCGACCTCCGCCCGCGCCTACGACCAGGGCCTGGTCTGGCGGACCTTCCACGCCGCCCCGCCCGGCTCCGCCGCCCCGGGACACGGCAGCTGGGCCGAGGCGCCCCGAGGGGGTGAGAAGCGGTGACCGCCCGCTGGGACGCCGTCGTGGTCGGCGCGGGCTTCGCCGGAACGCTGGTCGCCCACCGCCTCGGTGCGCAGGGCTGGCGGGTCCTCGTCCTCGAAGCCGGACGGACCGCACCCACCGGCCCCGAGACCGCCGCCGCCTACCGCGCGGCCGGGGGCGGCCCGCCCACCTCGCCCTACCCGCACAGCCCCGACGCCCCGTCACCCGACGTCACCGACCTCACCGGGCTCCCCGACGGCGGCTTCACCGCCACCGGACACCTCCGGCAGTACGGACCGCTGCCCTACGCCAGCGGCTACCTGCGCGCCAACGGCGGCACCGGACTGCTCTGGACCGGCCTCACCCCGCGCATGCACCCCGAGGACTTCCGCACCGGCGACCTCGGCCACGGCCGCAACTGGCCGATCGGCTACCACGACCTGGAGCCGTACTACCGCGACGCCGAACACGAACTCGGCGTCGCCGCCGACGCGGGGGAGCAGCGCCGCGCCGTCGGACTGCCCATCCCGGACGACTACGCCTACCCCATGCGGGCCATCCCGGCCAGCCACCTCGACCGGCAGCTCGCCCACGTCCTCGACGGCCGGAGCGTCCGCGACCCCGCCATGCCCGACCCCGCCCGGCTCGCCGTCACCGGCACTCCGCACGCCCGCAACGGCCTGCCCACCCGGCCCGGGGACACCTTCGGCCCGCCGTGCGCGGGCAGCGCCAGCTGCGTCCCGGTCTGCCCGACCGGCGCCAAGTACACGCCGCTGCGCACCCAGGCCCGCTGGGCGCCCAGCGTCGAGCTGCGCACCGAGGCCGTGGTCGCCCGGGTGCTCGCCGACCCGGTGACCGGACGCGCCACCGGCGTGGAGTACCTGGCCGACGCCGCTGCTCACCGCGTGGACGCGGACCTGGTGGTCCTCGCCGCGCACGCCGTCGAGAACGCCCGGCTGCTGCTCCTGTCCGGCCTGGCCAACCGCAGCGACCAGGTGGGCCGCAACCTGATGGACCACCCGGCCCTGCTCACCTGGGGGCTCATGCCCGACCCGGTCGGCCCCTACCGGGGGCCCGGCTCGACCAGCGGCCTGGAGGCCTTCCGCTTCGGCCCGGCCCGTGCCCGCCGGGCCCCGTTCCGGATCGAGATCGGCAACTGGGGCTGGTCCTGGGCCGGCGGATCGCCGGAGGCCGAGGCCGCCGCGCTGATGGCCGCCGGGCTGCGCGGCAAGCAGCTGCGTGCGTGCCTGGGCGATCGGCTCGGCCGCCAGTTCTCGCTCCAGTTCGAACTGGAGCAGCCCGCCGACCCGGCCAACCGGGTCACCCTCGATCCGGACCGGCGCGATCCGCTCGGCCTCCCCGCCCCGGCCGTCCGCTACGACCTCGACGGGTACGTCCGCGCGGGCATGGCCTCGGCCCGGGCCGTCTCCGACCAGCTGTTCGCGCTGCTCGGCGCCGAGGACCACACCGCCTACCCGGCCGGTCCGCAGTGGCCGGGCCGCATCGAACACCAGGGAGTCGCGTACGGCTACCGGGGCGCGGGCCATGCCGGCGGCACCCACCTGATGGGCGACTCACCCGCCACCTCCGTCGTCGACCACTGGCAGCGTTGCTGGGACCACCCCAACCTGTACGCCGTCGGCTGCGGCTCGATGCCCTCGCTCGGCACCTCCAACCCCTCGCTCACCATGGCCGCCCTCGCACTGCGCAGCGCCGAGCGGATCCACCAGGACCTGCTGGACCTGCGCCGCCCGCTGTCTGTCAGCGCCCGGCTGCCGTCCCCCGCCGCCCCCCGTCCGGGCGACCTTCCCCCGCTCGCCCCCCGTCCGTCCGTCCCCTGTCCGTCCGCCCTCCCGGAGACGCCATGACCGGCCTGCCGCTCCCGCCCGTACCGGAGCCGTACCACCTGCCCTTCCACTACGGCGCGCTGCACAACATCGGCGTCGACTACCTCGTCCGGCCGGATCGGGCGCGAGAGCTGCTCGGCAAGCGTCACCCAGGCCTGACCGCCGCCGTGTTCGACGGCGGTGCCTGCCTGTCCCTCAACTACCAGCTGTACTTCGCCCAGTACCCGAACGGTGGCGGTATCACCGAGGAACTGGAGATCAACCTGGTCGCCCACCCGGTGTTCGCCGAGGACCGCCTGCCGGTGCTCAACTACGGCCAGTACGCCCGGGGTTACGACCAGACCAAGCTGCTCGGCATCGCCCGGCTGCACGTGCTCTGCGACAACCCCCTCGCCATCGACGCCGGGCGCCGCCTCTATGCCGAGCCCAAGCACCCCAGCTGGTTCGAGACCGCCCTGCCCTCGCTCAATGCGCCCGCCGTGCGCGAGCGCTGGTCCGTCTCCTGCCGCCGAGCCACCCTCGGACCGGACGGGCTGCGCCGCCACGACGAACAACTCCTCTCCCTCGACGTGGACTTGATCGGCCTCACGCCCGAATCCGTCAACAACACCCCGATCACCGGCTACGGCACCGACGACGAGGGCAAGCTGCTCGCCGGCCCGCTCAACGTCTACCAGCCCTACCGGTACTACTCCCTGGACGACCGCACCGCCGACCGGGTCCGCCTCGACCTCGGCAACCCCGCCGAGGAGTCGGCCCGCGACCTCGCCCACCTGATCGCCGACGCCCCCGCCGCCGGAGTCTGGACCTACCAGTCCCCGCCCGTCGCCGCCCACAACCGCGCCTACTACGTCCGCTGACGCCCCCCCCGGCGCCCGCCGCCCGTCTACGGCACTTGTGGTGAACGCCGGCGCCACGTTTGCCCAGGGGGCTGTCGTGGGAGTGGAAGCGTTCCGGGCGGCGCGGCGCGGCGCGGCGCGGGCCGGAGGCCGAGCGGGTGCGGGTGTCTCCGCTCGGCCTCCGGCACGGGTCACCCGGGAACGGGCGGCCCGTCCGGCCCCGCCGTGAGCGCGGCCGGCACCCGCCCGGCAGGTGGGGTCCGTCCGGCGGGCGTGGCGCCCGGTGCCCGGGCCCAGCGGCCGGCGAGTACGGTGCCGGCCACCAGCTGGAGTTGGTGATAGGCCATCAACGGCAGCACCAGCAGGCCGGCCTGGGGACCGAAGAGCACGGTGGCCATCGGCAGCCCGTTCGCCAGGCTCTTCTGGGAACCGCACAGGACCGCCGCGATGGTGGCCGGCCGGTCGAGACCGAGCAGCCGCGCGCCGAGCCAGGTGGCCGCGAGCGCTGCGGCCAGCAGGGCGAGCAGCACCACGAACAGGCCGAGCAGGGAGCTCGGCGTGGCCAGGCCCCAGATGCCCTGGGCCATCGCCGCGCTGAACGCGGTGTAGACGACGAGCAGGATCGAGCCCCGGTCCATCGGCGTCAGCACCCGTTTGTGCCGGCTCAGGAAGCCCCCGATCCATGGCCGCAACAGCTGTCCGAGCAGGAACGGTGCGAGCAACTGGGCTGCGATCCGGAACAGCCCCTCGGCCGACAGTGCGGTGTGTGCGCCCAGGAGCCAGGCCGCCAACAACGGGGTCAGCAGCAGCCCGGCCAGGCTGGAGTACGTCCCCGCGCAGATCGCCGCCGGGACGTCGCCCCCGGCCGCGCCGGTGAGGGCGACCGAGGACTGCACGGTGGACGGGAGCAGGCAGAGGAACAGCACCCCGGTCTGCAGCTGCCCGGTGAGCGGGGCGGGGGTGAGCAGCGCGGTGGCCACCCCGAGCAGCGGGAAGAGGCCGAAGGTGGCGGCGAGCACCAGCCCGTGCAGCCGCAGGTGGCCCAGCCCGGCCAGCGTCTGGCGGGCGGAGAGCCGGGCGCCGTAGAGGAAGAACAGCAGCGCCACCGCGAGGTTGCAGGCCGCCGCCGCGACCCGCGCCGAGCCGCCGGTGGCCGGGAACAGGGCGGCCAGCCCGACCGTCCCGGCGAGCGCCGCCATGTACGGGTCGAGCCAGCGCGGCCGCAGCCCGCGCCACCGGCTCCGGCGGTCGGTGCCGTCGGTCATCGGCCACCCCCGACCGCCACCCCGCCCGGGCCGGACCCGAGCAGGCCGCCCACCAGGGACCCGGCGCCGTCGTGGTCGCTGCCCGCCGAACCGCTGCCGTTCTGCACGTTGGCCGTACGGTCGATCTCCACCCAGGAATCGGCGTTGGAGTTGTCGACGAGCGTGATCAGCCCGCCGCTCGCCGCCGCCGGCGCAGCGCCCGCGAGCAGGCCGGACGCCCCGGCCAGTCCCAGCGCGACGGCCCGCAGGGCGGCGGCCGCCGAGGGCGGGGCGGGGCCGCGCAGCCCCGCCGTCATGCCGTCACCACCGCGAGCGGGCGGGAGCGCGCGATGTTCCGCTCCAGGAGTTCGGTGGACTCCCGTACGCCGATCTGGCGGCTCTCCCCGGCGCCGGCCGGCAGCCGCCCGTCGGCGACCTTCAGCCCGGCCAGCGCCTCGTCCATCGCCCGGTGGGCCGCGAACAGGCAGGGCGTGCTGTAGATCGCGACGTCCACCCCCAGCTCGGTCAGCTCGGAGAGCGACAGCCGGGGGGACTTGCCGCCGGCGATCTGGTTGAACAGCAGCGGCTTGTCCCCGACGACCCGCCGGATCCGCTGGATCCAGTCCTCGCTGCGCACCCCGTCGACCAGCACCACGTCGGCGTCGGTGGCGGCGAGGGCCTGGGCGCGGCGCAGGATGTCCTCCTCCTCGGTGGCGTCGGTGCGGGCGACCACCAGGAGGTCCGTCCGGTTGGCGAGGACGAGGTTCAGCTTCTCCAGGTACTCCTCCAGCGGGAGGACCTGCTTGCCGTCGGCGTGGCCGCAGCGGCGCGGCCGCTTCTGGTCCTCCAGGATGACGCCGGACGCGCCGATGCGTTCGAGCCTGCGCACGACGTGGCAGGCGACCTCGGGATCGACGTAGCCGTCGTCGATGTCCACCAGGAGGTGGTGCTGGGGGAAGGCGCCGCGCAGCCGTTCGACGAAGCCGACCATGTCCGGCCAGGCGATGAACCCGATGTCGGGCAGGCCGTAGTAGGAGGCGGCGAAGCCGAACCCGGAGACGAACATGCCGTTGTAGTGCTCGGCCGCGATGGAGGCCGAGTACATGTCGTAGACGCCGATCAGGGGCGTGGTTCCGGGGCTCGCGATCTCCTCGCGGAGCCGCTGCCCGTGACCCGACGCCGTGAATCCGTGCAACAAGGCCTTCTCCTCACCTGCGGTGACTTTGCCTGATCTTGGTCTTCCTTAGACCAAACTGAGGTGTCATCACTATGCGCGCTTTAATGTTCCGTGGGCAAATCTTTAAAGGAGATTCACCCGTTAGAGTGAGGGATTGAATTGCACATATGACAGACATATGAAAGGGCGATGGTGTGGAGCCCAGGATGGGGGCGTCCGCCGGGCTCGCACTGGAGCGGAGCTTCGCCACCGCTCGCACGACGGACCTGCGGTCGGCACATGTGCTCCTCGGGATCCGGCAGGCTCAGGTCGGCACCGTGCCACGCGCCCTCGCCCTGGCCGGCATCGATCAGGCCGAACTGGCGGACCGCGTACGGCAGATGCTCGACGTCGGGATCAGTGATCACCGGAAGTAGCTGACATGGCCGGTTCGATGCTGTGGAGTGGGTCGGACGGTCATCGTCAGGTCGCACACGACGAGGAGAATCGCATGCACCAGCACACTGCTCGTACGGACGGCGGCCGGCCGGGCGCCGAACCAGCCGGGGCTGCGGGCACGGCACCTGAGCCCGCGTCGGCCTCAAGCGCCGAGGGCTACGAGGCGATCCAGCACGTGCTGGAGCTGGCCGTGGCCCGAGGCGGCCTCCCCGGCATCCTCGTCGAGGTCCGCGACGGCACCCGGCCGTGGTTCGGGACCGCGGGAGTGGCCGACACCCGGACCGGCGGCAGGCGCTCACCGCAGGACCGGTTCCGCATCGGCAGCATCAGCAAGACGTTCGTGGCCACCGTCGTGCTGCAACTGGCGGCCGAAGGCCGGCTGAGCCTGGACGACACCGCGGACCGGTGGCTGCCCGGCGTGCTGCACGGCCACCACGACGGTGCCGGGGTGAACATCAGGATGCTGCTCAACCACACCAGCGGGATCTTCAACTACACCGATGACGTGGAAGCACTGAACCGCCACGAGACGCACACCCCCGAGTCGCTGGTGCAGATCGCCACATCCCATCCGCCCGCCTTCACGCCGGGTTCGGACTGGGCGTACTCCAACACCAACTACGTCCTCGCAGGCATGATCGTCGAACGGGCCACCGGCCGCGCGCTCGCCGAGGAGATCACGGAGCGGATCTCCCGTCCGTTCGGACTGACCGGCACGTACCTGCCGCACGGCGGCGACCCGACGATCCACGGGCCGCATTCCCGGCACTACACGAAGCTGTTCCAAACCGGCCCGGGGGCGCCGGTCCACGACGCGACCGAGCTCGATCCGTCGGTGTTCTGGGCCGCCGGCGGCATGATCTCCACCGCCGGGGACCTCAACCGGTTCTTCGGCGCCCTGCTGGGAGGCCGGATACTGCCGCCGGACCGGCAACGCGACATGTTCACCACCGTGCCCACCCGCGACTGGATTTCCGACGCCGCCTACGGTCTCGGTGTCTCCTCGGTGAGACTGCCCTGCGGGGTGACGGTCTGGGGCATGGGGGGTGCGCTCTTCGGATCGTGGTCCTACGCCTACGGCGCCCGCGATGGCGAACAGATGGTCACCGTCAACGTCAACGGCGACTGGAGCGACGGCGGCTGGGACGACCCCATCGGTGTCTTCACCGATCTGCTCCAGGCGAGGTTCTGCCGCCGGAGCGGTATCTGAACACCGGAGTCAGCGGTATCCGAACACCAGGGTCGCCGCGTCGGCCGCGTGGCCCGCGCCGCGTCGTCCGTGGCCCGAGGGGGCGTCAGGAGGTCGGCACCGGGCGGACGGCGCGGCGTTCGCGCAGCGTCCGGAGCACCCGGCGGGTCGCCCGGGTGGCGACCGGCGGGAGCAGGTCCAGCGCGAGCCGGCGCGGGGCGGACTGCTGCACGGGGGCCTTGACCTGGTAGTTGAGCCGCAGCACCTGTCCCCCGGCGATGGTGTCGTCGTCCACCGTGTAGCCCTCGGCCGGCCAGTCGCGCGCCAGCAGGACCTGCCGGACGGCCGCGGCGTCGCCCCAGGTGCCGTAGAACTTCATCGGGGTGAGCAGCACCGGTCGCAGGCCGCCCGTGAAGACCGCCTCCCAGACCGCCGCCGACACGCCGGGGGTGTGCTCGGAGCGGTAGTCGTCGAGCGCGACGACGCCGTTCTCGGCCAGCGCCGCCCTGGCCACCGCGATGTCCCCGGCGACGTGCTCGTACAGGTGGGAGGCGTCGATGTGAGCGAACCGGCAGCTGCCGGCCGGGATCCGGCCGTCGGCCAGCACCGAGGTGGGCGCCTGCACGATCTCCGGCAACGTGGTGTGGAAGGCGAGGTAGTTGGCCTCGAAGGCGCTCCGGGTGAGGGTCTTCCGGTAGGACATCGCCATCTCGGCGGCGTTGTCCGCGTCGCCCGCCTCGGAGTCGAACAGGTCGCAGACGGTCAGCCGTTCGCCGGGCCGGAGGTGGTCGCCGAGCAGGACGGCGCTGCGGCCGAGGTAGCTGCCGAGTTCGAGGATGTCGCCGGCGACGCCCGCCGTGGTCTGGGCGGCCAGCAGATGGCCGAAGGCCGCCCGGTCGAGCCGGAAGAACCAGCCGGGGATGTCGTCCCGGGTCAGCGGCGCGGGGCGGGCGGCGGCGGTCTCGGCGGTGGGCACGGCGGCCTCCAGGAGGGCGGGCGGGGCGCGGTGGCGGTTCACGCCGCGGAGGGGAAGCCGTGGACGTGAGGCGGATCATCATAGCGATGCCGGGGCGGGGCTGGGACCCGTTGCGGGACGGTCCAATTCCGGGCGCTCGGTCGGCCGTTCGGATCCGTCCGCAGCCCCGGCCGGACCCGCCGGACCGGCCGGCCCTAGCCGTCCAGTTCCGCGATGGTCTCGGTGAGCCAGGCCCGCTCGGCCGCCGTGGAGGCGCGGGCGACCAGCAGCATGCCGCGCCGGAAGGGGTTCGGCTCCCGCTCGGCGGTGACCGGGTGGCCGTCCGCGTCCTGGAAGAAGCTGCTCGGCTCGTCCAGGAAGGCCAGCCGGCGCCGGAGTACGGCCGCCTGCTGGGGCGGGTCGGCGAGGTGGTGCAGGAAGGCGGCGTGGGCGAAGAACCGGATCTGGTCCGTGATCTCGGCCTGCTCCGGGTCGGCCAGTCGGCGCCGCAGCTCGGCCCGGCCCTCCTCGGTGAGCTCCAGGGTCTGGCGCGGCGCGGCTCCGCTGCCGGGCTCGGCGCGGCGGCGCAGCAGTCCGGCCTTCTCCAGCCGGGTGATGGCGGGGTAGAGCGCGCCGTCGCTGACCGGCCGGACGTGGCCGGTGAGGCCGGTGATGCGGGACTTGAGCTGGTAGCCGTGCAGCGGCTGGTCGAACAGGAAGCCCAGGATCGCGAGGGTCAGCACGGTCGAAGCCCTTTCGTCGGAGTGCGCCCCATGGCGCGCCCATGCTACCTCTTGTCGAGGTGCCTCTATAAGAGGTATCTCTATTCGAGGCGCCGTGGGACTCGATGCGGGCCGGGTCGGATCCGCCCACGAGGCGCGTCCAGGGGCCGCCGGGTGGCGGCGGAACGGGGGAGGAACATGCGCGGGCATCCGTCGCGGCTGATCGCCTTGGCCGGGCCGGTCTACGCCGAACTGCTGTCCGGGGTCGTCGCCTCGGCGATCGGCACCTTCTGGGTGGCCGGCCTCGGCGGGGCCGCCGTCGCCGCCGTCACCCTGGCCGGCGCCGTGGAGAACCTGCTGCTCGGGCTCGTCCTGGTGGTCGGCTCGGGCACCAGCGTGCGGCTCTCCCGAGCCCTCGGCGCCGGCGACCGCGACGCCGCCGCCCGCACCACCCGCGCGGCCTGGCGGCTCTGCGCGGCGGGTGGCATCGCCCTCGCCGTCCCCGGCTTCCTGCTGCGCGACCGCCTGGCCGGCGCCTTCCTGGACGGCGACGCCGCCGCCCTCGCCGCCGACTACTTCACCGTCGCCTTCCCGGCGTTCACCCTGTTCTTCGCCCAGCGCGTCGCCGACGAACTGTTCAAGGGCACGGGCGACACCCGCACCCCGATGCGGATCGCCCTGTTGTCGAACGCGCTGCTGCTCGCCCTCGACCCGCTGCTCGTCCTCGGCGCCGGCCTCGGCGTGACCGGCGCCGCGCTGGCGCTGGCCGCCTCGCGGGCGGTCGCCCTCGCCGTCACCCTGCGGCTGCGGCCGCGGATGCCCGCGCCCGCCGGGGGAGTCGGCACGGCGGCGGGCCGGATCGTCCGCGCGGGAGCGCCGTTCGGTCTGGACTTCACCGCCCGGATGGCGGTCGGCACGGCCCAACTCGCCCTGGTCGCGGGCTTCGGCGTCGCGGCGGTGGCCGGGTACGGCGTGGGCTACCGGATGCTGCTGGTCGTCACCATGGCCTTCTACGCGCTCCGCCAGGCTGCCGCGATCGAGGCCGCCCGCCTCACCGGCGCGGGCGAGGCCGCCGGGCTGCGCTCGCTGCACCGCGCCACCGGGCGCTTCGCCGCACTCCTCGGCGCCGTCGCGGCGGTGCTCTCCGCGACGCTCGCCGCCCCGCTGACCGCGCTGTTCACCCACGATCCGGCCGTCGCCGGGCAGTCCGTCGGCTTCCTGCGGATGGCGGCGCTCTACCTGCTCCCGTACGCGCTGGTGGTCGCCCTCGGCGGCGTGCACCAGGCCGCGGGTGCCGGCCGGCCGCTGGTGCTCTCCGTGCTGCTCGGCCTGGGCGCCCAACTCGCCGCCTCGGCAGGCCTGTCGGGTCCACTCGGAGTGACCGGGGTGTGGGCGGGGCCGGCCGTGGGCGCAGCCGTACAGCTGACTCTCCTGCTGTTCCTGACCCGGCATCCGCCCCGGCGGCCCGCGCCCGCGCCGGACCAGGGCGAGCGGGCCGTGCAACCGGCCGGGTGATCGCCTCGGACGCCGGACTGTGCCACAGTGGCGGCCATGGGAACGACACCTGACGGGCGGCCGACCCCGCCCCCGCACGCGGACGAACGCGCCATGCTGGAAAGCTGGTTGGACTTCCATCGGGCGACGCTGGCGCAGAAGGTCGCCGGGCTCGACGACCAGCAGGTCCGGCTGGCGGCCGTCCCGCCGTCGACGATGACCCTGCTCGGCCTCGTCCAGCACCTCGCCGAGGTCGAACGCAACTGGCACCGAGGGGTGTTGGCAGGCGAGGACGCGCCGCCGCTCTACGGCGAGGACGGCCAGGGCGGCTACGCCCTCACTCCGGACCGGGGGATGGCCGAGGCGCTGGCCGACTGGCAGGCGGAGGTCGGCCATGGTCGCGAACTGACCGCCGGGGCGACGCTGGAGGACACCGGACGGCTCTCCGGGCGCGCGGCGGCCTGGGTCGGCTCGGAGACCGTCTCGCTGCGCTGGATCCTGGTCCACCTGATCGAGGAGTACGCCCGCCACAACGGTCACGCGGACCTGCTCCGGGAGAGCATCGACGGCCGCACGGGCCTGTGAGGGGGGAGCGGGCGGCACGGGCGCGGGCGGAACGGGCGCGGACGGAGCCGAGCCGGCCGAGGCCGTGGCTCCGGACCGGGACGGCTGAGCCCCGGTCCGGCCGAGCGGGCCGGACCGGGGCCGCAGGCGTACGGCGGGAAGCGGGTCGCTACTACTGCGGTGGCTGGTCGCGGAACTGGTTCTTCAGCTGTTCCTGGGCGGCGTCCACCTGGCCGCTGTACGTGCCCTGGGTCCGCTCGTCGACGGCGTCGCCCGTCTTGTCGACGGCCTTCTCGGCCTGGTCCTCGTGGCCCTTCAGCAGGCCCTTGAGCTTATCCAACATGGACATGTGGTCACACTCCTGGATGAGACGGCCCCACCCCTCCAGGATCACCGCGTCCGCTGCGGTTCGCATCCCGCAGCGGTGTGGCGGGCTTGGCAACGCGGTTCCGGGTCCTGTCAAATCAGGGGTTCACGGACCGCCGGAAGGAGTCGCCTTGAAGCCTGGAACCCGCCGCCTGACCGCCCCGCCGCTGAGCCCGACCACCCCGCTCGACCGTTCCACGCCATTACCGGTCCCGCGCCCGCGCACCGCCACCGTCCGGAGCGCGGGCGCCGCGCTGACCGTCGGCGCCCTGGTCGCCCCGCTGCTGCTGGTCGGAGCCGGTGGCGCGGCCGCCGACCCGGACCCGGCGCGCAGAGGCGAGCGGCTGGCCGCGCGGCTGGTCGAGGCCTCCGACGCCGAGAGCGCCCACGACACCCTGGCCGCGCTCCAGCGGATAGCGGATCGCAACGGCGGTACTCGGGTGGCCGGTTCGAAGGGGCACGACGAGTCCGCGCGCTACGTCTACGAGCAGGCCCGCCGGGCCGGGCTGAAGGTGTCCCGGCAGGAGTTCGAGTACACCTTCTTCGAGGCGCGCACGCAGCACCTGCAGGTGCTGTCCCCGCAGGCCGAGCCCGTCCCGCTGATCGCCATGACGTACTCGGTCGGCGGTCCGGACGCGGGCCTGACCACCGACCTGGCGGTCGTCCCGGTCAGCGCCACCACCGGGTGTGCGCCCGCCGACTACCCGGCGGGGGCGTTCACCGGCCGGATCGCGCTGATCCAGCGCGGCGGGTGCGGCTTCGCGGTCAAGCAGGCCGCGGCGGCGACGGCCGGTGCGGTCGGCGCGATCATCTACAACAACGCTGAGGGCGACCTCAACGGCACCCTCGGGGAGCCGACGGCCGGCCGGATCCCCACCGGCGGGATCACCCGGGCCGCGGGCGAGGCGCTGGCCGCGAAGGCCGCCGCCGGACCGGTCCGGGTGAACCTCGACGTCCGCACCTTCATGGAACCGCGCAAGACCTGGAACGTCATCGCCGAGACCCGGGGCGGCGACGAGCAGAACACCGTGATGGTCGGGGCGCACCTCGACTCCGTCCCGGCCGGGCCCGGCATCAACGACAACGGCTCCGGTTCGGCGGGCATCCTGGAAGTCGCGCGCAACCTGAGCGTCCACCCGGTGAAGAACAAGGTCAGATTCGCCTGGTGGTCCGCCGAGGAGTTCGGCCTCAAGGGCTCGGAGGCGTACGTGAAGTCGCTCTCCGAGGCGGACACGAAGAAGATCAAGCTCTACCTCAACTTCGACATGATCGCCTCTCCCAACTACGCGCAGTTCGTCTACGACGGCTCCGGCAGCGCCGGCGGCGGCGCGGGCCCCGAGGGCTCGGCGCAGATCGAGCGGGACCTCACCGGCTACCTGGACGGCCGAGGTCTGCCGCACGAGCCGGCCGCCTTCGACGGCCGCTCCGACTACGGCCCGTTCATCGACGCGGGCATCCCGGCCGGCGGCACCGACACCGGCGCCGAGAAGATCAAGTCGCCGCAGCAGGAGGACCGCTACGGCGGCGCGGCGGGCGTGGCCTTCGACGCCTGCTACCACAAGGCCTGTGACAACCTGGGCAACATCGACATGGACGCCTTCGACGTCAACATCGACGTGATCGCGCACGCCGTCGGCACCTACGCCTGGGACCTCTCCTCGCTGAACCGGCCCGTGCCGCCGCAACGCCCCGCCGGCCAGGCGGGTGGCGGCGGCGGTATGAGCGGGGGCCACGCCCACGAGGTGACGGCCTGACGCCCGGGTGGGCCCGCTGCCGTCCTCGGGCGGCGGGCCCACCCGCCCCGGTGGCCGCCCGGGCCGCCGCGGCCGTACTGATCCCCCATTCGGCCCTCCCCTCGGACGTCGCCCCTGGCGGGCGAGGATGTCGAGCACCATGGCACACGCCACTGACAATCCGGCTCCGGCCGGGTACGGTGCCGCGCGGAGCGCATCCGCCGAGACCCGGTGGGTGCGGCGAACCCGGTCCTGACACCATGGGACCGAGATCACGACACCGTGACACCCTCGGAGGAGTCAGCAACATGAGCACGCACTACGACGTCGTCGTCCTCGGCGCCGGCCCCGGCGGCTACACCGCCGCCGTCCGTTCCGCGCAGCTCGGCCTCAAGACCGCCGTCATCGAGGCCAAGTACTGGGGCGGCGTCTGCCTGAACGTCGGCTGCATTCCCTCCAAGGCCCTGCTGCGCAACGCCGAGCTCGCCCACATCTTCACCAAGGAGGCCAAGACCTTCGGCATCAAGGTCGAGGGCCAGGTGACCTTCGACTTCGGCGAGGCCTTCCGCCGCAGCCGCTCGGTGGCTGACGGCCGGGTCAAGGGCGTCCACTACCTGATGAAGAAGAACGGCATCACCGAGTACGACGGCCGGGGCACCTTCGTCGACGACCGCACCCTCCAGGTCGCGCTCAGCGGCGGCGGCTTCGAGGTCGTCACCTTCGACCACTGCATCATCGCCACCGGCGCCACCACCCGACTGCTGCCCGGCACCAGCCTGAGCGACCGCGTGGTCACCTACGAGGAGCAGATCCTCACCGAGCAGCTGCCGGAGAGCATCATCATCGCGGGCGCCGGCGCGATCGGCGTCGAGTTCGCGTACGTGCTGCACAACTACGGCGTCAAGGTCACCATCGTCGAGTTCCTGGACCGCGTGGTGCCGCTGGAGGACGTCGAGGTCTCCACCGAACTGGCCAAGCAGTACCGCAAGCTCGGCATCGAGGTGCTGACCTCCACCCGGGTCGAGTCGATCGACGACAGCGACCCGAACGGCAAGGTCAAGGTCACCGTCACCAAGGACGGGCAGCAGCAGGTGCTGGAGGCCGACAAGGTGCTCCAGGCGATCGGCTTCGCGCCGCGCGTCAACGGCTACGGCCTGGAGAACGCCGGCGTCAAGCTGACCGACCGCGGTGCCATCGCGGTGGACGGCCGCGGCCGTACCAGCGCCGGGCACATCTTCGCGATCGGCGACGTGACGGCGAAGCTGATGCTCGCCCACGCCGCCGAGACGATGGCCGTGATCGCCGCCGAGACCATCGGCGGGGCGGAGACCATGGAGGTCGACTTCGCCATGATCCCGCGCGCCACCTACTGCCAGCCGCAGATCGCCTCCTTCGGCTACACCGAGGCGCAGGCCCGGGAGCTCGGCTACGACGTCAAGGTCGCCAAGTTCCCGTTCACCGCCAACGGCAAGGCGCACGGCCTCGGCCACCCGATCGGCTTCGTCAAGGTCATCAGCGACGGCACGCACGGTGAGCTGCTCGGCGCCCACCTGATCGGCCCCGAGGTCACCGAGCTGCTGCCCGAGCTGACCCTGGCCCAGCAGTGGGACCTCACCGTCCACGAGGTCGCCCGCAACGTCCACGCCCACCCGACCCTCGGCGAGGCGGTCAAGGAAGCCATCCACGGCCTCGCCGGTCACATGATCAACATGTGACGCGGACCGCACGGCAGCAGGGCCCGCCCGGACTCCCGGGTGGGCCTTTCCGCTTTCACGCCCCGGCCGATCGGTTCGATGCGCCATTCGACGTGTCCGGCGCCGCCGGTGCCTGCGGGGCCGCCGTCCAGGTTTGGGAAAGTTTCCTAACTATGGCTATTGACGGTCGGTGCTCCGGTCGGGATCCTGAACTCCGCGTCCCCGGTGGCCACCTGTGCGCGCGTTGTCTCCCCCCACCTTCCCGGAGCCACCCGTGTCCTCAGGTTTCACCCGAAGAATCGGCCTCTTCCAGGCCACCGCGATCAACATGAGCCAGATGTGCGGCATCGGACCGTTCGTCACGATCCCGCTGATGGTCGCCGCCTTCGGCGGTCCGCAGGCCGTCGTCGGCTGGATCGCCGGCGCGCTCCTGGCCCTGGTCGACGGCCTGGTCTGGGCCGAGCTCGGCGCCTCGCTGCCCGGCGCCGGCGGCACCTACGTCTACCTGCGCGAGGCCTTCCAGTACCGCAGTGGGCGGCTGATGCCCTTCCTGTTCGTCTGGACGGCGATGCTCTTCATCCCGCTGATCATGTCCACCGGCGTCCAGGGCCTGGTGCAGTACCTGGCCTACCTGTGGCCGGACATGACGACCGGTCAGGGCGACGCCGTGGGTGTCGCGATCCTCGCCCTCGTCGTGCTGCTGCTGTGGCGCAGGGTCGAGAACATCGGCCGGATCACCGTCGTGATGTGGGCCGTGATGATCATCTCCGTCACGGCCGTGATCGTCGCCTCGTTCACCGACTTCCACCCCTCGATGGCCTTCGACTGGCCCGCCCACGCCATCGAGCTCACCCACGGGCAGTTCTGGATCGGCTTCGCCGCCGGCCTGACCATCGGCATCTACGACTACCTCGGCTACAACACCGCCTCCTACCTCGGCGCGGAGATCAGGAACCCGGGCCGGGTGATGCCGCGCGCCATCATCTTCTCGATCACCGCCATCATGGGCATCTACCTGCTGATGCAGATCGGCGTGCTCGGCGTGATCGACTGGAAGGACATGCTCGACCCCGGGAACGTGGCCTCCAAATCGGTCGCCTCCGCCGTACTGGAGAAGACCTGGGGCAAGGGCGCCGCCGACACCGTGACGGTGCTGATCCTGATCACCGCCTTCGCCTCCGTCTACACGGGCCTGCTCGGCGGGTCCCGGGTGCCGTACGACGCGGCCCGCGACGGGATGTTCTTCCGCGCCTTCGGCCGACTGCACCCCAGGCACGGCTTCCCGGTGGTCGGCCTGGTGGCCATGGGCACCGTCACCGCCGCCGGCTTCCTGTTCGCCCGGCACATCGGCAGCTCCGCCGAGCACCCGCCGCTGACCATCCTGATCACCCTGCTGACCAGCGTCATGGTGATCGTCCAGGCGCTCGCCCAGATCGCCGCCGTCACGGTGCTGCGCAAGCGGCAGCCGCAACTCGCCCGCCCGTACCGGATGGTGCTCTACCCGCTGCCCGGCGTCGTCGCCGCCGTCGGCTGGCTGGTCATCTACGGCTACGCGGACAAGGCCAACCCGGGTGTCCACCCGATCGAGTGGTCGCTGGCCTGGGTCGGCCTCGGCGGCCTCGCCTACCTGGTGTGGTCGAGGGCCGAGGGCGCCTGGCCGTTCGGGCCGAAGGTGATCCGCGAGGAGTACCTGACCGCCCAGAACGCCGAGGTCCCCGCCGAGCCCTAGGCGGGCCGTCCGGCCTCGGCGCGGTGACCGGACGAGCCGTCAAGGGGGGACCGGCACGCCAGGATTCCCGCCTGGTGGGGCGTGCATGACGCCTGGTGGGAGGGTTGGCGAATCTCCTTCGACCGGGGCGACGTCGAGGCGCTCGGCCTACGCGGACGGCGGGGCCTGCGCGGCGGCCACCTCGACGGCCGGTCCGACGGCCGGTCCGCTCCGTGCCACGCCTCCCGCCCCACCCGGACCGGACCGGACCGGAGCTGGTGCGCCGGGCCGCCGACCGGTACGGACCGCGCTGGGCCGCCGCGACCGTGCCGGTGCTCCCCGGGAGCTTCTGCACCGCGTCGTCGACCGCCTGTTCCACCCTGCCGACGGCACGGGCGCACCGCGGCCGTACCGCCGGGGGGTGCGGGGGTGTAGGCATCCCCGGCCCGGCCCGGTGAGCCCGCCCGTCGACCTCCTTTGCCCCGTCGGCCCCGTGGGCCCCGTCGCCCCGGAGCGGCGGCGGGAGAATGGTCGGCGTGACAGACGTGACGCTGAACCTCTGGCGCCGGCCGCTGGGCGCGGTGCCGGCCGAGGTGTGGGACCGGACCGACCTGACCGTGCTCATCCTCGCCGAGACCGGCCTGACCGAACTGCCCTCCGAGGTGGGGAGGTTACGGCGGCTGCGCACCCTCGACCTCGGGCACAACCGGCTCACCGGGGTGCCCGCCGAGCTGGGCGACCTGATCGCGCTCGGCGACTTCCTCTACCTGCACGACAACGCGCTGACCGCCCTGCCGGACACGCTCGGCCGGCTCACCGCGCTGCGCTACCTCAACGTCGGCGAGAACCGGCTGTCCGAACTCCCCGCCACCGTCGGCGAGATGACCGCCCTGATCGAGCTGCGCGCTCAGCACAACCGGCTCACGGCGCTGCCCGAAAGCCTCGGCGGCTTGGTCGGACTGCGTGAACTCTGGCTGCGCGGCAACCGGTTGACCGCCCTGCCGGACACCTTCGGTGGGCTCACCGGACTGCGCGAACTCGACCTGCGGGAGAACTCGCTCGCCGAGGTCCCGCCGGTGCTCGCCGGGCTGCCGCTGCTGCGCCGGCTCGACCTGCGCGGCAACCGGATCACCGAACTGCCGCGCTGGCTGGCCGAGCTGCCCGCACTGGAGAAGCTGGACCTGCGGTGGAACGAGGTGCGGCCCTCACCGCGACTGCTCGGCGAACTCGACGCACGCGGCTGCGTGGTCCTCCACTGAGCGGGCGCGCCGTAAAGATCGCCGCGGCGGCCGGCGCCCTGCTACCGTGGACGGCATGAAGCGCGCTGCACTCGCCACGACGACGCCGGAGAGAGTCCCGGCGCGCTGACTGCTGACCTAGTCCGAAGCCCCGGGGCGAGTGCCCCGGGGCTTCGCCGTTTCCGGTCCACTCGCCCGCCCACCCGAGTGGAGACCCCTCATGCACGACCACCGCAAGCTCGGCCGCGAACTCGACCTGTTCGACACCGACCCGCTGATGGGCTCCGGCCTGCCCTACTGGCTGCCCGACGGCGCCGCGATCCGGCACGCCCTGGAGGAGTTCATCCGCGAACGCGAGCGGCGGGCCGGCTACCGCCACGTGTACTCGCCGGTGCTCGGCAAGCGCGAGCTGTACGAGATCTCCGGCCACTGGGCGCACTACCGCGAGGACATGTTCCCACCCATGGAGCTGGGTTCGGAGGAGATGGTGCTGCGGCCGAGCCTCTGCCCGCACCATGCCCTGATCTTCCGCTCCCGCCCCCACAGCTACCGGGAACTGCCGCTACGGATGGCGGAGTTGGGCGGAATGTACCGCTCCGAGCTGTCCGGCGTGCTGGGCGGGCTGACCAGGGTCCGGGCGATCCAGCTGAACGACGCACACGTGTTCTGCACCCCGGAGCAGGCCGCGGACGAGGCCGTCGCCGCGCTGGAGCTGATCCGCGAGGCGCACCGCGCGCTCGGCGTGGAACCGGTCCGCTACCGGCTCTCGCTGCCCGGCGCGGGCGGCAAGTACGTGGCGGATCCTGCCCTGTGGGAGCGGGCGACCGCGCTGCTCACCGACGTCCTGGAGCGCTCCGGGGTGCCGTTCGAGGCGGCGGAGGGCGAGGCCGCGTTCTACGGGCCGAAGATCGACGTGCAGATCGCCGACGGCGCCGGACGCGAGTTCACCCTGTCGACCGTGCAGATCGACTTCCACCAGCCCGAGCGGTTCGGACTGCACTACATCGGCCCGGACGGCGCCAAGCACCGGCCGGTGATGGTCCACCGCAGCGTGATCGGCAGCGTGGAGCGGGTGGTCGCCCACCTGATCGAGCTGTACGGCGGCGCGTTCCCGGCCTGGCTGGCCCCCGCGCACGTGGTGCTGCTGCCGGTCTCCGAGGGTGAACTGCCGCAGGCCGAGCGGCTGCGGCAGCGCTGCCTCGACCTGGGACTGCGCGCCGAGGTCGCCGGGCCCGAACACGGCAGCCTCGGCGCCCGGATCCGGGCGGCGCGGCTGGTGCCCTACCAGGCGGTGATCGGGGCCAAGGAGGCCGCGGACGACCTGGTCGCGCTGCGGCTGCGGGACGGCCGCCGGCTCGAACCGCTGCCCGCGGAGGAGGCCTGGGCCAGGATCGGCGCGCTGGTGGCGGCGTGCAGCGCCGAGCTGTGGGCGGACGAGCCCGGGCAGGGCGACCCCGGGCGCTGACCCGGGCGGGGCCCGGTGCCATCCCGGACGGGCCCGGTCGGCGATCCGGCGGCATACGTACGACTAGTGCGGTCTGCGGTGTGTCGGTCGGGCCGGGGGAGCGGGCCGCCCGTCGAATGGGCGCGGGCGGCCTCGTCCACGGCCGCCGCCGTCCCCCTGTTCCGGCCTGTCCCGGACCGTTTCGGAGGTACTCATGCGCATCCCGCGCCAGCTCGTCGCCCCCGCGTTCGGCTGTCTCACCCTCGCCGGAGCGGTCGCCGCCGCCCCGGCGACCTCGGCCGCGCTCCGCCCGCTGCCCGTACCGGACGTCCGGTACTGCGCCGCCATCCTCGGGCACGTCCCCGGCGCCGACGGCCGCTCGCCGGCGCTCGGACACGCCTGCTCGCCGGCCTCCCCGGCCGACGCGCTCGCCCACGCCGACGGCGTGGCCGCCGGGGCCGCCCGCCCCGCCGAGCAGTCGGCCGACCGCACGCTGCTGCCGGAGGAGTTCGAGGACGCCGTTCGCGAACTGCAGGTCTTCCACAACTGACCGCCGCCGCCCGCCGCTGACCGCCGGGAGCACGGGGGCCGCCCGGCGGTCAGGACTCGTTCGCCCGCCGCCGCGTCACCCGGCGGCGGAGAGCTGCTTGGTGAGGAAGACCCGGCTGGTGCCCGGCGGATCGCAGGGAACCTCGCCCAGCAGCCGCCACCCGTGCTTGAGGTAGAAGCCCGGGGCCTGGAAGCTGATCGTGTAGAGCACGGCCGAGCGGCACCCGCGGGCGCAGGCCTCCTCCTCGGCCCGCCGCAGGATCTCCGCGCCCAGCCCCTGGCCGCGCAGCCCGGGCGGCAGGTGGAACAGGTCGACGAAGAACAGACCGAGCGAGGTGCGCCCGGTCAGCCCGCCGAGCATCCGGTGCGTCCGGGGCTCACGGACCAGGACGGCGAGCGGGCGGCGGTCGTCGACCCCGGTCCGTTCGACGTTGAAGCGGTCCAGCGCGTCGGAGACCAGCGCGAGGTCTGCGGCCGTGGGGCTGTCGGTGACGACCAGGTCCGGCCGTGGCGAAGCGGCGACGGTCGGGTGGGCTGCGGTCATGGCTCCTCCATGCCGAGGGCACGGGCGGCCCTGCGGACCCGGGAACGCTACGTCGAGGCATGGACGAACGGCATGCGGACCGGGACGTGGGGGTGGACCTGTCCGCCGTGGCCGGGCTGCTGGCCGACGGCACCCGGGCCGCCTTCTGCCTGGCCCTGCTCGACGGCCGGGCCTGGACGCCGAACTCGGCATCACCCTGCCGAACGGATCCCGCCGCCCGCTCGTGCGGGCCTGCCTGGACTGGACCGAGCGCCGCCCCCACCTCGGCGGCGCGGCTGGGGCCGCGCTGTGCACCCACGCGCTCACCGCCGGATGGCTCAGCCGGATCGGTACCACCCGCGCCATCGCGGTCACCCCGGTGGGTCGGCAGGCCTGGCACGACCAGCTCGGCCTGCCGCCCGCCGACCTGTGACAGGAGAGGGCGGGCCGTTCTGGGTATCGGGCGCTTTCGGCTGTCCCCGTCAGGCCGCGGCAGGGGGCGGCCGCCCCTCCTGCCGTGGGCGCCGTCGGTCAGCCGGCCTCGGGCCCCTCGGCCGACCCGCCTCGACGTCCGTCCGGGCGCCGTCGGCTCAGTAGGACTGCAGCTCGATCAGGTGGCCGTCCGGGTCCCGCAGGTGGGCGGTGCGCAGGTTCGGCCCCCACGCGGGGCGGTCGGTCGGGCCGACGACGAGGGTGCCACCGTGGCGCAGGCAGAGGGCGAGGGCGTCGTCCACGCTGGACACCCGGAAGACCAGCATCGCGGCGTCCTGGGCGGGGGCGCCCGGGCGGTCGGGCAGGTCGGTGGTGCCCAGGGTGGCGGCCATCGAGGCGCGGTCGTAGAGCACGAGGACGGCCTGCTCGTCGACGTCCCAGTTGGCGTAGGGGCCGTCGGGCGTGCCCTTGACCAGGGTGGCCCCGGTGAGTGGTGGCAGGACCGCCCGGTAGAAGTCGAAGCACGCGGCGAAGCGGGTGACGAGCAGGCGGGGGTACAGGGCGTCCACGGTCTAGGCTCCTGGGTTCGGAATATTAGTGGGTCCGCACCCACTGTAGGGATCGACCCTAAACTGCCGCCATGGCCACCGAACCCCCGCTCCCCGACCTCGACCGCGTCCCTGCCCCCACGCCCGCCCTGCCGCCGACGCTGCTCGACCTCAGCACTTTCCTGCTCGCCCGGATCGGCCGGACCGCGCGAGGCCGCCTCGCCGAGCGGCTCGCCGAACGCGGCCTGCGGCTCTGGGACATGGCCGTGCTGGCTGCGCTCGCCGACTTCGGGCCGCACGCCCAGCGGGACCTGGTCCAGCGGTTGGGCGTGGACCCGAGCGACATGGCCAAGGTCGCGGACCAGCTGGCCGCCGCCGGGTACGTCGAGCGCACCCGGGACCAGGTCGACCGGCGCCGGGTCTCGGTGGCGGTCACCGACACCGGGCGGGCGCTGCTCGCGGAGCTGGACGCCCGGGCGCGCGCCGTGCAGGACGAGGTGCTGGCGCCGCTGGACGAGCGGGAGCGGCAGGTGCTGCAGGAACTGCTGCTGCGCGTCCACCAGGGCCTGGGGGAACGGCGCGGCAGCGTCTAGGTGTACTGACCACGGAGGTTGGTGACAGGGCTCACGG
Organism: Kitasatospora sp. MAA19; assembly: GCF_029894125.1. Lineage (GTDB taxonomy): Bacteria > Actinomycetota > Actinomycetes > Streptomycetales > Streptomycetaceae > Kitasatospora. The sequence goes on from NZ_JARXYZ010000023.1 coordinate 137,896, forward strand.
CTGTGTGGTCTTGAAATGAGTGAGGGCCTTCTGGCTCGGTGTGGATTGCGACATCTACC
>NZ_JARXYZ010000024.1 GCF_029894125.1 Kitasatospora sp. MAA19
GTCACCCGCTCCCGCCTTGGACGCCTCACCCGCCAGGGCTTCCTCACCCAACCCGGACGAGGCATCTACCAGAAACGGACTTAACGTCCTCTGAGTCTGAACCTAGGCCCAGAAGCGGCCGGCTTGGCCAAGTGGTCCTGGGTAACAGAGTGACTTAGCTGACGGGCTGTAAGCTGGTCGGGTGAACCTCACGCGGGGAATCCTGTCGTCGCAGCACGCGGAGGCGGCATCGCTGTCGCTCCGCCAGGCGCGGCGGTTGATGCGCGGCGTGCCTCGTGATCTTGCGGACGCGATCTGTTCCGATCGCAACTACGTCGCCCACGGAATGCAGGAAAAGGCGTCCCTAAGCTTCTCCGTTGGCGAATACGTAGATCATCTCCGAGGTGCAGCTAGGTGTGTGCCAGGGACCCCGTTCTCGGAGAAGTGCTCGGATCTGGCGGAGTTCTTGGCGGATTGCGGCCTGGGCGAGGCGGGCAGCCGTAATTTCGTCGGCCGTCACGTCCCTGTGCTCTTCGCAGCTGAGGGTATGCAGGTTGTGCTGCACATCCACGCCCTAGTACTCCAGCCGTAGATCGTGATCACGGAGTTGTGCTGCCCGGGTCGCCGCGCCTGCCGTGATGAAGTAGGTCATTGCCCGCTGGGTAGACGCGTCCCAGCTGATCCGCCAGCGGGGTCTTCTGTGCCGTCGACGACTGAACGGACGCAGGCCATCCAGTCGGTCCAGGCAGCGGGATCAGTCGGCCCGCCGTCCTCCAGGAGGCCGATGTCACCCAGAAGCGTGGAGAGGTCGTCTCCCGCGCGGTTCGCGAACTGCCACACGAAGCGCGACATGATCAGGAAGGCTTCGCGCTCGTTCAGTGCGTACTCACTCATGTGGGCTTCCCAGCGTCGGGCTCGGGCCGGTAGACCCCTTGCCGTGGATCGGTCGCGCCCGGTCGGGGCGCGGGCGCGGCCACCGGTGATCATCGTGGTTTGTGAAGACAACGAACGATCAATCAGTGGCCGCAGGTCACAGCGTAGACGCTGAGCGATGGCAAGCGATGTTCAGTGACCTCATGAGCCGGGTCGCGGGCCGCTTCGCGCGGGTCGAGCCGCGTCGGCGGGCCGGGGCGCTGGTGCTCGGACTGCTGGCCGACCTGCCGCGCAAGAACTGTTGGACGATCGCCGAGCACGCCGGAGATCCCACGCCGGACGGCATGCAGCACCTGCTGAGCCGCGCCAAGTGGGATGCCGACGCGGTGCGCGACGACCTGCGCGACTACGTCGCCGAGCACCTCCACGACGACGAGGCGGTCCTCGTCGTCGACGAGACCGGCGACGTAAAGAAGGGCACCCGCACCGTCGGCGTCCAGCGCCAATACACCGGCACCGCAGGCCGGATCGAAAACTCCCAGGTCGCCGTCTATCTGGTCTACGCCGGGAGACGCGGGCATGCGGCGGTGGACCGGGAGCTGTACATCCCGCGCTCGTGGACCGACCAGCCCGACCGCTGCCAGGCGGTCGGGCTCGACCCGCATACCGCGTTCGCGACCAAGCCCGAACTTGCCGCCCGAATGATCGCCCGGTTCCTGGATGCCGGCCACCACGCCCCGTGGGTGGCTGGCGACGAGGTCTACGGCGGCAACCCGAAGCTGCGAAGTGCCCTGGAGGAACGTGGCACCGGGTATGTGCTTGCGGTGGCCCGCGCCCACGAAGTCGCCACTCAGGCAGGAAAGTTCCGCGCGGATGCCTTGGTCAAGAAGCTCCCCAAGCGGGCCTGGCAGAAGCTGTCCGCCGGAGCGGGGGCCAAGGGGCAGCGCTTCTACGACTGGGCGCACATCAACCTGCCCAACGAGGCTTCCGGGCACCGCCATCTGTTGATCCGTCGCAACCGAACCACCGGGGAACTCGCCTACTACCGCTGCTATTCGCTCCGGCCGGTTCCACTGGCAGCCCTGGTTCGCGTTGCTGGATCAAGGTGGCGGGTCGAGGAGACATTCCAGGCCGGTAAGGGCCTGGCCGGCCTGGACGAACACCAAGTCCGCCGTTACGACTCCTGGGCCCGCTGGGTCACCCTCGCTTTGCTCGCCCATGCCTTCCTGGCCGTCCTCCGCGCCGATGAGCATGCCCGCCGACCAGCTCTGGACGACCTGATCCCGCTGACCTGCAACGAGATCTCGCGCCTGTTCATCACCCTGGTCGCCGAGCGCGGCCGTGATACGGCACACCGGCTCCGCTGGTCTCACTGGAGACGCCGTCACCAGGCCCGATCCCGAGCAAGCCACTACCACCGTCAGGACGCCACCCCAGCATGATCACGATCTACGGCTGGAGTACTAGGCCCGCAGATCGTCTCCCTGGGGTCTGCGGAGAGGGATCTAGCCCGTGGGAACGCCCGGCGCGCGCGTGTGCTGAGGTCCGCGAACGTCCCGCTCTGGGTTCTGGCGGTTGTGAGGGGGCTGCCGGAGGACGCCATCAGGTCGCTGACGCCCGAGGCACTCGTTGAGCTTGCGTGCTCTGACGTGAACCTTCCAGACGTTGAGGCTCAAGACCGGTCGCAGAAGCTGGCCCAGGCCAGGGCGGCGCTCGTCGTGCTCAAGGTGTTGACCCTCTTGGGCATTGAGCCGGCGAGCTGGCACGAGATCCTCAATCGCCTCGTGGCACTGATCGCTGCTGTTGAGCGGGTGCGTGCGTCTCGGGTGGCAGAGGTCGACATCCCGCCGCTGCCATGCCAGCCACCGGGCGAGCTGGTGATATCCAAGCCGCGAGTTCCCCGAGCGCCCGGTTCCGTCGGCCCTCGTCGTGTCGTCGACAAGGGCCGCTGTCGGCTGCGCCAGTGCGGAGGGCTTCGAGGGGGCCTCACCGCGTAGCCGACCCGGTCCGTCCTGATCAACAAGGACCGACTGTGGACTTGAACATGATCTTTGGCGGGATCTCCGCTATTGCCGCTGTGGGCTCGCTTGCCCTGCAGGGAGTGGACGAGTGGAAGGAGCGTGGCCGCGATCGTGAGGCGGAGCCTCCGGCGTCAGCGGATGAGTCCGGGGCGCCGCGAGAGACCGGCGGCGCTGTGATGGATCCCGATGGTGACCGGTCTGAGTAAGTAAGTGCGGGTGGGGTGACCGGTTGGTGGCGGTCACCCCACCCCCCCTTCAAGCCCGGCAGGTCGAGCGGGTGCCGTAGTCAGGTCTTGGGGAAGCACACGACGTTGTCGGGTAGCCGGGCGTGTTCCTGGGCCTCGCGCAACTGGTCGGCCAGGACTGCGCTCGCGAGGGTGAGCTGGGTGAGCTGGTTCTTCAGATCGGTGTTCTCCTTTGTCAGGTCGGAGACCCGCTCTTTGAGGTTGGTGACGGTCTTCCGTAGCCGCTTTTCGGGCTCCGGGGTCTGCTTTGCTTCTGTGCGGACGCGGTCGTAGAACTCGTTCTTCAGGTCCGCGTGCCGCTTGAGCAGGGCCATGCGGTGGACGCCGGCCTCGGCGGCCAGGGCGACGACAGTCAGACTGCCGTTGGATGTGGCGGCCTGCCCGGTGAGGAGGCGCTCGATGGCCTCGCGGATGCGGGTTCGTTCGTCGTGGTGCTGTTGGTTCATGTCAGGGCCTCGGAGGGTTGGGCTGTGCCGTCGTGGGTGTCCGCGGTGGCGCGGAGAAGGTCCGCGTTGCGGCGAAGACGCCTGCTGACCGGGTCGGGAGCGTGGTCGGCGAGCTGATCGATTTCGTGGGCGCGTTCGCGTAGGCCGACGGTGTGGGTGTCGATGCGGACGGCGTTGCCGCACCCGGGGCGGCAGATGTACTGGTTGGGGGCTGTAGCGTCCGGGGCGGGTTCGCACAGGGCCGTGTCCCGTTTGAACACGCAGATCAGGTGGGCGTCGGGGTTGTCGAACAGGACCAGGCCGTCGCGGGCCAGGTAGGCCGCGGCCTTCTTCGCGAACGTCTTGTGGACGAGGCGGCCTTCGAACCGGGGAGCGGCCGCGGCGGCGGTCAGGGCCCGTCGGGCGGCCGGGCCCGAGATCTTCTCGCCGGCGGCGAGGCGCTCACGCAGGCGGGCGGCGGTGTCGGCGGAGGCGAGCGCCGTTTCGATGTCGAGGACACCGTGGATGCCGTGCCGACTCCGAGTGCCGTAGCCGGTGGAGACGCGGGCGTCCAGGACGGTGCGCATGTGCCCGTACTGGATGGCCAGGGCGACCAGGCCGCCAGGACGGCGGGCGATGTGCCAGGCCAGACTCCGTCGGAACCGCGACATTCTGACCGGGCCCTGGGGGTCCTCGGGGACGACTTGGCCCGGCATGCCCTGGGCGATCGCTTCGCGGTTCACCCAGTCGACGAAGTCCTCGATCCGCCGGTTCAGCGATTCGTTCTTCAGCGCGCCGTGGTTGCCGCGCTGGGCGGAGAAGTCCTGGTGGGCGGAGCTGAACAGGAGCTCTCCCTCGGGGACGATGCGTTCCAGGACACGGATGGCGTTGACGACGGGGGTGATCGCGACCCAGGGGACGTCGCGTTCCTCGCCGGCGGAGACGTGGTTGTTGTCCTCGTCGGTGACGTTCTTGTAGTGGCGGCTGCGGATCAGGTGCCGCCCGGGGGCCCCGTCTTCGCCGGGTTCGGGGTCGGGGCAGCAGCCGGAGCGCATGCCCTGGACTACTGGCGCAAGGCACGTATTCCAACCGTGCACTATTCGGCGCTCTGCCATGACGCACCAAGGTCCCGATGACCGATAGCCCGGAAGCTTCCGGTACCAGCCTCTGGTGCCGGAAGCTGCCCCAGGGCCTACGGTGATGAGGAGGGCATGTTCCGTGGCACGCCGGAGGGCGTGGACCACGAGCCGCAATGCAGGTGTGGCGATCATCTCCACAACCCATCACAAGGCGTGATGCTCAATGACGCTCCGCACTCTTTATCTACAGCGCATGCTCAGCGTAAATGGCAGAAATAGCTTGGCCGGGCGTCAACTATTTGACCACCTAAAGGAAATCTCAGAGGAATGCCTCCTTGCCCACGCCGTACTAAAAAGGGAAGATGCAGACCGCTTCAGAAATGGAAATATAGCCAACGATGTCATATCGGAGGATCTGGTCGACCAGCTCGATCCGAACTTCATCTATCTAGAGGGTGGCCTTTTCTTGGATGGCGATCTATGGAGGATTGCCCAGCCAATCGCGGAGCACTTTGTCGCAAATGGAAGTGTGCTGGTTGTCGCGGACGTCGACATCAATCAGCTCCATGAAAACAAGGCGCAATACCGCGAAGCGTCAACCTTCCTCGGTGCGCGGTTTGATTACGGCCAATCCGACAGATCGTCGCCTGTCTACGGCGCGGACCAAGGGTCATTTTGGCTAAATCCTCGCCAAATAGTATGCCTGCCCCAGAAGATGGTGATAGCCGAATGGCTGCGCCCCGTCTATGAAGGCGTCTCTGAACTAATGGTCGGTCTGCCGGTGCGGCTTGACTTTTGGCAACATGTACTGGCTTCAGGCAACCAAGGCAGTACGGGTACGCTTCAAGATGACCGGTGGATCGATCAATTTGATTGCTGCCCGTTTGCCTCCGTTCACAACTATGGCCACGGCTATGCGGTCACCATAGGGGGACTCGTCTCATCCGACACGTGGGTTGATCGCTGCGGAGGGAACGTGCGGTGGGTGGAAAATATCGGATCCTTCCTTTCGCGAGATGCCGCATCTGACAGAAAGCGCACCGTCTCACACTTCCGTTCACCGCACTTGCTATTCCTCTCGCACAGGTCGTCGGACAAAGTGATCGTTGGGGACGTGGCGCGAGAGATCAAGAGAAAAGGGATTGCCGTATGGCTTGACAAGGACAAACTAATTCCGTCAGATTCGCTCTGGGGAGGTATTTCGTCGGGGCTCGAGGAAATGAGTCACTTCGTGCTCTTTTGGTCTCAAGCTTGCCTGAGTGGTGCCGGCGTGACGCGAGAATGGCAAGCGGCTGCAGCCGCCTTGATGGATCGAGGAATCCCGATCATAATCGTCCGGCTTGATGAAACTCCGGTCCCAGCAGTTATTGGCGACTTGTTCAGGATTGAAGCAAACGGGTTGAGTGGCGCGGAGATCTCGGTCGCACTCGACGACGCTGTGCAGCGTCTCACAAGACGTTCGAGCAGTAGCTCGTAGTCGACGCACGGGGGTCTTTACATTGTGCTGCCACAGTTAGGGCAGTGTCGTTTTTATACTGGCGGGAGGGGGTTATTCCGGTGCACTATTCCTCTCCAGAGGCATCCGGGAGGAAGCTCTGAGGATCGGTGAAGGCGACCTCAGTGTCCCTGGGTTGAGGCAGCTCAAGTCCGCAGAGCGGGTCGTCTTCGGGGTGGTGGAAGGCCGCTCGGCGGGCGTTCCAGACGAGCCGTTGGTTCAGGGCCTTCGCTATCGAGGTCGAGCCGGAAAGGGGGAAATCCTCCGTGTGATGCTCGCCCATGATCAGCGCCATGCGTCGATCAAGCGGAACCAGCACGCCGCCAGCGCTCGCGCTCCCGATCGGAAGGCCCGGGTCTTGCCCAGGGCCTTTCATGAGGACGACCGGGGTGTCGGTTGTGATGAGCGCCTTCCTAGTGAAGCGGACGAGGTGCCAGCCTCGGCTGAAGAAGCCAGCAGCCGTTCCGGGAAAGCTCCTGCTCATGGTGTGCATGTGGAGGTTCTGGTGAGCCTCATACTTGTAGTCGTCGAAGGCAGTCATGAGCGCCCACATCTCGTCAACCTCGGCCTCGGTGACCGGGCGGGCCTCGACGGATTCGAGCGCTGCCCGCATCTGCGATCGCCCGCCGAGCGCAATGGACAGCTTCAACCCCGCGTCGGCGATGTCGTTTCCCGCCTGCCGGGCCGCAGGCGTGCGGAGGTACTGGATCGCGGCCCAGGCTGCGATCGGCCTGCGTACCGCCTCAGGAATGGGCCAGACACGTTCGTCGATGAGCTGCCGGAGTGCTGTTGCCGCCTGTCCTTCCAGCTCTGACAGGGAATCCTCGACAGCGTCGGACGGGGAGCCGTCGTTGGTCTCGACCAGGTAGAAGTCGTTCTCGACCGTGGCGTTGCCGATTGACATCAAGTGCCTCTTGACGCCTGGGAGTTCAACTCGCATCAGTTGTTTCCTGGCGTCCGCGAAACGGGCGAGATAGAACCGTGGGACGGTGTGATGGCGTCTTTTCCTGGGCTGATTCATTGTTCGTCCTTCAAATCATCGGCTCGTGCGGCGAGGTACTCAGCCCAGTCGCGTCGCGCGTAGGCGACCCAGCGGAGCGCGGTGTGGCGGTGCATCCCGGTCACGTCAGCGAGGATCGGGCTGGGGAGATCAGCAGCGAGGGCGGCCAGCGCACCGTTGCGCGCGGTGCGAACCGGGATGCCATGCCGGTTGAGTTTCTGGGTCATGCCGTGCGTCGAGATCGGCTTGCCCGGGACCATGCCCGGGAAGAGCCACTGGGGACCTGGGTGGGCTCGCGAGAGCTGCGGCCGCGGTCGAGGCTGTTCGGCAAGTTGCCGCAGGAGCTCGGCGAGCCGTGGAGGCAGCAGGACGGGGTGGCGGCCCAGGAGCAGGTGGGCGTGCTTGTCGCCGAACTTGAGGTGTTCAGGCGTCAGGTGGCAAAGGCGTTCGGTGGACGTGCCGAACAGCAGGGTGATCGCGCCGCCGGCTCGGACGTCCGTCGGCAGGGCGTCGTCGGTCAGGCAGCGTTGGAGGAGCTGCCAGCGATCGTCGTCGTCGAGCAGGCCCTGGGGCTCCTGGCTCGGGATGGAGGGGACGGTCAGTTCGCGGGTGAGCCGGCGGCTCGCGGTCCATTTGAGGAAGTAGCGGATCAGGTAGCGCCGCTGGCTGGTGGCCCCGGTGATCCAGTCGTCGATGTGCTCCTGGGCGAGGTCGGCGAGGGCCAGGCCGCGTTGGTCCATCCAGGCCAGGAAGTCCAGGGCGACGCTGACGCGGCGTCGCAGGTCGCGGTCGGCGGAGGCGGGGTGGCGGCGGATAGCGGCCCGTTGGCGGGCGTGTCGGAGCAGGAACCAGTGCAGGAACGGGCGGGCGAGGCTGGCGTGCGCGGCCGGCTTGTCCGCGAGTTCGTGCTCCAGCCAGCCCGGGATGCGTTCGAGGTCCTCGTTGCGTTCCTCCAACACCCCGGTGTGGACGAGGAGTTGGCGGATGTAGCGCTGGCTCCGGCTGGGCGGGAGCTCGTCCAGCAGCTCGTGGCTGAGCTCGTTCCCTTCGGACGCCAGCCGGGCGAGGAGCTTGGTGTTCGGGCTCTCCTTGAGCCACTGGATGGCAGGGAACGGTGAAGGAGCGTCCGCCAGTGCGGCTGCGAGCGGTTCCAGCTGGGAGGTGATCGTGCCGTCGGGCCCGGCCAGCAGGGCGTTGACCCGCTCGCCGAGGACACAGTGAGCGCATCGTCCGCGGCTGTGGGGATTGCCCGTGCGGCCGCACTGCTTGCAGGTGTAGTCGGCGGCGAAGCCGACACATGGTCCGCAGACCTCGGTGCCGTCGTCATCCCGCGCGATCAGTGGCTGGACCATGCCGCAGAGAGGGCACTCGGCCGGTGAGCGGAGCACGGCGGTGTAGCAGGTCATGCAGACCGGCCCGATCGGCCACCGGGTGTTGACCGGCTTGGTCCGGCCTCAGCGGGCGCACGGCTCGCCGGTGCGATGACGCTGGTAGCAGGTGGCGCAGACCGGCTGTCCCTGTTCGTCGCGGCTGGCGCAGGGGCGGACTCGGCTGCAGATCGAACAGGTCGCGTCGGGGCCCTGGTAGCAGCCGTCGCAGAGGTCCGGCTGTCCGTCGCGCGCGTTGCGGGCGATGCGCTTGAGCTGTCCGCACCGACCGCAGAGCCGCCGGGGCCGGCGATGGCGGTTGTAGCAGAGGTGGCAGAGTGCGCCGTCGTCGTCAACGAGGGCGGCGGCTGCGGTCTTTCCGCAGCTCACGCAGGTGTGCATGGGGCGTTTCCAGCACTTGATGCATAGCCCTCGGCCGTCGTCCCGTCGTACCACCGGGTGTCGGAGCTGCCCGCATTCGGCGCACTCCTCGAACGTGGTGGGGTCGGCGCGGTAACAGCGGTTGCAGATCGGGCCCTCGGGGCGCCGGGCGACGACGCGCTGGCCGTCACGGTGGCACCGTGCGCAGGTTTCGCGTTGGCGGCTTCGGGCGTCGCACGAACCGCAGAGCCGCCCCTCGGGGCGGAGTTGCCGCAGGTCAGACCGGATCTTTCCGCAGTGTGCGCATCCGGGGCGGACCACAGAGTGCCCGGCATCGTGCAGGACTTCAGCGAGCCGAAGCAGGACCGGTGGACAGAGCGAGCTGCCTGACGTCAGCGCGTCGGGGTGGGCCGCGAGGTGTCTGGCCAGTTCTTCCAGGTAGCGAGCTGCCCCTCGGGTGGGGATCGGCACCGCGGTCACCAGCGCGGCCTCGGCGTCCTTGCGGCCAAGCGACGGCAGAGCTGAGGTGAGGTGGCCGACGACGGCGGCCGTCGCGGCCTCCAGGCGGGCTGCCTGCGCGGCGAGCCGGGCGACGGTTGACGGAGCCGTCGGAGAGGATGCGCTCACAGGCCCTCCGGCCGCCGGATCGAGGTCCGGCGCACGGCCGGAAGCGGGCCGGGCGTCTCGCCGCCAGACGTCTTGCGTACCTCTTCGTTGACGACCTGGACCTCGATGAGGTCGTTGGGCTGGCATCCGAGGATGTCGCACAGAGCCGCGAGGGTGTCCATCGACAGCCGCTGCGGCGGCTGCGTGACCAGGCGGAAGACCTGCTCGCGCGAGAGGTTGACGCCCCGCTCGGCCAGCAGCGGCACCAGGTCGGTGGTCTGGAACATCTCCCGGTCGGCCATGAGCTTGCGCAGGTTCCAGCGGTAGCCCATCTTCTTGATCACTTCGGGTCCTCCCAGATGCCGGGGAATCGCTGGCCCAACTTCTTGTGCAGCAGCCGGTTGCGGTACTCGTCCGAGACGCCGGTATAGAGGGCCGTGGTGCTGGCATAGCCGTGGCCGGCTTGGTCTTGGACGAATCTTTCCGGGTAATCAAATTCGGTCAAATGTGTGATATAGGAATGCCTCAGACAGTGCAATTCGAGTTCTTCGGGCAGGTCAGCGGCCTGCTTGGCGGCCTCGAAGGCTTCGTTCGCCGATCGGCGTGACAGCCGCCCGGCGCGTTCGGTCACCCAGATCGCGGGATGCTTTCCCACGTTGAACCGGGGCCGGACCTCGGTCAGGTAATGGTCGAGGTCATCGACGATCCAGTCCATCTCGGGGACGGTGAAAATGGTGCGGCGCTTGGGCGGGCTGCCCTTAGAAGACTTGCCCCAGCGCACGAACACCGCTCCGTGACGCCTGTATTGCGGAGCCTTCGCGTTGCGCCGCAGGTCGGCGAGGTCGAGGCCGACATTCTCCCGGCGCCGCATGCCGTAGGCGTAGTAGGTCTTGATCAGGGCGGAGTCGCGCATCGCGGTCAACGCACCCTTGCGGCCGCGCTTTCGGATCTCCTCAACCCGCCCGTCGGCAGCGTCGAACAGGTCCTGGATCTCGTCGTAGGTCAGCGGCCGGCGACTCGGGTCGCCCTCGTACTCACTGACGTGGGTGACGGTGTTCCACTCATGCAGGATCTGGACCGGCACTTCACCGAAGCGCTCCTGGCAGACGGACATCCAGCCGTAGCGTGGGTCAGTGATGTACTCGCAGAACAGTCGCAGGTGGTTCTGGTAGTTCCGGCCGCTCGACACCGTGAACGTCGGTGTTTTCGTCCGCAGATGGTCGATGAACGCCTCGAACTCGGCCGACTGCCACTGCCACGGGTACTGGTTGGAGTACTCGGCGAACCGGCGGACCAGCGACAGCCGCGGCTTGATGGTCCCGTCCCACTTCAGGAAGCGGGCCCGCTGCTGCTTGGTCCACCCCTCCAGCATGGCCTCGAACACGGCAGGTTCGGGGTCCAGGTAGGAGATCCCGTCCACGAGCATCAGGTGTGCCGCACCTGCCAAATCGGCCGCTTTCGCCACTCCAACCTCCGTTGCGTTAGGTGCAACATTGTTGGGATAGCCTCGGTGGAGCGCAAGAGCCGCTGGTAGATCGCCTGCGCAGTGCGAGAAGATGACGGAGCAGACGCCCATCACCTGCTGATTCGCGCTTACTTGGACCCTCCGGAGTGCTGCATCAGATGCAACTCCGCCCCGTTCTCCTGCGGACGCATGCCCGTCAGATACAGGCAGATGATCACCGCGGCGGTGCCCAGGTGTCGCATCAGCTCGCCGGCCTCGGCGAAGTCCAGGTGCTCACGCCAGGGCCGGCCGTCGAGCAGGCCGGTGATCGGGACGTCCAGCGATGCCGGGCCAGGCCGCCTCGTCGCCAGTTCGCCGAGTCCGTGCCGGCGGGCGAACCGGTCGACCTGCCGGAGGCTGCTTCCGGTGGTGGCCGCGATGAATGTTCGGGCGATCTGAGGGGTCGTGTTGGTGCGCGCGGTGGCGGGGATCGCGGTTCCGGCCTCGATCCGGGGCAGCAGGAACGCTGCCAGCGCGGCTTGACCCGCGGGAGTGGGCGGCGTACTCGTGGCGAGGTCGGTCAGCCGCCGGTTCTCGGCCCAGGCCGCCATGATGTCGTCGGCGAAGTCCTCCACCATACGGATCGACCACACCAGCAGCGGCCCGATGACGCCCGGGGACAGCGGCTCGGTCGTGTTCTCCCGTCGGCCAGCCGCTTCGGCCGGGGGCAGGTAGTCATCGGCTCCTTCCGTGTCCCACGGCGGACGGATCACCCCGGTGGGGACGAGGGTGAGGTTGTCGAACACCCACAGGTCGGTGAGCCGGCCCAGCACCTTCACGGCGCCGTCGCGTCCGATGCCGTCGTCCCAGCGCTGGGCGGCATAGGCGCTCCACTCCTCCCGGCCGCACGCGGCCAGGTCGGTGACGCCCTGATCGCACAGCCAGCGGGCCAGCCGGAGCCACTCGCGGCAGGTCTCCCGCAGGTCCGAAGCCGAGCTCCGCGCCCGGGCCCGGACGCCGCGCGTCTGTAGGAGCGTGGGACGGAGCTGCCCGTTGATCATGGTCCAGGCGGCCAGCTTCACCTGGCCACGCAGTGCCTCGGGGCAGTTCTTCCAGTGGAGGGCCGTCAGGCTGGCGCCCGGGTTGTCGATGAGCGGAGCGAGCGACCAGGTCAGATCCCGGTAGCGGGAGTTGGCGTGGTGGTTGCCGGAACTGATCCACTGGGCAGTGACGACCGGGCTGTCCGGGGCCGGCGCCGCCAGCACGTACGGGTCGTGCTCGGGCAGGAGGGCGGTGGTCATGGAGCGAGGTCCTCCTTCAGCAGAAGGTCGACGATGACGCGGTCGCGGTCACCGGCGTTGAGCAGCGCGGCGTTCCAGGGGGCCGGCCCGACCTTCTCGCGCAGGTCGTCGAGTCGCAGCAGGTGATCGCGCCAGCGCTGCTGCCAGAGGGGGTCGGGCAGGGCCGAGCGCAGGCTCAGGACCCGCTGGTGCAGGAGCGCGAGCCGGGAGTGGTGGCCCGGATGGACGTGCGCATTGGGGCAGGCCAGGCACAGGAGGAAGTCCGCCCCGCAGCCTCCCCGCGGCGCGGGCCACGGGCTGGCGGTCTCGTCCTCGCAGTCCGCCGTCGCCGTCTCCTGGTGCGCGGGGTCCGGGACAGTGGCCAGTCGCCCGCCGAAGACGGCGGCGCGGGCCAGCTCAAGAGCCTCCCTCGCCCCGTCCGCGACCACGGCCTGGGCACGGAGCCGGACGTCGTGGTCGGGCAGCACGTACACGCTCTCGTGGGTGCCCTGGGTGTGCTGCAGAGGCCGGCCCTCGCGGGTGACCGTGGTCCTGCGCACCCGCTGGAACGGTGATCCGCCCAGACCGTGGCTTTTGGCCCAGTGCTTTGCCTCTTCCGTGGTGACGCCGAACCTGAGCGGGCCCAGCGGCCGCGGGTGGTCCAGATCCCCTCTTACACGCCCGGGCGCGCCGGTGCGCGCGGTCATCAGCAAGTCCGTGCCCGGGGCCAGACGAGTGGCCAGCGCCCGGCCGTGCACGGTGGCCTCCAGCGCCTGGGTGATCAGCCGCCCGTCCGAGCCGGCTCCGGAATCGGTGATGTTCTCCGTCGAGTACCAGCGCCCGCTCCCGGACCGGTGCTTCTCCAGCCGGACCTGGTAGGTCACCGTCGTCGTCTCGCCGGCCGACGGCATCCTCGTGGGGGCAGGAACGCGGTTGTAGACGGACAGGTTCCACCCGAACCGGTCGGTCAGCAGCACAGCCAGCGCGGTCAGTTCCCCCCGCGTCAGGAACAATCGGCCCCAGGTCCGGTCCCGGCTCGAGCCGCCGAGAAGATGACGGTTCGCCACGAAGGCCCGGCCGTTCGTCGTGGCGAGCCGGGGGACATCACCGGTGAGCGCGAGGCCGTCGAGGATCCGGCCGATCCGCCCCTCCCGGCTCTCCGGGGTCAACTCGCCGGCCCTCCAGCGCTCCAGCAGCAGGGTGTTCTCGCGGATGCGCATCCACGCGGCCCGAAACTGCCGTGTTGCGGCCAGCAGCACCCGATCGCGCTCGGCCTCGCCGTAGGACTGCCTTCCGACGGTGGCGTGGGGGATCCGTCGGCTCAGTTCCTCGGCGACGGGACCGCTGCCAAGCCGCCCGTCCCGCCACAGCAGCAACCGCACCGACGCCAGGACGGCCCGGCCGCTGTTGGTCCCGACGTGGAGTGCACGCCAGCGCTTCAGCACGGCCGCGGTCAGGCCGTCCAGATCCTCAGGCGGCTGTTCCAGCTCGGCCAGGAACCGCGCGAACACCGCAAGCCGGCGCCAGTGGTTGTCCGCGGTGCGGTGGCTGTGCCACCCGCGGGACTGGGCCGCGAACGCGGCGGCCAGAGAACCCCGCATCGGTGCCGGAACGGGAAGGTCCTCGAAGTCGAACCTCTTCTCGTGCCCCTCGCTGTTGACCACGGTCACCACCAAGCCGTCGGCGGCCAGCGGCGGCTCGGCCCTGAACCCCGCCGGCGGCAGCGCCGCGCGGTGCCCCCGTCGGCTCACCGTCCCGCCTCCGGCAGCGCGCCCACCAGCACGTCCACGTCCTGGATCCCCGCCGACTCACGGGCCAAACGGGCGAACACCCCGTCCAGATCCTCGACCTCGCGTTCCTGGCCGTCCGACGTCTCGGCCGCGGCCAGGATCGACTCCAGGTGCAGGTGCGACACCGGCGCCAGGTAGTGCCGTTTCGTCGTCTCGACGTCCGCGTGCCCGAGCAAGACCTTGACCAGGAACCACGGGTCGCCGAACAGCAACGCGAAGTCCCGCCGGTCGGCCGCGGTCAGCCCGTATCGGGTCTCCATCAGCTGGTTCAGCACGATCAGCATGTAGAGGGCCATAGAGTGTCGAGTCGAGTGAACGGTCGCGTACGGCGTCTTCCCTCGTACTTCTGCAGCCCGAAACCCCCGGCCGAGCTCCCGCTCTTCAGGCGTCAGCAGGACTTGCTCGCAACGCTGGTTCGCGGAACGGAACACGCCTTCCCACCGGTCCGGCGGCATCGGCAGTCCCTGCTCGGTCAGCCACAGCCAGGCCGGCTCCGGTCCCTCGGGCCCCTCCAGGAACAGCCACTGACGTTCCCGCCAGCCCAGCCGTCCCAGGCTCTGCCTGCCCTCCACATCGTCCCGGTCCACCCAGTGGACCTGCGGATCCCGGCCCCGAGTCACCCTCGTGACCAGCCGCAGGAACGGCAGCTGCTCGTAGCGCCCCTTGGCCTGAGCCCGGTGAACCGCCCACGCCCGTTCCGACTGCACGTAGGACTCGACCTGCCCGAGCGCATCCACGCTCGCGTAGAACGTCCGGCCCTGCTTCGAGCGCGTCACCGCCGCAGCGATCTGACCATGGCAGTAACGCCCGTACCGCAGCTGCTGAACGGGCAGCTCGAACGTCAGCAGTGAGCCTCCCTCCTGCCTCCGCAGCCCCGAGCTCAGCTGCAGTTGCACGAACGACGTGTTCCGGGCCTCCGTCCGGCCCTCCCACCCCGCCGTCGCCGTCCCGTCCCTGCCGTGGCCCCTCAGCCCGATCCCCGACCAAAGGCCCCAGGTCCGTGGCGTCAGCCAGGACACCCGCGAGCTCACCGAGTGGGCAGCCCGGTCCTCCCGCCGCGACACATCCACCGGCAGCGGCGCCACCTTCGCCCACTTGAGCAATTTGGTGAACGCGGCCGCCTCGCGGTTCCATTTCGTCCCGCCGACCCGCTCCGGGTTCTGCACCGCGGTGCACCGCCAGGCGCGGTAGTCCGCCAGATCCTGCTCACTCGCCTCACGCCACCGGACACCGCGCGATGACAGGAAGCTCAGCAGCAGACGGATATCCGTCGCGTAGTTCCGCTTCGTCTCCCGCTCCAGCCAGCGGAAGTCCTTCGACCTCACGAAATCCAGGAGCCCCAGATCTACCGTGAAATCAGGGGACAAGAACACCGGATCACCATGTAGCAACCCCATCCGACCCACCGCTCCAGGCAGGTCTCGAACCCCCAGCACCCCGTCTTCCGGCAGCGGTCCCCATCGCTCCGGATCGGGCACCCACACCACGCGCCACTCGCCCACACAGACCTTCCCTGATGGCTTGAACTCGCTCAATCATCAGGGAAGTCGGATAGGAAGACGTGCAGCGGGGCTGGCGGCTCGGCAGATTGGTCGGTCACCGGTCGCCGCCGGCTGCGCGGAGCCGGGCGAAGTCCTCACCGGCCGGGCTCCACTTCTGCCCTCTGATGGGGGCGGCGAGGGAGGCCATGGCCTCGGGGCTGATGTGCAGGACGAGGCGGTGGCGGTAGGTGGCGATGACCTCGGCGACGGCGGCGAGGGACTGTCCTGAGCCCACCGTTGGCCGAACGCGGGCAGCACCGGCCGTCCGCGCGTCCCAGGCTGACCAGCAGCTCCCAGGTCAGGGCCGGGTGAGCTGACGTGCTGCCGCGTCGACGGTCTGCGCGAGGAGGACAGCGATAGTCATGGGGCCGACACCGCCGGGGACGGGAGTGATCAGGCTCGCCCGGTGCCGGGCGGTCTCGAAGTCGACATCCCCGACATTGCCTGGGTTGTAGCCCGCGTCGACCACCACGGCGCCGGGCTTGATGTCCGCCCCGTCGATGAAGCGCGGCCGGCCGACCGCGGCGACCAGGACGTCGGCCTCGCGCACGATCGTGGGCAGATCGACGGTGCGGGAATGACAGTAGGTCACCGTGGCGTCACGCCCGAGCAGGAGCATGCCGACGGGCTTGCCGAGGATAGGGCTGCGTCCCACCACGACGGCGTGCTTGCCCGTGAGGTCGACGTCGTACTCGTCCAACAGGCGCATGATCCCTCCGGGTGTGCAGGAGACGAAGCCGGGCACGCCGAACCCCATCGCCGCGAAGGAGTGCATCGTGACCCCGTCGACATCCTTCTCGGGGGCGATCGCCTCGAACGCGGCGCGCTCATCGATATGCGCCCCCATCGGGTGCTGGAGCAGGATGCCGTGCACGTCCGGATCCTCGGACAGTGCGGTGACGGTCTCCACCAGGCCGCTGGTACTCACGGCGGCAGGCAGCGGGACGTGTCGCGAGCGGATGCCGGCCTTCGCGCAACGGGCCTGCTTCATCCGGACATACGTGACCGAGGCCGGGTCCTCTCCCACGAGCACGGTCGCCAGACAGGGGGACACCCCCGCGCGCCGACGGATGTTCTCGGCGGCTGCCGCGCTGGTCTCGGTGATTCGGCGGGCGAGATCCGTACCGTCCATCAGCCGCGCCTGCTGCGTCTCCATCACGTACCACTCCTGAGCTCCACAGTGAGGTGCCCAGGCGCACGGCATCGACGAGACGTCAGGCCGCTCCCCGGTGGTACCCCACCTCAGCGCCAGTCACGGCCCAAGCTCACAATACCGGCGACTACCAGCCGATTGGTCCCGTCCACAGATCTTGACAATTGCTCCGCCACGATCCGACGGGTCGTCAACCTGCTCTGTCCCGGCGGCCTGGCCGATCTGACCGGTGCTGATCCCGGTGGTGCGGACTCGGTGGCCGTGGATGGCAAGGCCGCCCGTGGCTCCCGGCTCGGCCAGACTCCCGCCGCCCACCTGCTGGCCGCGATGACCAGCGACGGCCGGACCATCACCCAGCTGCGGGTTCCCGACAAGACCAACGAAATCACCTGCTTCGCGGCTCTGCTGGAGCCCTACGACCTGACCGGGGTCACCGTAACCGCCGACGCCCTGCACACCGAACGCGCCCATGCGCGGTTCCTGGTGGAGGAGAAGAAGGCCCACTACCTGTTGGTGGTCAAGGCCAACCAGCCCGAGTTGCACCGCCGACTGCGGTCACTGCCGTGGAAGGACGTCACGGGGAGGCGCTACGACCGCGAGATCGCCCACGGTCGCAAGGAGACCCGCGTGACCAGGGCCCTCACCGTCACCGGTCTCGGCCTGGACTTCCCCCACGCCGTCCAGGCCGTGCGCATCCTGCGACACCGCACCGACCTCAAGGACGGCACGGTGAGCCGCCAGACCGTCTATGCGATCACCGACCTGACCTCACAAGAAGCCTCACCCCAGCGCCTGGGCCGGCTCGCCAGGTCGCAGTGGACCATCGAGAACCGGCTGCACTTCGTCCGCGACACCACCTTCGGCGAGGACGCCTCGAAGATCCGCACCGGCCACGGACCCGAGAACATGGCGACCCTCCGCAACTTGGCGATCAACACGCTGCGGCAGCACGGATACCGCAACATCGCTGCCGGCCTCCGCCACGTCTCCTACGAGCCCTTCAATAGGTCGCTGGACCTCTTGGGTATTGCCTGACCAGCCGGTTTACATGATCACCGGGACTTTGAAACACCCCTGGCCGGGGTCAGCCCTCCACCGGCAGGCGAACGCTACGGCTTCACCCATCCGAGCGACATCACGAATTCAACTTCAGTAGCCGTTGTCGTACCGATCAGAGCGCTTGTCGATCGAACGGGAGTCTCGATCGGGTGATTACCCGCCAGTAGAAACACCGGTAATGCTGGACGCAATCCGCTACCTGGTGGACAACGGCATCAAGTGGTCGGCGATGCCCGCGGACTTCCCGCAAGGGGACCGGGTGTACGCGTTCCTCCGCCGCTGGCGCGACCGGGACCTGGCCAAGTCACCCCTTGTGCCTCGCCGCCTGCGGAGATCCGGACGTCCGGGGCGTTCGTGCTCCATGACGGAAGCGATCGGGCCGCCGGCGCCGCGGCGTGTCAAGCGGGCGGATTCGCGTCGCCGGGGCGAGCTGGACGGTGCCGCATGGCCGAAGAGCCACTAGGTACGGCGCCGGCCCAGTAGGAGAATTGACTCGCATTCCGATGAAGATTCACACCGGCTCCGGGAGAAATACATGGACATCAGTTCCCTCCAGCGACTTGTCTGGGACAACAAGGTGCTGAAGGGCTACAACACCACCGACGTGCCACTGGAGTTCTGCATGCTCCAGGAGAAGGCGGCGGCGGCCTTCACCGCCTGGCGGAATGGCAACGAGATCCTCGGGGAGGAATTGGCCGACGTCGTGCTCTACGTGGCGAGCATCGCCGAGATGACCGGCCTCGATCTGCAGCACGCGGTCAAGGTGAAGACCGACAAGAACGCGGCCCGCGCTGACTGATGAATGCGGGCGCCGAGAAGGTGAAAGGTGATGACCATGGCCCGGAGCGGAACACGAGGACTGTCCTTCGGCGAGATCGCCGACCGTTACGATCGCTTTCGGCCCAGCGTGCCGTCGGCGGCTCTGGACTGGCTCCTCCCGGACGGGTGCGAGACGGTGGTCGACCTCGCTGCTGGCACCGGCGCGTTGACCCGGGGCCTGGCGGACCGGGTGCGGCACGTCATCGCCGTCGAGCCCGACCCGCGGATGCGCGAGACCCTCGCCCGTACCTGCCCGCACGCGCTGTCGCTGCCGGGAACCGGCGAGCAGATGCCCCTGGCCGACAGCCAGGCCGACGCGGTACTGATTTCCATGGCCTGGCACTGGATGGACCCGGACCGCGCCATCCCGGAGATCGCGCGGGTGCTCCGCGGAGGCGGTACGTTCGGCGTCCTGTGGAACCACCGGGACCTGTCCGTCCCATGGGTCGCGGAGCTCGACCGCTTCACCCGCGCACTGCGGGCCCGCGAGAGCGGCCGAGGTGTCACCGCTCCAGCGCCGACCCGTGACGTCATGGACCCGCCGACCGGGTCCCTGTTCAGTCCTCTCGAGGAACTGCGCCTCACCTGGTCGATGACCGTGACCGTCGAGGAGATCGTCGGGCACCTGGGCACCGACGTCAGCGCGGTCGCGCTGTCGGCTGAAGCCCGGCACGCCGTGGACGAGCAGGTAGCCCGATACGCCCGCGACGAGCTGGGCCTGTCCGGCGACCGGACGGTCGAACTGCCGATGGCATGCCGTTGCCTGCGCACCACCAGGAACCCGGACAGCGCACCGTGAGCGTCTTCGGTACCCGGGTAAAGCGGGTAGAGGACCTGCGCCTGCTCACCTCGGGGGGCGTCTACGTCGACGACCTGCGGGTACCCGAGCTCATCGGGGCGGCGCACGTGACCTTCGTGCGTTCCCCGGTCGCGCATGCGATCATCACCAGCATCGACACGTCCCAGGCGAAGGCCCACCCTGGCGTAGTGGCCGTCTACACGGCCGCAGACTTGACCGACCTCCCAGCAGCACAGCCTTTCCGGGAGTCGGAGCGAGGCGACGGGTTCTTCGCCGAGCCCCTGCTCGCCGGAGAGAAGGTCCGATTCGTGGGCGAGCCCGTCGCGGTCGTGCTCACCGACGAGCTGCACGTCGGCCGGGACGCCGCGGAGCTCGTCGACGTGCGCTACGAGCAGATCCCCGCCGTCGTCGGCCCCGCTCTGGCTCTCCTCGACGACATACTCCTGTTCGAGGAGGCCGGGACCAACCTCGCCGACGAGCGGGACCGCGACACCTATGACGACGCCGTCTTCGCGGACGCGGAGGTGGTCGTCGAGCGGGACATCGTGAACCACCGCGTGGCCTGCGTCCCGATGGAGTGTCGTGCCACTGCGGCCGCCTTCGACGGCTCGAGGCTCACCGTGTGGCACAGCAGCCAGAACGCTCAACGCTGCCGGAGCACCCTCGCCGTGTCCCTGGGCATCTCGCCGGCCGCGATCCGAGTGATCGTCCCCGACGTCGGCGGCGGGTTCGGTGCGAAGATCGGCATCGACCGGGACGCGATCGTCGTCGCCTGGGCCGCGTGGAAGTCGGGAACCGCGGTGCGGTGGGCGGAGAGCCGCGCCGAGAACCTCGTCGCCATGACCCAGGGCCGCGCCCAGCTCAACCGCGTCAAGCTCGGCGGCAAGCGCGACGGCACGATCACGGCCTACCGCCTCGACGTCGTCCAGGACGCGGGTGCCTACCCGCGCACCAGCACCCTCGCCCCCGTGACCTGCAAGATGGCCCCCGGCGTGTACAACATCCCCTGCGTGCAGGCCGGTTTCCGTTATGTCGTCACGAACACGACCCCCGTCAACAAGTACCGCGGCGCGGGTCGACCGGAGGCCACGGCCGCCATCGAGCGAGCTGTGGACCTGTTCGCTCTCGAGATCGGCATGGATCCGGCCGAGGTGCGCCGCCGCAACGTCATCGCCGCTGACGCGTTCCCGTTCCACACCAGAACCGGGGCCCGCTACGACTCCGGTGCGTACGAGGCGGCCCTCGACAGGGTCCTCGAGGCCGCCGACTACCCGGGGCTCAGAGCCGAGCAGGCCGCCCGCAGGGACAACGGCTGCGTGAAACTGCTCGGCATCGGCATCTCCGTCTACGTGGAGATGACCGGTGGCGGTGGTGAGACCGCCAAAGTGACCGTGGACAGCAGGGGGCGGGCAACGGTGCTGACCGGCAGCTCGGCGCAGGGTCAGGGCCATCACACCGCCTGGTCGATGCTGGTCGAGGCCGAGCTCGGCATCCCGATCGACCAGATCACCGTCGTGCACGGGGATACCGACCTCATCCCGAAGGCCGTTGGCACCTACTCCAGCCGGTCGCTGCAACTCGGCGGTACCGCGGTCCACATGGCCGCCTCCGAGGTCAGGAACCAGGCCCAGCGGCACGCCGCCGGCCTCCTCGGAGCCTGCGTGACCGACGTCGCCCTCGACATCGGTTCCGGCACCTGGCACGTGGCAGGCAACCCCAGCCGGTCCCTGAGCTGGGCCCAGGTCGTCGAGCAAGTCGGGACGGATGGCATCAGTGCCGATGTCGAGTTCGACTCGGACCATCCGACGTTTCCGTTCGGTGCGCACCTCTCGGTCGTCGAGGTCGACACCGAGACGGGGACGACCACGGTGCTCCGCCACGTGACCGTGGACGACGCGGGGCCGGTCCTCAATCCGGTCCTCGCCGAAGGCCAGCGCCACGGAGGCATCGCGCAAGGGATCTCCCAGGCGCTGTTCGAGGAGGTGCGGTACGACGATGACGGCAACCCACTCAACGCGACGCTTGTGCACTACTGGCCCGTCACCGCCGCCGACCTGCCCGGCTTCGAACTGGAAACCGGCGAGACCCCCACGGACGTGAATCCGCTCGGCGTCAAGGGCATCGGCGAATCGGGAACGATCGGTTCCACTCCCGCGGTGCAGAACGCGGTCATCGACGCGGTCGCCCACCTCCGTGTCCGGCACATCGACATGCCGCTGACACCAAGCCGGGTCTGGGCGGCGATCAGGGAAGCAGGCGTCGAGCACCGGGTTCAGCGTTGAACACCGGGTTCAGCTTGAACGGCGAACAGATCACTGACGGGTCCCGACGAGCGCACCGATGATCCGTCGATCTCCACACCGGCCATGGGCGGTACCGCGCCCACCAATCCTCAAGCCGAGAGCGAGGCTGTCATGGTGCGTCCCCTACCACGCGGTGTACAGGACCTTCCGCCCCACACCGAGAACCTGATGACGTCAAAGGAAAGGCGACGCATCCTCCTCCGGGACATCGATGTGGTCATCGACGGCGGTGCGAATGGCGGTCAGTACGCGAGGTGGATGCGCCACTGCGGCTTTCGCGGGGAGATCCTCTCGTTCGAGCCGGCGTCCGCGACGTTCGACGTGCTGTCCGAAGCTGCCCGGTCGGACGACAACTGGCACTGCCACAACGTGGCACTCGGGCCGGAAGACGGCCAAGTCCTGTTGCACCTGACGCGTACGTCGCTCGGCTCGTCGGTCTTCAGCCGGACCGGTCTGCACTCCCGCATGTGGCCCGACGACGTCGACGCCGGTACGGAACTGGTCCCGATGCGATCGCTGCGCTCCCTCTGGCATGAGCTGGGCTGCGAAGGGCGCCGGGTGTACCTGAAGCTGGACGTGGAGGGCGCTGAGCTGTCCGTCCTCGAGGGTGCGGGGCCGATCCTCGACCGCATCGCGCTGCTGGAACTCGAACTGTCGTTGGCCGACATGCACGAGGACGCGCCCGCGTTCCCCGACGTGTTGAACTTTCTGACCGCACGCGGCTTCTCGGTGGTCGCCCTGGAGCAGAACCACAAGGGCGACGAAGCAACCGGTCATATGCTGATGATCGACGGCATCTTCCGGCGTGGAGAGCTGACGGCTTCTCAGCGAAGCGATCCGGGCGAATTGACGTGAACCTCCCATGTGCCTGGAAGGACAGGTCCCACCATGAGGTCCTGTCCCCAAGCTACTCAGCCGAAGTGGTGGCGGGCCCCACCGCTGTGGCCACCGCGAGAGCAGGGTGCTCGTCGGGTCGCCAGGCCTGCTCGACGCCCGGGTGACCTGCCCGACTCATAGCCGGACCCCTGCCTCCTCGGCTATTTCGGCTGAACGGGCCACTGTGTCACCGTCCATGAGGATGCGAGGGACGATCGCATCGCCGTACTCGAGGCCGAGCAGTTCCGTCAAAACGAACGTGATCTCCACGGCACTCAGTGAGTCTCCCCCCAGGTCATGAAAGTCATCGTGCACTCCCACCTCGTCCAGGTCCAGGACGTGTGCCCAGGTATTCGCGATCAGCTCCTCGATCGGCCCTCTCGGCTCCTGGAAGGCCACCTCGAGGGCCGGCCGGGCACGTCCTGGCGGGTCAAGCCGATGCACGTCAACCTTCCCGTGCCTGCTCAAGGGCATGGAGTCGAGCAGAACGAACTTCGAGGGAATGGAGCGGGCCGGCAGTAGCCGTGTCAGATGCTCGTGGAGTGCACTCACGGGGTTGCCCATCTCATGCTGGTTGTCGACCACGACGTACGCGACCAGCACCGTGCGGCCACTTCCGGACGCATGGGCCTTCACGTAGGCGTCGAGGACCCTCTCGTGGTCGCGCAGCGCCTGGATGATCTCGCCGGGCTCAACTCGCTGGCCACGGATCTTGAGCTGATCATCGGCACGGCCGCAGTACTCGATCTGCCCGTCAGGCGTGTATCGGCCCAGGTCCCCGGTACGGAACGTCCTCCAGCCTTCGGGCGCATCGAGGTGGATCAGATTGAAGCGGGCCGCCTCCTCCTCGTCGGCTCCCAGGTACCCGACCGCAACGCCTGCGCCCTGTATGTGTATCTCACCCGGTTCGCCAATCGGGCACACGAAGCCGTCCCCATCCAGGACGTAGAGTCGAGTGTTGGTGATCGGACGCCCGATGGGAACCGGCTGCCGCGGGGCCGCACTCGCGGGATAGTGCGTGACATCGATCGCAGCTTCGGTGGGTCCGTACAGATTGTGGAGCTCCGCTGCGGACTGTCGGCTGAATTCCTCGACGAGCGCGCTGTCCAGGGCCTCTCCGCTGGAGAACACCATGCGCAGGCTCGGGCAGCGGCGAGCGCCTTCGGCCCGGAGCCACATGCGCAGCATGGAGGGTACGAAGTGGGCGACCGTCACTTGATGTTCGTTGAAGAGCGAGATCAAGGCCTCGGGTGAGGCGTGTTCACCGGGCGGTACGATGACGGTTGCCGCGCCGGCGTACTGGGGCCAGAACATCTC
The DNA here is from genome assembly GCF_029894125.1 of Kitasatospora sp. MAA19. GTDB lineage: Bacteria > Actinomycetota > Actinomycetes > Streptomycetales > Streptomycetaceae > Kitasatospora. The sequence continues at coordinate 23,853 of NZ_JARXYZ010000024.1, forward strand.
CCAACCGGCGACATCGAAGGTGACGGGCGTCTTGAGAGCAACCCGGTCGCGGGGCCCGAGCGGGAAGGTCTCCTGCATCCAGCGGAGCCGATTGGCGAAGCCGGCACGACTGCAGATGACGCCCTTGGGCCGACCGGTCGAACCCGAGGTGAAGATGACCTGGGCGGCAAGGCACATTCCGCCAGTTGCGGGTTCGAAGTCCGGCTTGACACAGGCCTCTGAACTGATTGCGAAGGAGTGCGGGAAGATGTCCTGACTCGTGTCGTCGACCGCCAGGACGGCTGCTGCCCCGCTCGTCCCGACAACGGACGACTGCCACGGTGCGGGATCGGCTGGGCTGATGGGGCAGTAGGCAGCCCCGGTCAGCGCCACGGCATGGACAGCCATGATGAGTTCCGGCGAGCGGTCGACCGCGACGCCGAATACCTGTTCCTCGAGCATCCCGGGTGGTGGGAAATTCACGGCAAGGCAGTGCGCCAGGCCGAAGACTCGCTCACCCAGTTCGGCGTACGTCCACGAGCGAGTGCCATCTATCACCGCAACGCGATCACCGCTGTGTCGATAGTGGCCCCGTAGGCGCTGCTCGATCTCGTCGTCGGGGACGGGCCGCACCTCCCCCTGGAGTAGTTCGATGACCTCGCGGTCAGCATCGGAGCACCGGCTCCATGGATCGATTTGTGACGACACGGCACTTCTCTCTTCGAACAGGTGCCACGGTGGGCCTGGGCAGCATTGACGACTGGCCGCTCATGAGGGTTGTCCCACAGGCTCTGCCATCACCACGCTGCCTCCGAGAAGTCCTGCGACCGCCGACGCGGCGAGGAGGACTCCGCTCCGGCCACCAGGCACGATTCAACATCACTGGTCAACTGGAACGCTGCTGTAGTGCCGGTTGTCGCCCCGGCGTCTGGCGCTTTACCGGCGGGGAATGAAGTCGACCACGTCTCCGGCCCGTTCGCCGCCGGTGAGCTGGCCGTTGCGGCTGGTGCGGACGTAGGCGCGGTGGAGCCAACGGTCCTTGCCGTCCCAACGCGCCTCAAACGGTGTGCGTGCGTGGGCGGTTCGCAGGTTGTCGATGACCAGCAGGTCGCCGGCGCCCAGGTGGACCGCTTCGGCCGTGCTGTCGAGCGCGTCGGCCAGCGCTTCCAGTGCCGCCTTGTCGGCCTGGTCCTCGGCTGTCAGGACGGAGCGGTCGTACCCGAGGTATGGATCGTCCCTGTCGCCGTACAGCGGCTTGACGTAGGTCATGGCATTCGGATCCTCGATCTGGTCGCGGAAGCCGATTCCGACGGGGCGGCGGAGCTTGCGGTCGAACAGGTGATCCTTCACCTCATCGCTGAGCAGGGGCAAGGCCTTGCGGATCGAGCCGATGAGGGTCGCGGCCTTGCCCTCGTGGTCGCCTCGGGAGCAGGCGAGCACGATGTAGCTCGGCTGGAGCGCGTGGTGGGACAGGTCCGAGTGGAATTCGAGCTGGATCGTGGAGGTCTCGCCCGAGAGGGGGTGGGCCTGTGGGGTGGGGTACAGCTCATGGAGGACCGTGCGCGAGCGGCGGTTGCCGTATCCCTGGTCGTAGGCGGTGTGGAGTCCGAGTCGGCGTCCGGCGATGGCGAGCATCGCCTCCATGTTCAGGAGCTGACGGTCCTCTGGCGTGGGTGTCGAGCGGGGTGTCGGCGCCAGTTCGTCGTCCGGCTCAACCGGAAGGCCCTTCAGGAGAAGGTAGCCGTGCTGATTGCCTTCGGTGTTGAACTCGTCCAAGGCTGTGGCGATTTCTTCCGGGAGCTTGTCTGCCTGTACATTCGCCGCCTCCAGGAAGGCGTAGACGTCCGCGCGCGGAACCCTCGGGAGGGCGGAGGCGAGGGCGAGGAGTCGCTCCTGGTGCGAAGTGCAGTCAATAACCGGAGTCTTCAAGGCCCGATGCTCCCTTGTCCGCAGGCAAAAGCTGTCGAGAAACGGATGATCCCGGCTGATCGGAGACGCTGTCGACCGGCTCTTCGACCCTGGAGCACCGGCCACTTGTGGAACGCGCCGATACCCTCATAGCCTGAGAAAAGCCCCCGCTGTTGCATCTGACTGGGCATTGAACGCTGCCATGTCATGGCCTGAGGGACGCACCGGGCCGGGCTCGACGCCGTGATTCCGCTGGCGATCTCCAGGTGATGCCGAGCGCAGGCGGAGCGCGTGGAACGGGTCGGTCTGCACTCGGCTCGGCGACTGAAGCGGATCGGGTCTGCGGCGCGGACGGCGTGACGGCGGCGGCGATGAGAAGGAGGAAAGAGTGACCACAGGCGGCTTCTCATCCAAACGGCTGGCCCGCGTGCGGGACGTGCTCGAGCGCTACGTCGACGCCGGCCACGGCTCGGGGGTGGTTGCCGTCCTTGCCCGGCGCGGTGAGGTCCACATCGAGGCAAGGGGCCATCTGGCCTTCGAAGGTGCAGGCTCGAGGAAAGTGATGGCAGCTGACACGATCTGCCGCATCGCATCGATGACGAAGCCGGTCGTCGCCGCCTGCGCGATGACGCTCGTCGAAGACGGCACGCTGCGCCTCGACGACCCCGTCGACGCGCACCTCCCGGAACTGGCGGACATGAAGGTGCTCGCTGATCCGAGCGGGCCACTGAATGACACCGTCCCGGCGGAGCGCCCGATAACCCTGCGGGATCTGCTCACCTGCCGCCTCGGCACCGGCGTGGTTGTCACCGGCACGGCAATCGCCCAGCCGGGGACGGTGCCGATCTCGGATGCGCTCGATGCGCTCGGGCACACGCAGGTCCCGGGCGATCCCGAACCGTCGCTGGACGAGTGGATTCGCCGGCTCGGCGAGCTACCGCTCGTCTACCAGCCGGGTGAGCGGTTCATGTACAACGCCGGCCCCACGGTGACGGGCCTGCTCATTGCTCGCGCCACCGGCATGTCCCTGGGGGATGCCCTGCGCGAACGGCTCTGCGAGCCCCTCGGGATGAAGGACACCGTCTTCACCGTGGCCGGCGAGAGCGCCGGCCGCCTGGCGACCGCGTACCAGCCCGACGGAGTCACCGGCGCGCTCGTCGTCGAAGACGGTCCCGACGGGCGCTGGAGACGGCCGCCGACGTTCAAGGCGCCCGCCAGCGGGCTCCTGTCGACCGGCGACGACTACCTTGCCTTCGCCTCGGCCCTGCTCCATGGCGAGCGAGTGCTCTCGCGGCCATCGGTAGCACTGATGACGAGCAACCACCTGACGCTGACACAGAAAGCGCTCTCCAGATTCGTGCCGGGGTCGTTCTTCAAGGAATACGGCTGGGGTTTCGGGATGTCGGTCCGCACTAGGTCGGCGCGCCTCGGCCCCTCCGCTGGGAGCTACGGATGGTACGGGAAGTACGGCAGCACCTGGATCAACGACCCCGTCGCGGACATGACGACGATCCTCATCCTCCAGCGGACGGAGTGGAGGGGCCTGCCGATCTCCCTTGAGTTCTGGAGGGCCGCCTACCAGGCGATCGACGACTGACGTTCATGCGTCAGGACCGCCTATCGGTCGCGTTCGACACGTGGGGCGGCTTATTTACGCCTTGGCAAGCGATAATGAATCGGGTGTCGGCTAGTAGAAGAGCGATACGGGGAGGCCCTGTGGCGATTCATGAAGTTCGATTCACTGGCGGTCGAACCGGCGATGCCCCCCTGACCTGGGGGCAGAAATGCATATGGGCCGAGGCGAAGTGGTTTGCTCCCGAGCATGTTCAGTTCAATATGCGTCAGATCATCGACATTCCAGAACCAACAAGCTTGGCCGACGTCTTGGTCGGCCTGCAAGTACTCCTGCAGCGCCGGGAGCCTCTGCGCACAATTTACCCGATTTCCGCCGCGGGTGAGCCGTATCAGCATGTTCCGGCGGAGGGGAGCATCGAGGTCGCAGAGTACTCCGTGCCGGCCGGCGAGGCGGGCTCCGTGGCCGTCGATCTTGCGGCCGAATTCCAGCGCAAGCCTTTCGTGCTGGATGACTTTCCATTTCGGGCCGCAATCGTCACGAGTGACGGGCGGCCTCGATATCTTGTGATAGCCGTCTTTCACATGGCGGCGGACGGTTGGGACATGCAGAACATTGCGAGAGAAACGGAACGGCTTCTCGCGGCGCCCGCAATGGCAGTTGACTCGACTCCCCTTTCGTCTAGAATGCATCCCCTGGACTATGCAGAACATGAGCGGGGCGCCGCGGGCCGGATGGTATCCGAAAGATCCATGCGGTACTGGAGGCGGCAGCTTGTGGATGCTCCGGTTGATATGTTCCGGGGGCGAGCACTCGCTCCGGAGCCTTCTCGATTTGTGGAGGTGTACATTGAGTCGGAAGCCCTGGCCGTAGCCCTCTATTTTCTGTCGCGCGAGCTTCGCGCCAGTCAGGAGACAGTTTTTCTGGCCATAGCCGCTGCGCTGCTCGCTGGGATAGGTGGAGAAAAGAAGGCATTCTTCCTGGCGTGGTGCCACAACCGTATCACCCCAGCAGAAATGAATGCCACCGGGTCCGTTGCCCAGGATTCTCCAATAACGATCGATGTCACTTCCGCAGACCTTCGGGAATTGGTGAGACGCACTTGGTGCGCCGCCGTTCCGGCATACGCCGCAGCCAAACATGATCCAGCTCAAGTAGCGGTTGCCGTCGCACAGATCGAGCAGGAGCGGGAGAGGAGTGTGGATCTTTCGTGCAACATCAATGTCATGCCGCTCGAAACTTCTGGGATCGAACCCCAGATTGCTGGGCTGGACTCGCGGGCAGCGTTGGACCTCATCAGTTCGATCCGCGCAGATACCCGGATCATTCGCGTGCTCGGGACGTCGCAAGACCGGATCGGTCGAAGGTTCTACCTCAGGGCGCATGGCAGTCGCAAGAAAGTCATGACGTTCCTGCGCGCAGACACGGCCGTACTCTCAAGGAGTGAGATCATTTCATTCCTCCGGGACATCGAGGAGTCGAGCGTGCGGGAATTGGCTTGCCTCCTGGCCGGGCGCTGACGAGCGCAGCGCTCCGAATCGGGGTGGCGCCGAGGTCGAAAGGATACCGAATGGGAAACACGCCTCGTCTGCTTGGGTTGCTGTGGTCGGCAGGAAAGGGAATCGCGGCTGCCGTCACCGTGATGCGGCTGACCCAAAGGATGATTCCGGCAGCCACTGCCATGGTGGTGGGATTGCTCATGAGCCGGCTTACGGTGCACGGTACCAAGTCCTTCAGCACCATGCTGGTGCCGCTGGCCGCGTTCGGTGCGGTGCTGTTCGTGAGTCATGCGGCGGAGACATTCGTCGAACCCTTGGCCTATCTGACGCAGCAGCGGATCGACGGGGCACATCGCGTGGCCGTGACCCGCTTGGTGGCGAGCAGTCCGACTGTTGACGTCCTGGAGCGCCCCGAGGCACAGCAGCTGATTCGGCAGGCCAAGGCCGACCCTGACGATTACACGCAACGCACGCCGGGGCAGGCCGCCCTGGCGGAGCTTGATCAGGCGGCGGATGCCGCAGGAGCCGCCGCAGCCTGCCTGGTAGTCGCTCAGTTCTCCTGGTGGCTGGTGCCGTTGCTGTTGATTCCCTCGCTGGCCTGTGTCCGGCTGCGCTACCGCCAACGGTTGGAGTCCGTCATGCTCTGGCGGGCCCAGCTCGGTGAGCTTCTGAGGGCAGACCGCTGGCAGGAAATGCTGACCTCGGGGGGAGTGGGCAAGGACCTGCGGGTCTTCGGATTCGGCGACTGGGCGGTGCGGAGGCTCTCGCGGCTTCACGTGGCCCGCAGCGAGCCCATGTTCGCCTTGTGGAAACGCCACATCCGTGGTCAGCTGTGGATTCCCCTACTGGTGGCACCCTCCTTGCTGCTCGCGATCACGGCCGTGGCGGCGGGAACAGTGAACGGACATGGCTCGATCGCAACGGAGACTGCGGTGTTGGCGGCTGGAGCGTCGTTGTTCACGATGTTCGGGTCGGGAGACAGCGCCCTGACCCGGCTGTCCGGGCTCGAGGCCCTCACGGCATATGACGAGTTGGCCGGGCTCTTCGGGAAGCACACCCGGCACCCGCTTCCCGCGGCCCCGGCCCGTACCCGGTCCTACAGTCCTGTCCGTTTCGAGCAAGTCGGTTTCACCTACCCGGGGACGACACATGCCGTGCTCGACGGACTCGACCTGGAGATCCGCTCCGGCGAGCTGCTCGCCATCGTCGGCCTCAACGGGGCAGGCAAGTCAACTCTCATCAAACTGCTCGCCGGACTGTACGACCCGACCAGCGGGCGCATCCTCGTCGGCGAGGGCCAGGACCTGTCCGAGCTGGGAGCCGAAGCATGGCGGGAGCGGATATCCGTCGTCTTCCAGGATTTCGTCAAGTACCAGCTGTCAGCAGCGGACAACGTCACTCTCGGCCGGCCCGGTGTACCGGATCCGGCCGTATTGGAGGCGGCGGCCCAGGATGCGGGACTGCAACCGGTTCTTGATCGCCTTCCCGACGGCTGGGAGACGCCGCTGGCACGCTCGCGCACGGGCGGCGTGGATTTGTCCGGTGGCCAGTGGCAGCAGGTCGTGCTGACCCGGGCGCTGTACGCGTTGCGTACGGGCGCGGAGCTGCTCGTCCTCGACGAGCCGACCGCCCACCTGGACGTCCGCACCGAGTTCGAAGTCTTCCGGCGGCTGGCCGAACAGCGCAACGCGGCCGGTGTCGTGCTGATCTCCCACCGTCTGTCCACGGTGCGACAGGCTGACCGGATCGTGCTGCTCGACGGCGGCCGGATCACTGAATCCGGCAGCCACGACGAGCTGGTCGCACTTGGCGGCAGCTACGCCAGGATGTTCGCGATCCAGGCGGAGCGCTTCCAACACGGCCACCGGCACGCGATCGAGGAAGACGAACTGTTGTGAGGCGCTACCTGGCCTTGTGGTACGAGCTGCTGAGGATCTCGTGGCGGCGGGCTCCGGCCGCGACGGCTGCGATGATCGGTGTCTGCGCACTGACCATCGCAGCCGCCGCCGGGATCGCCCTGTCGCTGCGTGCGGTGATCGACGCCAGCGCCCACGGCACGCTGGGCACGGCCGTGGCGGCGGCCTGCGTCGCGGCCGTCTGTTACGGCGTGACCGTGACGCTCCAGCAGACGACGTGGGACCTGTTCCAACTGCTGTTGGACAAGACGAACGGGGAGTTGCGTCCGCAGATCCACGGTTGGATCGCCGGGATCGAGGGCCTGGACCACATGGAGCGCACCGACTTCCTGGACAGGTTGGAGGGAGCGCGTGACCACAGCTGGCAGATCTGCATGAGCCCATGGCAGTTGGTCATGGCCGTCCGCTCCGGGCTACAGCTGGGCCTCATGCTCCTCATCCTGGGCGCCGTGAGCCCTTGGCTGCTGTTCCTCCTCCTCTTTGCCGCGGTCCCGCTGTGGTTTGACCACCGCGGGAAGCAAGCCGTGCTGGATGCCGAGACGGCGACCGCCGAGGCTTTCCGGCTACAGCGCCACCTCTTCCAACTCGGCACCCGCGCCGACAGCGGCAAGGACATCCGCGTAGCGGGCGCCGGCGAGGAACTCGTCCGCAGGCAGGCTGCAGCCTGGGACGAGGTGGCGCACCTGCGCTACCGGGCCCGGATGCGTGCTGCGGGGAGCAAGTTCGGCGGCTGGGCGGTCTTCGCCTGCGGGTACGTCGGAACGCTCGCTCTTGTCGCCTACCAGGCAGCGCATGGCCGAGGCACCGCGGGCGATGTGGTGATGGCCGTAACCGTTGCGTCCGGCCTGCGGCAGACTGTGCAGCAGGTGGTTGGTCGCACGGAGAGCACGCTTGCGACAAGGACGGCCATCGAGTCGTACTTCTGGCTGAGGGCGTACGCCGCCGCCGAGACGGCCCGTACGGTCGGCACCATTCCCGCCCCCAGCCGGCTGGACCAAGGTATCGCCTTCGAGCACGTCTCCTACAGCTACCCCGGCACCGACCGCCTGGCCCTCGATGATGTCAGCGTCCGCATTCCAGCGGGGACAGTGGTCGCGATCGTCGGTGAGTACGGATCGGGCAAGACCACCCTGGTAAAGCTCCTCGCCAAGTTCTACCGGCCGGACGAGGGCCGGATCACCGTCGACGGCACGGACCTCGCCGACCTCGACACCGCTGACTGGCGCTCGCACATCAGCGCCGCGTTCCAGGACTTCGGACGCCTGGAGACGACGTTCGCCGAGGGCGTCGGTCTCGGCGACCTGCCGCACCTGACCGACCACGAGCGCATCGCACGCGCGGTGCGGGAGGCCGACGCCACGGACATCGTGAAGTGCCTGCCACAGGGCATGGACACCCAACTCGGGCGCGAGCTCGGCGGCGTCGATCTCTCCGAGGGGCAGTGGCAGAGGGTCGCGCTCGCGCGTGCCGTCATGCGGGGCGAGCCACTGCTCTTCGTGCTGGACGAGCCCACGGCCTCCCTCGACGCCCCCAGCGAGCATGCCATCTTCGAGCGCCAGATGGGACGCGCACGTCAACTCGCCAAGAGCACCGGGGCGGTTACCGTGATTGTCTCGCACCGTTTCTCCACAGTGACCGGCGCCGACCTGATCCTCGTCCTCGACCGGGGCCGACTGGTCGAGTCCGGCACCCACGCCGAGCTGAGCGCCCTCAACGGAGGCCGCTACGCCGACCTGTACGGAATCCAAGCGGCTGCTTACAGCACCTGAGGACGACGTGGAACGAAGGCCGTTCGTCCGCAGGCAAGAGGAATGTCGCCGCCGCTCGACGCGGGAGCTGGGCTTCCGTCCCAACCCGACATATTTACGTCCGAGTTGACCATCGACCCGAGGGGCCATGAACCTACTCCTGATCGGTATGTCGAGATTCGCCCAGCGGCGGGTCCTGCCGGCTGTGGCCGCGCTGGAGCGGATCGACAGGCTGGACATCGCTAGTGCGCACGCCCGTGCGCAGGACGTCCGACATCTGCCGAAGTTCGGCCTCCTGCATAGTGACTGGCGCGAGGCCTTGGAGCGGAATCGCCCCGGGCTGGTCTACGTCTCCACGACCAACAGCGAGCATGCGACGGTTGTGCGCCATGCGTTGGATACCGGAAACCATGTGGTCGTCGACAAGCCAGGACTGCTGAGCCTGGCGGTGGTTGAGGAAGTCCTCACGGTGGCCCGATCATCTGGCCTCGTCGTGGCGGAAGCCGTCTGCTACAGCTTCCATCCCGTATTTGAAGCCGTCAGGTCGGTGTTCGACGAGCTGGGTACGGAGGGCATGACCGCGGCAGCGGTGTTCACACCACCGGTTCCGCCGGGCGACTTCCGGTACGACCGACGGAAGGGTGGCGGGGCCCTGATGGACACCGGGCCGTACTTCGCCTCGTTGGGCCGAGTGCTGTGGGGAGTGGAACCGGAGCGGCTGAGCGTCGTCGTGGGGAATCGCTCCGCCGACGGTCTGGACACCTCGTACAGTGTGCTCGCGGGCTACCCCGGCGGCAGGGCGGTGACTGGGCACTTCGGCTTCACCACGCTGTACCAGAACTGCCTCCGCTTGGCTGGCCCCGGTTTCACCGCCGGGATCGAGCGCGCCTTCTCCATTCCCCCTGACATGACGGCGGAGCTGGAGGTCACGTTCGGCGAGCAGCACGAGGTGCGGCGAATCAACCGCTCGGACAGCCTGGAGATCTTCCTGTCATGGGTTCTGGGAGCCATCGACGCCGGTTCGAGGGAATTCGACGATCCACTGATCAGCGACGCCCGGACGCTCGACCGCCTGGTCCGGGCTGCCGCACTACCGTAGCTCCCCGTCGGGTTCCGCCGACGGCGGAACCCGTGACGGAAGACACCTGTGTGAGACATGCCCGGGATTGACGAGCAGCTGGTCCGCAGCCTGCGCCACGAGCGGCATCCCGATGCGGCAGGGGTGGACCTGCGGCTGGACGCTGGCGGCCGGGACGACCGGGTGGCGGCTCGGCCGTGACCCGGCGGTGCACCGCCCACCAACTCGGCGCGGCAGCCTAGGCACAAGAGCCGATGGACAGGCCGACGGATGCGACGAGAAAATGACGGGGCTTCAGAGACCATTGGCGCCGCAGTAGGAGCGGGGACGGCAGCAAGCGAACATCCCACGAACCATCAGGGCACCCCGTCCCATCAGAGAACGCTGTCGGAAAGGGAGGCGGAAATGACGCACATCGCCATAGTCGGAGCCGGCTTCCTCGGCAGCGCTCTCGGCCGCGGCGCCGTGCACCGTGGCTGCGAAGTGACCGTTGTCGGCCACTCCGACCCGTTCTCCCTGTCGGACGGCGAATTCACGTCTAGCGGAAACCGACTCATCATTGGCAGCGGCGCAGACCACATCCCGGGGATCATCGAGAACGGCGTGGACGTCATCTTCGTCGCCGCCGGCGGACGGTTCCCCGTCCCCTCATCGATCGAACCATCGGCCGATGCGATCGGCACCCTGTCGTTGTTGATCCCCATCTGCGAAGCGGTGCGCAGCTCTCCTACCGCGACAAGAATAGTGTTCTTGTCCTCGGCTGGCGCCGTCTACAGCCCGGGAGCGGTTCCGAAGAAGGAGTCGGACCTCGGAGAGCCGACCTCTCCGTACGGAATGTCACGACTCACCGGTGAGCACTACCTGAGCTACTACCGGAGGGTCCACGGGCTCCGTACCCATTCCCTGCGCTGCGCGAACATCTACGGACGGCTGCTGCCCAGTTCGCGAGGACAGGGCGTGATTTCTGCGGCCTTCCGGAGCGCATTGACGGGCGAGCCGTTCAGGCTGTACGGCGACGGACGCCAGATCCGGGACTTCATCCACGTGGACGACTTCGTTCAAGCCGCACTCGACCTGGTGTGCGATGGCATCGAGCCACCAGAGGTGATCAACGTCGGTTCCGGAGTCGGGTACTCGATTTCCCAGGTGCTCGAGAGGGTCTCTGTCGCCATGAAATCCGAGATCCCCGTCGTGACCGGCCCCACTTCGAACACGGATGTGGGTCGGCTGGTGACCGATGTATCACTGCTCCGCACGCTGGTCGCCTTCGAGCCTCGTCCCCCGGATGTCGGCATCGACCTGATGGCCGACACCATCGCGCGCTCCGGGCCCGCCGGGCGGCGCTGGGAATCGTCCGCAGCGGACCCGGCGCTGTGAGCCACTCCGCCATTCACGCAAGCGAAGGTACTGACTGCATGTCGACCGGGGCCCTTGACTCCGACGGTTTCCTGACATCCTCCCTGGCCTTGAGCAGTCCGGAGACCTCCGATCCTGACCTCTTTCTCAGGGAACGGTCGGCGGCCTCTTCCTACAGAGTGGACCGGGTGCCGCTGGGGGCTCTGGCGGACTGGCGCCTCGACGATCGCCTCGCACACGTCTCCGGGCGCTTCTTCGCGATCGAGGGGCTCGCCGTGCAGACGGACTTCGGCCCGGTGCCGCAGTGGTTCCAACCCATCATCGTCCAGTCCGAGATAGGAATCCTGGGCATCCTGGTCAAGCGAATCAACGGGATCCTGCACTTCCTGATGCAGGCGAAGATGGAGCCCGGGAACAGCGCCCTGGTCCAGTACTCGGCAACCGTCCAGGCGACCCCGAGCAACTACCAGCGGGTCCACCGGGGCAGGTCCACCCCCTACCTCGACTACTTCCTCCACTCTAACGGCCGGCGGATCGTGTTCGACCAACTCCTCTCCGAACACGCTTCCTGGTACCTGCACAAACGGAACCGGAACATGATCGTGGAGATCCCCGCCGACGAGGACGTCGCCGTGGGCGACGACTTCGTTTGGATGACCCTGGGCCAGCTACGGCGTCAACTGGCGCTGGGGAACCGCGTGAACATGAACGCGCGCACCGTACTGGCGTGCATTTCGTACGCGTTGGCCGACGGTCGCGGCGGGGCCGGTCAGCTCGGTTCCGACTTCCACTCCCAGGTGGTCGGATCACACCGCACGCAGCGGTCGGACGCCGAGGTCTCCGCCGTCATGAGCTGGCTCATCGACCAGAAGGCGACGTTCAACCTGGACGTCAGGCGGGTCAGTTTGCGCGACCTGCGGGACTGGACCTGCGACGAGGACGGGATCCGGCACCGGGAGGGGCGGTACTTCGACATCGTCGGCCAGTCGGTCACGGCGACGAGTCGGGAAGTCAGCACCTGGTCGCAGCCGATGCTCGAACCCAAGCCCGGGAACACCGTCGCGTTCCTCTGCCAGCGCCGCTCCGGCGACCTCAGGTTCCTCGTCCAGGCGATGGTCCAACCCGGCTCCATCGATCGGCTGGAACTCGCCGCCACCGTTCAACTCGCCCCGGCGAACAACTCCGGACCACATGACCTGCCTCCGCTGGCGGACTACCTGAAGCCGCCGGAATCCTGGATCCAGGTGGACAACGTGCAGTCCGAAGACGGTGGTCGCTTCTCGCGGGCGGACACCAGGCATCTCGTTGTGAACGTCCCCGAGGACCACATGGTCGACGCACCGGACAACTACCGCTGGGTCTCCCTGGGCCTCCTCAACCGGCTCATCCGCTCCGGTTACTACGTCAATGTCGAAGCCCGAAGCCTGATGGCCTGCCTGCTCTGAGCGGGAGCCGGCGAACGCCGGTCCGCAGCCTCAGGACACCGTCCGAGAAGAAAGTTGAGCCCATGAAGGCGCTGGTGCTGACAGGCGGATCGGGCACGCGCCTGCGCCCCTTCAGCTACTCGATGCCCAAGCAGCTCATTCCGCTCGCCAACACGCCGGTGCTCGTCCACGTCCTGTGCAACATCCGGGACCTGGGCGTCACCGAGATCGGCGTCGTTTTCAACGACCGCGTCGCCGACATCGAGGCCGTCGTCGGCGACGGTTCCGGCTTCGGCGCGCGCGTCACCTGTCTGCGGCAGGACGCCCCGCGCGGCCTGGCCCACACGGTGGCGGTCGCCCGGGACTTCCTCGGCAACGACGACTTCGTGATGTACCTCGGCGACATCATGCTCCCGAACGGCATACGGGCCGCGGGGGAGGAGTTCGCCGGCCGTCACCCGGCTGCCCAGGTGCTGGTCCAAAGGGTCGCCGACCCGCGTGGCTTCGGGGTAGTCGAACTCGGTCCGGACGGGGAGGTGGTGGGTCTTCTCGAGAAGCCCCGGGAGCCGCGCAGCGACCTCGCCCTGTGCGGGGTGTACTTCTTCACCGCGGCCGTGCACGAGGCCGTGGCGGCGATCCGTCCGGGCCCGCGCGGCGAACTGGAGATCACCGACGCGGTCGAGTGGCTGCTGAACTCCGGTGCCGAGGTCCGCGCTCACACCTACGACGGCTACTGGAAGGACACCGGCCGGGTCGAGGACGTGCTGGAGTGCAACCGGCACCTGCTGGACGCGGAGCGGCGCTCGGTCGCGGGCCAGGTGGATGAGGCCAGCGAGCTGATCGGGGAGGTCGTCGTGGAGCCGGGCGCGCGGATCGTCGCCTCCGGATCACCGGGCCGGTCGTCATCGGCGCCGACTCGGTGGTCGTCGACAGCCGACTCGGTCCGTACGCCTGGGTGGGCCGCGACTGCGTGGTGACGGGCACCCGGTTGCAGGACTCCATCGTCCTGGACGGTGTCTCTCTGACCGGCGTGCGGGACCTTCGCCACTCACTGATCGGTCGCTCCGCCTCGGTCGGCACCGTGGCCCAGGGCGGCGAGCACGTCCGGCTGGTCGTCGGCGACCAGACCCGGGTGGAGGTGGCGGCGTGAAGCGGATCCTGGTCACCGGCGCCGCCGGGTTCATCGGCTCGCACTTCGTCCGCCAACTGTTGGCGGATGCCTACCCGGGCTGGGAGGGAGCCCGGGTCACCGCCCTCGACAAGCTCACCTACGCGGGTAACCGTGACAACCTGCCCGCCGCCGACGGGCGCCTGGAGTTTGTCCAAGGCGACATCGGCGACGCCGCCTTGCTGCGGGAACTACTGCCCGGCCACGACGCCGTGTTGCACTTCGCCGCCGAGTCGCACGTCGACCGCTCGCTGGAGGGCGCGACCGAGTTCTTCCGCACCAACGTCCTCGGCACCCAGGTCCTCTACGACGCCGTCGCCGCCGGCGTCGGCCGGGTCGTGCACGTCTCCACCGACGAGGTGTACGGCTCGATCGCCGAGGGCTCCTGGACGGAGGACCTGCCGTTGCTGCCCAACTCGCCCTACGCCGCGTCCAAGGCCGCATCCGACCTGGTTGCCCGCGTCTACTGGTGCAGCCACGGCATGAACGTCTCGATCACCCGCTGTTCCAACAACTACGGGCCCCACCAGCACCCGGAGAAGGTGATCCCGCTCTTCATCACCAACCTGCTGGAGGGCCGGCAAGTCCCGCAGTACGGCGATGGCCGCAACGTGCGCGAGTGGCTGCACGTGGATGACCACTGCCGGGGCGTCGCCCTGGTCCTGGATCGCGGGCGGGCTGGCGAGATCTACAACATCGGTGGCGGCGACGAGCTCAGCAACCTGGAGCTCACCTACCTGCTGCTCGAACTCCTGGGTGCCGGAGCGGAGATGATCCAGCCGGTGGCCGGCCGGAAGGCACACGACCTGCGGTACTCCATCGACGAGACGAAGATCCGGGAGGAGCTGGGCTACGCCCCGCTGATCAGCTTCGAGGAGGGGCTCGCCGACACCGTCGCCTGGTACCGGGACCACCCGCAGTGGTGGAGGGCGGTCAAGGGCTGGACCGACGACAGTTCCGCCGGCTGACACTCCTAGCTGGAGGAGCCCAATGCCCGTTGTCGGCGTGACGGCCAGGGTGGAAGAGCCGATGGACAATCCACGGCAGGTCAATCAAGATACTTGAGCGATCTTCCACGCCTGATCCCACGATGATATTTCTGCCCCGGCGTGGCAAATCGACCTGCTGAGGATCTGGGACGTGTGTGAAGCCGAGCACCACGGAACGACGGGGACAAGTGGAATGAGGATTCTGTACAGGGTGTCGTCTCCAGGGCTCGGTGGTGGTCCGCGCATCGTTCTGGCCATCGTCCACGAACAGAGCGCAGCGGCTTGACGTGCGGGAAAATTACCAATGGGAGTGCCTACTGCGGCTCGCCGGATCGGATGAGCAGGTGTCGAGGTGCTGTCGCCCGGTTCCGTAATCCCTGAGGGGTAATAAGTTGAAGCAGATTCAGGCGGACTATCGCAAGCCCGACACCAGACGCAGGATCGACATCTGCGGTGACGGTGCGGTCGAGGAGATCCTCGAGGTCCTGGAGGAAAACGGATTCTGTGTGGTCGGCTCCGATGCTTCCGCTGACCATCCGAAGGCGGCCATTAAGGGGATTTCCTCTGCCTTGGGGCTAGGGGAACCCGTGATCCCCGACCTCTACATGGTGGAAAGCGCGAGGAAGTACTCCAGTCAATACCACGAAATTCAGAGAAGTGCGACGGACCGGCATCCCGGATTCAGTACGACCGATGGTCAGGCCTGGCATGTGGACGGTCTGCTCGACAATCTCGGCAGGATCAGGACCAGCGTTCTGTACTGCGTGCGGCCGGCGGACGCGGGCGGGGAGACCCTGATCTTCAACGCGGTGGCGGCCTTCCACGCGCTGCTGTCCGTTGACAGCACTGCTGCCGATGCCCTGGTGGCTCCGACGGCGCTGGAACGCCGCGCCACGATTCTCGGAGTTGAAGCCAGCACCACGGGGCCGGTCTTCTCAGTCGAGGCGGACGGGTCCTTCATCACACGATTCACGGACAACGACACCTGCGCCTGGGGCCATGCAGCCGATCCCACGGGCGCTCTGGAGTGCGGGCTGCGGTTCCTCAGGGCGGCGGCGGAAGATCCGCGCTACCGCACCGGAGTGGCTCTGGGGCGTGGGGAGGCGCTCGTCTTCCGCAACGACCGGGTCTCGCACGGCCGCACGGCGTACCAGGACAGCGCGGACGAACCCCGACACCTGGTACGGGCCCTGTACGAACTCGCTCCGCGTCGAACGGCTGCCTGAGTCACGACGCAGTCCCCGTCCTCGTGGTGGGGCGGGTGGCACCGAGAGAATCCTCAGACACGCAAGGGGCGCAACGGTGAAGGAAACATCGGAGCTTCGCAGGCTCCTGACGGAGTTCGGCCGCCATGCGGCGACTGCCGAGAGCGCAGTGAATCTGGTTCCCAGCGAGAACCGGATGTCTCCGCTGGCGCGCCTGCCCCTCAGTAGCGATTACTACCATCGGTACTTCTTCAACAGCATGCTCGACCCGGACTTCTGGCAGTTTCGAGGGGGAGAGCCGGCAGCTCGGCTGGAGACGGAAACGGCTGTCGACAGCCTCGCCGAACTCAGCCGCGCCCCCCATATCAATGTGCGCCCCATATCCGGCATGTCGGCCATGATGATTGCCCTGGCGGGCCTGGGCGGCGAGCCCGGCGGTACGGTCCTGTCCATCGATGAGGCGTCCGGCGGCCATTACGCGACGGCGGATGCGGCCCGCCGACTGGGCTTCGCCTCGGTCACGCTGGCGGTGACGGAGGGCGCGGTCGACGAGGCCGATCTGGAGCGCAGCCTGCGCCGGCTCAAGCCCCGGCTGGTCTACCTGGATCTCCAGAACAGTCGCCATGAGCTGCAGGTTTCCAGGGTGGCCAACCTCATAGAAGCGTACTCCCCGGATACGCTGCTGCACGTCGACTGCAGCCACACCCTGGGGTTGGTCTTGGGTGGCGCTCTGGACAACCCTCTCGACTTCGGCGCCGACACGATGGGGGGATCCACGCACAAGACCTTTCCCGGCCCGCACAAGGGCGTGCTGTTCACCCGCCGTCCTGAGCTCGAAGGTCGGCTCCGGGAGGCTCAGTTCAGAATGCTCAGCAGTCACCACTTCGCCGAGACCCTCGCGCTGGGCTTCGCCGCTGTGGAGTTCCTGCACTTCGGTCGTTCCTACGCGGAACAGGTCATCAGCAATGCCCAGTACTTCGGAAAGCTCCTGAGTGCGGATGGATTCGGTGTGATCACCGACGACGGGGGCAATGTCACCGAGAACCATCAGGTCTGGGTGAAGATCGGCGATGCCGCGGAGACCGACCGGTTCTCGCAGGCGTTGTACGAGCACGGCATCAGGGTGAACGTGCAGGTCGACCTTCCCGCTGTTCCGGGTCCGGTGCTCCGGCTTGGCTTGAACGAACTGACCTTCCTGGGCGGTCGCGAGTCCGCCGTGGAGGCGGTGGCCGTGGAGTTCGGACACGCCCGGTCCGGCCGACGCACGGACGGGAACGGCAGTCGGCGCATTCGCGATCAGCTCGGCGTCCCGTACTACTTCGACTTCTCTTGAGCCCCGGGGCGACACATTCGGTGGCCCCCATGATCGGAAGGAGCGCAGCAAATGTCGGACAAACCCGTCCTAGTGATCGATGCGGGTCCCTACTCCCTGTCCCGGACCGGAGTCGCCGGGGTGGGTCTGCGCCTCGCCGAAGTTACCCAAGTCCTCAGCCACCGCTACCGGGTGCGCGTGATCGTCTCAGCGGAGCCCGACACCATCGACCTGGGCGAGGCCGAGACTGTCGATACGGGGACAGGGGCCAGGAAGGCGATCCGGGAAGCGGATGCCGTCGTCTTCTTCGACAGCGCGGATCGCGACCGGTTGGAACTCGCCGCCTCGCAACGCAAGCTGATCATCGGTGAGTGCCGGGCTCCTATCGAGCATCTGGACTTTCCCTCACTGCTCGCACAGGACGATCCCACGGGTGAGCACCAGCGGTACCTCATGACGTACCGGCGCCAGTTGCAGGTGACCCACCACTTCCTGTGCCGCTCGCAGGTCGAACGAGTGTCTCTGCTGTCGACGCTGTGCGCGTTCGGTCGGATCAGGCCGAGCGACGTAGCCCGCTCCCGGACCCTGGACCACCTGATCACCACGGTGCCGATCGGATTCAGTCGGCGGAGCCTGCTGGCGGCCGATGCCGTGGAGCCAGTGCTGATGGCGGAGTTCCTCTGGACGGGCGGTGTCTGGGCCTTCTACCAGCCGACGATGCTGGTCGAGGCCGTTCACCTGCTGCGTGAACGCGGCATCGACACCACCGCCGCCTTCATGTACGCCTCCCCGATCGCGGACACCAGATCGACCCTCGCGAAGGTCGCCGACGAGATCGAACGTCTGGGCGTCGGCGACCGCGTGTTCCTCAACGATCAACCCCTCGCGCTCGACGAGCGCGACCAGTACCTGAAGGCCGCACTGGGTTACGTGTGCGTCACCCAGCCCGGGGCGGAGAACGAGACGACGGCACGTCTGCGACTGCGCGACACATGGCTGCATGGAACACCCACGATCATCGACCCTTTCGGTCACTCCGGTGAGCTGGTCGTCGCGGAGGGGCTGGGCATCGTGCTGCGGGAGCCGGACGCCCGCAGTTTGGCCGATGCGATGCAGGAAGTGAAGTCCGGTGCCATGGACCGACCGGGCCGGCGCATGGAGCGTCTGTACGAGACCACGCTGACGGGGTTCACCGAATGGCTGGACGAGGCGCTGTCCGCGAACTGAGTGCAGCCGCTTCCGCTCGCCCACCCCAAGTCCGACTGACACGTAGATAGGGAAGCAAACATGGACTACAGCGACCTCGGGGTCACGCCCGTGGTGAGCGCACAGGCCAATTCGACCCCGCTGGGCAGCTGCACCCTGAGCGACGGCGTCATCGCGGCAATGGCCAACGCCGCCAGGCACCAGGTGAATGTCGATCAGTTCTGGGACTCGGCCGGCCGCTTCCTGGCCAAGGCCACCGGTGCCGACGCCGCCTGCCCGGCCACCGGCGCGGCCGCGGGTGTGGCGATCTCCGTCGCCGCCTGCATCGTGGGCACCGACCTTCTCGGCGTCCAGCGGTTGCCTGACGCCGGTGGGCGGCGGAACGAGGTGGTGCTGCAGAAGGGCCACTCCATCAGCTACGGCGGCGCCCCTATCGGCCAGATGATCGCCCTTGGCGGAGGGTGGGCCGTAGAGGTGGGAGGCGTCAACGAAACCTTGGCCGGGCATGTCGCCGGTGCGATCACGCCGCGCACCGCCGCGCTCGTGTACGTCACGTCAACCACCCATGCGGTTCACCGCAAGGGAGTCGGCCTCGATGAGATGGTCGCCATGGGCCGCGAGCGCGGCGTGCCGGTCATCGTGGACGCCGCGGGCGAGGAGGACCTGCGCGGTTGGGCGGCTTCCGGTGCCGACCTCGTGATCTATAGCGGTCCGAAGGTGATGGGCGCTCCCACGTCGGGCTTCATCTGCGGCAAGGCGGATCTGATCGCAGCCTGCCGGGCTCAGTACAACGGGATCGCCCGGCCGATGAAGGTCGGGAAGGAGAACCTCCTCGGACTGCTGCAGGCTGTTGAGGAATTCACGTCCGGCTCGGCCGAAGAGCGGGCAGAGGCTCAGCGCACGCGGATGACCCGGCTTGCCGAGCGGTTGCAGAGGATTCCCGGGCTGCCCGTCCGCGTTCTCCAGGACGAGTCGGGGCGCGGCATCTTCCGGGTGCTCATGGACATCGACGGACATCCGAGCGGATGGAGCGCCGAGCGCCTGGTCAAGGAGTTGGTCGGCAGTACCCCATCGATCTACCTGCGTGACTTCAAAATGCACCTCGGGCAGCTCGAGGTGGACCCCCGCGCGCTCACGGCCGAGGGGGAGGAGACGGTGGCCCTCCGTCTCGAACAGCTGCTGGGGAGCTGATCCGTTCCGGAAGGGCCGCGTTCGCGTTGTGGTCCCACTCTCCTCGGGCAGACGGCCGCGGCGCTCCGCGAACCGCTGCCGCATTGCTCCGCACGGCATCTTCCGCTGATCCGAGCGGGCGAGAAGCCTGCGCGCCGGGCGTCGAGCCCCGGAGACGCGGAGCGCCGACTCTGGTGGCGCTCCTCCGCACTGAAGGGAGTACGCATGAACCGCATTTCGGTGAACGTCGACGGCACGACGTACGAGGACGAGGTGGAACCCCGGCTCCTCCTCGTCCAGTACCTGCGAGACCGGCTGGGCCTGACCGGCACCACGATCGGCTGCGACACCGCCAACTGCGGGGCGTGCACCGTCGATCTGGACGGGCTGAGCGTCAAGAGCTGCTCGGTCCTGGCGGTCCAGGCGGACGGCGGTGAGGTGACCACCATCGAGGGGCTCGCACAGGGCACCGAGTTGCATCCGCTGCAGCGGTCGTTCCACGAGCAGCACGCCCTGCAGTGCGGTTACTGCACTCCGGGGATGATCATGGCCGCCCGCGATCTGCTGCGGCACAACCCTGATCCCCGTCCGGAGGAGATCCGGCATGCGCTGCGGGGCAACCTCTGCCGTTGCACCGGCTACCAGAACATCGTTCAGGCCGTGCTCGCCGCGGCTGCTGAGCTGGAAGCCGGACGAGGAGCGGCCACGAGCAGTGAGGCAGCGTTGGCATGACCATCACGGAGTCGGCCGCCCCTGATGCGGTCGGCAAGGCACAGCCCGCCGGGGCCGTCCGGATGGTTGCGGGGCAGCGGGACCGGATGGGCGGCATCAGCGTCTCCGATCGGCTGGGTGAGCACACTCATGCCGCTGGTCCGGGAGATGGTAGCGACCCCGCGCCCCGACGCGCGTTGCGCGTCCGGCCCGCGCAGGACTCTCAGGACCAGGAAGGTGTGGCGTGTTCCCCGCGGTATTCGACTATGCGTGCCCAGCAAGCGTTGGAGAGGCCGTTCGTGTGCTGGCCGAGGGCGGCGAGGAGGCGAAGGTGCTGGCCGGCGGCCAGAGCCTGCTGCCGATGCTGCGGCTGCGACTCGCCCGTGCGGAGTTGGTGGTCGACGTGAACCGGGTGCCGCAGCTTCGCGGCGTCTGGGAGGAGGCGGACTCGCTCGTCATCGGCGCCATGACCACCCACCACGACGTCATCCACGACGAGCTGGTCCGCCGCCATGCCCCGCTGCTGGCCGCTGCGACGGAGACGGTCGGCGACCCCGCCGTCCGCCACCGCGGCACCCTCGGGGGCTCACTTGCCCACGCCGACCCGGCCGGCGACCTGCCCCCGGTGGTGCTGGTGCTGAACGGCGAGCTGGTGGCGGAGGGCCCGCGCGGGCGGCGCACCATCCCGGCTGCCGAGTTCTTCGTCGACTGCCTCACGACCGCGCTGAAGCCGGACGAACTGCTCGTCGAGTGCAGGGTGCCCAAGCTGGGAGAGGGCTGGGGCTTCCACTACGAGAAGTTCCGTCTTTCCGCGCAGGCTCCCGCATTGGTCGGCGTGGCTGTGGCGGTACGTCGCGAGAACGGCGGTATCGCCGAGGCGCGTGTCGGGCTGACCAACATGGGCGCCACCCCACTGCGGGCGGCCACAGTCGAGGTGGCGCTGGCCGGTGCGGACGCCACTGCTGAGGCGGTTGGGCGGGCCGCCGAGGCGGCGGCCGAGGGCACCTCGGCGATGTACGACCTGAGCACCTCGCCCGAGTACCGGGCTCACCTGGCCCGGGTGTTGACGCGCCGTGCTGTCCTCGCCGCTGCAGGGAGCGAGTGACGAGGACAGAGCGTGGGGGACAGACCGCGAAATCCCGGCGTCGCCTGGCACCTGTCCGGGATGCCGGGCACCGGAGAAGTGAAGTTTCCCCTTGAGGTTGGACACCTGGAGACTGGGCGATGCAAGCCCGGAGGAAGCAGCACCAGGTGGGAATCAAGAGCAACATGGCCAAGTGTCGGCGACGGGTGAAACGAGGTTCTGGATCACTTCCCGTGCTGATCTGGCTGACCATCATCGACAGTGGCCGGGCCGGGTGCCGGTCACGCGGCGAGGAGCACACGCTTGCGCAGGAGATCCAGGCCCGCCCGGCCGAACATCTGCCGCTTCAGCATCTTGATCCGGTTCACCTGCCCCTCCACCGCACCCGAGCTGAACGGCAGACTCAACCCCGCCACCACCGCCCCAAGATCAGAACCGATTCCGTTCACGAACGACACCAACGACTTGTGATCACTTTCGATGCTCTCCGGCTGGGACGGCACCACGTGCGTGATGATCATTGACCGTGAACGGCCTGGATGCTGAGGAAGTCCTGCTCCCGGACCTGGACGACCTGGAGATAGCGAACATCGAGATCGGCGGCGATACCGTGACCGTCTCGGCCTGCGCGCGGGCGCCCGAGGCGCTCTGTCCGGCCTGCGGTGCCAGATCACGTCGGGTCCACAGCCGCTACGAGCGCCGCTTGGCAGACTCCGCAATCGGTGGTCGCCGGGTGATCGTGAAGCTGCAGGTCCGGCGCTTCCGCTGTCCCACGACGTCGTGTCCCCGGGCGACATTCGTCGAGCAGGTCGCCGGCCTCACCTTCCGCCACGGGCGGCGGAGCCTGAGGCTGCACACGATCCTGCAAACGGTGGCGCTGATGCTGGCCGGCCGAGCCGGCGCCAGACTGTCCGACGTGCTCAGCTCAAAAGTCAGCCGCTCGACCCTGCTGCGACTGGTCCGCGCGATGCCCGACCCCCAGACAACGACACCACGGGTGCTCGGAGTTGACGACTTCGCCCTGCGCAAGGGCCATGTCTACGGCACCGTGCTGATCAACATCGAGACCCGCCGTCCCGTCGACCTTCTGCCCGACCGCGAGGCCGCCACGCTCGCCCGCTGGCTGACCGAGCACCCCGGCGTCGAGGTCATCTGTCGCGACCGCGCCATCGGCTACGCCGAAGGCGCCCGCCTCGGCGCCCCGGACGCGGTCCAAGTCGCGGACCGCTGGCACCTGTTCCACAACCTCACCGAAGCCGTGGAACGCTGCGTCACCCGACACTCCACCCAGCTGCGCGAACCGGCCCACATCCCCACTCCCGAGGAATCCGCGGCGGCCCTCGCCGAACTGGAGAAGATCACCGCGACCGCGAAGGCGGACCGGGGCGCTCACCGATACGCGGACCGCACCCGCGACCGGCACGATGCCGTGCATGCCCTGCTCGACCAGGGTCTGTCCCGGTGGGAGATCAGCCGTCGGCTGGGCCTGGCTCGTGGCACGGTGCGCAGGTTCGCCCGCGCCGCCGCCCCCGAGGAACTCGTCGCGGGCAAGTGGCAGGGCCGCGCCAGTGTCCTGGACGACTACAAGCCCTACCTCCACCAGCGGTGGCAGGAGGGCTGCACCACCGCGAAGACGCTCTTCGACGAGATCAAGGCCGCCGGCTACACCGGCGGCCTGACGGTCTTGCGCGACTACCTGCGACCCCTGCGTTCCGGCGCCCAGCCGCAGGACCGTTCCACCCGGCCGCCCTCGGTCCGCGACGTGACCTCCTGGATCACCCGCCACCCCGACAGCCTCACCCCGGACAAGACGCTCAAGCTCAAGGGCATCCTTGCCCGCTGCCCCAACTCGATACCACCGCTGACCACGTCCGGACCTTCGCCGAGATGATGGCCGCCCGCACCGGCCGCGACCAGCTGGCTGGCTGGATCGATCAGGTGAAGGGCACCGACGTGCCCGAGTTGGTGTCGTTCGTGAACGGGATCGGTTCTGATCTTGGGGCGGTGGTGGCGGGGTTGAGTCTGCCGTGTCATGCCGTTCAGCTCGGGTGCGGTGGAGGGGCAGGTGAACCGGATCAAGATGCTGAAGCGGCAGATGTTCGGCCGGGCGGGCCTGGATCTCCTGCGCAAGCGTGTGCTCCTCGCCGCGTGACCGGCACCCGGCCCGGCCACTGTCGGTGATGGTCAGCCAGATCAGCACGGAAAGTGATCCAGAACCTCGTTTCACCCGTCGCCGACACTCGCTCGACTTTGAGAAGAACGCGCGCTCCATGAGGCTCTTCGGGCCATGAGTAGGGGGCCGAGACTGCAGACGAGATCTTCACCCGTATCGGACTTCGGCCGGCAATCTGAACCAACGCGGAGGGTCGGCGCGGGCCGGCAGAGTGATGCAACACCGAGGGCCGGGCCGGAGCAGCCCGCTCCGACTCGGCCCTCGACCTCTTCAGTCAAGAGGCCGAGCCAACCGCCCCCGGCCGCCCCGGCTGCGCGACGGTCAGGAGCGACCGAATCCGGTCCGCCCCGAGCGCCAGCAGCAGGGTGGGAAGCCGGGGACCGGTGTCCCTTCCCACCAGCAGCTCGTACAGCAGCACGAAAAGCTCCCGCTGTGCGGTTTTCAGCTCCGGAGACGCCGGAGCGTGCAGCGGCAGACCTGCCTGGATCTTCGGCACCCCGTACACCAGCGACGCCAGCCCGTCGAGCGACCAGTGCCCATCCAGACCGTCCAGCAGCAGCTTCAGCGCCTCCCGCTGAGCCGGAGCCAACCGCTCCAGACGCTCCCGGTCGGGCTCGGCACGTACCTGGGTACGGTCCTCGGCCGGCACGTACGTGCCCACCTGTGAACGGTCAGCGATTTCCTCTACTTCTGAGGCTTCGTGGTCACGGAATTGGCCAGGGGCGCGGTCACGAGTCCCCAAGGGGAAGTTGACCACGGTGGAAGCCTGGAATACCCCAGATCAGGTGGTTTGACCTGCGAGTGATCGTTCCATCCGAATCGTTCAAGTTCCCCCTGGGCATCCCCGAGCCGGGTTGAGGGTCCTGACCGTCTCGGAGTCGTCACCGTCCCTCGACCGACAGGCCGAGAGGTCGACGGACACTCTGGATGGCAAGGAGAACGTTCACCGTGGTCGACATCGTCGAGATCTACGTCCACTGGTACGCGGGCCGGTCGAAGAACCAGCTCGCGGCCTCGTTGGGGGTGGACCGCAAGACCATCAGGAAGTATCTGGCGCCGGCGGAGGCGTCCGGGATGGCCCCGGGTGGGCCGCCGATGAGCGAGGCGGACTGGGGGAAGCTGATCAAAAGCTGGTTCCCGGAGCTGGCCCGGCGCCGGCTGAACCAGGTCACGTGGGCGGAGATCGAGCCGCACCGCGACCTGGTCAAGGGGTTGCTGGAGACGACCACGGTGACCACGATCCATCAACGCCTCAGAGATGAGGGGAAGTTGGCGGTGTCGTTGTCGACGTTCCGCCGGTGGGTGACCGAGAATCTCCCGGACGAGTCGGCCCGGTCGAAGGTGACGGTGCTGCGGGACGACGTCGAGCCGGGCTCGGAGGCCCAGATCGACTACGGCTTCCTGGGGCAGTGGATCAACCCGTCGACCGGGAAGCGGCACCGGATCTGGGCGTTCGTGATGGTGCTGCCCTGCTCGCGGCACATGTTCGTCCGTCCGGTGGTTCACATGGACCAGAACGCCTGGACTCAGTCCCACGTCGAAGCGTTCCGGTTCTTCGGCGGTGTCCCGCGGCGGTTGGTGCCGGACAACCTGCGCACGGCGGTGGACCGGCCGGACCTCTACGATCCGAAGATCAACAAGTCGTATGCCGAGCTTGCGACCTACTACGGCGCCCTGGTCGACCCGGCCCGGGCAGCGAAGCCGAAGGACAAGCCGCGGGTCGAGCGGCCGATGCCGTATGTCCGCGACTCGTTCTGGAGCGGGCGGGAGTTCACCTCGGTCGAGCAGATGCAGGCCGAGGCCCTGACGTGGTCGGCCGGCACGGCCGGTCGCAGGCAGTGCCGCCCGCTGGGCGGTGCGAGTCCGCTGTCGGTGTTCGAGGCGGTGGAGGCCAAGGCCCTGCTGCCGGTGCCGGACAAGCCGTTCGTGCTGGCCCGCTGGTCCACCGCCGCGGTCGGACCGGACATCCACATCAAGGTCGGCCGCACCCTCTACTCAGTGCCATGGAAGCTGATCGGCCGCAAGGTCGACGTTCGCTCCACCGCCACCATGGTCCAGGTCTTCCACGAGGGCGAGCTGGTCAAGACCCACGCCGCCCTCGAACAGGGCAAGCGCACCGACAAGAACGACTACCCGCCGGAGAAGATCGCCTTCCAGATGAAGACGCCGATCTGGTGCCGCAGCCAGTCTTCCGAGGTCGGCGACGCCTGCCGCGAGGTGATCGACCAGTTGCTGGAGGTCAACGCGCTCTACCGGCTCCGCGCGGCCCAGGGGATCCTCGGGCTGCGGAAGAAGTACGGCGATCAGCGGCTGGAGGCGGCCTGCACCAAGGCCATCGCGGTCGGTGACCCCTCCTACCGCACCATCAAGGGAATCCTGATCGCGGGCACCGAGACCGACCCTGAGCCGGAGACCGGCGACGCCGGGGCCGCGGCCTTCCTCCACGGCCCCGAGGGCCTGTTCGCCGCGAGCATCCCCTCCCAGACCTCCGGCGAGCCCGAGGGCACCCCGGGCCGTGATGACGCCGAGGAGGCTGCTCGATGAGCGTGATGGACACAGCCCTGCGCGAGTCGCTCAAGGCGCTTCGGCTGTCCGGGATGCTGGAGACCCTGGACGCGCGGCTGATCCAGGCCCACGGCGGCGAACTCGGCCACCTGGACTTCCTGCAGGTCCTCTGCCAGGACGAGATCACCCGCCGCGAGACGGTCGCCTTCCAACGGCGCCTGCAGAAGGCGAAGTTCGAGCAGCAGGTCACTCTGGAGGAGTTCGACTTCGCCGCTTCCCCGAAG
Source organism: Kitasatospora sp. MAA19 (assembly GCF_029894125.1). Classification (GTDB taxonomy): domain Bacteria; phylum Actinomycetota; class Actinomycetes; order Streptomycetales; family Streptomycetaceae; genus Kitasatospora. Next base: position 50,141 of record NZ_JARXYZ010000024.1, read on the forward strand.
CTGCCCGCGGCCCAGATCCGCGACCTGGCCGCTCTGCGCTGGCTCCATGCCGGCGAGTCGGTGATCTTGTTCGGACCGGTGGGCGTCGGCAAGACACACGTCGCCCAGGCCCTGGGCCACCTCGCCGTCCGCCAGGGCGCCAATGTCCGCTTCACGAAGACCAGCCGGGTCCTGGCCGAGCTCGCCGGCGGCCACGCGGACCGCACCTGGGACAAGCGCATGCGCGAGCTGATCCGACCCGACGTCCTCATCCTGGACGACTTCGCCATGCGGCAGCTGAGCGCGGCCCAGGCCGACGACCTCTACGAACTCGTCTCCGAGCGGCAGGGCCGCTCGCTGATCATCACCAGCAACCGGGCCCCCAGCGACTGGTATCCCCTCTTCCCCAACCCCGTCGTCGCCGAGTCGCTGCTGGACCGACTGATCAACACCAGCCATCAGGTGATCATGAACGGCCCCAGTTACCGGCCGAACAAGCGGCCCAAGAGCCCCATCGACAAGCCGCCGACCACCTAGCGATCCAGCTCGGCGACGTTCCACTCCCGAGGCAGGTCCTCGCCGCAGAAGACGCAGACGAAGTCCTCCTGCCGCACGATGTTGAGCTCCCGGCAGGAGCGGCAGCGGCGGAAGACCACCTCATGCGTGAAGCCGGACGGGCGATGGATCCCGACCCGGTCCAGGGCCTCGGCCACGGCCGGCCATGAGATGACGTCCGGGCAGTAGCCGGTCGACTGGTTGCTGACCTCCTCGACCGCCCACCGCCCGGACTCCTCGCGGAAGCTCATCTCACCGGCGCTCAGGACCTCTTCGCCGCCGGCGCACACCACGTGCTCGCTGCGGCGCGGGGCCAGTCGCAGCAGCCCGCCGGAATCGACGACGAACGTGAACGGCTCGGCCAACTCACCCGGGGTCAGCGCTGAGGCCCACTCGCCGAAGTCCACCGACGAGCGCATGCTCCGACCCTCACCACCCGCCCGGACGAGCTCCTTCAACTCAACCGGACCCACATACCGATACATCCGCCCCCGCGTCTTCACGCTCACCAACCTAGCCCCTCACACGGCCCGGACCTGGGGAATTACGTGACCACAGCCCTTGGGGAATTACGTGACCGTCCACACCACCCACGCCTGCGCGCGGTCCAACCGGGGCCGGGCCTCCGCCAAGCTCCCGAGCGGCTCCTCGACGGTGAAGTCCCGCAGAATGCGCAGCGTCTGCTCCGAGTGTGGACGGTCACGTAATTCGGCTCTTTCGAAGATATTGTGATCGGACCCGTGTCCGCAGGGCGACCTGTCGTGTTGTCACTGGTGTGGTTCACGGAGCGTTGATGTCCTTCTTCCCCATTTGTCCGCTGTTGTAGTCGAGTTCGTGCAGCAGTCGGCAGCCGAGATCGTCCTTCACGCCCACGCGCGTGTGGCTGGTGGTGTGTGCCCGCAGTGCCGGAGATCATCGCGGCGCGTGCACGGTCGCTATGTCCGTCGTCTGGCGGACGCGGCGATCGGGGGGCCGGGCAGTGATCGTCGAACTGCTGGTCCGCCGCTTCCGCTGTCTGAACACCGCCTGCACTGCGGTGACGTTCGCCGAGCAGGTCGAGGGGCTGACCACCCCGCACGCCCGCAAGGCTCCGCTCCTGCGATCGGTCCTACTGTCCATTGCCCGCACGCTCGCAGGCCGCCCCGGCGCACGTCTCGCCGCACTGCTCGGCATCCGCGCCGCGAAGGACACCCTGCTGCATCTTCTTCGTTCAATGCCTGAGCCGCCCGCAACTCCCGTTCGGGTACTTGGGGTTGATGACTTCGCGCTACGTAAAGGCGACTCGTATGCCACCGTGCTGGTGGACCTGGAGGCGCGTCGGCCGATCGACGTGCTGCCGGGCCGGGAGGCCGGTCCCTTGGCCGCCTGGCTGGCCGGGCACCCGGAGGTCGAGATCATATGCCGGGACCGGGCCGGCGCCTACGCGGAAGGTGCCAGTACCGGAGCGCCACAGGCCGTCCAGGTCGCCGACGGGTGGCATCTCTGGCGAAACCTCGCGGAGGCAGTCGAGAAGACCGTCGGCTCACACCACACCTGCATCCGTTCCGCGTTTGCCGCGCCCCGGAACGACCAACCGGACCCGGTCGGCGATGCCGCCCAGTCCTTCAGCCTTCCGGACGGGACACGCGATGTCCTCGGCCACCCGAGGCGCCTGGTCGCCCGGACCAAGGAACGTTACACGGCGGTCCAGGAACGGCTGGCCGAGGGCAAGTCGCTGACCGCGATCGGTCGGGAACTGCGACTGGACCACTCCACCGTCCGTCGCTTCGCCCGCGCCAGCGGGATCGACGAACTACTCGTCAAGGCGGTCAACCGGCAGTCCATCCTCGACGAGTACAAGTCCCACCTGCACCAACGATGGAGAGAAGGCTGTCGTGACATTCCCCTGCTCCACCGTGAACTCCGGGAACTCGGCTTCCCCGGGGCGTCCAGACCGTCCGCCGCTACCTTCGGGGAGCCAAGCAGCATGGCCTACCCTCAACGTCTCGGCCCGCTCCGAGGTCTCGCCGAGTGGTCCGCTGGATCATGACCGACCCGGCCCGCCTGCGCGCCGACGACGCCCAGGAACTCAAGGAGATCCGGGCGGCCTGCCTGCACCTCGACGCCGCGGCCGGGCACGTCCGTGACTTCGCCGCCATGCTCCACGACCGACGCGGCGACCTGCTACCCGACTGGATGAACCGCGTCCTCGCCGACGACCTCCCCGCCCTGCACTCCCTGGTCGCCGGCCTCCGCCGGGACCAGGCCGCCGTTGTTGCGGGTCTGTCCAGCCCCTGGAGCTCGGGCCAGGTCGAAGGTCAGGTGACCCGAATCAAGCTCCTCAAGCGGCAAGGCTACGGCCGCGCCAACCTCGACCTGCTCCGCAAGCGGATTCTTCTCACGGCCTGAACGGTCGGCCGTTGGAGGCTTGACCGTGTCAACTACATGGGCCCGCAGGAGGTTCGACGTCCGTCACAGGACGCGGGTCCCGACCGTCGATGGACTCGGCGAGCCACTCGGCAAGCGTCAGGCCTTGGGGGGAGAGGGCGTGACCGAGGCAGCATCCGTGGGGATCCCACCCCCACATCGGCCCCGCGGGATCACGGCAGTCAACGAGCCACCAGATGGCGCAACCGAGTTCGAACAGAGGGACCACACCAGCAGGGTGGACCCGATCGGGGTCGGACTTGAATCCTTCATACCCGTCAACGAGGTCGGTTGCATTCCCGCCCATCCACGGTGCCCCGCTCACGCCGAGGACACTGCGACGTGGGCCGAACCCGCCGTTCGCGACCTCCAGATAGAGGCGTCGCAAGAGAGGGGGCAACGAGTGGCCGATCACCCGCTCGGCCTCAGCAACCGCCTCCGGCGAGGCCGGAACCAGGCCCGCATTGGCGGCGTATACGCGGATACTCTCGAAAACCTCGTCCTCGGTCACGGCCGCCATGATCCAGCGCCAGCGGAGGTCTGTCCAAAGCGTATCCGCTACCGAGAGACGCGGCGGTCACACGATCTTCGCCAGAGCCCAATTCCGTGACCACGAAGCCTCAGAAGTGGGGGAAATCGCTGACCGTTCACACCGAGTCGCCGGCCGCCACGTCCGCCACCGACGCCAGCGTGCGGAACGGCAGCGGTCGCGGCGTGGAAGGCAGCGGCCCGGCCGCCGGACCGACCGAGCGGGCCTGCACTGCCACCTCAAGGTCCGTCGCCGTCCCCGCGGCCACCTTGCGTCCGAGAGCGTCCCACTCGTCGTAGAGCCGCAGGATCTCCGCATCCAGCGCGATCTGGAACGACTGCCTCGGCTGGCGACGGTTGTAGAGCCACCGCAGCACCGCAGGCTCCAGGACCTCCAGGATGTCGATCGGGGTCGGCACACCGCCGTTCGAACTGCTCATCTTCGCCATCCCGCTGATCCCGACGAAGCTGTACCCGAGGTACGACGGCGGCAGCCCGCCGAACACCTCGCGCACCAGCTGCGACCCGACGGTGAAGGACGAGCCAGGAGAGGAATGGTCGACGCCGCCGGCCTCGAAGGTCACGCCCTCGAAGGCCCAGCGCATCGGCCAGTCCACCTTCCAGACCAGCTTCCCGCGGTCCGTCTCGGACAGCGCGAAACCACCCTCATAGCCGCACTCGCACCGGTACCGCATCTGCGTGCTGGCGTCGTCGAAGCCGGTGACCGTTGTGGAGTCCCGGCCGCAGACCTCACAGTACGGCCGGTACGGGTAGTACCTTCCGGCACTGACAGCGGCCAGGTCCTCCTCGTCCTGTTCCACCTCGGCGTCGGCCTTCTTCGTCCGGTACCGGTCGAGAACGGCATCGATCTGTGCGCGGTTCCGCATCGCGTGCACGACCTGCTCGCGGTAGACCCCGGAGAGGTACATCTGCGTCTGGCTGATCTCGTCGACCTCGACGCCCAACAGCGCCAGCGCCGCGCGGAGCGGAGCCTTGAAGCGCTCCGCCCAGTTCTCGTGCTCGCCGCAGGGATCAGGCACGGCCGTCAAGGGGCGGCCGACATGCTCGGCGAAGCTGGCCGGGACACCGGCCGGCACCTTGCGGAGCCGGTCGTAGTCGTCCCACGACAACAGGTGCCGACACTCCAAGCCCCGACGGCGAAGCTCATCCGCCACGAAATGCGGGACCATGATCTCGCGCAGGTTCCCCAGATGCACCGGGCCCGACGGGCTGATTCCGGACGCGCACACCAACGGAGCCCCGCCCCGGCGTTTCCCCTCGGCGATCACCTGGTCCGCAGCTGCGGCCACCCAATCGCTCTGCTTCGCGCCCATTCAAGATTCTCCGGCTGGTGGATAGTCAGGAGTAACCAGGGTAAGGGCCGTCGGAGACTCTCCCGTCCACCCGGAAGGTGCGCGCAGCTGGTGTCTTACGAAGTTGTTGCTCTATCGATCTTGGTGGGTGTGAGTTCGAGACCGCTTACTCGGTCGAGTGAACTCTGAGCACTTCAAGGGTCGGGGCGCTTGGCGCCCTACAGCAGGACGGGGAGCGATTCCAGTCCGCGGATGAGCCGCGAGTGGCGCCAGCGGAGCTGGTCGGCGGGTTGGCCGAGTCGAAGCTCGGGGAAGCGCGCGAGAAGCACATGTAGCGCGGTAGCCACCTCGGCGCGAGCGAGCGGTGCGCCGAGGCACCGGTGGATGCCGTGGCCGAAGGCCAGGTGCGCGTGTGCGTCTTCCCGTTCGAGGTCGAGCCGGTCCGGGTCCGCGAAGCGGGCGGGGTCGCGGTTGGCGGCGCCCGGGCTGACGGATACCGGGCTGCCTGCCGGAATGTCCGTCTCGCCGACTCGGACCGGTTCGGGAGCCCAGCGCCAGGTGGCGATGGTGACCGCGGAGTCGTAGCGAAGAAGCTCGCCGACCGCGCTCTCGATTCGGTTCGGGTCCGACCGCAGCAGCTCCAGCTGGTGCGGGTGCTGGAGCAGTGCCAGGACGGCGTTGCCGATCGCGGCGGTGGTCGTCTCGTGTCCGGCGACCAGGAGCAGCACCGCCAACGAAACAAGCTCCTGCTCGGTCAGATGGTCGCCGTCGCTGTCGCGGACGTTGACCAGCGCGGACAGCAGAGCATCGTCCGGTGCGCGGCGCTTGAAAGCGACCAGCTCGGCCATGTACTCGGCGAGGGCGTGGGAGGCGGTGTCAATCCGCTTGTGGTCGCCGGCAGCGAACAGGTCTGTCGACCACGCCCGAATTCGGTCCCGGTCGGCGGTCGGGACGCCGAGGAGCTGGCAGATCACGGTGACGGGCAACGGGATGGCGAGTCTCTCGATGACGTCGACCCGCCCCCCAGGCACCCACGAGTCGGTCAGGGCGTCGGCCAGGTCGAGGATGTACGGGCGCAGACGGTCGACGGCACCGGGAGTGAACGCCTTCGTGACGAGGCGCCGCAGTCTGGTGTGGTCCGGCGGATCCGTGGCCAGCATGTTCTGCGAGACGGCGGGGTGGAGGCTGCGGCCGGTCTCCTTGCCCGCGAAGAAGCGCGCCGTGTCCTTCGACAGTCCAGGATCGGCGAGCGCTTGCTTCGCCTCGCTGTAGCCGGTTACCACGTAGCCGGCCTTGTGTCCGGTGCCTGGGAGTTTCTGTACAGCGCCGTTGCGCCGGAGCGCCGCGTACGTCGGGTACGGATCCCGGAGGAAGTCGGGGTCCTGGAAGGGACTGCTCATGCTCATCCGTTCGCGGTCTCGGGGACCAAGGGGGGCTGTCGTACGGATTGGACGATGCTGCTCGCGGCGTAGGCTCGCGCGACTGAGCGTAGCCAGGCTGTCTCGGCGCGGAGGTCTCCCGCGCGGGCCGCAGTGCCGGGCGCCTGCGGAGCACGCTCGGATTCGGGGCAGCCACCGGAGACCATCGTCCGCAGGGCGACGGCCAGCACCGCAGCCTCGACCACAGCACCGCCCTCGACCGCGTCGGCGAGTCCATGGCGTTCCACCTCTCGGGTTGCCTCCTGCTGAACCGCGAGCGACCGGTAGGGCCGGAGAGTGAGGACGGCGTCGCTGATCTCAACGACGCGGCGCTGCAGGAGGAAGTCAGCTTCGGCCGCGCTAGCGTCCGGCTGGAGGACGAGGCCGGGCATCGCGGCGGTGAGGTCGAGCCAGAGCGGTTCGAGGTCGGCGAGCGACCGAAGCTCCCAGCGCCGCTGGAGGTAGCGCGTCAGCGGCCAGAGGAGCGCAGGGAGAGTCAAGCCCAGGGTGATGAGCAGCACGCTGACCGCTGGAGCGGTGACCGCGAAGGCACAGTTCACCGGAGTGACCAGGCTCGTGCAGCGATCATGCCCGGGGATCGCTTCCCAACCAAAGGTAGCCGCAACGGCATTGATGGCCTTGTACGTCGTGTAGACGAGCGCGAAGACACAGCCGACGGCAGTGGTCCGAAGCCCGACTCGCTGGCTGGTTCGCGTGGCGGTGCGCGACCGGGTCCAGGTCTGGGCTAGGCAGTCGAAGATCGCGTAGGCGAGGAAGCAGATATAGGCCAGTGAATACAGGTGCAGGGTGACGGTGGCTTCGTCGAGGGAGCCTTGGCGCTCGGAGGCGCTCCACACGAGGGAGGACGGAGTGAGCGCGAAGGCAACTGCCATCGTCGCGACGGCCAGGGCCAGGAGCCGGAGACGGAGCCGGAGCCGGTGACGGGCCTCCGCAGCAGGGTAGTTGAGGAAGAGCAGGATCGAGGTCACGCTCGCTGCCGCGGAAAGAGTTGCAGAGTTGCTGACCAGCCGGGAGAAGTCGAGTGCGATCGAGTCTTCCAGCTTGCGAACCACTGGAGCGTAGGCGCTGAAGGCAACCGCGAAGCATGCGAGGAAGGCCGACATGCTCAATGTGCCGGCTGGGCGCTGGCCGGCACGGCGTCTGAGCGCCCAGTAGAGAGAAGCTGCCAGCAGGAGGATGGGCATCCCGCCGAAGATGGCGCTGATCACGTAGGTTCCTTGGATGGGTCAGGAGAAGATCGCGTCCCAGCGCTCGTCGGCTCGAGCCGGACGAGGTGATGGGCGGAGCCTCTCGCGGTAGGCGCGCTGGCGGATGAGCGTGGCCAGCAGCTCGGCCTCGCGCTCGTCTGCGGTGGTGTAGGTGGTACGGCCCGACATCCGCAGCGCGAGCGTCGGGTTGAACCCGATGCTCGCGGCGACGCCGTCGCCCAGAGCCAGGGAACCCGGGTGGTCGCAGAGGATGTGGCTGATCTCGTGCGCGAGGATGTGCATCTGGTGCGCGGCGGATGTGCCCTGCTCGACGAAGAGCAGGTCGGCCGACGGTGTCTCGACTCGGATGCCGCACGGCGTGGAGTTGTCGGCGTCTGCCGGGAGCCGGCGGAAGACGATCGGCTTGCCCCGCAGGGTGGCTACTGCCTCGCGGAGTTGCTGGGTGCCAAAGCGATGGGGCAGTTCGAGGAGAGCGAGGCGCTGCTCGCATGCAGCCCGGAGCTGGCTGCTGTCCATGGTCACCCCTGGAAGAAGACGAGCCTGTTGGGAAACCCGTACAGGACGTGGTCGGGCGATCAGCAGGGTGCGGGAGTTGAATCCCGCGTCGGGGAAGCGGCGGAGCGTCAGTGACCCATGGCGGCGCCGCCGTCGACTGGGATGACCGCTCCCGTGATGTAGCCGGCCTCGGGGCTTGCCACGAAGCGGACCGCCGCCGCGATCTCGCTGGGCTGGGCGATCCGGCCCAGCGGGACCTGGGCGACGATCTCGTCGAGCCGCTCCTGGCCCAGTACGGCGGTCATATCGGTCGCCGTGAGCCCAGGGGCCACCACGTTCGAGGTGATGCCCCTGCTGCCGTACTCCCGAGCCACGGAGCGGGCGAACCCGATCAGCCCGGCCTTGGACGCGGCGTAGTTGGCCTGGCCAGCCTCGCCCGCAAGCGCAACCGCCGACGAGATGAACACCAGCCTGCCGCCTCGCCGTACGCGCAGCATCGAGCGAAGGGCTCGCTTGGCGCATCGGAAGGCCCCGGTCAGGTTGGTCTCGATGGTCGCAGCCCAGTCGTCCTCCGACATCCGGAGAAGAAGGGTGTCGCGGGTGACGCCCGCGTTGACGACCACCACTTCGACCGGACCGTGCTCGGCTTCCACCAATGCGAACGCCTGCTCGACGTCCGCAGGCGACGTCACGTCGCACTTCACAGCGAACAGCCCCGCAGGAGCCTCGCCGGAACGGGAGGTGACCGCCACCTGGTTTCCGTGCTCAGCCATCTGGCGAGCGACCTCAAGACCGATCCCGCGGCTTCCGCCGATGACCAGAACAGAACGACCCGACATGCTGCTTCTCCCGAACATGTGCTGACGACGACAGGTGGGGGCAGGCAGCCCGTCACGGCGCTACACCGGAAGGCACTCGAACCTGCGCTCTAACCATGCCGGGCGCTAAGAGGAAGTGACGCTTCCGGGAAAACTTGCTTCCGCTTACGCATTGTGACGAATTGGCTTAGACCACCTCGCTGACGTCGTAGTGCGCGATGAGCGGTGCGGTGATTGCTGGGTGTAGTCGAGCCCATAACTATGGCGGTCCACGCCCGGTGCATTCCTGGTGCCGACAGGTGGTGGGACGTGGAACATTCGCATGCGCTGAGTAGCGATCGGAGGAAAATCCGATCTTCTGACAAAGTGTCAGTTGATCTGTGAGTTGCGCCACGAGTTGGGAGGGGGCTGGAAATCGGAAGCGGGGGAATATGCTCTCCGCTGTGAATAATCCGGGAATCGGGTCGGGTCCGCAGGATGATCCCGCGCAGTCTCTGAGTGAGCTTCTGCGCTCATGGCGCGCACGCGTGGATCCTCGACGAATTCCTGGGCTGGTCCGTGAGGGCCGGCGGGGCTCGGGGCTGTCACAGTTGGACGTTGCCGAGCTCACTGGTGTGACCGACCGCTGGTATCGCGAGCTGGAGCTGGGGCGCCAAGCGAACTTTAGTGCGGACTTTCTTGACCGGCTCGCCCTGGCCTTGAGGCTATCCGAGGCGGAACGCGAGGTGCTATATCGGAGGACCGTGGGTCACCCGCCCCGCCAGCGCCCAGCCGTTGACGCCGAAGAGGCTAAGATCCTCGACGAGGGAATGCAGCAACTGTTGGATGACCAACTACCCAATCCCGCCTATCTATCGGATGGGGCGTGGAACGTCTTCGGGCACAATCGGCCCCAAATCGAGTGGTTTCCCTGGATCCCCTACGAGCCCAATGTCATGAAGTGGGCTTTCCTGTATCCAGAGGCGCGCGTTCAGCTCGTCCGGTGGGCAGAGGACTGGGCTGGCCCAATGCTCGCTCAGTTGCGCTACGCCTGCCTCCAGAATCCTGAAAAGGCGGAGCTCCAGCAGGTTGCGCGCGAAATTCTCCAAGGGAGTCCGGAGGCGCGGGAGATGTGGGAGCACACTGAGCTGATCCACCATCCGGACGGTGACGTACGGCGGCTTCGGCTGCCGTATCACGGCGAGCAGGAGATCGCAGTTCGGATGATGGTCCTCGCGCCACTTCGGCGGCCGACCGTGCGGCTCATGATCCTCATGCGCATGGACTGAGCGGCTACTCGCTCAGGTCGACGCCCGGAAGATCGTCAGACGGCGGGAGTCCTTCCAGTACCCGGGCCTGTTCGATGACGGTGTGCACCATCTTGAGGCTTGCGGTGGAAAGGCCGGCGGAGCGGAGGGCGACCGTCGCGATCTGCTGGTCCCGCATCGCGGCGACGAGCTGGATCTCGGCGGCGGTTCGCTCGGCCACCTCGTCGTCGAAGAAGTAGCCGGCGGGCACGCCGAAGAAATCGGCCAGAGCCCTGATGGTGGCCATCTTGGGGTTGGTGCGCGCACCGGTGCGCAGTTGCTGGATCCCGCTGGCGGTGATGGCACCGTCGCCAGCCTCCTTGATGGCGCTGGCCACCTCGGCATACGTGTACGGGCCACGACCCTTCGGGTGAACCTCCTGGAACAGCTTCTCTAGCCGGTCGGCGAACGTCCGCCCTGTTCCGTTGGTCATGCCCACCTCCTGTCGTCGCGACCAGTGTAGCCACTGGAGAGTGTGAGTCTGCACGTCCGAGGCCCAAATCTCGACACAGCAGTTGACTCAATGGCGCAACTGGAGTGTACGTTGGTCCCGCCATGACGGGCTCAGCAGTGGAAAGACCCTGGTGGGGCCGCTGGCAAACGCCCTGGACTGGCAGCGCGGATGGCCCCTATGGTGCTGCTCCCGCCAGCAGCCCGGGGCGGGGCCAGCAGGTTGGCCCCTGTCGCCCCGGGGCCTGTACAGACCCAGAACTGAGCGGAAATGAGACCGGCGCCCGGGAGCTACCAACTCCCAGACGCCGGGCCGGCACCTCGAAGGGCGCCGATTCACAACCACGCACGCAGCGGGACTTCTTTGCACGAGACCGCTGCATGCGCTCCTACGAGCCACGGAGTATCGCATGCCAGCCACGCCCAGCGGAACCGCGCGCCCAGATCAAGAGCGCCACCGTCGGCTCGCGTCCCAGCTCAACGACATGATCCCCGGCGCCGACACTCTTCGGATCAGCCTGACTGATCCGAACCACCGATGGCCCCACCCCCATGCCTCCGCAGTGGACATGGCCGGTCATCCGATCCCCATCACCCGCGTCACCGCCAAGGTCGCCTCCCGCTGGGTGCTGCGGACGTGGCCCGACGCCGACTGGAGCCTGCCCCACACCCTCGACCTCGGCACCGCGGAGCTCGCCCTCGCCGGTCGGGGTCGCTGACATGGCTCGCATCCGATCGGTCAAGCCGGAGACCTGGGTCTCCGAGACGCTGGCCGAGGTGTCCATACCGGCGATGGTCACCTTCCTCGGCATGACCAACCATGCCGACGACCACGGCAGGCACCGCGACCAAGCCGCGATCATCTACGGCCTGATCTGGCCGCTGCGCGACGAGATCAGCCGGGCGGACGTCGAGGACCACCTTCGGCAGCTCGCCGCCGTCGGCGCGATCTGCCGGTACACCGGCTGCGACGGTCGCAAGTACTTCCACTATCCGACCTGGCACAACCACCAGAAGATCGACAAGCCGAGCCTGTCCCGGCTGCCCGCGTGCCCGCACTGCGAGCCGGAGCGGTGTGGCGTCTGCAAGGGCCCCTGCATCCAGCGGGCCGCCCTCGTCGACACCCCGGGAGCCGCCGCCGAGCGAGCCCCGAGTGCTCGCCGCGAATTCGCCGAAACCTCGGCGAACGCTCCCGCCGGGCTTGACCAACTCCCCGAACTGTCGTCGGTGCCGCCCGCTCGCTCCGCTTCCGGAGATGACGCTGAGGCAACTGCCGACCCGGCGGCGGCTCCGACCCAGAAGAAAACAGCAGGTCAGGCGACATTCGCCGAGGGCTCCCCGAATGCTCGCCGAATCCTCCCGGAGCCCTCGACGCCTGGATCTAGGATCTTGGATCCTGGATCTTCTTTCCCTACGGGGCGACAGGCGCCCGACGCGGACACCGTCTCGCCCAACCAGCTGATCGGCGAGTACGTCGCCGCGTGCAGCCGGCGTCCGCCGGGCAGCGTGCTCGGCCACCTCGGCAAGGTCGTCAAGACCCTGCTCGCCGAAGGGATCTCGGCCGAACACGTCCGGTCCGGGCTGCGGCGGTACGCCGAGATCCAGGGCCACCCGTCCCGGCTGCCGAGCCTCGTCAACGACGCCATGAATGCACAGGGCGCCGGTTTGGCTCGGCCGGGATTCCGGTCTAACGTGCCCGCTCACCAGGCGTGGACCAACCCGGTCGACGCTGCCGCCGCCTACGCCGAGGAGCTGTGATGCGCACCCACCGCGAGCCGCAGACCCTCGCCGACGGGCCCTCGGTGCTCGACCGGATGGCCCGGATCCTGGCTTCCCGGGGCATCGACCAGGCCACGGTCGACGGCTTCCCGGACGAGGCGGAGCCGTACTCGCCGGATGACGCGCTGTCCGCCGGGATGCCTCCCCGCTACCGTGACGCGGTCGCCGAGCACCCGCAGGTCCTCGCCTGGGTTCGGCAGGTTGCCGGCCAGGCCGCTGCCCCTAGCCGTGGCGCCCGCCGCCAGGTCGCCACCGGCCCGAGCCTGCTGATGGCCGGGGTCGTCGGCGCAGGAAAGACCCACGAGGCGTACGGCGCCGTGCGCCGCCTGGTCGAGGCTGGCATCGGCGTGCGCTGGCGGGCGACCACCGCCGCCGACCTCTACGCGGAGCTCCGGCCGAGCGCGGACACCGACGCCGAGCGGGTCCTCGCGACCTACAGCCGGGTGCCGCTGCTGATCCTCGACGACCTCGGCGCCGCCAAGAGCTCTGAGTTCGTCGAAGAGCAGACCTACCGGCTGATCAACCGCCGCTACAACCACTGCCTGCCGACCCTGATCACCACCAACCTGCCGATCAAGGACCTGCGCACCTGCCTCGGTGACCGCGTCACCTCCCGGCTCGCACAGATGACCACCCGGGTCAGCTTCGAGCGGGTCGACCGCAGACGGCTCCAGCGCGCCGCCTGAACGGCCGCCGCGCCAGGCCCGCCCGACGGCGAGCCGCCCAACCTCACCGACCCAGCGCACCTCTCTGCCGACGCCGCCCTGTGCGCGGAGAGCGATCGGAGCAACCCCGCATGACCATCACCACCGGCCCTGTCCGCCACCGCTCGCTCGGTGACCACACCTGGCAGGACCAGGCCGTCTGCACCCCGACCGAGTACAACTCCGTCGACCCCGAGACCTTCTTCCCGGGACCGGAGGAAGCCAGCAAGATCGCCACCGTCAAGGCGCTGTGCGCCCAGTGCCCCGTCGCTCGCACCTGCCTGGACGCCGCGCTGGAGACGGGCGACACCCACGGCATCCGGGGCGGCCTCACCGAGGAGGAACGCGAACCCCTGCACACCAATCTGGCCAACCGCCTCGACTACAGCCGCGTCAACGCCACCCTGGCCGGACGCGACATCCACCTCACCAAGGCCGAGCGCCGCGCCGTCGTCCTCGCCGGATACCGCCAGGACGTCCCGGTCGAACGCCTCGCCTGGCTCCTCAAGATCACACCAGAGCACGCCCTCAAGCTCTACCGCGAGACCCGGCGCGCCATCCGCCACCGGCAGATCGCCCAAGACGCCGCCCGCACGGCCACGACCGGTGACACTGCCGACCAGCTGAACCGGGACGACTTCGGGACGGCCGCATGAGCACCACCACCATGCCGACCACCGCCCCCGTCACTGGCTGGGACCGGGCCGTCGTCATCGCCCTCGGCACCGCCGGCTGCGCGCTCAGCTACGACGCCCTCCAGCAGATGGCTGTCGCCATCCACGTCCGAGGCTTCCTCACCTACCTGTTCCCGCTCGTGATCGACGGGTTCATCTCCTATGGGGTGCGCGCCCTGCTGGTGCTGCGCGACGCCCCGCTGCGGGCCCGGATCTACGTCTGGACGCTCTTCGGCGCGGCCACCGGGGCGAGCCTGTGGGCCAACGCCCTGCACGCAGTCCGGATGAACGAGCAAAGCGCCGCAACCGGACTGCGGCTGGGCGACACGGTGGTCGCGGTGCTGTCCACCATCGCCCCGCTCGCGTTGGCTGGCGCCGTCCACCTCTACATCCTGATCGCCCGCGGACAGGTCAACTGGGCTGACTCGGACGGCTGCGGTGACCGAACGGCCGACGCTGACCGCGGTCAGGTCACTGCCGAGGTTGACTGGGTCGAGCGACCGGGCCCGGTGACCGGCGGTCAGGGCAGCACCGGTCACCCCGGCGCCGGTCAGCCGGTCAGCCGCCCGGTCACCGCGTCGGAGAAGCGGCCGATGCTGACCCCGGTCAGCCCGGTCAGCCTGACCGAGCCCGCTGACCTGGGCGGTCACCCGGACACTGCCCGGCCGGGCACTGATCGACCGGCGGACAGCGGGCCGGTCACCGCCGCACAGGTCAGCCTCGCCGAGGTCACCGGCCAGCCGGTCACGACTCCGGTCGCCGCCCCACAGGTCAGTGACCAGGAGGGTGACCGCCGCACGGACCTGGACACCGAGGACCTGCTGAAGATCGCCCGACAGGCGGTCAAGGAGGAGGACAAGCTGACCCGCAAGGTGGTTGCCCAGGCGATCCGGGGCCAGCAGATCCCCCTGTCCAGCGACACCTTGACCCAGCTGATGGCCCAGCTCCGCGCCCAGCACGGTCAGCCGGCCACCGCAGACCGGGACTGACCTTCACCCGACCGCCGGGGTGACCGCCACGGTCACCCCGGCGGTCACCCGCCCGAACCACCACCAAACGGGAGCACCCCAGCATGTGCACCACCCCCGCCACCTGGGCCGAGTCGGACTCCTGGCTCGCCGTCCTGCACCAGCGCGGTCACCTCCACCGTGTCGAAACCCTCCCTGACGGCACCCGCAGCGTCCAGTGCGGCCGGCACTCCCGCTCCTGGACCCTCCACCACCCCGTCCTCGCCCTCGACTTCGTCGAGGACCTCGTCCGCGAGATCCGCCAGCGCGACACCGAGGCCAGCCGATGACCGCGCCCGGCCAGGCCCGCACCACTCAGGGACCGGAACGTGACCGTGATCAGGCTCCTGGCGGAGCAAGTTGTGGGGTAAGCCATGCTTACCCCGCCACCGCCCCGAACGGGTCGTCGGCACCCTGGTCGGTGGCAGACCCAGGGGGGCCTGCCACCGACCAGGAAGTCGGCCCAGGGGTGCCAGCAGAACAGGAGAGCGCGCCAGCCAGCGCTCGCGCCACCTCGCGCCGCCGCCGTCCCCGCCACGCCACCCAGCGCCGCACCTGCGTCAGCCTGCGCTTCAGCGAAGCCGAGTGGGCCGCAGTCCAACAGGCCGCCGACCACGCCGACCTCGCCCCGGGCGGCTTCTCCGCCGCCGCCACCCTCGCCGCCGCCAGCACCGACCCCAGCGCCGCCGTCGCCGACTACCGGCGCGGCATCCAGGAACTCATGGAGTCCAACCGCCAGCTCGGCGCCGTGGGCAATAACCTCAACCAGCTCGCCCACTACGTGAACGCCGGCGGCCAGCCAGGCACCGAGCTTCGCCAGCTCCTGGCCCGCGTCGAAGCCGCCATCGACGCGGTCGACGACGCCGTCGACTGGCTCATCCGCCGGTGATCCCCAAGATCCGCACCGGCACCGACCGCGCCTTCCCCCTCATTGACTACCTCTTCGGCCCCGGCAAGCACGAAGAGCACACCGACCAGCACCTCGTCGCCTCCTGGAACAACTTCGCCCCCGACCCCGGCCCCAACCCGGAACGGCATCAGGTCGCCAAGCTCGCCAGCCAGCTCGACCAGCCCGTCAAGGCCCTCGGCAAGCAGGCACCGGCCAACAAGATCTGGCACTGCTCACTGCGCACCGCCCCCGGTGACCGGCACCTCGACGACGCCGAGTGGGCCACCATCGCCCGGCGCATCGTCCACGCCACCGGCATCGCCCCCGAAGGCGACACCGCCGCCTGCCGCTGGGTCGCCGTCCGCCACGCCGACGACCACATCCACATCGCCGCCACCCTGGTCCGCCAGGACGGCCGCCTCGCCAACCTCAGCTTCGACAAGCGCAAGGCCCAGGCCGAGGCCCGCCTCATCGAGAAGGAGTACGGCCTGCGCCAGCTCAACCCCGGCGACGGCACCGCCGCCAAGAACCCCACCAGCCAGGAACGCTTCAAGGCCGAACGCATCGGCCGCACCGAGACCCCGCGCGAAACCCTGCGCGAAGCCGTCCGCCAAGCCGTCGCTGGAGCCGACAGCGAGGAGGAGTTCTTCACCCGGCTGCGCGAGGCCGGCCTGCGGGTGAAGCTCCGCCATCTGCCGTCCGGTGACCTCACCGGCTACAACGTCGCCCTGCCCGGCGACCGCAACCGCACCGGCGAGCCCATCTGGTTCCCCGGGGCCAAGCTCGCCCCCGACCTCTCCTTGCCCCGAATCCGCCTCCGCCTCGACACCGCACCCGCCACCCCGGAGCCGGACAACCACCCGGCCCGCACCGGCCGCTCCGCTCCCGCGCGCCGCCGCTGGGACGCCGCTCACGCCGCCGAGCGCGCCGCCGCCGCTCTCGACCAGGACGACGACGAAGCCGCCGCCCAGCTCGTCGGCGCTGGCGAACTTCTCGACGCCCTCGCCCAGACCTCCCCGGCCGTCACCCGCGCCGAACTCCGGGAATCAGCCCGCGCCTTCGAACGCGCCACCCGCAGCCACGTCCGTGCCGAGAATGCCGACATCCGTGCCCTGCGCTCCGCCGCCCGCGGAATCGTCCACGCCGGCGGAGCACTTGGCCGGGGCGAGGACGGCGGCGCCACCGCCATGGTCCTGTCCACTCTCGTCCTGGTCACCCTGGCCGCCGCCCGCTGGCACTCCGCCCGCGGCCACGCCCAGCAGGCCGCCGCCTCCCGCCAGGCCGCCGACCACCTACGCGCCGCCTACCAACAGGCCGCCGCCACCCCCATGCGCACCATGCGCGAGATCGGCCGAGCCCTCCCGGAGGGCGAGCGCCGCCGCCATGACACCACCATCCGCACCGTCCTCGGCGCCGTCGAGAGCCCGAAGGGCCCGGCCCGCGAGCACGACGCCCTGGCCGCCGTCCTCGCCGAAGCCGAGAAGGCCGGCCACGACCCCAAGGCCCTCCTGGAGAAGGCCGTCGACCGGCGGGAGCTGGAAACCGCCCGCAACACCACCGACGTCCTCGTCTGGCGCATCCGCCGCCTCGCCGACCTGCCCGCCAACCCCGAGCGCCCCCGCACGGCGGCCGGCATCCAGGCCCGGACGGGGCCGGAACACGCTCGCACCGTGCAGTCGGCACCGCCCCAGCCGACGGCGGCAGACCAGCGCCGCCCGGCACCACGCCGCTGAACCGGCAACCCGCTGAGCGGCCCTCCCGAAACCCCTCGACACCTGGTTCCACCAGGTGTTACGCAAGTACCCGAGCACCACGAACGGAGAGCCCGTGACCAGAACCACCGAGCACACCATCACCACCCCGGTCCCGACCACCTCCGACCCGCTCCTGCAACTGGAGTACGAGACCCAGACCCCCAACGGCCCGGAGTCCGTCCGCGGTCTGCTGCACCCGGCCGAACTCGCGCTGCGCGGCATGCCGGTGACGTGCTCCGCCTGCCGCGCCCGCCGAGACTGGCTGCTGCTCAACCACCGCCGCAACGTGTGGGTCCGCTGCCGCTGCGGAAAGGAGTGGCTGGAGCCGGAGATCACCCGTAAGGACTTCGACGCCCTGATCGCCAACCCGACCTGGACCCGCCACGCCACCACCGAAGCCGCGCGGGTGGCCCTCGGCTTCGACGGCACTTTCGCCGGCATCTACCTGGATTAACGAGCGGTGTTGCATCGGATGCAACACTCGGCGTGACCGGCGCAGGCCGCTGGCCTGCTGACTTCCGAGGGGGCCGACCGGAGTCGGCCCCCTCGGAAGTCAGCAGGGCCGGTGTGCGTAACCGATGCAACGATGTTGCGTCAGATGCAACGTGCTCGAGCGGTGGATCTCCCGGTGCAGCGCACCTGATGCAGACGGCGGGCGTCGAGGAAGCGCGTGCCGCCGGGATCTGCCGGAGCGCTCGTGTCGCCGTCAGAGCCGGCCGACGGCTACCCCCATGGTGTCGCCGGCGCCGACGGTGATGGGGGTCACCGCGTCGGTCGCGGTGTTGATCGCGAACACCGTCCCCTGGGGTGTCCCGTGGCCGTAGGAGCCAACCACGTAAGCGCTCTTCCCGTTGGGGGTGACGGCCACCTCTGCGGGGAGGAAGTACCTGCCTGACCCGGTGCTCGGCGGGATGTCGCCGATCGGGATGGTTTTGGTGACCGTGTCGGTGGTCAGGTTGATCACGGACACCTTGCCCTGCACGATCTTGTTGTCGACGCCGACCACGTAGGCCCGGCGGCCGTTGGGGCTGATCGCCAGCCCGCCCGTGCCGGCGCCGGAGATGGTGCGGACGACCTTCTGCTTCTTGAGGTTGACCACCGAGACGGCGCCGCTGTCCCCGGACAGGTAGAGGCGCTTGCCGTCAGGGGTGATCGCCATGCCGTTGGCCGCTTCGTTGAGGCGGATGGTGGCGATGACCTGGTTGTCGGCGGTGTCGATCACGGACAGGCTGCCCTTGTCGTCGGTCACATAGAGGCGCTTGCCGTTGGGACTGATCACCATGTGGTCCGGCCTGCTGACCTGGATGGTGGCGGAGACCTGTTTGGTGGCGGTGTCGATCACCGACACCTTGTCCCCGTGGAAGGGGTTCTGGACGGCCACGTAGGCGTGCTTGCCGTCGGGGGCGATCGCTTCCCCGTAAAGGATGTCGGGAGAGAGCGGGGTCTGGTCGTAAGGGATGTTCGTGACGCTCGTCTTCGCGATATTGACCACCGACACGTACTTGAAGGCGTTGGTCACGTAGAGACTGGCGCCGTCAGGGGTGACCTCCACCTCCTCGGGACCGCCGCCGACGGTAGTGGTCCCGAGCCCCTGGACCTTGTTGGTCCTCGTGTCGATCAGGTACACATGGCCGTCGAGGCTGGTGACGTAGGCGTAGACCTGCCGGTGCGGCTTCGGCGGGTGCGGCGCGGCTGTGGCAGGCGCGGGCGCCAGAAGCGCCAACCCTGACGTGATGGCCACCGCGATGGTTCGCCGTACAGCGGATCGCTGAAAGTGCACGTGGACCTCCGGATCGACGTGATGGTCTCTCGCGCCATCAGATGTACCGTGCCACGTGTCCGGTTGTCGGCGAACCAGCAGGTCAATCCCCCGGAAGAGTGCCAGCCTGGGCAGCACACGACGAGGGTGGCACTGGTCCCTCGACCATCACCTTGATCGCACCCAAGGGAATACGGCACGCGAGGAATAAGCACCCTCCGCCGGTATAGGCCAGGCAGCGAGAAGGACCGCCACCCAAGCAGTTCGGTGGCGGTCCTTCTCGCTGCAGGTCAGCGTCCCGGGCCGGGAGGTGATGCTGATGTGGGGAGCTGGTCGGCAGCAACCAGTCGGTGGAGGCTGAGCCGGACAGCGGCCGGGCGCAGGCTGAGCTCGGCGGCGAGAGCCTCCGGCGTAAGACCGGGGTCGCGCCGCAGGTGTTCGAGGACGGCGTGGTCGGTCCGGTCTTCGCTGGCGCGGACGGTGTGGTAGGCGGCCAGCGCGCCGCCGCCGAGGACGAACAGCCCTATGGCGCACACCGTGTACGTGCCGGTCACCGCGGCACCGGTCGCGGTGGCGGCGCCTATCGCGGCGGTGGAGCACCAGGCGATCAGCGGGGCAGGACGGCGGGCCGGGTGGTCGGGCATCGGCTGGTGGTCCTCTCTGTGCCCGTACAGGGGGTGGTTGCCGGCCGGTCAGCCGGAGGCGGGCTCTGCCTGGTTGTCGTGCAGGTCGCTGCGGTGGCCCTGGCCGAGGGGTTTCCAGTCCTGAAAGGTGGAGAGCTTCCAGCGGGGGCGGTCCGGGATGCTGGTGTCGTCGGGGGCGGGCAGGGTGCCGCGGTTTCGGCGGTTGCGGGCGGCGCCGACGCTGATGCCCAGGTGCGCGGCGACCTCGGCGTAGCCCCAGAGCTGTTGGTCGTCGGCCATGCGGGTGTCCTTCCTCGGTGCTTCGGTGACGAGCGTACGCGCCGCTGTGCGGGTGGGCGTACGGCGAGGCCGCCCCGGCCTGGTCGGCGCGGGGCGGCCTTGTGTGGTGGTGTTCAGGAGTCGGCGAGGCGGTTGGCGAGTTCGAGGGCGGCGGTGGCGACGGTGAGGGCGGAGCACAGGCCGGTGACCTCGTCAAGGGTGGGGCGCACCAGGCGGGGCCAGTCGTCGGGGGCGGCGGGCCAGGTGACGAGGTGGACGTCGGTGGTGGCGAGGCCGAGGCGGGCGGTGACGTCCCAGCCTGCCTCGGGGGCCTTCTCCCACCGCAGCAGGATGCGGCCGAAGGGCAGTCTGGACGCGGTGGCCGGGAGCCAGAGGACTTCGATCGGCTGGCCGGGGTCGGCGGGGACGCGGCGGACGAGTGCCCCGCTCGCCCACGGTGGCACGGGGTGCAGCGCGATGCGGTCGAGCGGCTGCGGGCGGGCGCGGCGGCGGGTGGTCGGGATGCGGGTCTCCTTTGGGGAAGGCGGTGATTCAGGCCCAGGCGAGTTCGTCGCGGACGGCGGCGGGCAGGTAGCTGTCCTGGCCGTCCTCGGCGAGGTAGGCGATCCCGTCGTGGACGACGACGTCCGTGCCGATGTAGTGGGCGAAGGCCCAGTCCGGGTTGACGGCGAGGCGCACCCGCAGGTTCGGGTCGACGGTCTGGAGCTGGGCGATCAGGTGGGCGACGGTCAGGTACTGGGGCACGGTTTCTCCTCGGAGTGATGTGGCCTATCGGGTGTCGGGGCGGAGAGGGTGCTGCGGGTCGAGCCGGGAAACCTCACGCGGGTGAGCGCGGTGTCGGTCGCTGGGGAGAACGAGGACGGGTTCGTCGGTGGGCCACGGGTCGCAGCTCTCCCACGGGTAGCCCCGGGTGAGGACGACGGTGCCTTGCGGGCCCTCGACCTCGGGCAGGCCGCAGACGCCGCATCCGCAGGTCGGGTCGTACGGCCCGGGATCTGCCGGGTAGGGCCCGGAGGCGAAGTAGTCAGAGCGGCGGTAGCGCCCCGGTCCGGCGGGTGTGAAGGCGGAGACGACGAGGTCGCCGGGGCGGACCTCGTCGGCGCGGACGATCCGAAGGGCCGGGCTGGCGAGGACGTGGCGGGAGGCGCGGTGTTCGGTGGCGGCGGTGACGATGAGGGGGTGGAAGTCGACGCGGTGGGTGTTCGTGGCGGTGTCCCTCGTGGTGGGGTGCCCCGGGCCGGGGCATCGGTGGTTCAGTCGGCCAGGCGGTAGCAGCGCAGGGGCAGCGGTTCGCCCTCGGCGGCGAGGAGCACCAGGCCGTCGTCGGCCAGGCGGGCGAGGGATCTGGCGACCGCGCCGTCGCGCAGGCCGAGGGCGGTGCCGATCTGGCGCACCCGTGCGCCATCGGGCGATTTGGCGAGCTGGGCGACGACACGGGCGTCGCGACGCAGGCCGCTCTGGTGGACGTCGTCGAAGGCCAGCCGCAGGCCGCTCGCGCTGAGGGCGAGGCCGAGGGCGAAGGCGGCGGACTGCGGCGGGACGGAGAAGGCGTTGGCCAGGCCGAGGGCGGCGATGGCCGGGCCGGGGATACGGGCGAGGTCGATGGTGATCGTCAAGGTGGTCTCCTTCGTCGAAGTGGCGTGCTGGGGTGGCCGGTTAGGAGCGTTGGCGTGGAATGGGCGGGGCTTCGCCGCCGTGAGCCTCGATCAGGTCCCGCACCAGGGCGACCGGGACGTTCAGGAACACGGATTCGGTGGGGTCGCCCTCCTCCGCGCCGGGCTCGAGGTAGTCGCGCCAGCGGGCCCACGGTTCGGGCGCCGGGTGGGGAAACCGACCTCCAGCGTCAGGGCGGGCAGCAGGAACACGTCGGAGGGGTCGGGGGCGAGCACCGAGAGGCAGAAGCCGTCCGCGCACGTGATGTGCGGGTCGGCCAGGGCGAGGCCGAGCGGGTTGCGCGCGGTGCCGTGGGCGATGCGGTGGTCCAGTCGGGGTGTGGGCAACAAGTCCTCCGAAGACGGGAGTTGGCGCAGGTCAGCGGGTGGGGGCGGCGATGAGCGCAGCGAGGAATCCGGCGACGGCCTCGGAGGGGGTGTGGACGCCGAACTCCTGGGTCCACGCGGCGGCGTCGGTGGGCTGGACCTGGATGCGCCACACGATGCCGCGCTTCCAGGCGCCGGGGTCCTCGGGCAGCCAGCCGACGTAGACGCGCCCGTCCGGGCTGGTGCAGTGGACGTTGGCCTCGGGGGTGTCGACCATCGGCCAGCCGAGACCGGCGAGCAGGGCGAGGACCGGCTCCGCGCTGTGGTCGGCGGTGAGTCAGGAGCGGTCTTCGGCGCTCGGGCGGACGGGGGCGGGCAGGAGGCTGCTGGGGGTGTTCACGGGGCCGGTCCCTTCGTTGACCTGCGGTTTCGGCGACACGAGTACTTTGACATGCAGCGTCCCGAAGTTCGTAGTCGTTTCCCGGGTTCGGCACTCTGCCCTGTGTGACTGCGACCGCTACATCGCGAATCCGAACGGCATCTTGCGAGTCACTGGGTCGCCCCGCCCTGACCTGCTGCTTCAGCACCGGCGAGGGGCTTCGGGGCCGTGGACTCGCAAGTTGTCGGTCGCAGAGGCTCGCAAACTACAACTCGCAGCAGGTCCGCGACCTGGGCTTTCGCTTCTTGGGGGCTCGCAACGTATCGGTCGCAGTCACACCCTGGGCGAACCGGGCGGGAATGGATCGGGGCCCCCGGGTGCTGAAGCAGGGTTACGGCGTTGGGCCGTACGGGGTCGAAGGGGGACGGAGGCGTTGGTGCCGAACAGAGGCCGGGACATGGCGGCGCTGGAGCGCAAGATCCGCAGTTCGGGGCGGGCCTGGACGATGGGCGACGGCGCGGTGATCGTTGACGGCCAGTGGGCCGTGCGCACGGTGAGCCGCGCCGAGCGGGAACAGGACAAGGCGGTGGAGGCGAGACTGACGGACGGGCGGCGGGTGGAGCTGAGCCTGGAAGAGCTGGCCCGCATGGTGGGCGCCACCAATCCGGGCGCCCACCACGACCGGGAGCCGAACTGACCGGCGGCTAAGGCCTGTCTGACAAATGATCATCTGGCTGGTTCGCGGAGCCAGAGGATCAGGGAGGCCAGGACGATTCCTGCTCGGTAGCGGTCGACGAGCTTGTCGAACCTGGTCGCGATCGCACGGAACTGCTTGAGGCGGGCGAAACATCGCTCGACCACGTTCCGGTCTCGTAGATCTCCTTGTCGAAGGCGGGTGGCCGGCCGCCGAGGCTCCCGCGCCGCTTGCGGTTGGCCGCCTGGTCGCGGCGCTCGGGGATCGTGGCGGCGATACCCCGGCGCCGCAGCAGGTGGCGGATCGCCCGGCTGGAATACGCCTTGTCGCCCAGCACTCGCGCCGGCGTCGTGCGGGGCCAGCCCGTTGTGACGCGCGGCACGCGGACCCCGTCCTGGACCTCGCCGAAGGCGGTGGCGTCGTTGATGTTGCCGGGCGTAAGTACGATCGACAGCGGCAGGCCCCGGCCGGCCACGGCGAGGTGGACCTTCGTGGTCAGCCCTCCCCGGAACCGGCCGAGGGCCTGGCGCGTCTGCGAGCGGCCCGGATCTTCCAGTTCGTCCCTGTCTGCGGCCCCGTTACCGTTTTCACGGCCCCGCAACGGGGCTCCCGGCCTCCGGGCTCGGTATGACTTGTGGCCCCCGTCGATCATGATCGAAAAGGTGGTGCCGCCGAGTACCGGAGGCATTGGCAGACCGCTGATTTCGGGCTTGAGCGCCGATCCCACACCTGGGTGAGGCAGGCTCTTCGTAACGTGGATGCCGGCACGCTGATGCCGCAGGGCCGGGAAGAAGCGAAGCCTGGGGAGGGGCATTGACCAGCACCGACGGCACCGACGTCTATCTCGGTCTGGACGTCGGCAAGGGTGAGCACCACGCGACCGCACTCACCCCGGCCGGCAAGAAGATCTTCGACGAGGCACTGCCCAACAGCGAGCCCAGGCTCCGTGCGCTGTTCACGAAACTGCAGGCCAAGCACGGGACCGTGCTGGTGGTGGTCGACCAGCCGGCCACCATCGGAGCCCTGCCGCTGGCCGTCGCCCGCGACACCGGCTGCCGCATCGCCTACCTGCCCGGCCTGACCATGCGCCGGATCGCAGACCTCTATTCCGGCGAAGCGAAGACCGACGCCCGCGACGCGCACGTCATCGCGGACGCCGCCCGCACCATGCCGCACACCCTGCGCGACCTGGTGCCGGGCGACGAGACCGTCGCTGAGCTGCAGATGATCGCCGGATTCGGCGACGACCTCGCGGGTGAGTCGACGAGAATCAAGAACCGTCTGCGCGGCCTGCTCACCCAGATCCATCCGTCAATCGAACGCGTCCTGGGCCCGCGACTTGACCACCCGGCGGTCCTTGCCCTGCTCGAACGGCACGGATTTCCAGCCCAGTTGAGGAAGGCAGGCCGGCGGCGACTGATCACACTGCTGCGGCCCAAGGCCCCGCGGGTGGCCGAGCGCCTGGTCGAGGACATCTTCACCGCCCTTGACGAGCAGACCGTCGTCGTCCCCGGGACCGAGGCCGCCGCGCTGATTGTTCCCAGCCTCGCCACCTCACTCACCGCGGTCCTCGACCAGCGCAAACTCCTCGCCGCGAGGATCGAGGAACTGCTGGAGGCCCACCCTCTTTCCCCGGTCCTGACTTCAATGCCCGGCATCGGGGTCAGGACCGCCGCCCGGATCCTCGTCGATGTCGGCGACGCCTGTGCCTTCCCTAGCGCCGGCCACCTCGCCGCTTACGCCGGCCTGGCGCCCGTCACCCGCGCCTCCGGCTCGTCCATCCGCGGCGAACACCCCTCCCGACGAGGCAACAAACAGCTCAAACGAGCCTTCTATCTGGCCGCGTTCGCATCGCTGTCCCAGCCGGAGTCACGCGCCTACTACGACCGAAAACGATGCGAGGGCGAGCACCACGTCGCTGCCCTCGTGGCCCTCGCTCGCAGACGCATCGACGTCCTGTTCGCCATGCTCCGCGACGGCACCCTCTATCAGCCCCCGACGACCGCAGCCGTTTGACGAAGACCATAGGGGCACGTTACCCCCACTGAACCCACTCGGGCGGCCGGAAGTATTCAGGCAGTGGTGCGGCAGTTCGCTCTCGGCTCATGCATCGTCGGCAGCAGCGTACGCTGCTCGGAATTCCTGAGAGGTCACGAAGACCGACCCGCGGGCTGCGTGAGCGGTGCCGCTGGTGATCCGCTTGGAGACTACCTCGGAGGCGTCCCGTAGCTGATCCAACTGGCGGCGCCTGGCGGCCGCCGCGAACTCCCCGGAGACCTCCCGCTGGTCGATGACGCCAGCCAAGGCCACGTCCCAGGCGCAGCTCGTAGGCCCCTCCACCTGCCCGGTTACGCCTGGGTGTTCGACATGGGCGACGGCACCGCCAACGTCGGCCTCGGCGTCCTCGACACCGCCGGCGTCGACCTCGACCGGCGCGACCTGCTGCGCCGCTGGTGCGACCGGCTCCCGCCCGAGTACGGCTACACCCCCGAGGCCGTCACCGAACCCATCCGCGGCTCCGCCCTGCCCATGGGCCTCAACCGCGAACCCCACTACGCGGACGGCCTGTTGCTGGTCGGCGACGCGGGCGGCACCGTCAGCCCCGGCGCCGGCGAGGGTATCGCCTACGCCATGGAATCCGGCCGCTTCGCCGCCGAGACCGCCGTCCAGGCACTCGCCCGCCGCACCGACCGCGGCCGCGAACTCGCCCTGCGCGCCTACCCGCAGGCCCTGCGCTCCGCCTACGCTGGCTACTTCGCGCTCGGCCGGCTCGCCGCCGACCTGCTCGGCCGCCCCCGGCTGCTCGGCGCGGCCGGCGCCGCCGGGCTCGGCAACCCGGCCCTGCTGAAGGTCGTCTTCCAGCTCATGGTCAACCTCACCGAACGCACTCCAAGGACGCCCTCAACCGGCTGCTCCACCTGGTCGAGTGGATCGCCCCCGGCCGGTGACAGCGCGGGCGCAGGACGGCGCCGCCGTCCCGGAGAAGGTGGGGTGCAGAGCGGCGGGCCGGTAGACCCGCCCGCGCTAACCCCACCCGACTCGAACTCCCGTCGGCGCGGGCGTCGGTGGAGGGCGAGGCTCCCGCGTGCGGCCGGAGAGCTACCAGTTCGGATTGATCGGTAGGGCCAGGCCGAGGTACCGGCCCTCGTCCTCCAGCATCAGCCCTTGCTCGGTGAGCCCGGTGAGCACGCGCTGCACGGCGTCCGGTGTCGGGTACGGCTCCGGATGCGGCGGTTCCGGGTGCTGTTCGAGCAGCAGCCGAAGAACTCCCGTTGCCGAACGGGGCGCCGAGGTGCAGGCCTCGTACACCTGGGCTTCCATCCCGCGCAGGGAGGTGGTGCGCGGCGGCGTGCCGTACCGGCAGTCGGTCACGACGAGCCGGTCGGCGCCCCGCTGGTACACGAGGGACGGCACCGACGAGCCCTCCCACCGGCGTTGCCAGGCCAGGACGGTCTCCTTCACTTCTCCGTAGGCCCGCTCGTCCAGGGCGGTGGGGGCGTCGTAGGCGAAGAAGTAGGCGATGGCGTCGTGGTTGACGGTGTCCGGATAGGTGTCGCCGTAGGCGGGGATAGGCCGAACGGCGCGGATGTCGACGGCTTGCGGGTCGGTGAAGTACGGGCTGAAACGGTCCAGCCGGATCCGGCCAACGTAGCCCGGCGGGCACAGGTGGGGGATGAGCCGTATGACCTCGATCTGTCGTCGGTAGTCGTCCGGTTGTTCGCCGGGGAAGCCGAGCAGCAGGTTCCAGGCGACGGTGAGGCCGTAGTAGCGGCCCCACTTGAGGAAGCAGACGTTCTGGAGGGCGGTCGTGCCCTTGCGCATGAGGTGCAGCAGCCGCGTGCTGAGGCTTTCGATCCCTGGTTGGACGATGCGGGCGCCGCCCTGGGCGAGCGTTCGGATCTGTTCGCGGGAGAGGTTCGCCTTGACCTCGAAGAAGAACGTGTAGTCCTTGCGCTGCCGGGCGAGCGGCCCGAACACCTCGCCGATGTAGCGCTGGTCGAGGATGTTGTCGACGGACAGGAACGCGTACGTGCGGTGCCGGCGGGCGAGTTCGTCAATGCCGCGCAGGGCCCGTTCGGGGGATTTGCTACGGAAGGCCATGCCGAGGCCGTTGAGTCCGCAGAAGGTGCAGTGGTGCTTGGCCCCCCACCAGCAGCCCCGCGCCGTCTCGAACGGCAGGCCCACGACCTGCCCGCGGACCACTCGGGGCAGTCCGAGTTGCTGGGCGGTGGTGAAGTAGGTGTCGTAGTCGGGTTCGGGCAGGACGTCGAGGTTGGTGACCTGTGGTGCTCGTCCGGCGAAGCGGACGGCGCCGTCCGGGGCGCGGGTGGCGACGCCGGGTACGGTCGTCGGGTCGCCGTCGTCGGCGAGTGCCCGGACGAGTGCGGGCAGTGCCTCGTCGCCCTCGCCGATGACGGCGTAGTCGATCCAGGGCAGGGCCCGTACGTATTCCAGGCCCATCTCGTCCTCGAAGTTGGCGCCGCCGAACACCGTGACCAGGGAGGGGAATTCCTCCTTGAGGCGCCGTGCCAGCGCGAGCGCGGCGCAGTTCTGCTCGAAGATCGAGGAGAAGCCGACCACGTCGAAGGCGGACCAGTCGACTCGCCGAACGCACTCCTCGACGAACCCCGGCAGCACCCGCTCCCGCAGGTCCAGCAGGAAGTCGACGTCGCACCCCAGTTCGGCGCACACCTCGCGGATCTCGGACGGATGGTGGGCGGTGTACCGCGCGTGGGCCGGGGCCAGCTCCCGGAAGGCGGCCGGGGCGAACAGCCATTCACCGAGGAGCACGTCCCGGGTGTGGCAGAGGGCCTCGTAGCGCTCCCAGCCGATGGCCGCGCCGAGTTCGAGGTTAAAGTAGAACGACTCGGCCCGGACGCCGTCCAGGCCGAGGACGGCCCGCAGCAGGCCGAGCTGGATCGAAGGGCGGCGCGAGGACGCGAAGGGCATGTTGACGAGGGCGAGCCGGATCTGGCGCCTGGCGGCCGGTGGGTCGAGGCGGACCTGCTCCGGGTGGACGTGTGCCATGGATGGGCTCCGGTTCAACGGGTCGCGTGGGCGATGACGGTCGGCGCGGTGAGGCGGAGGACGCCGTCGTACTCGTACCGTCGCAGGGCGGCCACGGCTTCCTCGGCGACCTGTCGGCGGGCCTCCGGTGCCAGACGGTCGAGCATCGGCCGCAGGTTCCAGGCGTGGTCGGGCAGGGCCTGCCAGAAGTCCTCCGCGGTGCCAGGCCACGGGCACGGCGCCGCGAGGGTCCGCGCCTGGACGTCGCGGAATCCGGTCGCGGTGAGCAGGGCGCCGAGGGTGTCGGGGACGGCGAATCCGTAAGGGTCGGGCAGTGCCGGTGCCGGTGGTCCAGGCGGGGTGTGCCGAAGGATGACGGCGATGGTGGCGCGGACGGCCGGGGTCGCGCGCGGCGGTCCGAGCGCGGTGAGGACGATCCGGCCGCCAATCCGCAGCACCCGGTGCGCCTCGGCGAGGGCCCGGCCCGGATCGGGGAAGTGCATGACGGCGTTCCGGCAGGTGACGAGGTCGAACGACGCGTCGGAGAACGGCAGCCTCTCCGCGTCGGCGACGCCGAAGATGATCGCCGCGCCGGCCTTCGCCGCGGCCTCCCCGGCGTAGCCGACCATCTCCGGGACCAGGTCCGTCGCGACGACGCGGCCGGACGGCCCGACCAGCGGGGCCAGGGTGAGCGCCGGCTCCCCCACGCCGCAGGCGAGGTCGAGCACCCGCATGCCGGGCCGTGGCCGGGCGGCCTCGACGACGGCGCGGGTGACGGCGGCGCCGGCGGTGCTGAACTCGCGTCGCCAGCGGTGCCATCCGCGGGCGACGTCCCGGTAGCCGTCGGCCACCATCGCCTTCTGCGCGGCCGTGCGGCCGGAGGGGGCCGGGGTCGTCGGCGGAAGCGGCCCTGCTGTCATCTGGCACCGTCCCTCCGGGTCAGAACGCCACGGGCAGCGTCGAGAGACCGTGGATGTTGATCTCCTCCCGCCACACCAGTGGTGCGGCGGTGTCGAGTTGCAGGCCCGGGAGCCTGGTGAGTGTGGCCTCGATCGCGGCGTGCACGATCCGGCGGGCCAGCGTGGCGCCCGGGCAGGCGCGCTTGCCGAGTCCGAACGCGATGTGGGGGTTCGGCGACCGGTCGGGTGTGAACCGGTCCGGCGCGGGGAAGCGGTCCGCGTCGCGGTTCGCGGCGGCGATGAGCAGGATGACGGGGGCGCCCTGCGGCAGGTGGACGCCGCCGATGACGGTGTCCTCCCGGACGACCCGCGACAGGATGGGCGCCGTGCCTTCGTGCCGCAGCATCTCCTCGACGGCGGTCGGGAGCCGGTCCGGCCCGCGGAGCAGGCGCTGCGCTGGCAGCGGTTGCCGCAGCAGGGTGTTCAGCCCGAGCGTGATGGCGTGGGTCACGTTCTCGTGCAGGCCCAGGATCAGGTTCGCGGCGACGAGCACCCGCTCGTCGTCGGTGAGCCCGTCGACGGCGAGCAGCGCGCTGAGGGCATCCGGTCCGGGCCGCGCGCGCCGCCGAGCGAGGAGGTGCGCGAGACAGCTGATCAGGCTGTCGACGGCGGCTTCGCCGTCGGCCATGGCCGCAGTGCCGCTGAATCCTTCGCTGAAGGTGTGGACGATGTCGTGGACGTCACGGCCGAAGTGCGAGCGGTCCGCCGCCGGGATAGCCAGCAGCTCGGCGCCGACGACGGCCGGCAGCGGGTGGGCCAGGTCCGCGACGAGGTCCATGCGGTGCCGGGCCACGACCGGGTCGATCAGCCCGTGGGCGATCGATTCCAGCCGGGCGGGCGGCAACTGGTGACCGGCGGTGGCCAACGCCCGCATCATCGCGCGGCGCAGGCGGGTGTGCTCGGGCGGATCGATCTCGTTCAGCAGCCGGCCGAGGAACCGGGTGACCTGCGCGATGCCGGCGTGCTCGGCCGGCGGGACGTTGGCCAGGACGGTTCGGTAGCCGGTCCGGTGGGACAACCGCGGGTCGCGCAGCGCGGTCACGACGTCCGCGTACCGACAGACCACCCAGGACTGCATGGTCTCGCTCCAGTGCACCGGATGCTCGGCCTGCAGCCGGTGGTAGTGCGGGTACGGATCCTCGTGGACCCCGGGCAGGAACGGGTTGTACTGCAGTGGTGTCCGCTCGACCACCCCGGCGGCCCGCAGCAGCGACTCGATCGCCTGCCGTTCGCCCGCCGGAAGGTCGGTCTGCAGGGCGCGCAGCTTGCCGAGAACACGGCCGATGTCGGTCATCGCGAGGCCGGAATGCGTCAGTTGGGCCATCGGGACTCCTCTCCCGCACGTCCGGCCCGGGCCTGGGCGAGGGGCCGGGGTCGGTGGTCGCGCGCAACCCTGCCCCGTGCGGCGCGCCGGTCGACGGACCGCACGGGGCAAGGCCGGTCGATTGTCAGAACATCACGGTGCCGGTCACGCCGATGGTGCTGCCGGCGAAGGCCGAGCCGGGCCTCAGCCGGTCGAACTGCGCGATGCCGAGCGAGTCGTCGAGCTGCGCGCGGAATCCCGGCTGCGCCGCCGGTGTGAGTTCCGCCGGGTCCGCGTTCGCGCTCTGCGTACCGGCGGACGCGGCCCGGCCGAGGAGCCACTGCAGGACGTTCTGCTCGCCCGGCGGCAGCCCCTTCGCAAAGGACTCGAGCTTCTGGCTGACGGCGTCGATGTCTTCCGCCGTGACCTTGACTTGGCGGACATTCGGATCGGACACGGGTTCCTCCTTCGACGGGCCTCTCTACGGACGATGTAGGGGGGTGATGGGTTGTTCGGTTCCGGCTGGGGGTCGGTACCGCGCGGACGCCGGTCCGTTCACCAGTTGGGATTGATCGGCAGCGCCAGACTCAGGTACCGGTCGTTCTCGCGCAGCATCAGGCCGAGTGCGGTGAACTCGTCCAGTGCCGCCTGCACGGCGCCCCGGTCGGCCTCGACGTCCGACGCCTCGCCGACCAGGTCGACGATCCGGGACGCGCTGTGTTCGGCGGGCGTGCAGCACTCGTAGACCGCGGCCGCGAGTTCATCGAACGAGAGGACCTGCGCGGGACCGGATCCGCGACCGTCGGTGACGGTCAGCCGGCCGGCACCTCGCTGGTAGACCAGGTAGGGCGGCTGGTCGCTCGCCCACCGCTGCTGCCAATCTTCAAGGTAGCTCGCCAACTCCTCGTGCGCAGCCGCTGGCACGGTTTCGACCGCGTCGTAGGAGAAGAAGTAGGCGATGCGGTCGAGCTCGACGGCGTCCGGATAGACGAAGGCGTAAGCCTGCTCGGGCCGGACGTTGACGATGCCCAGCTCGGCTCGCTGCGTGAAGTTGGGGCTGAACCGCTCCAGCCAGATCCTGCCGAGCGACTCGGGTGGCTGCAGGTGCGGGACCAACCGGGCCGTCGCCAGCTGCTGTTCGTAGTCCTCGGGCCGCTCGCCCGGGAACCCCACCAGGATGTTCCAGTGCATGCTGACCCCGTGATAGCGGCCCCACTTGAGGGCGCGCACGTTCTGGACGGCCGTGGTGCCCTTGCGCATCAGCTGCAACACGTGCGTGCTCAGGCTCTCGATGCCGGGCTGCAGGTGGCGGACGCCGCCCCGGGCCAGTCGCCGGATCTGCTCGTGGGAGAGGTTCGCCTTGGTCTCGTAGAAGAAGGTGTAGTCGCGCCGGAGTTCGGCGAGCCGGTCGAAGACCCCCTCGATGTAGTGCAGGTCGACGATGTTGTCCACGGCGACGAGTTGGTAGACCGCGTAGCGTTCGGCGAGTTCGTCGATGCCGCGCAGGGCCCGTTCGGGGGATTTGCTGCGGAAGGCCATGCCGAGGCCGTTGAGTCCGCAGAAGGTGCAGTGGTGCTTGGCCCCCCACCAGCAGCCTCGCGCCGTCTCGAAGGGCAGGCTGACCCGGTGGCCGTTCGTGCCGGCGGGCAGTCCGAGTTGCTGGGCGGTGGTGAAGTAGGTGTCGTAGTCGGGTTCGGGCAGGACGTCGAGGTTGGTGACCTGTGGTGCTCGTCCGGCGAAGCGGACGGCGCCGTCCGGGGCGCGGGTGGCGACGCCGGGTACGGTCGTCGGGTCGCCGTCGTCGGCGAGTGCCCGGACGAGTGCGGGCAGTGCCTCGTCGCCCTCGCCGATGACGGCGTAGTCGATCCAGGGCAGGGCCCGTACGTATTCCAGGCCCATCTCGTCCTCGAAGTTGGCGCCGCCGAACACCGTGACCAGGGAGGGGAATTCCTCCTTGAGGCGCCGTGCCAGCGCGAGCGCGGCGCAGTTCTGCTCGAAGATCGAGGAGAAGCCGACCACGTCGAAGGCGGACCAGTCGACCCGCCGAACGCACTCCTCGACGAACCCCGGCAGCACCCGCTCCCGCAGGTCCAGCAAGAAGTTGACGTCGCGGTCCATCGCCCGCAGGTGCTCGCCGAGATCACCCCGCAGCGCCTCCACGTAGCCGGAGGCGTCGTGCGCGTCCGCGCGGAAGGCGGCGCGGGAGAAGAGCCACTCGCCGAGCAGGAGGGTGCGGTCGTTGCACAGGACCTCGTAGAGGTCCCAACCGAGCGACGCGGCCAGGTCCAGGTTGAAGTAAAGCGACGTCGCGGGGACACCGTGCCGTCGCAGCACCGCTGTCAGCAGCCCGAGCTGGATCGAGGGACTGCGCGCGGACGTGAAGGGCATGTTGACGAGCGCGACGCGCGGTGCCGTCCCCTTCGGCCGGGGCGGCCCGACCGGCCACAGGGTCTCGTCCATCGGTTTCTCCCGCACGGCTCGTCGTGGTCACGTGGATCGACAGGCTCTGGCGAGTTCCTTCACCCCGACGCCAGGCGGCGCGCCACGGAGGCAGGTGGTCGACCACCCGCGGCCGACAACGGCCGCCTCCATCGTGTGGCAACGTCTCACCACAGCGTAAGTGCGGACACCGGTCACCGCCCGGGACGCACCCCGCTCGGCGCCCGTCCGGAGGTGGTGCGGATCGCGGACTACGCCCGCCGCCGAGCCGGCCGGTGACAGGCTGCGCGGTGGGGCGGGGAGCGGCCTAACCTGGAAGGGCGCGTACGGTGCGTGGCCTGCGGGCCTGCGGGCCTGCGGGCCGGTGTGCCCGTGGGCCGTCGACGGAAGCGGTGGCCATGACGGTGATCTCGGCGGCTCCGTTCTACCGACTGGCGGCCCGGGCTGCCCGGTGGGGCCGCGCTGCTACGCGAGTGCGCCGCCCGGGGTTGGACGGTGGTGCTGACCGGGCCGGGGCCGGCCGGGGTGCCTTAGCGATTCGCCGCCTTCATACGGGTTCCACGATGAAGCGCCGATGGATGCGATCATAGTTCCGTCATAGATGTGCAAACTTCACCGGCATTCACTCGATCGTGTAGTGGCGTTTTCCGCCAGCAACGAGGAATGATTCTTCTCGCTCGGCCCGCGAAATCCCGTGCGGGATTTCGCGGGCCTCCCGACAGGGGCTTCCCATTAATATGATCAATGGGAGTGGGGTGTCGTTCGATCATGAAAGAGGGCTCACGATGGAGATCTTCAACGGCATGGCGGCGGACACCATCAAGGCCAAGAGTCCATGGCAGAAGGCCAGGCGCAGCGTGAGCAACGGGTCCTGCGTGGAGTTGCGCTCGCTGGACAACGGTGAGGTGGCGGTCCGAAACAGCCGGCACCAGGGGGGTCCGGCCCTGGTTTTCACTCGCGCCGAGATCTCTGCCCTGTTGGACGGTGCCCGTAACGGGGAATTCGATCATCTGGCGGTTTGATCTTCAGCGGACGACGGATTCCCGTCTTAGCTGATTGATGTGACGGCCGGGCCCCCTTCGTGCGAAACTCATCCGGTTAGCTCAAAGGTTGGGATAAAGCACCTGGGGGGCCAATGGCCGTCGACACATTCATTTCTGGCCGCGGGGGCGGCGCGGACCGGCCGTGGGCGGAGGCAGGCCTGCTCCTGGGCGCCCACCTGGAGGTCGCGCGCGGGCGCCGCACGCAGAGCGAGGTGGTGGAGGCGACTAACAAGCGGGTCAGCACGTCGTACTACAGCCGTCTTGAACGCGGCGAGGTGCGGATCGACAAGCCGCACATCGTGTCCATCATCCTGGACGCCCTGAAGGTTGCGCCGGGCACCCACCACGACCACCTGACTGCCCTCGCGTTCGCCGCGTCGAAGGAGGGCTGGGCGTCGAGGTTCCGCAGCGGGCACCGCGAGGTGGTGCCCGACTCGATGCTCCGGCTTACCTCGTTGGAGGAGTCAGCTACCGAATTCTTCGTGGTGGATCGCAATGCGATCCCCGGCCAGCTCCAGACCGAGGCGTACTCCAGGCTCGTCACCCGTTACACCCTGCCGGCCAGCCTGAGGGACGCCGGTCTGCAGGAAGTGGTCGTCGGTCTGCGGGCCGAGCGCCGTACCCGGTTCGCGGGGCGGCTGATCACGGATCAGCCCAAGGGTCGGTTCTTCATCGAGGAGGCTTTGCTCTACGCGGACTTCGGCCACCCGGAGGTGCTGATCGACCAGCTGCAGGAGCTGCTCGGCCTCGTGGAGAACCGGGCCCTGCCGGTCGGCATCCGGGTGATGACCGCGCGGGCTCCCCTGGCCGTCCCGGTGAGCACCCTTGCCCGTCTCGGGTTCCGCAAGGAGCTCGCGGACGCGGTCCCCGACGTCATCTACAACGAGGCGGGCCGCACTGCGTCCTTCCACCGCGGCTCGCTCCCCGGGGTCAACGAGGTGGCCGACCCCGACTACGTGGACCTCGACGATCTCATCGACAACGTGCTCATGAGGGCTCCCGGTTACCGCGACAGCCGCCGGCTCATCGAGAACGCCCTGATGGAGGCCCAGCTCCGCCTGTAGTAGCAGAGCCGGGCCCGCGAAACGGGCGGGCGCGTTCGGGTCAGACGACCCGGGCGAGCCCGCCGAACTCGATCCACTCCAAGGTCGCCTGCCGGGCGGGCGCCTGAGCGTCGGGATACCAGTCGGTGACGTCCACCAGGCCGGGGGGCTCGACGACGAGCCTGTCGATTTCGAAGAAGCCGCGGACGTCGGCCTCTGTGCGCACGCGCCCCCACTTGCCGCCGGTCTGCTGCTGCATCAGCTCGGTTACGGTGTCGCGGACGGTGGCGTCGTCGCTGACCAGTTGACAGACCACCACGACGCTGCCCGGGGCGAGCAGGCTCACCATTCGTTCGATGATCGCCTTCGGGTCGCCGTTGTCCCGGTCGGGGACGCAGTGGAGTACGGAGACGAAGAGTGCGGCAACCGGCTCGGCCAGGTCGATCCTGCCTTTCAGGCTGGCCACTATCGCGGGCGTGTCCGCCATGTCGGCGTTGAGGATCACCGCGTTCGGGCTCTCGTCCAAAACGGCTCTGCCGTAGCCGAGGACCATCGGATCGTTGTCGACGTACACCACGCGCGCGTCCGGATGGATGGCTTCGGCGACCTCGTGGACGTTGCTCTGGGTGGGCAGGCCCGAGCCGTGATCGATGAACTGCTTGATCCCGTAGGTTTCGGCGATGTGCCTGACCACACGGATCAGGAAGCTGCGGTTGTTGAGCGCCAGTTCACGGCTGCTCGGTGCGGTCTTCAGCAGCTCCTCGACCGCCCTGCGGTCGGACGGGTAGTTGCGGTTTCCTCCAAGCAGGAAGTCGTACATGCGAGCCGCACTTGGCCTGGCCCTGTCAATAGGCTCTTGCCAATCGTTGGCTTCGTTCCGGTTCACCCGCTACCCCCTGCGTGATGCGAACTTCAGTGCCAACGATCAAGTATGACGCTGCGTCATAATATGCCGTGATCCGAAGTGTCGAAACCACACGTGAGGGTGAAGGCGGTTAAGACATGGCAAAGAGCCTGGCCAACCGGAGCATTCGGGGCCGGTTCGCCAGGCTGTCGGGTCGGTCGACGGTGTCAGGCGCCCCCGATGGAATCGCGGCCGGTCCGCCAGCGACGGGCGGCCTTCAGCTGGACGTGGACGGCGGGTTCATCCAGCCCCATCAGTGCGGCCGCGGCGGCCGGTTCCAGGCCGAGGAACTCGTGCAGCAGCGCGGCATCGGCGGCCCGGGCAGGCATGACGCGGTGGAGGGCATCCGAAGGGGAGGTCGGCGCATTCTTGCAGGCCACGGAGACGGCCTCGCGCAGGGCCCGCCAGGTGAAGGCCGCAGGATCGTCGCGCAGCGCCCACGCCCAGTCTGCCTCCGCCCTGCGCAGAACGAGCGCGACGACCTGCTCGGCGAGGCCGGCGTCGCCCAAGCGCGCCCGCGCGTACATCTCGTAGTGACCGTAGTGCAGTTCAACGAACGCGGCGTAGCCGACAGGGGTTAGGGACACGAGGGCTCCGTTCGGCGTCGATGTCGGGAGGAACGCGCCCGGCCGCAGCAGGGGGGCGCGAAGGCGCGCACAGCGGCGCGGAAGAGGGTGGGCGCGGCGGCCGGTCCGGGTGCCCTTATGTGCCCGGACCGGTTTGCGAGGGCGGGCTCAGAAACCGCGGACCCAGATCCAATCGAAGCCGGTATTGCGGCACATCCTCAGTACACCGAGGATCAACGCCGTGCGCGCCCACTCCGCCTCGACGGGCGACAGAACCGCCCACGTGAGCACCAACGGGGCGAGGGCTGCGTGCAGTTGCACCGCACCGCGGATGGCGCGCACTCCGCGCAATCCCGCGAAGGGGCCGCTGCCCCTGCTAGCGTGAGCAAACACCTCGGGCAGAGCCCGTCCAGGAGCAGGTCGGTCGTACATAGGTAGGCGTACCTCCATGGCTGGCCTGACAGCCTCGTCCGGTGGTGATGACACCGGGCGAGGCAACCCCCGTGTGGGGTAGGGCCGTTGCGAAGAAACGTAGCGCGCCGACCGGTCGTCGGTCTCCCTGGAAGGCCCCACGCAATCCTCCCCGTTTAGCCGGACACACTGACGCTGAACAGGGAACCGGTTCCGCGTCAAACTGATCAAAAACGGTCACGGGAGGGTGCCGCCCCGAAGCCCCGGTTCTTCTCTGAGAATCCGATTACCGTCGCCGGCCCGACGGTGATCTGCGAACACTCGGGGCCTGCCAGTAGCGCGCGCGGCAAGATCCGAAAGAGGGGCCCTAGTGCCGCATCAGGCAACGTTGGCCCTCTTCTGACGAGTCGCCCGGCTGCTACGGTCGGTGGCGCCGGGCGGTCAGAATGATCACGTGGCTGAACGCGTGAGAGTGCGGGACATCGATGACGACGAGGGCAGGCGCCTGCTGCGGATCGTCCGCAGAGGCACCGGGTCGGTGGTGACCTGGCGACGGGCCCAGATGGTGCTGCTGTCCGCGCAGGGCATGCCGGTCGCGAAGATCGCGGAGGTGACGTTCACCAGCGCGGACCGGGTCCGCGACGTGGTCCACAACTTCAACGCGGACGGCTTCGACTCCCTCTACCCGAAATACAATGGCGGCCGCTCAAGGACGTTCACGCTTCCGGAACGCCGGGAGATCAAGAAGATCGCCAAGTCCAAGCCGGCCGAGCACGGCCTGCCCTTCTCGACCTGGAGCCTGGCCAAGCTGGCCGACTTCCTGGTCGCCGAGGGGGTGGTCGACGACATCAGCCACGAGGGCCTTCGGGTCCTGCTCCGCGAGGAGGGCGTCTCCTTTCAACGCGTGAAGACCTGGAAGACCTCCCGCGACCCGGACTACGCGGCCAAGAAGGCCCGCGTCGAGCACCTCTACGCGATCGCCGACGGCGAGGTCATACCCGAGGAAGGCGAGCCCGAAGTCATCTTCTGCATGGACGAGTTCGGGCCGCTCAATCTCCAGCCCCACCCAGGCCGGCAGCGGGCCGAACGCGGCGGCCGGCACAGGGATCCCGACCGCGAGCCGCGACCGCGCCGACGGGCGACCTACACCCGCCCGCACGGGGTCCGGCACCTGTTCGCCGCCTACGACCTGGCCAAGGACCAGCTCTACGGCCACATCAAGAAGACCAAGAACCGCTCCAGGTTTCTGGAGTTCTGCCGCTACCTGCGCTCACTGCATCCGATAGACACGCGCATCGCGATCGTCTGCGACAACTACTCGCCGCATCTGACGACGAAGCGATGCCAGCGGGTCGGGACGTGGGCGGCGGCGAACAACGTGGAGATCGCCTACACCCCGACCAACAGCTCCTGACTCAACCGGATCGAGGCCCAGTTCACCGCCCTGCGCTACTTCGCCCTCGACGGCACCGACCATCCCAGCCACAAGGCCCAGGGCAGCATGATCCGCCGCTACATCATCTGGCGGAACAAGCACGCCGCCGACGAACGCCTACGAGCAGTGGTCAACAGGGCGAACGTCGCCTGAGCTGCCATCGCGCCAGGACCCCGGTCACCCTTCGGCTCCCGGCTCGACCGGGCGGACTTACCACTCGGAGTAGAAGTCCGCTTGCAGGACCACCTCGTCCTGTCGGAGGTAGTCGGCGTCATGTAGGACGACTCCGCTCACCACAAAGTGGCTGACGCCCGAGTCGACCGAGTCGCGCATCTCACCCGACCGCGGACGCAGCGGCACATCGATCCGCAGCGGAGCATCGGCAGGCAATTCGCTGAGAGCTTTGCGCAGTTCCCCGACCGTCAGCTCCACAGTTTCATGGCGGTAGCTCTTCATCTCCATGTCATCAGCCATGCGTCACAGGATAGGAGCAGATGACCTTGCCCAATCGGCGTCGGTCAGCTCTGCCCAACCGCCACACCGACAGGGCAAAGGTTGCTTGATGCGGCACTAGCTGTTCTGACCCGTGAGGTTGGGGACGCGGCTGGCGGGGCGGGCTGGCTTGCGGGCGACCCGAGGGGGCGGGGCGCCTGCGAGGTGCGGGCGGTGGCGGCCCGCACGCGCTCGGTGTCGGGGCCAGCTTCGGCCTTGAGCGCGAGTTCGCGGGCGTCGACGACGTGGCGGATCATCTGTAGGGCGGCGTTGCTCTCCGCGTAGGCCTTGCCGAGGCGGTGATCCGGTCGAGGTCGTAGAAGGCGGGGACGTGACCGGGCCGGGTGAGGGCGTGCAGCCGCTCCTGGTGCACGGCAATGGAGTTGGAGACGACGACGAGGAGGGACCGGTGGTGCATGGCCGAGCGCAGCATCGGGTCCTCGACGGGCATACGGGGTGCGGCCTTCTCCAGCTCGGCGATCGGGCGTCCCCAGGCTTTCTCGATCATCGCGTCCGCGTGGTCGAGGGCGGTGGCGTCGGACACGGCGTCCTCCAAGGGGTTCGTGGGCGTCAGCGGGCAGGGCCGGCGTGGGCGACCCGTGGCGGTGCCGGCGGGCGGGTCGAGGTGGTGTAGGCGAGCGCGGCGGCGGGGGCCGCGGGTCATGGCGGTGGAGCGGGCGGTGGCGGCGCGGACGCGCGCGACCTCCAGCGGGCTCGGCGCGGTGGGCGTCGCGAGGGCGCTCGCGGGCAGGCGGGCAAGCTCGTCGCGCCGCAGGTACCGGTGCACCGGGGACGGGTCGAAGGCAGCGGCGGTGAGTGCCTCCAGCAGCGGTGCGGGCACCTGCGAGGAGGCGCTGGCGTACCAGCGGCGCTGCGGTGGTCCCGATTCGAAGAGCCACCGTTCCTTGGTTTCGTCCATCTCCTCGGCGTGTGACAGGAAGCCGGGGCGCGTCGACCGGGTGACGAGCTGATCGGGGCTCCGGAGGACGATGGGGTCCACCCACCGTCCGGCCACCCGGCGTGGGGCGGGCTGGCCGGCGCCGAGGTAGGCGTCGGGGCCGCGGGTGCAGGCGTTGGCGAGGGCGGTGGTGAAGTCCTGGACGATCTCGGTGGGCACGCGGTCGTCGAAGGTGACCAGCCAGCTGGGGACGGTCGGCTCCGGACCGGCGCTGATCTTCCAGAGCGTGGAGTCCCGGCCCTCGGGCAGGAACATCAGGCGGGGCGTCAGGTCCGGCGCGGTGACGTAGGCGTTGCCCAGGTCGTCGTTGGTGGCGGCCCACCTGGCCTCGATCAAGGGGGTGATGGCCTCGGCGGCGTCGGCCTTCGTCCCTGCGAGGTAGCGTGGTGAGACGCGGTACTCCCGGGGCTTTTCGGGGGTGTACGGCATGGAGTTCCTCCATGGGGGTCAGCGCCGGCGGGCCCCGCCGGTCGTCGGCATCGCGGCGGCCGGGACGGCGGGGCCTGGCGGTGGGCAGGCGTGTGGACGGCGGTCCGGGGCCGGGGGACGGCGGGCGGTACTGGCGGTCAGGCGTTCCACGGGCTCGGGGGAGCTGAAGGCGAGGGCGGCGCACACGAGCGGGTAGAACGGCACGCCACTGGTGAAGTCCGCACGCCAGGCAGGGCGTTGAGGGGTGCCAGCGAGCATGCTCCAGGCCGGCGGGGCCAGGCCGGCGGGGCCAGGCCGGCGACCTCGGCGTCGGCGGGCTGGTGTCCGACGCGGTGTCGGTAGACGGCACTGCCGTCTGGCGCGACCTGGTCGTGGAAGCCCTTCGGTCCTTGGGCGGGCCGCCAGCCGCGGTCGGCGAGGACGGACGCAGGCGTGCCGGGCCGGTGGTTCGGCCCGCCGTGCAGGTAGTCGCGGTGTCCGCTGCGCAGGCCGTCGACGAGGACGGTGGTGAAGGCGGCGGTGATCTCGGCGGGCGTGCCGGAGCCGAACAGCGCACGCCACAGCGGCTCCGAGCCGGCGGAGGTGTAGCCGTGGACGCTCCAGATCCCCGGGCGGTCGGGCGGGCCGGAGCCGGTGATGACGGCGATGCGGCAGGGGCTGGTGAAGCGCACGCCGCCGTCCGGCGTGCGGGCGCGGCTCCAGCCGGGCGCTGCGGCCAGCGGGCCGGTGACGAGCCGCTGGTCACCGGGGCCGGCGAGCCGCAGCGGCTGAACGAGCAGAGGGGCGGCGGAGGACACGGGGCTCCTGAACGAGGCTGGGAGCGGGCCTGCACACCGCCACGGGCGGTGAGGCGGTGCGCGGACCCGGGGCGCTGAGGTCGTGGAGCCGGTCTGCGGCGGGTGTTCACGGTGGTCACCGCCCGCGCGAGGGACGGGAAGCCGAGGTGACGGCGGCGGGAACCTGCGGCTGCGGTACCGAGGCGTGGCTGAACAAGGCGGAGGGAGCAGGGCTTCGGCGCAGCGCGGCAGCGGTGCGCGCGGACTGCGCGGGGGCACCCAGGGTGCGGGCGGCGGCCGGCACGGCAGGGGTCGCGGCGGTGGTGTGCCGGTGGTCCCACTGCTGGAGGGCGGTGTAGACGGGGCCCAGGGCCCGCCCGGCGTCGGTGAGGATGTAGGGGGCGCCGTGCTGGTTGCCGTTACGGGCGACGAGGCCGTCCGCCTGCATGCGGCGCAGCCGGGTTGCGGCGAACTACGCGGGGGGCGTCGAGGCGTTCGGCCAGGTGGGTCAGGCGCAGGCTCCCGTGCTCCGAGAGCAGGCGGATCGTCTCGGTGGTGTCCGCCAGCTGCAGGCGGTGCAGGGCGTCCTCGATCCGGTCATACCGCCCCTGCGGCGTGCGGTCGATGTGGTCGGCCGACCACTGGGCGAGCATGCGGTAGACGGGGCCGAGCATGCGGGCGGCCTGGTCGAGCCGGTAGGGCGCCGTCCGGTCGAACTCGCCGTCGCGGGCAACCAGGCCGGCGGCGGACATCGTGGCCAGGCGCTTGCCGACGTACTGCTGGGACAAGGCCGGGAAGTGCTGGGTGACGTCGGAAACGCGCATCTCCGGGCCGTACTTGGCGATCGTGTGGACGACGTGGGTGGTCCACTTCGGGGCGAGCCGGCGCAGCACGCTCTCGGCGCGCTGCGCGTCGGCGGAGCTCATGGGGGTGGTCGGCTGGGAGGACACAGCGTGGAGTTCCTTGGTCAACGGGTGCGGGCGGAGAAGGAGGGCCGGGCCGCGGCTGCCGGGGGCGCTGCCTGGGCGGGGCTAGCCGTCGCGGGGACGGTGCCGCGGTAGAGGGCGGTGACCTGGCGAAGCCGCTCGGTGCGGGCGGCCGAGTTGGCCGCTACGCCCTCCGGGGCGAGGGAGAGCATGTGGCCCATCCGGGAAGCGGAGGTGCTGGTGTCGGCGGCCACGAGACCGGCGCCGATCAGCCGCTCGACGGTCTCGGCCTCGATTGGGGCACCGAGCCCGGAGCCCCAGATCACATACTTGTCGCCGTCAGCGCCCTCGCGCAGCCACATGTCTTCGTGCGCCAGCCTCAGCAACGCTGCGTGAGCGCGGCCCTGTTCGTCGTCCCAAGCGGCCCTGGCGGGCAGGGGACGCTGGCAGTTGGGCGCCGGGTGGCTACGGGGGTGCGCGTCGGCCAGTTGGCGGTCCTGGACGATGGCCGGTGCCTGCGACTCGATTCCGCCGATACGCTCGCAGGCGTCGAGGACACGGGTGAGGTGTTCGTAGGCGGCGTCCTTGCAGGCGCGGAGCTGGTCGAGTTGGCCGGCGGCGGACAGCATAGTGGTGTCGGCCTGGCACAGAGCCGGACGTTCACCGCGAGCGATCGGTTCCAGCTGGGCCATCACCGTCTGTGCCTGGTCGGTGAGTTCCCGGTGGAGGTCGTCGAGGTCGCAGGCGGCGTTGGCCGCGAGCTGGGCGAGCTGCGCGCGAGGGGCGTCGTGTCGGTACCGAGCGCCGAGCAGGGTGAACGGGTCGTCGATGCCGAGCCGCTCGTAGACGAGGTGGGCGCCGGGGTGTTTCAGGGGGTCGTGCGGGTTCACGGGGTCGCCTCCATCCGGGCGAGGAGGGAGCGGACCAGGGTGGGCAGGCTGTCGGGGCCTTCGCCGCCGAGGCGTACGAAGCTGACCGACTCGTCCAGGAGGCGGTGGGCGTTCTCGGTCAGGGCGCCGATGATCTCCGTACACGCCTCCGTGAACTCCGCGCAGGCGAGCAGGGCCTGGCCCAGCGTCCGCAGGTAGAGGCCGGGTGTGAGGGCGGCCTCGGCGGCGAGGGCGGTGATGGCCTGGCGGTCCTGCGGGGCGTAGGCGGACAGGTCGAGGCCGGCAGCCTCGCCGGGGGCGGTGGCCGTGGCGTCGGCCGACAGGCCGGCCTCGACGATCAGGAGATCGACGGCCTGGGTGAGGTCGGCGAGCGACTCGGTCAGCCAGCCCAGGGCGGAGGCGTAGGAGGCGAGGGTGAACAGGGCGGCGGGGGTGGTCGGCAGCCGCGCGCTCAGCAGGTCCTCCATCCGGCCGGCGAGCGCCGTGATCACCTTCGGCCCGGCGGTGAGCGGCCCGAGGACGGGGTGGAGGTGGGAGCGCGACGGCGGGGTGGTGTGCCGGGCGCTGACGATGCCGGAGACGGCCGCGGCGGCCTCGGCGAGCCACACGGCGAGGTCGGCGTGCGTGGGGGTGAGGGTAGTCATCATCGGGCCTTTCGGATGGCGGCGCCGGTGGCGAAGCCGGGGGATGCGGTGGTGTAGGCGGGGCTGGCGGCGGTTGCCGGCGTGGGGCGGGTGTAGCGGGCGCGGGCGGCTCGAACGCGGGCTTCCTCGGCCGGGCTGAGGCCGGACGGCAGGCTGCTGGTGCGGCCCAGGCGGTTCTGCGCGGAGCGGTAGACCGCGTAGTCGGCGCGGGGGCCGGCGGCGACGAGGTGGACCTCGCGCCGGTGCTGGGAGCCGGTGGGGGCGTCGCGGAACTGCACGACCAGGCGGTGCGAAGCCCAGTCGTTGCCGACGCCGAGGTAGATCTTGTGGAAGCCCTCCAGCCGGCCTTCCAGGCGCGTGGCGACGCGTTCGCCGTGGACGAGGTCCTGCAGGTGCAGCAGGGCCTGGTCGCGGACGGCGTCAGGGAGCTGGCGCAGGTCGGCGATGGCGTCGGGGTGGGCGGAGAAGGCGAACTTGGCGCGGCTCACAGCGACCGCCCCCTGCCGGGCTGCGCGAGGGCGGCAGCTGCGGGGGCGGAGGCCAGGACGGCGGCGGCGCTGGCCGGGGAGGTGGTGCTGCGGGCGAGGGCGGCGCGGGTGCGCAAGGCATCGCGGCGGTACTCGGGCGGTTCGGGCGGCGTCGTGGCCTGTTCCTCCACCCAGTCCTCGGCGGCGGCGTAGTCGGCGAACGCGCCTTCACGGACCGTGTAGGTGCCCTGGCCGGGCTGGGTCTGCTCGACGAAGACCCGCACCGGCAGCTCAGTGGCCTCCTTGTCCACGGCCATGGTCCACGCCTGCGTCGGGTCCTCGTCGGCGGCCTTGACCTCGATGAGGTCGTAGCGGTCGCCGGAGCGGTGGATCTGCTCTTCGACCAGGGTGGTGAGGTCGTTGGCGGGCTTGAACGGGTTGTTCGCCGTGGTCGCCTCGGGCGGGCAGCCGCGGTCGACGAGCCACTTCTGCGCGAACGCCAGGTTGGCGTGCGCGGAGCTGTCCATGGTGAACGTGCCCTGGGCCTGGTGACGTTGGACGT
Organism: Kitasatospora sp. MAA19; assembly: GCF_029894125.1. Taxonomy (GTDB): domain Bacteria; phylum Actinomycetota; class Actinomycetes; order Streptomycetales; family Streptomycetaceae; genus Kitasatospora. Next base: position 94,413 of record NZ_JARXYZ010000024.1, read on the forward strand.
CGAACGTGGCGATGTTCGGCAGGTTCCGCACGACGTCCTACGTCGCTGCGGTGTCGAAGGCGACGAGGAAGGTGCGCTCACCGACGTCGTGCCGGGCCAGGAGCTGGTAGTCGCTGCCCCAGGTGTCCCGCCACTGATCCTCGGTGTGGTCGTCGGCGGGTTCCAGGTCGTCGATGTCGAAGTCCAGGTAGGCGGTCACGCGGCGAGTCCCAGCTGATCGGGGGTGGACAGGAGGCGGTGGGCCGGCCGGGACGGGCTCGTGGTGCACGCCGCGAACGGGCCGTCCGGGGACCGGAGCTGGGCGAGGGCGTGGTCGAGGTGGTCGCGGTGCCACGTCGAAGGACCGCTCTGGCCGGCCTCGGCGGCGGTCAGCTGCTGCCAGGCCAGCCACAGCGCGTGGAGGCGGGCGACGGCTTCGGGATGCTCGTGCCACTTCGCGCACCAGGGGCGGGTGGAGCCGATCTCCCGGCCGTAGACGGGCAGCAGGATGTGGGTGACCCAGAACGAGAGCTCGGCCAGTTCGGCGGCGTACTGCGCGCCGCCCATGGCGAGGATGAACAGCGGCGGGGCGGCCTCAGGCGCGTCATCGCTGCCGGGGCCCGGCTCGGTGAAGCCGGGCCCCGGTTCGTCGGCGGGCTCGGAGCCGAGGCGGTCGAGGATGACGCCGTGCTGGCGGACCTCGGCCATGGTGCGGTTCAGGGCGCTGACGAGGTCGTCGAGGTCCTCGTCGGGGATGCGGATCGGCTCGGGGGTGCCCGGCATCGGGTCGGACTCGGACATGGCACATCCAGTGGGTTCGGACGGTCGGGGAGGGCGGGGCCGGGAGGTCTTCTTCGGGTCATGGCATGACTCCGGTGATGCGGTTGTTGAGGGAGATGGTCTGCGGGATCGGCGGTTTGGTCTGGCCGCCGATTGGTGCTAGGCGCAGGCCAGTTGGGTGCCGCGCTCCTGGATGAGGCGCAGTCCGAGGGCGACGGCGTGGGCGAGGGTGTCGGTGAGCGGGTGGCCGGCGGCGGCGAGTTTGGCCGGGTGGTGAAGGCCGCCGGTGTGCAGCACCGCGTGGGCGCCGCTGGCGTGGGCGGCGTCCGCGTCGTCGACGGCGTCGCCGACCAGCAGCACCCGGTGCGCCTGCTCGGTGAGGCCGAGGGCCCGGAGGTGGGCGGCCAGCGGGGCGGCCTTGGTGCCGCCGGAGGGCCCGGTGCGGCCCTCGATCCGGGTGAAGAAGTGCCCGATGCCGGCCTCTCGGACCTCGCGCACGAGGGTGTCGTGCGGGCACAGTGACAGCAGCGACTGGGTGTGGCCGGCCTGGCGCAGGGCGGCCATCAGCTCGACGGCGCCCTCGCGCACGCGCACCGGTTGAGCTCGCAGGTGGGCGAGGAAGGCGTTGTCGCTGGAGATCCACTCCTGCTCGGTGATGGTGCGTCCGAGCAGGCGGGCGTAGAAGTTCGGGATCGGCACGGTGTGCTTGGCCCGGTAGGTCTCCCGGTCGACCGGGGCGCCGCCGAGGGCGGGCAGGGTCGCGTTCAGAGCGTCGACGTGGTGGTCGAGGTCGTCCTTGATCGTTCCGTTCCAGTCCCAGACCACGTGCATGCGGGTGGCGGGCGTTGCGGCGGTGAGGAGGGTGGTGTTCACGGCGGGTCCTTCGGGATGCGTGGGGGTCAGGCGGAGAGGCGGTCGTTGAAGCGGTGCAGCAGCCACAGCGCGAAGGCGGCCCCGGCGAGCGGGACGGCGGCGACGAGCAGCGGGGCGGTGGTGAGGGAGGCGAGGGCGGTGCCGGCGGCCTGGCCGACGCCGATGCAGGCGATCAGCCAGGCGAACGCCTCGGTCGCTTCACCTTCGGGGGCGAGGCGGTCGACGGTGAGGAAGGCCGCGGTCAGCAGCGGTGCGAGGAAGGTGCCGGGCAGGACGGCGCCCAGGACGGCGACGGCGGGCGCGGGGTCGGGCAGCAGCGGCAGCCATCCGGCGGCGAAGCCGATCGAGGCGGCGACCAGGTGCTTGGCGGGGGCGCCGGGCCAGGCGTGTCGGCCGTAGGCGAGGCCGCCGAGCATGCTGCCGATGGACAGCGCGGCCGGCATCACCCCGGCCAGCCACCCGGCGTGGTGGCGCTCGGCGGCGGACAGCGCCAGCACGTTGACTGCGCCGAGTGCGACACCGGTCCCGATCAGCGCGGCGAACAGCACCCGAAGCCCCGGCACGCGCAGCGGACCCGTCCAGTGCACCGCTTCGGTGAACTCGTTCGGCGTCCAGGCGCGGGAGGGCCGGGCGGTGACGACCAGGCCGGTGCCGAGCAGGCCGAGCGCCGTGGTCGCCACCAGGGCGGTGGTCGCTCCGGCTCCGGCGGCGAAGCCGGTGGCCAGCAGCGGACCCGCGATGAAGACCAGGCCCTGGGTGCTGCTGTCCAGCGAGAGCGCGGTGCGCTGGCGCCCGGCGTCGGGCAGAAGGTGAGGCCACAGGGCCCGAAGACCGGCCTCCAGCGGCGGCGTCGCCAGCCCCGCCGCCAGCACCGTCAGCGCGGCGAGCACCGGGTGGCGCGCCGGACCGGTGCACGGCAGCAGCAGGAACGCCGTACTGGCGGCGATCGTGGCGGGGACGAGGACCTGGGTCTGGCCGTGGCGGTCGACCAGGCGTCCGAGCAGCGGCTGCCCGAGCGCGGAGGCGAGGCCGTACAGGGCGCCGAGGGCGCCGGCCAGGGCGAGCGGGCCGTGCTCGGCGCGCACCAGCAGCAGGATCGCGATCGGTGCCATGCCGGTGGGTAGGCGGCCGATCAGGGTGCCGCCCAGCAGGCGGGCGACGTGCGGCGAACCCAGGACAGCGCGGTATCCGCTGTCCTGGGCTGGGCCGCAGGCGGTGGTGGTGCTCAAGGGAGAAGGTCCTTCGGTCGTACGGCCGGCGGCGAGCGGGCGCGCCGGACTCGGGCATGCGCAGGCATGACAGCCCCCTCGATTCGGTGCGGCTGCGGAGAGAAGAGTCCGCGGATTCCGGGATTTGGTACGGCCGGGAAAAAGAGGTAGAAGCCCCTCACTCGCCGTGGCAGCGCGGGTAGCGGGGGAAAGGTGGCGCCAGCAACTCCATTGCCCTGGTGGCCTGTTGGGGTACGACGCCGTTGCCGAGGGCGGTGAGCTGGGCCGGGCGCCCAAGCCCCGGGGTGGCGGTCACCCAGCCCGGATCAAGGCCCTGCATCCACTCGACGAACTCCGCGCGAAGCCGCCCGCCTTCGTCTGTGGGCGGCGGCGCCAGGCGGGTGAGCGTCTCCCATCGGGCGACGGCGCCGGCGTACGGCCTCCACCGTCCGGGGTCGAGCCGTCCAGCGGCGTGGCCTCCGCCCACAGGGGTAGTGCCGCCGCTTCCGACACGGGCGGGGTCGGCCGCCTGCGGGAGCGCGAGGCCGGGTGCCGGGGTGAGGAAGGCCGGAGCGAGGCCGCTGCCGAGGGCAGGGTCAGGTCCCCGCCGCCGTGCCGCTGGTTCGGCGAGCCCTTGATCCCGTCCGACGCCTTCGGCGTGGGCCGCAGCCGGGCCTACCGGGCAGGCATCATCTCGACCGTCGCCGTGCTCTTCCGCCATGCCGCCGTCGCCGAGTGGGACGACGTCCCGGCCCGCCCTTTGATCACACATGCCGACATGCCCCGCGTCATCGAACGCGTTCCCCGGTTCATCCCCAAGGACCAGCTCGAACCCGTCATGAACCGGGTCCGCCAGCTCGACTGCGCGTTGCAACGGTGCGCGCTGCTGGTCGCCCGGTGGAGCGGAGCCCGCCGCACCGAGATCCGCAAGCTCCACCTCGACTGCCTCGACACATACCCGGACGGCACCCCTCGGCTGCGGCTCGCGGCAGGGAAGGGTCTCAAGGAACGCACCGTCCCGCTGCACGACGAGGCCGCCGACGCGATCCGCGCGCTGGTCGAACTGCGGCAGCTCCAACACGATCGAGGCATCCACGACTCCGACCTCGGACGCCCCGTGCGCTACCTGTTCTTGCGTAACGGCGGCCTGGCAGGTCCCGACTACCTCTTCGCCAACCCACTGCGCGAGATCTGCCAGGCGCTCGGCATCCTGAACAGCGTCGGCAAGCCCGCGATCCACCCCCACCGCTTCCGGCACACCCTGGGCACCCAACTTGCCGAGAGAGGCGCCCGCGTGCAGACCATCATGAAGGTCCTCGGCCACAAGAGCCCCGGCATGTCGATGACCTACACCCACATCTCCGACCCCACGGTCTTGGCCGACTACCAAGCCGTTCTGACGCCCGGCGCGGTCATCGCCGGCCCGCTCGCCGACACCCTGCGCTCCGGACAGCTCGACCAGGACGCGCTGGACTGGCTCAAGACCAACTTCTACAAGACCGAACTCGAACTGGGCCGTTGCCTTCGCCTGCCCCAGGAGGGCCCCTGCGAGTGCGACCTGTATCTCAGCTGCGCGAAGTTCGTCACCACGCCTCAGTACGCGCCACGCCTGCGTGAACGGCTCTGCACCGAGCGGCAGTTGATCACCGACGCATAGGACCGCGGTTGGGAGCGGGAGATCGAGCGCCACCAGCGCATCGCCGGCCGGATCACCAGCCTCCTCGATGACCTCGGCGAACCCCACGATGAGCCTGCCGACTGAACAGTGCGGCTGAGAAATGCACTGGTCGGACGGCTCCGACCAGGACAGGATGTGGTCATGCGTTACGCTCACGAGGACCCCGAGTTGGCCACTTTGGTCCGCCGCTATGTCACGCCCGATCGGCGCTACCTCAGGCTCGGCGGCAACCTTCTGCGCGTGGCCGGCAGCGAACGCGCCAAGGTCACACGGGAGCTCGGCGAGGCCGCTGGCGACATCACGCCCCGTGAACTGACCATCCTGCTCGAAGGCGGGTGGCGTGAGCGCAAGACCGCAGCCTGGCTCATCGCCGTCGCCCGCAGAACCGAGTTCCGTGAATGCCTCGGCGAACTGCTGCTTGACAGCGAGGTCTGCTATGCGGGCATCGCCTACTGCGTCGCCCTTGCAACCTTCGGCACCCCTGCTGACCCGGACCTGTTGGCCGCCTACCTCGATCGCTACCTGCGACGCCCCGACCTCTACTACGACCAGACAGCCGCCATGGGCGCACTCCTGCACCTCGACACCAAGCTCGGCGCCGATCGAGCAGCCCGGTTCCTGGCCCCCGACGGTCTCTGGCACCAGTGGATTGACGGGCCACCCCGCAAGGAGCACCACGGCACACCGGAAAGTAGCCGCGAGATCATCAGCCAGTTCTGTGCCATCGCTGATGAGAGCTCCGAGCACTGCGCGGCAATGAAGCGATGACGCCGTCCTCAAAAGGGTGACACCTGATCGAAGGAACGCACCACCGCACAACTCGAAGTTGTCCAGATAAGCGAGGAAGACCCTGGCCCGATGGTGGGGTGCACCGACATCGGAAGCACGAAGTACAAGCCACTTCGCGTCGTACCTGAGCTCGGCCAGGGTGCCGAGTACGGCGCCAAGTGCCCGCAGATCAGGCACGTCGTTGGCCTACCAGCACCATTCAGGCATGAGGTCTCGGCGCACTGCAGGTCCAGCAGAGGGTGCGGGAAGTCCACCGCACCCGCCCAGCGAGCCTCCCAATTCGAACCCTGGGTGTACCAGTTGGGATGCTCTGAGAGACTTGGGCCGTGACGATTGACTCCCGCTTCCGCTCGCGCAGTTTCGAGGTCTCCTGGCCGCACTGGATCATCAAGGCCGAACTTGAGCGCCTCATCAAAGCGAGCGACGGGCCTCAGCACCACGTTTCGAACTGGTCTGACGAGTGCGAGCTGTTCCTGACCGAGGCATTCACTTCGACCGATCCCGCGGACGAATTCCGTAGCCTCTCGGAGCGCCGGAGTACTTGGGTCGACCCATTTGACGAGTCCTCGCCCACCTCGCGCGAGGACTGGCTACGGGACCTCAGCGGGGCGCTCGACGTGCTGCCAGTTCCGGCGCCACGGCTGCCCTACTGGTCAGAGCGGCGAACTGGTCCAAAGGCCTCGTCCTCGACCGACTTGGCAGCGACTTCGCGACGCTTCGCCTGGACGATCGGCAAAATGATCGACTCTGGTTACTTCGCCTGGGCGTTTGGCGACTCCTGCGTGGACGGCGACTACGACGGAGAGCTCGGACCGGACCCAGCCGAGGAGATGCATCGGGAGCTTGGCCGTGGGGATCTGTGGCCCGTGCCCTACTATTCCGATGGGTACAGCCTCGATGACCTGTGCGACGTCATCGAGTACTTGGCCGATCATGTTCGCCGGCCACTTCGCCGCCGATACCACGACTACGCGGGCTGCGGGTGGCACTTCGAGGCGTTCTCCGCTGAGCGCGGCGCGCAGATCTACCGCTGGCGCGTGAACCAGATCCTGTCTCAGAGCGTGCTCGGCCTAACCCTGGCCGAGAACGGCCGTCTGGAGATGGTCGCGCCCAGCGCTGTGGAAGACCTCGTCACGGCCGTGCGTGCAGCCGAGAACGTGCACGACGCCGACGACATCGAGCTGGAACATGCCCTGGCCCAGTTCCGGGCACGCGGCGCAAGTGAGATGGACCGGCGGCAGGCCGTCATCGCACTGGCTGGGATCTTGGAGCGCCGGCGCGGACTCGTCAAGGAGCAGCTGCTCAGCAAGGACGAGGGGGCGCTGTTCCAGATCGCCAACCAGTTCGGCATCCGTCACCAGGACGCCAAGCAGCAGAAGGAGTACAACTCCGAGCTATACCTGGAGTGGATCTTCTACTGGTACGTCGCGACGATCAACCTGACGAACCGGATTGTTGCTGCGCAGCCGTAGGTGTCGAGTCAAGATCGCACTCAACGCCGGAACCGTCTTGCAGCGCGCGGTGGTGATCCCGTGCAACATCACCGACCAGCCAGGTCTGCCGGTGGTGGCGCAGGAGAGCACGTACTGCTGGAGGCCCGCGAGAGGGGCTAGGACGTCGAAGGCCGCTTCGGGGGCGGGCCAGATGCCGGGCAGCATCGGCGAGTTGGTCGACGAGTGTGTGGAACTGCTCACCTCGCGCTGACCGGGGACGAAGTCCATGACGGCGGTTCCCGTGGCGATAGGGGAAAGGGAAGGGGGCTGGTTCAACGCGAGCGCGCGGCGGTGGGAGCCGGAGGCGGGGCGGCGGCTACAGCCCCAGCGGGTGGCGCGGCCGGTGCGGGAGCACCGGCCGAGCGGGCCCGGGCTGCTTGGGCCCGCGTGTGCTGGGTGTCGATGATCCTCACGGTCGTCCGGACGGCCTGCCCAGCCTCCGCGAACTCGCTGTGGGCGGTCGCGACCGCTTCCTCGATGACCTGGTTCGCGGTCTCCAACGCCTGATCGGCATCGGGCCGGCCGCGCAGCGGCGCGATGTGGGTGATCGTGGCCAACTGGTCGGTGACCGCCCCGAGAGCCGAGGCCGCCTGGCCCATCCGGTCGACGACCTGGCCGTAGGTCCAGGCCGTGCGCAGCACGTGCTCGGGGGCGGGTTCGACGGCAATCCGAGTGTGGATGGCCTGGCCCATCTCCGCGATCAGCAGGCCGAGTTCGGTGATGCTCTGGCTCACCAAGGCGGCGTCCGCGAGCCGGTTCGGCAGCCGGGTCGAGGAGGGCAGGCGCGCCTGCTGCCCTTCCAGGCGAGCGGCCAGGGACCGCAGGGCGAGGGATTCGCTGACGGGGGTGTTCACGTGGGGCTCCGGTGGGAGTGGTGGGGGCTGGTGTGCTCGTGGACCCGCTGTGGGCCGGGGGCGGGCGGAGGTACGTGGCTCGGCGTCGGGCTCGCGCGGGTGCCCGGCAGGGTGGGGCTTCGGGCGAGCGCGGCTTGGACACGGGCGGCCTGGCCATGGTCCGGCCGGGGTTGTGGTGTGGGAGGGGCGGTGGCGGTGTGCCAGCGGGCCCGTACCTCCTCCAGCGGGCCGAGGGCGTGCAGCGCGTGGCCGATCAGCTGCCCGGGGGCAAGGCGCCGTTCGTCGGCGTGGGCGGCGATCTGCAGCGCGGCGCCGGCGGCGGCGCGGGTGAGGGAGGAGCGCAGGAGCTGCTCGCCCAGCCACTCGGCCGAACCCGCCGCCCCGTCGCGCAGCACCGGCGCGAGCTGCTCCTCGGTGAGCGTGCCTTCCGCGAGCAGGCCGCGCCGCTGGACCTCCCACAGTGTGGTGACCGGGTCGATCGGCTCGCCCCGGTGGTGGAGCGCGCCCAGGCAGCGGTAGAGCTGGCCGTGGCCGGGATGGGTGAAGTCCTGGGGGCGAAGCCAGTTGAAGACCTCGCCGATCGCGCCGTTCTGGTGGACGAGCATGGACAGCAGGAACTGCTCGTCGCCTGCCTGCGCCGCCGCAGGAGGTTCGGCGGCCGCGGGGAGAGGAGGTGTCCTCGGGGCGGTGGCCCGGGGGTGGGTTCCCCAGCGCGTCGCGAGGTCGTCCAGGACGCCCGCGAGCACGTCGGCCTGGGCAGCGGTGCCGTTGACCTCGCGCTGCCCGGCGTCCTCCCGGGCGACGGCGAGCAGGCGGTCGGCGTGCTCGGCGACGGTGCGGTGGATCGACCCCTCCAGCACCATCCGCCCATACAACGGCGCGTGGGCGGGGCGCGGGCAGGCGGCGACGAGGGTGTGCAGGTAGGAGGCGGTGAGCCCGCGCACGTGCTGGCCGGCCTCGGTCAGGGTGTCGGTCAGCCATGCCAGTGGCACCGCCTCCTCCGTGCCGAGAGCCGGGTGGCTCTCGGCACGGAGCTTGCGCAGCGCGGCGAACAGCGCCTGGTGGCCGGGCCGGTAGAAGTCGCGCGGCTCCAGCCATTCGAGGCCATCGAGCTGGTGGGGGTCGAGCAGGACCGCTCCGAGTACGGCCTGCTCGCCCTGGAGCAGCGGGTCCATCACCGGCTCCGGCGGCGCCGGGCGTCGCGGTCGGCGCGGAGCTGGGCGACCGCGCGGTCGGCGGCGGCCCTCGCGGCGGCGAAGCGGTCCAGCTCACGGGTAAACGTCGGGTCGGTGGCCAGGACCGAGCCGTCGCCGGTGATCAGCCACCACTGGCCGCCCCGGCGCACGACCGGCGCACCGGCGAGCGGCTTCGGACGGCCCTGCCGGGTGGGCGAGTTGTCGGACATGGAGAACTCCTCGGGGAGTTTGGCGGATTCAGCGGCGGCGGCGCGTGGGGGTCGCGGCGGCTGATGGGGTGGCCGGCGTCCCGGCCGGAAGGGCCTGGGGCCGGGCGGGCGAGGAGGAGGCGGCAGCACGGACCCTGACCTTGTCCGGTACGGGGCGGGCGTGGGCGCGTACGGCCTCGGCGGTCGCGGTGAAGCGGCGCCGGGAAGCGTCCAGGCCGGACGGCGGCGCCCACCGGGCGGCGTTGGCGGTGAGCGCCGGGGCGAGGGCGGCGACCTCGCCGGCGAGAGCCGTACCGCAGGCGAGCAGTCGAGACTGCGGCGACCACAGGTCAAGGAACCAGTTCCCGTCGTCCAGCAGGACCGCCTGCACATGTGCGGCACCGGGGGGTGTCCTGGTAGACCCAGGTTCCGCTGCGCGGTTGGCGCCAGCCGGACCCGGCGAACACCGGTTCTGGCACTGCGAGTTGGGGCGCGGAGCCTGCGTTCTTGAAGAGGGAGGTGTTCGAGATGGTCATGCCGCCAGCCCGAAGCCGTCGTGGTCATGGGACTTGGCAAGGGCCCGTTCGGTGATGGCCTTGGTAGCGCGGGCGGAGGCCGGGCCGATCTCCTTGGCGGAGCGCTCCTTGTACCAGGGCTTGAGGTCGAGCATCGCCACCCGCATGCCGGTCGCGAAGAGCAGGATCTTGCCCTTGGGTAGGGCGCGGATCTCGTCGGGCGGCAGGATGCGCTCGGTGCGCATCGACACCGAAGTCGACTTGCCGCTGCCGGAGTCGGACACGGAGACGGTCTGCACGTCGTGCTCGCCGATCTGCCTCGACAGCTTGTCCGCGAAGTCGGCGTCATCGATCCCCGACCCGATCACCTTGACGGTGGCCGCGGACCAGAGGGCGTCCATTCCGGCCGCGCCCCAGCAGCGCTGGCCCTGCCGGTAGCTCTGGAGGATGGTGATCGGGATGACGCCCCGGCTGCCGAGGTGGGAGTAGAGGTCGGGGAGGTCGCTGATCTTGCAGACGTTGGCGGCCTCATCCAACACGCACAGGGCGGGCGGGTCGAGCCGGCCGCCGTTGCGTTCGGCGACGATGACGGCCGCGCGCATCACCGCGTCGGCCGCCGCCGCGATGATTGCCGAGGCGCTGCCGCCGCCGTCCTTGCTGAGCAGGAACAGCGTGTCGCGGGAGGAGGCGAAGGCGAACGGCTTGAACTCCGCCAGATCCGGGGTGGGGGTGACCCAGGCGGCGATCTCCGGGTCCAGCAGGCAGCTGGCGTACTGCCTCGCGGTCTCGTAGATCCCGTCACGGGTCTCGGTGGCACCGGTGACGGTGCCCTGGAGCTGGGCGGAGACCGCGTGGTGGCCGGCATCGGTGAGCAGGTCGACGGGGGTGCGGTCGGAGGGGGAGGCGAGCCAGGCCAGCACGTCGGTGATCGGGCGGCGGTGGCTCGCGGCGGCCAGGAACAGCGACCCGAGGGTGTTGCTCGCCGCGGTCGACCAGAAGTCGGAGCCGCTGGACTCGTCCACGCTCGCGGTGACGAAGTGCCCGGCCAGGCGCTTGGCCCCGGCGAGGTCGCGGGCGTCCGCGAGGATGTCCCACCACATCTCGCGCGGGTGATGCGCGATCTGCTGCGGGTCGAGTGTCCAGACCTTGCCGACCTTCGCGCGGGCGTCGACACAGGCCGTGAAAGCATCGTTCGCGGCCTTGTTCGACGTCAGAAGGACGGGCCCGGGGGCGGAGAGGATCGCGGGGATCGCGATGCCGCTGGTCTTGCCGGAGCGGGGCGCCATGATGGCGACCATCACGTCCTCCCACGAGGCCCGGACCTCGGCCTTGCCCGGGGAGAGCGTGCCGATGGGGATGCCGCGGTGGGCCGGGGCTATGTCCTTCTCGTCCCTCAGGCTTGGACGCAGGCTGCGGGCCTTGGCGGTGATCTCCTTGTCCAGCAGCGGAGCGATGTCCGCCGGCCGGGCCATGCCGCTCTTCGTCCCGGCGCGGCGGCGCAGCCACCAGGCGAGCGCGGTGCCGGTGAGGGCGAGGGTGAGCGCGCCGGGGACGACGCGGGCGCCGACCAGGACGGCGGCCGGGCCGAGGTGGGGCCACAGCCGGTGAGGGTGAAGGAGGGCTTCGGTGACGTGGAACGGCGCCCAAGGTCCGGACCCGAAGAAGTAGTTGGTGAGGTTGCCGGTCAGCCAGGCGAGGGTGCCGAAGGCGAGGGCGGCGCCGACGACGGCGACCAGGAGGTAGAGGAGCGCGTCCGTGACGGAGGTGGTCGACGGCGCGCCGGTGCGCGGGGCGGGCACGAGGGAGTCCAGGAGGGTGCGAGCGGGCGGTGGGCGGGGCGCGCTCGGCTCTCGAACGGATCACGGTGCTCTCCATGGGGGCTTGGGCTGGCGGAACGTTTCAGCGGGTGCGGGCGGCAGGCCGGACCGGCGCCGCCGCTGCGGGCGTACCGGCCTGTGCGGGAGCGGCCTTCGCAACGGCGGAGGGGAACGTGCGGCAGGCAGCGGCATGCCGCTGCTCCTCGGACTGGACGATGCAGTTCTGGCCGACGTACCCGACGACCAGGTGAGGGTCGATTCCGACTCGGTACCCGGCGTCGTCCAGGAACCCGGCCGCCGTGGAGGCCGCAGCGGGCCGGTCAGCGCCGGGAGTGTCCGGCGGAAGGTGGTAGCAGCAACGGCCGTGCGGGTCCGAGGCGGTGAAACCGCACTGGCGCAGGACGTCGTGGATCTGGTCCGGGGCGTCGATGCGGCAGTAGGCCCAGACCACCCCGTCCGAGCGGCGGACGATCTCGACGTCGGTGCCGAACGCGTCGGCGAGGGTGCGCATCGTTGGTTTCCTTCGGTTCGGTCAGCGTGCGTGCCGGGGGCGGCCGGTGGAGGCCGTGGCCGCTGCCGGGGCCCGCGGATTCGCAGGGGAGGCCCGGCGGGCGGTGGCGTGGGGGGAGGTGGCGAGGGCGGCGGCCTGGCGGGGGGGTGTCCGGCGCGTTCACACCGGGCTCAGGCGCGGCGCCCATGACGTCGTGCAGGACTTCGCGGGTGCGCAGGACGGGCATCAGGTCCGGGTGGCGGGAGGGGCTGGACTCGGTGGGGCAGGCGGCGATTCCCTCGGTGGCGGCCTTCAGGTCCTCCCGGACGGTGAGGAGCGCCTGGTGCGCGGTGGCCAGGCGTGTCCACATGTCGTAGGGCAGGTTGTAGCCGGGCGGGTCGAAGTCCACCTGGGCGCGAGCCCAGTCGGCCCCGGCCGCGACCAGCTCGGTCAGCTGCGTCAGCGGGCCGACCAAGGCGCTGGTCGTCTCTTCGAGGATCGCCGCCACGTCCCCGGGGCTGGCGTCCTCTTCCAGCCGTACGACCATGCCCGGCAACGAGTACGGGTCGGCGGCGGGCGGCGGGATGTAACGGACCTGAAGCGGCTGGTCGGCGGCGGATGGCCGGTCGCCGTGGACCAGGCGGATGTTGTGCTGCAGGGCGGCGCCGACCGCTTCTCCGATCGACGAATAGTGCTCGGGCACCGGGGCTCCCAGAGGAATAGTGACGGGCAGGAACGTTTCAGCGAGTGCGGCCGGCGGCCACCGCTGCGGCCGGGCCGGGCGGCAGCCGGGTGGAGGCGGCGGCGGGCACGCCCGGGGTGTTGGAGACGGGCACGGTGGTGCTGCGGGCGAGGGCAGCGCGGGTGCGCAGGTCGTCGGCGGCGCGGACCTCGGGAGTGCCTGCCGCGTGGGACATGGCGCGCTGCACCTCGTCGACGACACCGGCCAGTTCCGCCTGGGCGGTGACCAACTGGTCGGACGCGAAGCCGAACCGGTCGGAGAGTGCGAACTGGTCGGCGTCGAGATCGGTGATCTGCTCGGAGGCGATCTCCAGGGCCTCCTGGAGGCGGACGAGCATCCCGTCGTCCGGGTCGAGCAGCTCGTCGAGCACTTCGGCGAGTTCGGCGAAGTCCGTGGCGCCGCGCAGCGCATCGGTGAGATTCAGGACCTGCTGGCCCGCGGTGTTGAGCGGCTCGGCCTCCAGCCTGGGGTCGAGGCCGACCTTGTAGCGGGCGGCGCGCAGCATCTTGGCGGCATGGGCGGCGATGGAGGCCCGGTCGGCGGGGGCGGTGGTGGTGGGCAGCCGGTGGCGGCGGCCGTGCCAGTCGTCGATCTGCTTGAACCCGGCGTGACGCAGCAGGGTGGCCGACAGGTCGTCGCTGGTGCCGGTGGCGACGACGCTGCCGCTGGGCTCGGCGCTGATGGTGATGACGGGCATCCGGTGGTCCTTGGCGGTGGTGACGGTACGGGTGAGGTGGCCAAGGTCGGCGGCGATGCGGGTGCACTCGGCCTGTACGTGGAAGGGGTCTCGGTAGGTGCCGTGGATGTATCCGTCCTCGCGCACGACGGTAGCGACGACGTGCACCGACCGGTCGCCGTTGCGGATCGCGGCCCACCGGCAGCCGTGAGGGTCGCCAGCGGGGGCAAGCCCGGTCGCGGCGACCAGGCGCCGGGCGACGTCGGCCCACTGGGCATCGCTCAGGTCCGGGTGGCGAGGGTCGGAGCGCACCGAGCACATCCACACCGGGTACTCGGGCGCCCGGGCGCCGATCCGCAGGGCCGGGGCGTCCAGCACGCCTCCGCCGAGGACCTCCTGCGGGTCACCGAACAGCGGCAGCTGCTTATCGGCGCCGCGGTAATCGGCGCCGATCAACCTGGGACGCAGCCGGCCGTGGGGCTCGTCCAGGCCGTAGAGGGCGGGGATCAGCGCGGCCGTGGTGGTGGCGCGCTGCAGGTGGGCGATCACGGCGTCCCCTCTCGAACGGCGGGCGGGCTGACAGGGACAGAATCCGGTGATCCGGCGGTTTGGCCCGGCCGGAAGGCAGTGGTAGAGGGCAGCCCGGCCGGGCGTTCCCGCGCGCGTCAGTGCCGAGAGGTGAGCCCGTGTTCACGGGCGAAGTCCTCGCAGGCCCACCGGGCGAACCGCTGGTCGTTGTGCAGCCGAGCCCAGCGGCCGTCCCGGCGGATGACGGTGGCGACGAGATCGAGCCGGTCGTCGGCGTTGCGCAGGGCCACCCACCGGCACGCGTCGGGGTCGCCGTCCGGCTCGATGCCGGTGGCGTCAAGCACCTTCCACGTCAGCTCGAACCACCGGTCGTCGCTGAGCGCGCCGTTGCTGCGTATCGAGCAGTGCCAGGTCAGACGCCGTGACGGGGCGTGGCCGGTACGGGGCTTGCGCAGCGCCACCGGCTCGTCCAGCAGCGCCGCCAGATCCGGCAGGACGACATCCTCGTCGGCGGGCGGACCGGGCGACCACGACGCCAGCAGGTAGGACTCGAAGCCGGGATCGTCGTCGTACAGCGCGGCGAGCAGGTCGGAGGTGCTCTCGGTGCGCCGGACGGTGCAGTACAGAGAGGAGGCGGACATGGAAGGGCCTCGTGAATCGCTGTTCAGGGGAGAGAAGTTGGTGGCGGTGCCCTGCACCCGGGGCAGGGCTTCGGCGGGTCAGACGAAGGGGTTCTCAGTCGGCCGGTCGGTGTCCACGGCCGCCTCCAGCAGCTCGGGCAGGTCGCCAGGTTCGCTGGCGCGCTGGTCGATCCACCAGCCGGCGCGGGTGATCGTGCGCGCCTGGTCCTCGATCCGCTCCCACTCGGGTTCCGGCATGCCGGAGTCGAGGACCAGGGCGGTGTAGGCGGCGGCGAGGACCTGGTGGCGGCAGCGCACGCCCCAGGAGATCCCCTTCTCGGTGCCCTCCAGCGGCGGCATCCGGAACTGCTCGGACCAGGCGTCCGATTCGGCCTGTTCGGCGGCGCGCTTGGCCTCCAGCCACGCCGTCTTATCGGCCTCGTCGCCGGCCTTCGCTGCGCGCCAGCAGTCGGTGCACTCCTGCTTGGCCAGCCACTGGGCGAAGCCGGCCCGGCGGTCGGCCGGACGGTCACCGAGGTCGCGCTCGGTCTCGTGCCCGCACGAGTGGGTGATCTGCCAGACCTTCTTTACAGCCATGCGCTCTGCTCCTTGGGGGTGGGGGTCGGGGTCGGGGTCGGGGTGGTCAGCGGGCGCGCGCGAAGGCGATGCGCGGGTCGACCGCCGCCGACGGCGGGCTCACGGCCACGGCGGGCGACACGGCGGCGGGTGCCTTGAGCGCGGCTTCGTCGACGCGGAACTTGTGCGTGGTGAACGCCTGGCGGACCGCTGTGCGGTGGGCGGCGACGTCCTCGGCGAGCTGGGGCTGCATGGCGACCTGGAAGTGACCGCGTCGAAGTCCCATGACGGTGTGGGCCACCACGTCGAGTGACTCCGCCCGGGTGCCCCCTGGGGGGAGGTAGACGTCCAGGTCCCGCTGGTAGCGCCAGCCATCGGTGTTCAGGAAGATGCCCGGGTTGAAGGGCAGGTCGTCATTGACGGCGGCGACGATGCCCAGGCTCGGGTGCTCGGCGATGGCGACGTCCGGTCCAGCGCTCGGCGCGGGGGAGCGCTGCGGCCCAGGGGCCTCCGGTGTGGCGTGCGCCTGCCGCTCCTGCACCTGGTGCTGCCGGTCGGTGCTCTCCGGGGCCAGGGCCATGTCGGTGTCGACGCGGTAGCCGGCGCCGGTGAGGAGCTTGGCGGCCCAGGCGGCGCGCTCGGAGGCTTCGCGGTGCTGGTCGGTGAGTGTGAAGAGCTTCGGGTTGCCGGGCAGGCGCTGGAAGTCGAGGCGCTCCAGCATCCACTGGGCGGCGGCCGACTGGGTGGGCAGGGAGGCGACGATGCCGTGGCTCGGGTGGTGCCCGATAGCGACGTCGGGCAGCTGGGTGGGTTCGGCGGCAGGCACGGTGGGGCTCCGCTTCGCTGGTTCGGACGGTGGACCGGTAGGCGGTGCGGGGTCTGTCTCGGCGGGGCACAGCGGCCTTTCTTCTTGGATCGGGGGTTCAGCGGTGCGGCACGGCAGCGCGCACAGCGGCGGCCGGGGCGGCGAGGACGGCCTCGGCCGGGTGGCCGGTGAGAGTGTGCGCGGAGGTGGGGGAGGTGGTGAGCGCGGCGAGAACCCGGGTGTCGAGGCCACCGGCCGCGACCTGGGCTGCGGGTCGGGGACGGCCGGGGTGGGCGGTGTGCCGGTCGGCGAGGTCGCCGCGCATCGCCCGGATCTCCCCCACGTAGCCGTCCGCCGTGTCCGCGATGTACCGCAGGCGGGCGGCGTAGTGCGGATCGGACGCGCCGCCCAGGCCCTCCCACCAGCCGGCGCTCTCGTTCAGGGCGGCGACGACCTGATCCAGGACGCCGTCGCCGGGCGCGGTCAGCTCGCTGAGCGCGTCGACCACCTGCCGGGTGTGCCCGGCCGTGGAGATGGCCGTGGGTACCTCGGCCAGTAGCCGCATCGGCGGCAGCGACGGCGGGAGGGTGGCGTCGAGCAGGTCGTCCGAACAGGCAAAGGTGTAGCCGTTGGCCAGTAGGTGGTCGACGGCCCGTGCCACGGCGGCGCGACGCTCCTGTGGGTCGAGCATGGCGGCCGGGAGGCGGTGGTAGGTCTCGTGCACCCGCACGACGGGGACGAACCCAGCGCGGTGGAGGATCGACTCCGCACTGATCGGCAGATCCTGGCCCTGCTGCTGGAGCGGAGCGCCGAGTCGGTCCAGATGCGTGTCGACCGAGGCGAGCATCGACTCGACGCTGCGACCGTGTCGCGCGTCCGGACCGGTCGGCTGGCTGTCGTACAACACCTCGCGGGACCGGGTACGGGGATCTTCCCGAAACGCGTACCAGCCGACGACCTCGTCGTCGCCGATGCGAGGGACGACGAACAGACGGCCTTCGTCGGGCAGTTCAGCTTCGACGTACGCGAGGCTTCGGGCAGTGCAGGGGATTGCTCGTTGCGCGAGCGACCTGGTGATGTCGGAGAGCGAGTCCTCTTCGGGTGGACCGTTGAGGCGGTAGACGAAGGCGTTGACACCGGAAGCGGTCTCGGTGAAATGGACCATCAGCTGGTCGGGTTGCATGGCGTGCTCCTGCCTCGATCGCCCCCGGGCGCCGGGGGACGAGGCGTTGATGATGCGGGGATGCGGGAGTTTGGCCCGGCCGGAATCCGGTGGTATGGCGGCTGGTCACCGGGCAGGGCGTCGCGCATCCGGACGCGGTGGTGCCGGCGGGGCTGGGGCCGGGGTGCTCTGTCCCCGGAGGTGGCCGGAGCGGGCGAGTGCGGCCTTGACCTGCTCCTCGCAGTTCGGGGTGGGCAAGCCGATCCTCGGCGTGACGTGCGCGGCGAGCGCGGGAAGCGGGCCGTCCGTGATCGGTGCGGCGCACTCCCACGCTTCCTGGTTGCGCAGATCCTCCGCACGGTCCCGGGTCCGCTCGGCTTCGGGGCTTGTGCCGACGATGGCGCCCATGGCGCCGTGCCAGCCGTCCTGGATCTCCTGGAGGCTGGCGAGTGCAGCCTCGGTGACGTAGAACCGACGCAGGTCGGGGCCGACGACGGGGTCAAGGCGGTCCTCGATGACGGTGGCGGCTCGGATGCCGGCCGCCAGGTGCGGGCCCTGCTCGGTGAGCGTGGTGATGTAGCGCCAGGCGGCGCGGTTGCGGTCAGCCTCGGATTCGAAGGCGCCGATCTCGCCGTGGTGGCCCCAGGGCGAGCCGGGTTCGGGGATGTACGCGGTGCTCAGGCGCTGCAGGGCCTCGGCGGCGAAGGTGAAGGAGTTCGTCCGCGCGCGCCAGGCGGCTTCCCGGTAGCCGGGCGCGAAGCGGTCCCTGACCTCGGCCGCCACCGTGGCGGGTGCCGCGTCGGTCGGGAACACGATGCAGACCGGGGGCTTCACGTCGTCGAGGCGGTAGTCGGGAGCGTCATCGGGCCGGACCGCGCGGACCACGAGCTCGTCGCCGGGGCGCGGCCGTACGGCGAGGAGCCGCTCCCCGCCAGGGCCCGCGAGGGAGAGGGCGGTGTGCGGGGCCGAGACGCTGCCCCAGGGCGCTGGGCCTCCGCCCCAGAGCCGCTCGCTCAGTTCGACGAGGTCCCGGCCCGGATTGAGGGGGCAGGGCTGGACGAACCAGCCGGGCAGGTGCTCGGCCAGTTCGGCGGCCAGCGGCGGCACGGGTACGGGGCGGTGGGGCTGGTCGGGCAGCGCCCGGCCGTCCTCGTCGAAGTACACCCGCACATACGTCTCGTTGCCGGGTTCGGCGGCGGCGCGGGCGTCGCAGGGCCGGAACAGGGCGTAGGTGGATTCCCACTGGGCGCCAGTGTGGCGGGTGGAGGTGAGTACGAGGTGCCAGTCGGCGTGAAGGGCGGGGCGCTGGTCGGGGCTTGCGGCGATCAGCTGCTCGAACTCCGTGAAGTCGGCCGCCGTGAGGTGGGCATGGTCGAGGTAGGACTCAACGTCGTTGGTAGACACTCGGGTTCAGGATTCTCGAAGGGGCAGCTGGTCAGGCGGCCATGCGGAAGTCGGTGTCGTACAGCTGCTTCTCCTTGGAGTGGAGGAGGTGCTGCACGATGAAGCTCAGGCCGGCGACCTTCCACAGGCCCCGGCCGCGGGTGAGTGCGGCGATGGCCTGGGCCTCGACACCGGTCAGGCCCAGCAGGGACATGGCGGTGGGGATCTGGTCCGGTTCCTGGCGGTAGATGATCCTGGTGCTGCAATCGGCCAGGAGGCCCTCAGCCAGGACGCGCCCGCGCGATCCGGCGTCGCCAGCGGAAAGCAGGTCGGAAAGGCGGTGCAGGATCAGAAGATTTGCGAGCCCCAGCCCGCGGCTGAGCTTCCACTGCTGCTGCATCCGCTCCAGCAGACCGACGTGCCGCATGATCCGCCATGCCTCGTCGTAGATCACCCACCTGCGGCCACCGTCCGGGTCGGCGAGGGCGGCCTCCATCCACGCGCTCGCGCAGGTCATCGCGAGGACGAGAGCGGTGTCGTCGCCGCTGCTGCCCAGGCGGGACAGGTCGATGGAGAGCATCGGCGCGTCCGGGTCGAACGTGACGGTGGACGGCGCGTCGAACATCCCGCTCAGGTCGCCGTGGACCAGGCGGCGCAGGGCGTGCGCGAGGTCGTCGGTGGCGTGGCCGAGGCTTCCGGCCTGGCCGCCGAGGGCGGCGTTGAGGCGCTCGGGGCGGCCGAGGGCGTGGGCGATGTCGCCGAGCAGCGGCACCGTGCCGCTCAACTCGGCGTCGGCGACGACCAGGTCCAGGGCGACGTCCAGGCCGGTGTGCTCCATCGGCAACAGGTCGCGCTTGAGCACGGTGGCCGCCAGGCTCGCCAGCAACAGGAGGCGGCGCTTGCGGACCTCGCTGGTCCAGTCTTCCTCGCTCACCCCGGCCGGGCGGGCGGGCGCATCGAGAGGGTTCAACCGGCCGGGCAGGCCGGGGCCCAGCGCGATGGTCTGCCCGCCGAGCGCCTCGGCCAGACCCGACCACTCACCCTTCGGATCGGACGGCACGTAGATCTTGTAGCCGTGGGCGATCGACCGGGTGGCGATCGACTTGGCCAGGGCGGACTTGCCCATGCCGATCACCCCGCACAGCACCGCGTTCGGGTTCGTGAACCCCTCTATTCGGCCGGAGTTGTAGAGGGCGAACGGGTCGAAGCAGAACGAGCCCTCGGCATGCAGGTCGCGGCCGACGAAGACG
This sequence comes from Kitasatospora sp. MAA19, assembly GCF_029894125.1. Taxonomy (GTDB): domain Bacteria; phylum Actinomycetota; class Actinomycetes; order Streptomycetales; family Streptomycetaceae; genus Kitasatospora. The sequence continues at coordinate 114,015 of NZ_JARXYZ010000024.1, forward strand.
CCCTCGGCGCCGAGGCCGGCCTCCGCGAGGAACGGGTAGGCCCCCGAGGCGGTGGCGGTGGTCAGGCGGTGTTTGGGCAGTCGGAGCTTGCCGCCGCGGGCGGAGGCGGGACCAGGCCGGCCTGATACCGGGTAGACGGGCTGGAGATCCGCGTCGGTGCCGCTGTTCCGGGGACGCTCGGCGGTGGGCTGAGCGTGGCGGGCCTTGGTGCGGGCCCGGGCGAACTCGGCGCGGGCGGCGCGCTGTTGGGCGCGGGTGCTCTTGCGCGGGACGAACAGGTGGCTGGCGGTAGCGCGGTTCCTGGGCATGATCACGAATCCGGGACTGTCGGGTCAGCGGCGGACGAGGCCGCTGAACGGGGCGTGCAGGTCGGCGGGGGTGGTGCGGCGGCGCACCAACTGCGTGGTCTCCTGGTGGCGGCGGCAGATGCTCAGCTCCGGCGCGCCCTCGGGCAGGCGGGCGTGGCACGCTTCGGGGCCGGGGACCTCGCCGCTGCCGGGCCGGGGCGAGGCGTGGTAGGCGGCGTGGAGGTGGTCGGCGGCCTGCCACAGGCGGGTGCGCGCGGCCTTGAGGTGGTCGCCCTCGGCCGGCAGCAGCGGCGCGGTGCGCTGGGCGTGGGCGTCGAGGAGGCCGTGCAGGGCGACCAGGTGCTCGTGGAGTGAGTCGAGTTCGGCGCGGGAGGCGACCAGCGGGCCGGTGGGGATGTTGAGTGCCCGGTGGAAGTCGATCGCGGCGGTCGCGTAGGGGACGAAGTCCTGCGTGGTGGCGGGGGTGGCCGGCATCGGGGGGGTGCTCTTTCGGAAGGCGGGAGGGCCGGCATCAGGCGGCGAGGGCGAACGGCAGCGCGGAGGCGGTGAACGCCTCGGCCTGCTGCCAGGTGAGCGGGCGCAGGTCGAGCTGCGCGCCCACGGCGGCGGTCTCCACCACGGCGCAGGCGGAGCGCAGCTCGTCCTCGGTGTCGGCGGAGACGGTCAGCAGCCCGGTGAGGGCGACGTCGGCGTGGCCGGCGATCAGCTGCCGCTCGCGGTCCTGGATGTCCTGGTACTCCACCGAGTCGGCCTCGCTGGAGACCTGGCCCTTACGGGCCCGCTCGGCCGAGTCGGCGATCACGCTGGCCTTCTTGCGGCGCACGTCGCGCAGCGCCGAGTCGAGGTCCTGCGGCTCGTAGGCCAGGGAGACGGTGCGCCGCACGCCGGAGGCGAACATGACCTGGTGCAGGAAGCCGGGGTTGACCTGCGTCCGCGGCCAGTTCTCCACCCAGTAGGTGGTGTGGTGGGCGGAGTCCGTCGAGATGTGGTCGGCCTTCTCCACCACGACCACCGGGCCGGCGGCGGCCGGGTCGGCGGACGGACGCCCGTCCGTCGACCAGCGGTCCAGCGCCGCACGGGACTTGGGGTCGTAGGCGGTACGGGCGACGCCGGCGATCTCACCGTCGGACAGCCAGCCGGACGGGGTGAGCCCGGCGGTACGGGCGGACTGCTCGAACGCGGAGGTGAGCTGGGCCAGGACCGCGAAACCACCGGTCAGGCCGCCTCCGGCCTGGGAGATCAGCCGCCGCGCGCCCTTGAAGTCCAGGGCGATGGCGACATACGCCTCGTGCGGGGCAGCGGCCGGACCGGCGCCGCGGATCAGCTCCCCGTACAGCTCGCCGGCCAGCGCCGCGTCGGGGCGGCCGTGCTCCTCCCAGTACCGGCGAAGCGCATCACCGGTGTCCGGGACGGTCCGCTCGATCACCTGGATGCGGGCGACCTGGCCGGTGCGGGCGAGCGCGGCCAGGGAGCGCCCCCACCCGTTGACGTTGGCGTTCTGGGTGCCGGGGTCTAGCAGAGCGTACGCGCGGGAGGAGACCTTGACGATCGCGGTGAGGGTGCCGGCGTGCGGGTCGTGGACAGCGCCGTAGCGGCCATCGGGCGCGGTGACCACGCGCAGGCTGGCCGCGCTGCCGGGCAGGTGGAGCAGGCCCTCGCGCACCGGGCGGGAGGAGGGACGGGTGAGCCAGACCAGCTGGCCGCGCAGGCGGCGCAGGCCGTAGCGGGCGGCGACTGGCGCCCAGTCGGCGAGGGTGCGGCCCCGGTAGCGGATGAACACCAGGGCGGCGACACCGGCCCACAGGGGTATGAGCTGCAGGGCGCCGGTGACGCCCTGGGTGACGAGCGCGGCGAGCAGCAGCAGGCCGGTGGCCGAGGTAGTGATGAGTTGCGGGGCGCTCAGGCCGAGCAGGATGCCGCGCTTGGAGCGGTGGGGGAACTTGACGGACGCAGGGGTGGCGTCGGGCGTCGAGGAGGACATCGGGGTTCCAGAGGGATGAGCGTGCGGGCGGCGGGCGGGGGCGCGGCACTCTTCTGGACGTCATCGCGGATGCTCCTTCGCTGGTGGTCGGGGCCCTGGGGCGGGCGGCAGGCTGCCGCCCGCCCCAGGGCAGGGGGGCCGGTCAGGAACCGGGCGGGGTGGGACTGTTCGGGTAGACGAACCGGGCCGGTGCCGGAGCTGGTGCTCCGCCCGGGGCCGGTCCTGCGCTAGCCGGTGCGGGCGGCGCCGGGACACCGGGGCCCGCCGGGGCCGTCGACACGCCCGGCACGGACGGAGCGGAGGGCTGGGCCGCGACGCCGTCCTGACCGCCGCCGGACGCCGACTGGTCACCACCGCTGCCGGGGGAGGCCCGGGTGATCAGGGCCGGGATGCCGGGCCGGGTGACCAGGGCGCGTCCGCGGTCGCCTCCCGCGCTCGGGTCCTCGCCGAAGCGGAACTTCGTCGGCTGCTGCGCGGGGCCGGCGTCGATCCCCTCCGTGCTGATCCGGCCGGTCGGGTCGATGCCGGAGGCGGCACCGCCACCGCCCATGCCCGGGACCTGGGCCGGGCCCTGCGGCGCCGGGACACCGGTGCTCATCTGCATGGCCAGGGAACCGGCGGTCTTCGCCGCCCCGGCCGCGACCGCCATGCCGGCCATGCCGGTGCGGTGCGTGTCGTCGTGGCCGCTGCCGTCCGTCGCCCAGTGGACGAACTTGTAGACGGCGTACGGGCACAGCAGCACCATGACCATGATCACGACACCGGCCATGGCGTCGGACAGGGCGGCCATGCCGTCCTTGGCGTCCGTCTTGCCGAGCGCGGAGACGCCGACGAGGAACACCACCGTCATCAGTAGCTTGGAGACGATCAGGGTGGCGGTGGCCTCGATCCAGCCGCGCCGCCACCGCTGGGCGACCTCCCAGCCGCCGCCGGCCCCGGCGAAGGCGGCGAGCACCACCAGGATCAGTACGCCGACCTTGCGGGCGACCATCACGCACCAGTAGAGGAACGCCCCGATCGCGCTGCCGACCGCGACCAGGGCGGGGATCGCCCAGCCGAGGGCGAACATGGGGCCGAACTGGGACACCTTGATCATGCGCCTGACCGCGTCGGCCACGCTGGTGTGCGCGGCTTGGAACAGCCCGGCCGACAGGGCGTCGACCACGGTGACCGCGACCGCCGTAAAGCTGATCGCGCCGAAGGCGAACAGGACGCCAGTCATCGTGCCCCAGCCGGCCTTGGCCAGCGCCCGTTCGTCCCGCCGCCAGGCGGCCAGGACCAACTGCGCGCAGAAGGTGCCCACGGTCAGGATCAGCCCGATCGGCAGGATCAGCTGGTAGTTGTCCCTGAACCACGGCGCGGACAGGTCGATGGCCGTGGTCTCGTCGACCGCCTTCGCACACAGGTCGACGGCGCTGGCCGCAAGCTCGCCCATCGACTTGGCGATCCACGCGCCGATGCCGTCCGTGATGCTCTTGCCCGGGTCGCTGACGAAGTTGATGCCGTCGACGACGTTGCAGACCTGGGCGACCATCGGGAGGTTACAGATATCCACGAGGAACTCCCGAGGTCAGGGCGCCACGGCCGGCAGCACACCGGCCAGGGCACACGGGCGGTCAGGACGGCACTGGACGGCGAGGGTGGCCGAACGGTCCTCGGCCCCGCCCTGCGGGGCGCCGTTCCAGGAGATCGACTGCTTCCCGGAGACGGTCACGGCGTAGACGTACGCCTGCGTGATCGCCCCCGGATCGGCCTGCAGGGCCTTGGTGAACCTGTCCGGGAAGTGCGCCTCGTCCGCGGTCGCGGTGGCGAACTGCCCGGAGTCGGCCATCCGCCCCCACAGCACCGGGGAGGGCACCAGGCGGTCGACCGAGTCGGCGTCGAGGTACTGCCCCTCGCTGGTCAGCCACCGGTGGAGGGAGGCCACCAGCTCCGGCTGCGAGGAGGAGCGGGTGTCGTACGACCACAGCGCCACCGCCGCCGCCTTCGCGAACGCGATCGGATCGTGCGTCGAGGGCGGACCCGGCAGCGACTTCGGATGCCCGCCCGGCGACGGCGAAGCCACCGGCGCGGAGGATGCGGCCGAACCCGCAGCCGCAGGAGCCGGATTGGCGGCCTCGCGTCCGTCCCGGGTGACGTAGGCCAGCACGCCGGCAGCGGCGACGAGCACCACCAGGACGAGCGAGCCCAGCAGCGCCCGGCGGCGCACCAGCGCGCCGCCGGAGCCCCCTGGGCGAGGGCCCGAGGCGAAGGAACGTTTCTGCATCACTTGACCTGGCTTCCAAGCGTCGAGAAGAAACTCACGACACCGTTCGCGGCGCCCAGCAGCAGGGCGGCGCCAGCCGAGACGAGCACGCCCTTCTTGCCGTTGGCCTCGGCCTGGTGGCCGCCGGAGTGGTGGCCCCAGGCCCACACCCCGGCGCTGACGGCCAGGGCTCCGACGACCGCGATGATGCCGAAGAGGTTCAGCGAGCCCATCACCTGCTTGAGGACCGAAAGGCCGGGCAGGCCGCCCTCGTTGGGGGTGATGCCGGGGTCGTAGGCGAGCTGTACGACTGCGTCGGCGAGATACAAGGGAAGCTCCAGAGCGGTTCAGGGCGCGCGAAGGCAGCCCAAAGAAAGGGGGAGAAGAGAGGGGGGAGGAGAAGCCGGTCAGGCGACCCGGCGGGCGGCGAGGATCTCCGGCCGCCACGAGGCGAGGGTCGAGATCTTGACCACGTCACCGGTCTTCGGCGCGTGCACGATCAGCCCCGAACCGATGAACATGCCCACGTGCTCCGGCACGGCGGCGGTGCCGCGGGTGAACAGCAGGTCGCCCGGCTTGAGCGAGTCCGCCGAGACGGCGGTCCCCTGCTTGACCTGGTCGTACGTGGTCCGCTCCAGCGAGACACCGGCCGAGCGGTAGGCCATCTGCATCAGCGAGGAGCAGTCACACCTGCCCATCGGGTCCGCCCCGTGCGAGGACGCGCACGTGCCACCCCACTGGTACGGCGTGCCCAACTGGCCGAGCGCCCAACGGATCGCGGTCTGCACCGGCTGCGGCGCATCCGCCGGAATCGTGTACCCGTTGGGCAGCGAGCCTGCGGGGATCGTGCCGAAGTCGCTGCCGTCACCGCCTGCCGTGGGCGTCCCGCAGCCACCGCCCGCTGCCGGGCCGGCGCTCGCGCCAGCCGTTGGTGCCGGCGTCGGATTCGGCGAGGTGCTGGAGGCGGGGTCGAGCAGCGGCGCGAGGGCCTTCTGGAGCGCCTCCGCCAAGGGCTGCCACCTGGCGTAAGCGTCCGGGAAGCCGGAACGCTGAACCGCCTGGGCGGCCTGGGTGACGGTCATCGACTCCCAGCCGCTGACCTTCTGCAGCGCCTCGTAGAACTTCGTCGAGGCGTACACCGGTTGCATGATCTGCTCCGGCGTGCCCCAGCCCTGCGAGGGCCGCTGCTGGAACAGGCCCAGCGAGTCCCGGTCACCGCCGTTGACGTTGCGAAGCTCGCTTTCCTGCAAGGCCGTTGCCAGGGCGACGACCTGGCCGCGCACGGGGATGTGCATCGCGACACCGGTGGCCTGGATCGTCCGGGCGTTGGGGATCTGCTCGGACGGCTTGCTCAGCCCGGCCACGGCCGGCGCCGACAGCGGGCTGGAGCCCTTGAGGATCGCCTCGACCTGTGCCGCCACCGCTGTGGAATCCACGCCCTGTGGATTTCCGCCGGACGGACAGGAGTTGGACGTGGAGGTCGAGGCACTGCCCGCGGCGACGATCGCGACGGGCAGGGCCAGCACCAGCGGACCGGCGGCGACGACGCCGATGAGCGCGCCGACCGCCTTCTTCACGACGGCCCCCGGTCACCGGGCAGCGGCCGGACGGGCAGCAGGGGCGGATGAGGGCATGGGTGTGCCAGGGCATGCTGCATCGCAGCGGCTCCTTGCGGGTTCGTAGGAGAACGCGGTGCCGGCCTCTCGTGCGAAGAAGTCGCCGGCACCGCGCCGGTGGTGAAACCGCCCTCGTGCAGGGCGGGCCCGGGTCACGGGAGTTGGTAGCTCCGGGACGTCGGTCTCGGGTCACGCGCGGCAGCCGGCCGCGCTCGTAATCTCAGCCGGAACACGACGACGCTCCTCGGGATCGGGGGGAAGGGGAGATGCTGCCGGCGTGGCTCCGCGGGCACAGGGCAGCACGGATCAACACGTGCCGGGCCAGGCCCGTTTGGCCTGCTGCCCGGTTGGCATGGCGAGACAGTAGACGCGAAAGTCGGCCGCACCAAACGACCCCTGGCCGAGCCCGGCACCCCGTCGCTGCTCATTAGGTACGGCCGCCGACCGCGGCTACCTTCCCCGGCATCCCCGCTCCCGGCGGCTGCCGCCGGGCGCCGCCCGGAGCGGGCCCAACCACGCCCCGAAGGAAGACCCCATGAGCTACAAGCTGCACCGCGGCGACGCACTCACCGTGCTGAAGACCCTCCCGGACGAGTCCGTCAACGCCGTCATCACCGACCCGCCGTACAACTCGGGCGGCCGGACCAGCTCCGAGCGCACCAGTCGCGACGCCCGCGCCAAGTACGTGACCAGCGGCAGCATCCACGACCTCAAGACCTTCCCCGGCGAGAACCGCGACCAGCGCTCCTACCGCTCCTGGCTCACCGAACTGCTCACCGAGGCGTAGCGAGCGAGCACCGAGCACGCGGTCGCGATGGTCTTCTCCGACTGGCGGCAGGAGCCCACCACGAGCGACGCGCTCCAGATGGACGGCTGGACCTGGCAGGGCACCATCCCCTGGATCAAGCCCGCCAGCCGGCCCCGCAAGGGCGGCTTCAAGCAGTCCGCGGAATTCATCACCTGGGGCGTCAAGGGCACCCTCAACAACAGCCGGGACCTCTACCTGCCCGGCCACTTCACCGCCTCCCAGCCCCGCAAGGACCGCGTCCACATCACCCAGAAGCCCCTGGAGATCATGCAGCAACTCGTCCAGATCTGCCCCGAGAACGGAGTCGTCCTCGACCCGTTCACCGGCAGCGGCTCCACCGGCGTCGCCGCCCTGCGCGAAGGCTGGCGCTTCGTCGGCATCGAACTCAGCCCGCACTACGCCGAGATCGCCGAACAGCGGCTGCGAGCAGAGCTGACCCAGGACGACTTCGTCCTGGCCGGACCGGAGGCGTGAGATGAGAACCAGCAGGCTGACCGGCCGCAGACGCGAAAGGGCGGCTGGAGCACGAAGCTCCAGTCGCCCTTCCTCGTTCCGTCAGGACTCCTCGACCGCCCGCCGGATCAACGGCACCGCCTTCTCCACGTCCGCCGACGAGACGATCCGCACCTCCAGATCACCCGTCCCCAGGTGCCCGATGCCGCGCACGTCGCGTGTGAAGCCCTCCTCCAGCTCCACCGTGTCCGGGTCCAGCCGCAGGTACAGCAGGATCACCTGGTGCCCCGGACGGAACAGGACGCTCGCCACGTTCTGCAGACGGCGGTACGCGATGTAGTGCTTGAGGGTGACGACCTCTACCTCGCCCGACGCGGTGAGCACCTCGTTCAGCTCCCCATACAGGTCCCGGAGGCACTCCGGGATGTCGTCGAGAACTGGCAGCTCGTCGGCCTCGGCAGCAGCCGCCAGAGCTGTGACCGCGCCCGATCTGCGGGGCACCGCCGGGCCCGCGGCTCCGGAGACTGGCTCCACGAGCTGGAGGCTCAGCAGCCCGCCGTCGAAGATCCGGTAACGCACCAACTCGATCCGCCAGGACCGGCCAAGGTCTCCCACCGCGACCCGGTCGTGATGTGAATACCCCGCCGCGATGCACAGCGCACGCGGCGCGCGCCAGTCGATGGACTCGGCCGCCTCCGCGCCCAGCTTCTCTCTGACTGCGACTGCCTGCCGTAGGTGTCACCTTCGAGGGCTGCTGACCTGGGCTGGTGCCAGTTCTTGGCGGCACAGCGGTGGCTGGGCTGCCAGGTGTTGTTGTCACTTACGTACAACGCCGCATCTAGCAGAGCCGGGGTGCGGAATGCCGGGTTTCTAGGAAACCCGCTCCCTGGCCCGGGACTTCCCCGTCGTTTCCGCCTGGCGTTGTCAGCTCACAACGAAAGGCGAAGAGGCGTGGCCTCGACGTTGCCTGGTGGATACCCAGCGAAGGCGGCTTCGGGTACTGGCTTGTGGTCCGATACCTGTGACCTGGACGACCTTGCCCATGGTCACGCGGGGTTCGACGCCCGCAGGAAGACATTGAACCTTACGGCCGGCTGGAGCGACCGGTGGACCGCGACGTGGTGCTCCGGCCGGACGTCGGTCACCTGCACGGTACGGAATCTCGGCGAGGTCGAGGTGGTCCAGATCCGGCCGGTACGCCGCTTCACGTGGCGGACCGGCCAGTGGCACAGGCCGGGCCTGGAGTACCTCATCAGCACCAATCGGCATCACGGCTTCGAGAGCTATGAGGAGGAACTGCTGCTCTTGATATCCGACTTCGCGGGCGATCTGGCAGAGGCGCTGGCCCAGCCCTTTCGCCTGCGGTTCCTCACCGCGGACGGGACGGTCGAGCACACCCCGGACTTCCTGCTGCTGACCGGCTCGGGACCGTGGTTGGTGGATGTCCGGCCGGCCGGACGCATCCGGCCGGAGGACGAGGTGAAGTTCGCGGCGTCGGCCGAGGCTGCGCTGGCGGTGGGCTGGAACTACAGCGTGGTGACCGGCTGGTGTCGGCACGCGGTGAGGATTGTCGACGCTCTGTCGGCGGGCCGGCGGGAGCTGACCGATCAACTCGGCCTCCAGGAACAGCTGCTCCGGGTCGCCGCGTCGGGGCCGATCGCGTTCGGCGAGCTGGTCGAGCAGTGCAGCTACCCGGCGATCGCCCGGGCGCACGCACTCCACTTGCTGTGGCACCGCCGTCTGGGTGTCGACATGTCGCAGCCGCTGTCGGACGAGAGCCCGGTCCGCCTGGCGGCGGACAACAGCACGCGCGGAGGAGAAGGGTGACGGCACCCGCCGCGGGTTCCTGGGATCTGGCGCCCGGCAACGAGCTGATCATCGACGGCTCCGAGTGGACGGTGGAGACGTTCGAGCCCCAGGTGGGCAAGGTCGTTCTGGTCCCGGTCGACGGGCCTACCTGGCACACCTCGGTGCGGGAGCTGATGCATCACCCCGGTCGCCGCCAGTCGACCCGTACACGCAGGGACCTGCCGGCTGCGAGCCGGGGCCGCCAGCCGAAGGCGATGACTGATCTGACACCGGAGCAGCAGCTGACTCTGCTGCGGCTGGCCCACCTCCACGAGGTGGAGACCGGCTACCTCAGTGGTGACCCGCTGCTGGCCGGACCGGCCGAACCGCGTCCGCAGTACGATCCGGAGACACTTCTCCGCACCGACGGCCGGGCCCGTCCGCGGGAGACGATCCAGCCGCTGGCCCAGGCCGCCGTCGCCCGCCACCCCGGCCCGTACACCACGCTGCGGCGCCAGAACCTCTCACCGGCTCTCGCCCGCGCTCTCGTCCGCCAGGTCCACGGCTTCCACGCCGCCGGCCGCACCGAGAAGGCGAACGTACGCGTCGCCTCCCGGGACTGCCGTTTCGGCATCGAGCACGTCCCGCCCTTCCTGCCCCGGCACTGGTACGACGAGCACTTCGCCGGCTTCGCCGACCGCTTGGACAGCCCGACCAGCTACACCGTGCGGCACCTGCGCAGGGCCGCCAGCCTCAAGCTCGCCGAGATGGCCGTGAGCACGATGGGCAAGCTCCGCCCCCAGATGGCGGGCGGCGGGCTGTGGGAAGACTTCGAGATGCGGGTCGAGAACATCGCCCGCAGGCTGGACGACGACCAGGCCCGCACCGACTACCAGCGGCGCCGCCTCGCGCTCACCGACTGGCAGGTGCCCGCCGGCCACTGGGCCGCACTCTTCGACGACCTGAGCCCGCGGTTCTCACGGATGGCCGGCCAGGACGGTCAGCTCGCGGCGACGGTGCTGGTCTGGACCGAGATCACCCAGGCCGAGTACGCGCACAGCCCCGTCCTGACCGGGATGCGACGCGCGGGAGCCGACACCACCAGGCTCATCGACAACATCACCCAGGCGTACACCCCGGTCAACCGGACAGCCACCGTGCGTGCCCTCCTGCGCGGCCGGCTGGAGACCTGCGCCGCCAGCATCGCCGCCCGCATCGACCAGGGACGGCCCCCGCACTGACCCACGGTGGCGACGAACGAGGCGCCCGCGCGAGTTTCTCGCGTATGGGCTTGGTGAGCCTGCAGTCGTTGGCAATGCGTTCGCGGACGTCGATGTGCTGGAGAGCACCGAGGTACTGGCAGGCGGTGAGCAAGCCCTCATGGCACGCCCCACCAGACTGGAAGACTTGTCACCCGATCGGGTGAATCCGAATCGCCGGTGAGAGTGCTGTTCGGCCCGGCGAAGCCACGTCCAGCATGGGACGGCGCTCGGTGTTCCTCCCCGGAGCCCAGCCGGTGCCGTGTGAGCGGGAGCCGCTGCGGATCGGGTGCCGGTTCGGTCTCGCGAGCGGCATGGCCATGAAGTACGTCCTGACCGGCCCGTCCTCGGTTACGAGCGGGTCGGCCTTGCCGGAGTCGGCACGCAGTCACGACGGCAGCGGTCAACGAACGTTTTGACGACGGAAGGTAGTCGGGCGTGCGCCGATCGGAATGCTCAGCAGGGCCTCAAATCGGCGGAGAAGGGCTTGCCGCGGTGGACTGAATCGGCGACTCTGTGCATCGGCGAAATCCACAGAACGTGATCAGGCTTGCTGATTTGACGCTGTGTCATGGGGGGATGAGGCGTGGCCGAGGACTCCGATTTCATCATCGAGCCGCCGAAGGCGGGCCCGGCCGACGAGGGTCCGGTGGGTGCCGTGCCTCGTCCCTCGGTGCCGGCGGACGAACGGGGCCCGCTGCCGGCGGACTTGGCGGCGCCGCAGGCCTTCCCCGGGGGGCCGGGGCCGGGCGGGCCGATTCCTGCGGGCCGGGCGAAGCGGAGACTGCTGGTGGCGGTCGCCGCCGTGCTATGCGTCGGGCTGGCCGTCGCCGGGGGGTGGTGGTGGCTGCGGGCGTCGAACAGCGGGGACCTGCACGTGGCAGCCGGGACGGTACAGGCGGACCTGCTCGTCCCGGATGAGGTCAGCAGGCTGGCCGGGACGACATTGGTGGCCGGTCCGAGGGGCAGCGAGCCTCCCGAGGCGGTCGCGGTCGAGCCGTCGGGCTGCGCGGTGGCGGCGGGACCGGCCACCAGGTCGGTCTACGGGAATGAGTGGACGGCGTTCCTGTCGGCGACCTACCAGGACCCGGCGGGGACGGGTGACCACACGGTGACCCAGGTCGTCGGCGTCTACCCCGACGAGGACAAGGCCTCCGCCGCGTTCCGCAGGCTGGACGAGGGCCTCAGGGGATGCCCGTCCGCCGTGCGGACCGACCCGGACGGCAGTACGTCGGGGTGGACCTACAAGACCGACACCGTCACCCCGGACACCGTCGGCTGGACGGCGACGCAGGACTCCGGAGACGGCTGGGGCTGCCACCGCCAGGCCCGACTCAAAGGCCGGATGCTCCTGCAGGTGGCGCTCTGCTCGGCGGGCGACGGTCGGCCAGCCGTCGCGCGGATCGCGGACCGGATCGCTGAGAAGGTGACCACATGACCCCCCGGCTGCCGGTACGGCGAGGGGCGGCAGCTCGCGTTCCGGGCGTCGCGTGGCGCGGTGCGTGCCTGATGCTCCTGGCGGCGCTGGTGCCGGTGCCGACGGCCGGTGAGAGCGCGGCGGCCCCGGCGGCCGATCCGCCGGTCGCCGCACTGAACGCCCCGGCTGCCATTGCGCCTGTGTCCGAGCCGCTGCGGCCGAACGCGGGCTACCCCGCCGCCCTCAACGCCCGGATCGCCGCCTTCGACCAGCAGATCGGGACCCTGCCCCAGCGCGCAAGTGAACTGGCGTCGGAGACCCGCAAGCTCACCGAGAGCATCGCGGCCCTGAAGGCGAACTCCGAGGCCGCCGCCAAGGACTCCTCCATCGCCCTGGGCAAAGCCTCCGCTCTCAACTCCAAGACCGCCGCCCTCAACGCCCGGATCGCCGCGCACAACGCCGCACCGCACGTCTTCCAGTTGCCCGCCCAAGCCGCGGCCGGGGCCGCGTACGACGCGGAGAAGGCCCAACTCGACGCCGAAGCGGCCCAGCTCCAGGCGGAACGGGCCGCGATCGAACCGGAACTCTCGAAGGCCAGCGCCAGACAGTCCCAACTCGCCGACGAGGCCGTGAAGCTCGGCGCCCAGGCGCGTGCCCTCGGCACGAAGGCCACCGCGATCCAGAACGAATCACAGCAGCTGGTCTCCCAGCGCCGGCAGATCCTGCAGGACGCGGCCACCGCGAACCAGGGCCTCATCGGCACCCCGCCCGCCCCGACACCGATGGCCCGGGGAGCCGACGCCCCCCGCCCGCCCGCCGCCCGCGGCACCGGCGCACCATCCGCAGGCAGTGACGCCCGCACCCCGGCCGGCAAGAACGCGGCTATCGACGCCCACGCGAAGACGAACGGCATCAAGGTCGACAAGCGGCCCGGCACCGCCTACCTGGCGCCCGACGCCGTCAACCGCCTCGACGCCTCCGACCTCGCCCGGCTCACCCCCGTGGCCACGTACGACGCCCTGGTACCGAAGCCCAACGGCCACTACAAGGCCCTCCAGGTCCAGGACACTGACAGCGAGACAGAGCCCGGGCAGGAGGCCTTCAACACCGCACTCGCGAAGGGTGGCCAGGCCACCACCGCCAACGGCGGCAAGAAGATCATCGACGAAGTCGAGACCCTCTATACCTGCGAACCCAACAGCTTCACCGCGGGGACACCGGTCCTGCTTGCCGACGGCCGCACCCTGCCCATCGAACAGATCAACCCCGGCACCCAGGTCCGCGCGACCGACACCACCACCTGGAACACCGCACCCCACGCAGTGACCGCAGCGATCCAGCACACCGGACCGCACACGATGGTCGACATCACCACCGGCAACGACGCAACGCTGCACGCGACCGACCGGCACCCCTTCTGGAACGCCGGCACCGGACGGTTCACCGACGCGATCGACCTCAAACCCGGCGACGACCTGCGCAATCTCGACGGCACGACTGCCCGGATCACTTCGACCCGCACCTACCCGCAGGATCTCACGGCCTACAACCTCACCATCGACGGCGTACATACGTACTATGTGCTGGCTGGGTCGACTCCGGTTCTGGTACACAACGCTAACTGCTCCAGCAATGCGAAGATTATCGGCGATAATATGACGGCTGCTGGAATCACCCGCCCAGCAGACACGGCGGCGCATCATATCGTTGCGAGCACCTCGCCGAAGGCGGCGCTGGCACGAGCGCAACTGGCCAAGTTCGGTATCGACATCAATGATGCCGAAAATGGAGTGTTCCTCCCTCGCGGCTCAGCCTCCGCCAATCCGACTGGGGCATCGGTCCACTCCAGGATTCACACAAATGACTACTTCAATTACGTGAACGACATGATGGCTGGTGCCAGAAACGCTAATGAAGCACGAGATGTCCTGAGTCATATTCGAGGACAGCTTGATGGCGGGTACTGGCCGTAGTGTCGTGAGGTTGTGACCCTCGTCGCGCTGCAGAGATCCACGCTATTATGCATCGCGGGGAGGGTTGCTTCTTTTGGTGGGAGAGGTACGTAGACGGTGACTCAAGCACTGCCAATCGAGTCCGCAGAGGCTGCGGCCAGGAGACTGCTCGATGCGCGAACCGGTTCGGGCGGCCCTTCTCCGGAGGAGCTGTTCGATGTGCTGAAGCGTTTCGAGCGTATCGAATTCGCCGTGCCAGATCTTCCTGACGCGGATGGATTTATCTTTCAATACGGCTGCGCTAGCTGGTTCGCTGAGCCGGCCTTCACGATCGGTTTTTCTCGGCAGTTCGAGGTCATGGATCAGGATGGCGAGCACGAGTGCTACTCGCAGTTGGCTATGGAGTATCGATACGAGATGGACGCTGACCTGCAGTCACTAGCGGAAGAGAGTTGGTGGTTCCGGGATTCGGCAGAATCATTCGATGCCTGGTTGCAGGTTGCAATCGATGACCCCGTTTGGAGAATCCTACGCGGGAGGCGGCCGCGAGAGTTTGATATCTCGCAGTCCATGGTCTAGGAGTATCTCGCGCTTCTTGGCCATCGTTCGGGATGTTTGCATGTAGGTCCGCTCGAACTAGCCTCGATCCTTCATGGCGGTCCGTCGGTTCATATGGCGGGCCGTTTCGGCTTCGTGGTCTGGTGGCGGGCATGCCTGCGGCCCGGCTGCCGCGTCGGGTGGGCGCCGGATTCCACTGCTCCGGCCGGAGGATGGTTCGACGGGGCAGGGTGTCGTTGCTGGTCAGCCGGGCTTCGGCAGGGCTTGCAGTCGCTCGAACGCGGTGGTGATCGTCTCGGTCCAGGGCTAGTGGCGGGCCAGACCGAGCCAACGGCGGCGGCCGGTGGTCACCAGGTGGGCGGCGGAGAACGGGCGAAGCCGCAGGCGCTTGGGCTCCCAGCGGCGCGCGGGCCCGTCGGCGGTGCCGCAGCTCCAGGTGCGTGATCGGGGCGTGGGTGGTGTTGGTGGCCAAGCAGGTCAGCCGCATCCCGTCGGCGTCGGTGAAGCGCAACTGGGCTCCGGGGGGCGGGCGTTCTTTGCGCACGATCAGCCGCATCCCCTTCGGCCAGCCCTTCAGGACGTCGCCGGTGAGCTCGGCCACCCAGGCGCCGTCGCGGATGACGCCGTCCGGTTCGACGGCCGGAGTCCAGGCAGAGGCGGGTGCCAGCAGTACCGCCTGATGGATCGCCTCCGTGATGGTCATCCCGACCGAATAGGACAGCCACCGGCCGTGCGCTGTCAGCCAGTTGAGGAACTCGTGGGTGCCGGCGCCGGAGTCGGCGGCGGTGTTGCTGCCCGCGTTCCCCGGCCGCAGCAAGCCGGCGACCGGCTCGCCGGAGCCCTCACCGCCGTGGTCCACGAACGCGAATGTCCTGTCGCGTTGAGCTTGTCTGTGGATCTTGCGCCGAGCTGCGGTGTTGCCAGGTCGAGTGAGAACACTCGGCTCGGGATTCTCAGTGCATCTGGCTTCTGCGGAATCCGGGGGCTGCGAGCCGCAGTCTTGGCAGGGCAGTCGGGGGGAATCTGGACTGGGCCTGGGGCGACGTAGGCTCACGGGCTGTGAGCCAACAGGGTGAGGTCGGGAAGACGCGCTATCTGGTCCTTCATGACTATGGGATGGGGGGTCTGTGGTGGTGGGTGTGGGCGGGCTCGGCGGAGGAGATCGTCAGTGCCTGCGCCGAGGTTGAGGTGATCGCGGACCCGGACGTGGTGAGACGTGCCGAGACGTGGGGTTTGGAGGAGGTCCGTCTTGACGATCCGGACCCGAATCCGCTGTCCAGCCTCCGCGCTCAGCGGGATGCCCAGCGTGGCCAGCCGGGATTCGGTGTCCTGGCGGGACGGGACCGTGTGTGCCTGCGCTGGCCGGAGGGCGAGGAAGGAGAGGTCTTCTTGATGGAACTCGGGCCGGACGGACGGCGGTTGCGGCAGGTTGAGATCGGCCTGGACGGTGGTTCGGTCAAGACGGGCATTGAGGAGTTTTCATCCTGAGAACCGCAGTTCACGGGGGCTGGCGTGAGTTCGAGGCGGGGTGCTCGGGCTGGTCGGGGGCGTGATCGCGGTCGGG
>NZ_JARXYZ010000025.1 GCF_029894125.1 Kitasatospora sp. MAA19
GACTCGCACCGGCTGGCTGCCTTGAGCTTGACGCCCGGTTACATCCGAACCTCCTCTCACCTGCTCGAATGCCCGAGCTGCTGGACGTACGTTTGTTCTTTAACCTCAGGCTGACAGCCCCCTGGTGATCGGCTAGGGTCCGGCCGTGGCGATCCCAGACCTCATACCGATTCAACACGAGCCGGACTTCCGCACCGAGACGATCGGCCGCTTCGACGGCGGCCTGTTCTTCGCCTGGATCACTGGCGGATTCCCACCCGGCTACAAGCACGGTCCCGACTGGGGTGATCACAAGCGCTGGTATGCCATCCTTCACCGCTTCGATCACAGCGGAAACTACGTCGACTCCGACATCTGGTGCCCGGGTCCCGGACCTGGCCATGGAGTGGATGAGCGGCTGGCTGAATGGCTGGATGCTCTGCCTGGCCGCGAGTACTGCGACATCGCCATCCGCCCCTTCCAACTCACGGTCGACGGGATCCTCTTCGGTTTGGTCCCTGAATGCCACGGTGAGTATCCCGACGGCGAGGAAGAAGACGACTGGGCCGAGTTCTACCCAGGTGGTTTGGGGTTCAGCCCGCCATGGGACGGTCTCTACGACACCTGAGCCCTGGGAGTGGCCAGGCTTTGGCTGACCACGGGGTTTTTTCCGTTCTCTGGACAACGGAACGGCCTTGGGGCGTCGGCACCAGCCGCGTCCCGTTCCGGTGTCGCGGCTTGCCGGCCAGCTCCATTCAAGGTCCGCCCAGTACTGGGCGGCACGGTGATCACCATGAAGTGTGATGACCAGAGCCCTGTTGTCCCGAGAGAACGGACCGCCGATGGCCTCCCGCCCCTTCGTCCTGTTGAGCGTCGCGACCTCCGTCGACGGTCACATCGACGACGCCTCCCCCGAGCGTCTGCTGCTGTCCAACGCGGAGGATTTCGACCGCGTCGACCAGGTCCGCGCCGAATCCGACGCCATCCTCATCGGCGGAAACACCCTGCGCAGCGACAATCCCCGTCTGCTGGTCAACAGCGACAAGCGCCGCGCCGACCGGACCGCGGCCGGCAAGCCCGAGTACCCGCTCAAGGTCACCATCTCCGCCAGCGGCGACCTGGGCCGGGACCTCAAGTTCTGGCACTTCGGCGACAAGAAGGTCGTCTACACCACCGACGCTGCCGCGCCGAAGCTCCGGGAGACGCTCGACGGCCTTACCGACGTCGTGAGCACCGGCCCCACCGTCGACTTCGGCGCGGTGCTCGACGATCTCGCTACCCGCGGGGTCGAGCGCCTCATGGTCGAAGGCGGCGGGCAGATCCACACCCAGTTCCTCTCCCAGGGGCTGGCCGACGAGATCCACCTCGCCATCGCCCCGCTGCTCGTCGGCGACGCCGCCGCACCACGCTTCCTCCACCCGGCGGACTACCCCGGTGGAAGCAGCCGACGGATGGGACTTCTGGAAGCCCGGACGATCGGCGACGTCGTGCTGCTGCGGTACGCCCCCAAGCCTGCGTCCAACTGATCTTCGGGTTCGTCACGCCGGTCGTTGAGCCCCCCGTGCGGGCGAGCCACCGCTGTTGGCTTCGAAGGGTTCCTCGGCCCACGGCCGGGTACGGTGGCTCTCCAGGCGGCGGATAGCCTACGAGCAGCCAGCAGCGCATGCTGAGAGGACCGCGACTGTATGACCGACGTCATCGGGCTCCCGCCCGAGTGGGTGGCCCGGAAGGTGGTGGCGTACGACGAGCTCCGGTCGGCGTCGGGCTCACTGTGGTGGCTGCAGTCGGATCCCGATCACGGCGGATGCCGCCGGGTCATGCGCGCCGACCGGTCGGGCACAGCCGTCGCGGTGACGCCCCCCGACCTCTCAGTCGGAGGTCAGCTCCACGCCTACGGTGGCGGCGCCTTCGCAGTGACATCGGAGGGAGTGTGGTTCGTCGGTGACGACGGTTCCCTCCTCCGGCACGCGGCTGGCCGCGTGCCGGAGCGGATCGACTCTGTCGTCGGGTCCACGCAGTACGGAGACCTCGCTCCGGCACCGGGCGGCGGTCTGCTCGCGATTCGCGGGGACGACACCGTGGACGAGATCATCGCCGTGTCCCGGGCCGGGCACCCCCGGGTCTTGGTTCGCTCCCGCGGGTTCCTCGGCTCTCCTCGGCTGGCGGCAGGAACCCTGGCGTACGTGGAGTGGCAGCGCGACCAGATGCCGTGGGACAGCACTCGCCTCGTGCTGGCCGACGTTCGATCGGACACCGTCGGGCCAACGCGCGTTGTGGCGGGCGGCTCCGGGGAGTCGGTGGTGCAGCCGTCGTGGGGACCGGACGGCCTGTTGTACTTCGTGTCGGACCGGACAGGGTGGTGGAACCTGTACCGGCTGCGCGATGCCGTGGTGGAGGCAGTCGCGCTGATCGAGGCGGACTGCGCACCGGCGCCCTGGGAAGGCGGCTACCAGTCGTACGGTTTCACCGGAGACGGCACCGTCGTGCTGACGGTGATGGACGGGCTTGCCACCGAGCTGCTCGCCGTCGACTCCGAGGGTCGTCGGCGGCGGCTCGGTTCGAATCTCACGTCCGTGAAGCCGTACGTCACCGTCGACGGCAGCCTCCTGGCCGTGGTCGGCTCCACGGCCAGCAGCCCACCGGCCATCTGGTCGGTCGACCTGGCAGCACAGACGGACGCCCATGCCCTCCCGATGGGTAAGGCTTCCGAGGTCCCTGTGCCCTGGAAGCCGGTTCCCCCCGCGGTTGAGACCATCGCGGGTCCGGGTGGGCCGGTGCGCTTCCTGCTGCACCTGCGACCCGGGGACACGCGACCGAGGCCTCTCCTCATCCGGGCCCATCCCGGTCCGACGGACGACGTCCCCCTACGGCTGGACTGGGTCACTCAGTATTTCGTCAGCCACGGCTTCATCGTCGCCGAAGTTCTCTACCGAGGCAGCACGGGTCAGGGACGCGTCTTCCGACAGTCGCTGCACGGCCACTGGGGCGCCTACGACGTCGACGACTGCGCAGCCGTCGCAGAGCATCTCCTGACGATCGGCCAGGCGACTCCTGGAGCGGTGTTCGTCAGCGGGGCGAGCGCGGGCGGGTACACGGCGCTCCAGGCGGCATGCCGTCCGGGACCGTTCACTGCCGCGACAGCCATCTCGGCGATCATCGACCCCGCGCGGTGGGAGCTGTCTGTTCCGGCGTTCCAGCGTCCGCACGCAGCTGTGCTGCGAGGCCCGGCCAGCGCGGTGAAGCCCGAGCGAGTCCGCTGCCCCGTGCTGGTGATCCACGGCTCCGCCGACACGATCACGTCTGCGGAGGAGGCCATGCACTTCGCCGAGGAGCTGGCCGGCCGAGGCGGTGACCATAGCAGCCTGCTGTTAGAGGGCGGCGACCACTACCTGTCGGCGCCCTTGGCACGGGAGCAGGCGCTCCGCGCCGAACTCGACTTCTACCGGCGCATCATGAGCCGCCTGCCAGCATGACCGCCAGCCTGTCGGCGTCCGGCAGCACGGCCCGGGCGAACTCGCGCAGTTCCCGGACCGCGACGTAGTCGGCGTGTGTCTGCAGGTCGGCCAGGATGCCGGCCACCCGCTCGATACACCGTCCTGATCCTGTCCGGGCGGCGTAGACGACGGCATCGCGGCCGACCGCGCATGCCTGGTCGACGTCCCCGCTGCGCAGCCAGGTCGCGGCGAGCAGAGCCGCGTCGATCGCGCGCCGACGGACTTTGTCCTTGCCGACGCCCCCGAGCGCGTCGGCGAGCTGGATCCTGGCGTCCGGCGCACGGCCGAGGTCGTGGAGGCAGTGCGCGGCCTCGTCCGCGAGGTAGGCGTGGGTGAAGTAGCGGATCCAGGTGGGTTCGTCTTCCACGCTGGCTGCGTCGAGGAGCTTCTCCGCTTCGAGGATCAACTGGGTCGCCTCGCCTTCCCTGAGCATTCTGGCGTTCGCCCGGGCGACGACGGCGGTGATGGCCGCCCGTGTGGCCGGGCTCGCGGCGGTACCGGCTGCGGCGCGGGCGGAAGAGGCCCACCGCAGGGCGGTCTCCGGGTTCCCACGGTGCAGGGCGAGGTGCCCGAGGTTCACTGCCACGAGGTAGGCACCGTACGCCCGATCGCCAGTTGCCGTCGTCAGGGCCAAGGCGCGCTGGTAGTACTCCTGGGCCCGGTCGGGGTTGCCGATGTCGACGGCCTGGTACCCGGCAAGCTCGCAGAACCCGACCGTGAGCTGGGCACGTTGAAGCGCGACCTGTTCATCGACGGCAGGCCGGCGCAGAAGGCCTTCGAGTTCGGTGTCGATGTAGGAGCTGACCTGCCGCCAGTGCTGACGGGCCCCGTGCGTGTGGTCGAGCTGGCGGAACATGCCGAGCATACCCTCCGCGACAACGACATCTTCATCCGTCACCCACAGCGACAGAGCGGGAGCTGAAGTCTTCGAGTTGACGGATGCCCAGTCGCCGATCAGGGCGTCTACCGTGGCGAGCCGCGGTCCAACATCGCCCACGTTGGACGTGGCTCCTTGCCCGCTGATACCTGGTCCTGGCAGCGAAAGCGCATCCGCCGCGAACTCGCCCCTCCCTGCCTCTACTTCCGATCGGGGAGCGCAATCAGCATCCGGGTTTCCGAAGACGGCGGAGCGCAACTCGTCCTGGGAGACCTCCAGCAGTCTGGCGAGCTTCGGCATCTGCCACGGGCGCGGCGTCGCCTTGCCATTCTCCCACCGGTGGATTGTCGTCCGGTCCACATCCATCGCCGTCGCCAGCTGTTCCTGGGTGTAGCCGGCAGCCCTGCGCAACACGGCGAGCCGTCCCCATCGCGTCATTACGCCCCCAGAGAATTTGGCTCGCTGACTTCGCAGGTCATGGGCAGATTTTCAACATCAACGCCACACGATGCAACAAGTCTGCACTGTCACACGGGCTTTGGCTGGTGGTTCCGTATGACCCGCCCAAGTTCGGCAGCGGCGGTCGGACCCGCCCATCGCACAGGCTCGGGCCCTCGGACTTGCCCAGCCCTCCCGCCCGTGTTTCCGGCGCGATAGGCATCACCTCAGAAAGGACCCCGGCCGTGAACACAGCTTTCACCCTTGATCCAGGTCGGTTCGTCCAGCACCCTGCCGGCCACGACGGCGAGCTTCGCGGGGCGGTGGAGGAGCTGCAGCGCGGCCGGTGGATGGCAGCCCGCGCCCTGTTGGCCGCCACGTGGGGCAACTGGCCGGCGTGGACCTCCCGCACCCAGATCCTCGCCTCGGTTGCCGCGCACACCGACGTCCTGGACCACTGGGCGGCGGCGGACCCGGCGAACACCGGCTTGGTGACTCTGCGGGCGCGGGTTGCCGTGGAGCAGGCCCTCATGACCCGGTCTCAGCCAGCGGACCCGCGAAGGGTCGCGTTGCTGGAGCAGGCGGCTAGGGAGATGTGCTGGTGGGCCGCCTCCACTCTCGCCGACGACCCGGTGCCGTGGATCGGCCTCCTCACGCTGGCTTCGCTCGACCCGACACAGATCCGTCCCGAGCACCGGGTTCCGGGGCCCGACCAGATGATCCCGCCGGGTCCGTGGGGCCTGTTCGACCAGGTCCGTCGGGCGGATCCGTGGAACCGGGAGGCGTTCCACCGCGTGCTCAGGGTCTGGCTCGCACGGGGTGAGAGCGGCGCCGCGACCAACTTCCTGGCGACCTACCTGACCGGCGCGCCGGAAGGCTCGCCTCTTCACGCCCTTCCGCTGTACCTGCATGTCGATCGCTACCGCCGGGCGGAGCGCAAGGACGCGGTCCTCCTGCAATGGACGGGGGACGACGTCGTCCGCTCCACGGTCCTCCAGGCCTACGAGAACTGGCGGGCGGCGCCCGGCGAGCAGGGCCGGTGGCCGGTGACGGACGAACACCACCTCGCCCACGCTCTCTGGGCCACCCGCCATCCCCGGCAGGCCGCCCAGGTGTTCGCGGCCCTGACGCCGTTCGTGTCCTCCCAGCCCTGGGTGAGCCTGGCGCCCCGGCCGAACGACGCCCTGCGACAGGCCATGGCCCAGTCGTTCGCCGCCACCCGTTGACCTCCTCCGCCCTGCTGGCCGGCCGGGCACTCCCAACACCATCGACTCTCCTACGGAGGTCCCCCCATGTCATGGTCCCACCGATCCGCCCCCGCCCGCGAGGACGACGACCATCTTCGGTCGCTGGGCTACGAACCCGAACTGGTCCGCCGGATGGGCGGATTCGGGAACTTCGCCGTCAGCTTCTCGGTCATCTCGGTGCTCAGCGGCTGCATGACGCTGTTCGGGTTCGGGCTGGTGACCGGCGGTCCGGCCGTGATGATGTGGGGCTGGGTTGGCGTCGGCCTGGCCGTGCTGCTGGTGGGCCTCTCGCTGGCCGAGGTCACCAGCGCCTACCCCACGTCCGGCGGCCTTTACTTCATGTCCCAGCGCCTCGGCGGCCCGCGCTGGGGCTGGGTGACCGGCTGGCTCAACCTGCTGGGGTTGCTGGGCGGGATAGCGGGCATCGACTACGGCGCCGCCTCGTTCATCGCCGCGTTTGCCGGGCTCCAGTGGGGCGTCGTGCCGACCCCGGGCCTGATCCTCACGATCTTCGCCGGGGTCCTGGTGCTGCACGCCCTGCTGAACGTGGTCGGTGTCCGGGTGGTGGGCCTGCTCAACGGCGTCTCGGTGTGGTGGCACCTGCTGGGTGTGGCGGTGATCGTCGGCGTGCTCGCAATCGTCCCCTCCCACCACCAGGACGCCAGCTTCGTGTTCGGGCACTTCGTCAACCAGACCGGCTGGTCGAACCCGGTCTACGTGAGCGCCATCGGGCTGCTGTTGGCCGGCTACACGTTCTGCGGCTACGACGCGAGCGCGCACCTTTCGGAGGAGACGAAGGAGGCGAGCCTGGCCGCTCCGCGCGGCATCGTGCGGTCGATCTGGGTCTCGTTGCTGGCTGGGTTCGTGCTGCTGGCCGGCCTGCTGTTCGCGGTGCAGGACTACTCCGGCACGGCGGGTGCGGCGGTGCCGCCGGCGCAGATCTTCCTGGACGCGGTCGGGACGACCGGCGCGAAGCTGCTGCTGCTGGTCGTGATCGGCGCGCAGTTGTTCTGCGGGTCGGCCGAGACCACGGCCGCGAGCAGGATGGTCTACGCGTTCTCCCGGGACAACGCGTTGCCCGGCTCGGCGACGTGGCGCCGCGTGTCTCCCGACGGGGTGCCGGTGGCAGCGGTGTGGCTCGCGGTGTCGGTGGCGTTCGTGCTGGCGGTGCCGTCGTTGTGGTCGCCGGTCGCGTACGGGGCGGTGACCGCAGTGAACGTGATCGGGATGACACCCAGTTACATCATCCCCGTGTACCTGCGGTTGCGGCAGCGGGACCGGTTCGTCCCGGGCCCGTGGAGCCTGGGGCGGTGGAGCCGCCCGGTCGGGATCGCCGCCGTGGCGTGGGTGGTGGTGCTGACGGTGCTGGTGTGCCTGCCGCAGCGCTACCCGGTGACCGTCGAGACGTTCAACTACGCGCCCGTCACGCTGCTGGTCGTCCTCGCCCTGGCGGGAGCGTGGTGGCGGATGGCCGGCTCGAAATTCTCCGTGCCGGTCGTCGAGGACCCGCACCTGGCCCGGATCGAGGAGCAGATCGTATGAGGCCCACGATGCCCACCGCCCGTCCCCCGGCGGACCAGTCCACCCACCCCGTCGGGCCGGTCGGCCAGCTGCCGGAGCTGGTGGAGGCCTTCGGCCTCGACACCGTGGTGCTGGCGGCCGTCGACGTGCAGGGACGACTCAAGGGCAAGGAGTTCGACGCCGGGGTGCTGCTGGCGCGCCTCGCGTCGGGCCGTCTCGCCCCGGAGATGTGCGGGTACGTGATCGGCACAGACCTGGGCATGACGCCCCCGGCCACCGGCGAGTTCTCGTGGGAGTCCGGCTTCGGCGACGTCGCGCTGCTGCCCGACCTCGACCGCGCCCGCGTGATCCCGTGGGAGCCGGGCACCGCCATCGTGTTCGCCCGCCCCGTCGACGGAGACCGGCCGCACCCGCTGGCCCCGGCCACCATCCTGGACAAGCAGCTCGCCCTGCTCCAGAACCTTGGCTACGAAGTGCGGGTCGGGATCGAGACCGAGTTCGTCGTCTACCAGGGCACGGGCACCGACTTGACCGCGGCCGACTGGCGGGGGCTGCGCCCGGTGACGTGGGACAACCGCGACTACGCCCTCGACCGGCCGGTGACGGCGGCCGGCTTCTCGCGGTCGCTGCGGCAGGCCCTGGCCGAGGCCGGACTGCCCGTCGAGGCGGTCAAGTTGGAGAGCGCCCCCGGTCAGATCGAGGTGACGTTCCCGTACGGTCCGGCCAGCGAGGCCTGCGAGCAGCACGTGCTCTTCAAACACGCCACCAAGGTGGTGGCGGAGCAGCAGGGGTTGGCGGCGACGTTCATGGCGGCCCCGGCGGCCGGTGTTGGTTCCGGGATGCACCTGCACCTGTCGCTCTGGTCCGCGGACGGCGAGGCTCTGCTGGTCTCCGCGGAGGACGAGCACGCCCTGTCGGTGCTGGGTGAGCGGGCCGTCGCCGGGCTGCTGGAGGTGCTGCCGCAGGTCGCGCCGATGTGGGCGCCGTACGTGAACAGCTACAAGCGCCTCGGGGGCGCGTTCGCGCCGTCCAAGCTCGTGTGGGGGCGCGACAACAGGTCCTGCGCGGTGCGGGTGGTCGGCCACGGACGCGGTCTCCACCTGGAGGTCCGCCTGCCCGGCGCGGACGCCAATCCCTACCTTGCCGTGGCCGCCGCCGTGGCCGGCGTCCGCCACGGCATCACCGGCGACCTCAAGCTCTGCGAGCCCGTCACCGGCAACGCCGACTGGGACGAGGACCTCCCGGTGGTGCCCCGCCACCCCTACTACGCCATCGACGTGTTCGAGACCAGCCGCGTCGCCTCCGAGCTGCTGGGCGAGCGCGTCGTCGCCCACCTGGCCTCGCTCGCCGACCTGGAGGTCGACCACCACGCCGCCCGCGTCACCGACGCGGAGCTGGCGCGCGGTTTCGCCCAGGCCTGAGCCCCGGGCCGGTCGCGGCGCCACACCCCCGGGCCCGCGACCGGCCCGGTTCCACCCCACCCCGTTCCTGACCATGCTGGAGGACTCTTATGGACACCGCCGTCCATTCCCGTGCGAAGAAGGGCGGGAAGACCGCCGCCGGGCCCGATCTGCTGGCCAAGGCCCACCTGGTCGGCGCCACCGCGTCCGGAGTGGAGGGCCTGGCGCTGTGGCTGGCCTCCCGTGGCTTGGACGTCACCGGCAGCATCGACCCCGCCGACCAGGACGGCCCGGCCGCCGACCGGCTGCGCTCGGCCGGCGTGGAGGTCACGGTCGGCTTCGACGCCGGGCACGTCCGCACCGACCGCACGGCCGTGGTGTGGCCGGGGGTGGTGGTCGCCCCGCACCCCGAACTCGACCGGGCCCAAAAACTTGGGCTGCCGGTGCTCGCCCGCGCGCACGCGCTCGCCGAGGTGTGCGCGGGCTTCGGGCGGCCGTTGGTGGCCGTCGGCGGCAGCCACTCCACGGCGACCGCGTCGGCGGTCCTGGCCGCCGCCCTGGACGACGGCCGCACCGGCTGGATCCTCAACGCCCCCGACGTCGGCGGTAGCCCCGGCCAGGGAGGAGGCCGTCGCCTGGTGGTGGACCTGTGCCCGGACACCGACGGCCACGAGGCCGCGCCCCCCGGGGCGTGGGGCCACCGCCCGCACAGCCCGAACCGGTACCGGCGGCCGTCCCCGTCGACGGTTCTGATCACCGCCACCGCGGCGAACGCCCCGCACTTCGCGGACAACATCGAGGCTCTGGACGCCGCCACGAACCTCGCCCGCGCCGCCGCCACGGTGGTCCTGCCGACCTGGGAGAAGGGCCCCAGGATCGTGCACGAGAGGCTCACCGACCGCCCCGGACCCGCGGTGGTCACCGTCGGCCTCGACGAGAGCGCCGACGTGTGGGTCCTCAAGCCCCGGTGGCTCGGCACCGGGTACCTCCTCACGCTGCGCCACCAGGGCGAGCAGCACCAGTTCGTCGTGAAGATCGCGGGCGACCATCACGCTCTGGCCGCCTGCGCCGCCATCGCCACCGCCCTCGTCGCGGGCGAGAGTGCCGAGGCCGTCGCCGAGCGTCTGGCCCGCTTCGGCGGCGTGGAGCGCTCCTTGACCGAACTCGGTACCCGGGCGCGGGTCACCGTGTGCGACTCCCGCGCCCGGCACCCCCAAGAGGTCGCCAGGGACGTCGAGGCCGCCCGGATGCTCACCGAGGGCTCGGTCGTCGCCGTCCTGGAACCGGATGGCATCGCCCGCACCAGCGCGCACGCCGCCGAGCTGGGCGCCGCCCTCGCGGCCGCCGACCGGGCCGTACTGCTGCCGGCCGCCACCCCTCTGACCGTGCTGCACCAGGCGGACCCGCTGGACGCCGTCGCCACCGCCGCCGTCGAAGCCCTGGGCTCCGACACGGTCCATCGGGTCCGCTCGGGCCCGTGCGAGCGGGACATCGAACAGCTCGTCACCGGCCTCGCCGAGCCCGGCGACCTGGTACTCGTCATCGGCACCGGTGACGCCGCCCGCCTCGGCCCCCGCCTGCTGGAACACCTCGCCCAGGCCGCTACCCCGACCGCTGACCGCCCGTGAACCGCCCGCCGGCCACCGAAGGTGCCGCCATGGCCACCGCCCTGCCCACCCACACCCTGTCCGAGCACCAGGTCCGGCTGCTCAGCCACATCGCCGCCGGCTCCCAGACCCGCACGATCGCGGCCGACCCCAAACTCGGCCTGGAGAACGCCGAGGTCGATACCGCCGTCGCCTCGCTGCTCACGGCCACCGGCACGCGCACCGTGCTGCAACTCGTCGCGTGGGGCGCCGCGCACAGCATCGTCACCGACACCGCCGAGCCCTGCGCCGCACTCGCCACCGCAATCCGGCTCCCGCCACGCCTTCACCGGGTTCTCGTGGGCTGGGTCGGCGGGCGGATCACGCCCGAGCTGGCGGCGGACTTCGGCGTCACCCCCGCCACGATGCGCGGCTACGGCCGGGATCTGCGCGCCTGGCTGGGTGTCCGCAGCCAGGTGCAGGCGAGCATCGCCGCCGTCCTGGCCGGCATGGTCCTGCTCAGCGACATCGACCCGTCCTGGCCCACCGAGCCGTTCCGCCGCACCACTCTGCCCCGCGGACAGGCGGCGTGAGCACCCACCGCACGCCGGGCCCGGCCGCCGTCGGAATCGTCTGCTTCCTGCTGGGAGTCCAGGTCAGGGCCGCCACCCTCTACCTCCTCCAGCACCGCGCCCAGCTCACCCAGCCGCTCTACCTGGCGGTCTTCGCCTTGGTCGGCTTCGCCACCTTGGTCGTCACCGACCGCCTGCTCGCCTCGCGCTCCACGCCGAAACGCCGCACCGGCCCCTCCCAGGAGGAGCCATCCCGGCCAGCCAACTGAGCATTCGCACCACCGCATCGACCCATGGCGGCCGTTCGGGCCTGGGCCGCACCCCTTCGACCACAGAGAAGAAGATTGAGCACTCCGCCACCCCCTACCGACGGTCTGGACGCCCGTGACCTGGACCGCCACCTGATCAACCGCGCAGGCATCCTCGTCGACGCCACCACGCTCGACGAGCTACCCGTCACCCGCCTGTCCGGGGCCTCCCCCATCCTCCTGGCCACGGGCTCCCCCGTGCCCGTCGGCGTCCCCGCACCGCTGCTGCGGCTACTGATGCGCACCAGCTCCATAGCGGTCCCGTGCGCCCTGGTCGCCGACCGCCCCGACTGGCAGAACGTCGCCGTCCGGTTGCTGGCCACCGTCGCGGCCGCGCCCGACCTCCTCCGGGCACCCACCCGCGCCGGCCGCTGACCCACGAACCCGGTTCCCACCCACGTCAGGACCACCCCATGCCCCGCACCCTGCCCACCCCGCCAATCGAGGACCACGCCCTCCTCGGCAACACCCGTTCAACCGCCCTCGTCACCCGCGACGGCGCGATCACCTGGCTGTGCTGGCCGCGCCCCGACTCCGAGGCGGTGTTCGCCGCTCTGCTCGGAACCGAGCAGCACGGCTTCTGGCGCGTCGCCCCCGCCCGCTACGACACCACCGCGCCCGCGCCCTGCGCCCGCCGCCGCTACCGCGGCAACTCCCTGATCCTCGAACAGGAATGGGACACCGAGAACGGCACGGTGCGGGTCACCGACTTCATGCCCGCCCCGAACTCGGCGGACCCGGCCCCGGCGCAGATCATCCGCGTCGTCGAGGGTCTCAGCGGCTTGGTGCGCGTCGCCTCCGAGTTCCGCCCCCGCCCCGCCTACGGCCGCCTCAACCCGGTCATCCACCGCGCCGAGCACCACGGCCGGGCCTGTCTCACGGCCACCTCCCTGCACGACTCCTACTGGCTCGACGGCCCCCGGCACAGCCCCGGCACCCAGGGCAGCTGCCGCGCCGACTTCGAGGTCGCCGCCAGCCAGACGCTCGTGCTCGCCCTCACCTGGCAGCCCGCCCGCAGCCCGGCCCTGCCGCCGCCCGACGGCCTTCGCGAACTCGCCGACACTGCCCGGTACTGGGAGACCTGGTCCTCCGGCTGCACCTATCAGGGCCCGCACCACGGCGCCGTGCTGCGCGCCGCGATCACCCTCAAGGCGCTGTGCCACATGGACGGCGGGATCATCGCGGCGCCCACCACCTCGCTGCCCGAGGCCATCGGCGGCGAGCGGAACTGGGACTACCGGTACGTGTGGCCGCGCGACTCCGCGCTGACCGCCGCCGCCCTGGCGCGGCTGGGCCACCTGGACGAGGCACGCGCCTGGCGCGACTGGCTCATCACCACCGTCGACCCCGCCAACCTTCAGGTGCTGTACGGGATCGACGGCGAGTACCCCGTTGACGAGCACGTCCTGCGCCACCTGCCCGGCTACGAGAACTCCCGTCCGGTGCGCGTCGGCAACGGTGCCGTCGGTCAGCTCCAGCTCGACGTTCCCGGCGAGATCGCCGACGCCCTGCTGGTCGCGGAGGACGCCGGTCTGAGGCCCGACCCGGGTGCCGACGCGCTGCTGCTCGCGCTGGCCGAGCAGGTGGAGAAGCGCTGGCGCGAGCCCGACGAGGGGATCTGGGAGGTGCGCGGCCGGCGCCGCCACTTCACCCACTCCAGGCTCATGTGCTGGGTGTTCTTCGACCGGGCCGCCACCCTGCTCGCCCGCCGCCGCACCGTCGACCCGGCCGTCGTGCGGCATCTGCGGGAGGTGCGCGACGAGATCCACGCCGATGTCTGCGCGAACGGACTCGACCCGCAGCGCGGGGTGTTCACCCAGTACTACGGCGGGCGGGACCTGGACGCCGCGCTGCTGCTCATCCCCGCTGTCGGGTTCCTGCCGGGCGACGACAAGCGCGTGATCGCCACCGTCGAAGCCGTCCAGCGCGAGCTGACCACCCGGGACGGCCTGGTCCACCGCTACCCCACCCACGACCGGGACGGCGCCAACGTCGACGGCCTCACCGGACACGAGGGCGCCTTCCTGCCCTGCTCGTTCTGGCTCGCCGACGCCCTCGCCGCGATCGGCCGCCCCGACGAGGCCCGCGAGCTCCTCGACCGGCTCCTCCTCCTACCCAACGACCTCGGCCTGCTCGCCGAGGAGTACGACCCCGTCAACGGCCGCCAACTCGGGAACTACCCACAGGCGTTCACCCTGCTGGCGCTCGCGGACTCCTGCCGGATCCAGGCCGGCCCCGCGCCGCTGCCCGCCCAGCGCACCGAACCCGCCACCACCACCGCCCGGGAGCCGGCGGCCGCGATGGTGGTGGCGTAGTGGAACACGGCCAGGTGGCCAACCGCGTCAGCGGCGGGCTGCGCGGCACCGCGGTGATGGCCGGGCACATCCACGGCGGCGTCCACCTCCACCCCGCCGCACAGCCCTGGCCCGCGCCCTGGCAACTTGTGGCCGTGCCAGCGGTGTTCACCGACAGGCGGGAGTCGCTGGCCGCCCTGGACGCCGCGCTCGCCGACCTGCCCGAGGTCGCCGCCAGCTGGCACAGCGCCAGCCAGGACCAGCACCGGAACCTGGGCAACAGCCGCGACGTGGAGCGTCTGCACGACCGGCTGCTCGCGCTGCTGCACCGGTGACCGATGCCCATGGCCCGCCGTCGGGCCCAGGACGCTCACCCATGCCCGTATCCCCTACCGCAGGACTGCCATGATCTCCACCCTCACCCATCCACGCGCCTTCGCCGGCTTGACGCTGTGGCCAGAGCAGGACGAGGCCGTGGACAAAGCCTGCGGGATGCTGACCGACGTCTCACGGGTCGTCATCCTGATGGCCTGCGGATCCGGGAAGACCGTGACCGCGGGCGCCATCGCCCAGGAGGTGGTCGACCCGCGCACCGGCAGTGTGCTGATCGCCGTACCCACACTGGATCTGGTCGCCCAGACCCTCACCCAGTGGCTGTGGGCCTTCGGTGCCGATGCCCTCGGCGAGGTCCTCGCGGTCTGCTCCGAACCACGCGTGCTCGATCGGTTCAACCGCGACACCGACGGTGTCCCCGCCCGCGTCCTCAGGGACCCCCGTGAACTGGTCGACCGTATGGCAGCAGGGCGACGGATCACCGCCGTCTGCACCTACCAGAGCCTGAACGCCGTGATCGCCGCTCATCGCGCCGGGGCCGGCGCCTGGAGCCTCGTCATCGCCGACGAACTCCACCGCGCGGACGGAAACAGCTGGGCGCAGATCCACGACGACCGGCTCGTTCCGGCGCGGCTCCGCGTGTCCATGACGGCCACTCTCAGGGACCTCGTGGGCAACGACGGCATCCTGGTCCGGCGCGACCGCTTCGGTCCCATCGCCCACCGTCTGTCCGTCGGCGACGCGATCGAACGGGACCGCCTCGCCGACTACGAGCTGGTCATCGCCGGCGCGGCCGACCGGGCTGTCACCGACCACGTGCAGCAGGAAACGTCCCTGGCTGTGGGCCCCATGCACGTCGAGGCCAGCGTTGTGGCGAAGGCGATCTCGATATTGCGCGCGGCGGCGGAGCACGGCGCCAGCCGGATGATCACCTATCACTCGACGGTGGCGGCCGCCCGTGCCTTCGCCCAGGTCCTCCAGCACGCGATGGAATACCTGCCGCCCGAGAAGCGTCCGTGCTCGCTGTGGACAGGGCACGTCAACGGACGGCAGGACCGCTCTGTCCGCCAGGGGATCCTCGACCGGTTCCGTACCAGCGCGGAGGGACTGGCAGTTGTCACGAACAGCCGGCTCTTGATCGAGGGATACGACGCCCCGGAAGCGGACGCGGTCGCCATCGTCGATCCACGCCGCTCGAAGATTGAGATCACCCAGATCGCCGGGCGGGCACTGCGCCGAGGCGACCCGAGCCGCCGCAAGGTCGCGGCCATCATCGTCCCGGCCATCGCCGCCGTCGACGCGGCCCAGCGCGCTGACAGCGGCTTCGACGCCGTCATCGCCACCATCGAGGCCATGGCGGCACTGGACGACCGGCTCCGCCGTCACCTCACCCGAATGCGCCGCCATGATCGCGCCACCCGCCCGGCCCAGGCGGCGTCACTGCTGCCGAAGTGGATCTCCTTCAGCGGGACCGAGATCCCCACGGGCTTCATCGACGCGATCACCACCAGGACCATCCTCTCCACCGCGTCCCGCAGGGAGCGCCACCTCGAGGACCTTAGGGTCTTCCACGCCGCGAACGGCCACCTTCGCGTCGACAGGGACTGGATCGGCCCCAGCGGAGAGAGGACCGGGCACTGGCTGAACAACGCAAAGTACCGACACCGCCACGGCTCCCTGCCTTCCTCCGTCACACGCCGGCTCGACGAACTGGGCGTGGTCTGGAACAGCAGGGACGCCGAGTGGGGACAGTTCGTCCAGGATCTCACCGACTACCAGGCCGAGAACGGCGATCTCCTGGTGCCCGCGACATACGTCACCACCGTCGGCCAACGCCCCCTCGGTGCCCAAGTCCGCGGCAAGCGAGTCCGATTCGCCTCTCTCAGCGCTGAGCAGCGCCAAGAACTGACCAGCCTGGGGTTCGTGGCCAACGTCGCAGACGCCCGGTTCAAGGACAACATCAAGCTGCTGAACAAGTTCGTGGCGGAGAACGGCCACGCGCGTGTCCCGGTGTCGGGAAAGGGCGGTGACCGCGACCGCCTTGGAAACTGGTTGAAGAACTGTCGGCAAATTGCCCGCAAGGGCACGCTCACCCCATGGCAACGTGTCGAACTCGCCGCGTGCGGCGTCGACCTCCCTCCGCTGGCCGATCGCGCGAACCCGGACACCACAGGCCGCACGGCGGAGAACCCACCGTTCTGCGGCCGTGACAGCCGCCCATGCCCTGGACCGCTACCGCCCGCACACCTCGCCAGTTCGACCGCATGAACCGTCTCTCGTCGCCGGCCCAACCCCCGGGTGCCGCACGGCACGGCGGGATTCCGACGTGCCGCACGGGCCGCCCGATGGCCTCGTCCAGTTCCCCGTCGGCCGGGGGCGTAGCCGCAGCAACCAGGCTTCTTCAGGGGAGCTCACCATGGTGATGACCACGCGTAGGTCAAGCCGCTATCTCAACCCTCAGCCGCGCCAGGGCGTCGTCCGCTTGTTCTCGGACTTCGGGCAGGCGGCGACCGGCCCGAACGACGCGCTGGAGCTGGTGCGGCAGACGGTGGAGGGTCGCCCCGTCGACCGCGGCGGTCAACTGCTGCGCGGCGCCGGTCGCATCTCCTCGCCGCAGCAGCACCTCGCCAGCGGTGATCGCCGCGATGATCCGCCACTGGGACGTCGCTACGAGTCCGGCCGCCGGTGCCTGGTCGAGCTGCCGGACCGCTTCCGCGACCCGGCCGGTGCACATGAGACCTCGAAGGCGGACCTCGTGGAGGGTGAACTCGGAGAACAGCGCGGTGGGCACCACTTCGCCCAGGAGCCGCCGGCCGTCCTCGACTGCCTCGTCGAAGACGACGGCGTTCCCGGCGGCTCCGGCGGCGCGGGCGAGCAGGACGATGGCCTCGGCGCGTTCGGTGCCGGTGCGAGCGGTGTCGCGGGCCTGCGCGAGCCGGTCCAGTGCTCGAAGGTGCAGGCCGGATTTGCGCAGTTCGTTGCCGTGGTGGCGCAAGGCGTGGGCGTGCAGTCCCGGATCGCCCAGGCGCCGGGCGACGCTGAGTCCTTTGCCAGTCCAGCGGGCCGCGGTGGCCAGGCGCTCCTCCGGCAGCACGTGGCCGAGCGCGACGCCGAGGCCGACGCGGGCCCGGGCGAGCAGGCGCAGGGTGTCGAGGTCGGCGTGGCCGTCGGTGGTGCGGGCCTCCAGGCGGGCGACCAGCGGCCACAACTCCGCGACAGCGGTGGTGGCCTGGCCGGCCTGACGGGCGATCTCGGCCAGGCGCAAAACGGAATCGGCGAGCTGGATCACGAGCTGGTGGTCTCCGTCCGCCTCGTCGGTGATGCCCAGGCAGTGCGGCGGAAGGCCGAGGCGTTCGGCGATGTGGCGCAGGGCGCCGATGTCGGTGATGGTGCGCGAGCCGGTCTCGATGCGGGAGACGTAGCTGGTGGAGTAGCGGAGCAGGCAGGCGAGTTCCTGCTGCGACAGGCCATGGAGTTCGCGGTAGAGCTGGAGGATCTCAGGCAGGGCGCGGCGACGCAGGATGTCCTGGGCCCTGGGCGTGGTCCAGTGCCAGCGGATGCCGCCGTAGGGGTCGATCCCGGCCACCGCTCAGACCCGGTCCCGCAATTCGTACCAGCGGGCGACGGAGTCCTTGTAGCCCTGCGGCATGACCAGGCCGGGCACCTCGTCGCGGCGGAAGAGGCCGGCTTCCTTGTGCTCGTGGCTGACGACCGGGGGCCGGTGTGCGTCGGTAGCGGTGCAGCCGTAGGTGACGATGAAGACCTTGCGGCCGGGGATCGGCTCGTACATCCACACATCCAGCAGCGGGCCAGCGGTCGCTGTCCAGCCGCTCTCCTCCTGAATCTCCGTGACCACCCGCTCCTCGGGGGTCTCCGTCCCCTCCAGCTTCCCGCCGGGCAGCTCCCACTCGGCCCTTTCGTTCTTCAGCAGCAGCACCCGCTGCTGCGGGTCGAGCACGACGCCCTTGATGGAGATCGGGAAGGCCGTTGGCACATAGGGCTGTTCTGTCTGTCCGGTCATCGCTTCTTCCGGGGTGCACGGGCGGGCACGGGCTCGTCGAACGTAGCAGTCGCACGGCGGCGCGACGTCCAGCTGTCCGGTGATCTCGCTTTGACAATCTGTCACTTTCCATCGGGGCGGTGGGGCGTGGAGAGTGTGTCGCCTCCCACCCACTCGGTCCTACGAGGGAGATCCACCATGCCGTCTTCCGACACCAACGGCACCAGCGGCGAGGAGTTCACCGCAGGCGTGCTGCACGGAGCAGTGCGCGAGCACGCCGGAGCGGTGCTGAGCGAGCACGGGGTGCTGCGGCTCGCCAGGCTGGGCGGGCGCGACGACGTGCTCATCGCGGCTGGCCGGCTGATGTCCTCGCTGTGGAAGCACCGGGATGCCGACCCGGACTCTCTGACCGTCATCCGCGACACCGGCCGCCACGACGGTCGGCCGGGCTTCGCCGGCCTGGGGCGCGGCACCCTGCCCCTGCACACCGAGTGCGCGCAGCACCCGGATCCGCCCCGTCTGCTCCTGCTGGCGTGCGCACGCGCCGGCGACACCGGCGGCGAGAGCCTGCTGGTGGACGGCCAGGCCGTCCTCGCCGAGCTGGCCGCCCACCACCCTGCCGCCATCGAGGCGCTCTCCGCGGAGCGAGCCGCCTACTTCGGCGGATCGGGCGGCCACTTCGCCCCGGTCCTCCAGCAGCTGCCCGCCAGCCGCTGGCGGCTGCGCCTGCGTCAGGACGGCCTCGCCCGGTTCTCGCCCGAAGCGGACGCGCACCTGCCCGCTCTTCGCAAGGCCATCGACCGCAACACCCGCCGGCTGCGGCTGGCCCCCGGGCAGGGTGTCGTGCTGGACAACCATCGTCTGCTGCACGGCCGCACCGCGTTCTCGGGCGAGCGGCTGATACTGCGCGCTCTGGGCGATCCGCACTCCGCGCTCGGCCTCGGCCCGGGCTTCCCCGCGCCGTGGTCCACGGCTCGCCCCACTGCCCTGCACGAGGTGACCCGCCGCGCGGGCGATCTCGATGAACAGCTGCTCACCGCACGCAGTTGACCGTCGGCGCGCGGCACTGCCGCCTCACCGTCTCCTGGTGACGCGGGGCGCGTCCCGCGCCCCGGCTCCAGGTCTCACAAGGAAAACCCTCAAGGAGGAGCCGCCATGGCTCAGAAGATCACGGCCGAGACCAAGGCCACCACGCCCGCCGCCGTCGGCGAGGAGTTCGACCTCGACGTCCGCACCGTCGAGACCACCGACGCGGCCAGCCTGCAGACCCTGACCGACGACGGCTGCGGCAGCACCTGCGGCGCCTGCACCACCGGCCTGCACTGACCCGACCGGCCGGTGCCCCGGGGACGACCTCCCGGGGCACCGGCCGCCACCACCGTCCCGTTCCGTCTCCGACTGCGAGGTCCGCGGCCATGCGCCCTCCTGCTTCCACGGCTCCCTACCGCTCCGCCGGCGTGGCGCTGGTGCGCGCCGTCGCCCACCCCGACCTGCAGGTTCCCGCCTGGCCCGACCTTGACGGCGACGCACCCGCGGCGACGCACCCGCGGCGACGGGCCAGCGAGCGCGATGGCTGCGCGCGGTGTGGGCGGACAGGCGGCTCGCCCAGGCCCTCGGCGTGGCCAGCCCGGTCCTTGCCCGTCGCGTCGCCCAGCTGACCGCCACCCCCTCGCCCGCGCCGCGAGACGTGCGGCGCGCTGTACTCTCCACCGCCCGCTACCTGGTTCGTGCTGCCGGCCGCCCCACCCCGTTCGGGCATTTCGCCGGCGTGCAGGCGGCGTCGTTCGGACCGTCCTGCGACCTGCGCTGGGGCGAGGGGCATCACGTTGTCACCCGCACCTCGGCGGCCCGGATCGCCCGGGCGATCGAGCAGCTGGAGCGCTGCCCCTCCGTGCTGGCCCGTCTGGACGTGACGGCGAACACCACCGTCCAGGTGCGCGGCGACCGTCTCGTCGTCTCCCACCGCCCGCTCGCCCGGCCCGGCGGCGGCACGTCTGCGGCCGAGACGACTCTGCGCCACACCCGCCCCGTCGCGTTCGCCCTCGCCGCCGCGCGCCGGCCGCTCCGGTTCCGCGGCCTTGCCGACAAGGTCCATGCCGAGTTCCCCACCGCGAACGCCGAACAGGTCACCGGCATCCTGTCCGAGCTCGTCGCCCAGCAGGTGCTCATCACGAACCTTCATGCCCCGGCGACCGAGCCCGACCCGCTCGGGCACATCCTGGCGTCCCTGGAGAACGCCGGCGCCGACGAAGTCGCCGTAGCGGCCGAGCCCCTGGCAGACCTACGCGCCACCAGTGCCTCCGGGCACGGCTTGCTCGTGTCGGCCGTGGACCTGCGGCTGGACGCCGACCTCGTCCTCCCTCAGACGGTGGCCGACGAGGCCGCGCGCGCCGCCCAGCTGCTCGCCCGGCTCAGCGCCGCTCCCAACGGCACGGCAGCGTGGCGGGCGTACCACCAGAAGTTCTACGAGCGCTACGGCCGCGGCGCGCTGGTGCCGCTGCTCGATGTGGTGGCGGACAACGGGATCGGCTGGCCCGACGGCTACCCCGGCGCCCGGCCCGCCGAGAAGCCGCGCTTCGACGAACGCGACGAACTGCTCGCCGCCCTCGCCCAGCGGGCCGCTCTCGACGGGGCGCGCGAGGTCGTCCTCGACGAGGCGCTGCTGGCCTCCCTCCATCTGGGCCCGGACGAGCCGCGCCTGCCTCCGCACCTGGAGATCGTCGCCCGCGTCCACGCCCTCAGCCAGGAGGCGCTCGACCGGGGCGACTTCCGGCTGGAGGTGGTCTCGGTGTCCCGGGCCGCCGGCGTCTCGGTCGGCCGTTTCCTCCACCTCCTCGAACCCGGGCACCGGACGGCGTTCACCGACCTGCTGACGAACCTGCCGACGATGGACGAGCACGCCGTCACCGCGCAGCTCTCGTTCCCTCCGCTGGACGCGGCTACCGGGCACGTCGCCCGGAGCCTGCCGACGGGCCAGCTGGTGATCAGCCTCGCCGAGCACCGCCCCGCTGGCGATAGCGTCCTCGGCCCCGAGGACCTGGCGGTGGGCTGCGACGGTCGGCGCATGTACCTGGCCGCGCCGGCGCTCGGCGTGCGGGTCGAGGCCGCCGCCACCCACGCCCTCAACCTGCGCACCCACACCCCGCCGCTCGCCCGGCTGATCACCGAGCTGTCCCGCGCCCAGACCGCGCAGGTCACCCGCTTCGACTGGGGTTCCCTCCGCACACTGCCGTTCCGGCCCCGGCTACGGCACCGGCGAGTCATCCTCTCCCCGGCCGCCTGGCGGCTCACCGCCGCCGAGCTCCCCGCAGGCAACGCTCCGCAGCAGCAGTGGGACGAGGCCCTCACGTCGTGGATGAAGCGGCGCCGGGCACCGCGGCGCGTGCTGCTGGCCGCCGACAGCCAGGGCCTGCCGCTCGACCTTGACCACCCCGGCCACCGGGCCCTGCTGCGCGACCACCTGCGCTCCGCCCCGCACGCGGTCCTCGTCGAGGAGCCCCATCCGGCCGACCTCGGTTGGGCTGGCGGCCGGGCCCACGAGATCGTTGTTCCCGCCACCGCCACCCGCTCTCCGGCCTGGCCGCGCCTGCCCAAGCCCACCCCGGCCCGGATCCTGCCGCGGGGCCACGGCGACGCCCCGGGCACCTCCCGGGTGCTCCTCGCCTCCCTCTACGTCGACCTGGAGCGCCAGGACACCGTCCTCACCCGGCACCTGCCCGACCTCCTGGACCGGCTCGGCAACCCGAAGTGGTGGTTCGTGCGCTTCCGCGACCCGCGCCAGCACCTGCGGCTGCGCATCGCCCTGCCCTCCCCAGCCGCCTTCGGCCCCGCCACCACCGCGATCAGCACCTGGACCGCCGAACTCCACCAGGCCGGACTGCTGTCCGAGGTCGTGTACCCCACCTCGTACACCGAGACCGGACGGTGGGGAGAAGGCCCGGCCTGGGCCGCGGCGGAGGAGGTCTTCCGCGCCGACTCCGCCGCCGTCCTCGCCCAGCTGTCCCAGCCCGCGCTGCCCGGCCGGCAGGCACTGCTCGCCGCCCACGCGCTCGCCACTGCGGCAGGGTTCACCGGCTCCACCACCGCCGGACTGCGCTGGCTCGTCGACAACGTCCCCGCCCAAGCCCCGGCCACGGTGCCCAGACCCGTCTTCCGCGAGGCCGTGCGCCTCGCGGACCCGGCCCGCAACTGGGCCGCGCTACGCGCCGAGCCCGG
This sequence comes from Kitasatospora sp. MAA19, assembly GCF_029894125.1. Classification (GTDB taxonomy): domain Bacteria; phylum Actinomycetota; class Actinomycetes; order Streptomycetales; family Streptomycetaceae; genus Kitasatospora. Next base: position 22,265 of record NZ_JARXYZ010000025.1, read on the forward strand.
GGGTTCCGCCATCGCCGACGCCTGGGCTCGGCGCCACCAGGCCCTCGACGCCTACCGCCGGCACTTCCCCGGCCCCCACACCCAGGGCGTGCAGGCGGACGACGTCCTCGGCTCCCTCCTGCACTGCAGCTTCGTCCGCGCACACCGCATCGACTTCGACGACGAGGCCCAGGTCCTCTACCTGGCCCGCGCAGCCGCCCTCGCCCACCTCTCCCGGGACGGTGACCGATGACCACCCCGCACCCCGCTCTTCGGTTGTCCGACCGGATCGCCGAACTCCTCGCCGACCCGGCCGACGCGCCGGAGGCGTGGACGTCCCGTCCGCAGTGGCGCCAGTCCCTCGCCCACGGCGCGCCCGGCATCGCCCTGCTCCACATCGAACGCGCCGCCACCGGCCGGGGCCCGTGGGAGCCGGTACGCGCCTGGCTGTCGGTCGCGGCCGACGTCCCGGTGACGAGCGGAGCGGACAGCTACCTGTACTACGGCGCTCCGGCGCTCGCGCACGCCCTCGCCTGCGCCGCCCAGGCCCGCCTCGGCTCCCACCAACGCGCCCTCGACCACCTCGACCAGGCCGTGACCGCCGACGCGGTGCGCCGCTGCGACGAGGCCACCGCCCGGATCGACCACGGCGACCTGCCGGTACTCGCCGAGTTCGACACCATCCGCGGACTTGCTGGCCTCGGCGCCGTACTCCTGTGCCTGGCCCCCGACGGCGACGCGATCCGCCGGGTCCTGGGCTACCTCGTCCGCCTCACCGAGGACGTCAAGCACAACGGTGAGCTGTTGCCCGGCTGGTGGACCGCGAGCGGACCGTCCGGGAAGCCGGACGAGCGTTTCCCTGGCGGGCACGCCAACACCGGCGTGGCGCACGGCATCGCCGGTCCCCTCGCCCTGCTCGCCCTCGCGCTGCGGCACGGCGTAGAGGTCAACGGACAACGCGAGGCCATCGGCACGATCCTGGCCTGGCTGGAGCGCTGGCGAGACCATCACACCTGGCCGTACTGGGTCACACCCGCACACCTGACCGGCCCCACCCGCAGGCCAATGCCGCCGCAGCGGCCGAGCTGGTGCTACGGCACCGCCGGCGTCACGCGCGCCCAGCAACTCGCCGCCCTCGCCATCGACGACCCCCGCCTGCGCCACGACGCCGAGACCGCCCTCGCCACCGCGTTGGTCGACCCGAAGGCGCTCGCCGCGACCACCGACCTGTCGGCCTGCCACGGCTACGCCGGGCTCGCCCACATCGCCCACCGCGCCGCCACCGACGCCTCCCCGCGCGACGCCGCCCGGCTCCGCTCGGCCGCCGACCTGCTCCTGGACACCATCCACCCGCCGCACACCGACCCCGACGAACAGGCCCGCCGCCTCCTCACTACGGCAGGACCCGCGTTCCTGGAAGGCGCGGCCGGCACCGCCCTCACCCTGCTCGCCCCCGCCATCGGCACCACTCCCGCGACCCGCTGGGATGCCTGCCTCCTGATCGCCTGACCGAGGACCGATCCGATGACCACCGACTGGATCCAGCACACCATCACCCCCGCCCACCGGGAAACACCCGAGCGCCTCGCCGCCGAACGCCTCGCCCCCGTCCTCAACGCCGCCCAGGACTCCGGCGCGCTGGACGGCTGGTGGTACATGCGCAAGGAGGGCCTGCGGCTGCGCTACCGCGCCGCCGCGCCCGAGCCCGCCGTCACCGCGCTGCTGGACACGCTCGTCGAGGGGGGACTCGTCGAGGGCTGGGCCACCGTGATCTACGAACCGGAGACCGAGGCATTCGGTGGCCCCGAAGCCATGGAGGTCGCCCACCGACTCTTCCACGCCGACAGCCGGCACCTGCTGGCACGGGCAGCCGAGCCCGGCCCGCCCGCGCTCGGCCGGGCCGAGACCGTCGCCGTCCTCGTCTCCGCCATGCTCCGCGCCGCCGGACTCGACTGGTACGAACAGGGCGACGTCTGGGCGAAGTTCGCCATGCTCCGCGACGCCCCCGCCCCCGTGCCGCCCGAGCGGGCGGCCACCCTGACCGCCGCCATGCAGCACCTGATGCACCTCGACACCTGGGCACTCACCCGCGACACCACCCCGCTCGCCCACCACGGCGGCTGGGTCCACGCCTTCCAGCAGGCCGGGCAGGACCTCGCCCGCCTCGCCCGCGACGGCGTTCTCACCCGCGGGCTGCGCTCCGTCCTCGCGCACCACCTTCTCTTCCACGCCAACCGCTCCGGCCTGCCGGTCGACCATCAAGCCGCCATGGCCGCACGGGCGTTGGACGCCGTCTTCCACTCCGACGAGGGCCCCGCGCCCTCGGCTTCCACCATCCACGCCACCACTAAGGTCGCCCACATGACTACCCTCGGCAACGAAACCGATTCCGCCACCCCGGCCGCCGAGCAGCTGCGCGCCGCCCTCACCGACCGACTCCTCGACCAGGGCGCCATCCGCACCGCCACGGTCGAGGCCGCCTTCCGCGCCGTGCCCCGCGAGCCCTTCCTGCCCGGCTTCCCGCTGGAGGTCGCCTACGCGGACAACCCCATCTACACGAAGACCGACGGCTCCGGAGCCCAGATCAGCGCCGCCTCCCAGCCCGCGATCGTCGCCATGATGCTCGGACAGCTCGGCGCCCAGCCCGGCGAGAAGATCTTCGAGGCCGGGGCCGGTACCGGTGTCAACGCCGCCTACATGGCCACCATCGTCGGTCCCAGCGGGCACGTGGTCGCCGTGGACGTAGACGAAGACCTCGTCGACGGCGCCCGCAAGCACCTCTCGGACTCCGGCATCACCAACGTCGACGTGGTTCTCGGCGACGGCGCGCTCGGGTACCCCGACGGCGCCCCGTACGACCGCGTCATCGCCACGGTGAGCACCAGCGAGATGCCCACCGCCTGGCTTCAGCAGGTCAAGCCCACCGGGCGTATCGTCCTGCCACTGCGCCTGCGCGGCACCGCCAGCCGGGTCATCGCCTTCGAGCGCCACGGCGACTCCTGGGCGTCCGTCAACGACCGGCTCGCCGTCTTCATGCCACTGCGCGGCAGCATGGACGACGCCCGCCGCACCGTCACCCTCACCGGCGAGGGCGACGTCACCCTCCAGGTCCACAAGGACCAGGACGAGGCGGTCAACGCCGAACTCCTGGCTGGCGTCCTCGACGGCGAGCGCTACGACGCCTGGAGCGGCGTGACCATCCCGGCCGGCACCACCTACGAGTACCAGGACCTGTGGCTGGCCCTCCGGCTCCCGACCTCCCTCATGCGGATGAGCGTGACCGGCAACGCCCGCGACCGCGGCGTGCACCCCATGTTCGGCTGGGGCGCTATGGCCACCATCCACGCCGACTCCCTCGCCTACCTCACCCTGCGCCCCGGCGAGCCCGATGCCGACGGCCGTAAGACGTACGAGACCGGCGCCATCGGCCACGGCCCCGCCGGCGAACTGCTCGCCGACCTCGTCGCCGAGGAGATCCGTACCTGGAACGCCGGCTTCCGAGGCCGGACCCTGCGCTTCGAACTCCCCGACAACCCTGCCACTGCGGACCCGGGCGCTGGCCGCTTCGTCCTGGACCGCCCCAACCACCCGATCACCGTCATCTGGGAGTGACCCACGTGCACCCGACCGGATCGACCGCCCAGCGCTTCCCGCTGGTCGCACGCCACCGGCCCGCGTGCCTGCCCCTGAACTCCCGTGTCGGCCGGCTCTGCGAGCTGGCCGACACTGCCGCCCGGCAGGCCGACCCGGGCCTCGCGTCCACCGTCTTCAACCAGGCGGCCCTCCTCGCCTCCGACCTCGCCCTGACCGACTACGCCCGCGAGCTGTGCCACCGCCACGCCGCCCTCTACCTCACCCGCGGCCCGCTCCCCGCGATGAGCGCCATCCGCGGCCTCGAACCCGTCGTCAACATCGCCCGCCTCCACATCCGCGCCGGCTACCCCCAGCACGGCTACCGCCTCCTCCGCGACCTCTACCGCGCCGTCATCAACGACACCGAGACCTCCCTCGACGGCATCGCCGTCCCCGCCCACCTCACAGAGACCGACGAGCAGCGCGGCGAGGTCCGCCAGTGGCTGTGGCGCGTCGTCCTCGCCGACGGCACCCGCGCCCTCACCTCCGCCGGCCGCTGGAACAGGGCCCTGCGCCACATCAAGGAGCATCGCGGCATCGGCCGGCGCATCCTCGACGGCCGCCAGGTCGCCGTCCTCGCCCGCGCCACCGCCGACGACCTTCCCGGCGCCCTCGCCCTGCTGGCCGCCACCGAGCCGGGCGAGGCGTGGGAGGACGCCGTCACCGCGGTGCTCACCGCGCTGTGCTACCCCGGCGACCAGCGTGCCGCCGAGGCCGCGATCGACCACTGCCTCGCCTTCGAACCGGACGAGGGCCTGGCCGTGTTCACCACCCGCCTCGCCCTGAACGCGCTCGACGCCGTCGGCCCGGACACGCCCGCCGCCCGAAACCTGATCGAGCAGCTGTCCAGCCGAACGGGTGAAATGGGCGACGGCTACGCGCTGCGCGACCTCCTCGGCCACCCGGGCGTCCGCGACCACCTCGAACCCGGCCGAACGGCCGAGCTCGAACAGGCTCTCGCCGCCTGCGCGCTGGGCTCCGCCACCCTCCCCGAGCCCGTCCGCGGCCAGCTGGAGGACGCCCTCGCCCGCGCCCGGGAGGTGCTCGAAACCTCCCCGTTCGACCCGGGCTCGCCCGGAGGTAATCCGCTTGAACGCCACACTCGAACAGCACCATCATCGGAGGCCGCCAACCTCTAGGCCGTTCCTTAACTCAGTTCCACAGAAAGCAACTTGGGTGCCGGAGCGCCCTGGCTCAGTGCACTTGCCCGCCCGCGCGCCGGCTGTGTCCGCAGGAGCCACGGCGAAGACCAGCGCCGGCTGGCGGGCTGTGTCCGCCCGAGAGACCGAGGAGTCAACCGGTGATCGACTTCGACGTGCTGACCGACCTCGCCTTCCGCGAGGGCGCCGATCGGATCGGCGTCGGTGTGGTGGTCCGCGACACTTCCGGCCGGATTCTGATGATCCGCCGGGCCGCACACGACGTCCTGCCCGGCCTGTGGGAGTACCCGGGCGGTGGTCGGGAGGACGGCGAACCCGTCCCGGCGGGTGCGGCACGGGAGCTGGCCGAGGAGACCGGGCTCACCGGCCTGACGCTGGAGTACGCACGGCACCTGGACTTCACCAACCAGCGCGGCTTGCAGGTGAGGCAGTTCGTCTTCACCGCCGTCGTGCCGGAAGGCACCCCGGTCGTCCTCTCCGGCGACCACGACGACCATCAGTGGGCTCCCTCCGACCGGCTGCCCACGACCAGCGACGGTCAGCGCGCGGTGATCGAGTGGCTGACCGGCCGCCTGGCGATCCCCGGCTGGCGGCCGGTCGGCGGCTACCTGACCACCATCGCCCGACCCAGCGCCTACGGCTCGTTCCTCGTCACCGATCCGCACGGCCGCGTGCTGGGGATGCGCTCCACCATCAACCCCGAGGTGTGGAACTTCCCCGGCGGCAACGTCGAGCACGGTGAAAGCCCCTTCACCACTGCCTTGCGCGAGGCCGAGGAGGAACTGGGTCTCGACCTCGCTGCGGAGAACCCGGAGATCATCGCCCGACGGCGCCTGGTCGCCGTGATCCACACGCAGGCCGACGCCGACTACCCGGTCCCGGTCGCCGGCTACGTGTTCGACGGCGGCACGCTGACCGCGGAGCAGCAGGCCCGGATCCGGCTCGATCCGGCCGAGCACACCGAGTTCCGGTTCGAGACGGCCCACGACTGGCGCTCCCGGATGACCTCCGCCCACTACCAGCGGCTCCGGCAGGTGCTGCGCGCCCACCGCTGCGGTGTCCCGCTCTACCTGGAGCGCCCCGCCCCGGATGGCGACGACTTCGAGGGCGTCCTGGTCTTCGTCACCGACCGCGCGGGTCGACTGCTGATGCACCTGCGCGAAGACAGGCCAGGCATGGCCTGGCCCGGCTACTGGACTCCGATCGGCGGCTGGCGCGAGGCCGACGAGAGCGCCCGGGAGAGCGCGGTGCGCGAGGTCCGCGAGGAGGCCGGCGTCGAGATCACCGGGCTGCGGCCCCTCCCCGGCCCGCACCACGACCTCGGCCTCCCGCTCACCCGCGTCCTGCACGCCGTCTGGGACGGCCCCGACAGCGACCTGCGCCTCGGTGACGAGGGCCTGGCCGTACGCATGGTCCCCCTGGCTGAGGTGCTCGACCTAAAGGTCCCGCCGTACATGCAGCACTACCTGCCCCTGCTGACCGACGCGGCCGACCCGCCGTCGAAAACCACCTCTTGAGCCGGCTCCACAAAACCCACCCGCCAACCGCTCCGGCGGGAGCCAGGGAGATCCCCATGACCAGCCGCTACCGCAGCGTCGTCGATGTCTACGTGCTCCTGCGCAGGGCCGACGGCCGTGTACTCCTCATGGAACGCGCCAACACCGGCTACGCGGACGGTCAGCTCTGCCCGCCCAGCGGGCACCTCGAACAAGGAGAGTCCGTGATCGCCGGCGCGATCCGCGAGGCCGCCGAGGAGGTCGGCGTTGAACTCGGCGAAGCCGCGCTGGCCTTCGCCCACGTCGTCCATCACCGCAGCCCCGAAGGGGAAGGACGCGTCGGCTTCTTCTTCCTCACCGACAGCTGGCGCGGCGAGCCGGTCAACCGCGAGCCCCACAAGTGCGCTCGGCTTCTCTGGGCAGATCCGACGAACCCTCCGGAGAACACCGTCCCCTATACAGCCGCCGCACTCGCGCAGGTCTCCAAACGCCAACCGTTCTCACTCGACGGCTGGACCTCATGACCGTCCCCGCCGTCCCCGCCGACGTCGACCTGCTGCTTCGCCGCACCGCCGGACCGTACGAGGCGCTGGCCACCCGGTCGGTCGACCGGCAGGGCCGCGCGGCGGTGTGGGAGATCCTCGCCGCCGACGGCCGCCGGCTGTTCGCCAAGCGGCACAAGAACACGCTCATGCACCACCGCGAGACCACCGCCTACCGGCACCTCGCACCGGCCCTCGGCCCCGGCCGCGCTCCGACGCTGCTGGCCGAGGACCCGCAGGCGCTGCTCGTCATCACCACCGCCGTGCCGGGCACCCCGGTCATCACCAGCGCGCTCACCGAGGCCGACGAGCTGGAGGTGTACCGGCAGGCCGGGCAGCTCGCGGCCCGCATCCACACCCAGCCCACGGCGGACGCCCCCGTCGGGGAGCGGCTGCCGTGGGTGCGGGAGCGCGAGCGGGCGCTGGCCCGCGCCCGCGAGGCCCGCCTGCCCGAGGCCGACGTCGAGGTGCTGGCCCAGGCCACCCGCACCGAGCCACCGCACGTCTCCCCGGCCTGCTGCCACGGCGACTTCGGTCCACGCAACTGGCTGGTCCGCCACGACGGCGGCACCCTGGTGGTCGGCGTGATCGACTTCGAGCGAACCCAGGTCGAGGAGCCGGTGCGGCGCGACCTGATGCGCGTGATGCTCCAGCTCACCCCGCACCGCCCGGACCTGCGAACGGCGTTCCTCACCGGGTACGGGCGCGCGCTGAGCAGCGCGGAGTGGGCGGCGTGCCGGGCGTGGGCCGCGATCGACTGCCCCGCGGCGCTGCGCTGGGCTCTGGACCACCACGGTGACGAGGAGATCCTCGGCTATGCCCGCACCGTCCTGGAGCTGCTGCGCGCACCGGCGTCGGCCCCGTGAAGTCCCCAAGTCCCCTTTCGTCGAGTGTCCTTGGAGGTAGTGCTGTGGAGAGTCTGCGACAGGCGGTGGCCGTCATCGTCCACGACCGGAGTGGCGGCCGGGTCGCGACGATCAACTACGCGACGAACAGCTGGAACGAGACGCCGGTGTGGACGATCCCCGGCGGCAAGGTCGAGGTCGGCGAACGCCTGGACGAGGCCGCCGCCCGCGAACTGGCGGAGGAGACGGGGCTGGTCGTCGACCCGTGCGACCTGCGGCTGGTCCACACGATCCAGGTCCGCCAGGGCTGGGACGGCAAGGGCCCCTTCCTGCTGTCGGTGTTCCTCGCCACTGCGTGGCAGGGCGAGTTGACGAACACCGAGCCCGGCAAGCACCTCGCCGTGGTGTGGTCGCCCGAGAGTGGGCTGCCGCTGCCGATGTTCCCGTCCTCCCACGCCGCGCTGTCCGCGTACCTGTCCGGTGGCCGCGGGTTCTCCACCCACGGCTGGGCCGAGGGGGCCGATCCCCGCGACCTGGTCCAGGGCTGAGGATGGCCGGCCGCCACCGCCGCCCGCCCGAACCGCAGCTGCCGGCCGACACCGACGCCCGGCTGCGGGCCATCGCCGAGCGGCGGCCCGTCGTGGAGGAAGGCATCGTCACCTTCCCCACCAGCCAGGTCCCGTACGCCTACCGCACCGTGCACCGGCCCGACGGCGGCACCGACCAACACCTCGTCCGCCTCGACCTCCCCGGACAACCACCCGAGTGACCCACCGAACCCTGGAGGCAGCAGCCCACATGACCGGATCCCCCGTACGCCCCGCCGGCCCCGAGGACGCCGACGAGCTGCTGCGCCTGCGCGTCGCGGTGCTCGACGGCGCCCGGCTCACCGACGACTGGCGCACCACCTTCCGCGACGACATGCGTCACCGGCTCGGCACCGACCCGAACCTGCTCGCCTACGTCGTCCCCGCCGACGACGGCACGCTGGCGTCCTGCGCCATCGGCATCGTCTACCGCGGCTATCGGGGCCCCACCCACCCCACCGGCCGGTGGGCCCGGATCCACACCGTGGCCACCGACCCGGTCCACCGACGCCGCGGACACGCCCGCGCCGTCACCACCGCCCTGGTCCAGGCACTCCAGCACAGCGGCTGCGGCTCGATCGAGCTGCGCGCCACCGAAACCGGAGCCCCGCTCTACCGCACCCTCGGATTCGACCCCGTCGACGGCTACATGACGCTCCGCCCCGGCTCGGAAGGCTGGACGCGGTGACCGCCATCGACCTCGACGCCTACAACGAGCGGGCCCGCGGCGGCCCGTGCTTCATCTGCTCGATGCTCGCCGGTGAGCCCGGGTACGAGCACCGGATCGTTCTGGACGACGGCGTCCACGTCGCTTTCCTCGACCGCTACCCCACCCTGCCCGGTAAGCTCCTGGTCGCCCCGCGCGCCCACGTCGAGGACACCATCAGCGGCTTCACCGAGGACCAGTACCTCGCCCTGCAATTGGTCGTGCACCGCGTGGCGACCGCGCTCGCCGCGACCGTCCCGACCGAACGCCTCTACGTGCTGAGCCTGGGCAGCAGGCAGGGCAACGCCCACGTCCACTGGCACATCGCCGCCCTGCCGCCCGGCACCCCGTACGAGCAGCAGCAGTTCCACGCGCTGATGGCCGAGGGCGCGGGCGTCCTGCCCGACGACCCCGGCCGGGCCGAGCGCCTCGCCGCCGACCTGCGCACCCGGCTCGGTCATCCCAGCCGTCACGACCAGCGAGGAGCCTGACCTTGGTCTTCGTCCCGCCCGAGCGGTTCGTCCCCACCCTGCCGCACGGCGTCGCCTACGCCGGCGTGTTCTTCACCGACCGCCACGACCGGCCGCTGCTGCTCACCTCCGTCCACCACCCGGGCGAATACCAGTACCCCGGCGGCCTCCTCGACGACGGCGAGGATCCGTGGACGTGCGCGCTGCGCGAGACCGCCGAGGAGATCGGCTTCGTCCCCGCCGCCCTCGACGACGCCCCCCCCGCCTCCTGATGCTCTCCTTCACCCCGCCGGAGCCACCGTGGCCCTGGAAGATCGGCGTGACCTTCGACGGCGGCCGGCTCACCGACGAGGAGATCGAACGCATCACCCCCGACCCCGCCGAGCACAGCGGGCTCGCCGTCCGCACCGTCGAGGAGTGGGAGCGCATCGTCACCCCGCGCCGACTGCGCACGCTCCGCGCCTCGCTCACCGCCCGCCGCACCGGCGTCGCCGAGTACCTCGTCTCAGAACCCCGCCGGCCGGGCGAACCCGGATGACGACCCCGCCCGACCCCGACCGCACTGTGGAGGAGACCGCTTGAAGTCCCGCCCGTCCGAACCCACGCCGTCCGACCACGTCTCCGACAGTGAGCAGTTCCTGTTCGGCGGACGGCTGCTCCCCGACTGGGGGTTCACCTCCCATGAACAGACCATGCTCAGGATCAGCTTCCTCACGGTCGCCCGCCAGATCCCCGGCATGCTCCGCACCGCCCTGTGCCTGGCCTGGCAGGCCGACCGGGTGGCCCTGGTGGCCATCGCCGTCGCCGAAACCGGACGGGCGCTGGCCGCCGCCTTCGGCCTGCTCGCCACCAACCGCGCCCTCGCCTCCCTGTTCGCCTCCGGCAGCACCGACCAACTGCTGCGCGCGGCCCTGCCGGCCGCCCTCGCCATCGGCGGCGCCCCCGCGCTGTCCGCGGTCCTGGGAGCGGTCTCCTCCTGGGCGGGAGGCCGACTGGAGCCCAAGACCGAGCGGGCCGCGACCGTCGCCTACCTGCGCCGCGCGGCCCGCGTGGAGCTGGCCGCGGTGGAGGACCCCGAGTTCAGCAGACTGCTGGAGTCCGCCAGGTACGGCACCGCCGCCGTGCGGCGCCTGATCGGCCAGAGCATCGCCGTCCTCACCGCCCTGCTCGGCATGGTGGCCGCCGGCGGCGTTCTACTCACCCTCGACCCGGTGCTGCTGCCCATGCTGGTGCTCATCGCCGCGCCGAAGGGGTGGGGCGCGGTCCGCTCCGCCCGGCGCCGCTACGGCTCCGTGATGGCCTGGCTCCAGCACCACCGGGCCGCCAGTCTGCTCGCCCAGCTGCTCACCCAGCCTCACTCCGCGCCCGAGGTCCGCGTCCACGCCATCGGCCCGTTCATCCTGGGCCACTACATCGCGATGGCCGAGGCGTCCGAGCAGGAGCAGAACCGCCTCGCCCGCGCCACCGCGACCACCTCCCTGCTCGCCTCCGTCCTCTCCGGGCTGGCCGCCGCCGCGACCTTCGCCGTCCTGGGCTGGCTCGTCCACGACGGGCAGATGGCGCTCGCCGTCGCGGGCACCGCCGTCGTCGGCATCCGCACCGGCGCCGCCGACATCACCTCCCTCGTCGGCACCGTCAACAACCTGTACGAGGAGGCACTGTTCGTCACCGACCTCGACCGCCTCCAGCGCGAGGCCGACCGGCGCGCCATCCCCGCCGGTGGCACCGATCTCCCGCACCGCCCCACGGCCATCACCCTGGAGGGAGTAACCTTCACCTACCCCGGCCGCACGCACCCGGCCCTGTCCGACATCACCCTGCGGATCCCGCGCGGACAGGTCGTCGCCCTGGTCGGCGACAACGGGTCCGGCAAGTCGACGCTCGTCAAGATCCTCACCGGCCTCTACCTGCCCGATGCCGGCCGGATGCTGTGGGACGGCGTCGATGCCGCGACCGCCGACCGAGACCAGCTGTTCGCCTCCTCCGCCGTCCTCGAACAGGGCTTCCAGCAGTGGCCGCTCACCCTGCGGGCCAATGTCCTGATCGGCCGCCCCGAGCACGGCGACGACCCGGCCCTGCTCAAGCGCGCGGCCGACTACACCGACCTGCACCCGATCATCGAGGCCCAGGACAACGGCTGGGACACCCTCGCCGCCCGCGGCTTCAAGGGCGGCGTCCAGCTGTCCGGCGGCCAGTGGCAGCGCGTCGGCATGGCCCGCACCCACCACCGGGCCACCACCACCGGGCCCGGTGGACGCCCCACCCACCTCGTGATCGCCGACGAGCCGACCTCCGCCCTCGACGCCCGCAGCGAGATCGCCGCGTTCACCCGCATCCGTGAACTCGCCGACCAGGGCCTGACCGTCATCCTGATCACCCACCGCCTCGCCGCCACCGCAGGCGCCGATCTCATCTACGTCCTGCGCGAGGGCCGGCTCACCGAACAGGGCACCCACGCGCAACTGATGTCCGACCCGAACAGCGGCTACCGATCCTCCTACCTCCTCCAGGCCCGCCAGTACGCCACCGAGATCCCCGACCAGCGGAACATGACCGCACCCGCCGCCGATCTCGCCTGACCACGCACCCGAAACGGAGCAGCCGATGCCCACCTGGGACGAGATGTGTGCCGCCGCAGGCGAAGTGCGCGACCTGTACGACGAGACCAACCGGCGGAAGCTGGGCCGTACCTGGGGCCTGTCGGACTTCGTCCTGGGTTTCACCGGCGACGTCGGCGACCTCGCGAAGCTGGTCATGGCCCACCAAGGCCACCGTGCCGACGTGGCCGCGAGTGCCGGGGCCATCGGCCACGAGCTGTCCGACTGCCTGTTCTCGCTCATGGTCATCGCCCAGGAGACCGGCGTCGACCTCGCAGACCGGTTCACCACCGACATGGCCGCCCTCACCGCCCGTCTCCGCCCCTCCACCTACCCGCGGCAGCCAGGTGAATCCGCGCCCGGCCGGACCGCCGCAAGCCTTCGACCCGGGTTGCCGTCACCAGCCGCTCGCCCGGCGCCCGCCGAACAAGGAGGACCTGCCATGCCAGCACTGCCGTCCCTGCTCGCCGTGCTCGCGCACCCAGACGACGAGTCGCTCCTCGTCGGCGGCATCCTCGCCCAGCACGCCGCGTCCGGGGCCCGGACCGCGGTCGTCACCGCCACCTGGGCCGAGGACAGCCACCGCGCCGCCGAACTCGCCGAGGCCCTGGAAATCCTGGGCGCCGGCGGACCGCGGATGCTCGGCTACGCCGACGCCCGCGTCCCGCAGTCCGCTCCCGGCCAGCCGCGGCTGTGCGACGCTCCCGTCGACCGCGTGGTCGAGGACGTCGTGCGGCACATCCGCGCGGTCAGGCCCGACATCGTGCTGACCCACGACGCCTACGGGCAACTGACCGGCCACCCGGACCACCGGCAGACCCACCGGGTGACCCTGCTGGCCATCGCCGCCTCCGGACTCGAACACCTCTACCCGGACGCCGGGGAACCCTGGCAACCCGCCGCCGTCCACATGGCCACCCACCCCCACTCGGCGATCGCCGACCTCGGGCCACTCCTGGGCCAGGTCGGCAAGTCCGTGCTGAGCGTCCCGGACAGCCTGGCCAACGTGACATGCGATGTACGCCAGTGGCTGGACCGGAAATGGGCCGCGATCACGGCCCACCGCAGCCAAGTCGAGGGAGAGCGCCCGCTCCCCGGGATCCTGGCCCGCCTGCCCGAGGACGTCAGGCACCGGATCCTCGGAACCGAGCACTACACGTCGCTCACGGCACCGTCCCAGCCCTCCCCGGCTCCGGAGGGGATCGGCCTGACGAACCGACAGGCACCAGGATGCAGCCCCCGATGCCAGTAACCGCCCAACCCGCCCCGACCATGAGGAGCCAGCCGGTGATACGCATCGCCAATCTCAACGCCTACAAGCTGCACCCCCGCGACGTGGGCACGGAGGGGTGGAGCGCCCGGGTCACCGCGATTCGCGAGGTCTCCCCGGACATCCTGTGCCTGCAGGAGGTCCTCGTCGACGATGACGCGCCCGAGGACACCGACGCGGACGGCATCGTCGACGAGACGAAGAGGCTGCGCCGCTGGGACAGCCAGGCCACCACCGTCATCGAACGCCTGGCCCGCGAGTGCGGCCTCACCGCCACGATCGTCCGCTCCGACGGCAGCGCCGGCGCAGTCGCGATGGCCCGCAACGCCCACCGCCCCTGGTACACGGCCGTGCTGTGGCGTCCGGAAACGGTCACCCCGGTGCCCGGCGGATTCCGTGCCTACGGGTCGCCGGGCCTGTTTGTTGCGGCAGTCACCGTGTCCCACGTAAGGCGTGTCGCACTGAATGGCTGCGCAGGTGCAGCCCGAGTCACTACCGTTCGGGTGGGCAAGTGTCCCATTTCGATGCGCAGACGGCCCTTCCGTAGTGATGGGACTCACAGGCCGTCAGGCAAGGTCGGCTCCTGCTAACTGGCCTTGAGGGTGCGGTATCCCCCGTGCTGTGGGGCGGACTCTAGGAACTGGACAGCTTGAGTGGACGATTACCGGGTCGCCAACGGCTGCCGGCGTAGCGGGCGATGGTTTTGGTGAGCTCGGAGTACTGCTGCTCGGAGAGCGGGCCGAGGACGCAGAGCGGGAGTGTGTCGTCCCAGCTGGTGTTAGGACGGTTGCGGTAGAACCAGCCCGCGGGATAGACGCTGTTAGCCTTGGACTTCTGGATCAAGCGGATGCGTAGTCCGGTATAGGTGTACGCCGCCTTTTCTGATGTTATGCGGTCCACAGTGACCGTCTGCATTAGGTCCCAGGTCACCGTGCGGCCGAATGAGCCCGTGGTGACGATGCCCTGCGAGGCGACGGTGAGGGACCATGGAGTTCGGTTCGGGAGCATGCGTCGGTGGTGCCTCTTCGCTCCGCTCACGCTCGCCACGGCGGCGATGCCCACGAGCGTTCCCGCCATGGCGATGATCCACACCACGCCCAGGACCCCCCAGAGGCCGTCCCCCACCCCGTTCTCGCCCTTCGACCCGAAGGGAAAGGCTCCTGCCCCGGCCAGCGCGAAAGAGTCGGCTGCCCAGATCGCGCCAGAAATCACCGCGAGGGGTGTGGACACGGAGGCCTGCCAGATCGGGCGAGCGTAGTCGGTGACCGGCTCCTGGCCGGTCCAGGCGACCTCAAAGGCATCGCCGTGAGCAGGCTCCTGCCTGATAGGCGGCGGAATGAGAGTGCGACGTGGTCCGGCGGTCACGGTTGTCGCGTCAGAGATGCCAGGAGTGCCATTCAGAGAGGACCGGAGTCCGACCAGCCGTTCATGGACCGCCACGGCCGTCTGGGGGCGCCGGTCCGGGTTACGTTCCAGCAGGTCGGACACCAGCTGGGTCACTGCCGGCGGCACGTTCAGGCCGAGCGCGTCGAGCCGCGGAGCCTCCTCAACCAGTTTCCGCTGCGCGATCGCGAGACCATTGTGACCCGTGAAGGGCGCCCGGCCGGCCAACAGGGCGAAGAGAACGCTGCCCAGGGCGTACAGGTCAGAGCGTGCGTCGCCGCGCTCGGTGAGGAACTGCTCAGGCGCGCCGTACTCCGGAGTGCCGGCAGGGGCGAGTTGTGACGAACGGGCAAGGGTGAAGGCACCCTGGATGAATCCGGCGATGCCGAAGTCCACGACCTTGACCCTGCCGTCCGGGGTGATCATCACGTTGTGCGGCTTGATGTCGTAATGGATGACCTGAGCCTGGTGTGCAGCGACCAGGGCCGCACAGATGTCCTGGGCGATCTGAAGCGCGCGCGCCACGGCCATCGGCCCCTCGTCGCGGATGTGTTCAGCGAGATTGGCTCCCTCGACCCGCTCCATGACCAGGAACCACAGATCCTCGTGGAACCCGCGGTCGTACAGGGCGACCACGTTCGGATGACCGATCTGCGCGGCGGCCACCGCCTCCCGCTCAAAACGGCGCGGCAGATCCACCTGCACCCCGTCGTCAAGCACCAGTATCTTGACGGCCACATCCCGGTGCAGCACCCGATCCCTGCCGGCCCACACCTCCCCCATACCGCCCCGTCCCAGTCGCTTGATCAGCTCGTACCGCTCCGCGATCAGCTCACCGCGCTCCACGCACCACCTCCGATGACGAAGCCATGCCGACCATCAGCCTATGACCAGGGCGGCCGCCCTCGAGGAGATCCAGAGAACCCCCTGCGATCCGACACCTCCGAGCTGCTCACATGGCCCGAGCCCGGCCAACTACCGTTCGACATGGCCAGGTATCGGTCGTGCCTGGTCGCACGAGGCATCCTCGCCGAACCCGAACCCGGCCTGTTCACTCAGCCCCGCGCCTGACCACCGACCCACCCCGCCGACCAGGGACCCTCACCCAACTCCAAGCCCGAAACGGGCATTACCTCGCTTACCGCACTCTGAGTGGGCGTTTAGGGATGGTTTGCGGTGCTAAGTCGCCTCGATAGCCAACATCTTCGACATGATTCGCACCTTACGTTCACCTTCGCCGCCTTCCGGGCGCCAGCCCGCGTGACCGTTTGATCCGCTTCTCGACGCTGGATCCCGTCTGGTTTAGCAATAGAGGGAAATGTTCCTTCCAGTGCGGAGCTTCCGGACATTTCGCGCCATGCATCTTGGCGACGAATGCGACAAAGCCGATCAAAATACTCGTCGCAAACCATCTCTAAACGCCCACTCATACCTACTCATACTCCCAATCTGCCGCGCGACCGGCTGCAGCGATGGCGGACCCCGCTCGCGGCCGGGCCCGCACGCTCGGTACGGCCACCCTGCTTCAGCACTGCCGGGTGCAGGATCGCCAAAAGCATGCTGGTCCCAGCGGATTGGCCGGCTACGGGGCGTCCCAGAGGGTCACCGATAGCTCGAAGGTGGGGTTGAGCTGCTGGCGCAATCCCACCTTCACCGGTGGTCCGGCCTTGGTGAAGACCAGTTTCGCCACCCGCAGGTCCGTGGTGATGACGCACCAGGTGGTGCCGGGCTTGAGGTCCTTGACCGGCGCGGGCATGGTGACCTGCCGTTCCCGCGCTGCGGCCTGGCAGGCAGCAGCGGTGGTGACCGAGGCGTCGGCGAGGCCGACTTTCACGTTCGAGCTGTAGGGATTCGGCTCAATCGCTCCTGAGCCGCCGTCCAGAGCGATCACACAGCCCTGATAGCTCAGGTCGGCAGTGGCGGTGCTCTGCCGATCGTAGATCTCGCCGGTACCGAAGGCCGGCTGGTCGAGGTCGAGCCAGTGCGCCTGGTCGCAGTCGGACGCCGCCCAGGTGAGCACCTTGTCCTGGTAACGCACGGTGGCTGCGGGCTGCGCGCTGGACGGTGCCGCGCCGGTGGGGGCGGCGGCCGGCGTCGAGCTGCCACTCGGCGCGACGGTGGGTGCGGGCCGCGGGGACGGGTCGGAGCCGGCGTATGCCCCGCCGACCCGCGCCAGGAGCAGGGCTCCGCCGATCACGACCGGGACCAGCAGTAGCGAGCGCTTGCGGCCTGGCTCGCCCGGTGGCGTGCCATAGCCAGTGCCGGCATGGCCGATGGTGGCAGTGGCCGGTCCGAAACCGCCGCCCTGCGGCGGCGGGAAACCCAGTCCTTGCGTCGGCTCGTAGGCCGTCGCACCGCCGACCGCGGTCGGCGTCCACCCCGGCGGCGATCCGGCAGCCTCACCGACAGGCCGCCCAGGCACGGCCCCCACGGTCCGCGCGTCGATCTCCGTGCGGATCAGCTGCGGCAGCCAGTCCACCCCGCGCCGCAACGCTTGCGGTGCCACCGCCGAGCAGGCGGCGATCACCTCAGTCGTCCCCGGCCGCCGCGCGGGGTCCTTCGCCAAGCACCACGCCACGAGGCTTCGCAGCTCGGCCGGACAGCTGGCCAACTCCGGCTCCTCATGCACGATCCGGTACGCCATCGCGGTCTGGTCACCCTCGCCGAACGGGTGCTCACCAGTGGCCGCGTAGTGGGCGAGCAGCCCCAGCGGAAAGACGTCCAGAGCCGGCGTCAGCTCCCGGGCGCCCTTTATCTGCTCCGGCGCGCTGAACGGGTAGGTGCCCAGGAACTGCCCGGTCCCGGTGAGCGAGCTGCGGTGCAGTGCCGCCGCAATGCCGAAGTCCAGCACCCGAGGACCGTCCGCGGTCAGCAGCACGTTCGAGGGCTTCAGGTCCCGGTGGATGATCCCGGCCGCGTGAACGGCATTCAGGCCTTCCGCCACCCCCGCGACCAGCAGCAGCACTGTCTCCAGCGGGAGCGGGCCGTGCCGGCGCACCGCGTCCTCGACCGAGAGGCCGGCCAGGTAGCCGCCGGCCAGCCAGGGCCGCGCGCCGTCGGTCCGGCTGTCCACTACCGGGACGGTGTAGCCGCCCTGGACCAACCGGGCCAGCTGCACCTCCCGCTGGAAGCGCTCCAGGAAGCGCGGGTCGGCCGAGTGCTCCTGGCGAACCACCTTGAGCGCCACCGGCTGGCCGGCCGGCGAGTACGACAGGTAGACGGTCCCCATGCCACCCTCGCCGATCTTGGCATGCAGCCGATAGCCGTCGATCTCGGGGGCGTTCGGGTCCGCCCGGTCCACCGGCGTGAACGGCAGTCCCGACGCCGCCCGGCCGTTCAGCGGCTGCTCATGATGTGCTGGCATCCGCGTAGCCTACGACCTGACCGAGCGTCACCCGACGCCGCCCGCCGTCCTTCCGGGACAGATCGCGTTCCACAGTCCAGACGGGAACCGCCCGTTGCTCGAACACCACGCGCCGGAAGAACAGTTGGGAATGGACTGCGAGGGCCGCAAGCCACCGCCGGGGCGACACCCGACCAGCGCGATGCTGATGCCGACGGCGGCCGCCACGACGGCCACGGCTATGCCAGCGATGACGGTCTTCCTGCGGCGGGACGCGGCCCGCTCCTGGCGTTCGCGCTCGGCGCGCATCCGCTCACGGGCGGACTTCTTGGCCGCCTGGTCGTTCCTCTTGCTCATGATGGTCTCGTCTCCCGTCTCGCGGCCCCGGGTGCGACCGGCACGGTCGTGCGCCAGGGCCCGGACGTCTCCGTGCAGGGTGGGGACACGGGCAGGCGCGCGCAGTGCACGGCGCGGCGGGCCCGGCGGGCTGCGGAAGACGCTGGGTGCTTGTCGGTCCCGGGGCGGCCGTGCTCACACGAGCGCTGCGCGTCGACGGTCCGGTCAGCCGGTCAGCGCCGGGACGGGGGACGGCGGGCCGCGCCGCCGGGTGCCGCGCCGCAGGGCCTCCTGCGGACCGCGGTGCTCCTCGTCGGGAAACGCCCGGGCAGGCCCGGCGGGGCGGGGTTCGGCGGGCAGCAGGATCCGCACCGGCCGCATCGTGCGCGAGGAACACCACGGTCGGCTGGGCGCCGGCGAGCTGCCCCGGCAGGACGGGGACGGGCCCGAGGCCCTGGACCGGCGCACTGCCGCACCGCCGCACAGCAGATCGGGCAGCAGGCCGCCGCCCTGTCCGCGACCGGTTTCACAGGAGGCCTGGCCCGCGTTATAGACGGCGTTCAATGCCAGTTCGAGCGGGACCAGGACGGCAGTGATCTGGCCGAAGCCGCGCTCGTTCCCCGACAGCAGCAGCGCTGTAGGTGCCAAGAACCACGTCCGTGCTGGTCAGTTGACGTACGGGCACTGTCGCAAGGCAGACCGGTCGAGTGACAGCGGAGGTCTCGCTCGGTGATTGCCAGCTGGCTCCGGCTGGCTCCAGGATGGTCCGGTGTTACTGCGACTGCCCTACCTGGCCTTGACAAGTGTGTTCACCTTGATACGGCTCCTGCCCATGAGCGACCGCGACAAGGACACCGAGATCCTCGCGCTACGCCACCAACTGACCGTGCTACAGCGACAGACCGACAAACCGAAGCTCACCTGGCCCGACCGCGCGCTGCTCGCCGCACTCCTGCACCACCTCCCCCGGACACACCTTCGGCAACTCCAGCTGATCGTCTCCCCCGACACGCTCCTGCGCTGGCACCGCGACCTGCTGCGCCGCCGCCACGCCAAGGCCTCCCGCCCCAAACGTCCCGGCCGACCACGCACCCCGCACTCCGTCCGCGCCCTCGTGCTCAGGCTCGCCGACGAGAACCGCACCTGGGGCTACCGGCGCATCCACGGCGAACTCGCAGCCCTCGGCATCAAGGTCGCCGCCTCCACCGTGTGGAACATCCTCAAGGAACACGGCATCGACCCCGCACCCGAACGCGACCACACCACCTGGGCGACCTTCCTCCGCTCCCAAGCCCACGCCATCCTCGCCACCGACTTCTTCGAGACCAGGACACTGACCGGGGCGACCGTGACCGTCCTGGCGGTGATCGAGCACGCCACCCGGCGCGTGCGGGTCCTCGGCGCGACCGCCCACCCCACCGCGGCCTGGATGACCCAGCTCGCCCGGAACATGGTCATGGACCTTCAGGACACAGGCACCAGGGTGAAGTTCCTGATCCGCGACCGGGACGTCCGCTACCCGGCCGCCTTCGACGCCGTCCTGCACGCCGAGGGAATCGAGGTCGTCCAGACCGGCGTCCGGATGCCGCGCATGAACGCCATCATGGAGCGCTGGGTGCGATCCTGCCGAACCGAGCTCCTCGACCGCACCCTCATCTGGAACCAGGCCCACCTACTCCACGCGCTACGCGAGTACGAGCAGTTCTACAACACGCACCGGCCCCACCGCAGCCTCGCCGGCGCCGCGCCCCTCCGCCAACTGGCCGAACCCATCACCGAACCCGACCGGCTCACCCACCTCGACGCCCGCCGACGCGACCGCCTCGGCGGCATCCTGCACGAATACCAACATGCAGCGCGACCAGCACGGACGTGGTTCTTGGCACCTACAGGGTTGTGGCGGCTGCCAGGGTGCTGGGGAACTCGGTGCGGGGCCAGCGGGTATGGTTCGCGTGCAGCGGGGCGAGTCTCATCAGGGTCCGTCCTGGTCGTCTCGATCGGCCCGCCGTCCGGGGCCCGGGGAAGTCAAGCGCCGCCGTCAGGGCAGGGGGTGTCGTCCGGGCTGCGGTGCCGCCGGGTCTGGGTGCACGGGCGCCTGAGGGTCGGGGGTGAAGCGGCCGGTGACGGCCAGCCAGTGCAGGGTGGAGGCCATGAACGTCTCCACCAGATCCACGTAGCGGCGCAGGTCGTGCAGGCGGTCCGCCGGCAGAACTGGCGTCGCACGCAGTGACGCGGCGGTGGCCCCGAAACCCACTCGGCGCTCCTCGATCATGGCGGCTACCCGCTCACGGGCCTCGGCCGTCGAGCAGCCCTCCTCACGAGCGAGCAGCACGACCAGGTTGTCCTGACCGGCCGCCTCGTCGTCCGCCGCCGAGGCCAGATCGTTCGCCCAGCCCGTGACATCCGCCACCGCCCTGCGCAGATCCCGCACCTGGTCGTCCACCCGTGGCTCCTCCACCAGACGGGCGTGACCGACGCACTCCAGCACGTCCAGCATCGGCAGCACGGTGATCGTGCGCCCCCGCAGTTCGCGGTAATCCGCCAACGGCAGCCGAACCCCCCTGCGGCGCAACGCCACCTCCCGCTCACTGGCATCCAGGAACTCGAAGTAGTCGGAAGTGAATCGCTGCCGCCAACGGGCCGCCATACCCGCAGCCGTGCACTCCCACAGCCGCGCCAGCGCCACCGCGTGCGGCGTGCTCGGCACGGCGTCCGAACCGGCAGGCGCCAGCACCTGACGCAGCGACCCGGTGAACTCCTCCAACTCCCCGGGCACCGAGCCCAAACCCCGCCGGTCGATCTGGTCGTCCACCCAGCAGATGAAGGCTGCCCACCGGGCCATCAGTGCCACCTCCGCCGCAGCTCCCTGCGGCAGGGTATGCGCGGCCAGCATCTCCAGGCGCATCGCCACCAGGCGCCGCTCCTCACGGGCATCCGCCACCAACCCCGCGCTCCGCGCCCAGCGCAGCACGGAATCCGGTCCGAGAACTACACCAGCTGATGAGGAGTCAGTCATACGCGGATCTTGTCAGAGCACCGACAGTCACGTACGCCGAACATCGAACGCTCGAGGCTGTCCTGCCGCTGCGGCATGTGCACCTCACCCGGCACCTGTCCATGCGCCAGCCGACACACCCGCCACGAGCAGACCGTCTGGGAAACGAGCGATTCCGGAAACGGGAGGCCAGGCCGTCTGATGATCCAGCCGCGCGGAAATCCCGTTGCCCGAGCTGCCCCCAACCGCTTCCATGGCCTGATGGAGATGACAACTCCCAGTACTACCAGCGCATTTCGCCGTGACGGCTACTGCGTGCTGCCCGGCTTCCTCACCGTCGGGCAGGTGGGCCGTTGGCGCTCGCTGCTCGATCGGCACCTCGTGTCCCAACCGCCCGCCCCGGACCACACCGGCCCGTACTTCCTCTGGCCGGAACTCGCCGACGAGACCGACCTGCGCACCCTCTACGAGGACAGCCGCATCGCCGACGCCGTCCACCCTCTCCTGCGCGCCGGGCTCGGCCTACCGACTCCCGAGGTCGCCCAACTGGCGTTCACCCTGCCGCCACACCCGCACCACCCCGGCGCCCCGCACATCGACGGCCTCACCCCTACCGAGGACGATGGCCGCCCTGGCACCTTCACCGTCCTGGCCGGCCTGCTGCTGACAAACCAGAGCCAGCGAGACCGCGGCAACCTGTGGGTCTGGCCCGGCAGCCACCTGCGTACCGGCACCTGGCTGCGCGCGCACGGAGCGGACGCCCTGCGCAACGCCATCCCGTACCCGCCCGTCGAGCTACCCACCCCGCGCCAGGTGACCGGCCCGGCTGGGAGCCTGGTCCTCCTCCACTACCTGCTCGCCCACAACATCGGCGGCCACTTCGGCACCGACACCGACGGGCGCCGGGAGACCGTGTACTTCCGACTGCACGCCGACGGCCACCGCGAACGCTGGCGCGCGGCGGTCACCGATCCGCTGCTGGAGTTCGCCGCACCAGCCCCTTGAGGCTGAGGCTCACGGGGATGTTCTCGCCTCTATGGAGCTGGGCGACGTAGGTGCCGCCCATGTACTCCCAGAGGAACTTGTGGAGGTTCTCGGCGGGCTGGTTCAGGTCGGCGTCGAGGATGGCGGCTGCGGCGGAGGTGGCGAGCGGAACGACACGCCGCCCGGCCTGGGCGGCGACGTGGGCGTACGCCTGCTTCGCGGTGGTCTTGCCGGAGCCGGCCGGGCCGAGGCCTGCGGACAGCTCGGTCTCGAAGCGGAGCTGCATCCCTCCGCGATGGTGGCTACACGTCGGTGCCAGCGACGTGCGAACTCACAGCGCGGCGCAGCGCCGCCGTGCGAGCGCACGGTGCGAACAGATCGCCCGGCTCCATGTGCCGTGGTCTCAGGAGGACCGGGCGAGTCAGCTGATGGCCCATCAGAAAAGTCAGCAAAAGGTCAGCATCGATCCGATTAAAGGCTGTCACACCGTCCCAAACACGCGACTCGACGTGACATCCCCGCAGGGCCCTTTCACTCAACCAGCGCGCCCCACGCCCTCCTCAACCCGGCACACCGCATGATCCGGATCCACCTCTGGAGAGGACCGCAGGCGCGTGCCTCACGAGCGCATTTCGCCAGGTCAGCGCACCCGCCCGCGCGCCTTCAGCGGGAGGTCGGGGAGCTCCGGAGCCCGCAGGCGGGCGCCGTCGTAGCCGTGCACGTCACCGAAGCGCGGGCTCTTTTCCCAGTCGTTTCATGCTTGTACGATCTCCTCACCGGATCGGCCGATGAAGTTCTACTACAACTTCGACATGGTCGGCTCGCCCAACGCCGGCTACTTCATCAACAACATCACCTCCTCCGCGTCCGCCCCGATGAAGGCCTACTGGGACTCGCTCAACCTCCAGCCGGAGGAGAACGTCGAGGGCCAGGGCCGCTCGGACGACTACTCCTTCCAGCAGGCCGGCATCCCGACCTCGGGCTACGCGGCCGGCGCCGACGCCGTCAAGACCTCGGGCCAGGCGTCCAAGTGGGGCGGCTCCGCGGGCCGTTCGTACGACTCCTGCTACCACCAGTCCTGCGACACCACCGGCAACATCGACGCCACCGTGCTGAACCGCAGCGCCGACGGCGTGGCCTACACCATCTGGAAGACCTCCGTCGGCGGCACCACCCCCGCCAACGACTTCTCCCTCTCGGTGAACCCGGCCACCGCCACCGTCGACCCCGGCGCCTCGGCCACCGCGACGGTCTCCACCGCCACCACCTCCGGCTCGGCCCAGACGGTCACCCTGACCGCCTCGGGCGCCCCGGCGGGCGTGACGGTCTCCTTCAGCCCGTCCTCGGTGCAGTCCGGCGCCTCCGCCACGCTGACCGTCTCGACCGCCGCCTCCACGGCGGCCGGCACCTACAGCATCACGCTGACCGGCAGCGGCTCGGCCACTCACAGCACCAGCTTCTCGCTGGTCGTGGGCAACGGCCCGACCAACCCCGGCGGCACCTGGGCGGCCGGCACCACCTACCAGGCGGGCGACGTCGTGACCTACAACGGGGTCAGCTACCGCTGCCTCCAGGGCCACACCGCCCAGGTCGGCTGGGAGCCGCCGATCGTCCCCGCCCTGTGGCAGGCCGTGTGACCCGTAGGGCACCGGCCTGCCACCGCATGAGCCGCTGCGCCGCGGTCCGTCGAGGGGGACGGATCGCGGCGCAGCTGTGTACGGGGGCGCAGCCCGGGGGCGGGGGCTCAGCCCGGGTGGAAGGCGACCCGGACGGTGGCGTCGAAGGGGACGATCAGCCCGTTGCCCGTCTCCCAGGTCCAGTCGCGCGGAATGAGGAACATCCGGCCGCCGGAGTGGGCCAGCAGCCGCAGGCCCTCGTAGCGGTAGCGGAACCGCGCCCCCTGCTCGACGTCGGGCAGCAGCGTCTCCCGCACCCCGGCCCACCCCAGGTGGAGGCGCTCGGAGGTGTCGACGACGACCGCCGGACGCCGGTAGAGGTGGTGCGCGAGGTCCTCGGCGTCGGCCGTCCCCTTCTGCTGGGCGTAGCCGTCCACCGCCCAGAACGAGCAGAGCACGGTGATCGCCACGCTGATGCCGAGCGCCGCGCGCTCCCCGGTGAGCGGGTGGTCCGCGCCGGTGCCGCGCACGTACATCAGCCGCGCCAGGACCCCGAGCAGCAGCGCGCCGCCGATCAGCAGCGGGGTGCCCATGGGGCCGGCGTCGATCACCTCGAAGCCGGCCAGGAAGCCGAGCACCAGGAGGGGGACGACCAGTGCGGTGACGGCCAGGCAGACCCGCCGGACCGTCCGGGCGGCGTCCCCACGGCCCCCGGCCGCCCTGGTGACGAGGTGGTAGCCCAGCGCACCGGCCAGCGCCCCGCCCAGGGCGACCCCGGCCGGGACGTAGAGCGCGGGAGAGCTGCGGAGCAACAGGTCCTGGGTGGCGAAGCCGATCGTGCCGGCGTCGATGCCGAAGTAGCTGTAGAGCGAGCTGGTGTAGGCGTAGCCGAAGAAGAAGAGCAGCGCGGTGAGGAGGGTGGTCGGGGCGACCCAGGTGGCGAGTTTGCCGATCCAGTCGGTCCAGGGCCGCGGCTCCGGCTGCTTCGGCCCGCGCCGGAGCTCTTCCTCGGCAGGGCTCAGGGGTTGCTCCCCGCGCCGGTCGGGGCACCGGTGGAGGCGCTGCTCTTCGGGCTCGCCCCGCCGCCGGGGGTCTTGCCGTTGCCGGGAGTGCTGCCGCTGCTGGAGGTGGCGCCGTTGCCGGGGGTGCTGCCGTTGCCGGGAGTGATGACCTCCACGGCGCCCTCCGCCTGGATCCGCTTGCTGGACCCGTCGACCGTCACCGTGAGGCAGATCGTGCGGCTCGCGGCACCCGACGTCGGCTTCGGAAGGGTGAACGTGACCTGCCGGCCCTTGCCGTCGGTCACCGGGACCTGCCGCGAGGCGGGGGTGGCGTACGTCGAACTGCCGCAGTCGGCGACCTTGCTGATCGTGGCCTCGAAGCTGGTCTTCGACGGGAACGACAGCATGATGAAAGCGGTTTCGTCCGAGCCCTGAACACCGGCGGAGGGCTCGCCCGCGGTCCGGAACCCGCCCTGGTTCCCGGCGTCCTTGGTCCGCTGCCCATCGGATTGCCCGCCGCTTCCGCCCTGGCCGTTGTCGCTCTGCCGGGCCGAGCCCGAGCCGCCGCCACCGCCGCCGCCACCGCCGCAGGCCGCCAGGACCGGAACGAGCAGGGCGGCTCCCAGCCACCGGGCCGCTCGGCGGCCCCTGCCGTATCCGATGTGCCGGGTCCCGGGCATGCCTTCTCCCATCCGCGCAGCGAGCAGGGGCCGGTCGGCCCCACCGCAGGATACCCGTTCGCATACGGCCCGATGGGCTGCCGCGCGGACCCCGGCCGGGCCCGCCAGCCGTTCGGTGCAGCCCGGCCGGCCCCCCGCGCTGGCATAGAGTCGGGGCGGACGCACCGTCAGCAGCCCGGAAGGAACCGACCAGTGAGCACGGACCCCCGCCCGGTACCGGAGTTGGGCCCCGAGGTCGTCGAACAGTGGCGGGCCGAGGAGGCCGAGCTCATCGAGTTGCTGGCCCGGGCGCAGCGAGGCATCGGCGGCGTCGCCGCGTTCCGGCTCGGCCCCACCCCGACCGTCCTGGTCACCGACCCGGGCGCGGTGCAGCACGTGCTCGGCCGCCACCCGGACCGGTACGTCAAGCGCTCGCACCGCGCCCGGATGCTCGTCGGGGACGGCGTGCTGTCCGCCACCGGGGATGCCTGGAAGCGTCAACGGAGGCTGCTGCAGTCGCAGTTCACCGGAACCGGGATGCGACGCTACGAACAGCGGATCGCGGCGGCAGCGCGCCGGACGGCGGCGCGCTGGGAGGGCTACCTCCGCACCGGGGAGACGTTCGACGTCGGCGAGGAGATGCGGCGCTTCGCCCTGGACACCGTCTGGCGCGCGCTCACCGGGCTGCCGCTGGACGACCGGACGGATCACGAACTCCGCGCGGTGGAGCGGGTGGTGGCCGCGATGCCGACCCTGCCGACCAACGCGGCGGACGCCCGGGACGCGGTCGCCGGGGACCTGGCCCGGGTCGACGCCGTGGCGCATGCGGCCATCGCGGCGGCACGGTCGGGCGGCCCGGTGGAGGAGCCTGGCGTGCTCCGGGTGCTGCTGGACACGGGCGGCCAATCCCCGGACTACACCGATCGGTTGATCCGCGACGAGCTCGTCACCCTGCTCGTCGCCGGGCACGAGACCACCGCCACCACCCTCACCTGGCTCTTCCTCCTCCTCGACCGCCACCCCGAGGCGCGCGGCGCGGACCCGCAGGCCCTGGTCAGCGAGACCCTGCGGCTCTACCCCTCGGCCTGGCTGCTCCCCCGGCACGCCGTCGAGGACGACGTGATCGACGGCCACCGCATCGCCGCCGGCACCGACGTCCTGGTCTGCCCCTACCTCACCCACCGCGACCCGGCCCTGTGGCCGGACCCCGAACGCTTCGACCCCACCCGCTTCGCCGCCGCCGGCACCCGTCCCACCCAGCTCGGTTCCTACGTCCCCTTCGGCCTCGGCGCCCGCGCCTGCCTGGGCACCCAGTTCGCCCTGCGGGAGACCACGGCGCTGCTGGAACTGCTGCTGCCACTGGGAGAATTGGCGTTCCGGTCCAAGCCGACGGGCGCCGCCTACAGCATCACCGTCCGCCCCGACGGGCCGACGCCGGCGGTGCTGCGCTAGCCGCAATGCCGGTGAGTTAGTGCGTTTCTACAGGTAGAGCGCATGCCGGTGGCCGATTTGGGCGGATGGATCCCCTCCAGGCATGGGGAGGTTCACCGCGATCTGATGGTCCGCCAGGTGACCTCGGGGCACAGAAACGGAGCCCCCGGTAGGGCAGAAGATCGACCAGGAAACCCGCAGATCAGGCTGATGGCGTTGACCGAATGCGGCACCCACGCTGGTCGACGGTGCCTTCGACGGGGTGGCGCGGGCCAGTGAGCACGCGCTGGCCCGCCAGGTTGTCGCCAGCCTTCAGCCGGACATGCTTCTGCTAGCTGACCGCGGCTTCAACGGCCACGAACTGTGGGGCCATACCCGGGCGACGGGCGCTCACCTGGCCTGGTGGATCAAGAGCAACCAGGTATTCGTGCCTCTGCGGGTCCTGTCCGACGGCTCGTTCATCTCGGTCATGCCGACCCCGAAGGAGACCGTCCGGCACGGCCAGGTACGTGCTGCCGGCCGCTCCCTGGCCCAACCACCAGAGGGCCACACCGTGCGGATCGTCTAGTACACCGTGAGACGGCACATCAACTACCAGCCAGGCAACGACTGGTGAGAGCCCCAGCCCGGCTGGCGCCATCCTCCATCCCGCAGGCCGGCGGCACCCTTTCGGCCGTCTGCCGGCGCGCACCACCAACTGGCAGGTCGCGATCGCGGTGAACAGGCTCCGGCGGCTCCGGCATCATGGTGAGGCAACTGGTCATATCCGCCGTGGAGATGACCGACGACTACCGGAACATCCTGCTCGGCGTCGCGCACACGCCGAGCTTCGCCGGCCCGGCCCGCTCCACGGGCACGGCCGGCACAGGGGCATGGACCCGGAGCCCGGATCCCGTGACGGCCGCGGTCAGGAACGTCTTCGGGCCGGTACGGACGGGCGAGGCAGCAGCCACGGCACCGTTGGGTCATAGTGTCCGCTACGCCGGCAGCAGGGGGCTTTCCGCTGTTGAGGACCGGATGGATGTTTCGGTACCCCTCAGCGTGGGGAAGTGCCTCGCACCGAACCAAACGGGCTGCCCATCCCTCTCGGGGTGCGCAGCCCGCTGCGTTTTCGTGACGTGGCTTCTGTGATGGTGGGTTGTGGCAGCCCGGACAGGGAGCGCTGGACCTGCGTGCTCCCATGTGGGAGCTTGCCGGGCCGAGGGCGGCCCCCTTCCGAAGGGGTCCGCATGAGTACCACCCTCCAGACAACGCAGCAGGAAGTGCCACCGCTTCTTTACCTCCCCGGCCAGGCGTGGCCGCCCGCCGGGGCGGGTGAGGTGAGCCGAGTGGCAGCCCCGGCGCTCACACTTCTGACCATCCCGCCGATCCCCGTCGGGTCCAACCCGGTCGGGCTGGCGTTCACCCCCAGCGGCGACCTCTACGTCACCAACTCCGGGTCGGCCAACGTGTCGGTGATCAGCACCGCCACAGACGCCGTCGTCGGCGCCCCGATCCCCGTCGGCGGTACGCCGGTCTGGCTGACCGTCGCCCCCAACGGCAACGCCTACGTCCCCAACAGCGGGTCGAACAACGTGACGGTGATCGACACCGCCACCAACACCGTCGTCGGCGCCCCGATCCCCGTCGGCAACCAGCCATGGGGAATCGCGGTCGGCCTCAACGGGATCGCCTACACGGCTAACCGGGCGTCGAACAGCGTGTCGGTGATCGACACCGCCACCAACACCGTCACCGGCGCCCCGATCCCCGTCGGCAGCGGACCGATCGCCGTGGCGGTCGCCGTCAACGGCAAGGCCTACGTCAGCAACATCAATTCGAACAACGTCAGCGTCATCCAATTCGCCCCGACGCTGACCAGCATCAACCCCATCCACGGGCCCACCACGGGCGGCACGGTCGTGACCATCATCGGCACCAACCTGACCGGGGCGGGCGTCGACATCGGCGGCAACCCCGCCACCGGAGTGAGCGTCAACGCCGCCGGCACGCAGCTCACCGCCACCACACCGCCCGGCGCGCTCGGTCCCGCGACGGTCACCGTCACCACTCCTGGTGGCAGTGCCAGCCTGGTGAACGGCTTCACCTACGTCCTGCCCGTCCACGCCACCTCGCTGACCGCGACCCCGGCGCTGGCGAAGCTGTTCCCGCCGCACGTGTACTTCCCGTTCCTGACCGCCACACTGACCGACCAGGCCACCGGCCTTCCGGTGCCCGGCCAGACCATCATCTTCAAGATCGGCAGCAACCTCCTGGGCGTCGCCGCCACCGACACCCAAGGCATCGCTCGGTTCAACGAGACGCTCATCCTGACGCTCATCCTCGCCAACGGCGGCTATGACGTCTCCTTCGCCGGCGGAAGCACCCCGTCAGCGATCCTGTCGCCGTCCAGCGACCACGCGGGAGTCATCGAACCCTGACCCCCGCCCGGCCACCGGCGGACCCGGCGGCACCGACGGGCGCAGCCCGAGCACCGTGCCACACCGCGCCCGAGCAGTCGGCGGGTCACCAGGGCAACCGCCACCATTCCGTGTGCTCTCAAGACCAGGAGCACACGGAATGCCCTCCTCCTCAGCGAGGTCCTGATGTCCCCACTCACAGTCGGCGGCACGGCGACCCTCCGGCCAGCGAGAGCGGCCCTCGGTTCCCTTCACGGGCGTCCAGCACCGTTCACGAACCCTCTCAGCGCCGGCTCTTCCGCAGGTCAGGAACCCCCGCCCCGGTCCCCGACGAACCTTTGGAAAGCGGGTTGGCAAGCACGCCGACACTGAGCGGTTGCACCAGCAATCCCGCCTCGGGTACCCACGCGCCCCCTTCTTCCGCCAGCCTCAACACCCGGGTCGCGTTCGGGCAGGTCGGGCCACTCGCGCCGGTCGCCGGATGGGGCCAGGGCACCGTCACCGTGCTCGGGCTGCTGCCCCCGCTGTGCATGGGCCTGTTCGCGTGTGCATGGGCCTGTTCGCGCCCCTCGGCGCGCTCGCCCGGCGCCGGATCGGCGAGGAGCGCGGGCTGTTCTGGGCGAGCGTGCTGCTCGTCGCCGGAGCGGCGCTGCGGCCGGCGGGCCTGCCCGGGCTGTACGCGGGGACGGTGCTGGTCGGCGTCGCGGTGGCGGTGGCGGTGGCGGTGGCGGTGGTGAACGTGCTGATCCCGGTGTTCGTCCGGGCCCGCTTCGCGCCGCAACGGATCGGCACCATGATGGGCGTCTACGCCCTCTCCATGGGAGCCGGGTCGGCCGTGGTCGCCGCGCTGGTCGCGCCGGTCGCCAGCGCGCCGGTCTGGGCCGGCGTCCTCGGCATCGGCATGGGCGGCGGCCAAGCACTGGCCGGAGTGCTCTTCGTCCGCCGGGGCACCGACCACGACCACGTCGCCGCGCTCTCCACGATGGCCCAGACCCGCGGCTACCTGCTCGCCGCCACCGGCCCCGCGCTCGCCGCCGCCCTGCACGGCGCCACCGGCACCTGGACGACCCCGCTGCTCGCCTTGGTCGCCCTGCTCCTGGCCGGCTCCGTCCTCAGCCTGCGCGCGGGCCACGCTGTCACAGAGCCGTACCGCGATCCGTCGAACCGGTGACCGCACGGTTCACCTCAAGAGGAGCGGACTCCCCTTCCGGACGGACGGCCGGTCGGACGGACGGCCCGTCGGAAGCCCCGACGGGCTGGCAACTTCGGCTGACGACCTGCCTGCTGTCGATCTGTCACGCCTCTCCGCATAGGCTGATCCGCGCCCGAACGGATCGCCACCAGGCCGTCCGGGCGGCGGGCCGGAATGCCGGAGGGGGCGGGCCCGCGTCACACGGAGTACGCAGGGGGGACGGAAGCATGCGGGACGAACAGGAGCACGACGGGTACGCCGGGTACGCCGAACTCGGCCACGAATACGCCGAGTCGGCGGACGAGGAGGACGCCCCGCGCCGCCCGGCCGCGAAGCGGGTCCTCCTGGTGACGGCGGGCGGGGTGTTCGCGGCGCTGTTGGCGGTCGGCGGGTACGGCGCCTACACCATCATGAGCGCCGTGACCGGCGGCGACGCCCCGGGCACCGGCGGCCGACAGGGGGCTGCCACCGCCTCGCGGGCCCCGCAGGAGTTGGCCACCGCCGAGCAGGCCGCGTCGGTGGCGACGGAGTTCCTGGCGGCCTGGAGCCGTGGGGACGTCGCGGCCGCCGCCGGTCTGACGGACAGCCCTGAGACGGCCCGCGCCGCGCTGACGGCGTTCCACGAGCAGGTGGGGGCGCGCTCGCTCGCGCTGACCGGGACCGGCCCGGCGCCGTCCGGCACAGTGGGCGAACCGGCCCTCGGTTTCCGGGTGAAGGCCGAGTTCGAGGGCGCGGCGGACGCCTGGGAGTACGACAGCGCGCTGAGCGTCGTCCGGGCCCAGGACGGCCGGGCCGTGGTGCGCTGGGTGCCGACCGTGCTCCACCCCCACCTCACTCCGGGCAAGGCGATCGGTGTGAAGCCGCTGGCCGGCCCGGTGACCAAACCGACCGACCGCAACGGCAAGGCGCTCGACGGGTTCCCGTCGCTGCGCACGGCACTGCCCCAGATCGCCCCCGCCGACGGCGCGGCCGTCGTCACCGGGCGGGCCGTGGTGATCTCGGGCGGCACCGCGAAGGAGCCCGAGCAGCTGTTCGTCCTGACCCCGCCGAGCGCGCCGCAGGTCAGGCTCACGCTGGACGCCGACCTCCAGCAGGTCGCCGAGGAGGCCGTGAAGCAGCAGTCCGCCGACGGCAAGCCGGCCTCGCTGGTGGCCGTCCAGCCGAGCACCGGCCACATTCTGGCGATGGCGTACGCCCCACAGGGCGGGTTCAACCGCGCGGTCGCGGGCGGCCAGCCGCCCGGCTCCACGATGAAGGTGATCACCTCGGCCGCCCTGCTGGAGGCCGGGGTGTCCCCGGACGCCGTGGTGCCGTGCCAGGACACCACCTACTCCCCGCGGTCCTGGCACAACGACGACCGCGGCGACTTCCCCTCGTACACGCTCACCGACGACTTCACGCACTCCTGCAACACCGGCTTCATCGACAAGGCCCTGGAGAAGCTGCAGCCCGGCAGGCTCACCGAGGTGGCGCGCGAGCAGTTCGGCCTCGGTCTGGAGTGGCACATCGGCATTCCGAGCCGGGATGCCACCATCCCCATGCCGGGGAACAAGGACGAGGCCGCCGCCGAGTACATCGGCGGGCCAGATCCAGGTCAACTCGCTGGTGATGGCCTCGGTCGCCGCCACCGTGCAGAGCGGAACGTTCCGCCAGCCCGTCCTGCGCGGGGACGCCAAACGCGTGACGGCGCCCGGCAGGCTCCCCGCCGACGTCGCCCGGGACCTGCGTTCCATGATGGCCAAGACCGCCACCCAGGGCACCGCCCGCGCACCGATGTCCGGTCTGTCCGGCCAGATCGGCGCCAAGACCGGCACCGTCGAGGCGGGCTCAGGCCAGGCCACCAACAGCTGGTTCATCGCCTACCGCGGTGACCTCGCCGTCGCCGCCGAGGTCGAGGGCGGCGGCCACGGCAACAGCGCGGCCGGCGTGGCGGCGGCCCAGGTCCTGAAGGCGGGCGGCAAGGGCTGACGGACCGGCCCCTCCCACCCGGCCGCCGGACCGTGTTCGAGAGCCGATGAGGCCGGCCGGGGCGGGGTGGCACCCGCCCCGCTCCGACGGGCTGTCAGTGGTAGCCGGTGAACGGGGAGCAGGGGCGGCCCGGCCTCAGCCGGCGATGGCGCCGAGGGCGGTCAGCCGTTGCGCCAGCTCGCGCGGGCTCGGCATCGTCGCGATCTCGGCGCTGACCTCGCGCGCGGCCCGGGTCAGCGCGTCGTCGGTGAGCAACCGGTCGAGCAACGCGGGCCCGATCTCCTCGGCGCCCGCGCTGAGCCCGGCTCCCCGCTCCCGTACCGCGTCCGCGGTGATGAAGCGGTCGGACCCGTCGGGCAGAACGAGCTGCGGGATGCCCGCGTCCAGTGCGCCGAGCGCGCTGCTGCTGCCGCCGTGGTGGATCGCGGCCGCGCAGGTCTCCAGCAGCGCCCGCCACGGGACCCAGCCGTACGGGCGGACATTGTCCGGCAACGTGCCGAGCGTGCCGAGGTCGAGCTCGCCGGTCGCCAGCACGAACTCCGCGTCGACGTCGGCGGCCGCCGCGATCACCCGCTCGATCCTGGTCAGGCCGTCGGTCTTGGGCGGAACGGTGCCCAGCGTCACCGCCACGCGCGGGCGGTCGGCGGGCACGGCCAGGTCATCGGGGACTTCACCTTCGCCGTTGTAGGCGACGGGCCGCATCGAGCTGCCGTACCGTTCCTCCCCGGCCATGCTCGGTGGCGCGAGGTCGATGGTGTCCGCCGGCTCGGGCAGCCGGTCGATTCCGTGCCGGGCGAAGGTGTCCGCCATCTCTGCGAGCATCAGCGCGCGCAGCTTCGGGGTGCGGACGAATCCCAGGTCGTGCTGGACCGCGGGCACGCCCAGGCGGGCCGCCGCGAGCAGGGCCACCGGGAACTGGTACTCGTACACCACCAGGTCCGGCCGCCACCGCGTGGCGAGCTCGACCATCGCGTCGGCCACCCGGCTGTTGACATGGGCGGCCAGCGGGACGAACGCCTCGCGATCGGCCGAATTGCTCTCGACCACCCGCCGCATCAGGTCGGGCCGCCGGGTGCGGCCGGCCTCCCTGATCTCCTTGCGCCAGTCCACGCCCGGCGCGATGGGCAGGTACGGCAGCCCTGACCCGGCGACCGGCTCGCCGCCGTCCATCGAGGCCACCGCGACCTCGTGGCCGAGCTCGCGCATCGCCCTGGCCAGCGGGACCAGCGGGAAGAGGTGGCCGAAGCCGGGCGCGCCGGCGAACAGTACACGCATGAAGGAACCTCGATTGTTCGGGATGGGGGGATCAGGAGGCGGCCCGGTGCAGGGCGGCCTCCAGGCCGTTCAGCACGGCGTTGCAGTCGCGCTGCAGGGTGACGGCGTCGACGGCGCTCAGCAGGTAGACCCCGAGCCAGTTGCGCGATCCCGCGGAGGGGTCGAAGGCGGGCACCGGCTGTCCCGCGGGCATGGCGAAGGCGGGTACGGCCTCGATCGTGCTGCCCGGTGACAGCAGGCTCTGCCAGTCCACGGCCTGCGGGTTCCAGACCGGCCTGGTGCGCCAGGGCACGCCGAACGCGTCGGCGGGGACGACGGCCACCGACGCGGCGGCCCGGACCCCGTCGGTGAGCATGACCTCGGGGTAGTCGACCCGCTCGCCCAGCAGTTGCCGGACCAGCATGCCGATCGGGTCGAACCCGAACACCTCGTGGACCTGCCGGGTCGTCAGCAGGCCGCCGAACCGGGCGGCGGTCTCGATGACCACCAGCTCGCCGTCCTTCATCAGCTTGAGCTCGGTGTGGGTGCCGCAGTTCTCCAGCCCGAGCGCGTCGACGGCCTGCCGCGAGACCTCCTCGATCCGGCGCTGCAGCGGCACCGGCATGACGGAGGGCGAGGTGCTGGCCACCTCGACGAAGGACGGCACGGTCGGCAGCTTGGCGGTGATGGCCAGCGGACGGTAGACGCCGTCCGCGACGATGCCCTCCACGCTCACGTAGTCGCCGTAGCCGGGCTCCTGGTACCAGCCCTCGGTGGAGCCCTGGGCGATCTCCTCGACCAGCCGGTCCCGGTCGGTGTCCGCGGCGTAGAGCTCGTTCATGCCGACCCGGCTGCCGGCCCGGAGGCCGCGCTCGATCTCGCTCCACGCGGGGGCGGCGTCCGCGGCCGAGTCGAGCACGATCTGGGCGACCGACCCGGCGCCCCAGGCCGGCTTGAGCAGCAGCGGGGGCGTGAACTCGGCCAGCGCGGCGTCCAGGTCCGCGAGGCTGTCGACCCGGCGGAACCCGGGGATCGGCACGCCGGCGGCGGCCCACGCCTCCCGCATCAGCCGCTTGTCCCTGGCCCGGACGATCCCCTCGCCGGCCCCGGCCAGGCCGAGCCGGTGCGCGGCGTGGGCGACGGCCAGCACCGCGAATTCCGAGAGCGTCAGTACCGCGTCGGCCCCGATGGCCTTCGCGTACTCCACGATCAGCTCGACCAGCTCCTCGCCACGCGGCGCCTCGGGCACCAGCTCGATGCTGGTGCAGCTGGGCCGCCATGCGTCCGCCGCGGTCGTGGGCAGTGGCGCCAGTGCGAGGACGTGCAGTTCCCCGCAGGCGGCGATCCGCGGGAAGGCGTACTCCAGCGGGGCGCCGCCCTTGACGTAGACGTACAGAATCCTGTTCAACGTGCTTTCTCCTGAAGGAAGTTCACTCGGCCCGTGTCGCGTTCGGGCGATGTCGCACCCTGCTGGGTGCCACTCGGCCGGTGCCACCGGGCGGTGTCACTCGGTCGGTGCCACCGGGCGGTGTCACTCAGCCGGTGTCACCCGGCGGTGCGGAAGGGGCGCAGCTGCAGCAGGCTGACCCGGTCGTCCTCGATCGCCCACTCGATGTCGACCGGGGCGGCGTAGCTCTCGTCGGGCGAGAAGTGCGACTGCAACAGCCGGCTGATCAGGGCCAGTCGGCCCACGAGGTCCTTGGTCGCAGCGTCCAGGTCGGCGGTGGCGGTGCCCAGCGAGACCGTGCGGCTGCCGCCCTCCATGGTGTTGCACAGGTACTGGAGCGGGGCGCCCTGGCCGGAGACCACCTCGGTCACCGAGCGCGGCGAGATGTTGAGGTAGACGTTGCGGAAGTCCTGCGGGCTCAGCGGGTTGCAGGTGACCAGGACGCCGCCGACGGTGGCGCCGACCTGCTCCTGGACGATCACGCCCATGCCGCAGTGGTCCAGGGGGATGCCCGCCTGGTGCCGCAGCAGTACGGCGCGCGGTGAGAGCAGCGAGGCCCAGACCTCCCGGACCGCATCGAGGACCCCGTCGAGGGCCCCTTCGTGGACCTCTCCGTCGACCGCTTCGTGGGCCGCGCCGTGGACCGCGCCGTGGACCGGGCTCGTGCCGCCGACGTTCGCCACCGACTCGTAGAGTCCGGCGGCGGAGAAGCCGGGCAGGTCTTCGGCATTGGACGAGCTGCGCACGACCAGGACGGGTGCGCCGTACAGGTGCCGGTCGAGCGCGCGGTCGATCTCGGTGCGGACCGGGTCGGGCAGCGGGGTGGTGCGGATCAGCCGCTGCGCTTCGCGGCAGAGCTCTCCCAGCTGCGTGGTCTGCGTGGCCTGCGCGGCCTGCGGGGTCGGCGAGGTCTGCGAAGTGCGCGAGGCCAGCCAAGTCCCGCTCAGGAGCGCGGAGTCGAGCCGGCCGAGGACGCTCCGGAGCTCCGCCGAGGAGTCGAGGAAGCGCTGCTGGAGCGAGAACGGCAGCACGATCCCGCGCGGCACCTGGGTGTACTCCTTCACCAGGCGCTGGGCGGCGGCGACCAGTTCGGCCTCGTCCGCGTTCTCCGGGAGGCCGAGTTGCCGGGCCAGGTAGCGCAGCAGGTTGTCCCGGGGCGGCCTGGGGGCGCGGTAGAAGCCGAGCCAGCGAGGTGAGCCGTGCTGCAGCAGGTGGGTGAGTTCACCGAGGTTGGCGGCCTTGGTGCCGAACCGCACGTGGTCGCCCGCGCGCAGCTCGGACAGGGCGGTGATCGGGGTGGGCGCGAGGTCGGGCCGGTCCACGGTGACGCGTTCGGCCGGGGGCGTCGGCGGGACGCCGTCGGAATGCGGCTGCGCGGCTTCGAGGTGGAGGTCGGAGCCGTCGGCGTCGACCCGGTAGTGGACCCACCGCCCGGCCAGCCCGGCCCGCTCGATCCGGTCGACGGCCTCGGTGCCGACGGCGTTGGGGATCCGCCACCCGGCGGCCATCACGTTGATGTGGGAGAGCGGCGTGGTGTGTTCGGTGTGGATGATGCCCGACACCCGGGGGATGTCCTCGGGCACCCGGGGCATCACCACGATGTCGTGCCACTCCAGCGGCTCGGGGTCGGCCCGGTACTCCGCCTCGGAGCGGAACACCCGCAGCCGCCCGTGGGCCTGCCCGTCGTTCAGGGGCACGAAGGAGGCCGTGGAGTAGAGCTCGTGGGACAGGACGCGCGGTATCTCGCTCTCCGGTATCCCGGCGACGTAGTCCTCCTGCCGGTGGTTGGCCGGCTTGAGGACCAGCGGCAGCGTCGGGTCGATGTGGTCGCGCACCCGGTGGTAGAAGAAGCGCAGCATCTCCTGGGACATGGTGTCGACGTCGACGGTCTCCAAGGACAGGAAGGCGTCGTCCGCTCGGCCTTCTCCGGTACCGCCCCCGTCACCGCGCCGGGAGTGCAGCGCGAGGGTACCGAGATAGAAACGGCGATCGGGATTCCGGTAGACGTCGTCATTGAACGAATCGAGCCCGCGGGCCAGTTCGTCGAGCGACATGCCGAGTATCTCGCACCCGATGTAGCGGACGTGGAGGGTGCCGTCGGCGCTGTCGATGAAGTGGAGCACCGACTCGGCCCGGTCGAGCACGATCTTCACATAGGGATAGCCCCCGATGGTGCCGGCCAGCTGGGAAAACTCCTGGGTGGTGAGCTTTTCGCCGGTCAGGCGGGGCCGCGTGGTCGCTTTGTCGCGATCCGAACGGGTCATGCGCACAGTTCAGCCATTCGTCATCATGTACACGATCAGTGTGCAGCAGGTCAGAAGGTGGTACGGCTTCACACACACTGCCATCAAATCTGAACTTCTGACGAATAGTCATGCACCATCAGGCCACCATGAAATGTTTCAGCCATGTGAATCGCGTCAAGGAAACCTTGATGGCAGGCCACCTTGTGGCAAAGGTCACAGCAATGAAGTCTCTAAACGATCAAAAGTGATCAAACATCGCCGGAATGTTGCTTCTTGCACGATCTCCCGGCACAGGTCCCGGCGGATCACGCCATCGGATCGCATCATCGGATCGCACCGTCGGGACTCGTCATCAGGACTCGTCATCACGACGCGCAGCGGCCACGCCCCCGGTCCAGGCCGCACACTCGGGCGTTACTGCTTGACAGGATGCGTAATACTGTAACGCGCGCGGTCCGGACGGCGGCGGAGCGGACGGCGCGGCCTCCTCCCCCGGCAGCTCGGAGCACGACATGCACCCCTTCCTCGACCATCCGGGGCCGCTGGCCTTCGCGCACCGGGGTGGCGACCTCGGGCACCCGGAGAACTCGCTCGCGGCCTTCGAGGCCGCCGTCGCCCTCGGGTACCGGTACCTGGAGACGGACGTGCACACCACCGCCGACGGCGTGCTGGTGGCCTTCCACGACTCCCGCCTCGACCGGGTCACCGATCGCGCCGGTGCGGTGGCGGAGCTGCCCTGGGAGACCGTCAGGCGGGCCAGGATCGGTGGCAGCGAGCCCGTGCCGCTGCTGGAGGACCTGCTCGGCGCGTTCCCCGACGCCCGCTTCAACATCGACGTCAAGGCGGCGCCGGCCATCGGGCCGCTGGTCGAGACGATCCGCCGGACCGGCGCCTGGGACCGGGTCTGCGTCGGCGGCTTCTCCGACAGCCGGCTCGCCGCCGTCCGCGCCGCCGCGGGCCCCCGGCTGGCCACTTCGCTCGGCCCGCGTGAGGTGGCCCGGCTGCGGCTGCGCTCGCTGGCCGGGCCGCTGCCGCGGGGGCGCCGTTCGCCGTTCACCGGGGTGTGCGCGCAGGTGCCGGAGCGGCACCTGGGCCTGCGGGTGGTCGACCGGGCCTTCGTCCGGGCCGCCCACCGCCTCGGCCTTCAGGTCCACGTCTGGACTGTGGACGATCCCACACGGATCAGGTCTCTCCTCGACCTCGGTGTGGATGGCATCATGGCCGATCGCATCGACGTCCTGCGGGACGTCCTCGGCGAGCGCGGCTGCTGGACGGACGGCAGTACCGGCTCCAGCACGGTGACGGGGACCCCATGAGCACCACGAACTCGGCGACGCACCTACCGGACGATCAACCGACCGATCCGGCGGCCGCCGCCTCCGCCGACGGCCGCGCCCTGCGCCGGATGCAGTTCGGCTGGTACATCAACGACTGGGCCAACACCGCCTTCTCCACCACCGTCCTGACGGTGTTCCTCGGGCCCTACCTGACCACCGTCGCCAAGAACGCCGCCGACGCGTCCGGTGACGTGCACCCGCTCGGCCTGTCGATCCGCGCGGGCTCCTTCTTCCCGTACACGGTCTCCTTCTCCGTGCTGATATCGGTCGCGGCGATGCTGCTCACCGGCACGCTCGCGGACCGCACCGGGCGACACAAGGAGCTGATGTGCGGCTTCGCCTACGTCGGCGCGATCGCCACGACGGGGATGTTCTTCCTCGACGGCGACCGCTACCTGCTCGGCGGCGCGCTGCTGGTGGTCGCCAACATCGCGTACGCGGTGTCGGTCGCGCTCTCCTACGCCTACCTCCCCGGCCTGGCCGCCCCCGACGAGCGCGACGCGGTCTCCTCCAAGGGCTGGGCGTACGGCTACGCGGGCGGCGGACTGCTGCTGATCGCCAACCTGGCGCTGTTCGAGGGGCACGACGCGCTCGGCGTGTCCTCCGGCACCGCCGTGCGGATCTGCCTGGCCTCGGCGGGCCTGTGGTGGGCGCTGTTCACGATCGTCCCGATGCTGCGGCTGCCCTCCCGGGCGGGCGTCGCACCCAGCCGGGCCACGGCCTCGACCGGACAGCCCGCCGCCGGCAGCCTGCGCGAACTCGGCCGCACGCTCAGGGGCATGCGCAAGCACCCGCTCACGCTGCTCTACCTGGCCGCCTTCCTCTGTTACAACGACGGCATCCAGACCGTCGTCTCCCAGGCCTCGCTCTACGGCAGCGAGGAACTCGGCCTGGACCAGACCTCGCTGGTCGCCGCCGTCCTCCTGGTCCAGGCCCTGGCGATCGGCGGCGCCCTGCTGCTCGGCCGGATCGCCCGGCGGTACGGCGCCAAGCGGACCGTTCTCGGCTCCCTGGTCGGCTGGGTGATCACCCTCGCCCTCGGGTACGTCATGCCCGCCCACCAGCCCGTCTGGTTCTACGCCCTGGCCTGCATGATCGGCCTGGTGCTCGGCGGCAGCCAGGCGCTGTCCCGCTCGCTGTTCTCCCACCTCATCCCGGCCGGCAAGGAGGCCGAGTACTTCAGCGTCTACAAGGTCAGCGACCGCGGCACCAGTTGGATGGGCCCGCTGGTCTTCGGCCTCGCGTACCAGGTCACGGGCAGCTACCGGTCGGCGATCATCTCGCTGCTGGTGTTCTTCGTGATCGGCTTCGCGGTGCTCGTGAAGGTCCCCGTCCGCCGCGCGATCGAGGCCGTCGGCAACCCGGTCCCCGAGCGGCTCTGACGGGCCGGGTCCTGCTGCTCCTGTCACCGCTCCGCCGACCGGTCGCCGACCGGTCACGAGAGCAGCAGGGCCCGGTCCCACCCGGGTGGGACGGGCGTCGTCGCGGCCAGCAGGGTGCCGCGGGCGAGGTCGCGCAGGGGCGCGTCGTCGAGGGCGGTGCCGGCCAATCGGAGCGCGCGGGCGATGCCCGGACCGCCGTGGCACCAGGAGGCGGGCAGCGACTGTCTGTTGACACTTTCGGCCGGGCCGCTGTGATCCCCGTGTCCCCCGGGGGCGTGTCAGCCCGTGATCAGAGTGGTGCCGGGGATGGTCTTCCAGCCACTCCAACCGGTCTGACCCGGTTCACCGTCCGCGAGACCCGCGCGGGCCACGGCGCCCGGCCGTGAACGGCGTGGCAGCGCAGCGGTGACCGCACCCCCCTCGATACTCCGGTAGACCCCGTACGAGAGGACGCCCATGGAATTCCTGGTCGACATGGTGACCACTGTCCCGGACGGCACCCCCGAGGAGGCGATTGCCGACATCCGGGCCCGCGAAGCCGATCGTGCCCGCGAACTCGCAGCCTGCGGCACCCTGTTGCGGCTCTGGCGCCCGCCGCTCGCTCCCGGCGAGTGGCGCACCTGGGGCCTGTTCAGCGCCCCCGACGAGGAGCGGCTGGAACAGGCGCTCGCCTCCATGCCCCTGCGGGTGTGGCGGCGGGACACCGTCACCCCGCTCTCCCCGCACCCCAACGACCCCGGCCCGGAAGGCACCCGATGAACGACGCAGCCGTCCTGTGTGACGTCCTCGACCGCTGGAAGACCGCCGTCGACGCCCACCGGCCCGAGCAGGCCGCCGCCTGCTTCACCGAGGACGCGATCTTCCAGGGCCTCCACCCGTACAGCGTGGGCCGCGCGGGCGTCGCCGCGTACTACGCCTCCCAGCCACCCGGCCTGACCGCCGACTACCGCGTCCTGGAGATCCGCCGGCTCGCCGACGACCTCCTCCTCGGGTACCTGGGCGTCGACTTCGCCTTCCCCGACCGCCCCACCCTCACCGTCAACCTCGGCGTCCTGCTGCGCCGCTCCGACGACGGCTGGTCCATTGCCCACTACCAGGTCTCGCTGCTCCCCTGACCTCCGCTGTCACATTCCATCGCCGCGATCCGTCGGGTCGGTAGGAGCAACCCGAAAGGAACACCGCCATGGAAACCCGATCGATCACCACCGAGATCCCGCTGCGCCCCCGGCTGGCCCAGGACCCCGTCCAGCTCGTCCCCGAACTGGCCGAGGTCTCGGCGGCCCTGTTCAAGGCCGCCGGCAACGGCGCGGTGCCGCGCGCCACGATCAGCCTGGTCCAGCTACGGGCCGGCCAGATCGCCGGCAGCACGTACCTGACCGTCCTGCACACCGGCTTCCTCCGCAAGGCGGGCGAGTCGGAGGAGCGCATCACCTCGGTCGCGACCTGGCAGGACTCGCCCTACTTCACCGGCCCCGAACGCGCTGCCCTGGCCCTGGTCGAGGCCGCCCTCCAGCCCACCACCCAAGGCGAGCGGGTGTCCGACGAGCTCTACGCCCAGGTCGCCGAGCACTACGACGAGAAGGCGCTGACGACCCTCACCATCGCCATCGGCCAGGTCAACTTCTTCACCGCCATCGCCCTCGTCGCCAAGCCCGTCCCCGGCCGTTCCTTCACCGATCCCTGGGTGTGACGCCCGCCACCTCGTGAACCCGGCCCGCCGAGCCCCAGCTCGGCGGGCCGACGGGGAAGGTGGCCCCAAGAGACATCGGACGCTGCCCTGTCGTACCTTTCGCCGGACCTGCGGGGTCGAACAGACTGGAAGGGGCCGTCACCGATACCTTGAAGGGGCCTTCCTGTGCGCGCCCACGACCCCGGCAGTGCGATTGCCGCCGACCGACGACCAGTCCGTACCGGCCGGCCCACGACTGCCGCCCGGCGCCCGTCCGGTGCCGGGGTCGTGACTCCCGCGGCACTCGCCGCCATG
The DNA here is from genome assembly GCF_029894125.1 of Kitasatospora sp. MAA19. Taxonomy (GTDB): domain Bacteria; phylum Actinomycetota; class Actinomycetes; order Streptomycetales; family Streptomycetaceae; genus Kitasatospora. Next base: position 64,507 of record NZ_JARXYZ010000025.1, read on the forward strand.
CAACGGGCCGTGGGCAACGCCGCGGTGAGCCGGATGCTGGAGCAGCACGAGCACTCGACCGGGTGCGGGCACGACCGAGCCGCGCCCGACGTGCAGCGCTCCGCCGTCCACGAGGTGCTCAGGAGCCCTGGTACACCCCTGGCCGACGGGCTCCGGAGCGAGATGGAGACCCGGCTCGGCGCGGACTTCTCCGACGTCCGCCTGCACACCGGCGCGAGCGCCCGGGAGTCCGCGGCCGGGATCGGCGCCCGCGCCTACACCTCGGGCAGCCACATCGTGATCGGCTCCGGAGGAGGCGACAAGCACACGCTCGCCCACGAGTTGACCCACGTCATCCAGCAGCGCAGCGGCCCCGTCGCGGGCACCGACAACGGGACCGGGCTGCGGGTCAGCGACCCCTCCGACCGCTTCGAGCGCGAGGCCGAGGCCAACGCCTCCCGGGTGCTGTCCCGGCCGCCGGCCCGGGACCCCGAGCCGGTGCACGCGGCCCACACGCCCGGCACCCGGGCCGCCGAGCCCTCGGTGCAGCGGTGGCCCCAGCCGAAGCCCGCCGAGGAGGAAGGCGACCACACCGACGTCGACCCCGACTATCCGGGGCTGCGGCTCATCCTGGACGAGGCGAAGACCGAAGAGCACGGCGACGAGTACGGCGTAGAGGTCTACCAGCTCGCCGGCTCCGAGGAGCGTGTGATCTTCGACGGGGAAAGCAGCTACAGGTACATCAAGTTCGACGACGGCCTGGAGACCTACCGCAGCCTCAACAACGGGGAGATCGGGCCGGACCAGGCACAGGCGGACCTGAGCGGCCACTTCACGCGGCAACGGGACACGAGCTATCACGTCCGGGCCGGCGGCGCGGCCTTCCACGGGGCACGGATCGACCAGCTGCAGGACTTCGAGACGCAGGGCGTACGGTCGGGCCAACTGGTCGAAGTGAGCGTCGCGTTGCTGCAAGGGGCCAGCGGCCGTGCGCAGACCGTGGCGGGCGGGCTCGTCGAGAACCGACTCAACGCCGCCGTCACCGGTATGAGGAACAGCGCCGCGCTCGAACCGATCAAGATCAAGCTCAACGGAGACGGCATCAGCATCGAGGACGGGAACCACCGCCTGGGCGCGGCCGCCCGGTTGGGGCACGCCTACGCGCCCTGCAAGATCGTCTGACGGCCGACCACCTCTGACTGCCTCGAACGTGCGCCCTCACCCCTGACCGAGGCTGCCCCCCAGCCCACCACCCACACCGAGCCCGTACGCGGCCGCTCCTTCACCGACCCCTGGGCGTGAACCCATCAGCGGCACGGCGCGGACCGAGCCCACGCCGTGCCGCTGATGGCCCGTATCGGTCACCGTCCGCAGCCGTTCGGGGGACACCTCTCCGCTCCCGGTGCCCCGGCCGCCCGCGGCGGGCATCCGTGAGCTCGTCGACCCTCCGCACACCAGGAGGACCGTTCCGAGGAGGCGCCATGGACGAAGAGCAGGTAGTACCGGCCCAGGACGACGCGCTCATCACGCTGAGGGAGTGGGCCACGCTCGACAGCGCCCCGGCCCTGCACCGGCTGCTGGCCGAGATCGACGGCTCCGGCCACCCCACGGCGCTGCCGCTGTCCTTCTCCGGCGTGAAGGTCCTCGGCAACGTCGTCACCGGTGACGCGACCGTCAACTTCTTCCTCGGGAAGGAGACCACCGGTTCGTTCTGGCTGCTGTTGTTCGTTCCCGAGGACGACACCGGCACCCTCCTCCCGCCGCCCCACGGCGACCGGACCGACGGCACCGCCATCCTCTTCGCAAGCGCCACCAGCGTCCTCTCCCCCGGCAAGCCCACCAGCGACCGCCGCCGCGGCTACGGCCTCCAGCCGCCGAAGGTCCTCGCCTACCCGGCCGGCGTCCTCGTCGCCGCCCGCTGCGACCTCTACGGCGGCTACACGATGCTGGGCAGCCTCGGCTTCCAGGTCACCCTGGGACTCCAACCGTAGATGCCGGACCTGTACCGGCCCGCCGAGCACGCTGCTCGGCGGGCCGGCCATCGCCGCCGCCTCCGGCATCGCCGACCGCCCCAACGGCCCGACCTTGGCTTAGAACTCGCGCGGATAGGCGGAAAGGAGGATACCGGCGGGGTCCAGGCGGGGGCCTGCGTAATGTGCAATGGTGACGCTTCGTGTTCGTGTGCCTGCGCTCGCGTCCTGTCGGTGCCCTGCCCATGTGCAGGCGGGGGTCTGGCGGTCGTGCTTTCTGCGGTGCTGTGTTGCTGGGTACGGCTAGTGCTCTGACCGCATAGGTTCACCGGGTTTCTGCCCGCACCGAGGCTGGGGCCGATTGGATGGGGGCTGACATCCCAGCCAGCGCGTGGAGGCGCGGTGGCAGAGCCGGTCAAGGTCCGCAGACTGACTGATCAGGAGGGGCAGCGGCTGCAGCAGATTGTGCGTCGGGGCAGTACCAGTTCGGTGCGGTACCGGCGGGCGATGATGCTGCTGGCCTCGGCCGGCGGTAACCGCGTCCCGGTGATCGCCCAGCTGGTGGCGGCCGACGAGGACACGGTGCGCGACGTCGTTCACCGCTTCAACCAGATCGGCCTGGTCTGTCTGGACCCTCAGTGGGCGGGAGGCCGTCCCCGCCAACTCAGCCCTGACGACGAGAACTTCGCCGTCCAGACGGCCACCACCCGCCCGACCAAGCTCGCCCAGCCCTTCACCCGCTGGTCCATCCGCAAGCTCGCCGCCTACCTCCGCAGAGTCCACGGCCGGGTGATCCGCATCGGCCGCGAGGCCCTGCGCTGCCTGCGCGCCCGACGCGGCGTCACCTTCCAACGAACCAAGACCTGGAAGGAGTCCACCGACCCCGACCGCGACGCCAAACTCGACCGGATCGAGCACGCCCTGGAGCACTTCCCCGACCGCGTTTTCGCGTTCGACGAGTTCGGGCCGCTCGGCATCCGCCCCACCGGCGGATCCTGCTGGGCCAAGCAGGGCCGACCGGACCGGGTCCCGGCGACCTACCACCGCACCCACGGCGTGACCTACTTCCACGGCTGCTACTCCATCGGCGACGACACTCTCTGGGGCGTCAACCACCGCCGCAAGGGCACCACCAACAGCCTGGCCGCGCTCAAGTCGATCCGCGCCGCCCGCCCCGACGGCGCCCCGATCTACGTGATCATGGACAACCTCTCCGCCCACAAGGGCGCCAAGATCCGCCAGTGGGCCCGGAAGAACAAGGTGGAGCTGTGCTTCACCCCGACCAACGCCTCCTGGGCCAACCCCATCGAGGCGCACTTCGGACCGCTGCGGCAGTTCACCCTCGCCAACTCCAACCACCCCAACCACACCGTCCAGACCCGTGAACTGCACCGATACCTTCGCTGGCGCAACGCCAACACCCGCCACCCCGACGTCCTGGCCGCCCAACGCCGCGAACGCGCCCGCATCCGCAGCGAGAAGGGCCTGCGCTGGGGCGGACGCCCCCTCGCGAGCGCGGCAGCCTAACTGTGGACGGATGAACCCTCTTCGCCGCAGCCATAGCATCGCCTGATGCGCAACATCGACAACCGAGACGTCAACGAAGCCGTGACCGAGATGCTGCGGGTACTCGGTCCGCACGACGCGCAGGACTGGTCGGTACCGGCAGGTTCGCTGGAATGGAGCTGCTGGACGACGGCCGCCCACATCGCCCATGACCTGCTGGCCTACGCCGGACAGGTCGCCGCACGCCCGACGGACGCCTACCTGCCCTTCGACCTCTCCGTCCACCCGGACAGCTCCCCGCGCGAGGTGCTCCAGGTGGTCACCGCCTGCGCAGGGCTACTCGGCAGTGCACTGGCCACGGCCCGCCCGGAGGTCCGGGCCTGGCACTGGGGTCCCTGCGACCCGCCAGGTTTCGCGGCGATGGGTGTCGCCGAGGTGCTCCTGCACACCCGCGACATCACCCAGGGGCTGGGCGTGCCGTGGCTGCCCCCGGCGCCGCTCTGCGCGGCAGTGCTCCACCGGCTCTTCCCCGATGCCCCACCCGGTGACCCGGCTCATGTCCTCCTCTGGTGCACCGGCCGGGGCGACCTGGACGGCCATCCCCGCCGCACCTCATGGACATGGCAGGCGGCAGTAGCCGAGTGACCAGACCTACCGCGGGCAGACGGAGAGACGCCCCAAACACGGCGAACCATCCCGGGCACAGCACTAGTGTGCCGGTCATGTCTGATGATCTGCGGGACGGCCGCCCGCGTGCTGAATCTTCCGTGGCCGCCCAGCGGTTGGCCGATCCGGGGTTCCTGGTGAACGCGGACCCGGGATCGGTGATGGCGTTGCTGGATGCGGCGTCGGGTCCGGCGGCGCGATTGGCCGCGTCGGTGTACCGGGCCTCGACAGACCTGCATCGTGACGTCACTGCGGGGGTACGCCGACAGCTGCTGGCGCTGGATGCGGCCCGTTACGGGGACCGGGAGCTGTCGGCACGGATCACCGCAGTACCGGTGGAGGACGAACCCGCCGCACCGTGGGGCGTCGAGTGGGCCACCGGCTCCCAGCTGGACCGGTCCGTGCGTCGTATTCCGACTGGCCACACCGAACCGTTGCTGGCGATGGCGACGGCGGTGGTCGACGGCCGCCCCGTGGCGGTCACCGGCAGTTGTGACCGGACCGTGCGGGTATGGGACCTGACCACCGGCCGGCAGATCGGCCAACCCCTCACCGGCCACACCGGCGAGGTGGACGCGGTGGCGACGGCGGTGGTCGACGGCCGCCCCGTGGCGGTCACCGGCGGTTCTGACCGGACCGTGCGGGTATGGGACCTGACCACCGGCCGGCAGATCGGCCAACCCCTCACCGGCCACGCAGCTGCGGTGGGGGCGGTGGCGACGGCGGTGCTCGACGGCCGTCCCGTCGCGGTCACCGGCGGCGGCGATCACACGGTGCGGGTGTGGGACCTGACCACGCGCGAGCAGATCGGCGAGCCCCTCACCGGCCACACCTCTTATGTGTACTCGGTGGCGACGGCGGTGCTCGACGGCCGTCCCGTCGCGGTCACCGGCAGCCACGACGACACCGTGCGGGTATGGGACCTGACCACGCGCGAGCAGACCGGCGAGCCGCTCACAGTCGCCGACTCCGGCGCACCGGTGGAGCCGTACGAGGAGGGGGTGCGAGCGGTGGCGACGGCGGTGGTCGATGGCCACCTCGTGGCGGTCACCGGTGGCCACGACGAGACCGTGCGGGTATGGGATCTGACCACGGGCCGGCAGATCGGCCGACCTCTCACCGGTCACGACGGCTGGGTGTTGTCGGTGGTCACGACAACGATCGACGGCCGCCCCTGCATCGTCAGCGGAGGCGAGGACTGGACGCTCCAGGTGTGGGATCTGGCCACGGGCAAGCAGGTCGGCGAGCCGGTGATCGGCCATAGCGACAAGGTGCGGGCGGTGGCGACAGCGGTGCTGGACGGCCGTCCTCACGTGATCGCCGGCAGTCAGGACGGGATGGTGCGGGTATGGGACCTGGCCTCGGGCGGCCAGGTGGGTGAGCCGCCCACCGGCCACACTGGCGATGTGAACGCGGTGGCGACGACAGTGGTCGACGGCTGCCCCGTGGCGGTCACCGGCGGCGACGGCACGGTGCGGGTCTGGGATCTGACCACCGGTCGGCAGGTCGGCCTGCACCTCACCGGCCAGGACGACTGGGTGTGGGCGGTGGCGACGGCGGTGGTCGACGGCCGCTCCCTGGCGGTCACCGGCGGCGACGATGGCACGGTGCGGGTCTGGGACCTGACCGCAGGTCGGCAGATTGGCCAACCCCTCACCGGCCACACCGACTGCGTGCTGGCGGTGGCGACGGCGGTGGTCGAGGGCCGCCCCGTCGCGGTCACCGGCGGCAGCGATGGCTCGGTGCGGGTTTGGGACCTGACCACCGTCCAGGAGATCGGCCAACCCCTCACCGGCCACACCGGCGATGTGAACGCGGTGGCGACGGCGGTGGTCGACGACCGCTCCCTGGCGGTCACCGGCGGCGACGATGGCACGGTGCGGGTCTGGGACCTGACCACCGGCGTCCAGGTCGGGCCGGAGTTGGTGTTCCCGCTGCCGGTCTGCGCGGTGGCCGTGGTGCCGGATGGTCGGCTGGTGGTGGGCTTCGGCTGGGAGGTCGCGGTGTTGGCCCGCCGTTGACCGGGCCCCGCACAGACGTCTCGCAGTACGAGCCACTTGAGAGGCGGTCCCCCGAGGACATGGGGGTCTTCAGGGGCTGATGTTCAGGGGCGACGGCGGGGACGTGTCTGCCAGCGGTGGGTGGTCCAGGCTCGTCGAATGAGGCTGCGGACGGTGGTGATCGTGTCCGCGAGGTCGAAGAACGCGTCAATCACGACGGCGCGGCGCTCAAAGCAGCGGGCGAGACGGTGGAAGGCGTTCTGCCAGGCGTGGGTCCGCTCGACATGCCACCGTTCGCTTGCCTGGATCGGGGCCTTCTCACCCTTGTGCGCGATCCGGCCGTGCAGGCCGCGTTCGTCGAGCAGGGCGCGGGTCTTGTTCGAGTCGTAGCCGGCGTCCAAGTGCACCGTGATGTCCTCGGGCAGCGGCCCGAGGTCCACCAGGCGATCCAGGGTCGAGGCCAGCAGCGGAGAGTCGTGGCAGTTCGCCCCTGCCAGGACATGGCCGAGCGGGATTCCGTAGCCATCCGTCATGCCGGAGCGTTTCAGGCCCTGTTTGCCCCGGTCAACCGGCGAACGCCCGGCAACCTCGCCACCGCCGGGGGCCTTGGTGATGGAGCCGTCGATGGCAATATGATCCAGCACCAGGCCGACGATGCGGTCGTAGGCGGCGAGCGCGATCTGCCTGAACTGGCTGAAGATGCCCAGTCGGATCCACTCGTCGCGGCGGCTGCGGATGGTACTCGCCGAGCAGGTCGTGTCGGCGATCGCCTCGTAGGAGCAGCCGAACCGCAGCACCTGCAGGAGCTTGTTGAACACGATCCGGTCATGGATGCGCGGGCGGTGGCAGCGCAGGGGATGGTCTGGGTGGTAGGCCGCCCGAGCGGGCAACAACGCCGAGAACTGATCCCACAGCGGCTCAGCCAGCCACGACGGCAGTACAGGCACAAGTCGCCCCCGTTGACCACTGAGCGTCGCAACTCCGTGATCACCATACCTGCGCCTGCCTTTCCACCAGGGCTACCGCCGCGCCTATCTGCGCGACCTCTTACTGCCAGGGGGTGTTCGGGAATCCGATCGCCTGTCCGTGTCCACCGCCGGCCGTCAGCGATCACGTCCTGCGGCGAATCCGGCCACCAAGGCGCCGGCGAAAGCCACCCACCACACGAGCCGAGCAACGACAACCACACCTTTCATGGAACCGATGGCGCAGGCGAGTTCAGCTGCCACCGGCTGCTTCCCGCTGTTCCTGCCGAAGGCCACTCCGGAGGAGTTCGACGAGACGGACGATCATCTCCGGTGTCGTCGCTCCGAGTTCGATGAGGAAGGATCCGGTGAGCCTGCCCGCAGGCCAGTCGACGCCCGCGGACGGCAAGGTGATTCCGCCCAGCGCAAGGACGGCCACGAGATCGTCGAACGCATCGGCGGCGGCGCGACGCTGGTCGGCGGTGGCCCGGCCGCTCGCCCAGCTCGGACAGAGAGAAGTCGAACAGGCCACCGCCACCGCCACCGCCACCGCCACCAGTGTGTACGCGCTGATGGGCGCCGACCCGCTTCCGCCGAGGCTCCGCACCCTCCTCGGCGACTTCCACCGCGGCCTGATCACCCTGGCACCGACCTCGGCAGTTACGCGAGAGTGGACCGACAGAGTCCACGCCCAGGGAGGCACCCAGTGACGATAGCCCTACGCCGCCACGAGGCCGGCAGCATTCCCGCCGACCACACGCAGGTGCTCATCGACGTCCACGCGGACGCCTACCGGGACCAAGCAGACGACCCCTTCGTCCAGCGCTTCCCCTGGTTCGCCAAGCACTGGACGTCCCGGCCCGGCTACAGCTGCGTCATGGCCTACGACGACGACGAGCCGGTCGGCTACTGCTACGGCGCCCCGCTGGAAGACGGCCGCGAGTGGTGGCGCCCGCACATGTCGCCGCCTTCCAACACGTCAACGTTCGCCGTGTCCGAGGTCATGGTGCGCCCCGACTGGCGGAAGCTCGGCATCGCCGAGCAGACACACGATGCGCTGCTCTCCGGACGGGACGAAGCACTGGCCGTGCTCTACGTCGATGTCACCCACCCTCGGGTCCAAGCACTGTACGAGCGCTGGGCATACAAGAGGGTCGGCGAGCACCGTCCATTCGAAGACGCCCCGCTCTACGCCGTCATGGTCCGCACCCTTCGATGACCCGGTGAGTCCGAACCGCCGAGCAGCAGCTACAGTCCCGGCACCAAGCCGCCGCAGTACGGGTCCGTGACGGTACAGCGGGCCGCCGCGCGCCCTGGGCGGATGCGGCGGCTGACGTGCGGATGGGCTGGGTCACCGGCGGCCCGACCTGAGCCGGTCACAGCACGGGTGAACCATGCCCCGCTGACATGAAGCCGTCGACTCGGTCACGGGCTCCGCGGACCAGCCGGATGATCATTTGTCAGGCAGGCCGTAGCGAGGGCCGGAAGCCGCCTGGCCGCCGCGTTCGGTCTCCGAGCGCGGCGGCCAAGGCCTCGGGTTGTCAGTGGCGGTGGTGGTTGTCAGGTTGGGCCGGGTCGCCGGGGTGTTCCAGGCCCTCGACGAGGGTGAGGCGTCGGGCGCGCTCGTGGTCGAGCCAGCGGACGAAGGCGGCGCGGCGGGCGGCCTCCTTCAGGGCGGGGGTGGGGTCGTGGTCATCAGTGACGGTGTGGATGGCGAGGAGGGCGGCCGTCCAGGGACCGGCGGTGACCCGTTCACCCGGTGCGGCCGCGCGGAGGGCTTCGGCGAGGGCCGTCGGGAGGGTGTCGGGGTCGGCTTCCAACTCGCCGTCGGGGAGGGCGAGGTGCCAGCGGACGATCGGCGGGCGGGTGGTCACGCCGCGGTAGTGGGCGAGGTCGGCGGCGGAGGGTTCGACGTCGGCGGTGACGGACGCGTAGACGGCCCGAACGGCCGCGCTGCCCTCGTACGCGGCGGCGGTGATGGAGCCGAGTTCGACGGCGGCCTGTTGGTCGAGGCGGGCGGGGCCGGGTGCGGAGACGGCCAACGCCCGTTCGGCGGCCACCGTCTCACACAGGGCCTCGGTCAGAAGAACCTGCGCGACCCAGCGGGTGAGCTGGCGGTCCTCCGAACTGCCGGGCTGGGGCAGGGCGGTGGAGCGCGGGCCGGTGCGGAGGGCGGCGAGGCGGCGGTCGAGGGCGGTGCGCGGGAGGGGCCGTCCGTCGAGCAGGCCGAGGGTCATGCCTCCACCTCCAGGGCGACGGTCGGGGCGTACTGGCAGCGGCCGAACCACATGACCTTGGCCAGCGCCCAGTACGCGCCGGGGTCGGTGGACTCGGGGGCGACGATCTCGAAGTCGACGGTTGTCGAGGATTCAGCCAGGACGGTGAAACCGCGGACCGGGTCGGCGATGGCCTCCCAGGTGCCCCAGGGGGAGACGAGTTGCAGCTCGCCCCGGATCTCACCTCGGGTGCGGTTGGTGAGGGTCAGGGTGAGGGTGGTGCGGTCACCGGGCGTGAGGCGGAGCGTTTCGTCGGAGACGGTGACGGAGAGGCCGGTGTCCCGGCCCGCCTCGGCCTTGGTGCCCTGGGCGGCCGTCCAGTCCTCGGGAGCGTCGCCGGGGACGGGCAGCAGGCCGGGGAGCTCGCCCACGGCGATGGTCACCACGTCCTCGATCTCCTGGCCGTCGTGGGTGATCCGGACGGCGGCGAAGTACAGGCCGGGCGGGGCCTCGGCGGGCGGGGTGAGGGTGACCGGGAAGCGCAGGTGGCCGCCGGCCTCCAGCCGGTACGGGCGGCTGCCGAGGCTCGCCGTCCAGCCCTCGGGCGGCAGGACGACGGCCGTGCCCTCGACCGCCGCATCGCGCAGTTGCGAGGACAGGGCGACGGAGAGTTCGACCGCTTCGCCGTCCGTCCGCAGCAGGCCGGGCGAGGCACCGACGGACACCGGCAGGTAGCCGAGCGGCGCCGGGCCCCGGTTGTGCAGCCAGTAGCGGGCGTGGACGGGCTGCGCGGGTTCGGCGACCGGGCCGAGGACCGGCCCACCGGGCTCGGCGACACCGGCGACACTCGCGCCGCCAGCGCCCCCGGCAACACCCGCGACACCCGCGACACCCGCGACGCCGGGGGCGGCGAGCAGGGTGGCGATCTGCGAGCCGGCCAGGTCGAGGCGCTCGGCGGCCGCGCCGAGGGGCCGTTCCAGCAGGTCGGCGGGCCGCACCTCGCCCAGCCCGAGCGCGCCGCGGAGTTCCGCCGTGCGCCCGAGACCGGTCGACTCGACCAGCCGGACGGTGAGTTCGCTGCCGACCGCCGCGGCCGAGCCGTGCGCGATCGGGTTCCCGGCGGGCTTGAGCGCACCGAGCAGCACCTCGCGCTGCGGCTCGACCCGCAGCCAGGAGAGGGTGGCCGGCAGCGGGCCGTCCTGCGCCGGGGCGATCCGCGCGTACAGCGGGTGGTTGAACTCCTGCCCCTGCGCGGGCAGGGTCTGGTCCCGCCAGTCACCCGGGCCGCCGACCAGCGCGTAGCTGAACTCGTGCGTCCAGTGCTGGAGTTGGAAGGAGGATCCATCCGGCAGGGTGCGCCGGGGCGGGTCGATCCAGACGCCGGACGGCCAGCCGGTGCAGCTGCGCATCAGGGACAGGTGCAGGGCGCCGGTGGTGTCGACCGCGAAGCCGGGCAGGCCGAAGCTGAGCAACGCGACGGTGTGGTCGGCAAGTTGGTCCACGACCTCGGACGGGCAGACGGCGCCGATCCGGGCGTCGGCGAGGTCGGCGACCAGCGCGGCGGTGTCCGTGACGACCAGGGCGGGCAGCGCCCGCAGGTCGCGCAGGTCGGCGCCGGGCTGCCAGACCTCGGCGAGCGGGGTGAGGGCGGGCACCCAGACCGCGCCGTGGGCCTTGAGGACGCTCGCGTACTCCTCGCCCGCCCGCTCGATCAACTCCCGTGCGGCGTCGTTGTCTTCGGGGCCGCCGAGGACGATCCGGAAGTCGGGCAGGTTGGAGTCGACGTCCAGCCAGCCGTACCGGGCCCAGTCGGCGCCGGAGGTGGTGGCGGTGACGCCGACCCGGGCGAGGGCGACCACCAGCGGGCGGGCGTCGGCGGCGTCGTCCAGAGTCGGGACGACCACCTCGGCGACGCCCAACGCACGCTCCCCCGAAGGGGATCCGGCCGGATCACGCAGGACGGCGCGCGCGGTGGCGCCGAGGCCGAACCAGGTGTTCGCCGGGTTGTCCAGGGTCCACGGCGCCTCGGCGGAGTCGACGTCGGGCAGGGCGAAGCCGCGCCCGACGACGGCGCCGGCGACCTCGCTGACCGGCAGCGCACCGGGCAGGTCGACGGGGAAGCGCAGCCGCAGCAGACGGTCGGCGCCGGAGTAGTCGACGACCCGGGTGCGGCAGTCGACCCGGTCGAGGCCGCGCCACAGGGTGACGGTCTGCTCGTAGCGGATCCCGTCGACCGTGCCGCCGATCACCAGCCGCTCGCCGAGCGGGCCGGTCTCGCGGCGCACCTCGGCCGGGGCCGTGCCGGAGCCGCGCACCGGGCCGCTCGGCACCAGGTGCCAGGGGCCCTCGCCGAAGTCGGGGTGCTGCGGGTACTCCTCGTAGACCCTCAGTTCGTTGCCGATCCGGCCACCCTGGATCAACTCCCGGTCGTGCAGCAGGTCGTGGACGGAGGACAGGCCGCCGCCGCGGGCCGGGTCGGCGGTCACCCGGTAGCGGTCGTTGGTGATCTCCACCCCCTCGGCCGTCGTCCAGGGTTCCTCCGCCGAGCCCTCCACCAGCCGCCAGGTGCGCCAGCCGAGCGCGGGGACGTCGGCGGCGAGGAAGCGCAGCGTCCCTCGGTCGACGACGCTCGGCACCGGCTCGCCCCGGTCGTCCAGGACCCGTACGGCCCTGCCCTCGGGAGGCAACGCGATGGTGACCAGGTCGGTCCGGTCGAAGGAGAGCGTGTTGGTGACCACCACGGCCGCACCCTCGCCCGCCGTGGAGATCCGCGCGGTGAGCGCGTCCAGCGCCTCGTCCCGGACGGCGGCCGCGAGGTCGTGCGCCTCGCGCCAGCCGCCGAGCAGGTCGAGGTACACCTGGTCGGACTCGGAGCCGGTGATGGCGTCGTGGTGGGCGCCGTAGGCGAGTTGGCGCCAGACCTTGTCGAGCGCGGCGGAGGGGTACTCGCCGAGGCCGTGGACGGAGGCCAGGGTGGCGAGCTTCTCGGCGTCGGCGGCGGCGACCTCGCCGGCCCGCTGGGCCTGCTTGGTGTCGATGTACGAGACGTCCTTGCCGGTGTAGACCGGGTTCATGTCGCGGGTCTGCGGGCTGGGCCGGCGGCCGGTGGCGGCGAGTTCGGCCCGGACGGCGTCGAGGAAGTCGCGCGGGGTGGCGCAGACGAAGCGCGGCCAGAGGTACTTGGCGGCCCAGGAGCGGTGGATCTCGGTGACCCACTTGTTCGGCGGGGTGTAGTCCGTCCCCACCGGCAGCAGCAGGTTCCTGGTCGCGCCCACGGGCTTGAGCTTGCGGTACAGCTCGTAGACGGCCTGTTCGGCGGTGGCGAGGTCCGGGGAGGAGTCCATCCACCAGCCGGCCGAGTAGTGGTGCGGCATGTAGTGGGTGAGCACGCCCTCGCCGGAGGGGGCGATCCACTCGAACTCGCTCGGGAACTGCATCACCCGGGCGTCGTCCTTGGCCTCGCGGAAGTTCTTCTGGATCGGGCCCCACTGGTGGAAGGGGCCGCGGGCCCAGGCGCTGCCGGTGAGCCCGGCGGCGGCGAGGTGGCCGGGGAACTGCGGATCGTGCCCGAACACGTCGAGCTGCCAGGCGGTTTGGGGATCGCCGCCGAGGATGTCGCGTTGGTAGCCGATGCCGTAGACGATGTTGCGGATGGTGGTCTCGGCGCCGGTGAGGTTGGTGTTGGGCTCGTTGTAGGTGCCGCCGACGAGTTCGACCTGGCCGCGTTCCAGCAGCGTGCGCAGCGTCTCGCGGCGCTCGGGGTGCTGGTCGAAGTACGGCTTGAGGTAGTCGACTTCGGCGAGGACGAACTTGTACACCGGGTCCCGCAGCGCGAGGTCCAGATGGGCGTCGACGAGTGCGAAGCCGTTGCGCTCCCAGAGCGGCCGGGTGGTGGCGTCGGCGGAGAGCAGCTCCCAGGGGGAGGTGTAGGCGGCCTGGGTGTTCCACCAGACCGGGTCGTAGTGGAAGTGGGAGACCAGGAACATCGTCCAGCCGGGTTCGGCGACCTCCACCAGGGCGTCCACCGAGGCGCCTTCTGCCCTGACAGTGACGGGCAGTTGAGCGCCCGGCTCGGCGCCGGTGAGCTCCAGTGGGACTTCGACCGGCCCCGTGCCGGTCGCCTCGCCGCGCACGCCCGGGCCGCTGACGGTGATCCGGGCGGCCGGGCCGTCGAGCGTCACCCGCAGCAGCTGGCGCGGGGCGTCCTCGGGGCCGATGAAGAGGTCGGTGTTCTCGACGGCGGTGATGGTGACCGGCACGGGGAGGGTCCTTTCGGTGTCGGTACGGGGGCCTACTGGCCCCAGGCCTCGAACTCGTAGATGCGGGCGGCCGGATCGGTGTTCTGGGCGGGCTTGGTGACGACCAGGCGGACGTAGCGGGCCGTGCTGGTCACCGGGTGGGTGGTGGTGCCTGCGGTGTTGCCGGTGACGTTGGCGACCGTGGTCCACGGGTCGGTGGTGTTCGAGCGGACCTGGATCGAGAAGTCGCGGGTGTTGTAGGAGGCACTCTCGCCGCCCGCCGCCGCGTGCTTGACCACGAACGTGGACAGGCTCTTGGTCGAACCGAGGTCCACCTCGAGCCACTTGGAGCTGTCCAGGCTGCACCACTTGTCGCCGGTGCCGCCGTTGACGCTGCCGTTGACGGCCTTCGCGGGGCCCTCGTTGGCGTTGCACCGGCCGGAGGCGGTGGCCGGGCGGTTCAGCGCCAGGTTGCTGCCGGTCGCGGGCGGCGTGCCGGTCCAGCCGACGGTGGTGGAGGCGGCGGTGGAGCGGCCGTAGGTGGTGGAGACGGCCTCGACGTCGAGGGTGGTGGCGTCCTCGGTCCCGGCCCGGTCGAGGCGGCCGACGAAGTACGCGTCGTTGGGGGTCGCGCCGAGGAAGGTCCGGCTGCCGTCGGCGTTGCGCCGGTACACCTCGTAGTGGTGGACGTTGCCGCCGGGCGCCGCGGTCCAGGACAGGCGCAGCGACTGGCTGGAGCCCGCCGTCACGTCGCTCGCGCCGAGGACGGTGAGGCCGCTGGGCGCCGCCGGGGTGTCCACCGCGCCGTCGTAGACGGAGACCTGGCCGATCCGCACGTCGTAGGAGGGGTCGGAGCCGTCGGCCTGGAGGGCGATCTGGGCGATCGTGCGGCCCGCGTACGGGGACAGGTCGAGGCTGTGCCGCTCCCAGCCGGTACCGGAGTTGGCGCCCAGGTCGATCGTGGTGAAGCTGCTCGGCGCGTCGGTGAAGGAGACCGCGGCCTTGAGCTTGGTCGGCCCGGCGGCCGGGGTCTTGACCACCAGGTCCAGCTTGGTGGTCGCCGCCACCGGGAGCTTGGTCTCGTACAGCCGCACGGTGTTGGTCGCGTCCAGGGTGCCGGTGAGGCGCAGCGAGGAGCCGCCCTGGTAGGCGTCGGTGAAGTCGACGGACGGGGTGAGCTTGCTGCCGGTGGAGTTGACCACCCACCGGTAGGTCGGTGGGACGTCCTGGAGGGAGAGGTTGTTCCAGCCGCCGGTGGCGACCCGGGTGCCGGCGGAGTTGTAGAAGTCGCCCTGCCCGGTGTTGAAGCTGGTGACGAAGGGCTTGGCGGTGATCGGCGAGGACTCGGCGACGTAGCCGGCCAGGCCGGGCCAGCTGTCGGAGGGGTTGACGGCGGACGGGTCACCCTTGGCGCCGACCCAGTAGCGGGCGTCCTTGGCGTAGAAGTCGGCCCGGTCCGTGGCGGACTTCCAGGTCCATTCGGGCCGGTAGAGGCCCAGCGAGGTGGTGTGCGGCTTGCCGGCCGGGAAGAGGCTGTTCCAGTCGACGCCGGTGTTGTAGCCGTTGGCCTCGGTGTCGATGCCGGAGTAGAGGTCGTACTCGCTGCGGCCGAGCTGCCGGGCCAGCGTGCGGGAGGAGTTCAGGCCGCTGGAGCTCCAGTCGAAGTTCAGGAACATCGAGTCCGAGGTGCGCTTCGAACCGTCCTGGAGGAAGGGCGAGTTGGCGGAGGTGAGGGCGTTCTGCCAGTTGACCGAGCCGGAGGTGGTCATGGCGTCGTACCACATGAAGTCGGTGCCGCTCTGCGCCTTGGTGTACTGCATGAGGTTGCGCACTTCGGTGGCCAGGCCCGCGTCTCCGCCGCCGGTCTCCTGGTTGATGAACCAGCCGTCGAAGCCGTAGTACCGGGCGGCCTGGACGAGCTTGTCGGCGACGGGGTAGCGGTTGCCGGACTTCTGGACGAAGTCGCGGACCCACTGGAGCTGGCCGCCGTAGGCGCCGGGCGGGAAGAAGACGGTGCCGTAGACCTTGACGCCGTTGCGGTGGGCGGCGTCGATGACGGTCGGGTTGGGGGCGAGAATCAGGCCCTCGCCGGCCGAGCCGCCCCAGAAGACCAGCTTGTCGACGTACTGCCAGTAGCCGAAGGCGTAGTAGTTGGGGTCGGCGGAGCCCTGGGAGGGGTTGTTGGAGGTGGGCCCGAAGGAGACCAGTGAGGCGATCCTGCCTTCGCCGGCCCGGGCGTTCGGGCTCGCCTTGAGGGCCGGGTCGCTGGTGCGGGGCTGGAGCGGGACACGGGAGCGGTTGAAGCGGGCGTCCGGGTCGGTGGCCGGGTCCCAGTTCAGGATGGTGTCGGGGTACCAGTACGAGGCGTAGGGCTGGCTGCCGGCGGTGGTGGCGGCCGGGGTGGCGGGCGCCTTCGGCTCGGCGTGGGCGGCGGGTGCGGCGCCCAGCGCGGCGGTCGCGAGCGCGGCGCTGAGCAGCAGGGGCATCCGTCGTGACATCAGGGGTATCCGTCGTGACATGCGGTGGCTCCGATCGAGCGGAGGAGGGTGGGGACGGGCCCGTCTGCGCGGACGGGTCCGGGTGCATGTGGCGTGGCGGTGCTCATCGGGGTGACGGTTCGCCGCCACGGCCGGCGGGTCTTCGGGGTGGCAGGCCGGCAGGGGGTGCCGGGATGAGAGCGCGCCGAGCGGGGCCCCCGCTCGGCGCCGAGGCTAAACCGGTTCAGAACCGCTGTCAACGACTCGCGCAACAACCACTCCTGCGGGCGAGTCCGCCCCCGGCGGCGAGGTGGACTCGCGCACGGTCAGCCGCGGCGTGGGCATCTGCAGGTCGCGCCCGGCCCCGGTTTCGTCGAGGGCCGCCAGCAGACTGCGGGCGACCTGCTCGCCGAGCGCGAAGGTGTCCCGGCTGAGCGCGGTCAGCGGCGGGTGGACGATCCGGGCCAGCACGGAGTCGTCGAAGGAGACGATGGACAGTTCGCCGGGCACCGCCACGCCCATCTCCCCGGCCACGCCGAGCCCGGCGACGGCCATCACGTCGCTGTCGTAGACGATCGCGGTGGGCCGGCGGGCCCGGGAGAGCAGGGCGCGGGTGGCGGCGGCGCCCTCGGCGTCGCTGAAGTCGGTGGGCACCGAGACGGCCTCCTCCAGTCCGAGCCGGCGGGAGGCGTCGCGCAGCGCGCGAATCCGTCGCTGGGTGTGCTGGAAGTGCGGCAGGCCGGCCAGGTGGGCGATCCGGCGGTGCCCGATGGCGGCCAGGTAGTCGACGATCGAGAGCATCGCCTCCCGGTCGTCGGCCCAGATCCGCAGCGGCCCACCGCCCCGGCCGGGCCCGCCCAGGACGACGGCGGGCAGGCCGAGTTCGTCCAGGACCGGCAACCGCGGGTCGCGGACCTGCAGGTCGACGACGATGAAGCCGTCGACCCGGTGCTCGGAGGCCCAGCGCCGGTAGACCTCGATCTCGGCGGCGGTGTCCTCGACCACCATCAGGTGCAGCGCGACGGAGCTGGCCGAGAGCACCGCCTGGAGGCCGGAGAGCAGTTGGCTGAAGAACGGCTCGACCCCGATGGTGCGGGCCGGGCGGGCGATCACCAGGCCGACGGCGTCGGCCCGGGCGCCGCCGAGGGCGCGCGCGGCGCTGTGCGGGCGCCAGTTCATCTCCTCGGCGACCCGCAGGATCCGGGCCCTGGTCGCCTCGCTCACGCCGGGGCGGCCGTTGAGCGCGAAGGACACCGCGCCCTTGGAGACACCGGCCTGGCGCGCGATGTCGGCGATCGTCGGTCTGGCCACAGAACCCGACTCCTTCTCTTGACATCCAAGTTTAGGCCGGAGCATAGTCCCTGGCATAGCTAGACCGGTTTAGTACGTCAGGTTCTGGAACTCGGCACCACCCCCGTGACCAGCACCACCCCCGAGCTCGGCACGATCCCCCACCCATCCCCAGGACCGGGAGACCCTCATGCGAAGAATCTGGGCGGCACTGACCACGACGGCCCTCACCGCGGCCGCGCTCACCGGCTGCGGACTCGGCTCCGGCGACAGCAAGAACAGCGACAGTGTGGCGAGTGCGGCCGCCACCGGCGAGGTCAAGGGCAAGGTCTCGATCCAGACCTGGGCGCTCAAGCCCAAGTTCACCGACTACATGCAGGGCGTGATCGACGGCTTCAAGAAGAAGTACCCCGGCGTCGAGGTCGACTGGCTCGACCAGCCCGGCGAGGGCTACTCCGACAAGGTGCTCAGCCAGGCCGCCGCCGGCGGTCTGCCCGACGTGGTCAACCTCCCGCCGGACTTCGCCTTCCCGCTGGCGAAGAAGGACCTCCTGCTGGACGTCGCCAAGGCCGACCCCAAGCTCGCCGACGAGTACGTCGCGGGCGGTGTCGAGGCCTACCGCTACACCGGCCAGAACGGCACCTTCGGCTACCCCTGGTACCTCAACACCGATGTGAACTACTGGAATTCGGAACTCCTGACCAACAACGGCCTGGACCCGAAGAAGCTCCCCGCCAGCCTCGACGACCTGATCGCCCAGGCCCGGGTGATGAAGGAGAAGTCCGGCGGCCAGACCTACCTGATGAGCCGCAAGCCGGGCCTCGGCGACCTCTACAACGCCGGCGTGAAGATCATGTCCGACGACGGCAAGTCCTTCACCTTCAACACCCCCGAGGCCGCCGCGCTGCTCGACAAGTACCGCGATGCCTTCAAGGAGGGCCTGCTGCCCAAGGACGTGCTGACCAACACCTACGTCGGCAACTCCAAGCTCTTCAACGCGGGCACGGCGGCCTGGACCACCGGCGGCGGCAACTTCATCACCAGCCTCGCCACCGACAACCCGACGCTCGCCCCGAAGATGACCTCCTCCCCGACGATGGGCGTCCCGCCGCTGTACGTGCAGGGCCTGTCCATCCCGAAGACCACCAAGAACCCGGCCGCCGCGGTCGCCCTCGCCCGCTGGGTCACCAGCCCGGAGAACCAGGCCGCGTTCTCCCACCTCACCAGCGTCTTCCCGTCCACCAAGGCCTCCGCGAACGACCCGTTCTTCAGCAAGAGCGACGGCAGCAACTCCGGCGACGCCAAGGTGGTCGCCTTCGACTCGCTCGCCAAGGCCAAGCTGATCCAGCCCGTCCAGGTCGACGACGCGATGAGCACCATCATCAACCAGCAGATCGCGCTGGCCATCAGCGGCGACGCGAGCTCCAAGCAGGCGCTGGACTCCGCCGTCGAGCAGTGCAACAAGCTGCTCAAGGGCTGACCCCACCGCCACCCCGACCGTACCGGCGACGCGGCGGGAGCCCCTCGGCCCGCCGCCCCCGGGAATGACCCGCACCACCCCCAGGAAGGCAACGGCATGACCCACCGGCGTTGGTTCACACCCTGGCTGCTCGCCGGGCCCGCACTACTCTGGCTGGCCGTCTTCAACCTCTGGCCGGCGGTCAACACGGTGATCCTGTCCTTCACCAACGCCAAGCCCCTGGGCGGCGGGCAGTTCACCGGCCTGGAGAACTACGGGCGCCTGCTCGACGACGAACAACTCGCCGACGCCCTGCTCAACAGCATCGTCTTCATGCTGGTCTGTCTGCCCCTGCTGACCGTCCTGCCGCTGCTGCTCGCCCTCCTCGTCCAGCGGAAGATCCCCGGCATCACCTTCTTCCGCACCGCCTTCTACACCCCGGTGATCGCCTCCGCCGTCGTGGTGGCACTGATCTGGGGCTGGGTCCTGGACGACCGCGGCCTGGTCAACGGCATGCTCCAGCAGAGCGGGCTGACCGACTCCCCGGTCTCCTTCCTCACCGACCGCTGGCTGCTGCTGTTCAGCGCGATCGCCCTGACCGTCTGGAAGGGGCTCGGCTACTACATGGTCATCTACCTGTCCGCGCTGGCCAACGTCCCGCGCGAACTGCACGAGGCGGCGGCCGTCGACGGGGCCAGCCCCCTCCGCCGGTTCTGGCACGTCACCCTGCCCGGGGTGCGGCCGACCATGATGCTGATCTCCGTCCTCATCTCGGTCAGCGCGCTGCGCGTCTTCTCCGAGCTGTACGTGCTCTCGCACGGGCAGGGCGGCCCCGGCGGGCGGGACATGTCGGTGGTGATGCTGATCCAGATGTACAGCCGCGGCTTCAACGGGCACCTCGGCTACGCCTCGGCGCTCAGCCTGATGCTGTTCGTCATCACCCTCGGCCCGATGCTGCTCCTGATGCGCCTGAACCGGAAGGCGGCCTGAACCCCATGACCTCCAGCCGTTCAGAGACCTCGCAGCCGTCCACGACCACAAAGCCCGCCCGGGACTCCCAGGCCTCCCGGGGCTCCCGGGGCTTCAACACCCCCTCCCCCGCCCAGACCGCCGCCCGCTACCTGCTCCTGCTGCTCGTCCTGCTGCTGGTGGTCGGCCCGTTCCTCTGGCAGCTCTCCACCTCCCTCAAGGGTCCCGACGAGGACGTCTACACCCGCACCCCGAGCTTCCTGCCCGAGCAGCTGACCTTCGGCAACTACGGCAAGGTCGCCGACACCATCCCGGTCTGGACCTACGCCCTCAACTCGCTGATCGTCGCCGCCGTCTGCATCACCGGCAACGTGGTCGGCTGCACCCTGGCCGGCTACGCGCTCGCCCGGCTGCGCTTCCGCGGCGCCAAGCTCGTCCTCGGCCTCTTCCTCGCCACCCTGGTCCTCCCCGGCGAGGTCACCATCGTCTCCCAGTACGTGCTGGTGCGCAGCCTCGGCCTGGCCGACAGCCTGGCCGGCGTCGCCCTGCCCGGCGCGATCGCGATGCTCAACGTGCTGCTGATGCGCACCGCCTTCGCCGCCGTCCCACTCGAACTCGACCAGGCCGCCCTGGTCGACGGCGCCACCGTCTGGCAGCGGCTCTGGCACATCGGCCTGCCCAACGTGCGCGGCATGCTCAGCGTGATCGTCATCTTCACCTTCATCGGCGCCTGGGACGACTTCCTCTGGCCGCTGATCGTGCTCAACGACCCGCAGAAGTACACCCTCACCGTCGGACTCCAGTACCTGAACGGCACCTTCTCCGCCAACCCGCGGCTGATCGCGGCCGGCACCATGATCGCCTTCCTGCCGATCGTCGTGGTGTTCGGCGTCTGCCAGCGCTTCTTCTTCAAGGGCGTCGAAGAGGGTGCCGTCAAGGGTTAGGGCTTGGCTCACCGTTCCCGCCGCGCGCTGACGCGACGCGCACCGTGAGCCCAGCCCTGGCCCCACCGCCCGTTCGCCCCAACCCCGTTGAGGAAGCACCCGCCCATGACCACCCCCGCACCGCAGCGCCCCCGCTTCGGCGTCAACTACACGCCCACCACCGGCTGGTTCCACCACTGGCTCGACTTCGACCTCGACGCCGTCCGCGCCGACCTCGACTCCGTCGCCGCGCTCGGCCTGGACCACGTCCGGGTCTTCCCGCTCTGGCCGCTGTTCCAGCCCAACCGCACCCTGATCCGCCCGCGCGCCGTCGACCAGTTGGCGGCCCTGGTGGACGCGGCCGGCGAGCGCGGCCTGGACGTCGCGGTGGACGGCCTGCAGGGCCACCTGTCGAGCTTCGACTTCCTGCCCTCGTGGACCCAGACCTGGCACCGGCGGAACATCTTCACCGACCCCGAGGTCATCGACGGCCAGGCCGCCTACCTGCGCACCCTCGCCGAGGCCCTGCGCGAACGGCCCAACTTCCTCGGCATGACGCTCGGCAACGAGATCAACCAGTTCTCCGGCGACCCGCACCCCGACCCCGACCGGATCACCCCGGAGCAGGCCGACGCCTGGCTGCGCCGGATGCTCGACGCGTGCGAGCGGGGCGCGCCCGACCGGCTGCACCTGCACGCCTCCTACGACGCCGCCTGGTACCTGGACGGGCACCCGTTCACCCCCTGGCACTCGGCCCGGATCGGCGCCGCCACCGCCGTGCACTCCTGGGTGTTCAACGGCACCGCCCAGCGCTACGGCGCGCACTCCACCGCCACCGCGCAGCACGCCGCCTACCTGGTCGAGCTCTCCAAGGCCTGGGCGGACGACCCGGCCCGCCCGGTCTGGCTCCAGGAGGTCGGCGCCCCCGCCCCGCACATCACCGCCGAGGACGCGGCCCGGTTCACCGGCGCCACCGTCGAGGCCGTGCTGGACTGCCCGGACCTGTGGGGCGTCACCTGGTGGTGCTCGCACGACGTGGACCGCTCGCTGGCCGACTTCCCCGAGCTGGAGTACAGCCTCGGCCTGCTCACCACCGACCGCAAGGTCAAGCCGGCCGGCGCCCGGCTGGCCGAGGCCGCCGCCGAGGCCCGCCGCTCCTGGCAGCCGCCCGCGCCGCGCACCACCGCTGTGGTGGTGGCCACCGGGGACGAGGTGACCTCGCCCAAGCGCTCGGTCTGCGGGCCCGGCGGCGCCGTCTACGAGGCGTTCATGCGCCTCGCCGAGGCGGGCGCCCGCCCGACCACCGTCCTCGCCGAGCGCGCCGGGGACCGGGCGCACCTGGCGGCGCGCGGAATCACCGAGGTGGTCCACCCGGACGACGTACGGTCCCTCTGACAACCCCTTGCCCCTGCCGTTCCCCCTCAGTCACGCAACGGAGCCTGCCGACATGCACGATGACCGCACCCTGGTCGAGTCCCGCCTCAAGCGCGTCCTGGACGAGCGCATCCGCCCGGCCGTCTACCCCGAGTCCGTCCCGCTGGAGGTCGGCGTCTGGACGGCGCCCGGCGAGCCCGTGCCGGTCGCCGAGGGACTGGCCGCGCCGCGCACCCCGATCGCGGTCGGCGACGCCTGGGGCGCGCCCTGGGGCACCAGTTGGCTGACCGTGACCGGCACCGTGCCCGAGGCCTGGGCCGGGCGGACGGTCGAGGCGCTGATCGACCTCGGCTTCGACGCCAACATGCCCGGCTTCCAGTGCGAGGGCCTGGTCTACCGCCCGGACGGCACCCCGGTGAAGGGCCTCAACCCGCAGAACCAGTGGGTGCGCATCGCCGCCCCCGCGGCCGGCGGCGAGCAGGTGCTGCTGCACGTCGAGGCGGCCTCCAACCCGGTGATCCTGGACTACCACCCCTTCCTGCCCACCGAGTTGGGCGACAAGGACACCGCCGGTGACCAGCCGCAGTACAAGCTGACCCGGATGGACCTCGCCGTCTTCGACGAGACGGTCTGGCAGCTGGTGCTGGACCTGGAGGTGCTCGGCGAGCTGATGGCCGAGCTGCCGGTCGAGGGCGCCCGCCGCTGGGAGATCCTGCGCGCCGTCGAGCGGGCGCTGGACGCGGTCGACCTCCAGGACGTCAACGGCACCGCGGCCGCCGCCCGTTCGGAGCTCGCCGGGGTGCTGGCCGCGCCCGCCGTGCCGTCCGCGCACCGGATCAGCGCGATCGGCCACGCGCACATCGACTCCGCCTGGCTCTGGCCGCTGCGCGAGACCGTCCGCAAGGTGGCCCGCACCACCGCCAACATGACCGCGCTGCTGGAGGACGAGCCGGACTTCCTCTACACCATGTCCCAGGCGCAGCAGTTCGCCTGGATCAAGGAGCACCGCCCCGAGGTGTACGCGCGGGTGCGGAAGGCGGTGGCGGAGGGGCGGTTCGTCCCGGCCGGCGGCATGTGGGTGGAGTCCGACACCAACATGCCGAGCTCCGAGGCGATGGCACGCCAGTTCGTGCACGGCAAGCGGTTCTTCCTGGACGAGTTCGGGGTGGAGAACCACGAGGCCTGGCTGCCGGACACCTTCGGCTTCACCGGCGGCCTGCCGCAGATCATCCGCAACGCCGGCTCCAAGTGGCTGCTGACGCAGAAGATCTCGTGGAGCCAGATCAACAAGTTCCCGCACCACACCTTCCTCTGGGAGGGCATCGACGGGACCAGGATCTTCACCCACTTCCCGCCCGTGGACACCTACAACTGCTCCATGAAGGGCAGCGAGATCGCCCACGCGGCGAAGAACTTCAAGGACAAGGGGGTGGCCCGGCACTCGCTCGCCCCGACCGGCTGGGGCGACGGCGGCGGCGGCACCACCCGCGAGATGGTCGCCAAGGCGGCCCGGATGAAGGACCTGGAGGGCTCGGCCACCGTCCACTGGGAGCGGCCCGCCGAGTTCTTCGCCAAGGCCGAGGCCGAGTACCGGAACCCGCCGGTCTGGGTCGGTGAGCTCTACCTGGAGCTGCACCGGGCCACCCTGACCAGCCAGGCGAAGACCAAGCAGGGCAACCGGCGCAGCGAGAACCTGCTGCGCGAGGCCGAACTCTGGTGCGCCACCGCGGCGTTGCGCACCGGCGCGGCCTACCCGTACGAGCCGCTGGACCGGATCTGGAAGACCGTCCTGCTGCACCAGTTCCACGACATCCTGCCCGGCTCCTCCATCGCCTGGGTGCACCGCGAGGCCGAGGCGACGTACGCGGCGGTGGCCGCGGAGCTGGAGTCGCTGATCGGGCAGGCCCAGCAGGCCCTCGCCGGGGACGCCTCCGGCAAGCGCGAACTGGTCTTCAACGCGGCGCCGCACCCGCGCTCGGCCGTTCCGGCGGGCGGGGCTGCCCCGGCCGCCTCCGGCGCGGGCGCCTGCGAGGTGGTCGAGCGGCCGGAGGGCGGCTACCTGCTGCGCAACGGGCTGCTGGACGTGGTCGTGGACGGCGAGGGCCTGGTGGCCTCGGTGGTCGAGGTCGCGAGCGGCCGGGAGACCGTCGCCCCCGGCACCCGGGCCAACCTGCTCCAGCTGCACCCCGACTTCCCCAACATGTGGGACGCCTGGGACGTCGACGAGTTCTACCGCAACACCGTCACGGACCTGACCGCCGTGGACGCGGTGACGGCCCTCTCCGCCCCGGACCAGGCCACCGTCCGGGTGTCCCGCTCCTTCGGCTCGTCCACCGTCGTCCAGACGCTCACCCTGCGGGCGGGCGAGCAGCGGCTCGACATCGACACCGAGGTCGACTGGCACGAGACCGAGAAGTTCCTCAAGGCCGCGTTCCCGCTGGACGTCCACACCGAGCGCTACGCCGCCGAGACCCAGTTCGGCCACCTCTACCGGCCCACCCACACCAACACCAGCTGGGACGCCGCCAAGTTCGAGGCCTGCAACCACCGCTTCGTCCACCTCGACGAGCCCGGCTGGGGCGTCGCCCTGGTCACCGCCTCCACCTACGGGCACGACGTCACCCGCGCCGTGCGCGACACCGACGGCGGAACCACCACCACGGTTCGCTTCTCCCTGCTGCGCGCACCCCGCTTCCCCGACCCGAAGACCGACCAGGGCCTGCACCACTTCCGGCACGCCCTCGTCCCGGGCGCGGCGATCGGCGACGCCGTCCGCGAGGGCTACCGGATCGGCCTGCCCGAGCGGCGCGTCACCGGCAGCGCCGAGCAGGTCGCGCCGCTGGTGGAGCTGGACAACGACGCCCTGGTGGTCAGCGCGGTCAAGCTCGCCGACGACCGCAGCGGCGACCTGATCGTCCGCGTCTACGAGGCCGGCGGCGGGCGCGCCCGGGGCCGGCTCACCACCTCCTACCCGCTGGCCGGCGCCGTCCCCTGCGACCTGCTGGAGCGGCCGTGGGACGGCACCCGCGGCGAGATCGCCCTGGAGGACGGTGGGGTGCGGCTGGCGCTGCGGCCGTTCGAGCTGGTCACGCTGCGCCTGAGCGCGGCCAGCTGACCGGGGCGGCCGACCGGGCGGGTGGGGCCGCGGGTACGCCACCCGCGGCCCCACCCGCCGCAGGGCCTCCGTCGCGGGGGCCGTGCGCCTCGGACGCCCCACTACGCTGATCGGCGCCCCGGCCCCACCGGGCCGGGCGCCACCCCCTGCCCGCACTCGCCTGGAGCCCGCCGCGATGACCCTCACCCCGCCTTCCGCCGCCACCCCGCTGTTCGCCGCCGTGGACATCGGCGGCACGAAGATCGCCGGGGCGCTGGTCGACGGCCACGGGCGGCTGCGGCACCGGCTCCAGCTGCCCACCCCGGCCCAGGAGCCGGGCGCGGCCGTGCTCTCCGTCGTGCACGAGGTGCTGGACCAGCTGGCCGGCGCCGCCGGCTGGGCCGAGGTGACCGCCGTCGGGATCGGCAGCGCCGGCCCGGTCGACCTCGCCGCCGGCACCGTCAGCCCGGTCAACATCCCCGGCTGGCGCGGCTTCCCGCTGGTCGCCGAGGTCGCCGCGCACCCGGCGGTGGCCGCCCGGGGCCTGCCCGTCCGGCTGGCCGGGGACGGCGTCGCGATGGCCGCCGCCGAACACTGGCAGGGCGCGGCCCGGGGCGCGGACAACGCGCTGTGCCTGGTGGTGTCGACGGGCGTCGGCGCCGGACTGGTGCTCGACGGCGCCGTCCGGCCCGGCCCCAGCGGCAACGCCGGCCACCTCGGCCACATCACCGTCGAGCTGGACGGCGAGCCCTGCCCGTGCGGCTCGCGCGGCTGCCTGGAAGGCCTCGCCAGCGGCACCGCGATCGCCCGCCGGGCCCTCGCCGAGGGCTGGCGCCCGAGCGGGGAGGACCGCTCGGCCCGCGCCGTCGCCGACGCCGCCGGGGCGGGCGACCCGATCGCGCTCGCCTCCTTCGACCGCGCCGCCCAGGCCCTCGCCGCCGGGATCGCCGCCACCGCGGCCCTGGTCGACCTCGACCGGGTGGTGGTCGGCGGCGGCGTCGCCACCGCCGGCGACCTGCTGTTCGCGCCGCTCGCCCGCCACCTCGACCGCTACGCCACGCTGTCCTACGTCCGCGGCCTCGACGTCCGCCGCGCCGAGCTCGGCACCGACGCCGGGCTGATCGGCGCCGCGGCGCTCTGCCGCTGACCCGCACCCTTCGGAGGCCGCGCCGTGCCGCTCCCGCCCTTCGCCCTGCTCCACAACCCGGTCCGCCCGTACGCGTGGGGCTCGCCCACCGCCATCCCCGCGCTGACCGGCACCCCGCCCACCGGCGCCCCGCAGGCCGAACTGTGGATGGGCGCACACCCGTCGGCGCCGTCCACCCTGGACGGCCCCGACGGACCACAGCCGCTGGACGAGCTGATCCGCCAGGACCCGGACGGCCTGCTCGGGCCCGGCACCGTACGGCGCTTCGGCCCGGCGCTGCCGTTCCTGTTCAAGCTGCTGGCCGCCGACCGGGCGCTCTCCCTCCAGGTCCACCCGACCCGGGCCCAGGCCGCGGCCGGGTACGCGGACGAGGAGGCCCGCGGCATTCCACTCGACGCGCCCCGGCGGATCTACCGGGACCGCGAGCACAAGCCCGAACTGATCTGTGCACTGGGCGAGTTCGAGGCGCTGTGCGGTTTCCGTCCGGCCGCCGACACGGCTCGGCTGCTGGACGCGCTCGCCGTCCCGCTGCTCGCCCCCTGGGCCGAGGCCCTGCGCGGGCGGCACCCCGCCGAGGTACTGCCCGCGCTGCTGCGCCGGTCCCTGGCCGAGGACCGGCCCGGAAGAGGCCAACTCGCTGACGTCAACCGGTCGTTGCAGCGGGTCGCGGCCGCCGGCGGCCCGTTCGCCGAGGCCTGCGCCGGCTACGCCCGCGCCGCGGACGAGTACCCCGGCGACCCGGGCCTGATCGCGGCGCTGCTGCTCAACCACGTACGGCTTCGCGCGGGCCAGGCCCTGTACCTGGACGCCGGGGTGCCGCACGCCTATCTCCGGGGCCTGGGCGTGGAGTTGATGGCCAGCTCGGACAACGTGCTGCGCTGCGGACTCACCCCCAAGCACGTGGACGTCGACGGCCTGCTGGCGGTCACGTCCTTCCGCACGGGCGAACCCCGCGTCCTCGCGGCGCTCCCGCGCGACCCCGTCGAGGACGAATTCCCCTCCCCCGCCGAGGAGTTCCGCCTCTCCCGGCTGCACCCCGGCGCGGCCGCCGCCCGCATGGAGCTGCCCACCCCGCAGATCCTGCTCTGCGTCGCGGGCCGCGCCCGACTGCACGCACCCGGCTTCGCGGACCTCGACCTGCCTCCCGGCGCGTCCGCCTACCTGCGGCCGGGCGCCGGACCGGTCGGGCTGACCGGCCCGGGCGCGGAGCTGTTCCGGGCCACCACCGGCGCCCCCGCCCAGGCGGGCGTCGGGCAGCCGAACAGCAGGTCGTAGCCGTCCGGAAGCTGATCGACCACGCGGTCGACGACGTCCCTCGGAGCCAGGTCGACGAGGGTGCTGAGCACCGCCCCGATGTCCCACGGCGCGGTCGCCTCGGTCGCGCCGTCGATCCACCCGCCCACACCGCGCACGAAGCGCTCGGCGGTCAGCGGCTCGGCGGCGGGCCCGGCGTCGCGCAGGATCGCGGCGTACGTCTCGGGCAGTGCGTCGGCGAGGTCGGCCCGTGCGGTCCCGACCAGGTGCTCGCCGAGCAGTGCGAGCACGACCCGGATGGCGTGCTCCGCCTCCCCCTCGTTCCGGTACTCCCCGCGTTCGACGACGCGGGCGCGAAAGTCCTCCCGGGAGCTGGTCATCGCGTCCTCCTTCCGGTCGGCGGAATCCCGCGGGAACCGGCGGCGGCCCGCCTGACGGCCGGGGGCCCGATCGCCGGTGCCGGAGGCCAACGGCCCGGTGACAGGCGACAAGAGGCCTGGTGGGACGGCGGCCGGCGACGGTCGGCCGGTGGCCTGCGACGGAAGGCCGGCGACCGGAGGCGGCGGGGTCCGGCCGGTGACGCCGACGCGGCCCGCGACCGCGGTGGGGCGTCCCGGTGCCCGTGCTGCTCAGCCTACTGCGGCGCGGCGGGAGGGAGACCGGCCGGGCGGATCGACGCCGTTGTCGATCACGCCGCCGGCCCGCACCCGGCCCGGCGCGGGGGCTACCGGGGACGGGGCCCCGGCGTCAGGCCGCCGAGGCCCGGCACCGTCTGCGGGTCCGGCTCGGCGAGGCGGTGCTCGACCGGACCGCCACGCGCTGCGGCGAGGTTGTGGGCGGCGCGGTGGGCAGTGCCGCCACGGCCCGTTCGGCGTCCGGCATAAACGCCGCGAGAAAACTCCGCTCGTTCGAGCTGAGCTTGCGCGAGCGGCCGGATTCGCGATCCCGCGCGACCACCACGGTTCTGGCCCGCATAAAGGTGAGCGGATCACGGCAGACATTCACCACGACATGCGCGGAACTTCGTCCGATCCGTTCCACGGTCAGCCGCACCGACAATGGCTCGGGCCGGTGGTGCAACTGCTCCAGGAAATCGATCTCGTGCCGCGCGATAATGAATCCGGACGGGAAAAGGGATTCCCGGACGGCGGTCGCGTGGTGGCAGAACAGGTCGTAAATCCCCTCCTGGACGTAGCCGACCAGCCGGGCGTTGTTGATGTGCCCGTTCTCGTCGACGTCGCTCCACCGGGTGGGGCAGGACAGCACATGCCCGCCCGGACGCAGCGCGCTCACTGCTGCGTCAGCCCGGCGCCGGTCGCGGCGGGGAGCAGAGCCCGCTGCAACCTGGCGTAGTAGCCCGACTGTTCGGCCGCCATCCGGGCCGCCGTCCAACCCTCTTCAGCGGCTTCCGCAGCGGCCTGGACGACCAGGCTGTCGAGCACCGCATCGACGGACCGGCAGAGTTCGGCGACCGCCGCGAGCCGCTCGGTGACATCGGAACCACCGGCCACGCCCCGGGCCGGGAAAGCGGCCAGCGATTCCGCCGCGAGCTGCAGGTCGTCGACGGTGTCCGGCATTTTCTCCGGCATGTTGTCCGGCATGAAATTCGACATATTTTTCTCCAGGACTCATTCCGGCCATTACGGCCCAGTAGCTAGTGTTCGAATACACCGAATCGGCGTCGGCCCCCCGACGCCTTCGACGCTATCCCAGCCGGCACGGTCGACGGATGGTTTACGGACGGCGACGGGAAACTCACTTCTATTGGAGTAGTTTGCCGGGGTACACAATATGCCCCATCATCCGAATGCCGTCGGCCGTTCGGGTGGCATCGCCGACCCGAACCCTGAAACCGGCACCCGTGCGTCGCACATGTGCTACCAGGCTCCCCACCACCTCGCCTTGTAGAGGTGCGTCCCGCGCAGCGTCCGCGTCCCGTCCGGCCGGTGCAGGATGATCACCGAGGTGCACCAGTCGCACGGGCCGGTGTGGTCCGGGGCCACGGTGAGCAGCCGACCGGTGCCGGGCTCGTCGCCGATGCTCTTGACGTCCCGGACGGCTGCGGGGTCGCCCAGCCGCACGGCGGTGAAGCGGTCGTCCGCCGGGTCGTAGCGCCAAAGGTGGGTCAGGGTACTCACCCAGAACCGCCCGGGCGCGGCCAGCACCGGCGCGAGGTCGTGCCCGCCGTGGTCCGGCAGCGGCGTCGTACGGACGACGGTCAGGGTGGGCGCCGCCGGGGTGCCGCCCACCCGCAGCGCGATGAGCACGTCGTCGCCGAGCGCCCAGAGCAGGCCCGTCCGCCCTTCCCAGTGCACGCCGTGCGCGCCCGGGAGCCGGTAGGCGGCGTGTGCGGTGGCGCGCGGGCCCTGCGAGGCCGCGTACACCCGGACCCACCCACCGCCGCTCGCCGTGACCGCGACGTTGCCGTCCGGCAGCAGCTCGATGCTGTGCGGATTGGCCCCCTCGCCCACGTCCGCCGCCCAGCGGGTCACGCCGGTGGCGGTCTCGACGACGGCGGCCAGCCCGCCGGAGGCGGTGGCCAGCAGGTAGCGCCGGCCCTGCCGGACCCGGCTCTTCGCCTCGTCCGGGTTCGTCCAGCTCCGCGCGGGTGCCAGGTCCGCGAGGTCGGCCGCCCGGTCGGCGCTCCAGCCCCAGACGACGGGCAGCCGCCCCGGGCCCTG
Source organism: Kitasatospora sp. MAA19 (assembly GCF_029894125.1). Lineage (GTDB taxonomy): Bacteria > Actinomycetota > Actinomycetes > Streptomycetales > Streptomycetaceae > Kitasatospora. Next base: position 94,715 of record NZ_JARXYZ010000025.1, read on the forward strand.
GTAGGCCATCAGCTCCTCGGCGCTCTGCAGCACCAGGACGCGACGGGACGCCTGGTCCACCACCACGACCGCCCACCCGGGCGACCTGGCCTGCGCACCGGTCGCCGGCACGCAGAACAGCAGGGCGCACAGGCCTACCAGCGTTCTCCTCAGCACGCCCCCACCGTGCTTGCTCCCGGGCCGCTTTGCACGGCGGGGCGTCCGAACGGCCGCGCTCGGTAACGCCCGGAGACGACGTCACCGCCCCGAGGCGAGGTCACCGCCCCGAGGCGAGGTCACCGCCCGGAAACGACGTCCGCGACCCGGGCGATCGGCGAGGTGGTGCTCCGACCGGCCGCCTCCTGGCGGTCGGCCGCGTGGTAGGCCGCATACATCGCGTGCACCCCGATCCAGCGCAGCGGCTCCGGCTCCCAGCGGCGCACGGTGTGGCCCACCCAGGGCAGCCGGGTCAGCTCGGTGTCCCGGCCGAGGACAAGGTCGCGCAGCGTCCGGCCGGCCAGGTTCGTCGTGGTCACCCCGCTGCCGACGTACCCGCCCGCCCAGCCGAGACCGCTCGCCCGGTCCAGCTCGACCGTGGCGCACCAGTCCCGGGGGACGCCCAGCACCCCCGCCCAGGCGTGGTCGATCCGGGCCTGCGCGGCGGCCGGGAAGAAACGGTTCAGGATCCCGCGCAGCTGGCGCACCGTCTCCACCTGGGTGCCGCCGTCGGAGTCCGTCCGCGAACCGAACCGGTACGGCACCCCCCGGCCGCCCAGCGCGATCCGGTCGTCGGCGGTGCGCTGCGCGTACATGTAGGCGTGCGCGAAGTCGCCCAGCACCTCGCGGCCCTGCCAGCCCGCGTCCGCCCAGAAGGCGGCGGGCAGCGGCTCGGTGGCGATCATCGCGGAGTTCATCGGCAGCCAGGTCCGCCGCTCACCGCGCAGCCCGGCCGTGAATCCCTCGGTGGCGCGCAGCACATGATCGGCCGTCACCGTGCCGTGCGGCGTCACCGCACGCGGCCGGCCGTACGCGGTGCCCGGCAGGATCGTGGTCACCGCCGTCCCCTCGTGCACCTCCACCCCCAGCTCGCGCACCACCCGCACCAGGCCGCGCACCAGCTCGGCCGGCTGGATCCGCGCGCCGTACGGCGACCAGGTGCCGCCCAGGACGCCTGCGACGGCTATCCGGTCGGCCGCCTCCTTGGCGCCCAGCAGCTCGACACGGCCGGGGCCGTACGCCTGCTCGGCCTCGGCGAAAGCCCGCAGCCTTTCCAACTGGGCCTTGTTCCTGGCGACTTCGAGCACCCCGCCGCGCACGATGTCCGCGTCGATCCCCTCGGCGGCGGCGACGTCCACCACCTCGCCGACGGCCTCGTCCATCGCCCGTTGCATCGCCGCGGCCGGGTGCCACCCGTACCGCTTGGCGAACGCGCCCCGGCCCGCGAAGCCGTTGTACAGCCAGCCGCCGTTGCGCCCGGAGGCACCGTAGCCGCAGAACCGCCGTTCCAGCAGCGCGATCCGCAGCGACGGCTCCGCCTTCTTGAGGTAGTACGCCGTCCAGAGCCCGGTGTACCCGCCGCCGACGATGCACACGTCCACGTCCGCACTGCCGGGCAGCGGCGGCCCCGGCACCGGCACCCCACCCGCCGCGTACCAGAACGACACCTCGCCGTTGACCGCCACCGCAACCTCCCGCGCCCTCGCCGACCTGCCCGGACGCTACTCCCCGCCCCTCGGCGCGGAACACCCTCACACTGCCAAGATCCCCGCCCCCGGCCAGCCACCCTGTCAGTCCTCCAGCAGCTCCAACACCCGCGTCCAGCGGTACGCCCCCGGCACGAACTCCGCGATCCGCACCCCCATACCCCGCAGCGTCGCCAGGCTCTCCCCGTACGCCGGATGCACCGCCTGCGCCGCGCTCAGGCACGGCTGCACCGCCACCGGGACGCCCCACCCGTACGACTCGCAGAGGATGCCGAGCGCCAGCGTGTCCGAGATCCCCGCCGCCCACTTGTTGATCGTGTTGAACGTCGCCGGCGCCACGACGATCGCGTCCGGTTCCGGCAACGGCCGCGGATCCCCCGGCCGCCGCCAGGCCGAGCGGACGGGATACCCCGTCCGCGCCACGATCCCCTCCTCATCGATGAACCCCATCGCCGGCGGCGTCGCCACCACCCCCACCTCCCAGCCCTTCTCCTGCGCGGCGGCGATCAACTCCCCCACCCCGCCCGCCACTCCCGCCGCACACACCACGACGCACAGCACCGGCTTCCCGTCCCCACGCACTTCCGCACTCTCCGCTCGCCACCAACACACCACACGCCAACCGGACCGCCCATCCCGCTCCACCACGGGATCCGCCCGCACGACCCTCCCGGACGGCTCCGCGGCGGCTCCCCACAACTCGCCTCGCCCGGTGGGCCGCTCGCGTGCGTCCGAGGATGCGGCCATGGGGACGCTACTACCGTTGAGAACACCCGGCATTCTGCGACGGCAGCGGCTACTTGAGGCCCTGCGTGACGCGGATGAGCTCCTGGTCCGAGAGCGGGGCCGGCCCACCCACCGTGTCGGCGGTCTCGCGGACCACGAGGTCAGGTTGCCGCTCGCAGCTCCAGCCGATGCTGAGCGTCAAGGTGCGGCCGTCGGCGCTGACGAGCAACTGGCCGACCGTGGCGCCCTTGTGGACCTTCATGCCCGGGGGGCTGGAACACCCAAGCCGTCACCGCGACGCCACCCACCACGACGCCTGCGGTCACGATGGCGGCTGGATTCCTGCGCCGTCGAAGCCTCACCATGCGACGAACAGTCCCGAACACGGGCGCGACCGGCGCCGGGTGCCGCGCCCCCACGGCTTCGTGGGAGCGCGGCACCCGGCGTCGCGGGGCCGCCGGATCAGCCGATGGTGGAGCCGGCTACGGGCGCGGAGAGTTCGACGGTCCTGCCGTTGAGGCCGGTCTGCACGAACTGCCACGTGAGGCCGTTGATGACGCCCTGGCCGAGCGGAGCGAACTGAGCGAAGGCGGGCTGGCTGAGGTCGATGTGGGTGGATTCGCAGGAGAGGCACTTGTCCCTGACCGGGACGGTGACGGTCTTGCCCTGGTAGGTGACCTTGACCGAGATGCCCTGACACAGGGGGTCGTTGTTGGGGTTGGCGGCGGTCCACCAGGCGGGGGAGACGGCGACGAGCAGCTGGCTGGACGCGTCGATCGGGGTGCCGCAGGCGCCGTAGCCGGCGTCGGTGTAGTAGGTGGCCTTGCCGGTCATGGGCTGGTTGATCGGTATCGAGGCGCTGGCGGTACCGGCGGTGAGGGCGATGAGGGCGGCGGCCGCGAGCGGGGCGCCCGCGAGGATCCTGAGGTTCTTGCTGATGGCGCGCATGGTTCCCTCCGGTTCGATAGCCATGGGCATGACAGACACAAGTCGCCAAGGCCGCAAGGGAATTCGGCGGCGCCATGCCCATCCGAGTAAAGGGAACGTATGCGCTCGGCATTGATGTGGTCCAGACCTCCGCCATGTTGGCATGAACACAAGGCATGAACCTTTACCAATGCGGCCGAAGGGGCGAAGATACGTGACCGCTCCGCAACGCAGGGTGTTGACAGGCCACCACACCCGCCCACGGAGGCTCCGTCACATGCGCACCGCACTCGCCGCCCTGCTCCTCGGCGCCGTCCTGATCCCGGCCACCGCCACCCCTGCCACGGCCACCCCGGCAACCGCCACCGCCACCCCGGCCACGGCCGCACCCACCGCCGCCGCACCCCACGAGGTGAACCAGGGCTACAGCATCCCCGTCGGCGCCGTCACCGACCTCGGCGCCCTGCCCGTACTCGGCAGCCTCGGGCTGGACTTCGCCCGGCTGCTGGGGCAGTAGCCGGGGCCGTAGGGGATCAGAGCCGCACGCTGAACAGGCCCCCGGAGAGCGGGTGTCGGTCCGACCGGGCGGACGTGATGTAGAGCGTCCGCCCGTCCGCCCCGCCGAAGGCGCAACTGGTCACGCGCGGCACCGGCAGCTCCACCGAGGCCAGCACCACGCCCTCCGGCGAGAGGCAGTGCACCGCCCAGCCGTCCCAGAACGCCACCCACAGGTTGCCGTCGGCGTCGAGCGTCATGCCGTCCGGCGAGCCCGGCAGGTGGGAGACGTCGAGCGAGCGGATCCGCTCGACGACCGGGCCGTGCTCGGGGTACGCGTAGAGGGCGATGCGGCGTGTCGTCGTGTCGATGTGCCAGAGCCGGTCGGGCTCCGGCCAGGCCAGGCCGTTGGGGATGTCGAGCCCGCCGAGGATCGCCCGGACGCCACCGTCCGGCTCCAGGCGGTACAGCGATCCGGGCTCACGCGGTTCGCCGCGCCCCATCGTGCCGGCGACCGGGCGGCCGTACGGGTCGGTCTTGCCGTCGTTCATCCGGCGGTCCGGGCGGTCGGCCTCGACGGCGGCGACCAGCGTGGTGCGGCCGGTCGCCGGGTCGAGCAGTTCGAAGCCCCGCTCGGTGGCGAGCATCAGCTCGCCGTCGCCGTACGGCATCAACGTGCCGGGGGTGACGTCGAGTTGGAGGGACCGGATCTCGCCCGAGGACGGCTCCAGGGTGAGCACCCGCCGGTCGGGGATGCCGATCCAGCGCAGCAGCTGCGTGCCGGGATCCCACAGCGGGCCCTCGCCCAGGTCCAGGTAGGGCGTATCGGCGACGGGTTCGGCACGCACGGCAGGGCTCTCCTCAACAGGCGTCAGCACAGCAGGACTTCGGGCGGCATCGTGGTCATCCCACCGTCCACGGCGGGGCGGGCACCGCCGGCGAACGACGGTTCCTCGCTCGCCAGGAAGCCGACCGCCCGGGCGGACCTCGGCTACCCGGGCGACCTCGGCCACGCTGCCGAGCCGCCCCGGTGGGGACGACCGTAGCACCGCCGCGCTCGGCTGCGGATCCGTCCGCGCCTGCCCACTCCGCCCGACCGGGACGCAGTCGGGCGCACGCGTCGGCGGCCTGCACCAGGAAGCCGACCAGGGCACCTTCGTCTCGCACAGTGCCCGGCACTCCGTCACCTACCCCACGGCGCACCGGCCCCGTCCCCTGACGCGGTCGCCCAGGCGCTGCGCGAGGCAGGGCAGGGCAGGGCAGCGGCGGCCTTCGAGTGGCGGCGCCGGTGGTTCCAGTGCTCCTGGTGGTCCCGATGACGCTTCCCCCGAAGGCCACCGGGACCACCCCCACCCGGGTTAGGCTCGGTCCGCGCGGCGGCCGTCCGCGCCACCGACCGAGGGGGAGCGTGTGATCGGGGACCTGCTGCCGGACGCCGTCGTCACCGAGGTGGCCTACGACGACCCGCCGGAGGCCCGGCTGGAGCCAGCCGAGGAGGCGGCCGTCGCCCAGGCCGTCGCCAAGCGCCGCCGCGAGTTCACCACCGTCCGCCACTGCGCCCGCACCGCCCTCACCCGCCTCGGCGTCCCCTACCGCCCGCTGGTCCCCGGCCAGCGTGGCGCCCCGAGCTGGCCCGACGGCGTCGTCGGCAGCCTCACCCACTGCGACGGCTTCCGCGCCGCCGCCGTCGCCAAGGCGGACGACCTCGCCTCGGTCGGCATCGACGCCGAGCCCGCCCTCCCGCTCCCGGACGACGTCCTGGACGTCATCGGACTGCCCGACGAGCGCAAGCGGATCGCCGAGCTGCTCGCCGAACACCCGGGCACCCCGTGGGACCGCATCCTGTTCAGCGCCAAGGAGTCCGTCTACAAGGCGTGGTTTCCGCTGACCGGGCTGTTCCTGGACTTCAGCGAGGCCGACCTGGTCCTCTCCCCCGACGGCTCCTTCACCGCCCGCCTGCTGGTCCCCGGCCCGACGGTCGGCGACCGCCGCGTCGAGGGCTTCGACGGCCGCTGGACCGTCCGGGACGGCCTGCTCGCCACTGCCATCGCGGTGGCCCGGTAGTGCGGCCCGCCGACGACCGCACTCGGCATATCCTCGACCCCGTGACCGTGACCTATGTGATAGCCGGCGCCCGGATCCGCACGCTGGAGGACTTCTGGGACGTCGTCGGGGAGACCATCGGCAGCGACGGCTACTTCGGCCGGAACCTCGACGCCTTCGCCGACTGCCTGCGCGGCGGCTACGGCACCCCCGAGGACGGCGACTACCTGATCGAGTGGCGCGACCACGAGGTCTCCCGGCGCAACCTCGGCTACCCGGAGACGGTCCGCCAGCTGGAGCTGCGGCTGGGCCACTGCCACCCCGCCAACCGCGAGCACGTCCGCGCCGACCTCGCCGCCGCCCGGGCCGGACAGGGGCCGACGGTCTTCGACTGGCTCGTCCGGATCATCGAGGAGGAGCACCCCGGAGGCCTCCGACTGGCCTAACGCTCGCCGCTGGATCCTGCCGGGCCCAGCACGCAGGCCCAGCACGACAGCCCGGGCGTCAGCCCAGCACGTCCGACAGCCGGACGAAGCGCCGACCCGCCGCCAGCAGCCCCGGCACCGCCGCCGCCATACCGGGGGCGGTGCCGCCGCCCGGGTGGTTCATGTGGCCGATCACGATCGATCCCGGCGGGGCCGCCGCGACCTCCTGCCGCACCTCGGAGGCGCTGAGCGTCGCCCCGCCGTCACCGTTCACGGTGAAGCCCGCGACGCGCTCCCCCAGGTCGGCGACCATTCGGGTGGCGACGTCGTCGTAGTGCGCGGTGCCAGAGCGGAAGAACCGCACCGGGTGGCCGAGCAGCCCGGCGAGCTGGTGCGCGTTGCCCACCACCTCGTCGTACACCTCGCCGACGTCGCGGGTGCCGGCGATGCCGTAGGCGGAGCGGCCGCTCACCGAGAGCGGGCGGTGGACGGTGCCGTGGTTGCCGATCTCGAAGAGCGGGTCGGCGGCGAGCCGCTCGAACACGTCCGGGTTGGCGGCGATCCAGCGGGCGTTCAGGAAGAGCGTGGCCGGGACGGAGCGCGCCCGCAGGAAGTCGATCAGGTCGGCGTCGTAGCCGTTCCCGCCGGGGCCGCCGCAGGCGTCGAAGGTGAGCGCCGTCGCCCGTTCGCCGTCCGGCAGCGCGGTGATCACCCCGGCGACCTCCAGCCCCCACTCCTTCGGCGCCGTGCCGCCGTACCGGTCGACCAGCTCCGCCCGGGTCGGCTCCCGGCGCGCGGCCGGAGTGGCCGTCGCAGCCGGGGCAGCCGTCGCGGCCGGGGTGACCGTCGCAGCCGTCGCGGCCGGAGTAGCCGTCGCGGAGAGCGCCGGGGACGGATCCCCCACCCCGCCTCGCGCCGACGGCCGGCACCCCGCCAGCGCGCTCCCGGCCACCGCCGCCAACAGCACCCGCCGGCTCAGTGCCACACCCGTCTCCTCCGCGACGATCCGATCCTCATCATCCTCATGAGAATGAACCGACCGATCGTCGCCACGTGCAACTCGCCGCCCCGACGCCCGCGCCCTTCACCGACCCGCCCCACGCCCGTGGGCCCCGGCGCACCCCTGATTCACCGCCACGGGTGGGGAGCGGACAGACCTGCCCGCCCCGATGCGGGCACCCCGGACAAGGCCGCCGTGACCGGGCGCGGCCCGGTCGCGATCGGTCAGCGCGACGGGGTCCGCAGCGCCAGTCGTTCGCGCAGAACCTGCTCCCAGCCGGCCAGCGCCCGGTCCCGCTCGGTCCAGTGCTCCTGACGCAGCACCGGCTCGGCCGGGTGCAGCCCGCGGACGGCCAGCCAGCGCTCGGCGATCTCGCCGAGCCCGGGGTGGCAGTCCGTCTCCCGCACGTACGCGATCAGGCGGTCGCCCGCCGCCAGGGCGCCCTGCCGGGTGCCGTCCACCAGCTCGTGGAACAGCAGCGCCAGCAGCACCATCCAGCGGTCCGCGCCGCCGTTCGTGTCGGCCAGCCGCCGCTCGCCCTCCGCGAGGTGCGTGCGGACCTCGGCTGCCGTGCCGTAACCGGTCCGGGCGACCCCGCGGAAGAGGTACGTCTGCGCCACCCCGACCGCCGCCCGCATCTCCTGATTGACCTCAAGTGCCCGGTCCAGTACGGCGATCGCCTCCAGCGGGCGGATCCAGGAGAGCACCATGCCGAGGTGCCGCCAGCCGCCGTCCCGTCCGATGCCGGCCGCCGCCAGCTCGGGATCGTCCACCTCCGCCCGCAGATAGCGCTCGGCGTCCGCGAACTCCCCTTGCAGATAGCTGAACTGGCCCAACAGATCGAGCGCCTGGGCCCGGTGGAAGCCGATGGCCGAGTCGAGGTGCGCCCGCGACCAGTCCACCAGCCGTCGGCCGTCGCCGCGCAGCCACTGCACCCAGGCCAGGTCCTTCTCCGCCGTGCTGCGCAGTGGGCTCTCGACCTCCGCCGCCTGCGCGATCAGCCGTTCCGCCTCCGCGTAGCGGCCGGCCTCCTCAAGTGCCTTGCCCAGCCGGTGCCGGACGAACAGGCCGGGGTAGCCGCCGCCGGCCAGCGCCGGGTGGGCGGCGGCCCGTTCCAGCAGCTCCACCGCGATGGCGCGACTGCCCAGGTTGCGCTGGGCGATGCCCTGGCAGGCGAGGGCGAAGGCGGCCGTGGGGCCGTCCGCCGGGACCGGCCAGTCGGCGGTGTCAGCGAGCACCTGGGTGCCGAACCGCAGCCGCAAGCCGTAGGCGAGGTCGTAGAGCCAGTCCGGGACCTCGCCGGTCTCGGCGGTGAGCAGCCCGGCAGTGGTGAAGCCCTCGGCCAGCCGGGCGCGGTCGGCCGTGGTCGGGTCGGCGGCGGTCTCGGCCAGCTGCCCGCCGAGGTGGCCGACCATGCGCTCGGCCGCCCGGCGCCACTCGGCCGTGGACCAGGCGTCGTCGGTGTCCTGGTCGTGCGCGCGGACCGCCTCCCGTACGTATTCGTCGACCGAGTGCCGCAGCCAGCCGGTGCTCCGCTGCTGCACGATCGGGCGGGCCAGGAAGCGGCGCAGCGCACTGTCCCGGGCGTCCGGGACGGCGGCGTTCAGCAGGTCGGCGTCGAAGCCGTGCACCAGCGAGGCGGCGCGCAGCAGCGCCCGCTCCTCGCGGTCCAGGTCGCGCATGATCCGAATGAACATCTCGGCGAAGGTCCCTCCGAAATCGGCCGGTTGGGGCGTTCGTCCGTCGGCGCTGAGCTGGTCGAAGTACTCGGCCGACAGCTCCAGGTACAGCGGAGCTCCGCCGGAGGCCACGATGACGGCCTCTCGGATGTCCAAAGGGATCGCGGGCTCGCCACGCCGGGTCAGCCGCAGCCTCAGGTAGGTGTCGGCGTCGATCGGCGAGAGGCCGGTCAGCTGGTGCTGGGCGCCGTGGTAGCCGGCCACTTGGAGGTCGCCCTGCCGCTGCTGCGGGAGGGTGACGGCCAGCGTGGGCCAGTAGTTGGGCCCCGAGTAGTGGATCGCCGGGTGGTGCCGGTCGCCCCAGTCGAGCCGGTTGCGCCCGGTGGCAACGAACAGCACGTTGGGCAGCAGGTAGACCAGCCTGGCCAGCCGGTCCTCGAATCCGCCGCCCAGCCGCGGGCGGCGCTCGGTCTTCTCCAGCGTGTCGAGGAAGAACACCACGTCGAGGGGGTGCCGGTGGCTGTGCTCGGCGAGGTCCCAGGAGAGCAGGGCCGGCAGGAACGGCAGTTGCTCGGCCGGGTCCTCGATCTCGGTGATCGCCTCCAGCCCCGGGCAGGTGGCGAGCAACCGGTCCCGGCGGATCCGGTCCCGTATCCTGCTGATCAGCGCGGTGACCGCCCGGCGGGCCAGGCCCGCGATCGGGATCGGCCCGAGCAGCGCGTTGAGGGTCTCGTCGATCTGCTGGGGCAGGTCGGCCACGCCGTTGAGGCGGCGCAGCGCCGAGTCACGGGAGATCACCTGGCCCAGCGGCTCGCCGGGATGGGCCCGCTGCCAGTAGACGGCGAAGGCCAGGTCGAAGGCGGGCCAGTTGCGTTCGCGTTGGCCGACGGCCGCGCGCAGCGCGATGACCAGGTTCTCCAGCTCGGCGAAGGCCGGGTCCTCGAAGTCGATCCGGCAGCCGATCCTGCGCTCGGCGGGCTGGTCGTACTCGCCGTTCCGCAACCGCTGTTCGAGGTGCTTGGACAGCCGGGTCTTGCCGATGCCGCCGAGCCCGTGGAAGACCAGCAGGTTGCGCCGCTGGGCCGGGGCGGTGGCGGTGGGTGCCGCGTGCTGCCGCAGGTCGGCGACGGCCTGGTCGAAGGCCCTGATGAGCGGCCTGCGGTCGACGAAGACGTCCGCGACCTCGATCGCCGAGCGCCGTCGGCCGTCGAACAGCCGGTCCAGCTCCATGCGGGATACCCCCTTGTCGGGGGCTGTCCTTCCCGGCCTTCGTACCGTCAAACTCGCCTTGGGGCGCGTGGAATTCCTGTGCTGCGAGGCTGCGGGCACCGGGTGCTCCGGCGAACCTGCTCCGGACCCGTCCCCGGTGGGACGGTCCGCTTCCTCACCGACGAGGGCCGGCTGCGCCAGGAGTCCCTGCCCACCGACGGCTCCGGCACGGTGGCGTGGCGGACGACGGCCTCGCTCGCCGCCCACGTCCGGGCCGAGGTCCGCCACCCGACGGCGGACGGGACGCCCGGCCGGGGCAGCACGATGGGCCCGGACCTCCTCTGGGGCCCGATGGCGGCCCGCACCAACCCGATCGTGCTCCGCGCCGAGGACGCCGAGGACCACTGCCAGGTGGTCCGGACCAGGAGGGGGACGACTCGGGGCACCGGCGTGGACTAGGTTGATCCCCGAATGCATCAGTCGTAGGAACGAGGCGGTCGGCTGTCCGCATCCGGGTCCGACCGGCCCTTCCGCACTCCGCCCGCCTCGCCCCGGCTACCCGTCCGTCCCCGGCCCGCGAAGGGATCAGCAGCTGTGAACCGTACGACCGTAGGTGGGCCGGAGCTCGGGGGCGGCCGGGGTGCCGGCGGCGTCCTCGTCCTCGTCGACCCGTCCGGGGCCGACCAGAGCCCGGTCGCGGCCCTGCTCGCGGAGGAACTGCACCCGAGCGTCCACCTGCGCGCGCACGACTTCCTGCGGGTCATCCGGCGCGGCCAGCTGCCGCCCCACCTCCCCGAGGCCGAGCGGCAGAACACCACCGCCCTCGCCGCCGCCGCACAGGCCGCCTTCGCCTACGCCACCCGCGGCTACCAGGTCATCGTCGAGTGCCCGGCCGCCCCGTCCACCCTGGACACCTTCCGCCGCGAGAGCCGCACCACCGGCACCGCCCTGCACTACGTCGTCCTCCACCCGGCCCCGGACACCGCCGCCGGCCCCCACACCCTGGACACCAGCGCTCTCACCCCCGAGACCACCGCCAAGTCCATCCTCACCGCCCTCACCCACCGCACCCACCTCCTCGGCTGGTAGCCCCGCCCGCCCCCGAGGCGGGCTGCGCCCGGGCCACGCCTGGGCTACGCCCCCACCGTGCCGTCGATGGCCTCGCGGAGGAAGTCGGCGTGGCCGTTGTGGCGGGCGTACTCGTGGATCAGGTGGAGCATCACCAGGCGCAGCGAGACCTCCGCCTGCCAGCGCGGCTGGTAGCCGGTGACGTCGAGGGAGGCGGCGGCGCGCTCGATCCGGCGGGAGTGCCCGACCTCGGCCTGCCAGGCGGCGAAGGCCTCGGCGCGGGTGGCGCCGGTGGCGTCGTAGGCCGCCTGGTAGTCGCCGTCCTCGGACCAGACCAGCGGGACGTCCTCGCCGTCGATGACGCGCCGGAACCAGGTGCGCTCCACCTCCGCCATGTGCCGGACCAGGCCGAGCAGGGTCAGCGTGGACGGCGGGCTGGAGCGCTGCCGCAGCTGCTCCTCGGTGAGGCCCTCGCACTTCATCGCGAGCGTCGCCCGGTGGAAGTCCAGGAAGGCGCGCAGCATCTCGCGCTCGCCGCCGGTCAGCGGCGGGGCGGGGCGTTCGTCGGTGTTCACGGGATCGTTTCTCCTCTGGCTGTGGAATCCTCGCGGACTGTAACGAACGGATCGCCCTGCCTGACAGCGCATTTCGCTCCCGGCGGCGAGGCGGCGCGGACCCCCTCCGCCACCCAGTAGCATCCACCCCAAGACCGTCACTCGCCGTGTTCGGACGCATACCGGTTTGGGTACGTACCTCGGCGCGCCCGAGGGCCGGGCGACCACAGACCAGGAGACCCAGCGACCCATGGACCAGAACCGCATCCCCCCGACCGTCCGCCGGACCTACGGCGCCGGCGATCTGTCCCAAGCCGCCAGCTTCGCAGGCGGGTTCATCAACTTCGGCTACTGGCAGGGCATGGACCTCACCGCCCCCACCGCAGAGGACCGGGTGCACAGTCAGGAGCAGCTCTACCGCCGGGTCCTGCGGGCGTTCCCGGAGCCACACCCACACCTGCGCCTGGCCGAGGTCGGCTGCGGACGCGGACTCGGCGCCGCCCTCGCGCTGCGCGAGTTCCGGTTCGCCGCCGTCACCGGGGTCGACATCCACCCCGACCAGATCGAACGCGCCCGCGCCGTCAACGCCAAGGCCCTGGCCACCTACCCCGATCGGCTCGCCTACACCCTCGGCTCCGCTGACGATCTCCCCTTCGCCGACGCCTCCTTGGACGGCGTCTACTCCGTCGAGGCCGCCCAGCACTTCCGCGGCCTCACCGGCTTCGCCCGCGAGGCCGCCCGCGTGCTACGCCCAGGCGGCCGACTCGTCGTCACCACCTTCTTCGCCACCGACGGCCCCGACATCGCCGAACGCCTCAGCATCCTCCTCGCCAGCTTCGCCGACGGCCTCGACGTCCCCCACCCGCTCACCACCTTCACCCGCGACCTCACCGCCGCCGGCTTCACCGCCGTCACCACCGAGACCATCGGCCCCGACGTCTGGCCCGGCCTCGACCGCTACCTCGCCGAGACCGTCCCACCCGGCCACTGGACCCGCAACTTCCTCCCCGCCTGGCACAACGGCCTCCTCGACTACCACGTCATCACCGCCCACCGCCCCTGACCCGCCACCCCCATCAGCGTGCCGACCTGCCTGCCGCCCCGGCAGGACGGCACGCTCCGGGTCCCGCACCGTGGCGGTCACCCTGCCCCGACGGCACCCAGCCCCGGGGCCCGGGTCCGCCGCGCAGGCGGGGTTCGGAGCCCGACGTTACGTCCAGGCCCACCGGATGCCCGCGGCCCCCGGCCCCAGGGCGGCGGCGACCACGTGCGCGAGGTGGTGGCTGTCCAGAGTCAGGTCGGCCGTGCCGTCGGCCGGCCCGTCCGAGTCGCGGGCCGTGAACCACTGGCACTGCACCGGGAGTTCGGCCGGGTCGAAGCGCACCCGCAGGACGTAGTGGTCGGCGGGGAAGCGGAAGGCGGCGCGGTACCGGCAACACTCGGCGTCGCTGTGGGGGCGCACCTCGAAGGAGAACACCTGGGTCTCGGAGCAGTGCAGCGAGCGGTCGAAGAGCAGCTCCGCGAGCACCACCCGGGCCTCCGGGTCGCGGCGCACCCGGCCCAGCCGGCAGCTGTCCCCGGCCAGGATCTCGACGGCGTCCTGGTCCACGCCCTCGTCGCAGTCGTAGATCACCAGGGCCCGGTCGACCCCGTCCTGGCGGGCCCGGATCGCCAGCATCGAGCTGAGCGCCGCCAGTTCGTGGTGCGGCCCGACCGTCACCGTCGCGTACTCGGTGACCACCTGGAGCTTTCCGGCGGCCGGGCTGTCCAGTGCCGCGAGCAGCCCGTCCAGGTCGCCGGGGGTGCGCACGATCTGGGGGTACGGGCGGGGCGGACGGGGGGCGCGGGCCGCCGCACCACGCGGTCGCGGCGGCCCGAGCAGGACGGTGAGCGAGCGCGGCGGCAGCCCGAGGATCTCCTCCAACGCGGCCACCACCCGTAACGACTCCGGGCGCTCCGGCCGGCGCAGCCCGCGTTGCCAGTAGCTCAGGGTGGTGACGGCGATCCGCAGGCCGCTCTCGGCCAGCCGGCTGCGCAGCCGTTCCAGCGGCAGGCCGCGGGCCTCGATCGCGGTGCGCAGCGCGACGTCGAAGGGCCCGTTCCGCAGCGCGGCCAGTACGGCACCGTCCTCGGGCACGGCACCGGACGGCGGCTTCTGACGACTGGCCATCGGGACTCCCGGGGCTACTGGCCCGCCGTCCGGGCGCGCCCTCGACCTCGACTCCCCCGCCCGGCCACGGCCACGGGCCCTGGTCAACCCTCGACGCCCGGCGGGCGGTGCGCCACACTCTCCCCAGCAGCATCCGCGCTCCCAACGCACCGGCACGACGTCACGATCCACCGCCACATCGGAGAGCCACACGGTGACCACTCGTCAACTGCTGGAGATCGCCTTCTCGTCCGGCCGGTCCGGCGCCGGACCCGCCACCTGGGGCCAACAGGCCATCCGGGACGCCGTGAGCCGGCTGGCCCCGGCCGACGTGCCGCGGTACAACATCGCCACCGCGGCTCCGCTCGCCCCCGGGCTGCCGCTGCCCGTCCTGCTCGACGGCCTGGCGCGGCTGCTGCACCTGCACGACTCCCTGCACACCCGACTGGTGCCGGGCGAGGACGGTCGGCTGCTCCAAGTGCTGGACGCGGAGGGCAGGTTGGGCATCGAGGTCCGCCACTGCGCGGAGGGGTGCGACCCGGCGCAGGCGGGCGGCCGGCTGCACGACGAACTCGCGGCGCAGCCGTTCGACACCGCCGCGCAGTGGCCGATCCGGGTCGGTGTGGTGGAGGCGGGCGGGTTGGCCCGGTACGTGAGCCTGGTGCTCTCGCACACCGCGGTCGACGGCACGGGGATGAACCGCCTGGTGGCGGACCTGACCGCGCTCTGCCTGGGCACCTCGCCGGACGAGCTGGCCAAGCTGCGCGAGCCTGGCCAACAGCCCCTGGAGGAGGCGGAGTTCCAGGTGTCGGAGCGCGGGCAGCGGCGGGACGCGGGCGCCCGCAAGCAGTTCCTGCGCAAGCTCCGGTCGGCCCCGGCCCGACTGTTTCCGCAGCCGTCCGGGCCTGCCGACGCGTTCCCGAACGCCGTGCTGCGCTCGCCGGCGCTGCCCGGCGCGGTGGAACGCGTGGCGGCCGCCCACCGGGTGAGCTCCTCCTCGGTGCTGCTGGCGGCGACGGCCACGATGACGGCCCGACTGTCGGGTTCGGCGGAGGCGGTGCTGAGCGTCGTGGTCAGCAACCGCTTCCGGCCCGAGCTGACCAACGCGGTGAGCGTGGTCGCGGGCGACGGCCTGTTCCATCTCCCGGACGCCACCGCCGAGTTCGGCGACGTCGTGCGGCGCACACACGCTGCCGCGATCGGCACCTACCGCCACGCCTACTACGACAGGCTCCGGTTGGACGCCGAGATCGGGCGGCTCGCCGCCGACGGCGTCCCGCTCGCCGACCGGTCCTGCGTCTTCAACGACACCCGCGAGCTGGTTCTGGCCGCTCCCGGCACCGACACCGGCGGCGACCGGACCACCCTGACCTGGCCGGTGGAGTTCGAACCGCGCCCCGGCCTGACGTACGCCCTGGACGCGCTGCAGTTCCCGGACGCGCTCAGCCTGACCATGACGGCCGACCCGGCCGTGCTCCCGCGCCCGGCGATGGAGCGCTTCCTGTACGGGATCGAGGAGTTGATCCTCACCGAGGCCCGCGCCGCCGAAGCGGGCTGACCCCGGTACCCGACACCGGCCGGACCGCGTCGCCATGGCCCCGACGACGCGGTTCCGGGCCGCCGCGGAGACGGCACGCCGCCGGCTCCTCCGCGCGGCGGGCGAGCGCCGGCCCCCGCATGCCGGCCGACCCCCGCCGCTACGCTGGCCCCATGCGGATCCTCGTCCTCGGCGGCACCTCCTTCGTCGGCCGCGCGATCGCCGACCACGCCCTGCGCGACGGTGCCGAGGTCACCCTGTTCACCCGCGGCCGGACCAACCCCGGTCTCTTCCCCGCCGCCACCCACCTCATCGGCGACCGCGACACCGGCGACCACACCGCCCTGCGCGACGGCCGCTGGGACGCGGTGGTGGACGTCAGCGGCTACCGCCCCCGCCAGGTCGACCAGGCGATGGCCGCACTCGGCGACCGGGTCGGCCGCTACCTGTTCATCTCCAGCCACGCGGTGTACGAGCGGACCGGCCTCGCCCCCGGCTCGGACGAGTCCGCCCCGCGCCGCGCACCGCTGCGCGACGCCGAGCAGCTGACCGAGGAGACGTACGGCCGGCTCAAGGTCGCCTGCGAGGACGCCGTCACCGCCCGCTACGGCGACCGGGCGACGATCGTGCGGCCCGGAAAGGTCGCCGGCCCCCACGACGACCAGCGCGGGCTCACCTACTGGGCCCGCCGGGCCGCCCGGGGCGGGCGGGTCGCGCTGCCGGGGCGGCCGGAGCAGCCCGTCCAGGTGGTCGACGTCCGCGACCTGGCCCGGCTGGTGGGCCGGCTGCTCCAGGACGACCGGGCGGGCGCCTTCCACGCCGTCGGCCCGGCCGAGCCGACCACGCTGGGCCGGCTGATCGCCACCTGCGCCGAGGTGGCGGGCACCGAGGTGGAGGTCGTCCCGGTGCCGCCGGAGAGCGCGCCGCCGCCGTTCTTCCCGCTGGTCCGCGCCGAGCCGCTCTGGCCCGGCCAACAGCGCAGCGCCGCCCGGGCGCGCGCGGCCGGGCTGCCGGCGACCCCGCTCGCGGTCACCGCCGCCGACGTGCTCGCCTGGGACAGGGCGCGCGGCGAACCTCCGCTCGGCCACGGCTTCACGCCCGAGCAGGAGGCCCGGGTGCTGGCCGAGTCGGCGGGCCTACGGTGACCGCCGACCCGCGCGTCACCGCGATGCGCCCCGAGCACCCGTCCTGACCGGTTGTCAGTGGCACCCGCTATGGTCGGCCCCGAACGATCCCACCAGCACCTGCACCAGCGCCACCAGGGGGCACCATGACCTCGCACCGCACCACCGCGCAGAGCGCCGGGCCACGCACCGCCCCGCCCGGCGCGCCGCTGAGCACCGCCGATCTCGTCGAGGGCTGGCGGCGGGTCGGCGTCCGCGAGGGCATGGCGGTGATCGTGCACTCCTCGCTCTCCAGCCTCGGCCGGGTCGACGGCGGCGCCGCGGCCGTGGTGGCCAGCCTGCGCGAGGCGGTCGGGCCCGGCGGCACGGTCGCGGTGCCCACGTTCACCGGCGATGTCGTCAGCGACCCGGCACCGGAGCACACCGGCCTTCCGAGCCCCGAGATCGCCGAACGGCGGGCCGCCGTCCCGCTGTTCCACGCCGGGCTCCCCTCCCGGATGGGCGCCGTCCCGGAGGCGCTGCGCGCGCTGCCGGAGAGCCTGCGCAGCACACATCCGCAGGCCTCGGTCGCCGCGGTCGGGGCGCACGCCCGGGAGGTCACCGTCCGCCGCTCACTGGGCTTCGCGGTCGGTCGCGAGTCGCCCTTCGGCGCGCTGCACGACCTCGGCGGGTACGTGCTGCTGATCGGCGTCGGGCACAACCGCAACACCTTCCTGCACTACGCGGAGACCTTCGCGCCCAACCGCCGGCTCAAGCTCCGCCGCTTCCCGATGGCGATCCAGGGCGAGCGGGTCTGGATCGAGGCGCCCGACGTGGGCAACGACAACAGCACCCACTTCCCCGTCGTGGGGCGGGAGTTCGAGGAGCAGGCGGGCATCCGCGAGGTGCTGGTCGGCAGCGCGCCCTGCCGGCTGATCCCGGTCCGGGAGCTCATACCCTTCGCCGTCCGCCGCCTCACCGAGCTGCTGGCGGCCGACGGCCCCGGAGCGGCGTAGCCCGATCGACCGCCCGCTTCCTCAAGCGGCCGACCGGACCACACCCGTCACCAGGTCACCTGCTCACCTGCTCACCTGCTCACCTGCTCACCTGCTCACCTGCTCACCGCAGACGCGCCAGGCCTCAATGCTCCGCGTCGTGCAGCGAGTTGGTCTCCTGGATCTTCTTCCAGGACTTCGGCTCCACCGGCAGCTGCCCGTCGGCCCGACCCGCGTCCGCCCCCGGCGCCAGCGAGGCCGCCCCGGCGGGCGCCGGCCCGGTGGCCGGCTTGGCTGCCGTGAACAGCCAGGTGGTGAAGAGGTCCCCGAGCTTCTTCCCGGAGATCTTCTCCGCGTACGCCTGGAAGTCCTGGACGGTGGCGTTGCCGTAGCGGTGCTCGGCCGGCCAGCCCTTCAGGATCCGGAAGAACGCGTCGTCCCCGACGGCGTTGCGCAGCGCCTGGATGGCCACCGCGCCCCGGTCGTAGACGGCGTTCGAGAACTGGTCGGCCGCGCCCGGGTCGCCCGGCTTGACGCTCCAGAACGCGTCGTCGGCCGGGTGCGAGGCGTAGACGTAGTCGGCGAGCTCCTGCGCCGTGCCCTCGTTCTCGTGCTCGGACCAGAGGAACTGCGCGTACCGGGCGAAGCCCTCGTTCAGCCAGATGTCGCTCCAGTGCGAGACCGAGACGCTGTCGCCGTACCACTGGTGGGCCAGCTCGTGCACGACGACCGAGGTGTTGGTGCCGCGCGCGAACTGCCGGGGGCTGTAGAAGACCCGGGTCTGGGTCTCCAGGGCGAAGCCGGTCTTGACGTTGGGCACGTAGCCGCCGACCGAGCTGAACGGGTAGTCGCCGAAGTAGCCGCTCAGCCAGTCGACCAGCTCACCGGTGCGCTCGACGCTGGCCCTGGCCGCGTCGGCGTTCTCGCCGAGGTCCTTGCTGTACGCGTTGTAGACGGGCAGCCCGCTCGGCGTGGTGTCGGTCGTGACGTCGAACTTGCCGACCGCGAGGGTGGCCAGGTAGGTCGCCTGCGGCTTGTTCTCGCGCCAGCTGTAACGGGTCCAGCCGGCCTGGGAGGTGGCGCCGGTCAGGATGCCGTTGCTGATCACCTGGTTGCCGTCCGGCACCTGGACCGAGACGTCGAAGGTGGCCTTGTCGCTCGGGTGGTCGTTGCTCGGGAACCACCACCACGCCGACTCGGGCTCGCCGGCCGCCACCGCACCGTCCGGCGTGCGCAGCCAGGCGGTGAAACCGTACTTCTTCACGGTGGACGGGACGCCCTTGTAGCGGACCACCACGGTGGCCTGGCTGCCCTTGGCGAGCGGCCGGGCGGGCGTGATCTCCAGTTCCTGCTCACCGCTGGTGGCGAAGGTCGCCGGTCGCCCGTTGACCCGGACCTCCTGGACGTTCAGCGCGAAGTCCAGGTTGAACCGGGAGAGGTTCTCGGTCGCCGTGGCGAGGATGGTGGTGGTGCCCTCCAGTTCGTCGGTGGCGGGCTGGTATTTCAGCCGGATGTCGTAGTGCGAGACGCGGTACCCGCCGTTTCCGTAGGTCGGGTAGTACGAGTCGCCGGCCCCGGCCGCGCCGGGTTGGAAGTCGGTCGCCGAGGCGGGGACGGCCAGGAACAGGCTCAGGGCGCTGGCGGCAGAGACGATCAGCCTCTTGCGCACGTGGTCCTCCAGGGTCACTGGGACGATGGGTCGGATCGATCCTTGTCCCGGTGGCCCCGGGTCCACTCCCTGATCGTGAGATGTTCATGAAAAGAAACAGGCCGAAATGGCAGCGCCGCGACGCCGTCACACGCCACACCGGCCCCGCACGCCCCGGCAGCCCCTCACCCCCCTGCCGTCGACCCTGCTGCCGACCCCTGCCGCCGTCACCCTCCGAGCGCCACCGGTGCCCGCACCAGCGAGCCGTACTCCGTCCACGAGCCGTCGTAGTTCTTGACGTGCGGGTACCCCAGCAGCTCGGTGAGCGCGAACCAGGTGTGCGCGGAGCGCTCGCCGATCCGGCAGTACGCGATCACCTCGCGCTCCGGCTCCACGCCCTTCCCCCCGTACAGCGCCCGCAGCTCCTCCGCCGAGCGGAACGACCCGTCGTCGTTGGCCGCCTGCGACCAGGGGACGTTGACCGCGCCGGGGATGTGCCCGGGCACCTGCGCCTGTTCCTGCGGCAGGTGCGGCGGTGCGATCAGCTCGCCCCGGTACTCGGCGGGCGAGCGGACGTCGACCAGCACCGCGTCCGAGCCGGGCTTGGCGAACACCTCGGCCTTGCCGAGCACTTCGTCCCGCAGCGCCCGCAGCTCCGGGCGCTCGGGCCCGGTCAGCCGGTAGGTGGTGTGCTGGTAGTCCATCACCTCTTCGGTGAGCCCGCGCCCCTCCAGCTCCCACTTCTTCCGCCCGCCGTCCAGCAGCCGCACCGGCCCGAAGCCGCGCAGCCGCAGCAGCCAGTAGGCGTACGCGGCGAACCAGTTGTTGTTGCCGCCGTAGAGCACCACGGTGGTGTCGTCCTCCACCCCGGCCGCTCGCAGCAGGTGCTGGACGCCCTCCCGGTCGGCGTAGTCGCGGCCGACCCGGCTGTGCAGGTCGGTCGTCCAGTTCCAGCCGACCGCGCCGGGGATGTGGTCCCGGTCGTAGGCGGTGGTGTCCTCGTCCACCTCGACGACCCGGATCGTCCCGTCGTTCAGGTGGTGGGCCAGCCACTCGGTGCGGACCAGCGCCTCGGGGTGTGCGTAGCCGTTGCCGGTCATCGCAGGCCCTCCTTCACTCTGCCCAGGCTGCGGCGCCCGACCACGGGCACGAGGAGGCGCCGGCGACCGGGCCGGACAGTTCGAAATTACGCCGACCGTCCGACCCGGGCCACTCCGCGGTCCCGGCGGCTCAGGAGAAGACGACCGAGCGCAGCTTCAGCCGGTCGCCGAGCTTCCTGCCGGGGTTCATGACGTAGAAGACATCGCCCGAGCAGTGCTCGTCGAGGAACACCGTGGCCGTCGATTTGGTGAGGTTCTCGGGTGCGAAGCCCGGGTGGTCCTCAGTGGTCCCGAACAGATCGATGCACACCCGGCTCTCCGGGTCGGCCAGCCCGGCCAGCACACCGGGCCCGACCTTGTACAGGAATTCACCGGTGGCGGCATTGGCCGACATCGGCACGGCGAGGACGAGGGCGACGGCGCTGGCGACGGCGAGCGCGGCATTGCGGAGACGCATGCGTGAGGGCCTTTCAGGTGGTACTCGGTGGTACCTGGTGAATTGGTGCGAGATCACCCTAGAGGCCCAAAATTCGCAGAAACGGTTCTTCCAATCCACCCTTTCGAGTGGTTTAAAAGGCAAAGCCGCTACCCCGCCATCTTTTCGCATCCACTCAAGGTCGGCGGAGCAACCCGCTCAGTTCGGCGGGGCCGTGAAGAAGTACCCCGAGTCGAGCAGCACCGGCAGGTACGCCTTCATCGCCGCCACCGTCTGCGAGCGGTCCCCACCGCCGTCGTGGTTGAGCACGATGGACCCGGGCCGGACGTTCTTGAGGACCCGCTCGGTGATCGCCGAGGTCCCGGGCCGGGCCCAGTCCCGCGGGTCCACCGACCAGCACATCGGCCGCATCCCGAGGTCGGCGCTCACCTTGAGCGTGACCGCCGGCCAGTCCCCGCCGGGCGACCGGAACCAGGTCGGCTGGCGTCCGGTGGTCCGGTGCAGCAGGTCGGAGGTGCGCTCCAGTTCGTCCCGCACCCGGCCCTCGGACATGTGCCGCAGGTCGGGATGGGTCCAGGTGTGGTTGGCGATGTGGTGGCCGTGGTCGGCGATCTCCCGCACCAGGGCCGGGTGCTCGACGGCGTTCTCACCGATCAGGAAGAAGGTCGCCCGGATCCCGTGCTGCTGGAGCAGCGCCAGCACGGTCGGCGTGTACCGGGGGTCCGGCCCGTCGTCGATGGTGAGCGCCACCGCCCGCCGGTCCGGGCCGAGTTCGTACAACGGCTTGGCTTCCGCCGCCGTGAGCACCCGGTGGACGGGCTCCTTGTTCGGCGCGGGGGCGGAGGGCGGCGGGCTGCTGGGGAGCGGCGAGGGCGTCTTGGAGGGGGTGGCCGGAGCGGCGCCCGGCTTCCCCTCCCCGCCCGCCGCACCCGCCGTGGTCGCCGCGGCGCCCGCGGTGGCGTCCGGTGTGGCGCCGTCGCCGCTGCTCCAGGGGCTCCGGCAGCCGGCCGCCCCGAGCAGGGACATCCCGGCCGCGACCAGCAACAAGCGACGGGAAGACATTCGAGATGAAATCTGATGATCTGACAGCATTCTGAATGCCTCCCCCGCGCACCGCCGTCGCTCCCCGGGCTCAACTCCGACGGACCCGATCACCACTCAGACGGCGCAAGCGCACCCCGCCCCCGCGGGACTTCCCCGCTACACCCCCACCGGACGCCCCGCCTCCCCTCCGGACCGCTACGCTGAGCCCTCCCCAGTGTGATGATCTGCCATCAGAGGACGTGGCCATGACGACAAGTCAGGACATCCCGGGCCAGGACCGGCCCGACAACGACCCCGCCGAGCTGAGTCAGTGGGAACGTTTCGGCGTCGACACCACCGCGCCGCACTCCGCACGGGTGTACGACTACTGGCTGGGCGGCAAGACCAACTTCCCGCCGGACCGCGCCATGGGGCAGGCCATCGAGGAGGCCGTGCCGAGCGTCAAGGAGATGGCCAAGGCGAACCGCGCCTTCCAGGGCCGGGCCGTCCGCCACCTCGCCCGGGAGCACGGCATCCGCCAGTTCCTCGACCTCGGCACCGGCATCCCCACCTCGCCGAACACCCACGAGATCGCCGAGGCCGTCAGCCCCGGCACCCGGGTGGTCTACGTCGACAACGACCCGATCGTGCTCGCCCACGCCCGCGCCCTGATGGTGTCCAGCCCGGCCAGCCGGACCACCTACATCCACGCCGACCTGCGCAAGCCCGAGGAACTGTTCGCCGATCCGGCGCTCACCGCCACCCTCGACCTCACCCGGCCGGTCGGCCTGCTGATGATCGCCGTCCTGATGCTCATCGCCGACGAGGACGACCCCTGGGGCCGGGTCGCCGCGCTGCGCGACGCCCTGCCGGCCGGCAGCTGCATCGCCCTCACCACCCCCACCCAGGACTTCGACCCGGAGGCCGTCGGCAAGGTCACCGAGGCGGCCCGGGCCGGCGGCATGACCCTCGTCCCGCGCACCCGTGACGACGTCCTGCGCTTCTTCGACGGCTGGGATCTGGTCGAGCCGGGCCTGTCCCCCGTCCTCGCCTGGCGCCCGGACGGCGAGCCGCCGACCGACCCGAAGGCCGCATACTACTGGGGCGGCGTCGCCGTCAAGCGCTGACCCACCAGGCGCTGCCCCGTCAAGCGCCGACCGGGACCGGCCCCCCACACGAGGGCCCGGCCCCGGCCCGGGTGGGGCGGACGGACGCCCGAGCGGACGGGCCCCACGGCCGCCCCACCCGCAGGCCTCACTTCAGCAGCCGCGACAGCCGCCGGTCCGCCAGCGGCTTGCCCCCGGTCTGGCAGGTCGGGCAGTACTGCAGCGAGGAGTCCGCGAACGACACCTCGCGCACGGTGTCCCCGCAGACCGGGCACGGCAGGCCCGTCCGGCCGTGCACCCGCAGCCCCAGCTTCTTCTCCGCCTTCAGCTCCCCGGCCGCCAGCCCGCGCGAGCGCTCCACCGCGTCCCGCAACGTGGCGCCGAGCGCCTCGTAGAGCTGCGCCGTCTCCTCCCCGGTCAGACTGGACGCCAGCTTGTACGGGGACATCCGGGCCGCGTGCAGCACCTCGTCCGAATAGGCGTTGCCCACCCCGGCCAGCACGCTCTGGTCCCGCAGGACGCCCTTGAGCCGGCGCCGCTCGCCGCTCAGCAGAGCCGCGAAGTCCGCCAGGGTGAAGCCCGGGTCCAGCGGGTCCGGGCCCAGCCGGGCCACCCCGGGCACCTCGGCCGGGTCCTTCACCACGTAGACCGCGAGGCCCTTCTTCGTCCCCGCCTCGGTCAGGTCGAAGCCGTCGCCGGCCTCCCCGGCCAGGCGCAGCCGCAGCGCCAGCGGGTTCCTCGGACTCGGGCGCGGCGGCTCGGCGGGCAGGCCGTCCTTCCAGCGCAGCCAGCCGGCCCGGGCCAGGTGGACCACCAGGTGCAGCCCGCCGGCCTCGATGTCCAGGAACTTGCCGTGCCGGGTGACCGAGCCCACGGTCCGCCCCTCCAGCGCGGTGACCGGCGGGTCGTACGTCTTCAGCGCGCTGATCGCCACCGGCTGCGCGCGGGCGATGACGCGCCCGGTCAACCGCTCGGACAGGAAGGCGCTCAGCGCCTCGACCTCGGGCAGCTCCGGCATGCGCCCAGTCTCCCGCAGCCCTCCGCCCACCGCCCGCCCGAACCCCGCCTCCGGCCCGCGGCCCACCTCCCACCCGAGCCGCACTCGTTGCCCTACCCCCACCCGTTGCCCGACCCCCGCCCGGGGAGCAGGCTTGTACTAACCCCCCTCCACGGAGCACCGTGATGAGCACCCTTGAGGAACAGATCGACATCGACGCCCCCGTCCTCGCCGCCTGGGAGCAGTTGCACCGGGTGCACGAGTACCCGCAGTTCGTCGACGGCGTCCGCAGCGCCCATCCGCACGGGCGGAACCTGGCGCACCTCGGGGTGCGGTTCGGCAGCGCCGAGCGAGAGGTCGACACCGAGATCACCGACCGCGGCCGGGGCCGGGTGATGTCCTGGCGGACGCTCGACGGGATCCCGCTGCGCGGCACGTTCGCGCTGCTGCCGCTGGACGCCCGGCACACCCGGCTGCAGATCCGGGTGGAGTACGACCCGGAGGCGGTGCACGAGGCGTTCGGCGGGCCGCGCGGCTTCGCCCAGGCCGGGGCGATCGAGCGGACCGTCCGCGGTGACCTGAAGCACTTCCGGGAGCTGGTGGAGGCGCGGGTGAGCACGGCGGGCACCCACCCGTAAGGACCGGATAAGCCCAGCTCAGTGCCGGTGGTGAGGCTCTTCACAGCGGACCTTCGGCCCGACCGTTTCGCTTTCAACCTGTGGCAGACTCGGGTGCCATGAGCATCGGCCCGGTCACCAGGACGCTCCGCGCGGCGGTCTTCGCCGCGCTGCTCGTGCTGCTCGCCGGGCTCGGCCAGGTGCTCGTCACCGGCCGCTCGCTGCCGGTCGGCACGATGGCCCTGGCCTCCGTCGCCGTGTTCGCGGTGGCGTACGCGCTGGCCGGCCGCGAACGCGGGTACCCGGCGGTCGCGGCGGTGTTCCTGCCGCTGGAGCTGGGCGTCAGCGCACTGTTCGACCTCGCCCAGACCGCCTGCCCGTCCCTGCCGCCCGGTGCCGCGCACGGCTTCCAGCCGCTGCTGTGCGGCGGCGGCTCGCTGGGCGGGTTCCTGCTCGGCCACGGCGTCTCCCAACGGGTCGGCGTCCTGCTGCTCCTGCTGGTGCACGCCGCGATCGCGCTGTCCGGCGCGTTCTGGCTGCGCCGCGCGGACGCCGCGCTGGCCGGCCTCGCCCGTACTGTCCCGATGCTGGGCGACTTCCTGCACCGGCACCTGCCGGCCGCCGCGCGCTGGCTGCGGCTGCTCGTCGCGCCCGTCCCGGCCCGTCCGGTGGCGCGGGTGGCGTTCCCCCGGGCCAGCCGGACCTTGATCCCGGCCGAGGACGTCGTCGTCCGCCCGGCCGTCCGGCGCGGTCCGCCGGCGCTCGCCCTGGCCTGCTGAGCAACGCGCGCCTCCGAGCGCCGTTCCCGGCCGGTCCTCTCGCCGCGCGCCCCGCGCGCCCGCACCCCCGCACGCCCGAGAGCACAGGACGACACTCCATGAGCAACACCCGCAAGACCACCGGCAAGACCTCCGCCACCGACCGCATGCGCGCCGCCCGCGCCCAGGCCGAGCGCTCCGACCGGATCCGCCGCCGGGTCGTGGTCGGCGGTGCCTCCGCCGCCGTGCTCGCCCTGGTGGCGGGCGTGGCCTTCGCCGTCAGCGGCTCCTCCGGCTCCACGGACGCGGCCACGAACGGCCCGCTGGTCGTCCCCGCCAACGCGAGCGGCACCGACGGCACCGTGATCACCTACGGCAAGGCCGACGCCCCGCACACCCTGGAGGTCTACGAGGACTTCCGCTGCCCGTTCTGCGAGCAGTTGGAGACCACCACCGGCAAGGCCATCCAGCAGCTCGCCGACGCCGGCACCTACAAGGTCGAGTACCACCTGGCGACGTTCCTGGACAAGAACCTCGGCGGCAAGGGCTCGCGCACCGCGCTGGCCGCCGCCGGCGCCGCGCTCAACGAGGGCGTGGACAAGTTCAAGCAGTTCCACGACGTGCTCTACGCCAACCAGCCCGACGAGCGCACCGACGACTTCGGCGACGTCAACCACATCCTCGACCTGGCCGGCCAGGTGCCCGGCCTGAAGACCGACGGCTTCGTCAAGGCCGTCCAGGACGGCACCTACGCGCCGTGGGCGGCCCGGGTGAACGAGGAGTTCAACAAGAGCGACGTCACCGGCACCCCGACCGTGAAGCTGGACGGCAAGAAGCTGGACGTCCTCACCGGTGGCAAGGCCGTCTCCCCCGAGCAGTTCACCGCGATGGTCAAGCAGGTGACCGGATGACGACCGCCGCCCCCGCCGTACGGACCTACGGCTCCGGCCGCCCGTTCGCCTGGCTGCTGCTGATCGGCGGCGCGGTCGGCCTGTTCGCCTCCTCGGTCCTCACCCTGGACAAGATCCGGTTGCTGGAGGACCCGTCGTACGTCCCCAACTGCAACATCAACCCGATCATCAGCTGCGGGTCGATCATGCGCAGCGACCAGGCCGAGGCCTTCGGCTTCCCCAACTCGCTGCTCGGCCTGATCGGCTTCGCGGTCGTGATCGCGATCGGCGCCGGACTGCTCGCGGGCGCCGCCTACCGGCGCTGGTTCTGGCTCGGCCTCCAGGCCGGGACGGTCTTCGGCATCGGCTTCGTGACCTGGCTGATGTACCAGGCGCTCTACCGGATCGGCGCGCTCTGCCCGTACTGCATGGTGGTCTGGGCCGCGATGATCCCGCTGTTCTGGTACACCACCCTGCACAACCTGCGCTCCGGGATCATCCCCACCGGCCGCGCCCTGCGCCCGGTCGTCCGCGAGGCGGCCCGCTACCACTGGATCGTCCCGGCCCTCTGGTACGCGGTGATCGCCCTGCTGATCCTCAACCGGTTCTGGTACTACTGGAGCACCCTGATCTGATCGCCGTCCGCCGCCCCCACCCCGGGGGCGGCGGACCATCCTCCGCCCGAGGCCGCCCATGCGACGCAGGATCGTCCTCTTCATGTCCGTCTCCCTCGACGGCTACTTCGAGGGCCCGGACCACGACCTGGGCTGGCAGCTCGTCGACGACGACCTGCACACCCACTTCAACCAGGAACTCGCCCGGATGGGCGGCTTCCTCTCCGGCCGGGTCACCCACGAGCTGATGGCCTCGTTCTGGCCCACCGCCGACCAGGACCCGGCCAACGCCGGCCCGATGGCCGAGTTCGCCGCCATCTGGCGCGGGATGCCGAAGACCGTCTTCTCCCGCACCCTCCGGCACGCCGGCTGGAACACCGCCATCGCCCGCGAGGTCACCCCCGAGGCGATCGCCGCCCTCACCACCGCCCCCGGCGGCGACCTCGCCCTCGGCGGCGCCGACCTGGCCGCGTCCTTCCTGGCCCACGACCTGATCGACGAGTTCCGCCTCTACGTCCACCCCGTCGTCCTCGGCCGCGGCACCCTCCTCTTCCGCCCCACCCCCCACCCCGTCCCGCTCACCCTGACCGACACCCGCCGCTTCGCGAGCGGCGTCACCCTGCTGCACTACACCCGGGCCGGGACGGCTGCTTCGGCAGTCCCGTGGGGAGTGTCATGAATCAGGTGGACACCCTGATCAAGGGAGACACTGATGAGCTCGCTGACGGATCACCAGATCGGGTCGGCTTCTGACGGTTCGG
>NZ_JARXYZ010000026.1 GCF_029894125.1 Kitasatospora sp. MAA19
CACTCACCCCCTCCAACGCCGCACCCCACGTCCCCTCGTCATGCCAGTCGAACGGCACCGCCCCCGACCGCGACCCCACCCGCACCCCGTACCCCAGCACCGACAACCGCTCCGCCACCCGCCGACCCGTCTTACCCGTGCCACCCACCACGAGCACCACACCGGCATCGACCGGGAGATCCACAACACCCTTACGCGTCATCACAACCACCTCATTCGAAGAAACGGAGAAAACCGACGGGACCGACCCGCCGAAGACGCCGAGGGCGTCCGGCCGGTCCGACGCGATCCGGGGGCTCCGTCCGATCTGCGAGCCCGTTCGGTTCGTCGTCATGGCACCATTCAAATCCACCCCGAGTCGGCGAACCATAGCCACCGCACTCACGTCCATGCGCGAGCGTCTACACCGCCCACCAGCGGCTGTCCGCCCGTGCAAGGCCGCCCACGAGGCCGCCCACGAGGCCGCGGCCAGGGTTCCACCACCACCCACCACAACACAGCCCACCCCCGCCGGAAAGACCTTTCCACCGCCTCTCGACCCCTCCTCGACCTCCCCGGGAAATCACCGGGAAAGGCGCCGGAAAGGGAGCAGGGGAGGCAGCCTGGAAATCCCGGCGGAATCCGGTCCGGCACCCCGCCGCCCCGGCCGGCGGCTCTCCGGACCACTGGAGCGGGACGCACCTGGACCCGTACCGCGTCCAGCTGATCGCCTGTCTGGACTCGCCCGGCGAGGCCGAGTTCCTGACCGACTGCACGTTCACCTCGGACTCCCTCAAGCTCTACCGGGGCACGTACGAGGTGAGCGTGTACGAGACCAGGACCGGCAGGAAGGTCGGCACCGAGCAGCTGCTCGGCAGTGCGAAGCCCAGCTACCCGGGCATGGCCTACCTGAAGAAGGACGTCTCCAAGCTGCACACTGAGCCCGAGTTCGCGGACTACCAGCAGGTGTTGCGCAAGTACGTCGAGCAGTAGGCCCGCTCCCTGGCCCCGGCCCGCCGGGCGCAGCCGCCACGGCTGTGCCCGGGAGCGCGCCACCCGCCGCACGACGGGCACCGGCCTCCCGGTACCCCGGCGACACGAGAGGACCGCATCGTCCCCGCGTCCCCTCCGACCCCCGGGCAGAATGACGGAGAGGGCGTCACCGATCACCGAGCGTGACGAACGTGCCCCGGTGTGGTCGCGGGCGAAGCGGGCAGACGCGGGGCCTTCCGTTTCGAGGAGCGAAGGAGGCCCGTCGTGGCCGATCACGCGAAGCCGTCCGCACCACGGACACCGGCCGATCCCGCCGGTGGATCCCTGGTCGTCGAGACCGACGTGCCGGCGAGGCTGGACCGGTTGCCGTGGTCCCGCTGGCACTGGCGGATCGTCATCGGCCTGGGCACCGTCTGGATCCTGGACGGCCTGGAGGTCACCATCGTCGGCAACATGGCGGCCCGGCTCGCGCAGCCCGGCAGCGGCATCAGCATCACGACGGCCCAGGTGACCACCGTCGCCGCCGCGACCTACGTGGCGGGCGCCTGCAGCGGGGCGCTGTTCTTCGGCTGGCTGACCGACCGGCTCGGGCGCAAGAAACTGTTCATGCTGACGCTCGCCGTGTACCTGGCGGCGACCGCCATCACCTCGCTCTCCTGGACGGCCTGGTTCTTCTTCCTCTGCCGCTTCTTCACCGGCTTCGGCATCGGCGGCGAGTACGCGGCGATCAACTCGGCGATCGACGAGCTGATCCCGGCCCGGGTGCGCGGCCGAATCGACCTGATCATCAACGGCAGTTTCTGGGTCGGCGCCGCGATCGGCGCCTTCGCGTCCGTCGCGCTGCTCGACACCTCGCTCTTCGCGACGGACGTGGGCTGGCGGCTCGCCTTCGGGATGGGCGTGGTGCTGGGGCTGGCGATCCTGCTGGTCCGCCGGCACGTTCCGGAGAGTCCGCGCTGGCTGTTCACCCACGGGCGGGCCGAGGAGGCCGAGACGGTGGTGGCCGGGGCCGAGGAGATCGTGGAGCGGGAGACCGGCCGACCGCTGCCGCCGGTCACCGGGAAGCCGATCAGGATCCGGGAGCGCGGCCCGCTCGGCTTCGTCACCCTCGCCCGCACCGTCATCCGCCGCTACCCACGCCGCACGGTGCTCGGTCTCGCGCTGTTCATCGGCCAGGCGTTCCTCTACAACTCGGTGACCTTCGGCTACGCCGTCATCCTGACCACGTACTTCGACGTGCCGGAGGGCGACACCGGCTACTACTTCGCGGTGATCGCGGTCGGCAACTTCCTCGGCCCACTGCTGCTCGGCCACCTCTTCGACTCGGTCGGGCGGGTGCCGATGATCGCCGGCACGTACATCGGCTCCGGGCTGCTCCTGTTCGGCACCGCCGCGCTCTTCCAGCGCGGCGCCCTCTCCGCCACCGGCATGACGGCCTGTTGGACGGCCGTGCTCTTCCTGGCCTCCGCCGGGGCCAGCGCGGCCTACCTGACGGTCAGCGAGATCTTCCCGCTGGAGACCAGGGCGATGTCCATCGCCTTCTTCTACGCCGTCGGCACGGCGGTCGGCGGCATCAGCGGACCGCTGCTCTTCAACGGCCTGGTGAGCAGCGGGAAGGTCTCGCAGACCACGCTGGCGTTCTGCATCGGGGCGGCGCTGATGACGGCCGCGGGGCTGGTGGAGGCCGCGATCGGCATCCGGGCGGAGGGGCGCAGCCTGGAGTCGCTGGCCACCCCGCTGAGCGCCGTCGAGCCGGCCGAGAGGTAGCGAGCCGTCGGGCGCCCGGCCTCGGGGCACTCGGCCTCCGGATTCAGGCGCCGCCGGGCACTCGGCCTCCGGGTCCAGGCGCCGCCGGGCTCCGGCAGCGGCGTGTCCCAGGCCGGCGGACGGGGCCGGGCCGCGACGGCCACCGCCACAGCGACGGCCCTCGAGGCCGGCAGCCCGAACGCACCCGGACCCGAGGCTCAGGCGTGGGCGCCCACGCACTCCGGGTGTCCCCAGCTACCGCCCACCTTGGTGATCGTGTCGCCCTTGGCGTAGGGACGGGTGCACGGGCAGGTGCCGGCGAATCGGGCGGACAGGGTCCGCGAGCCTCCCGAGGAGGCCCGCTTCGGCTTCGACCCGGCCGAGGAGGCGGTGCGGGCGCCGCGCGAGGGGGAGGTCCGGGCCGGTTCCGGCTCGGGGAGGTCGGCGCCCGTCCCGCCCGCGGCCTCCTGGCGGCGGGCGGCGTCGCTGGCGGCCTTGTCGGCGATGGCGTTCAGCGGGTCGCCGTTCACCTGGTGGGCGGGCACGTACACGAAGGTGACGTCCCGCCCCTCCAGGAGCGCGTCGATGTGCTGGATCAGCGCCTGGTTGGCCACCGGCTTGCCGGCGGCGGTCTTCCAGCCGTTGCGCTTCCAGCCGACCAGCCACTTCGTCACCGCGTCGCGGGTGTACGTGCTGTCGAGACGGACCTCCAGCGGTACGGCGGGGTCCGTCGCGACCAGCAGCTGCTCCAACGCCGTCAGCTCGCCCACGTTGTTGGTGCTGTGCCCGAGCGGACCGGCCTGCCAGCGCTGCGGCACCCCGGCGGCGTCCGCGACCACGTAGGCCCAGGCCGCCGGCCCGGGGTTGCCCTTGGCCGCTCCGTCACAGGCTGCGATGAGTCGTTCGTTCATGCACCGATCATGCCAGGGCCGGGCGGGTACCTCGAAGCGCCGGTCAGCTGCGCAGGAGCAGCAGGAGCAGGGCGGCGGACCAGCTGAAGTTGGTGGAGTTCCGCCCCTCCCCCGTCAGCGGGTCGTAGTTCTCCCGCAGCGGCCCGTCACCGCCGAGGCCGGCGGCCGTCGCCAGCAGCCGGTCCGTCGCCTGCCGGGCGTCCTGGTTCCAGCCGTACCGGCGCAGGCCCTCGATGGCGAAGTAGGTCTGGTCGAGCCAGGCCAGCCCGCGCCAGTACCCGGCCGGATCGAAGTACGCGGAACTGCGGGCCACCGTCGGGAACGGCAGCGCGGTGCCGAACTCCGCCGGGTCGAGCAGCAGCCTGCGCACCGCCCGGGCCTGGGCGGGGGTGGCGGTGCCGGACCAGAGCGGGATCGCACCCTCGATGCCGCGTCCGCGGCCGGTGAGCCGGGCCCCGGTGGCCAGGTCCGTGTCGTGGAACCAGCCCGTGGCCGGGTCGAACATGGTGTCGCGCACGGCCCGGTCGATCGCGTCGGCCCGGCCGCGCAGCCGCTGGGCGGTGGCACGGTCGCCCAGTTCGGCGGCGATGGCGGCCAGCGAGCGGTGGTCGGCGGCCAGGTAGGCGTTCAGGTCGACGGACCGCTGGGTCAGGGACCAGCCCAGCAGGGCCCCCTGCGCGCCGTGGTTGGCGACGACCGTGGTGCCGAGCGCGGCGTCGAAGCGCGGCGCGTTGTCCATGCCGGACTCCCAGGCCGCCGCCAGGACGCAGTCCTGCGGGGCGGCGTTGCCCGGGTCGACCGTGGCGCCGTACTCGCACAGGCCCTCGCCCTCGTGGTCCCGGTTGCGGTACCACCACTCCTGGTAGGCGGTCAGCTTGGGCAGCATCTCGCGCAGGAACGCGCGGTCGCCGCCGTGCCGGTAGACCTCCCAGACCGCCCAGGCGGCCAGCGGGGGCTTGGAGTTGCGCTCGTTCCAGTTGCCGCCGCCGGTGCTCGGGTCGTTGTAGAAGACGCAGTCCGGGATCATCCCGGCGTCCTGCGGGCGGTCGGCGGAGTCGGGTCGGATCTGGTGGTCGAACATCGCCCGGATCTGGTCGGCGGCGAGGCCGGGGGCGAAGACGGCGGTGCCGGCGGCCTGCTTCCAGGTGTCCCAGGCCCAGACCCCGCTGAACCACTTGTACGAGAGCGAGGGCGTGATCGCGTCGTGCCGGATCCGCCCGGCCGGGCTGCGCCAGTTGGTGACGAGGGTCTGTACGCACTTGACGGCCGCCCGGCGGCGCGCGGCCGGGACGCCCTCGGTCGCCCGGGCGACGTACCCGGCCCAACGGGCGGCGCCCGCCGCCGCGACCCGGTCCGGGGCGCGCAGCGCGGCGTCCGCCTCGGCGGCGGCGCGGGCGTACTCGGCCTCGGTGAACGTGTAGCTCTCGGTCCAGGCCAGGGTGCGGGCCGCGCCCGGTGCCAGCCGTACGGCGTCGGCCAGTTCGGTGCGGTGGCTGTCGCCGCTGACGATGGTGCGGACCGGCGCGGCGTGGCGGACCTCGAAGCGCTCGGTGCCGTCGGTGAGGTAGTCCCACGTCCGCCGCACGCGCGCGAACCGGACGGCTACGCCGCGCTCGGCGGCGACCAGGTGGGGGGCGTCACGCTGCGGGGCGTCGGCCGGGCGGAGCAGCGTCCCGGTCCAGGCGACCCGCAGGGTCCGCTCGCCCGCGCCGTCGTTGGCCAGCCGCGCCCGGACCAGGGCGGTGCGGTTGCCCGCGAAGCGCAGTTCCAGGGTGAGCTCCAGTCCGCCGCCGAGCTCGTAGGACTGCCGCAGCAGGCCGGGCAGCGAGGTGAGCCGGGGGGCTGCGCCGCCTGCGAGGTCCAGCGCCCGGCCCTGCTCGCTCAGGTGGATCCGGCTGAGGCCGTCGCTGAGCCACCACGGGTACTCCTGGGCCACGTGGAGAGGGCCGGTGAAACCGCCGAGCGGCTCCTGCGGGCGCGGCAGGGCGTAGGCGTGCCAGGCGCCCAGGTCGGCGAAGACGTTGATCGGGTTGTTGCCCCCGGCGTCGCCGGGGTACGCCTGCGCGGGTGTGCCGTGCAGGTCGAGGACGTCGGCGTAGCGGTCGAGCAGGGCTGCGGTGCCGTTGCCGGCCGGGCCCGCGGTGCCGTCGTCGGCCGGGGAGGTGGGGCGCTCGTCGGCGACGGCCGCCGGCGCGACGCCACCCGCGGCGAGGGCGGTGCCGGCGGCGACCGTGGTGGCCAGGACGTGGCGGCGGGTCAGCGGCTTCATGCGCGCTCCTCGGCAGGGGTGGAGGGGGACGGGGAGGCAGAGGTGCGGGGCACCGGGCGGACCCGGACGACGGCGGCGCCCAGCGGTGCGAGGGTGACGCCCTCGGCGACGTCGGTGCCGGTGAGCAGGTCGGTGCCGGGCTCGCCCAGCGTCACCCGGCACGCGGCGGAGCCGTGGTTGAGCAGGAACAGGTAGCCGGTGCCGTCCTCGGCGCGGCGGCGGGTGGCCTCCACGCCCGTCGGCAGGTCCGCCACCTCGGCGGCCACCCCGGCCTCGGCGAGCGGCAGGTCGAGCACCCGGCCGACGTCCGCGCCGAGGTGGCAGCCGAGGTACCAGGCGCTGCCCGTGCCGTGCCGGTGCCGGGTGACGGCCGGGAGGCCGGCCAGTTCTCCGGAGGCGTAGCGGGCGACGGTCTCGGCGCCCTCGGTGTCGATCCACTCGCTCCAGTGCTCCGCCCGGAGCTCCGCCCCGCCCTGGTCGAGCCGGACGGCGGTCGCCGCCCCGTCGGGGATCGGCCAGTGCTCGTCGACGACGACGCCGAACAGCGGCCGCAACGGCCCCGGGTGGCCGCCGGGGTGGATGTGGTCGTGCCGGTCGCTGATGCCGCTGAACGGGCCGCAGACCAGGTGGCCGCCCGCCGTGACGAAGGCGGTGAGCCGGTCGGCGGTGGCGGTGTCGAGCAGGTACAGGTTGGGGGCGAGCAGCAGCCGGTAGCCGTCGAACGCTCCGGTGGGCGGGACGAAGTCCACGGTCACGCCGCGGTCGTGGAGCGCCGCGTACCAGGGCCGGAGCAGGTCGGGCCAGCGCATCCGCGCGGAGGGGTGGTCGTCCAGCTCCAGTGCCCACCAGCTGTCCCAGTCGAGCAGGACGGCCGCCTGCCCGCGCATCCGGGTACCCGCGAGCTCCCCCAGCCGGCGCAGGTCGGCGCCGAACCGGACGGTCTCGCGCCAGCCGCGCGAGGCCGTGCCGCGGTGCGGCAGCATCGCGCTGTGGAACTTCTCGGCCCCGGCCACCGAGGCCCGCCACTGGAAGTGCAGTATCCCGTCCGCGCCCCGGGCCAGGGCCTGCAGTGACCAGAGCCGGTACAGTCCGGGCCGCTTCGGCAGGTTGACGGGACGCCAGCTGACGGCCGAGGGGGCCTGCTCCATCAGCAGCCACGGCTTGCCGCCCTTGAGCGAGCGCATCAGGTCGTAGTTCATGGCCGCGTTGACGTGCGCGCGGGGGTCCGCCGGGTCGGGGTAGGCGTCGTCGGAGACGAGGTCCTCGTGGCGGCTCCACTCCCAGTAGTCCAGCGACTTGAGCATCGACATGAAGTTGGTGGTGACCGGCACGCCGGGCGAGACCTCGTCGAGGACGGCCTTCTCGGTGCGGTGGAGGGCCAGCAGCGCGTCCGAGCAGAACCGGCGCCAGTCCAGCAGTTGGGTCGGGTTGACCGGTCCGGGCGCGGTGCGCGGCGGCTCGATCTCGTCGAACGACCCGTACCGCTGGGACCAGAAGGCCGTCCCCCAGGACCGGTTGAGCTCCTCGACGGTGCCGTGGCGCTCGCGCAGCCAGCGCCGGAAGTCGGCGGCGGAGGCGGGGCAGAAGCACTCCTGGACGTGGTCGCCGTACTCGTTGTGGATGTGCCACAGGGCCAGCGCCGGGTGGTCGCGGTAGCGCTCGGCCAGGGCCCGGGTGAGCCGGGCGGCGGCGGCCCGGTAGACGGCGGAGGAGGGACAGTAGTGCTGACGCGAGCCGAACTCCAGCCGGACGCCGTCGGCGGTGACGGGCAGCAGCTCCGGGTGGGCCCGCACCAGCCACGCCGGCGGCGAGGCGGTGGCGGTGGCCAGGTCGACGGCGATGCCGTGGCCGTGGACGAGGTCGAGCAGCCGGTCCAGCCAGCCGAAGTCCCAGACGTCGGCGGCCGGTTGGAGGCGGGCCCAGGAGAAGACGCCGACGGTGACCAGGTTGACCCCGGCCTCGGCCATCAGCTTCACGTCCTCCGCCCACACCTCCTCGGGCCACTGCTCGGGGTTCCAGTCCCCGCCGTAGAGGAGGCCGGACACACGGGTGAGTGCGTTCATGCGGGCGGTCATCCTTTCAGCGCTCCGCCGAGCAGGCCGGCCACGAACTGCCGCTGGAAGAGCAGGAAGAGCAGCACCAGCGGGAGGGTGGCCAGCAGGGAGCCGAGCATGAGGCCGGAGTAGTCGACGTGGGTGAGCCCGGTCAGTGTGTTGAGCGCGACCGGCACGGTGTACTTGTCCTCGGTGTTGAGCATCAGCAGCGGCCAGATGAAGCTGTTCCACTGGCCCATGAAGGTGAAGATCACCAGCGCGCCCAGCTGCGGCCGCACGCAGGGCAGGACCACCTGGTAGAAGGTGCGCAGTTCGCCGGAGCCGTCGATGCGCGCGGACTCCAGCAGTTCGTCGGGGAAGTCCAGGAAGCCCTGGCGCATCAGCAGGATGCCGAAGGAGTTGGCCAGGAAGGGCAGGATGACCGCCTGGTAGCTGTCGATCCAGCCGACGCTGGCCATCATCTGGAACAGCGGGACGAGCAGCACCTGCAGCGGGATCATCATGGTCGCCAGCACCAGCCCGAGCAGCAGCCCGCGGCCCCGGAAACGGTACTTGGCCAGCCCGTAGCCGCACATCGCCGACAGCACCGAGCTCAGCGCGGTGTAGACGACGGCGATGCCCAGGCTGTTGAGCAGCACCCGGCCGAAGCCGATGCTCTGCTGCAGGTGGGCCAGGTTGCGCAGCAGGTCCCCGCCGGGCAGGAACGGCGGCGGGGAGTGGAAGAGCTCGGAGCTGCTGTGGGTGCTCGCGATCAGCATCCAGACGAAGGGCACCAGGCTGACGACGGCTCCGAGGGCGAGCGCGAGCAGCACGGCGCCGCGGCCGAGCCGGGCGGGCAACGGCCGGGTACGGGGACGGGTACGGGCGGCGGCAGGGGTGGGGGCGGAGGTGGGGCTCACCGGCGGCGTTCCCTTCCGTAGAGCCGGAACTGGAGGAGGGAGACCGCGGCGATGACCAGCACCACGACCCAGGCGATCGCGGCCGCGTAGCCGAAGTCGAGCTGCTGGAAGCCGACCTTGTACAGGTAGACCACCGGGGTGAGGGTCGCGTCGCCGGGGCCGCCGCGCGTCAGCACGTAGTTCTCGTCGAAGAGTTGGAGCGTGCCGATGGTGGAGGTGATGACGCAGAACAGCACCACCGGCCGCAGCTGCGGCAGGATCACACTGGTGTAGGTGCGCAGCGTGCCCGCGCCGTCGAGGGCGGCGGCCTCGTACTGGTCCCGGCCAATGGCGTGCAGGCCGGCGAGCAGGATGACGGCGTTGTAGCCGGTCCAGCGCCAGGTGACCGAGCCGATCAGGGAGATCCGGGCCCAGGTGGGCGAGTTCAGCCAGTCGACCGGGCCGGCGCCGAGCGCGTGCAGGAGCTGGTTGGCCAGGCCGCCGTCGGTGCGCAGCAGGACCTGGAAGACGACGGCGTAGGCGACCAGCGTGGTGACCGCGGGCAGGAAGAAGACCGCCCGCCAGCCGGCCCGGAACCGCAGCCAGGACTGGTTCAGCAGGACGGCCAGCACCAGCGCCAGCCCGATCATCACGGGCACCTGGACGGCCAGGATCATCGCGGTGTTGACCAGGGAGTGCAGGAAGGCCGGGTCGTCCAGCATCCGCCGGTACTGGTCCAGCCCGACCCAGACGGTGACGCCGTCGCGGCGGGCGGTGAAGCTCTGGTAGAGGCTGGCGCCGAGCGGATAGGCGAAGAAGAGGATGAAGAGCACGGCCGTGGGCCCGGCGAAGAGCCAGGCCGCGGAGCGCGGCAGCCGTCGTCGCCGGGTGCGCGCGGTCCGCACGGGTACGGCGGCCACCTCGGGGGCGGGGGCCTGGAGACTGGTCATGGCGCGTGTCCCTACGGGGCCGGCTGGCGACTGGTCGCGGTGGCGATCTGGCGGGCGGCGGAGCGCAGCACGGTGCCGGGATCGGCTCCGCCGTGCAGCACCTGGTTGACGGCGGTGTTGACGATGTCGCCGGCCTTGGAGTCGTCGGCGGTGACCTCGACGGTGGGGATGGACCTGGCGAGGTCGGCGAACAGCCGCATGGCCGGCTGGTTCGCGTAGTAGGCGTCGGGCTGCTGGAAGTACGGGTGGTCCAGCGCCGGGAGGTAGGCGGGGAAGAGTCCCTCGTGCTCCATCATCGAGGCCTGGTTGGCCTTGTCGGCGAGCAGGGCGGAGATGAACGCCCAGGCCAGTTCCGGGTTCTTGCTCTGTGCGGTGACGGAGAGGGTGGAGCCGCCGTTGTTGGAGGTGCGACAGCCGCCGGGGGTGAACGCGGGCAGCGGCACGACGCCGAACTTGCCGGTCAGGTCGGCCATCTCGCTGGTGAGGGTGCCGTCCCACCAGGCGGCGGTGGGGGTGGTGGCGACCTTGCCGTCGTGGGTGCCGGAGACCAGGCCGTCCCAGCCGTCCTCGAAGTCGACGAGGCCCCGGTCGACCAGCTGTTTCATCAGGGTGAGCGCCTGCTCGGCGGCGGGTGAGGCGACGGCGACCTTGCCGTCCACGAACCAGCCCTGGCCCTGCTGTTGGAGCAGCAGGGAGAACGTGCTGTCCTGCTTGGTGTCCATGATGAGCAGCTTCTTGCCGGTGCGGGCCTTGAGGGTGGTCCCGGCGGCGAGGTAGTCGTCCCAGGTGGCGAGGCCGGCCGGATCGACGCCGGCCTGCTGGAAGTGGTCGCGGCGGTAGAAGAGGGCGCAGGGGCCGCTGTCCCAGGGCAGTGCGAAGACCCGGCCGGCCGCGTTGGTGACGGTGCGCCAGGCCGCCTGCGCGAAGTCCGGGGCGAGGCCGGCGGCCCGGCCGGTCAGGTCGACCAGCGCGTTGGGGAAGTTGCCGATGTAGGTGGGCAGTCGGTGGCCCTCGACGGTCAGCACGTCCGGCAGCCCGCTGCCGGCACTGAGTCCGACGGTGATCTTGTCGTAGGCGTTGTCGTAGCCGATGTCGACGACGTCGATGGTGGTGCCGGGGTGGGCCTGTTCGAAGGCCTTGCCGAGCCGCTGCATGGCCTTGGCGGCCACGTCCCAGGACCAGACG
Source organism: Kitasatospora sp. MAA19 (assembly GCF_029894125.1). GTDB lineage: Bacteria > Actinomycetota > Actinomycetes > Streptomycetales > Streptomycetaceae > Kitasatospora. Next base: position 10,966 of record NZ_JARXYZ010000026.1, read on the forward strand.
GTGATCTTCCCGGCGAGTTTGCCGCCGGAGCCGGCGTCCAGCCGCTTGGCGTCCGGGGTCCCGGCGCCGCCGGTGGCGCAGCCCGCCGCCCCGGCCAGCAGCAGCGCGCCGCCGGCCAGCCCGGCGCCGAGGACACGGCGGCGGGAGGGGCCCGAGCCGGGCCCGCACCGTCCACCGCCGGGGCCGTCAACGTGTCTGCGACGACTGCCGGTTGAGATCGTTCCTCCCGACATCTTGCCTCCTGAAGAGTGAATGCCGAATGCTGTATACAGAACTCAGCACACACAGTGCCGTCAAGGCCTGTGACCGAAATCGCGGAAGGTGCCAGGATGACCGCACGCGTTCCCCGAACCCACCCGTACATCCCCAACTCCGCCCCCGACGTCAAGACCGCGATGCTGGCGGCGATCGGCGCGCGGACCGTCGAGGAGTTCTACGCCGACATCCCCGCCGCGCTGCGGCTGGACCGCCCGCTGCGGCTGCCCGAGCCGCTCGGCTCCGAGGCCCGACTGGTCGCCCACATGGAGGAGTTGCTCTCCCGCAACGCCGCCGTCCCGCCCGGCCGCAGCTTCCTCGGCGCCGGGTGCTACCGCCACCACGTGCCCGCCGTGGTCGACGAGGTCGTCAACCGCAGCGAGTTCCTCACCGCCTACGCCGGCGAGCCGTACGAGGACCACGGCCGCTTCCAGGCGCTGTGGGAGTACCAGTCCCTGATGGCCGAGCTGCTGGCGGTCGAGGTCGTCAACGTGCCCACCTACGACGGCTTCCAGGCCGCCGCGACCGCACTGCGGATGGCCGGCCGGGCGACCGGGCGGCGCCGGCTGGTCCTCGTCGGCGAGCTCGACCCCGACAAGCTGTCCCGGATCCGCGACTACGTGCACGGGATCCACGACCTCGTGCACGTCCCCGCCGAGCCCGAGGCCGTCCACGCCGCCCTCGCCACCGGCGACACCGCCGCCGTCTTCGCCGAGCTGACCGACCACCGCGGCCGGGTCGACCCCGAGCTGCCGCAGTACGTCGAACTCGCCCACCGGGCGGGCGCGCTGGCCGTCGTCGGCGCCAACCCGCTGAGCCTCGGCGTGCTCGCCCCGCCCGCCTCCTTCGGCGCCGACCTCACCTGCGGCGACCTCCAGCCGCTCGGCATCCACCCCAGCTTCGGCGGCGGCAACGCGGGCTTCATCGCCAGCCAGGACGACGAACGCCTGGTCGCCGAGTACCCGAGCCGCCTCTTCGGCCTCGTCCCCACCGACGTGCCGGGCGAGTACGGCTTCGGCGACGTCGCCTACGAGCGCACCTCCTTCGCGCTGCGCGAGGAGGGCAAGGAGTGGGTCGGCACCGCCGCCGCCCTGCACGGCATCGCCGCCGGGGTCTACCTCGCGCTGATGGGGCCGCACGGCATGCGCGAGATCGGCGAGACGATCCTCGCCCACACCGCCTACGCCCGCCGGCGCCTCGCCGAGGTCCCCGGCGTGGAGGCGGGCGACCCCGAGGCCGTGCACTTCGCCGACTTCACCCTCCGCTACACCGGCGAGCGCACCGCCGCCGAGATCGCCGCCGCCCTGCTCGACCGCGGCTTCCACGCCGGCGCCCCGGCCGGGGAGCGCGAGGGCCGCTACTGCGTCACCGAGCTCCACACCCAGGCCGACATCGACCGCCTCGCCGCCGCCCTTGAGGAGATCGTCAAGTGACGGACCATCACCCGATCGCCGGCCGTCAGCCGATCGCCGGCGAGCCCGAGACCACCGACCGGCCCGGGACGACCGACCCGCGGATCGCGCCGAAGCCCGCCCTGCGCCGCTTCCACCAGGCCCGCTGGGACGAGAAGCTGATCTTCGAACTGGGCGCGCCCGGCGAGCGCGGAATCCTGCCCCCGACGCCCGAACCCGCCGTGACCGCCGCCGTCGGCAGCCCCGCCGACCGCCTGCCCGCCGCACTGCGCCGCGGCACCCCGCCCGCGCTGCCCGAACTCGGCCAGCAGCAGGTGCTCCGCCACTACCTGCGGCTCTCCCAGGAGAACCTCGGCGCCGACCTCAACATCGACGTCGGCCAGGGCACCTGCACCATGAAGTACAGCCCCAAGGTCAACGACTCCTTCGTCCGCGACCCGCGGATCGCCGCCCTGCACCCGGCCCAGGACGCCACGACCGTCCAGGGCGTGCTCGAACTCGTCCACCGGCTGGAGCAGTTGCTCAAAGAGGTGTCCGGCATGGACCGGGTCTCGCTGCAGCCCGGCGCCGGATCCGCCGCGATCTGGACCAACGTCTCCGTCATCCGCGCCCACTTCGCCGCCCGCGGCGAACCGGAGCAGCGCGACGAGGTCATCACCACCGCCTTCTCGCACCCCTCCAACGCCGCCTGCGCCAAGACCGCCGGGTTCAAGGTGATCACGCTCCACCCGGACGCGGACGGCTACCCCGACATCGAGGCGCTGCGCGCCGCCGTCGGCCCCCGCACCGCCGCGCTGCTCATCACCAACCCCGAGGACACCGGGATCTACAACCCCCGGATCGCCGAGTTCGTCCGCATCGTCCACGCGGCCGGCGGTCTGTGCGCCTACGACCAGGCCAACGCCAACGGCGTGCTCGGCATCACCCGGGCCCGCGAGGCCGGCTTCGACCTGTGCCACTTCAACCTGCACAAGACCTTCTCCACCCCGCACGCCTGTGGCGGCCCGGCCGCCGGCGCCTGCGGCGTCACCGCCGAGCTCGCGCCCTACCTGCCGCGCCCCACCGTCGAGTTCGACGGCGAGCGGTACGTCCTCGACCACGACCGGCCGGAGTCCATCGGCAAGATCCGCCCGTACCTGGGCGTCGTCCCGAACCTGGTCCGCGCCTACGCCTGGATCATGTCCCTGGGCGCCGAGGGGCTACGCGAAGCGGCCGAGATCGCGGTGCTCAACAACAACTACCTGATGCACCGGGTCCAACGGATCCGCGGCGTCAGCGTCCCCTACGCCGAGGGGCGGCCGCGGGTCGAACAGGTCCGCTACAGCTGGCGCCAACTCGCCGAGGACACCGGCCTGCACAGCGAGGACCTCGGCTACCGCGCCGCCGACTTCGGCACCCACTACTGGACCAGTCACCACCCCTACGTCGTCCCCGAGCCGATGACGCTGGAGCCGACCGAGTCCTACTCCCGCGCCGACCTGGACGAGTACGCCGCGATCCTCGCCGAGGTCGCCCGCGAGGCCTACGAGGAGCCGGAGACCGTCCGCACGGCCCCGCACAACTCCACCGTGCACCGCATCCGGCCCGAGCCGCTGGACGACCCGAAGGTGTGGTCCGTCAGCTGGCGCTCCTACCGCCGCAAGGTCCTCGGCGAGCAGCCGTGACGACCGGGATCCGGATCGGGCTCGTGGTCAACCCGGTCGCCGGCCTCGGCGGCCGGGTCGGCCTCAAGGGCAGCGACGGCGCCGAGGTCCAGCGGCGGGCCCGCACCCTCGGCGCCCGACCCGCCGCGACCCTGCGGGCAGAAGTGACACTACGTCAGTTGAACGTGCTGGCACGGTCACTGACCCTGCTCACCGCGGCCGGGCCGATGGGCGCGGACGCGGCGCAGGCGGCCGGCCTGCACGCGACGGTGGTCCACCGGCCCGCCGGCCCGGACACCACGGCCGCGGACACCCGCGCGGCCGTCCGCGCCCTCGTCGCGGTCGGCACGGACCTGCTCCTGTTCTGCGGCGGCGACGGCACGGCCCGCGACGTCCTCGCCGCTCTGGGGCCGGGGCCCGGCCCGCCCGTCCTCGGCATCCCGGCCGGAGTCAAGATGCACTCCGCCGTCTTCGCCGTCCATCCCCGTGCCGCCGCCGAGGTGGCCGCCGCCTGGGCCGGCGGCGAGGGCGTCCGGCTGGTGTCCGCCGAGGTCATGGACCGCGACGAGGCGGCGCTGCGGGACGGCCGGATCTCCGCCCGCCTCCACGGGTGGCTGACCGTCCCGGTCCTGCCCTCCCGGGTCCAGCAGCGCAAGACCGGCAGCTCCGCCACCGACCCCGAGGCGCTGGGCGGCATCGCCGCCGAGGTCGCCGAACGGGTCGGCCCCGGCGGGCTGCTCGCCCTCGGCCCCGGCGGCACCACCCAGGCCGTCGCCGCCGCCCTCGGCGCGGCCGACGCCTGCCCGGGCGGCGTCGACGTGCTGCGCCTCGAACCCGGCGGCACCGCCCGGATCGTGGTCCGCGACGCGCGGGCGGACCAGTTGCTGGCACTGCCCGCCGCCCCGTGGATCGCGCTGTCGCCGATCGGCGGCCAGGGCTTCCTGCTCGGCCGCGGAAACCAGCAGATCACCCCCGAGTTGCTGCGCACCGCGGGCCCCGAGCGGCTGCTCGTCCTCGCCACCGAGGCGAAGCTCGCCGCCCTCGCCGGCCGTCCGCTCCTGCTGGACACCGGCGATCCCGCGCTGGACCACGCCCTGTCCGGGCACGTCCGGGTGATCACCGGCCGCCGCTCCAGCGCCGTCTACCGCCTCACCGGCTGACCCCATCCCCGCCCCTGCCGCACCCCCTGCCCCGAAGAGGAGCCCCCCAGTGATCGACCTCCACGGCAAGCGCGCCATCGTCACCGGCGCCGCCTCCGGCATCGGCCGGGCCACCGCCGCCCTGCTGGCCGAACTCGGCGCGGCCGTCGTCCTCGCCGACCGCGACACCGACCGCGGCGAGCAGGCCGCCAAGGAGACCGGCGGCGCCTTCGTACGCTGCGACGTCTCCCAACGAGCGGACTGCGAGCGGGTCGTGCGCACCGCCGTCGACCTGCACGGCGGCGTCGACGTGCTGTTCAACAACGCCGGGATCATCCGCCGGTCCACCGTCTGCGACATCCGCGACGACGACTGGGACCTGGTGATGGCCGTCAACGTCCGCTCCATCATGCTGCTCAGCGGCCTGGTCGTGCCGCTGATGGCCGCGAACGGCGGCGGCAGCATCGTCAACACCGGCTCCGGCTGGGGCATCCGGGGCGGCGGCCGGGCCGTCTCCTACTGCGCGTCCAAGGGCGCCGTCGTCAACATGACCCGGGCCATGGCCATCGACCACGGGCCCGACAACATCCGCGTCAACTGCGTGTGCCCGGGCGACACCGGTATGCTCGCCGAGGAGGCCCGCCAACTCGGCGAGAGCCCCGACGCCTTCTACGCGGATGCCGCCGACCGACCGCTCGGCCGCATCGGCCAGCCTCGGGACATCGCCCAGACCGTCGCCTTCCTCGCCAGTGACGCCGCCACGTTCGTCAGCGGCGCGATCATCGCCGTGGACGGCGCCGGGACCGCCTGACCAACACCCGGCCGGTACGCTACGGACCGAGGAAGAAGGGAAGCCCGATGGCGATCGAGCGGCGTCCGCTGCGCGAACAGGTGAAGGACGAACTCCTGGAGCGGCTGGGCCACGGCCGGTTCACCCCCGGCGAGTCGATCAACGAGGTCCACCTCGCGGAGGAACTGGGCGTCAGCCGCACCCCGTTGCGCGAGGCCCTGATCAGCCTGGAGCGCGAAGGCATCATCACCAGCGAGCGCGGCAAGGGCTTTCGCTTCGCGCCCACCGGAAGGCAGGAGTTCCTCGACCTCACGGCCATCCTGATCGCCCTGGAGTCCCTGGCGCTGCGGACCTCCGACCGGGAGCACCTGTCCGCCATCGCGCCCCGGCTGCTGGCGGAGGCCCGCGCCTTCTCCGCGCCGCAGGCTCCGCACGGCACCATAGAGCGCTACGACGACGCCTGGCACGCGCTGTTGCTCTCCGGCTGCGCCAACGCCCGGCTGCGCGAGCTGATCGACTCGCTCAAGCTGACCCTGCACCGCTACGAGCGGGTGGTCGTCGGCGACCACGCGATCCTCGAACGCGCCGCCGAGGAGCACGAGCGGATCGCCCAGTGCCTGCTCGACGGCGACATGGAGCAGGCGGTCGCCGCCCTGGAGGCCAACTGGACCAGCGGCATGGAACGGATCATGGAGCGCCTGCCCGCCGTCGGCACGCGCTGACGTCCGGCCGTCAGCCGTCCACCACCGGCAGAGGTACGGCAGCCCGTGCTTCTGCCGGTGGAGCTTCCCGGCACCCGGCCCCGTCGTACCGCTGTCGGCCGTAGGGCCGGTCCGCCCCGCGGCGTCACTCCTCGTCGGACCGGCCGCGGATGCAGGTGAGCACTCCGGCCACCGAGGCGATCTGCGCGGTGAGCCCGCCGGCGTCGCCCTGTCCCTGGACGGACAGGGCGACCTCGACGGGCTTCTCGGCGGCCTCGCCGGAGAGTTCCCCGGCCACGTCGGACAGCGTGCGCAGTTCGAGGACGGCGGAGCCCGCCCGGGTGCACTGGTCCAGCACCTCCCGCAGCACCTCCTGGCCGGGGCGGTAGATGATCCGGTACGAGACCGCGGCCCGGCGCAGCGCGGGCAGCCGGTTCAGCAACGGCCTTATCGCGTAGGACACGACGAAGTACGCCGCGACGGTCAGCGCCGCGAGCAGCGGCAGGCCCGCGGCCGCGGCGGCGCCCACGGCCGCCGTGAGCCAGATCGTGGCCGCCGTCGTCAGCCCCTGGACCCAGCCCCGGTGCACGAAGATCACACCGGCGCCGATGAAGCCGAGCCCCGACACGATCTGCGCGGCCATCCGCGAGGGGTCCAGCTCGACCGTGCCCGTGTGCACGACGTCGGTGAAGCCGTACTTGCTCACCAGGGTGAACAGCGCCGCGCCGGCGCCGACGGTCGTGTAGGTCCGCAGCCCGGCGGCCTTGTGGCGGAGCTGCCGCTCGACTCCGATCAGGCCGGAGAGCAGGAAGGCGAGCAGGAACTCCAGGACCTGGACCCACCCCTGCCCGCTCGGCCCGCTCGCCCACTGAACCGGTGCCATACTCCTGACGCCCCCTTCCCACCGTGCTGTCGACGGTGCCGGCGGCCGTCCCCCGCCCGGGGCGTGGCGCCGTCGTGCCGCCGGCCCCGGGACGTGGTGGCGCGATGCCTGCCCATGCTAGCGACGCCGGGCGGATCGGCCCCCTCCCGGGAGTCCGCGGGGGTCGATTCCGCGTCAATCCCGGCATCGATCCCCGCGTCAATCCCCCGCGCCGCCCGGCCGGTTGGTGCGGCAGGCCCGCCCGGGCCGCACCACGGCGAGGAGGGCGGCGGGGTCGGGGTGCTTCTGCAGACCCGGCAGCAGCAGGTGCCACAGGTCCGCCAGGCGGTCCTCGATGCTGAGCCGTCCGTCGATCGCGTCGGAGACGGTGTGCAGCCCGAAGAAGGCGCAGATCACGCCGTGGGCCGCGGTCGCCGGGTCGACGCGGGCGGCGAGTTCGCCCTCGGTGCCCGCGCGTTCGAGCAGGGAGCGGACCGTGTCGATCCATCCCACGAAGGGCACCGGGAGGTCGGCGTCGATGGCCGCGCGCTCGGACCAGAGCCGGGCGCCGGCCCTGACCACGACGTCGTCGCGGAAGGCCCGCGCCACCGCGAAGCTCAGCCGGACGAGTTGCTCCAGCGCGGGCGCCAGGGTGCCGGTGTGGCGCGCGACGAGCTCCGGCCACGAGGCGAAGTGCGCCTCGATGACGGTACGGGCCAGGTTCTCCTTGCTGGTGTAGTGGAAGTAGATGGCGCCGCTCGTCCGTCCCGAGGCCGCGCTGATGTCACTGATGCTCGTGCCCGCGTATCCGCGTTCGTCGAACATCCGAGCAGCTGATTCGAGGACAGACCTCCGAGTCGTCTCAGCTCGATTCTGCAAGCGCCTCTGCCTTTTCAAGATCACCCGGTTTTGCACGCACTGTAGTGATCCCGGGCGGGAACGCCAACTGACGACATGCGAACCCAGCAGGATTGATATTTTCTGTATATATGAAGATGCTGGATTTCCCTGCTTCCCCGGCGGCCCGGCATCCCGCCCGACCGCTCAGCTGGTCCCGCACGGTTCCCCGCGAACTGGTGCACCGCGCCGCCGTGGCGGAGGTGCTGCTGACCGACGTCCGGGCCCGGGGCGGCGGCCGCTTCGAGGCGGCGGCCCAGTGGCCCCGCTCCCATCCCACCTTCCCGCGCGGACGCGGCGAGCGGCACGACCCGCTGATCGCCGTCGAGACCGCGCGCCAGCTGGGCATCTACCTGCCGCTGTGTCACTACGGCGTACCGCGGGACACCCACCTCTTGATCACCGACGTGTCCTGCCGGGTCGATCCGGCGGCCGAGCCGAGGGGCGACGGCCCGGCGACGGTGCTCTGCCGGGCCGAGGTGCACGGCCTTCGGACTTCGGCCGAAAACCACCGGCCCACGGGGATGCGGCTGCGGGTGGACTGCTACGCGAGGGGCGCGCTCTTCGCCCGGATCGAGGGCGGGACGCGCTTCGTGGACCGGCTCGCCTACCCGACCCTGCGCGGCGCCGGTACCGCCCGGACACCCGGCGACGCCGGCCCGCCGCCCGACCCGCCGTCGCCGGAGGAGGTCGGGGTCGCGCTGCCCTCCGACGTCGTGGTGGCCCGCGCGGACGGCACGGTCCTGGTCTGCCCGGGCGATCCGGGGCACCCCTTCTTCTTTGACCACCCGTCCGACCACCTGCCCGGCATGGTGCTGCTGGAGGCGGCCCGGCAGGCCGCGGTGCTGCGCAGCGCAGGACGGCTGTCCCGCCCGGTCGCGTACCGGATGAGAGCGCTGCGGTTCACCGAGTTCGCCCCCCTCGCGGTCGTGGAAATCACCGAGTACGAGCATTTGTGCGTTTTTCATATTCGCCAGGGTGGCCATATCACCGCAGCAGGGGTGCTCGGCTACTGAAGTAAAGACCTGACAAATATCGCGCCATCAAGTTTGACTGCGAAACATATCGATCGTAACGTAGCGATCGTTATGTTCCGGGTCGTTTTCTCCGGCCCGGATGCCGAGGCGCGTCGTTCTGCCGCGCTCCCGACTCCGGCCCCGGGCGGGTCGCGGCCGACCCCGCCCCCACGCCGTGGTCGTCTCCCGTCCGGACGCGCGCTCGGTGAATCCCACAAGCCAATCCCATCTGAAGGGCGTAGGCATGACCGTGGAGAGCATCAACGACTGGACCCCTGCAGCCGTCGTCTTCGACTGCGACGGCACGCTCATGGACACCGAGTCGCACTGGCACGGAGCCCGTGCGGAGGTGCTGCGGGACTTCGGCATCGCGGCCGGACCGGACTTCACCGCGCGCGCGGCCGGGCTGCACTACTCGGACTGCGGGCGGCTGATGGCCGAGACCGCCGGCGATCCCGCGCTGGCGCCGGAGATGACCGACCGACTGCTGGTCAGCTTCCGGGCGCTGGTCGACGCCGACCCGACCCCCATGCCGGGCGCGGCCGAACTGGTCGGCCGGCTCAGCGGGTTCCTCCCGCTGGCGGTCGCCAGCAACTGCCCCCGCGACGTGATCGAGGCCGGGCTCGACGGCGCCGGGCTGCTCCGGTACTTCGAGCACATCGTGGTCCCGGCGGACGGGCTGGCGCCCAAGCCGGAGCCGGACGTCTACCTGACCGCCGCCCGGCTCTGCGGCGCCGAGCCCACCGACTGCCTGGCCGTGGAGGACACCTACTGCGGCATCCGCTCGGCCGTCCAGGCGGGGCTGCGGGTCGTCGGCGTCGGACCGCACCCGTCGGCCGAGGCGCGGGAGGCGGTCGACCTGTGGGTCGCCACCCTGGACGAGCCGGGGCTGCTCGACTGGGCCCGGCGCCGGAGCGCTCTCGCCCTCACCGGCTGAGCACCACCCGGGCCGAAGCCGGGCACCGTACGGCCGGGCCGGGCGGTCACGGGCCCGGCGATCACGGGCCCCACGGCCACGGGCCCGGCCGTCGACAGCCCGGCGCTTGCGGGCGCGGCCGTCAAAGGCCCGGCGGTCACGGGCCCGGCCGTCAAAGGCCCGGCGGTCACGGGCCCGGCCGTCAAAGGCCCGGCGGTCACGGGCCCGCGGGGGCCGGTTCGGGGCCCCACAGCGGATCGGGTCCGCCGGCCGGGGCCTCGGTGGGCGCGGTGTCGTCGAGCAGTACGACGTCCAGCGTCCGCGGCACCCCGCCGGCCGAGGCGAAGAGCAGCGCGATGCCCACGGCACCCGGGTCGGGGACCCCCGAGGCCCGTTCCCCGAGGTAGCTGGCCCGACCGCGGCGGGCCCGCAGCGCCCTGGTCCGGCGGACGCCCGCGGCCGCCGCGGCGGCGGCCATCGCGAGGCAGTCGTCCGGTCGGGCCCCGGGAGCGCAACCGCGCAGGGCCAGCGCGGCCGGGTGCAGGGCATCGACGAGTGTCTTGTCACCCGGCCGCGCCTCCCCCACCCGTTGGACGGCCTCCAGCGCCGCCGTCACCCCTCGGGCCAGGGCCGGTCCGGTCAGCGGGCCGGTGCCGGCGGCCGCCGCCAGTTCCTGGAGCACCAGGCCGAAGAGCGGCCCGCTCGTCCCGCCGACCTCGTCCAGGAACGCGCCCGCCGCCGCGGCCAGCGGTACGGCCGCGGCCTGACGCCCCGGCGGCAGCCGGTCCAGCGCGGCCAGCGCACACCGGACGCCGGTGAGCAGGTTGACGCCGAAGTCGCCGTCCCCCGCGGCCTGGTCGAACCGGGTGAGCTCCTCCTCGGTGGCGGCGACGGCCTCGGCGAACCGCCGCATCCAGCCGGCCGTGAAGACGCCGTCGAATGCCTTTGTGCCCGTCATCTCCTGACCTCCTGGTGACCGGGGGCCGGCGCCGACTCCGCGACCGGCCAAGCCGCCGTGTACGCGGGGGCGTCGAGCAGCGCGAGCGTCTGTTCGTCGGCGGCGAGCAGGGTGATCGAGAACCCCCGCATGTCGAGCGCGGTGACGTAGTCGCCCACCAGGGCGCGCTCCAGGCGGCGTCCGCCCGTGTCCAGGACGGCGGCCAGTTCGTTCAGGACCGCGTACAGCTCCAGGCTGGTCGTCGCCCCCAGGCCGTTCACCAGCGCGACGAGGGGGGCCCGCGCCGGCCGCAGCGACTCCAGCAGGCGCAGCGCCATCCGCCCCACCAGGACGCCCAGCGGCTCGCGCTCCAGGGAGAGTTCGGCCCGTTCACCGTGGATGCCGACACCGAACTCGACCAGGTGCTCCAGCACGTCGAAGGCCGGCCGACCGGTGGCCGGGGAGGTGTGCGCGGCGCCGGCCACCGCGATGCTGCGGCACCGTCCGGCCAACGCGCTTCCCAGCGACGCGAGTTCCGTTAGGCCGAGCCCTCGGTCGGCGGCCGCCCCGAGGATCTTCTGCACCAGGACGGTGGCCGCCGTCCCGCGCCGGCCGGCGGCGACGGACTCGGAGTCGGAGGCGAGGTCGTCGTCCACCAGGACTCTGGCGCACGGTATGCCCTGGCGGTGCAGCCGTTCGGCCGCGATGCCGAAGTTGATCCGGTCGCCGGTGTAGTTCTTCACGATGTGCAGGACGCCGTCCTCGCCGGCGACCGCGCGCGAGGCCTCGAAGATCTGCCGGTTGTGCGGCGAGGCGAAGATCCGGCCCGGGCAGGCGGCGTCCAGCATGCCCCGGCCGACGAATCCGACGTGCATCGGCTCGTGCCCCGAGCCTCCGCCGGAGAGCAGTCCGACCCGGCGCCCGGGCGCCCGGTCACGGGCCCGGACGAAGCCGAGGTCGGGGTCGTGGACGACGAGCGATGGGTGGGCCCGGGCGAATCCGGCGAGTGCGCTCGCCACCAGGGCGTCCTGATCGGTTTCGAGGTAAGGGGCCACGTCCGGCTCCGCTCGGTAGGGCGGCCCCGCTGCGCGCGACCGCCGATCACGTTCACCCATGCTTGGGCAGACACCCGCGCGCGGCAACCCGCGCGCGGCGACCCGCGAGGGCTCGGGACGGCCGCCCGGCGCGCGGTTCGGGGCCTGCGGGGCGTCGGTGCCCCGGCGGGTCCGGGCGCCCACCCGGGTGATGCCACGCACCCGCCGTCCGGCCGCGCCTGCGCCGGCGGTTTCACCCGCCCGCCCGGGATCCCCCGGCGCCCGGGCCCGCATCCGATCCTGCGCACCCCACAGCGGCCGGATTCTATCGGGACGTCCGACAGTCCGCTTGACGTCGCCCGGCCTTCCCGGCAGGTCCGACCGTCACCCGATCGAGTGGGCCGTCATCGCCGAGCCGACGCCGGTCGGCGGGGACGCGCGCCCGGAGCCGACCGACCTGCGGAGCCCGGTCGGCCCGCACCTCGCCGGGTGCAGGCCGACCGGGTCTCAGGCCAGGCAGCCGACGTGCGCCAGGGCCCGCTTGAGCAGCACACCCTGGCCGCCGGGCATGTCCTGCTGCACCAGCGGCGAGGCGGCCTCCTCCGGGCTGAACCAGACCAGGTCGAGCGCGTCCTGGCGCGGCCGGCAGTCGCCGGCCACCGGCACGACGTAGGCCAGGGAGACCGCGTGCTGCCTCGGGTCGTGGAACTCCGTGATGCCCAGGGTCGGGAAGTACTCGGCGACCGTGAACGGCTGCAGCGAGGCGGGGATCCGGGGCAGCGCCACCGGACCGAGGTCCTTCTCCAGGTGCCGCAGCAGGGCGTCGCGGATCCGCTCGTGGTACAGCACCCGGCCGGACACCAGGGTGCGGCTGACCGTCCCGTCCGGCCCGATGCGCAGCAGGAGGCCGATCTCGGTGACCTCGCCGGCGTCGTCGACGCGCACCGGCACCGCCTCCACGTACAGGATCGGCATCCTGGCCCGCGTGGTCTCGAGTTCCTCGGGAGCGAGCCAACCCGGCGTGGTTTCCGTCATGTCAGACATTCGCCGATCGTACGTTCCCCGGCCCCGTCCGCGCCGGGCGCCCCGCCTGTCACGGCGGCGGGAACCGCCCGGTCGCAGCGCCCGGTGCCCGGCGTCCCGTCCGAAGACCCGTACCCGGAACCGGAACCGGCCCGCCCGGCGGGACACCCGCGGTCCGCGACGGCGCCCCGCCGCACCGGCCTGCCCGGAAGCCCCCACCAGAGCGCCCGGAACCGCGCTCGACGGGCACTTGAGGAATCCGCCCCCCACCCGTTGACGCAACTAGGGTGCGACGCGTCCGCCCCACCATCCCCCTGACCCGAACAAGCGGCCGAACGCCGCCCACCCGAGCAGACGTCACGCGCACGAGAGGAGAACCGCCATGCACCTCAAGGTCCTCGGCCCCCTCACCGCCGACCTCAACGGCATCTCCGTCGTCCCCACCGCCGCCAAGCAGCGCCAGATCCTGGCCCTGCTCGCGCTCTACCCGAACCGCATCCTGCCCACCGCCACCCTGATCGAGGAGATCTGGGGCGACAACCCGCCCAGACAGGCGCTCACCACCATGCAGACGTACATCCTGCAACTGCGCCGCCGGATCACCCAGGGCCTCGGGCCGACCCCGCACATCACCGCCAAGGACATCCTGACCACCCGTCACGGCGGCTACCAGCTCACCACGCACCCGGACAACCTCGACGTCCACACCTACAGCCTGCTCACCACCCAGGGGCAGCACGCCTTCAACCACGGCCACGACCACCAGGCCGCCACCCACTTCCGGCAGGCCCTCGCGCTCTGGCACGGCCCCGCGCTGGTCGACGTGCGGCCCGGACCGATCCTCGCCATCGAGATCATGCGCCTGGAGGAGAGCCGGCTGATCACCCTGGAACGCCGGATCGACACCGACCTGCGGCTCGGCCGGCACAACGAGCTCATCCCCGAGCTCACCCACCTCACCCACCAGCACCCGCACCACGAGGGCCTGCACGCCCAGGCCATGGTCGCGCTCTACCGGGCCGGCCGGCAGACCACCGCCCTGACCACCTACCACCACCTGCGCCACCGCCTCACCACCGAGCTCGGCATCCAGCCCTCCCCGCACCTGCAACACCTGCACCACGCGATCCTCACCCTCGACCCCACGCTCAACACCCCGACCACGGCGCACCCGACCACCTACAACCTGTACCCGGCCTGAGCTCCCACCCCGCCCTCACCCCCAGGACCCGTCATGACCACCGCACCCGAGAAACCCCTGGCCCTGATCACCGGCGGAACCCGCGGGATCGGCCTCGCCATCGCCCGCGAGCTCGGCAGCCGCGGCCACCGGATCTTCATCTGCGCACGCACCGGCCACGACATCACCCAGGCCCTGGCCACCCTGCGTGGGGAGGGCCACCAGGCCGACGGCACCACCTGCGACGTGCGCGACCCCACCCAGGTCAGCGCGCTGATCCGGCACGTGGTGGCCGAGCACGGCCCGATCACCGTGCTGGTCAACAACGCCGGCCGCACCGGCGGCGGGCCGACCGCCACCACCACGGACGACCTCTGGTACGACGTCATCGACACCAACCTGAACGCCGTCTTCCTGGTCACCCGGGAGACCCTCAAGCACGGCCGGATCACCGGCACCGCGCACCCGCGGATCATCAACATCGCGTCCACCGCCGGGAAGCAGGCCGTCACCTTCGGCGCCCCGTACACCGCGAGCAAGCACGCCGTGATCGGCTTCACCCGGGCGCTGGCCAAGGAACTGGCCCCGACCGGAACCACCGTCAACGCCATCTGCCCGGGCTACGTGCACACCCCGCACACCACCCGGATCCACCACGAGTACGCCACCGCCTACAACACCACCCCCGAGACCATCCACCAGCACTTCCAGACGCACATCCCGCTCGGCCGCTACACCACCCCCGAGGAGGTCGCCTCGCTGGCCGGCTACCTCACCTCCCCGACCGCCGCCAGCATCACCGCGCAGGCACTGAACGTCTGCGGCGGCCTCGCCACCCAGTAACCCCGGCGCAACCCTGGCCGGCCCACGGGAAGGAACCGGGCTCCGGTGCCCGCTGATCAGCGATGACGAACCGTCACTTCTCCAGCGCACCCGTCACCCTGCTGGTGGCCGGCGCCACGTCGCCCGAGCCCTGTCTGCCCGCCGCCCGCCCGCCGAGACGGCTCGACACGGGGGCGGTCAGCGCCGCGCTGGCCCGCACCGCGCCCCGCCGGCAGCGGTCGTCGCCGCCGCGCGGGGGCGGACGGCTCCCGGAGTTCCTGCTGGTCGAACTCCACGGCGGGTACGAGGCCGAGGTGCTGCGCGCCGCGCTGCGCGCCGTCCTGCCGCCCGACGAGACCGACGCCGGGTTGCCGGGCAGGATGCCGGACGGGTCGCCGGGCGGGATGCCGGGCAGTTCTCCGGACGGGGTACCGGACGGGTCGGAGCCGCTCTGGGAGCGGGCGGTGGACGGCCCCGACGGGCTCGACCGGGTGCTGGCCGAACTCGGACGCGCCCTGACCGCCGGAGCGCGGCTGCGGGCCGTCCTGGCCGAGGACCGCCGGAACGGGCTCCGCCGCCTGTTCGTCGGGCTCGCCGCCGGTCCCACCGCGCGCGCCGCCGAGCTGCTGGAGCGGCTGCGGGAGGCACTGGCGCACCCGCCGGAGCCCGTGACGGTGCCCACCAGCGCGCTGCAACGGGAGATGCTGCGCCAGGTGATCGGGCGCGCCGACCACGGCGGGCGGCACGTCGAGCAGCTGTCCTGGAACTGGCACGGGCCGCTGGACACCGGGCGGTTCACCGCCGCCTGGCAGTCCGTGTTCGACCACGAGACGGTGCTGCGCGCCGCCTTCGACTGGGACGACACCGCCGGCGACGGCGGCGACCCCTGGACGGTGCTGCACGAACGGGCCGTCCCCGAGGTGACCCGCCACCCGCACGGCGCGGTCGGCTGGGACGACCTGCTGGAGGCCGACCGGCTGCGCGGCTTCGACCTGCGCCGGCCCGCCCTGCTGCGTGCCACCCTGCTCGACTCCGGCCCGCAGGACGCGGACGACCTGCCCGCCACCCGGGTGCTGCTCACCTACCACCACGCGATGCTGGACGGCTGGAGCGTGCGCCTGCTCCTGCAGGCCTTCTACCGCGCCTACCTGACCGGCGGCGTCCTGCCCGGTGGCGAGCGCCGCCCCGACGTCCGCGACCACGCCCGCTGGCTCGCCGCCCAGGGAAGCGACGCCGCACGGGAGTTCTGGGCCACCCGGACCGCCGCCCGCGCCGTCCTGCCACTCGCCCCCGACCCCGCCCGGCGCGGCAGCGGACGCGCCCGGCGCCGGCTCACCCCGTACGAGGCGGTCCGGCTGCGCGGCTGGGCGGCAGCCCGGGGGGCGGGCGAGAGCAGCGCGCTGCAGGCCGCCTGGGCGCTGCTGCTGTACCGCGCCGCGCAGGCGCCCGAGCAGCGCCGACCGGCCCGGGCGGTGCGGGTCGGCTTCGCGGTCACGGTCTCCGGCCGGGGCATCCCGCTGGACGGCATCGACCGGCTGCCCGGGGCGCTGCGCAACCCGCTGCCGATCTCCGTCCGGGTGCACCCGAGCACGACGGTGCCCCAGCTGCTCGCGGCGCTGCGCGACGAGGTGCTCGACCTCGCCGCGTACGAGTGGGTCTCCCCCGGGCAGGCGCACCGCTGGAGTGCCACCCCGCGCGGGCAGCGCCCGCACAGCCTGGTCGTCCTGGAGCACCAGCCGACCGCGCCGCACCACCTGCGGCTGGAGACCGACCTGGCCGCGCACGGCATCCACGTGGAGAGCCCCGTCCCGGCCGGCACCTTCACCGCGTACCCGATCACACTGGCGGCCCACTACGACGCCACCGGCGGGCTGGTCCTCACCACCACCCACGACCGCGCCCTGCTGGCCGACCAGGACGCCGTCGAACTCCTCAGCCAGAGCGCCCGCCTGCTGCGCACCTTCCCCGACCTGCCGAACGGCCTCAGCACCTCCGAGGTGCTGCGCTCCACCCTGGCCGGGCACCCAGCGCCCCGCCCCGGCGGGCCCGCCGACCACCCGCCGGGCCCGGACCCGGCGGAGCGGGGCCCGGCCGTCCGGCTGGAGGTACTGCGCCGGGCCGCCCGCCCGGGCGCGGGCTGGGTCCTGCTGCTGCCCCCGCCCGACGCCCCGCACACCCGCTACCCGGGCACCGCGCGCGGCTGGCCCGGCCCGCAGGCCCTCGGTGTGCTCCGCCCGGCCTCCGGCCCGCCGTCGCCGGGCGCCTACCGCCCGGTGCTCGCCCCGCTGCTGGAGTCCCTGGCCCCGGTCGCGCTGGTCGCCGCACCCGGCAGCGGCGTCACCGCCTACGAGGTCGCCCGGCTCGGCCCGCCGGCCCGCCCGCCCGTGGTCGTGCTGCTCCCCGAGGAGGCCGGGCCCTCCGACCTCTTCGCCCTGGCCCCCCTGCTGGCGGACCCGCCCTAAGCTGAGGCATGGCCCGCTTCGTCCTGACCCGCCGTTCGCCGCTGCCCCCGGCCGTCTGCTGGGAGCGGCTGACCGCCTGGCCGCGGCACGGCGAGCGGGTGCCGTTCACCCGGGTCTCGGTGGCCCGGGGCACCGGCCGGCGGGCGGGGGACGCCATCCTGGCCCGGACCGCCCTCGGGCCGTTCCGGTTCGACGACCCGATGGAGCTCGTCGAGCTGACCGCCCCGGCGGCCGGGCGCGACGGGCTGTGCCGCCTGGAGAAGCGGGGCCGGCCGGTCCTCGGCTGGGCCGAACTCCGGGTGCGCGCCCCGGACGGCGCGGCCGTCGGGACGGAGGTGAGCTGGACGGAGGAGATCCGGATCGCGGGCCTGCCGGGGTGCTTCGACCCGGTCGTGGCCCGCGCCGGACGGCTGGTCTTCGGCCGAGTGCTGGACCGCCTCCTGGGCCCGGGACCGCCTACGCCGTGACGCCGCACCAGGCCCGGTACTGCTGGCGGACGTACCCGCGCGGGTCGTCGTCGGCCGTGACCCGGTCGTGCTCCGCGAGCCGGTGGGCCGTCACGACGGCCCCGGCCACCTGCTCCGGATCGGCGTCGCCGCCCCGGAGCGCGACCCGGTCGCACATCGCGGCCCGGCGCAGCAGGAACTCGCGGCGCAGCCGGGGCGGGGCCGTGGCGATCCGGCGCTGCGCGTCGAGGTGCCGGCGCTCGTCCTCGATGCCCGGGGCGTCGGCGTAGGCCTGCCCGGGCGCGGGGACGGGGCCGGTCGGCACCCGCGGGGCGGGCTGGTCCGGGAGCGGTGGCAGGCCGTGGGCGGCGAGGACGGCGTCGGCGAACTCGGGCCGGTCGACGGGCAGGCCCCGCCGCCCGAACAGGGCGAACAGCTCGGCGAGGGCACGGGGTTCGGTGCCGCGCGGCCGGTCGTCCCCGGTGAGCGGGAGTCGGCCCAGGAACGGCCCCCAGTGCCGCCCGCGCGGCTCGGCCAGGCGTAGCCGCAGGGTGACCCGGTGCGCACCGGTCTCGGCCTCCTCGTCGAACTCCATGGCCAGGCCCCGGATCTCCGGCCAGCCGTAGCCGCGCCGGACCAACAGCCGTACCAGGGTGAGGCCGGTGTCGTCCGCCTGGAGCCGACAGCTGCGCGGTCCGCCGAGGGCCGCACCCGCGACGATCGCGGCGGCGATCAGCAGGCACCCCCCGGTGCCGACGGCGCCGGTCTCGCCGAGTGCGATCACGGTCACCAGGGCCAGCACGCAGCCGAGGCCGACGGCGTCCCCCCGCCGCCGCATGAACGCCAGCCGTACCGTGGTCATCCCGCTCCCCCTTCCGGTGCGCGCTCCCACGATCCCCACCCGCCCGCCACCCGGGCAAGCGCGGGGCGGCAGCTGTGACGGCCCTGTGACGCCCGCCGGTGGCTCCTGGGGTGCCTCACCGCCCCCGCATGCTGCGGACCAGGGTGCGGGCGGCCTGCGGCCAGTGGGGGTGGTCGAATGCGCAGCGCCGCCCAGCTGGAGGTGGGCGGCGCTACCGCGCTGAAACCGGGGTGAAGGCGGGCTCCGGCAGAGTCCGGGCCATCGGAGCACGCAAGCCCGTCGCGAGAGGAACCGAGGCCATGAACACCACCACCGTCCACCTCAGCCCCGAGCAGGTCGAGAACCCGGTCGGCGCCTACGCCGGGTTCCGCCGGCAGGCCGAACTGCCCCAGGTCGTGCTGCCCGGACTGGAGACCCCGGTCCGCCTGGTCACCCGCTACGCCGACGTCAAGGCCGCGCTCACCGAGCCCCGGCTGGTCCGGGACCGCACCACCATCGCCGCCGCCCAGGCGGAGTCGGACCCGCAGGACGAGCTGATGGCCACCGTGTTCGGAGCCTTCCCGGCCGAGTACGCCAAGTACCTCTCCGGCCACCTCGCCCTCTTCGACGGCGCCGAGCACGCCCGCCGCCGGGCCCCGCTGACCCGCGCCTTCAGCACCCGCCGGATCGCCGCGCTCCGCGGCTTCGTCGAGCGCACCGCCGCCGACCTGCTCGCCGAGCTCGCCGCCAAGGACGAACCGGCCGACGTGCTCGGCGAGTTCGCCTACCCGCTGACCACCCACCTGATCTGCGAACTGGTCGGCGTCGAGGAGGCCGACCGGCCCCGGGTCCGCGCCTGGATCCGCGACTTCGCGTTCGGCGACGGCAGCCGGATGGCCGAAGGTCTGATCGGCATCGTCGACCACGTGAAGGAGCTGGTCGCCCGCCGCCGGGCCGAGCCCACCGAGGACCTGGTCTCCGCACTCGTGCACGGCACCCACGAGGGCGAGGAGCCGCTGGACGGGGACGACCTGGTCTCCGTCGTCGTGCTGCTGATCAACACCGGCATCACGCCGCCCGCGCTGTTCCTCGCCCACGGCCTGCTCGCCCTGTTCGACCACCCGGACCAGCTGGCCCGGCTGCGCGCCGAGCCACAGCTGCTGGAGCGGGCCGTCCCAGAGCTGCTCCGCTACGTCACCATGGTCCGGATCGGCGCCACCCTGTACGCCACCGAGGACTTCGAGTTCGCCGGGACGGCGCTGCGCACCGGCGACCCGGTGACCGTCGCCCTGCTCGCCGCCGACCACGACCCGCAGGAGTACGGCGAGTCCGCCGGACGGCTCGACATCGCCCGCGAGTTCGGGCGCGGCGACGGCCACCTGGCGTTCGGCCACGGCGCCCACTACTGCCTGGGCGCGGCGCTCGGACGGCTGGTCACCTCGGTGGTGCTGGACCAGGTGCTGATCCGGCGCCCCGGCGCGGCGCTCGGCGCCGGCCGGGACGAGCTGGAGTTCGGCCACTGGCCGGCCGACGGCTTCCACCTGCTGCGGCTGCCGGTACGGCTCTGACCCCCGTCAGACGCCGTCTCCTCGTCAGACGCCGTCTCCTCGTCAGGCGCCGACCAGGGCCAGCGCCTCCGCCGCCAGGGCCGCCCGGTCGAGGCCCGCGTACCGGGCGACCGCCCGCTGGTACTCCCCCGGGTCGGCCTCCTCGGCGGCGCGCCGGGCCGCGACGGACCCCATGGTCGGCTGGAAACTGCGCAGGCACCGGAACCGCTCGGCCAGCGCGACCAGCCGCACCCCGGTCGCGGTCGGCTCCGCCGTCCCGGTCCGGGCGCCCCGGTCGAGTCCGGCCAGGCCGAGCGCCAGCAGCAGCGCCCCGGCGACCGGCACGTCCACCAGCGGCGCCGCCGGCTGCTGCTCCGGCGCCGGGGCGTCCGCGGGCCGCAGCAGCCCGGTGAGCCGGTCCGGGAGGGCGGCGGCCAGCGGCTCGACCAGGTCGAGGCATCCGCCGCGGGCGTGCGCGGCCACGCAGACGGCCTCCAGCTCCAGCTCCCAGGACCGGTCGGCGGCCGACTCGGCGCCGCCGGCGAGCAGGCCTGCGGCCCGGCGCCACAGCGCCAGGCCGGCCGCCGTCTCACCCCGGGCGAGCGCGATCTCGGCCCGCACCCCGAGCTCCGGGGAGAGCAAGTCGACGGCGTCGTCCGGGCGGTGCCGCACGGCCAGCTCCAGCCAGTGCTCGGCGCCGTCCAGATCCCCCGCCTGCAGGCTGCCGAGCACCATGCCCCAGCGCAGGCCCAGCATGTCGTTCCAGTCACCGAGTTCGTCCAGCGCGCCCATCGCCTCGCGCAGCAGCGGCAACGCCCGCGCACCCTGTTCGCTCTGCAGGTACAGCTCGCCGAGCCGGGACAGCGCCATCACCCGCAGCCAGGGCACCGGCAGCGGACCGAACACCGCCAGCATCCGGCGCGCCGAGGCGATCGCCCGTTCCACCTCGTGCGCGCCCTCCCAGCGGTAGCCGGCCACCGCCTCGGCGACGCCCGCGAGCAGCGGCTCGGGCGCGGCGCACAGCGCGTCCAGCCGGGTCCGGTCCGGGCCGAGCACCTCGGGGACGGCCGCCATCACGGCCGCGATCGCCCGCACCGGGGTGTCGGGGGCGGCCGGCGGCAGCCGCCGCAGGATGGCGAGCAGGCGCAGCGGCCCGGTGCTCGGGCCGAGGCCGCTGCCGGCCGTGAGCAGGGTGTTGACGGTGCTCAGCGCGGCGAGGGTGCGCACCGCTCCGACGAGGTCGGGCCCGGGCCGCAGCCGGGAGACCGGGCCGCCGGTGTCCTCGGCCAGGGCCACCAGCCGGACGTAGTTGCCCTCGGTGGTCCACAGCGCGGCGAGCACGGCGGCGGTGGCGACGGTCGTCGGCGCGTCCCCGGCGGCGAGGGCCAGCCGCAGTGCGCGGACCAGGTTGTCCTGCTCGGCCCGGACCAGCCGCCAGGTGGCGGCCGCGCCGGGGCCGAACGGCCCGTCGTGGTGGGCGAGGCCGAACTCCCGGGCCCAGGACAGGAAGCGGACGGCGACCTGCTCGTCCTCCCCGGCCCGGGTGCGGTGGACGGCGCCGAACTCCCGAACCGTCTCCAGCATCCGGAACCGGCCGCCGGTCGGGGTGTCGGCCAGCCTCAGCAGCGACTGGTCGACCAGGTCCTCCAGGAGGGCCAGCACGTCGGGGCCGTCGAAGGAGTCGGGGCCGGCGAAAGGGTCGGGGCCGGCGAAGGGGTCCGGGCCGCCCAGCAGGTGTTCGGCCGCCTCCGCGGTGAAGCCGCCGGGGAAGACGGACAGGGCGCGCAGCGCCGCCCGGCCCTGCGGTTCGAGCAGGTTCCAGCTCCAGTCGACGACCGCCTGCAGGGTGCGGTGGCGCTGCGGCGCGTCCCGGGCCCCGCCGCGCAGCAGGGCGAACCGGTCCGCGAGCCGTCCGGCGATCTCGGCCGCCGACATCACCCGCACCCGGGCCGCGGCCAGTTCCACCGCGAGCGGCAGGCCGTCCAGCCGGTCGCACAGCTCCGCGACCGGCCCGACGGGCAGGTCGACGCCGGGGCGGGCCGCACGGGCCCGCTGGGTGAACAGCTCGACGGTGGTGGCCTGGTCCAACTCCGGCAGCAGGTAGACGGATTCGGCGGAGATGGCGAGCGGCGCGCGGCTGGTGGTGAGCACCCGCAGGTCGCGGGAGGCGCCGACCAGCGCATGGACGAGCTCGGCCACGCCGCGCACCACCTGCTCGCAATTGTCCAGGACGAGCAGGGCGGGCCCGGGGCCGAGGGCGGCGGCGATCCCGGCCGACGGCTCGGGCACCGGGGCCACCCCGAGGGCCGCGGCGACCTCCCCGGCCACATCCGCGTCGGCGGCGACACCGGCGAGCTCCACCAGGTACACCAGCCGCTGTGGCGCGTTCCGGGCCACGGCGGCGGCCAGCCGGGTCTTGCCGAGCCCGCCGGGGCCCACCACCGAGACGACCCGGGAGCCGTCCAACAGCCGTGCCACGGCGGCGAGGTCGGTGGCCCGGCCGAGCAGCGCGTTCGGCTCGTGCGGCACCCCGCGCCGCACCGGGGCCGCCTCGCCACGCAGCAACTCCTGGTGCAGGGCGCGCAGATGCGGGCCCGGGTCGGTGCCGAGCGCGTCCCGCAGCCCGCGACGGTAGTCGTCGTACCGGGCCAGTGCGGCGGCCGATCCGACGGTGCGGGCCTCGCAACGCAGCAGTTCCAGCAGCAGTTCCTCGTCCCTGGGCTGCCCGGCGAACAGGGCGGCGAGCGCTTCGGCGGCCTCCGCGTGGCGCCCGGTCCTGGCCAGCGCGAGTGCCCGGGCCCGGGTGAGCGCCCGGTGGGTGACGGCCCGTTCGGCCCGCAGCGCGGCCACCGGGTCCGCGTCGGCCGGCTCCGAGGGCCCTGCGCCGTCCCAGAGATCGAGCCCCGCCTCGGCCTCGGCGAGCGCCCCCGCGTGGTCCCCGGCCCGCGCCTTCTCGGCGCACGCGGCCGCGTACAGCAGCACGGCGGAGGCGTCGACCTGTTCCTCACCGAGCCCCAGCCGGTACCCGGTCGGCGTGCTGACGATCAGGTCGGCCCCGAGCCTCGCCCGCGCCCGCGACACCAGGACCTGCAGCGCCTTCCCGGGCCTCTCCGGCTGCTCCTCCGGCCACAGCCCCTCGACCAACCGCCCGCTGCTGCTCCCGCCCCGCACCTCCCCCGCCAACAGCGCCAGCAACCCACGCACCCCCGGCGCGGTGATCTCCTGCCCCCGGCAGGAGACCGTCGACAGCATCGTCAACTCGATCGTCACCACAGCAGGCTAGGGCCTGTTGCGAAAGTGGATCTCGTGTCGGGCGGGATCACGCACGGCTTGGCGGTGCGGTGCGGTGCGTCTACCTTCGCTTGCCAATGACGGCGGTGCCGTTGCCCAAGTCGACGCCTACGCGGGGCGGGGCGCCGGCCTGGTCATCGTCCCGCAGGACCAGTTGAGCCTGTCGCTGCTCGATCTGCACGCGTTTGTTGGCGTTGAAGAAGGCGTGCAACTCCTCGGTAGCGGTGGCGCCGAGGCCGAGCCCGCTGCCTGGCCTGCGGGCGGTCAGGCGGCGGCAGAGCCAGCCCGGGCGGCCGGATCGCAGGACCATCTGCCGGACCGAAGCCAGTGTGAACGGAACGATCACCAGTAGTGCCATGAACAACAGACCCGCCATCATCACCATGCTGACCGAACGTCCAAGCGGTACAAGCCCGTTCCAGACCTGCCGCCGCCAGATACGGCGGCGCCGGTCAAAGCCACGACGTTCGCCGGGTGGGCGATGGCGTCCACCCGACAGACCGGCTGCAAGGTGAACCTCAGGGCGGCGGGGCCCTCCGATGAGATGGTCGCGCTGATGAAGACCGGCCAGTACGACACCGGCAAGGCCGCCCCCGCGCGGACCTCCTGGGCGACGGTGTCCCGCGTCCTCCGCGAGCCGCTGGAGGGGCACGGTCCCTGACGATCACCTCCAGGTGCCGGGGCCACGCCGGATTCCAGCGGCGTGGCCCCGGGCCCGGTGGGCCGCGCGGGCCGTCCCGTCAGGGGAGTTGTACCGGGGCGAAGGTGCCGGCCGGGGTGCCGGCGAGGGCGCCGTCCATGGCGTCGCGCCAGATCGGGCCGGCCAGGGTGCCGCCGAAGGCCTGGCCCACGACCGTGCCGCCGATGCGCTGGCCGTCCAGGGGCTTGGGGTTGTCGGTGTCGCTGACGACGGTGGCGCCGGCCATCTCGGGGGTGTAGCCGACGAACCAGACCTGGCGGCTCGCGTCGGTGGTGCCGGTCTTGCCGGCGCTGTCGCGGCTGGTGAGGCCGGCGGTCTGGCCCGTGCCGTCCTCGACGACGCCCTTGAGCATCGCGGTGACGGTGTCGGCGGTGGTGGGTGACATCACGGCGGAGCAGTTCGCCTGCGGCACCGCCAGTTGCCTGCCGTCGGGGCCGGTCACCGAGGCGACGGCGGTCGGCGCGCAGTAGGTGCCGTGGGCGGCGAAGGCCGCGTAGACGCCCGCCATCTCCAGCGGGGTCAGGTCGTTGCTGCCGAGCGTCATCGACGGGACGACCTGGAGCTTCTCGCCGCCCGCCTGCTCGGTGATGCCGAGCTTGTCGGTCATCCGGGCGACGTTGCACAGCCCGGCGTCGGCCTCCAGCTTCGCGAAGTAGGTGTTGACCGACTGTGCCATGGCCGTCTTCATGTCGAACTGGCCGGTGAGGCTCTGGCTGTCGTTGTGCACCTGCCCGGAGGAGGGGAACCGGCCGCCCGAGCAGTCCGTCATCGCCGGCCACGGGATGCTGTAGTCGGTGGTGTAGCTCTGGCCCGGCGAGATCCCGTTCTCCAGGGCCGCCGCGGCGACGATCGGCTTGAACGTCGAGCCGGTCGGGAAGCCGAGCCCGCCGCCCATGGCCTTGCCGACGTTGTAGTTGATCTGGGTCTGATGCTGCTTGTCGTCGACGCCGTACGGGCGGCTCTGGCCCATCGCCAGGATCCTGCCGGTGCCCGGCTCGACGACGCTCATCGCGGTCGCGGCCTGGTCGCCGGCGTTCACGTGGCCGGTGACGGAGGCGTAGAGCGCCGCCTGGGCCTTGGGGTCGAGCGTGGTGTGGATCTGCAGGCCGCCGCGCTTCCACACCGCCTGCCGTTCGGCCGCCGACTTGCCGAAGGCCGGATCGGTGAGCACCGTCTGGCGCACGTAGTCGCAGAAGAAGCCCTCGCCCTGCTTGGCCAGGATGCAGCCCTGCTGCGGCGCCTGGACGTTCAGTCCCAGCGGGGTCGCGATGGCCTGCTGGGCCTGCTCCTTGGTGATGTGCCCGTACTCGGCCATCTTGCGCAGCACGGTGTCGCGCCGGTCCTTCGCCGCGGTCGGGTTGACCGTCGGGTCGTAGCCGGTGGGCGACTGCACCAGGCCGGCCAGCATCGCGGCCTGCGGCAGGGTGAGGTCCTTGGCGTGCACGCCGAAGTAGCGCCGCGCGGCCGACTCGATGCCGTAGGCCTTCTCGCCGAAGAAGGTGATGTTCAGGTAGTTGGTGAGGATCTGGTCCTTGCTCAGGGTCTCCTCGACCTTGATCGCGTACTTCAGCTCCTGGATCTTGCGGCCGATCGTCTGCCGCTGCGCCTCCGCCACCTTCTGCGGGTCGTCGCCCGCCTCGTCGACGAAGACGTTCTTCACGTACTGCTGCGTCAGGGTGGACGCGCCCTGCGCGGTGCCGCCCGAGGTGGCGTTCTTGTCCAGGGCGCGCAGCACGCCCTTGAGGTCGATCGCGCCGTGCTCGTAGAAGCGGTTGTCCTCGATGTCCACGAGTGCGGTCTTCATCAGCGGGGAGATCTGGTCCGCCGGGACCACGGTCCGGTCGCGGTCGTACACCGTGGCGATCGTGCCGCCCTGCGCGTCGAGGATCGTCGAGGCCTGCGACAGCGGCGGCGTCTTGAAGTCGTCGGGCAGGCTCTGGAAGTCGTCGGCCGCCGACTGGGCGCCGAGCCCGGCGGCTGCCACCGCGGGCAGGGCTATCCCCGCCGCCACGATCCCGGCGATCACGCTCACCCCGATCAGCCGCGTCCCGTGCCCCAGTTTCCGCATACCCGTCGCCTCCCGCTTCTGCGCCATGACGTGCGCGACCCTACGTGCACGTCATGAGGAACTCCTTGGGAATTCGGCCCCGCCGTGTCACAGCCGTGTGACAGACCGCCGCCGGTGTTCCCCACCTCCCACGCGGCCCGCTGCGCCTGTCCGTCCGGGCGAGGAGGTACCGGGACGCGGGGTTCACCGCCGGGGCGACGGCGACGAGAGGATGCGGCGCAGGGCTGCGAGCAGTTCCGTGTCGTCGGCGGGCGGGCGCGGGGTCTGCCAGGCGATGTGGCCGTCGGGGCGGAGGAGGACCGCGCCGTCGGCCGGGAGGCCGAACAGCCGGGTCCAGTCCGCGCCGTCCGCCCGCTCCGGCTCGCCGGCGGCGGCGATCGGGCGCAGGGCGACGGGCAGGCCGGCCGCCGTGGCGGTGTCCGCCTGCCGCTGCCAGGCCTCGTCGCCGGTGCGGGTGAGCAGGGTGAAGCCGGGGCCGACGAGGTCCAGGGTGGACGAGACCCCGGCGGTTCCGGCCGGTCGCAGGTGCGGGGCGCGGCCGCCGGGCCCGCCGTCGGGGTGTTCGCGAGCCGGGTCCAGCGGCGGGCGGGCGGGGGCGGCGGGGGCCTCGGGGTCGGGGATGACGGCGCTGGAGCGGTAGACCGCGGTGAGCAGCAGTTCGTCGTCGATCCGGTAGCCGGTCCGGGCACGGGAGTTGGCGAGGGACAGGTCGATGACCTGCCGGGCCACCGGGCGGCGTTCGGCCTGGTAGGTGTCCAGCAGCGCCTCGCCGGCCGACCCGTCGACGACCGCGGCGAGTTTCCAGGCCAGGTTGTCCGCGTCGCCGATGCCGGTGTTCATCCCGTGCCCGCCGGTCGGCGGGATCACGTGGGCCGCGTCGCCCGCGATCAGGACCCGTGACCTGCGGTAGGCCTCGGCGAGCCGGGCGTCCAGCCGCCAGGTCATGGTGTCCCGGACGTCCACCGCCAGCTCGGGCAGGCCGGCGGCGTCCCGGACCAGCCGGGCCAGCCGCCGGTGGTCGCCGCGGAGCTCGTCGACGTCGTCGCGCTCGGGGTCGAAGGGGTGCTGGTAGATCCAGTGGCGGTCGTTGTCGACGGCCAGGAAGCCGCCGCGGCCCGGCGCGGTGAGGAAGTACGACGCGCTGGCCCGGTCGGCCACGACCGCTCCGAGCGGCGCCTCGAAGCGGACGCTGAGGAAGTGGCCCAGGCCCGTCGGACCTTCCATCGCGATCCCGGCGCCGGTACGGACGGTGCTCGCCGCGCCGTCGCAGCCGACCAGCCAGTCGGCGTGCACGATGTGCCGCCCGCCGGTGGCCCGGTCCTCCAGCACCGCGTGCACGCCCTCGCCGTCCGCCCCGTCCGCCCCGTCCGCCCCACCCTCGCCGCTCTCGGTGCCCTCGCCGCCCTCGGTGCCCACGGTGCCCACGGTGCCCACGGTAAAGGAGAGCAGCCGGGTGGCGAACCGGACGCCGTCCGGCGCGAGTTGACGGGCGCGGCCCAGCAGCACGGCCTCCAGGGCATCCTGGGAGCAGATCAGTCCCGGCGACGGGGTGCGCTCGGCGCCCTCCTCCGGGGCACCCGCCACTCCGGTGCGGACGAAGTCCGGGTCCACGAGGTCGCGGCCGCGGTAGAAGAAGACGTGCGAGGCCGGGAGCCCCGCCTGCCGGACGTCCGTCTCCAGGCCGAGCCGGCGGAAGACCTCCATCGAACGCGCCGACACGCCACGGGCCTTGGGGTGCCGGGAGGTGCTCGGATGCGCCTCAACGAGCAGGTGCGGCACGCCGTACTCGGACAGCAGGAGCGACATGGTCAGGCCGACCGGGCCCGCGCCGACGATCAGGACGGACGTCGTGGTGGGGAATCGCATGCCACTCCTCCGTAACGTCTACTTTTTGATTTCGACGTTACCATGGGGAGCGCGCAGACGATCAGAAGGGCGAACCCATGACCCAGGACCACGGCGGCGGCAACCCCCGCGGCCTCCACTTCCTCACCGAGCTGGCGAACACCGTCCGCGAGGATCCCGAGGCGAGCGCCGCCGACCTGCAGGCGCTCCTGGAACGCCACGGCGGCCCGGCCTTCCGGCTCACCGACGCCGACGCCCGGGAGCTGCGCCGGGCCACCGCCCACCTGATCGACATCCTCGCCCTCCAGGACGAGGACGCGGCGGCCAAGGCGATCAACGCCCTGCTCGACCGCTACCCCGCCCGCCCCCGCCTCGTCCGCCTCCCCGGCCGCCCGTGGTCGCTGCACACCGAGGCGCCCGCCACCGCCGACCTCACCCACTGGCTGCTCTCCACCTGCGCCCTGGCCCTCGGCCTGTGGCTCGGCGAACGCGGCGGCTGCGCCTGGGGCCGGTGCGCCGCCCCCGGCTGCGACCGCTTCTTCATCGACACCGGCCGCCGCACCCCGCAGCGCTTCTGCACCCCGCGCTGCGCCACCCGCGTGCGGGTCGCCGCCCACCGGGCCCAGCGGGCCACCGACTGACGACGTCTCCACGCACCGCCGCGCGACCGGCCACTCGGTCTGGGGCCGGTCCTCAAGCCCCCGTCGTCCGCCCCGAGGGCGGGCGGTGGCATGGGGGAGCGTGCATCGCACGGCGGGGGGTCGGGGATATCTCCCGGCCGAAGGCGGGGGAAGCGTCGGCACACAGCCGGGGCCTGAAGACAGGCCCTACGCCGCCGCCCACGCCGCGTAGCCGCCGAGGAGGTCGCAGACCTGGGCGTGGCCGTGGTGGCGCAGCACGCTCGCGGCGATGGAGGAGCGCAGCCCGCCGGCGCAGTGCAGTACGAGGCGGCGGTCGGTGGGCAGTTCGCCGTGGCGTGCCGGGAGTTCGGCGAGCGGGAGGTGGAGCGAGCCGGGGATGGCGCCGGCCTCGCGCTCCGCGGCGGCGCGGGCGTCGACGACGAGCGACGGCCGCGGGCCGTCCAGGGCCTCGCGCAGGGCGCGGACGGTCAGCCAGGGGCCTGGCGCATCAGCTCGGGGCGGGCCAGGAACACCGCCGCCGGGTCGGCGAGGTGACCGGCGACGCGGTCGAAGCCGATGCGGGCGAGGCGGGTGACGAGTTCCTCGCCGCGCCCGTCGGGGGCGATGACCAGGATCTCCCGGTCCGGCCCGAGCACGGTGCCGGACTGCTCGGCGAAGCGGCCGTCGGCGGGGAGGTTGACGGATTCCGCCAGGTGTCCGGCGGCGAACTCCAGCGGGTCGCGGGCGTCCAGGACGACGGCGCCCCCAGCTCGGTGGCGCAGGAACTCGGCGGCGGTGAGGGTCCGGACGGCGGCCGGGTCGAAGCGTCCGCGCTCCCGGCGGTCGAGGTCCGCGTCGTAGCCGAAGTACCCGGGCGCGGCGGGCTGGCCACCGGCCACCAGGGCGACGAAGGCGTCCTGGTCCATCGGCGCGCAGGCGTAGTTGGTGGCGCGCTCGCGGCCGGTGGCGGACTGGCGGTCGACGGAGAGGCTCCGGCCGCAGGCGGAGCCGGCGCCGTGGGCGAAGAAGACCAGGACCTCGTCGGGCAGGCCCATCAGCTTGCGGTGGACGCTGTCGTAGAGCATGGCGCCGAGTTCGGTGGCGGGGACACCGGCGGAGGCGAGCAGGTCGGGGCGGCCGACGTCGCCGACGAACAGGGCGTCACCGGTGAGTACGCCGTACGGGACGGCGTCGTCGGGCTGCTCGAAGACCAGGATGCTGATCGATTCCGGGGTGCGGCCGGGGGTCTCCATGATCTGCAGGGTGAGCTGCCCCGACTTTCGTGGAGTCCGCGATCGTGTGATCAAGCGACTTGCGGGTGTTGCTCCAGTCCCGTCCAGTACGCCTGCTCGTACTCGTCGGGCGGCATGTAGCCGAGGGCGGAGTGGAGGCGCTCGCTGTTGTACCACGCGACCCACTGGAAGACGGCCCGCTCGACCTCGTCGAAGTCCCGCCACCTAATCTGACGTACAGTCAGGTCAGGCGATCACCTCGCACTCACCCCAGCCGCAAACTGCCAGGTCAAAGCGCCGGACGCGACCACCCCGCGACCACCCACCCCTGGCAAACGAGTGAGAGCGGGCACTTGGCCTCCCAAGTACCCGCTCTCACAAGCGACTTCACAGTCGGGACGACAGGATTTGAACCTGCGGCCCTTTGACCCCCAGCGGCCGAACCTGACGACCTCAGCGTCCCAGCCAGCGGGGCGAGCGCCCTTCGGCGAACGCCCTCGGTCCCTCGACCGCATCCTCGCTGTGCCGGCGACGCCGCTCCCACTCGTACGAGGCGGAGAACGCCTCCTCCAGCGGAATGTCCACCGAACGCATCACCGCCTCCTTGATCGCCCGCACCGCCAGCGGCGCACTGCGCAGCAGGTCCGCGGTCCACTCGGCGACGCAGTCGTCAAGTTCCTCGGCCGGTACGACCTGGTTGACCAGGCCGAAGCGCAGTGCCTCGGCCGCGGTCATCCGCCGGCCCGTCAGCAGGTACCCCATCGCGGCCTTGAGCGGCACCTGCCGGGCGAGCCGGAAGGCCCCGCCCGCACCCGGCACCAGGCCGAGCTGGGCCTCCGGCAGGGCGAAGACTGCCCGGTCCGAGGCGACGATCAGGTCACAGGCGAGGGCGAGTTCGAACCCCCCGCCCAACGCGTAGCCGTCGACCCGGGCCAGCACGGGCTTGGACAGCCGGAACCGCTCGGTCAGTCGTGGCCAGCCAGGCTGGTCACGACTGCCGAAGCTCGTCCGCGGCACGCCCTGCTCGTCCAGCCGAGACCGCTCGCGCAGGTCCTGGCCGACCGAGAAGGCGCGCTGACCGGCACCGGTCAGCACCGCGACCCGGATCTCGCCGTCAGCCTCGACGTCGTCCCACACCGCCGCGAGTTCCTCGTGCATCCGCAGGTCCATCGCGTTGAGGACAGCGGGACGGTCGAGTGTCACCCGCGCGACGTGGTCCTTCTTCTCGTACCGGACACGAGGGCTCTCGTCCCCGCTCACTCCGCACCTCGTGCCGGGGCTGCGAGCGTGAAGCGGCCGACCTTGTCCAGCACGTCGGAGCCGTACAGCCGCAGGGCCTGCTGGACGGCGAATTCGGCCATGTAGCGGCGGAACTCGTCGACGTCCTCCTCCACCAGGTTCAGCATCCGCCGGTTCGCCAGCACTGCCGGTCCGCGCAGACGGCCGAGTGTCCGCTCGATCGCCTCGTCGAGGTCCTCCGGCTCGTGCACCTCGTCGACCAGGAGCCGGGCGTCCGGCTCGCGTGCCCAGATCCGACGGCCGTCCAGGATCACCTGCCGGGCCAGCCGACTGCCGGCCCGGCGAGCCAGCCGGAAGTTGGAAGCCCCGGGGACGATCCCCTCCTTTGCCGCAGGGAGGCTCAGGAACGCGTCCGAGGCGGCCAGCACCCGGTCGAAGACCAACAGGAGCTGGGTACCACCTCCGATGGCGAAGGTGTCCACAGCGGCCGCCCAGGGCTTCTCGACAGTTCGGGACGACCAGTGCGCGCTGGAGTCGTCCAACAGGCCCCGCCAGATCTTGTGGATGTAGCCGAGCTCCCGGCGCAGCAGGAAGTCGACGAGAGAGATGCCACCACCGTGCAGGGACTTCAGGTTGATGCCGGCACTGAAGACCCGTCGGCCGCGGTAGCGCGGATGAGTCATGACACCACCGCGCAGAAGCCCCACTTCGACACCGGGGTCGAGCAGCGCGAGGTCGACAGCAGTCTCCATGTCGTCGATCTGCCGGTTGTCCTCCGCGTTCAGACAGTCCTCCCGGCACATCGTCAGCCGAGCCACCCCGTCCACGCGCTCGAGGCGCACGGAGCCGAGATCCGCCCTCCCATCCGCCCGGAAGTCCGGCAGCAGGGCCAGAGCCCGCGGAGTCGGGCGCAGCATCGCGTCGATCAGATGGGGGCCGGACCTGGGCGAGCCCAGGATGCGGCCGAGGAGGAGACCTTGGTCGATCTCGTGCCCCTCCTTGGCCACCTGCGGCCGGTCACGTTCGGCGGCCAGCCGCGCCTCCGTGGGCACCAGCCCGGGGAAGACCGCTGCGGCGACCCGAACGAGTTCCTCGATCCTGAGGTGACTGCTGCGGCCATCGGTCAGCTCGTCGTAGACCGCGTCCGTGTGGGCGTCGAGGAAGGCGGCACGCACGGTGCGCGCGGCCTCGACCGCAGTCAGGGCAGCTGCCCGCTGCTCCTCCGAGCGCCGTTCGGGATCGGGCAGGGCAGCCAGCAGCTCGTCGGTGCGCCGGGCGGTGTCGGCCAGGACCGTCCGGGCGGCGGGCAGGACACCACCCGCCGCCCGGACGGCATCCATCACGCCCGCCCTGGCCTTGTCGCCGATCACGACGCGACCTCGACGGCTGCTCTGCGCAGCGCCCTGTCGCACGCTGCGAGGTGAACGCCGAGCGCCTCGTCGAAGCCGGTCGTGACGGCGTCGTCCAGCAGCTGGCGGCGAATGGCCAGCTCGCTCCCGGAGACGGCACCGGCGCGCGCAGCGGCCAGGGCATGGGCGTTCACCCGGTCGGCCGCCACCTCGTCGAGCAACTGGAGTGCGAGCGCCTCGGCGAGCTCGACCGGCGTGCCGAAGAGCACCGCCCTGCGGATCGCGGAGGCACCGGCGCCGCGCTGAGCCAGCCGATAGATGGCCATCCCCGGCCAGGTGGCTCCGCCGTCGACCGGCACCACAAGGCGCACAGCGCCGGTCGCGATGCGGTAGTCGGTGGCCAGAAGGGCGTCCAGGGCGATCCCGCCGCAGTCGCCGTCAACGACGGCGACGGTCGGAGCGGGGAGTCGTTCGAGGCGGCGGAGTGCGCGTTCCCACCTGCTCACGGTCGCGACCGTCAGGCCCTCAGGCCGCTGGCCCTCGGGGCTGCCTGACACCTCGACCACCACCCGGGCTCGCGCCGCGTCGTCCTCGGCGGCGTCGCAGACGCCGTTCACCGCGGAGATCGCCTCTGCCGAGATGGGCCGACGACCGTCGATCCTCAGCAGCAGGACGTCCGGATCCGTCCGGTCGGCCTGCTCCAGCGAGGTGGCCGTGACGCTGTTCTTCATCTGCTTTCCCATCACCATTGCACCAGTGCGGTCTCGATCGTCGAACCGGGTCCCATGGTCATCAGGACGCCGTACTCGCCGGCCCGGGTGACCCCCTCCCGCAGCAACCGCTCGTAGGAGAACAGGAAGGAACCGCTCGACAGGTTTCCGAAGTCGCGCAGAACGCCGGTCGTGTGCCGCACGTCGTGGCGGGTGAGCCCCAGGTTCACCCGAACGGCGTCGATCACCTTCTTGCCACCGGAGTGCACCAGCCAGTGACTGATGTCGCTGCGGCGCAGCCCGGCGTTCCCGAGCAGGCGGTCGACGACCTGCTCCGCGTTGGCGCCCACCACGTAGGGAACGTACGGGTCCAGGTAGAAGCTGAACTTCCCCTGATCATCGTCCCAGTCGTAGCGCATCGCCTCGGCCGCCTCGGTGATCAGATGGCTCGCGAAGCCCAGGATGCGGGGGCTGCCGGGTGCCGGCGGAACGTCGGCTGACGCGTAGGCCGTGTCCGGGCCGTCGGCAACCAGGGCTATCGCGGCTGCACCGTCACCGAAGAGGCTGTTGACGACCGAAGTGCGCATGGTGCCGTCGATCACGTACGCGGCGGAGCAGGCTTCCGAGCACAGCAGCACGGCAACCTTGCCGGGGTTGGCACGGGCCCAACTCGCCGTTGCGTTGAGGGCGTTGAGACCCGCATTGCAGCCCATTCCCACCACATCCACCCGGCTGGTCCTGGGAAGGATCCCCATGTCACGAATCAGCAGGGCACTCAGTCCGGGAGTGAGGAATCCCGTGGTGGTCGTGCAGCAGAGGTAGTCGATGTCGGACAGCCCGATGCCCGCGTCGTCGAGGCAGGAGCGGATTGCCCGGGCTCCCATCTCCAGAGCGAGCCGCTTGTGCTTGTCGAGCAGTTCGCCTTGTGTCTCCGGGAGGATGGCGCCATCGGCGTCACGGGGCGGGATGGAGAGGAAGCGGCGCTCGATGGCGCTGTTGAGGAAGACCGAGCGGACCTTGGGATCAGTGATCCCGAAGATGTCGAGCAGCTCGGGCTGCGTGTACGAGGTCTCGGTGGTCGCCGTGCCGACACCCGTGATGCGGGCGACGCCCGCACCGTTCTTCGGATCGGGGCCGGCCAGGTCCAGGAGGCCGGTGCCGGTGGCCGGAAGGCTCAGGCTCGTGGTCATCGGAAGGTCCACCCCCACATCCGGGTCTTGCTGCGAACGAGTCGTACTACTGCCAACACGTGCTGAGCCCTCCCATACGTGAAGGGGCCCGCGACGGTTCGCCGCGGGCCCGGTATCGCCCTGCCCCAGCCGATCGCAGCGCCGGGGCGGCGGCCTCAGGTCCTGGCCGCCTGGTCCTTGATGAAGCACGCCAGCCGCTCGACACCGTCGGCGATCTCTGCGTGGGTCAGGTAGCTGACGGAGAGCCGGATGACCCGCTCCCCACCGCCGCGCGGGTAGAAGTAGGACATCGGGGTCCAGATCACCTCGAACTGCTCCGCCGAGCGTTCCAGCGCTGCGTTGTCGGCGTGGAACGGGACGGTCAGTGACAGGAAGAACCCGCCGCTCGGCTCGTTCCAGCGCACATCCAGCGCCACCCGTTCCTGCTCGGGGAACGCCTCGGCAAGTCGGGCCAACGTGGTCCGCATCGCGTCGCCGTAGTACGCGGCGGTCTCGACGTTCAGGTCGGCGGCCCGCCCACCGGCGGAGAGCAACATGCCGGCGACGACGGCCTGGCTGAGAGACGGGGTGTTGACCGTCACCATGCTCTTGATCTTGGTGAGCTCGGCCGCCAGGAGTCCCGACCGCCCGACGTCGTCCACCACCGGCTGGTCCGCGATGGCGTACCCCACCCGGGCGCCGGGGAACAGTGTCTTGGAGAGGGAACCCAGATGAACCACCCGCCGCGCCCGGTCGAGGGACTTCAGGGTGGGTAGTTGCTGCCCTGGGCTGACCAGCCGGTACGGGCTGTCCTCCAGGATCAGGAGGTCGTACCGGGCCGCCAGGTCGAGCAGTTCCTGCCGGGTCTCCAACGGGATGGTGGTTCCCGAGGGGTTCGAGTGGTCGGGGGTCACGTAGAAGGCCCGGGGCCGACGACCGCTTGCCCGCTCCGCGAGGATGGCCGCCTCCAGGTCCTCACAGCGGAACCCCTTGTCGCCCTCCTCGACCGGGGTGAGATTGACGTCCAGCAGGGCCGCGACACCGACGATTCCCACGTAGCACGGGCTGGACACCAGGAGGACGTCCTGCGGGTCCCGGATCAGAGCCCGCACGGCGAGGAACATGGCCTCCTGGCACCCCACCGTGACCACCACGGACTCCGCTGGGACGTCGATGCCCTCGTCCTTGCGCAACGAGTCCGCGATCAGCTCCCGGATCTGTCCGCTGGTCGGCCCGTACTGGAACAGCGAGGAGCGGATCTGGCCCGGCGAGGCGCCATTGGCCTCCAGGTGGTCCAGGTAGCGACGGAGATGGTCGAAGATCTGCTCCGTCTCGAAGAACCCGTCGTAGGGGCGACCGGGCGCGAAGGAGATCGCCTCCGGGTAGCGGTAGGTGATCTCGTTGAGGAAGTTCATGGTGTCCAGCACCGGGTCGCCGACACTCGCGTGCAGGTTCGCGGTGGGCAGAGCACCCGGCTCCGGCCTGAGCCGCGTCATCGGGCCACCGCCGGCGCGAACCCCAGGACCGGTACCAGGTGATCGACGACGGGCTTCTTGTCCCGCGTGTACAACTCGACGTAGGCGATCGCGTGCACAGCCAAGATCGGCTCCCAAGAATATCCAACGGACAACGGACGGACGGGGCGGTCGGCAATGCCGACGGGGCAGGGATCACGTGATCGCCGGATCGAACCATGCCTGTCGCCAACGGGTGCTCAGGCCCAGGAAGTTCGGCGCCGCTGGTGGTCGCGCTCGTGCACACCGCGGCAGCCCGGCCGACATCACCGGCCCTACGGCTGCACCGAATCCGGCGTGTGCATCGGCTCCACCTTCCGCTCCCGCGCCTCTTCGCGTCGGCCGAGCGCCCTGACCACGGGCGACGTCACTGCTGTAGTGATCAGGGCCATCAGGACCAAGATCGTGAACAGAGCCTTGTCGATCACCCCGAGGTCCAACCCAATGTTGAGGACTATGAGTTCGGTCAGACCTCGACAGTTCATCAGCGCGCCCAGCGACAGTGCCTCGCGCCACGGCCGTCCGCTCAGCCTCGCTGAAACGCTACCGCCACCCCATTTTCCGACCAGCGCCACCGCGAGGACAGCGCCGAGCCACAGCCATTGCACCGGGTCGGCAGCAAGCATTCCGATGTCGGTGCGCAGTCCTGTCGTCACGAAGAACAACGGCAGAAGCAGTGGTACCGCCACTGATCGCAGGCGGGCTGCAGACCGCTCGACAACGGCGGAACGCCTCGGTGTCACCACACCGAACAGGAAGGCGCCGAAAAGGGCGTGCACACCGAGGGCATCGGTCAGCAGCGCGGAGAGACATGTGCCGCAGAACAGCAGCGCCAACACGGATGCATCCTGCCCTTCGCCTCCCGACGTGGCCTGCTTCCAGCGGCTCAGCCGGGCGAGCAGCGGGCGCACCACCCGCATCATCACCGCGAAGTACGCCGCCACCATCGCTACGGTCGTCAACGATTCGGCCGGAGCGCCCCCCTTGACGAAGGCCACCACGAGCGCGAGCAGGCACCACGCGATGATGTCGCTCACGGCGGCGCACGCCATGGCCAGACTGCCGATGGGTGTGTGGTAAAGCCCCTGATCGGTGAGGATCCGGGCAAGTACCGGAAACGCGGTGATGCTCATGGCGACGGCGACGAACAACACAAAGGCGACTTGATCAGTCCCCTGTGGAGCGAATGAGTCGAACATGGCCAGGGCGAGCAGCCCACCGAGCAACAGTGGCAGCAGGATGCTGGCTTGGCTGATGACCGCCGCAGCGCGGCCATTGCCCCGCAAGTGGCCGAGGTCGAGTTCGAGCCCGATCAGGAACATGAAGGCGAGCAGCCCCAGCTGCCCCAGAACCTCGATGTGGTCCGTGACCCCCGAAGGGAAGAGATACGACTGCGCATGAGGCCACAGCCGGCCGAGCAGAGAGGGGCCGAGCAGGATGCCCGTCACGATCTCGCCCACGACGGGAGGCTGCCCCAGCCGGCGAAGCAACGCGGCGCCGACACGACAGGCGAGGATCACAACCGGCAGTGCCAGGAGTAGACGGGGGATGACCTGTACCGACACAAACTCTCCTCGGAGCGCGGGAGCTAGGCGTTCAGTCTCGGGCGAGTTCCTCGTGCACCCCGCCGGGTGGTGCGGAGCGTGACCTCGTTGAGGAAGTTCATCGTGTCCAGGACCGGATCGGAGACGCTGCCGTGCAGGTCCGCCTTCGGTAATGTCACCGGTTCGGTCGCCGCGAGGGCCGCGGGAGAATTCTTCTGCGGCACCGGATAATCCGGCAGCATGGAGACGAGCCCTTCATACGCATGATGCGCATGGCCGTGCACGCTGCGTTCGGTCATGGAGTTCCCCCCACGCGAAACAAGTTAATGAGTGTTGGGATTCACCGACTCAGGTTCACACACGCGGATGCGTTCTGACAACCGCCGTCCAAGAGCGGCGGCCGTCCTGGCTGCAGCGCGTTCCGGTCGGACGGATGCACCGCCACTCCCTTGCCGGCTCCGCGCGAGCGCGACCGAGGTACCGATCAGACCTGTGCCGATGACGGCCGTGGTGCGAATCACGAGACATCACCCGTTCGAAAGGCCGCCGACCACAACCCGAATAGCCCGTCAAATTTCTGGACGAGCCCGGCCGGCAATACCCGACGGACCGGGAGTCCATCCGTCGAGCGGTCGCCTGCTTTATTCCCACGGGGCCATCTATTACAGTTCGAAGAATCCGGCCCTTCTTCTCCTGGCATGGGGACAGTCATGAGCAAATCAGCAAAGGTGACGGATCCGCTGGCGGATCTCTCCGTCGACTACGTAGAGATGTACGTGGAACAGCTGGAAACAGCTGTACGCACCTGGGTCGACAAATACGCCTTCACGGTGGTCGGCTCCGGCGACTTCGCCGATCACCGAAGCGTCGCGCTGCGCCACGGACGGATCACCCTGGTACTCACCGAGGCGACGTCGGACGACCATGTGGCCTCGACCTACGTCGCCTCCCACGGCGACGGTGTCGCCGACATCGCCCTGCGCACCGCAGACGTGACCGCGGCCTTTGACGCAGCGGTCACGAACGGCGCCCGCGCCCACCGCCCGCCGACCCCGCACACGGGCGACGGACCGACCGTGACGGCTGTCCTCCGCGGTTTCGGGGACGTCGTCCACACACTCGTCCAGCGCGCTCCCGGGGAGGGGCCGGGGCTGCCCGCCGGCTTCTCCCCGACGCCGCAGACCGGCGATGACCCGACCGGCGACGTGGGCCTGCTCGACGTCGATCACATCGCGGTGTGCCTGAACACCGGCGATCTCGACCCCACGGTCGACTACTACCTGGCGGCCCTCGGGTTCCGGTGCATCTTCGAGGAGCGCATCGTCGTCGGCAGGCAGGCCATGGAGTCGAAGGTGGTGCAGAGCCCTTCGGGCTCGGTGACCCTGACGCTCATCCAGCCCGACCCATCGGCAGACCCGGGACAGATCGACGAGTTCCTCAAGGCCCACCAGGGGTCCGGCGTCCAGCACCTCGCCTTCTCCTCGCCGGACGCGGTCCGTTCGGTACGGGCCCTGACCGGCCGGGGCGTTGGCTTCCTCACCACTCCCCCGGCCTACTACGACCTCCTGGGCGAGCGGATCGACCTGAGCGAGTCCAGGTTGGACGACCTTCGGGCGACGAACGTGCTCGCCGACGAGGACCACGGCGGCCAGCTCTTCCAGATCTTCACGGCGTCGACCCACCTGCGGCACACACTGTTCTTCGAGGTCATCGAGCGCCAGGGCGCCGAGACCTTCGGCAGCGCGAACATCAAGGCACTCTACGAGGCCGTGGAGCTGGAGAGGACGGGGCAGCGTGGGCTACGGCGATGAGGTTTCGGCCGAAACGGCCCACTGCCTGGCCGACTTCGAACGCGCCGCCGCTTCGGCCCTGCCCGCCGACGTATGGGACTTCGTGGCCGGAGGAAGCGGCGCTGAGACCACGCTCGATGCCAACCGCACCGCGCTGGACCGCGTCTTCCTCGTCCCCCGGGTGCTCAGGGACGTGTCGCAGTGCACGGCGGATTCCACTCTGCTCGGTCGGCCCGTCCCCATGCCGGTTGCCATCGCGCCCGTCGCCTACCAGCAACTGGTCCACCCCGATGGCGAGTTGGCCGCCGCCCGCGCGGCCAAGGCGGCCGGAGTGCCGTTCACCGTGAGCACACTGAGCAGTGTCCCGATCGAAGAGATCACGGCGATCGGCGGAACGGTCTGGTTCCAGCTCTACTGGCTCCGGGATGCCGCGCAGTCCCTGGAACTCGTCCGCAGAGCCGAGGACGCCGGCTGCCAGGCGATCATGCTCACCGTCGACGTGCCGTGGATGGGGCGCCGGCTGCGCGACATGCGCAACCGTTTCGCACTGCCCGGCCATGTGCGGGCGGCCAATGTCAGCACCGGCTCGACCGCGCACCAACGGCACGCCGATACCTCCGCGGTGGCCGTCCACACCGGCCAGGCATTCTCTTCCGCGATGACGTGGTCGTCGTTGGCGGCCCTACGGAAGCAGACCCGGCTTCCACTGCTGCTCAAGGGCGTCCTAGCAGCCGAGGACGCGCTGCGGGCGGCCGAGTTGGGGGTCGACGCAGTCGTGGTCTCCAACCACGGTGGCCGCCAGCTCGACGGCGCCGTACCCAGCATCGATGCGTTGCCGGAGGTCGCGGCGGCCGCGGGGGACGGATGCGAGGTGCTGCTGGACAGCGGCATCCGCAGCGGCACTGACGTGCTCAGGGCGCTCGCTCTCGGGGCGTCGGGTGTCCTGGTGGGCCGTCCGCTGATCTGGGGCCTGGCTGCGGCCGGAGAGGCCGGCGCACGTCGGGTACTCGACCTGCTGGCCGACGAACTCCGCGACGCCCTCGGCTTGTCGGGCTGCGACGGTGTCGCCGCGGTCAGGCAGCTTCGTGCCTTCGTCTCTGCCTGACGACCATACGTCGCCGAAGTCCCTCCACCGCCTGGTAGGAGGACTTCGGCGACGTCACCGCCTTGCGTCCCCGACCAACTGACCGTTTTCGACGCTTGGACGCGGCAACGGCGGACTATGCGGTTTCGGCCTCCCTGCGCCCCAGCCGAAGGGCCAGCTCCGACCACATCCCCGCGTACTCGTCGGCCAGATAGGCCACGATCCCGCTGCAGTGGGGCGGTACGTTGTCGATGATCCGCTGCCACTCCTTCGCGTTGATCGTGTGGAGGTTGAGCAGCCGCAGCAGGGTGCGTCCGGTCTCGCTCAGCCGCAGCGCCGGATCCGCTTTGAGCCGTTCCACAACGACGCTGGGATCCTGCGCCGACGGCCTGCCAGGCACCGCCGCGAAGCCGATACCGCGCGGTGGTGCCAAGGCTCCCACCTCGAGGTTCGCGGGTTCCGGTTCCCTGCCGTGTCTGCTGGGCAGCGGATCCTCTCCTCGGCGGAGCCGGCTTCTTACATCACGGGCCGTCTCGGGGGATATGCCGGCCATGCGGGCGATCTGACGTAACGACAGGTTGGGGTTGTCGGTGATGAGTTCTCCGGCGATCCTGCGTCCTGCAGCGGCGTCGATCGGGCGGACCCGGCCGTCCTGGCCGATCCTGCTCTCCTCGGCGGCGGACGCACCCGGAAGCCCCTTGCGCATGTCGGCCACCGTGCCGGGGGCGATACCGGTGACCGATGCGATCATCCGGTCCGACCACTGCGGATGCGAGGTGATGATCCGCGCGGCCGCCCGTTTACGGTCGGCCTTCGACAAGGGGAGGCCGTGCTTGGTGTTGGACTCGACTGCCAGCACGAACGCGTCGGCCTCGTTGCCCTCGAAGAAGCTGACGGCGACCCTGTCCTGCCCGCGCAGTTCAGCCGCTCGCACACGATGGAGACCATCGATGACGCGCATCGTCGGACGGTGCACGAGGATGGGCGGAAGCGGAGACTGCACCGCGGAGAGCGCCTCCACGTGGTCCGGGTCCTCCCCCGAGGTCCGCGGTGAGTCGACTGTGGACAGCAAGCTGATCTCCACTTCGACGACCGCCTGCTGATCGATGTGTTCCTGCTCGCGCTCCAACGCCATCTCCCTCATGATCTGATTTCCTGTACACGGATCTGTGAAAGGCACTCAGAAGATCCCCCGATGGATCAGGCATGCGTTCCGTTCCGTAACATGAACTAGGAAACGCCGTCATATCGGACAGTCACGTCGGGTCGACTCGCGACCTTGACGACCGCCGCGTCACGCCTTTGGCGCCACCACGTGCGCGAGCGGAAGCTCGACAGGCATTCGGGAACCAGTCACCCGAATCTACGTGGAAAACCGGGGCCATACAGGACGCCGTCTCGCTGCCGGTCGCTTGCACCCGGCATTCGTGAATCCCGTCGCACTGGCATCGTGCTGAACTAAAGAATCTTGCCTGCAGCCAAGGCCATTCGGCTCCCCCCGTCACAGCATCACGCCCCGACACGCGGTCACGCGATCGTAACACCCTTACACGAATAGAGGCACTCACCTATCGTCGAATGACCAGTACTCAAGCCGCAGATCGTGATCTTGCTACTCGGGGCCGGCGCGGAGACGGGTGCGGCCACCGTTGATCATCGTGACTTGTGTGGAGTAACGATGAGACGGTGGCCGCAGGTCACAGGCTGTCGACGAGACTGGCGACGCCGCCGAGCGGGGACACACGGGCGGTGGACCGGGAGCAGTACCTCCCCCCGCTCCTGGACGAGCGACCCATATCGCTGCCTGGCAGCTGGACTCGGCGAGGACACCGTCTTCGCGACCGAGCCGGAATTGGCCCGTACGGTGATCGAACGGTATCCCAAACGTGAAGATCACGATCTACAGCTGGAGTACTTACGTGATGGGGAAATCGAAATAGGTGTCCGGATAGGGTTCGTTGTCGAGCGTGTAATGCCACCACTCGCACTCGTACGCGCTGAAACCACAGGTCTCCATGATGGACCGCAGGTGCTGACGGTTCCG
This sequence comes from Kitasatospora sp. MAA19, assembly GCF_029894125.1. GTDB lineage: Bacteria > Actinomycetota > Actinomycetes > Streptomycetales > Streptomycetaceae > Kitasatospora. The sequence goes on from NZ_JARXYZ010000026.1 coordinate 53,088, forward strand.
CGCTTCGACGGACGTGATCCCTTGTGCGCCATGGTGCGAGACGGGATCCATCAGGTCATGGTCGCCGCCCATGGAGACGAGTTCACCCGTGGCCAGGTCATAGAGCGTGAGGTCGACGGTGCTGCCCCGGCTGTGGCCCGACCTGGCGGCCACATATCCCTTCTCGAACATCTCGGCCCTGCCGATATTGGGATAGTGCCGCGACTTCGTCCGGCCGTCCTCCGGCTGCTGCGACCAGTGCAGGAAGCAGTCGACGGCGCGCTGCGGGCGATAGCCGTCCCAGAGCAGCAGGCCGAACCCCAGTGATGCGGCCTGCTCCTGCGCCCGCTCCAGAGCCGTGCACAGAGCCCTCGTACCGACGACTCGATTGGCCAGATATCCGTCCACCGGTTTGCCGGTGAAGTTGTCCCACGTGGCGTACTTGGCATCCCAGCGTATTCCGGACACCACGTCGTCCACGAAGACGAAGCCGTCCATCATCGACGTCATCGAATCTTCCCCGTCAAGGCGAGGGAGACGGCCCGGTCGATCACCTCGGAGAGCGGAATGCCCGCGGCCGCCATCATTCTCGGATAACGGCTGTACGAGGTCATTCCGGGGAAGGTATTGACCTCGTTGAGGACTACTTGTCCGTCCTCCTTGAGGAACATGTCCACCCGCGCAAGACCGCTGCACCCCAAGGCGCGGTACACGGCCTTGGCCGCCTCCTGGACGAGCAGCCGTGACTTTTCGGGGATGTCGGCGGGAACGACTGCCACGGAGTTCTCGGAACCGGTCTCGGGGGAGTCTTCCTGATGGATCCTGAAGAATCCGTGCGAGAGCGCAATCCGGTCCACTTCTCCCGCGACGAGATCCGCCCCGTTCCCGAGGATGGCGCAGCCGATCTCGCTGCCGACGACAGCCTCTTCGATCAGCGCCTTCGAGTCGTATTGCCGTGCCGTTTCCACCGCGCTCGGAAGTTCCTCTTCCCGGGACACCTTGGTGACGCCGAAGGACGATCCCGATCGGGCCGGCTTCACGAAGACCGGATAGGTGAGCTTGGCGGGATCGATGGTCTCGTCCGCCGTGACGGTCCAGAAGTTCGGCGTGGCGATTCCGGCGCTTCTGGCGACGACATAGGCAAGGGACTTGTCCATGCACAGAGCGGAACTCTGGACGTCGCAGCCGATGTAGGGGATGCCGGAGAGTTCCAGCAGGCCCTGCATCGCGCCGTCCTCTCCTAGCCTGCCGTGCAGCACGGGCAGCACGACGTCCAGACGGATCGTTCCGTAGCACCCCTGCTCCAGAGTGAGCAGTCCGTGCACGTCGCTGCCCGGCGACAGCACGACGGGACGGCAGTTGCCGTTCTCCCACTCCCCGTCAGGCCCGTCGCAGAGCTTCCAGGCTCCGCTCTTCGTGATCCCGATGTAGAAGGGTTCGTACTTCTCGAGATCCAGGTTCCGGGCCACCTCTCGCGCGGACTTGACGGAGACGAGGTGCTCCTCGGAACGGCCCCCGAAGATGATGCCGACCTTCAACCTAGCCATGCTGACTCCTGCTTTCGAATGCCAGGCAGTTGGTGAGAGAGTTCTCCACGGTGTCGCGCAGAGCGTGATCCGTGTAGTAGGCGGTGTGCGGACTGATGAGCGCGTTCGGCAGCTCCTGCAGCCGCAACAGCGCTTTGCTTTCCACGGGTTTGTCCCGGCAGTCGGCGTAGAAGATGCCTTCCTCGCCTTCGACGACATCCAGCGCCGCGCCGCCCAGCCTGCCGCTTTCCAGTTCCTGCAGCAGGGCCTCGGTGTCGATGAGCCCACCACGTCCGGTGTTGACGATCAGCGCGCCGTCCTTCATCTGCGCCAGGCGTTGCCCGTTCAGCAGATGGTGCGTGGCCACGGTGAGCGGCACATGCAGCGTGACCAGGTCGCTCCGCCGCAGCAATTCATCGAGCGAGACGTCCTCGACAGTGGCACCGGGGTGGTCCACCGGACGATTGTCATGGGCCAGGATGTGGCAACCGAAACCCCGCAACCGCTCCAGGACCGCCGCGCCGATACGACCCATCCCGATCACGCCGACAGTCAGATCGCGCAGTTCCTTCCCGCGCACATCACTCAGTCGGTAGTCGTGCGCGTCGGTGCGACGGACGATGGCTTTCGCATCCCGTACCGCCATCAACATGAGCATCAGCGTGTAGTCGGCCACGCTGTCCGGCGAGTAGGAGACGTTTTCGACAGAGATGCCGATGCTGTCCGCGTATTCCACGTCGATGTGGTTGTACCCGATGCTCCGCGTGGAGATGTAGCCCACGCCGACTCCACCGAGGGCACGCAGCGTGGCACGGGTGACGGGAGTCTTGTGGCCGACGCTGATGCACCGGCTGCCGGAGGCCAATTCACTATTGGCTTCGGACACCGGTGCGTCGGTGACGGCCGGCTGCACACCGAAGCCGGGCGCCAGCTCGCGGAACAGAACAGCTTCGTCCGGTCCGCACCCGTACATGGTGATACGGGTCCTTTCGCTGTGGGTCATGCCTCCAGTCAAGGCGGCATGAGGTATCCGGAGCGTATGTGGTTTTCGATATGCCCGTGATACGTCCCACTCCCTTGACTGGAGGCATGACTTACCTATCACCAGGCACGGCCTCCAGGGAATCGGTGTGATCCCTCTCAGCCTCGGCGAGATCGCCGAAATCGTTGGCGGAAAGGCCGAGGGCGACAGCTCCGTGACCGTGACCGCGCCGGCCGTGCTCGACAGCCGACAGGCCGAGCCGGGCGGCCTCTTCGTCGCCTTCGCCGGCCAGCATGCCGACGGCCATGACTACGCGGAACAGGCCGGGTTGGCCGGTGCGGTGGCCGTGCTCGGCTCCCGGCCCACGCCGCTGCCCACCGTCGTCGTCGAGGACGTCCAGACCGCGCTGCAGATGCTCGCTGCCCATGTCGTAGCCCGGCTGCGCGACAGACTGACCGTCGTCGGGGTGACCGGCTCGCAGGGCAAGACCGGCACCAAGGACCTGCTGGCGGCCGTGCTTTCGGGCGCCGGGCCGACGGTCGCCACGACCGGCTCACTCAACAACGAGCTCGGTGTGCCGCTCACCATGCTGCGCGCCCAGGCGGCCACCCGGTTCCTCGTCCTGGAGATGGGAGCCCGCCACGTCGGCGACATCGCCAAGCTCACCGGCCTGGTCGCGCCCGACATCGCCGTCGTCCTCAACGTCGGCCTGGCCCACCTCGGCGAGTTCGGGTCGCGCGCCGCCATCGCCAGGACCAAGGGCGAACTGGTACAGGGGCTTGCGCCCGGCGGAACCGCGATCCTCAACGCCGACGATCCCGGAGTGGCCGCGATGCGCGCGCTCACCGACGGTCCGGTTCTGACCTTCGGCCGGGCGGCCCACGCCGACGTACGGGCACTCGACCTGGCACTCGACCGGCTCGGCCGGCCGTCCTGCACGCTGCGGACCGTCGCCACCTCGGCTCACGTTGCGCTGCCACTCGTCGGGGCCCACCAAGCCCTCAACGCTTCGGCTGCCGCGGCGGCAGCACTTGCGGCCGGGGTTCCCCTCGACCTGGCCACGGCGGCGCTGACCACCGCCTCGCTGTCGCCGTGGCGGATGGAGTCGCGCGACCTCGCCTGCGGGGCAACGCTGATCAACGACTCCTACAACGCCAACCCGGACTCGACCCGCGCCGCCCTGGACGCACTGGCGGCCATCGAGTGCAGGCGCCGCATCGCCGTACTCGGCGAAATGCTCGAACTCGGCGACGACAGCGAGGCGGAGCACCGCGCCGTCGGGGCGTACGCCGCCGCCGGGGCCGACGTGGTGGTCGCCGTCGGTGAGGGAGCCCGGCCGATCGCCGACGGTGCGGGAGAGCGGTCAGTGGTCCTCACCGACAACGACGCGGCCGTCGACTGGCTGCGCGACCGCCTCGCCGCCGGTGATGTGGTACTGGTCAAGGCATCCCGCGGGGCGCGCCTCGACCAAGTCGCCGCCGCGCTCGCGTAGTCGGCCGTACGGCTCAGCGTCCGCGCCGCCTCATGTAGAGGTCGAAGACTCGGTAGACCATCGGTCGCAGCGGCAGGTCCCACTCGCCGACGTACCGCACCGCCCGGCCGCCGGTGCCGACCTTGAACTGGACGAGGCCGACGTGCGGGTCGTCGGCGTCGAGGGTGGGAGTGATGCCGCGCAGGTCGTAGACGTCGCAGCCGGCCGCGAGCGCGTCGCGGATCATCGCCCACTGACAGGCGTTGGAGCCGCGCACCTCGCGCTTCGCGGTGGCGGAGGCGCCATAGGAGTACACCGCGTGGGCCCCGACGCGGACCAGGACAGTGGCGGCGACCAAGTCGCCCTGGTGGTGGGCCAGGTAGAGCTTGATCCGCTCGGGGTCCTCGGCGCTCAGCACCGCGAACATGGTCTCGAAGTAGCGCAGCGGCCGGGGGGTGAAGTGGTCGCGCTCGGCGGTGTGGACGTAGAGGTCGTGAAACGCCTTCAGGCCTTCCGGCCCCCCGTCGCCGACCGTGACCTCGACGCCCTCCTTGGCCGCCTTCTTGATGTTGCGGCGCCACTGCTGGTTCATGCCCCTGAACAGCTCGTCCTCGGTCCTGCCCGCCAGCGGGACCACGTACTTGAACTGCGGATGCCCGACCCCGAACCCGTCCAGCGGGTTCTGCGGCAGCCAGCCCGCGTCCTTGAGCCTGCTGCTCACGCGGGCGCCGACCGGGTCGCCCCCCTGTCCTGGCATGTCGGTCAACCGCCGGATGTCCGGGTCGGCGATGCCCTCCTTGACCTGGGCGGCGCTCCAGTAGTCCGTTTCCACCGGCGGGCCGAGCCGGATCGCGAACGCGCCGTGCTCCTTGAGATACGCCGCCAGCGGATCGAGCCACGCACCGATCTCACCACTCCAGTCGATGACCGGACCCTCGGGTAGATACGCCAGCGTGAAACGGTCGAGCCGCGGCACCGGGCGGTGCAGGACGAGCCCGGCACCGACCAGGCGCTGACCGTCGAACCAGCCGAGGGACTCGCTGCGCCACTCGGTCTTGACGCGACCCCACGCCGGGGTCTGCAGAAAGCTGACCGACCGCTGGGCCCGCACGAACGCCAGATGCTCGGCGGCGCTGATCGGCCTGACGACCGGATTCCCGACTGCTGCTGTCCCGGCTGCAGTTCGACCTGGTGCGCTGGAGAAGTTGTAGGACATGTCGCCAGTCAATCTCGTGGGGTGTTGCCCGGGCGTATGCGATTCTCGATACGCCGACGATATGTCACCACCCGGCGGCTCACGGCGTTACCAGCTGATTCTGGCCGCCACCGGCCGGTGGTCACTGCCCGTGGCCGGCAACAGCCACGCACTCCTCGGGTCCACACCGCGGACCAGGATCTGGTCGATCCGCACCACCGGGAACTCCGCCGGCCAGCTGAAGCCGAACCCGTCCCCAGCCACGTCCTGGGCCGAACGCAGCTGCGAGGCGAGGCCGTCGAACGCACGGTCGTCCATGGTGCCGTTGAAGTCACCGAGCACCAGCACCCGCTCGCTGCGCTCGGCGGCGACTGCCCGGGCGAGCTTCGTCGCGCCGCCGTCCCGCGTCTCCGTCCAGAAACCGCCCCTGGGCATCACCCTTACGGAACCCAGATGCGCCACGTACACCGCCAGCGGCCCCTTCTGGGTGGCCACCGTGGTGCGCAGCGCACGAGTAGGCTCCACCGGGACGTCCTCGGGCCGCGGCTTCTCGGCCGACGGCCCGTCCGTGCCCCACAGGACGTCGACCGGCCGGGTGTCGGACAGCGGCAGCTTGCTCCACAGCCCGACCGTGTCCTGCACGGTGTGGTACGGGTACGCCTTCGCCAGCTCCGTCTCGTACGTACCCGTGGCCTGGTCGGCCAGCTCCTCGAGCGCCAGCACATCCGCGCCGGAGGCGGCCAGGTCACGGGCGGTGCCGGCCGGATCACGGTTCTCGGCGGACACGTTGTGGCTGACCACCGTGAGATCGCCGCCCTGGTGGGACTTGTCGACGAGCAGCCCGCCGAAGAGGTTCAGCCACACGGTGACCGGCAACAGCAGCGCGACGACCGCGGAGGCGGAGCGGCGCCACAGCGCCCCGGCAAGCAGCACCGGGACCAACAGACCGAACCACGGCAGAAAGGTGTCCACCAGACTGCCCAGACCGGCCCAGTCCGTGAGGTACCCGTGCAGCAGCAGAAGCAGGCCGAGCAGCAGCGCACACGCCGTGAGTACCGGGCCGCGCTTCCACGGGCCCGGCCGGGAGCCGCCCGCAGGCCGAGTTCCTTCGTCGTCAGCCGCCGGGCTGCACTGCCCGGTCTCGGCCGTGTTCACCTGTGTCATCGTCTGCTCTCGCTCCCGACACGTGAGGAGACGCCGTCCCGGAGGCCACCCAACGGGCAGCCTCCGGGTCGTCGTTCGTGCTGAGGGCTGGGTTCGAGACATGCCACAAGAGAAGACGACCGGACGTTGCCGGCACGTATCCGATTTTCGACACGCGGACGATATGTGCCGGCCCCTAGCCTTGATGCTGCCGGCGGAGCTACGACCAGTGCCATTCGGCCTGGTCGAGCAGATGACCGGACTTAACTCCCTTGCGCGAGCACCATTCCTCGAACTCGGCGATCTGCTGGAGCTGGTAGGAGTCCTCGTTGTAGCTGGTGGCCATGACATGGCCGAGCCAGCTCTCCTCACCCATGGCGTAGATGTACACCTCTTCGGCCCCCAGCTCGGTGACGATCGCGCTCGCCTGCTCCGCGTTGGAGCCGGACAGTTTGCGGGTCTGGCTCATCTTCTTCGGGATCGGCGTGGTGAACAGCGGCTGGTACTTCCAGTTCATCGGCGCACCGTCGCACTCCATGCCGAGGAACGCGATGTCGACCGGTCCGAGATGCCGGCGGACGTAGCGGTAGAGGACCGGATCAAGGCCGGAGGAGTCCGCTCCCACGTAGACGGACTTCCCGCCGAGACGGATCCAGTAGGTCGCCTTGGCACGGATGTCGAGATCGGCGTGCTCCCCGAAGAACGGAGTGGCGACGATCTTCCCGCCGGGGAAGGCCACCTCGTCGAAGTCGTCCACCTCGATGACGGGGAGCCCGAGGCACCTCAGGAAGAGCGCCAGCGACGGGTCGCACAGATTGCCGCGCGAGCTCCTCGGCACGACGAACGTGCCGACCCGGCCACGCAGTTGGAGCAGGGTCTCGGACACGAGATGGTCGGAATGCCCGTGAGTGACGAGGACGTAGTCGATGTGGTCGGGCAGGTCGTCATAGGTGTACCGGCCGGTCGCGCTGGTGTCGGCGCTGATGAACGGGTCCGTGAGGATCGACACCTCGGGCGTCTGCAGGAGGAGGCAGGCATGCCCCAGGTAACGGATCCTGGCTCCGGCCGTGACGTGGCGGTCGGCGGCCAGCCCTGGCTCCGCGAGCAGCAAGCGGGACAGTTGGGCGGCTTCCGCGTCGCCGAGTTCCAGCGCCTCGCGGAGCGCGGCCAAGGTGGTGGGCCGGATCCTGGAGCGGAACAGCTCCTCGATGCCGGGGTGCCGGAAGGGGATGTCCAGCTCCAGCACGTCGGGCGAGGGCAGCCGTGGGGTGCTCATCACGAACGGCCGCTCGATGCCTGACTCCACCGAGAGCTGAACCGACTGGCGGTCCTCGGTGTAAGCCTTGCTCTGGTAGACGAGCGGCTCCAGGAAGTGCAGCGAAGCCTCGTTGCCGGTGTCATAGGCGACTTCCACCAGGCCCGCCAGCTCGGGAGGGAGCTTCGGGTAGAGCGGCCTGAGGTCGTAGCCGGTCGCCTCCTCCCGGACGATCTTCTCGGCCTCCGCGATCGCATGGGCGAACCGGATGATGTCCGCGCTGTCGCGCCGGATGGCCGCCAGCAGCGCCTCGACCTCGCCCTTCCGCTTCTCCTCGATGCCGACGAAGAATCCGCCGCGGAACTTCGGATCGCGGCTGCCCGAGAAATGCCAGTCCGGGGTCTGCAGGTAGGACTCCAGCATCGGGATCTGCCGGAAGGCGAGGTACATGGCGCCAGTTACGGGGGCCATCGTGTACAGCTGGGCGTAGAACCGGTCGACCAATGGCTCGATGATGGTGTCGGACCGGAGAAAGAGCCGTTCCTCAGTCACCTCTGCTCCTCACGATCGAATGATTACAGGGCTGCGGGCGGGCGAGGCAACCACTTCATTCCGTCGGGCGAGACCGCCAGCCCGCCCGGGAACATCGGTTCCCCGGGCGCGGCCGCCCCCTCGCCCCCTGCCGCGAACGCCTCGTCGCCGGACGACACTCCGGTGGCCAGATCCACGAACGACTCCGGTTCCGGGTGCTCGTCGCCGGTCATCGCGTGGAACGCCGCGAGGAACTCGGAGAACGCCCCGAACTCGCGGCGGTACCGCGCCTCGAACTCCGTCAGGGCGGTCTCCTCGTCCAGATCGCCCGCGAGGACGCTGTTGATCGAACGGGCGGCCAACAGGGCGCTGTAGGTCGCGAGATGAACGCCGCTGGAGAACAGCGGGTCGACGGAACACGCGGCGTCTCCCACCAGGATCATCCCCGGACGCCGGAACGTCGTCTGGTGGTAGACGAAGTCCTCGCGGATTCGCAGCTTCCCGTACTTGCCGGCTGTCACCCGCATCCCCTCCGAGAGCAGGTCCGAGATGGTCGGGCATTCGGCGATCAGGGCCTTGAACGCCTCCTCCCGGTCGTCCGGGAGCTTCTCGGCCACCTCCCCGCGCACCACCGCACCCACGCTGGTGAGCCCGCCGAACAGCGGGACGTACCAGAACCAGCCCTTGTCGAAGGTCACGCTCAAGGCGTCACCCGCATGCGGTTCCGGCAGCCGCTTGCAGCCGTTCCCGAAGTAGCCGGACAGCGCCAGACCGCGGAAGGACTCCGCATGGTCGCGAGTGCCGCCGACGCTGGAGAACAGCGGGCTCTCATGGCCTGACGCGTCGACCACGAAACGTGCGCCGACCTCGTGCTCGCCGCCGTCAGGGTCGAGATACCGCAGGCCGGTGACCCGATCGCCCTCCTCGACCACTGCGGTGACCGAGCACCCTTCACGAACCACCACGCCCTTGCGCTTGGCGTTGTTCAGCAGGATCTCGTCGAACCGCGCCCGATCCGCCTGGTAGGCGAATGACGTCGAGCCGGTCAATCGCGATGACGCCTCGAAGGAGAAGGCCCACGGCTCCGGCCGAGCGCCCCACTGGAACGTCGCACCCCGCTTCACCGGGAAATCCGTCTCCGCCAGTTCATCGGTGACGCCGAGCATCCGGCACACCCCGTGAACGGTGGACGGAAGCAACGACTCACCGACCTGGTACCGCGGAAAGACCTCTTTCTCCACCAGGAGCACCCGGTGGCCCTGCATGGCCACCAAGGAGGCCGCGGTCGAACCCGCCGGCCCACCCCCCGCGACCACCACGTCGAACGCTTCCGCCGACATCTCTCACCGTCCCTCGATTGATCGCTGATCCGTCGTGGCGTCCGCTACCAGGTGAGCGGCAACCGATCCGGGCTGTCTATGAACGCGTTGCGGAACTTCACTTCCTCCGCGGGCACGGCCAGGCTCAGTCCGGGGAACCGCCGCCACAGGGCCTGATAGGCGATGCGGAGCACCGCCCTTGCCACTGCGGCGCCTACGCAGTGATGGATACCGTGCCCGAATCCGACATGCGGGAGTGGTTCGCGGTTCGCGTCGAGGAGATGGGGATCCGGCGTCAACCCCTCGTCCCGGTTGGCCATGAGAATCGAGCAGAGGACGTATTCCCCCGCCTTGATCAGCTGCCCGCCGACGACGACATCCCTGACGGCCATTCGCGGAGTCGGCTGCTGCACGGCCGAAAGGAAGCGCAGCAGTTCGTTCACCACGCGGTCGGCCTCCTCGCGGGAGGCGAAGAGCAACTGCCTCTGGTCGGGATGGTCGAGCAGCGCGAGGACCCCGAAGCCGATCATCCCCGCGACGCTCTCGACGCCGCCGAGGATCAGCGCCGTGCAGACGCCCTTCAATTCCTCGTCGCCGATCCGCTCGCCGTGCTCACGCACCAGCATGCCGAGGAACCCCTCGTCGGGCGCCTTCCGCTGCCGGGTGATGAGAGCGTTCAGGTACCGATTGAACGCCGCGCTGTCCGCCGCCCGGGCCTTGTACCCGCGGCTGAGGTCGACGTTCTGCCTGACGCGGCGGATGAACTCGCTTCGGTCGTCGCGCGGAACCCCGAGCAGCTCGCACAGGGCCTCGCCGCCGACCGGGTCGGCGAACAGTACCTGGAGATCCGCGGGCGGTCCCGCGGCCTCCATCGCATCGAGGTGCTCTTCGATGATGCCCTCGATCGTGGGCTCGAGCCTGCGGATCCGTCGGACCGTGAACTCGGGCGTCAGCATCCGCCGCAGCCGCGTGTGTTCGGGCGGATCGTAGATCGAGAGCTGTCCGGCCAGCTCCGGCGGGACCGGCACCCCTTCGCCGCTGAGCGGTTCCGCCTCGGTCAGCCGGAGCCGCGTCGTGAAGTTCTCGTGATCACCGAGGATCTCGCGCACCACGTCGTAGCCCATGGCCTGCCAGACGTAGTCCGTGCTCATCTGATCGGACGCGTTCCCCGCGATCCGGATCAGCGGGCCGTGCGCCCTGAGGGCGAACATGTCCTCGTGCGGATCGTAGAGCGTCCTCCTCATGTAGTTCGCCGTCGGTCGCACGATCGGCGCGGCCTCATCCACGGTAGGGCATCCACTTCATCCCGTCGGGCGAGGCCACCAGCCCGCCCGGGAACACCGGCTCCTCGGGCGCGGCGTCCTCACCGAGCACCGCCCTCATCTGGACCTGGCCGCCCTCCTGCATCACCTGCCTGACCACGTGCGACGTGAACATCGGCACCATGTCCCCGTCACCGCCGGCGGCCATGTCGTCGACGGCCGCGGCGAACTCGGCGCTGTGCTTGGCGATCCTGGCCTCGAGCGCCGCCTCGCCGGACGACACCCCGCCGACCAGATCCACGAACGATTCCAACTCCGTGTGCTTGTTGTTCGTGACCTTCTTGGCGTGCCAGAAGTACGACTCCTCGTTCACGTTCATCTCGTAGAACGACACGAGGAACTCGTAGAACACCCCGTACTCGCGGCGGTACCGGGCCTCGAACTCGTTCAAGGCGGTCTTCTCGTCCAGGTCGCCCGCGAGAATGCTGTTGATCGAACGGGCGGCGAGCAGGGCGCTGTAGGTTGCCAGATGAACGCCGGAGGAGAATACCGGGTCGACGAAACACGCGGCGTCGCCCACGAGGATCATTCCCGGGCGCCAGAACGTCGTCTGGAGGTATGAGTAGTCCTTTCGAACCCTCAGTTCCCCATAGTTCCCGGTCGTCACCCGATGCGCGTCCGACAGGTATTCCGAGATCAGCGGACATTCAGCGATCAGGGCTTTGTAGGCCGCTTCCCGGTCCCCCTGGACCTTCTCGGCCATCTCCCTGCGGACCACCGCGCCCACGCTGGTGAGCGTATCGCTCAGCGGAATGTACCAGAACCAGCCGCTGTCGAAGGCGACGCTCAGGATGTTTCCCGAATAGGGCTCCGGGAGCCGTTTGCCGTTCTCGAAGTAGCCGAACAGCGCCAGGCTTCGGAAGAACTCCGAATAGTCGCGAGTGCCGCCGACACTGGAGAACAGCCGGCTCTTGTTGCCTGACGCGTCGATCACGAAACGTGCGCTGACCTCGCGCTCACCGCCGTCGGAGTCGGTGTACCGCAGGCCGGTGACCCGGTCGCGCTCCTCCACGACTTCGGTGACCGAGCATCCCTCACGGACCGTCACGCCCTTGCGCTTGGCGTTGTTCAGCAGGATCTCGTCGAACCGCGCCCGCTCCACCTGATAGGCGAACGAGGTCCGCCCGCTCATCCGCGGGGACACGGCGAAGGAGAACGTCCACGGTTCCGGCCTGGCCCCCCACCGGAAAGTACCGCCGCGCTTCACCGGGAAATTCGCCGCCGCGAGTTCCTCGGTGACACCAAGCATTCGGCACACCCCGTGAACGGTGGACGGAAGCAGCGACTCGCCGATCTGATACCGCGGGAAGACCTCTTTCTCCAGCAGCAATACTCGGTGGCCCTGAATGGCTACCAGGGAAGCCACGGTCGAGCCCGCCGGCCCGCCACCCGCCACCACCACGTCGAACGTTTCCACCGACATCTCCCACCGTCCCTCAATTGAGTTCTTTGCGATTGTCCAGTGCGATGGATCGCCGCTCAAGCCGTCCAACCGGTCACCACGCGACCATCAGACTGCTGAGTCCATATGCGGGGGTGCTCAGCCGGAACGCGGTCGCCCCGGCGGGATCCGCCAGCCGCAGCTCGGGAAAGCGTCGCCACAGCGCGGTATAGGCGATGCGCAGTTCGAGGCGGGCGAGCGCGGCTCCCAGGCAATGGTGCACACCGTGCCCGAACGCGACATGAGGCACGGGCTCTCGGGTGACGTCGAGGCGATCCGCGTCCGGCAGCAGGGCGGGGTCGCGGTTGGCCGTCGGGAGAGAACAGAGGACCGTCTCCCCTGCCTTGATCACCTGGTCGCCGACGGCGGTGTCCTCGATGGCGGTCCGGGGCGTCGGAGCATAGGGGACCGTCAGGTACCGGATCAGCTCGTCGACCGCCCGGTCCGCCGACTGCACGTCACCCCGCAGCGCGGCGATCTGCTCAGGGTTCCGCAGCAGCGCCAGCACGCCCAGGCCGATCATGCCGGAGATGTTGTCGTCTCCGGCCAGCATCATCTGCACGCAGACACCCCTCAGCTCCTCGTCGGTCACCGAGTCGCCGTGTTCGGCGGCGACCGTACCGATGAGCCCGCTGCCGGGATCCTTCCGTTCCCTGCCGACCATGGTCACCAGGTAGCGGGAGAACGCCTCGCCCGCGGCCGCCCGCTTCCGATCGCTGAGCGAAGCGTCGAGATGCCGGTGGCAGAGTTGGAGGAACCTGGCGCGGTCGTCTCGCGGTACCCCGAGCAGCTCGCACAGCACGGGGCCGGGTACCTCGTCGGCGAACATCTCGACCAGGTCCGAGGGGGACCCCTCCCGCTCCATCGCGTCGAGGCGTTCCGTCACGATCTGTTCGATGTACGGGGCGATCCGCCGGATCTGGCGCTGGGTGAACCCCGGGGCCAGCAGACGCCGGAGCCGGGTGTGCTCCGGCGGGTCGTAGTCCATCAGGTTGCCGACCAGCTCACGCGGCCGGAAGACGCCCTTTCCGCCGATCTCGTCATTCCGGTCGAAACGGCGGCGCGTACTGAATCGGGTGTGATCGCCGAGGACTTGCCGGACGACTGCGTGTCCGGTGGCCAACCAGGTGGTTGTCGCCTCCGCTCCGGATCCGATCGTGATCCTCGTGAGCGTTCCGGCGGCGCGCAGCTCGTCGGCCGGGTCGAAGCCCTGCCGACGTGTGTGTATCGGAGGCGTGTTGTCACCACTCAAGAGGAAGCTCCTCCACAGCAAAGGGCTCGGGCCGGCCCGGCTTGAACCGCAGGTCCTCCTCGGGAACGGCGAGCCGCAGCGACGGGAGCCGGCGGAACACCGCCGGCAGGGCCACCTGCAGCTGGAGCCGGGCCAGCGGCGCCCCGAGGCAATGGTGGATTCCGTATCCGAACGCCAGGTGCTTCGGGTTCTCACGGGTGATGTCGAAGCGGTCGCCCCGCGGACGGTTGATCGCCAGCATGGAGCAGGTCACGACGTCTCCGGCCCGGATGTCGCGTCCGGCGACGCGCACGTCCGCGAGAGCGACCCGAGGGGCCGGGGCCTCGACGATCGAAGCATGCCGCAGCAGCTCCTCGGTCGCGCCGTCCACGAGTTCGGGACGTTCGCGAAGCAGCGCCACCTGGTCGGGATGGGTCACGAACAGGAGCACCGCGACCGCCAGTTGGGCAGCCATCTGCTCGGCTGCCATGATCAGGTTCCCCTCGGCGAGCCCTGCCAGTTCCTCGTCGCTGACCTCCGACCCGTGCTCGCGCACGATGACACCGATCAGCCCCTCGCCGGGATCGCGGCGCTTGCGGGCCACGAGCTTCTTGGTGTAGTTGACGACGCCCAGCCCCGAAGATGTCCGCTGCCGGGGGAGCCTGCTCTCCCTGCTCTCCCGGATCATCCGCGACAGCTCGGCCTGGTCGTCGCGGGGGACATCGAGGAACTCACAGGCGATGAGCGCAGGGATGGGCCAGGCCGCGTACCTGACGAAGTCGACCGGCGACCCCACGTTCTCCAGATCGTCCAGGCATTCTTCGACGATTTCCTCGACACGCGGCCGCAGCCGTTCCATCCGCCGGACGGAGTAGGCCGGGGCCACGGTCCTGCGCAACCGGCTGTGGTCCGGCGGGTCGTACGCCTGCAGGAGTCCCGGCAGTTGGGCCCGGTCGGCCTCGTCGTCGACCGGTCGCATGGAGCTGAACCGCTCGGGATCGGCGAGGATCTCCCGGACCTCGTCGTACCCGGTGACCAGCCATTGCTTACGGCCGTCCATCCCGGGCTGGGTGTCGTACTCGTGCAGCGGCCCCTCGTCCAGTAGGCCATGGAACTCCGGCACAGGATCGAGCCGGTGCCGCTGGTGCGGCAGGGGAAGTGCCATCGGTCCTCCGTAGGTTTCCGGTGCTACCAGTCGAGCAGCAGGGCTTCCACATCGAACGGCGGCGGCCCCAAGGTGATCTCGCGGTGCGGTTCGGCCAGCCGCAGGGTGGGGAAGCGGTGCGCCAGCGCCGGAATCGCGACCCGGAACATCAGCTCGGCCAGGGCCCTGCCGAGGCAGTGATGAATGCCGTGCCCGAACGCCAGATGTTCCGGCCGCGCACGGGTGATGTCGAACTCGTCGTCCGCACCCGGGTAGTTCCGGCGGTTGGCGGCCAGCAGGGAGCACGTGACGGTGTCGCCGGCCTTGACGAGGTGGTCCCCGATCCGCACGTCCTGCGTCGCGACGCGCGGATGAGTCTTCTCGTCGGTCGTAAGGTACCGGATCATCTCGTCCAGCCAATCCGGTACGGTGTCGGGCTTCTCCCGTAGCACAGCGAACTGCTCGGGCGCTTCGACCATCAGCCACGCGCCCGCCGCGAGCAGACGGGCCACCTGGTCGGCGCCCGCGCCCATGACGAACGCGGCCACCCCCGTCAGCTCGGCGTCCGTGATGGCGTCACCGTGTTCTCGCACCACGACGCCGAACATGTCATCGCCGCAATCGCGGCGCACGTTGGCGACGTGCTGCTTCATGTAGGTCATGAACTTGTTCCCCGCCGCGGTGCGCCGCCTGTCCGACCGGTCAGCCCGGCTGGCGAGCAGGGTCCGTGCCAGATCCGCCTGGTCGTCCCGGGGAATGCCGAGGAAGTCGCAGGTCGCCGGCGTCGCCACGGCCCATCCGAAGTGCGGGACGAAGTCCACCGGGCCGCCGAGTGCCTCGATGGCGTCCAGGCTGTCCTGGACGATCTGCTCGACCTGCGGCCGGAACGCCTGCATCCGGCGGACGGTGAACGCGGGGGTCACCATCCGCCGGAGCCGCGTGTGCTCCGGCGGATCGTACTGGGTGAGGAAGCCGGGCCAGGTGAAGCCGGCCGCGGTCCCCCCGTACAGCAGGCGCGCGCTGAACTTGTCCGAGCCGAGGACCTGCCGGACCTCCTTGATCCCGGTGGCGAGCCACGCGGTCCGCCCCTCGGCGGAGTCCTCGGTTCCCAGGACGGTCAGGTCGCCCTCGCTCATCAGGGAGTGGAGCTCGGGCACCGGATCGAACCGGCTCCTCCGGTGTAACTGCGACGCCCGGACGACGTTGATCTCCTCGAACATGCCGCAGGTCCTTTCGTCTCATCCGGCCGGTGTGCACGGAATGAAGGTCTCAGGGCAGTTGGACGAGCGTCGAGCTCGTCCAACTGCCCACATTGAGCGGCTGGACAGCGCTCAGCCGTCGATCTCCGCTACCAGGCTCTTCGGCCGAAGGTCGGTCCAGTTCTCCTCGACATAGGCGAGGCAGTCCTGGCGGGCGGCCTCGCCGTGGACGGGGGTCCAGCCGTCCGGCACCTCGGCGAAGGCGGGCCAGAGGGAGTGCTGGCCCTCGTCGTTGACGAGCACGTAGAAGGAGCCGTCTTCGTTGTCGAAGGGGTTGGTCATGGTGGTGTCCTTTCCCGCTACGGCCGCGGCCGGAGCTTCTCGGCGACGATGGCCCCGATCTGGGCCAGCGACGCGGGCTGCATCATCTCGTTGTGGTCGGCGGGGATCTCGTGGGGCTCCACGGTCCCGCTGGTCAGGGGCTTCCAACTGGCGATCGCCCAGTCGACGGGCATGTGCGGGGGGCGGTCCCGCGTAGCGATGAACAGCAGGATGTCGCTGGCGAAGCTCGGGGCGTCGTGCCTCGGCCCGACCTCGGCGAGGTTCCGCATCACCTCTTCCAGGCGTGCCCGAGCCCCGTCTCCCCGGACCAGTCCGGCGGCGAGCTCCATCTGCTGTTCCTTCAGCTTGTCGACGGCCTCCTGGACGCGCCCGTCGCCGCGCGCCTTCTTCCCCATGTAGGTGGGGTAGGCGTCGAGCAGCGCGAGCATCCCGACCTGCTCGCCCTCGGCCTCGAGCAGCGCGGCCATCGTCTGCGCGATCCGCCCGCCGAGGGACCAGCCGAGGAGGTGGTACGGCCCGGTCGGCTGCACGGTGCGGATCTGCGCGACGTAGTCGGCCGCCATCTCCTCGACGCCGCCGGGCAGGGCTTCGGTGCGGGCCAGGCCGCGCGCCTGGATTCCGTAGACCGGCTGGTTCGCCGGGAGCTCCCGCAGCAGCGGTCCGTAGTTCCAGCTCAGGCCGCCGCTCGCGTGGACGCAGAACAGCGGCGGACGGTCGCCGCCGGGGCGCAGCGGCAGCAGAACCTCGAAGTCGCCCGTGGCGGTCTTCGCCGTGACGCTGGATCGCCGCCGCTCGCCCAGGAGGGTCAGGGTTCCGGCAGCGGACCAGCGGGCGAGCGAGCCGGTGCGCAGCATGCGCCGCCCCTCGGTCCCGAAGGGGCAGGCCAGGCTCTGGTCGGCCGGGACCGCGTCGGCCGCAGGGCCGGTGACGTAGAGATCGCCGACGGCTCCAGGCGCGACGGGGAGCAGCTGATCGTCGAGCACGAGCGCGCCGAGCGGGCCGCCCTGGGCCAGGTCGGCGACTGCCGGGGGCACGGATCCGGTCCACACGGCCGGGGCCTCGGCCAGACGCTCGCGTTCGGCGTCGTCCAGCAGGATGTCCAGGTCGCTGACGCGCCGGTGGGGGTCCTCCGCCACCTGTTCCAGGACGCGGATCAGCCGTCGTGCCAGCGATTCGGCCGTGGCCCTGTCGAACAGGTCGGTGGCGTAGCGGAGTTCGCCGTCGATGCCGGCGCCGTGGTCGTCCTCGTCGCGGTGCTCGGTGAGCTTGAACGCGAGGTCCAGCTCGATGGCCTCGGGCCGGCCGGGTTCGACACTGGTGCGCAGGGCCGGCAGTTCCGTCGCGGCCCACGCGCCGGCGTCCTCCTCGGCCACCTCCAGGCCCACCTGGAACACCGGGTGGCGGGAGAGCGAGGCGGGCAGGTCCAGCAGATCGACGATCCGCTCGAAGGGGACGTCCAGGTGCTGGCGGGCGTCCCGGACGGTCTCCTGCACCCGGGTGAGGACCTCCAGGAAGGTCGGGTCGCCGGCGACGTCGGTGCGCAGGGGGAACGGCCGGGCGAACGGCCCGATCATCGGCTCGAGGTCGATGAGGTCCTCGTCCCGCGGCAGCGTCGTGCCGATCACGAGCTGGTCGCCCGCGCCGAATCGGGTCAGCAGCATGGCGAGCGCGGCATGCACCAACTGGTGGGCGTCCGCGCCGGCCGAGTCCACGGCCGCCAGCAGCCGGGCGTGCGCGGCGCCGACCAGCCGCAGCGCGACCGTGTCGGCCTGTCGCGACGGGATGGCCGGGCGCGGACGGTCGAAGGGGAGGACCGTGTCCCCGTCGATGCCGGCGAGGTGGTCCCGCCAGAAGGACATCTGGTCGTTGATCAGGCTCTCCTGCTCGCGCTCGCCCTCGAGCAGCCGTTGCTCCCAGATCGCGTAGTCGGCGAACTGCAGGGTCAGTGGCGCGCGCTCCGGGACCCGGCCCGCGCGCCGCGCGCCGTACGCGGCCGCCAGGTCGCGGAAGTACACGTCCAGCGAGTCGTCGTCGGCGGCGATCCGGTGCACCGTCAGCGCCAGCACGTGCTCGCGCTCCGCGACTGCGAAGAGGTCGCAGCGCCACGGCAGGTCACGGGTGAGGTCGAAGGGCCGCTCGGCCCGTTCGGCGATCAGCCCGGGAAGGTCCTCCTCGGCGGCCGGAATCGGCGTCAGCTGAACCGCCGCGGAGTCATGGACGTGCTGGTGGACCGTCGTGGCCTGGCCGGGGAAGGTCGTCCGGAGGATCTCGTGCCGGGACGCGACGTCACCGAGCGCCGCCTCCAGCGCGGGCACGTCCAGACGGCCGCGCACGCGCAATGCGACCGAGGCGTGCAGGCCCGCGGTAGTCTCTCCGGGACGGGCCAGCAGCCAGGCGCGGAGCTGCCGGGCGGTGAGGGGCACCTGCTCCGGCCGGGTGGCGGCCTCCAGCGCGGGACGTGACTTCGCTGCCAGCGCCCGGGCGATGCCTGCGGGCGTGGGCGAGGAGAACAGCTGCCGGATGGGCAGGTCAGCGCCGATCTCCTCGCGGATCCGCGCGATGAGCCGCATGGCCAGGGCCGAGCTGCCGCCCAGGTCGTGGAAGGCGTCGTCGACGCCCACCCGCTCGACGCCGAGGATTTCGGCGAACAGCGCGCACAGCACCTTCTCTGTCTCGCTCTCGGGGGCCTTCGCCGAAGCACGTTCCGAGAAGTCGGGGGCGGGCAGGGCCCGGCGATCCACCTTGCCGTTCGGAGTGACGGGCAGGCCCGGACGGACGACGATCGCCACGGGGACCATGTAGGAGGGCAGGACGAGGCTCATCCGCCGCCGCATCTCCTCCACGTCGGCCTCGTTTCCGTCGGTGACGACGTAGCCCACCAGCCGCCGCTCGCCGGGCTCGTCCTCGCGCGCCACGGCGACCGCCTCGGTCACGCCCGGCTGGGCCGCCAGCACGGCCTCCACCTCGGCCAGCTCCACCCGGAAACCCCGGATCTTCACCTGGTCATCGGCCCGCCCGACGAAGACCGCCTCTCCGTCGCGGTTCCAGCGCGCCAGGTCGCCGGTGCGGTACATGCGCTCACCGGCGCGGAACGGGCATGCGACGAACCGCTCGGTCGTCAGATCCGGCCTGCCGAGGTACCCGCGGGCCAGGCCGGTGCCGGCGATGTACAGCTCGCCGGTGATCCCCGGCGCGACCGGCCGCAGGAAGGCGTCGAGGATGTAGATCTCGCGGTTCGCCATGGGACGGCCGATCGGCAGCTCACCCCCGAGCACGTCACCGGGCTCGATCGGCTTCCACGTCGCGCACAGGGTGGTCTCGGTCGGCCCGTAGGTGTTCCGCACCCGCAGACCGGGCTGGGCCCGCCGCAGGTTCTCCACCGCGTAGGCGGGAACGACGTCCCCACCGGTGCCGACCTCGATCAAACCTGTGAAGCATTCCGGTGATGCCTCCGCCAGGGCGCGGAAGGTTCCGGCGGTGAGGTGGATGGAGGTCGCGCCCCGCTCGACGGCCCGGCGCACACCGCCGGCGTCCACCACTCCCGGCTCGGCGAGCAGGATCCGGCCGCCCGTGGCGAGCGGCACCCACATCTCGTAGAGCGAGGCGTCGAAGACGTGCGTCGCGTGCATCAGCACGCCGTCCTCGGGGCCGATCCGCCAGCCCGCGTCGCCCGCCAGCCCGGCCACTCCCCCATGGGTGACGGCCACACCCTTCGGGACGCCGGTGGATCCGGACGTGTACATCACGTACGCCAGATCGTCGGCACCGACCCGGATCTCCGGGGTGGTGGCGGCCTGGGCGTCGACGGCCGCGCGGGTCTCCGGTGCGTCGAGGACGATGGCGTTCTCCGGCGCGACCGCGCTGGTGGCGATCGTGCACACGACGGTCGAGACCTGGGGGTCGGCGAGTACGAGCGCGATCCGCTCAGCCGGATTCCCCGCGTCGACCGGGACGAACGCGGCTCCTGCCTTCCAGATCGCCAGGAACGTGATCAGCAGGTCGGCGGACCTGTCCATGGCCACCCCGACCAGACCGCCGCGCCGGACGCCGCGATCGGTGAGGTATCCGGCCAGCCGGTTCGACGCCTGGTCGAGCTCGGCGTAGGTCAGGTCCGTACCGCTCGCATCGGTGATCGCCACCGCGTGGGGTGCGGTGTCGACCCGCCGCCCGAACAGCTCGACCATGGACTCCCCGGGCACCGGGCCCGCGGTCGCGTTCCAGTCGTTCACCACCACGGCGCGCTCGGCGGCGCTCAGCAGGGTCAGCCGGCCGACCAGGACGCCGGGCTCGGCGACCAGCTGCTCCACCACCCGGATGAACGCGCCCAGGACGGATTCAGCGACCTCCCGGTCGAACAGGCCCCGGTCGTAGTTGAGAATGACCGGCATCCGCTCGCCCGGCCCGGCGACCAGGGTGAACGGGTAGTGCGAGGAGTCGCGTCCCTTCCGCACCGGGCGCATGTTCAGGCCGTCGTCCTCCGACCGGTCGAGTCCGGTGCGGGGGAAGTTCTCGTAGATGACGAGCGTGTCGAAGATCGCTCCGGGTCCGGCGGCGGCCTGCGCCTCCTGCAGGCCGAGATGCTGGTGGGGCATGAGCGCCGACTGGTTCCGCTGCAGCTCGGCGAGCGAGTCGACGAACCGCCGCCCGCCGTCGAGCCGGACGCGCACCGGCAGGGTGCCGAGCAGCATGCCGACCATCGTCTCCACGCCGGCCAGCTCGGCCGGCCGTCCCGAGACGGTCGCGCCGAACACCACGTCGGTGCGGCCTGCCAGCTGCGACAGCAGGACGGCCCACACGCCCTGGACGACGGTGTTCAGCGTGAGGCCGTGGCCGCGGGCCAGCTGCGCCAGCTCGTTCGTCAGCTCCGGGGAGAGCTCGGTCATCACCGTGTCGATGTCCGGCACGCGGCTCGGATCGGCCGGGACGACCGTACTGGGGGTGTCCAGACCGGCGAGCTCCTTGCGCCAGGCGGTCCGGGCCGCCTCCTTGTCCTGGCGGCCCAGCCAAGCGAGGTAGTCGCGGTAGGAGGTCGTGGCCGGCAGCCCGGACGGGTCCCCGCCCGCCGCGTAGATCGCGGAGAGCTCGCGGTGAATGATCGGCATCGACCAGCCGTCGGCCAGTACGTGGTGAAGGGTGTGCACGAGCCGGTGGCTCTCCGGGCCGAGCCGGATCAGGTTCAGCTTCATCAACGGGGCCGTCTCCAGCCGGAAGCGCTCGGCCAGCTCTTCCTCCGCCAGCCGCCCCACTTCACCGTCGGCCACGTCGTCCGGGAGTCCGGAAAGGTCCGTCTCACGCCACGGGAGCTTGACGTCCCGTAAGACGACCTGCACCATCTGCGCGCCGCTGACGTACCGGAAGCAGACCCGCAGCGCGGCATGCCGGTCCAGGAGCGCCTGCCAGGACGCCTTCAGACGCTCGGGGTCCAGCGGGCCCTCGATGCCGTAGACGGACTGCACGGTGTAGGTGTCCGGACCGTCCTTGTCGAGAGCGGTGTGGTAGAGCATCCCCTCCTGCAGCGGCGACAGGGGCCAGACGTCTTCCACACCGGAGCGCGGCTTTGGACGAGGTTTGTCAACGGTCATGATCTGCTCCTTGTGGAAGTCATTCATCGACCGGCCCGGTCTGGAGTCGGTCCATCTGGTCGGGCGAGAGAGCCAGGAGCATGCCGTCCTGGGACTCCGGCTTCCCGCTCTCCTCGCCCTCGGCCGGGAGCTCCTTGGCGAGCACCGCCAGCCGTTCGGGCGTCTTCTCCTCGAACACTTGCCACGGCGACAGTTCCAGCCCTTCGCCGCGAAGCCGGGCCGACAGCTGCATCGAGCTGATCGAGTCGCCGCCGAGCTCGAAGAAGCTGTCGTCGGCCCCGACCCGTTCCACCCCGAGGATCTCGGCGAACAGTGCGCACAGCAGCTCTTCGACGGCCGTGCGCGGATCACGCCCGGAGGAGTTCCCGGCGAAGTCGGGGGCCTGCAGCGCCCGGTGATCGACCTTTCCGTTCGGGGTCAGGGGCATCGCATCCAGCGGTACGAACGCCACCGGCCTCATGTGCTCGGGCAGGCGCTCGGCCGCTGTCTCGCGGAGGGCGGCGATCAGCTCGTCGGCCGACTGCGCGGCCGCCGGGACGACGTACGCCACCAGCCGCTTCTCGCCGGGCCCGTCCTCACGAGCGGCTACCACCAGCTGTGCGGCCCCCGGATGGTCCGCCAGCACAGCCTCGATCTCGCCTGGCTCGATCCGGTAACCGCGCACCTTGACCTGCGCGTCGGCCCGGCCGACGAAGACCAGCTCTCCCTCGCGGGTCCAGCGGACCCGGTCGCCGGTGCGGTACATGCGGCCCCCGGAGGAGTACGGGTCGGCGACGAACCGTTCCGCGGTCAGGCCCGGACGTCCGAGGTATCCACGCGCGAGCCCTGCCCCGGTGACATAGAGCTCACCATCCACGCCGGGCGGCACCGGCTGCAGGAAGGCGTCGAGCACATACGCCCGCACGTTGGTGATCGGGCGGCCGATGGGGACCACGTCGCGTCCCGGGGACAGCGGCGAGCTCATCGTCGCGCACACGGTCGTCTCGGTGGGCCCGAAAGCGTTGATCATCCGCCGGTCCCGCGACCAGCGGTCGACCAGAGGCAGCGGGCACGGCTCACCGGCGACGATCAGCGTCTCGAGGCAGTCCGGCAGGTCGTCCTCGACGGCCAGCACGCTCGGCGGCACGGTGACGTGGGTGATGCGCCACCGGCGCACCGCGTCGCCCAGCGACACTCGCGGCGGCATGCTGCCGGGGTCGGGCAGCACCACGGTCCCGCCTGACAGCAGAGCCATGCACAGCTCGGAGATCGCGGCGTCGAACCCGAGGGCTGCGAACTGCAGGATCCGTGCGGAGGATGTCACACCGAAGCGCTCGATCTGCGCGCCGGCCAGGTTGCCGAGCCCGGCGTGGCTGACGTGGACGCCCTTGGGCGTCCCCGCCGACCCGGAGGTGTAGATCACATACGCTCCGTCGCCCGCCGCCACGGCCGGCAGCGCCACTCCCGGGTCGGCGGCGGGCCGCTCGTCCAGTGCGACCACCTCGCCCGCGAACCCGTCCGGCACGGCCGTCCGGGTCGTCCTCGTGCACAGCAGCACCTCGGGCGCGGAATCCGCCAGCATCAGTTCGATCCGACCGGCGGGGTAGTCCGGGTCGACCGGTACGAACACCCCGCCCGACAGCGACACTCCGACCAGGGCCACCACCAGCTCCACCGACCGTCCGACCAGCACGCCCACGCGCGTCTCGCGTCGGACGCCCAGCCCCACCAGCAGCCGCGCCAGATCCTCCGCCTCTCCCAGCAGCCCTTCGTACGACAGGCTCCGCGCCGCGTCCTCCAACGCGACCGCGTCCCGCGAGAGTTCCGCCCGGCGGCGGAACAGCACCGGCAGCGGCTCCGGCACGAACGGCGCATCGGTGGCGTTCCACCTCTCGACCACCAGGCCGCGTTCCGCCGTGCCGATCAGGCCGACCCGGCCCACCGGAGTCCGCGGATCGGCCGTCACCTGCTCCAGCGCCCGCACGACCGCCGCCAGCATCTCCTCTGCCCGGGTCCGGTCGAAGACGTCCGGACGGAAGATGAACTCGCCGTGGACGCCGCCGTCGTGGGAGGCACGCATGGATACCGGATAGTGCCCGCTGTCGTTCGGGATCCCCGCAGGGCGCATGACGAGCGCATCGGGGTCTTCGGACGGGAGCGGCGGGCGGGGGTAGTTCTCGAACACCACGATCGTGTCGAACGCGGCTCCCTGCCCGGCGAACTGGATGATCTCCGACAGCCCGACGTGCTGATGCGCCATCATCTCGACCTGGCGCTCCTGCAGCTGCGTCAGCATGTCGAGGAACGGTTCACCACCCGCGAGGCGGGCCCGGACCGGCAGCGTGTTCATGAACAGGCCGACCACGGACTCGACTCCAGGGATCTCGGGCGGACGCCCGGCCACCGCGGAACCGAAGACCACGTCGTCCCGGCCCGTCAGCCGGGCCAGGAGCAGCGCCCAGACCCCCTGGAAGAGGGTGTTCATCGTGACGCCGTGCCGACGCGTGAACTCCACCAGCCGACGGCTCAGATCGTCGTCGAGTTCGAACCGGACGCGTTCGGGCTCGACGGGCGCGGTGTTGGTGTCCGGCGCCACGACGTGGGTCGCCTCGTCGAGCCCGGCGAGCTCGGTCCGCCACGCCTGCCGGGCGGCTTCCTTGTCCTGGTGGGAGAGCCAGGCAAGGTAGTCGCGGTACGACGTCGGGGCGGGCAGGGACAGGCCGTCACCGCCCGATTCGTAGGCCGCCATCACATCGGTGGAGAGGATCGGGAGAGACCATCCGTCGCAGGAGACGTGGTGGGAGGCGAGGGCCAGCCGGTGGCTGCGTTCGCCGACGCGCACCAGGTGCAGGCGCAGCAGCGGGGCCCGACTCAGGTCGAACCGGTCGGCGTGCAGTTCCTCCGCGAGTCGCTCGAACTCCGCCAGCGCCTCGTCCTCGGGCAGATGGGACAGGTCGGTCTCGGTCCAGGGCAGTGCCACCTCACGTGCGATCGCCTGTACGGCCCGGCCGGACCCGAGCTGATGGAAACTCGCCCGCAGGGCGGCGTGCCGGTCGAGGAGGGCCTGCCAGGACGCGCGGAAGCGGGCGACGTCCAGCGGGCCGTCGAGGGCGAGGGTGCGGATGCCCGCGTAGACATCCGGGCCTCGCTGGTCCATGGCGTGGAACAGCAGGCCCTCCTGGAGTGGAGAGAGCGGCCAGATGTCGGCGAGGCCCGGAACGGCGGCCTCGATCTCCTCCACGTCCGCCTGCGTCAGCTCGACGAGGGAGAAGTCGCTGGGGGTGTGCCCGCCGGCTCCGGGGGCGGCGTGCGCGGCGAGGCCGGACAGCAGGTCCAGCCATGCCTGGCCGAGCGACTCCGCCTCGGCCTCGCCGAGGATCCGTCCGGCCCAGGTCACGGTCAGACGGAGCTCGGGTCCGTCCGGGGAGTCGAGGAGGACGGCGTCGATCTCCACGGCGTGGCGCAACGGCGCGTTCTGCTCCGCCGCGCCGCCGACGGTCCCCGTCATCTGCCAGGGCTCCGGAGCGCCGTCGGGGTGGGAGGAGAACCGGCCCAGGTAGTTGAACCCGACCTCCGCCTTCGGCAACGCCGCCAGGACCGGTGCCGTCTCGGCGTTCAGGTGGCGCAGGATCCCGTAGCCGAGGCCGCCGTCGGGCACAGCTCGCACGTTCTCCTTGACCTGCTTCAGCAGGTGGCCGGCCGCCTCACCACCGGCGATCGCCTCGTCGGTGTCGATCCCGGTCACATCCAGCCGGAGCGGGTGGACGTCGGTGAACCAGCCGACCGTCCGCGTGGGATCCAGCTCTCCGACGGGCTGGCGGCCATGGCCTTCGACGTCCACCACGACGGAGTCGTCGCCGCGCCAATGGGCGACCGCGCCCGCCAGGGTGGCCAGGAGCACCTCGTGGACACCGCAGTGGAAGGCCGAGGCGGCCTTCTCCACGAGCACGCCCGCGCGGTCGCGCGGCAGGGTCCACGACCTGCGTCCCGCAGTCGCGATGGTGTCGCGCGTGGGGTCGAGGGGGGCCAGCCGCGGTTCCGCGTGGTCGAGGATCTCCGTCCAGGTCTCGAGTTCCGCGGCCCGGATCGCGGCTTGATCGGCCAGTGTCCGCGCCCATCGCCGGAACGGGACCTCCACCGGGTCGAGAGCAGCCTCCTCACCCGTGGCCACGGCCTCGCATGCCGCACGCAGGTCCAGCAACAGGATCCGCCACGACACCGCGTCGACCACCAGGTGATGCGCCACCAGCACGAGCCGTCCTACGCGACCGGGTCCGGCATCCATCCACACCGCCCGGATCATCACACCGGCGGCGGGATCCAACCGCGCCGCCGCCTCGCCGGCACACCGGTCCGCGGCCTCATCGAGGTCACCGGTGCCCGCCTCGACCCGCTCGACCAGACCTGCCGCGTCCACCGCCCCCCGGTCGGACACGACCAGGCTCGGCTCTTCGCCCCCGTCCGTGACGATCCGGCTCCGCAGCAGATCGTGGGCGTCGATCACCGCGCCCAACCCGGCCGCCAGCGCGTCCAGCGACAGGTCGCCGGGAGCGCCCACGGTCACCCACTGGGTCAGGGCCCCTCCGGTCAGCGCGCCGGGGTCGCGTTCGATGAGCGCCCGCATCACCGGCGTCCACGCGACCTCGCCGACACCGTCGGCGAGGTCTGCCCGCGGCGCGCCGCCGCGCTCGGCGACTGCCGCGATCCCCGCCGGTGTCTCCTGCGCGAAGACGTCCTTCGCGCCGAAGACGACGTCGGCGCGGCGGGCTCGGGCGGCCAGTTGCATGGAGAGGATCGAGTCGCCGCCCAGCTCGAAGAAGCTGTCATCGGCTCCGACCCGGTCCAGCCCGAGGATCTCGGCGAACAGTGCGCACAGCACCCGCTCCGCCTCGGTGCGCGGCTCGCGGCCGGCGGGCTTCCCGGAGAACTCGGGAGCGGGCAGGGCCTCGCGGTCGACCTTCCCGTTGATCGTCAGCGGGAAGGCGTCCAGGACCACCACCGCGGCCGGGACCATGAACTCCGGCAGCCGCGCCGCGAGGTGTTCGCGGAGCGCATCGGGGTCCGGGGCCTGGCCCGGTTCCGCGATCGCGTAGGCGACCAGCCGCTTCTCACCCGGACGGTCCTCCCTCGCGACGACGACCGCCTGCGCGACCCGGGGAGCCTCGGCGAGTGCCGTCTCGATCTCCGCCGGCTCGACCCGGTAGCCCCGGATCTTCACCTGGGAGTCGGCCCGTCCGGCGAACAGCAGCTCGCCCCGGTCGCTCCAGCGTGCCAGGTCGCCGGTGCGGTACATCCGCTCGCCGGGGGCGAACGGATCGGCGACGAACCGCTCCGAGGTCGCGCCGCGTGCCTCGGGATAGCCGAGCGCCGGACCGGCGCCCGCGAGGTAGAGCTCGCCGGCCACGTTCGGAGCGACCGGTTGGAGGAAGGCGTCGAGCACGTACGCCCGCCGCCCGGCCAGCGGGCGGCCGATCGGCAGGACGTCGCCTGTCTCGTCCCCCGGCTCGAGCAGATGCCACGTGGCGCACAGGGTGGTCTCGGTCGGGCCGTACAGGTGCCGGACTCGGAGATCCGGGCAGGCCCGGCGCAGCCGTGCGACGGAGGCGAGGGGCACCACGTCCCCGCCGGTGAGGATCTCGCGCAACCCGCTGAAGGAGTCCGGCGACTCCTCGGCCAGCACCCGGAAGCTCCCGGCCGTCAGATGGACGGTCGTCACGCCGCGTGCGATCGCCTCCCGCAGGCGCTGCGTGTCGACTGCGCCCGATTCGGCGACCATGACGCGGGCCCCGCTGACCAGCGGCGCCCAGATTTCGAGCAGCGACGCGTCGAACGCGTGCGAGGCGTGCATCAGTACGCAGTCATCGGCGTCGAGTGCCCAGCCGGGGTCGCCGGCCAGGGCCGCGACGCTTCCGTGCGGCACCGCGACGCCCTTGGGCACCCCGGTCGATCCCGACGTGTACATCACGTAGGCGACGTCGTACGCCGTAACCGTCGGCGTCTCCTGCCTCGTTCCCCCGGTCCACGGCGCGTCCACGAGTACGGGCTCGACCCCGTCCGGCACCGCGTTCCGGGTTGCCTCGGCGCAGACCGCCACCGCCACGTCGGCGTCGGCCAGCATCCGCTCGATCCGCACCGGCGGGTAGTCCACATTCACCGGGACGTACGCGGCCCCGGCCTTCCAGACCCCGAGGAATGCGACGAACAAGTCCGCGCCGCGCTCCATCACCACGCCGACGTGGTCGCCGCGCCGCACACCCATCCCGGCCAGATGCCCTGCCAGCCGGTCCGATTCCCGGTCGAGGTCGCCGTAGGACAGGGTGCGGTCCCCGTCGATGACGGCCACCGCGTCCGGCGCGCTCGCCGAGCGCCGCCGGAACAGTTCCACCACCGACGATCCGCCGGCGGCCTCGCCGGTCGCGTTCCAGCGCTCCACCACGGACGTGCGTGTCACGTCACTCGTCAGGCCCAGGCGGCCCACGGGAAGCGAGGGCTCGGCCAGCAGTCGTTCGATGACACGCACGACCTGCCCGGCGACCTCGGCAGCGGTCTGCTCGTCGATCCGGTCGGGCCGGAAGGACACGCGGATCTGCAGGCGCTCGCCGGGACTGGCGCTCATGGTCAGCGGGTAGCCGGTACCGGTCCGGGTGAGAGCCGAGCTGATCGTGACACCGCCGTCGTCGCCGAGGCCGGCTGCGTCACGCG
Organism: Kitasatospora sp. MAA19; assembly: GCF_029894125.1. GTDB lineage: Bacteria > Actinomycetota > Actinomycetes > Streptomycetales > Streptomycetaceae > Kitasatospora. The sequence continues at coordinate 81,431 of NZ_JARXYZ010000026.1, forward strand.
GGTAGTTCTCGACCATCATGATGGTGTCGAAGGCCGCGCCCGGCCCCACCGCCTTCTGGATCTCCGACAGACCCATGTACTGGTGCTCCGACAACGCCGACTGGCGTCGCTGCAGGTCCTGGAGCAGCTCCAGCATCGGCAGGCCGCCGTCGAGCCGCACCCGGACCGGAACGGTGTTGATGAACATTCCCACCATCCGCTCCACATCCGGTACGTCCGCCGGGCGGCCCGACACCACCGACCCGAACACCACGTCCGTCCGGCCCGCCAGCCGGGCCAGTACCAGGGCCCACGCGCCCTGCACGATCGTGCTCAGCGTCAGCCCGTGGCCGCGGGTGAAGTCGGTGAGCCTCCGAGTCGTCTCGGCGGACAGCCATGCGCAATGCTCGTCCGGCATGACCATCGCCTTGCCCGCGTCGGCGTCCACCACTGTCGGCTCGTCCGACCCGGCGAACTCCGACCGCCACGCCGATCGCGTCGCGTCCTGGTCCTGACAGCTCAGCCACGCCAGGTAGTCACGGTAGGAGGGTGACGTCGACGAGCTCGGTCCGCCCGCGTAGCCGGACGACATCTCGCCCAGGACGATCGGCGTCGACCAGCCGTCCAGGAGGACATGGTGCGACGTCAGGACGAACCGGTGCCTGTTCTCGCCGAGACGGATCAGCAGCAGCCGGAGCAGCGGCGGGCGGGACACGTCGAACCGCTCCGCCTGGTCCTCCGCGAGAAGGCGTTCCACCTCGGCGGCCGCGTCGGCCTCGCCGAGATGCGACACGTCCGCCGTACGCCAAGGGATGTCGGCCGCACCCACGACGACCTGCACCGTCTCGCCCGAGCCGAGCTGGTGGAAGCTCGTCCGGAACGACTCGTGCCGGGCGGCCAGCGGCTGCCACGCCGCGCGCAGCCGTTCCGGGTCGAGCGGCCCGTCGAGGTCCAGGATCCGCTGGCTCTGGTAGACGTCCACTCCCTCGTCGTCGAGGGCCCGTTCGAAGAGCATGCCCTCCTGCAGGGGCGACAGGGGCCAGATGTCAATCAGCCCGGGCGCGGCGGCCTCCAGCTCCGCCACGTCCTGCTGCGACACCTCGACGAGGTCGAAATCTGACGGCGTGTGGCCTCCGGCGCCGGGGGCGGCGGTGTGGGCGGCGAGGCCGGTGAGCATCTGCAGCCATGCCTCCCCCAGCCGCTCCACCGTGGCGGGGTCGAGGTCCCGGCCGTCCATGGTGAGCCTTAGAAGGGGACCGGCCGGCGTGTCCTGAACGTCCGCGCCGACCTCCAGGGCATGGGCGAGTACCGGTTCGGGGCCGGCGGTCCCCGCGCCGAGCGGCCCTTCGCTGACCTGCCACGGAGTGTCCGGGGAGGTGGCGGCTGACCGGCCGAGATAGTTGAATCCGATCTTCGGGGACGGCAGTTCGGCCAGCCTGGCCCCGGTGCTGGGGTTGAGATGGCGCAGCAGCCCGTAGCCGAGCCCGTCGCCCGGCACCGCGCGGACCTGCTCCTTCACGGCCTTCAGCAACTCTCCGGCCGCCGCGTTCCCGGCCGCCGCCGCTGTCAGGTCGACGCCGGAAACGTCGAAGCGGACCGGATGGACGCTGGTGAACCAGCCCACGGTGCGCAACAGGTCCTCGCCGTCGGCCGGGTGGCGGCCGTGGCCCTCCACGTCCAGAAGCACCCCGGCGTCACCGCCCCGCCCGCGCGCCACCGCACCCGCCAGGCCCGCCAGCAGAACTTCTCGGATCCCGCAGTGGAAGGTTCCCGGGGCTTGATCCACCAGGCCCCGCGCCGTGGGCCCGGACAGTGTCCAGGACCACGAGTGCGGCCGCCCCTCGTGTTCCCCGGGGAACGGGTCCACGCCGTCCAGGACCCCGACCCAGTGATCGATCTCGGCGACGGTGCGCTCGCTGAACGCCTGCTCGGTCAGCCGCTGCGACCACTGCCGGTACGACGTCGTCGCAGGTTCGAGGGACGGGGTTCCTCCGGAGACCACCTCGTCGTAGGCCGTGCGCAGATCCGGCAGCAGGATGCCCCACGAGACCGCGTCGACCACCAGGTGATGCGCCACCAGCGCCAACCGGCCCTGCTCGGCGCCTCCGGCATCGATCCACACGGCCCGCACCATGGTCCCCGTCGACGGGTCCAGGGCGCCTGCGGCCGTCCCGGCCTCGCGTTCGGCGATCTCGTCGAGGTTCCCGGTCCCGGCCTCCACACGTGTCACCAGTGCGGCCGCGTCCACCGTGCCCCGACCGGGCACGATCAGCCGTCCGTCGGACTCCACCCGGCCGCGCAACTGGTCATGGACGTCCAGCACCGCTCCCAGGGCGGCCACCAGCGCTTCCCGGTCGAGGCCGGGCGGGGCGACGACGACTCGCGCCTGAGCGAAGCCGGGGCGCAGCGCGTCGGCTCCGAGGGCGCGCATCACCGGCGTCCAGGGAATCTCTCCGATGCCCGCGTCCGGCTCGGAGCGGCCCCGCCGCGTCGTTCCGGCGGCCCCCGCCAGCGCGGCCAGCCGTCCGGGGGTCCGCTGCTCGAACACCTGCCGGGGGGTGAGGGCGATTCCCTCGCGCCGGGCGCGGGCGGCCACCTGCATCGAAGAGATCGAGTCCCCGCCCAGCTCGAAGAAGCCGTCCTCGACCCCGACCCGTTCCAGGCCGAGGACCTCGGCGAACACCCTGCACAGGATCCGCTCGGCCTCGGTGGCCGGGTCCCGGCCCACCGACTTCGACGCGAAGTCCGGTTCGGGCAGGGCCTGCCGATCCACCTTCCCGTGGACCGTCAACGGCAGCGCGTCCAGCACGATCACCGCCGCCGGCACCATGAAGTCGGGCAGCGTCTCGACGAGCCGGTCCCGCAGCAGTACCGGGTCGAGGTCCCGTCCCGCCTCAGCGACCACATAGCCGGTCAGCCGCTCGTCCCGGGCAGCGACCACGGCCTGGCCGACGCCCGGAAGCCCGGCGAGAACCGCCTCGACCTCTCCCGGCTCCACGCGATAGCCGCGAATCTTCACCTGGTCGTCGGCCCGGCCGCCGAACACGAGCGTGCCCTGGTCCGTCCAGTGGGCCAGGTCACCGGTCCGGTACATCCGCTCGCCCGGGACGAAGGGATCGGCAACGAACCGCTCGGCCGTCAATGCCGAACGACCCAGGTAGCCGCGCGCGACACCGGCCCCGGCGACGTACAGTTCGCCCTTCACGCCCGGAGGCACGGGGCGCAGGAACGCATCGAGGACGTAGCCGCGCCGACCTGCGAGGGGACGTCCGATCGGCAGCACCGGACCGGTCTCGTCGCCGGGTTCGAGCAGCCACCAGGTCGCGCACAGCGTCGCCTCCGTCGGGCCGTAGAGATGCCGCACCCGGACGTCCGGGCACGCCCGCCGTACGCGCTCCACCGCCGCCGGCGGCACCTCGTCCCCGCCGGTCAGCACCTCCCGAAGCCCGGCGATCGACTCCGGTGACTCCTCGGCCAGCACCCGGAAGGCTCCTGCGGACAGGTGGGCGGCCGTGACGCCGCCCGCCACGTATCGGGCCAGGGCCTCCCCGTCCACCGCGCCCGGTTCGGCGATCACCAGTCGGGCGCCCGACAGGAGCGGCATCCAGATCTCGAACAGGGAGATGTCGAAGGCGTGCGAGGCGTGCGTCAGCACGGCGTCGCCGGGCCCGATCCCCCACCGCGGCTCCCCGACCAGCCCCGCCACGTTGCCGTGCGACACCGCGACGCCCTTGGGCGTGCCTGTCGACCCCGAGGTGTACATCACGTAGGCGAGGTCGTCGGCTCCGACCTCCACCGCGGGGCGGGCGCACTCCGCCACGGCCCGCCGCGTCCCGGGGTCGTCCAGGACGATCGGATCGAGCCCGCTGTCCAGCACCGCTGCCCGGCTCGCGGCCCGGCAGACCACCGCGGCCGGATCCGCGTCCGCCAGCATGAACTTCACGCGTTCCACCGGGTAGGCGGGGTCCACCGGCACGAACGCCGCCCCCGCCTTCCACACCGCGAGCAGCGTCGCGATCAGGTCGGACGACCGTTCCATCACCACGGCGACCCGATCCCCGCGCCGGACGCCGCGGCCGGTCAGGTAGCCCGCGAGCCTGTCCGCATGCCCGGCCAGGTCTCGGAAGGACGTCGACCGGTCTCCGTCGGTGATCGCCGTCTCGTCCCCGCGACGCTCCACCTGGCGATCGAACAGGGCCAGCGGCAGGCCGCCCGGATCGGCGTCGGGTCCCGTGCCCCAGGCGTTCACCAGGTTGCGCTCGGCGGCGGTCGTCACGGCGACGTCGGCCACGGTGATCCCGCTGTCGGCCGTCAGCCGGCGCAGAACCCCCTGGAACCGCTCGAGGACAGCGAGCGCCGCGCCCGTGTCGAAGAGGTCGGTCAGATGGTCGAGCTTGAGGAGCATCGCGTCACCGGGGACGGCGACCAGCGTCAGCGGATAGTGGGCGGCCTCCCTGCCCTGGTTCACCCGGACGGTGAAGGTCCCGGCGGAGTCCGGTTCACCGAGGTCGCGGGGAAAGTTCTCGAATACGAGCAGGGTGTCGAAGACCGCGCCGGGGCCGGCTGCCTTCTGGATGTCTGTCAACCCCACGTACTGCTCAGGGATGAGCGCCGACTGCCGCCGCTGCAACTCCGTCAGCAGTCCGATGATCGGCGTAGCACCGTTCAGCTGCACGCGCACGGGCACGGTGTTGAGGAACAGCCCCACCATTCCCTCCACACCCGGCAGGTCCGCGGGGCGTGCCGACACGGTCGCCCCGAACACCACGTCCGTCCGGCACGACAGCTGCGCCAGCACCAACGCCCACGCGCCCTGCACCACCGTGTTCAGCGTCAGCCCATGGCTGCGGGCCAGGTCTTCCAGCGATCGCGTGAGGTGCTCGGGGAGCTCGACCGTGACGCTCTCCGGTATGCCGGGCGCCCGGCCCGGGTCTGCGGGCGCCACCAGGGTCGGCTCCTGCGCGCCGCGCAACTCCTCCGCCCATGCCGCCAGCGCCCGCTCCTGGTCCTGCCGGTTCAGCCAGGCGAGGTAATCCCGGTAGGACGCCACTTCCGGCAGTTCCGGCCGGCCGTCGGCCGCGTACAGCGTCAGCAGTTCGGTGAACACGATGGGCAACGACCAGCCGTCCATGACCGCGTGATGGCAGGTCACCACCAGGCGGTGCCTGGCGTCGTCGAGACGGATCAACGTGAGGCGCAGCAGTGGGGCCTTCGCGAGGTCGAATCGCCGTAGCCGGTCCTCCTCGGCCAGCTCCCGCACTGCCTCGTCCGGATCGTCGAGGTGGGAGAGGTCGACCATGCGCCACGGCAGCTCCACCCGGCTCGCGATGACCTGCACCGTCTCGCCCGTTGCACGCTGCCGGAAGCAGGCCCTGAGCGCGGCGTGCCGGGTGAACAGCTCCTCCCATGCCGCACGTAACCTGGCCGGGTCGACCGGACCTTGCAGCTCCAGGATCCAGTGGCCCAGGTAGATCTGGGGCCCTTCGTCGTCGTAGACCGTGTGAAAGAGCAACCCTTCCTGCAGCGGCGACAGCGGCCAGATGTCCTCGATCCGCGACTGAGCCATCGATATCTCCCTCGATCCAGCAAACGGCTTAAAGGTCGTCGTCAAACTCGGCTTCGAGTTCCTCGATCTCGTCCTGGTTCAGGTCGAGGAGGTCGAAATCGGACGCGGTGTACCCTCCGGCGGAAGGATCACCCGCCAGGCGGGCCAGGTCGGACAACACGTCCAGCCACAGCCGGCCGAACCGTTCGATCTCGGCCTCCGGGAAGAGACCGGCCGGCCAACTCACCGCGAGCGCCAGTTCCAGGCCGTCCGGCAGTTCCCGGACGGCCGCCTCGGCTTCCAGCGCGTGCGACGGCCTCGTATCGGGGTCCGATGAACAGCCGATGCCTCCGGACCGCTGCCACTCCCGCACTTCGCCCGTGGCGGACCGGCCCAGGTAGGCGAATCCGATCTGAGGCGACGGTGAGGCTTCCAGCACCGATCCCGTCTCGCTGTTCAGATATCGCAGCAGCCCGTAGCCGAGTCCGTCGCCGGGCACCGCCCTCGACTGCTCCTTCACCGCCTTCAGCAACGACCCGGAGGCCGGATCGGTCCCGCCCACGTCCAGCCGCACCGGATGCACGCTCGTGAACCGGCCCACCGTCCGGGACGGATCCATCCCGCCGACCGGGTGACGGCCGTGACTCTCCACGTCCACCAGCAGCACGTGGCCTCCGCGCCAGCGTGCCACCGCGCCTGCCATGCCTGCCAGCAGCACCTCGTGGACACCGCAGTGGAAGGCCGAGGGGACCTGCTCCACGAGCGCACCCGCGCGGTCCTTCGGCAGGATCCACGATCGGCGTCCCGCGGCATGGCCGGCGCCGGGCTCGCCCAGCCGTGGCTCCGCTCCGTCGAGGAGCCCCGTCCACGCGGTCAGCTCCGCGACGCGTGCCGTGGCGGTCGCCTGCTCCGCCAATGCGGCCGCCCATCCCCGGTACGAGACGTCCACCGGGTCGAGAACCGGCTCCCTGCCCGCGGCGACGGCCTCATAGGCAGCCTTCAGGTCCGGCAGCAGGATCTGCCACGACCACGCGTCGACCGCCAGCGGATGCGCCGCCAGCACGACCCGTCCGACACGGCCGGGTCCCGCGTCCACCCACACCGCACGGACCATCACACCCGCGGCAGGATCCAGCCGCGCGGCCGCCTCCCGAGCACACCGCTCCGCGACGTCATCGAGGTCCCCGGGGTTCGCCTCCACCCGCTCGACCAGATGCGCGGCGTCCACCGCGCCCCTGCCGGACACGACCACCCGGGGCTTCCGGTCTGCCTCGACGATCCGGCTCCGTAGCATGTCGTGAGCGTCGATCACCACACTCAGCCCGGCCGCCAGCGCGTCCACCGACAGATCGCCGGGCGCGCCGACGGTCACCCACTGCGCCGCAGGTCCCGTCCCCCACACCTTCATCATCGGCGTCCAGGCGACGTCTCCCGTACCCTCGGCCGGATCGGGCGACTCGGCCGGATCGCCGTCCAGGTCGAGGATCCCGGCGATTCCCGCCGGGGTCCGGTGCTCGAACACCTCGCGCGCGCCGAAGGCCATTCCGGACCGACGGGCCCGCGCCGCCAGCTGCATCGAGGTGATGGAGTCTCCGCCCAACTCGAAGAAGCTGTCGTCCGCGCCGACCCGTTCCAGGCCGAGAACCTCGGCGAACAGCGCGCACAGCGCCCGCTCGGCGTCGGTGGCCGGTTCCCGGCCGGTGACGCGTCCGCCGAAGTCGGGGTCCGGCAGCGCCGCCCGGTCCACCTTGCCGTTGGCCGTCACCGGCAGCGCGTCCAGGACCATCACCGCCGCCGGCACCATGTAGCTCGGCAGCGCCCTGGCGATGTCCTCGCGCAGCCGTTCCGGATCGATGTCGCTGCCGGACACGACATAGCCGATCAGGCGCCCTTCGCGTGCCACCACGACGGCCTGGTCGATGCCCGGCCGCTCGGCCAGCACCGCCTCGACCTCGCCCGGCTCGACCCGGTAGCCGCGGATCTTCACCTGGTCGTCGGACCGCCCGACGTACACCAGCTCGCCCTCGTCCGTCCAGTACGCGACGTCGCCCGTCCGGTACATGCGCTGACCGGAGGCGAACGGGTCCGCGACGAACCGCTCCGCTGTCAGCCCCGGACGGTCCAGATAGCCCTGCGCCACCCCTGCGCCCGCGATGTGGAGATCGCCCGCGACGCCCGGAGGCAACGGACGCAGGAAGGCATCCAGCACGTACAGCCGTCGGCCCGGCAGCGGGCGGCCGATCGGCAGGAGCGACCCCAGCCGGTCGCCGGGCTCGATCGCCTTCCACGTCGCGCACAGGGTGGTCTCCGTCGGACCGTAGGTGTGCCAGACGACCAGCTCGGGGCAGGCCCGCCGGACCCGCTCCACCTCGCTGAGCGGCACCACGTCGCCGCCCGCCAGCACGTCGCGCAACCCTGAGAACGACTCCGGCGACTCCTGCGCCAGCGCCCGGAACTGGCCCGCCGTGATGTTCACCGAGGTGAGGCCCTGTGCGACCTGAGCAGCGAGGCGCTCCGCGTCGACCACGCCCGGCTCGGCGAGCATCACCCGCGCACCGGACACGAGCGGCACCCAGAGGTCGTACAAGGACGCATCGAAGGTGTGCGGCGCGTGCATCAGCACGGAGTCGCCCGCTCCGACGCCCCACACCGGGTCTCCCGCCAGGGCCGCGACGCCGCCGTGCGGGACGGCGACGCCCTTCGGCGCCCCGGTCGATCCCGACGTGTACATCACGTACGCCAGATCGTCCGCCCCGATCGGGACCAGCGAGGTCTCACCGTCGACGGCGGCGTCCATCATGATGACCTCATGGCCCGAGGGCACAGCGGCCGCGGTTCCCGCACAGCACACCACCGCGGCGACCGCGGCGTCGGACAACATGAACGCGGCCCGGTCCGCCGGGTAGTCCGGATCGACGGGCACGAACGCCGCCCCCGCCTTCCACACCCCGAGCCATGCCGCCGGCACGTCCGGCGAACGTTCCAGCAGGACACCGACGCGGTCGCCACGTCGCACGCCCCGGTCCTTCAGTACCCGCGCCAGCCGGCCCGACCACTCGTCGAGCTCCGCGTACGACCAGTCCCGGCCCCCGGCCGTCATCGCCGTCGCGTCCGGAGCCTTCTCCACCTGCCGGAGGAAGAGGTCCACCGCCGTCGGCGCGGCGATCGGGTCGCCCGTCTCGTTCCACCGATCGACGACCAGCTCACGTTCGGCGTCGCTCACCAGGTCCAGGCGGCCCACCGGCGTGCCCGGCTCCGCGATCATCTGTTCCAGGGCTCGAACGAGCCAGTGGTGAGCAGCCTCGGCGACCGAGGCATCGACCATCCCCGGCTGGTACTGCATCTCGGTCTCGATGCTCTCGCCCGGCATGACGCCCAGGGTGATCGCGTAGGGGGACGCCTGGTGGAACTCCCGCAGGGTCAGGCTCAGATCGCGCGGGGACTTCGAGCCCGCCGCGGGATCGACGTAGTTCTCGAACACCACGATCGTGTCCAGGCCCGCCCCTCCGAGCTTCTGGATCTCCGGGAGCCCGAGATGCTGGTGCGCGATCAGCGCGGACTGCCGCTCCTGCAGCTCCGTCAGCGTCTCCAGGACCGTTTTAGCTCCGTCCAACCGCACGCGCACCGGCACGGTGTTGATGAACAACCCCACCATGCCCTCCGCGCCCGGCAGGTCTGCCGGACGCCCGGAGACCGTCGCGCCGAAGAGTACGTCCCGGCGGCGCGCCAGTCGGGCCAGCACCAGCGCCCACGCGCCCTGCACCACGGTGTTCAGCGTCAGCCCGTGGCCGCGGGCGAACTCCACCAGGGCGGAGGTGAAGGCCGGCGAATGGCGGATCACCTTCCGGACCGGCAGTTCCGGAGCCCGGCCGGGCCTTTCGGGAATGCTGAGCGCCGATCCGTCGGCGCCGGACAGCTCCGCGCGCCATGCCGCCCGGGCGGCGTCCTTGTCCTGCCGCCCCAGCCACGCCAGATGGTTCCGGTAGGAGGCCACTGACCGCAGACCCGACACGACGCCGCCGGCCGCGTAGACCTCGAGGAGTTCCGACTCGAGGATCGCCCGCGACCACCCGTCCATGAGCAGGTGGTGGCTCGTCGTCACGAGACAGTGCCGGTCCGGAGCGAGCCGAATCAGCGTCAGCCGCAGCAGCGGAGGCCGCGTCAGATCGAACCCCCTGGCGCGCTCCTTCTCCGCGATCACGGTCGCCTCGGCGAGCGCGTCCTCCTCGGCCAGGCCGAACAAGTCGCATTCGGTCCAAGGGAGTTCCGCCTCCCGGGGAATGAGCAGGACCGTCTCTCCGGACTTCCGCCGGTGGAAGGACGCCCGAAGCGTCGCGTGCCGGTCGAGGAGGGCCTGCCAGGACCTCCGGAACCGCTCCGTGTCCAGCGGCCCGTCGATGATCTGGGACTGCTGGATGACGTAGATGTCGGGGGCCTCGTCGTCGAGGGAGGAGTGGTAGAACATTCCCTCCTGCATCGGTGACAGCGGCCAGATCTCCGCGAGCGCCGATCCGGGGGACGTGGTCGACTTGGTCACGATTCCTGGCCTCCGCCGAAGTGCGCCGCTATTGCCTCAAAACCCTCGATCTCGTCCTGATCGAGGTCGAGGAGGTCGAAGTCGGACGCGGTGTGTCCCCCGGCGGAGGAATCGTCCGCCAGGCGGGCCAGGCCGGACAGCACGTCCCACCACATCCGGCCGAACCGTTCGGTCTCGGCCTCTTCGAAGAGGCCGGCCGGCCAGCTCACCATGAGCGTCAGTTCCGGGCCCTCGGGCGTTTCCCGGACGACCGCATCGGCCTGCAGCGCATGCGGCAGTGCCATGGCCGGATCCAGGGAACCGCCGATGTCTCCGGCCTGCTGCCATTCCGCCACGTCGTTCTGCTGGCCCACGACGAACCGGCCCATGTAGTTGAATCCGATCCGGGGTGCCGGCATGGCCTCCAGCACCGGTCCCGTCTCGGCATTCAGATGACGCAACAGCCCATGACCGAGCCCGTCACCGGGCACTGCCCGCGACTGCTCCTTCACCGCCTTCAGCAGATCCCCGGACGCCAGGTCGATCCCCGACGTGTCCAGTCGCACCGGATGCACGCTGGTGAACCAGCCGACCGTCCGGGACAGATCCAGCCCGCCGACCGCATGACGGCCATGACTCTCCACATCCACCAGCACCACACGACCGCCGGACCAGCGCGCCACCGCCCCCACCAAACCCGCGAGCAGCACCTCGTGGACCCCGCAGAAGAACAGCGCCGGAACCCGTCCCAGCAGCGCCGACACCTCGGCTCCCGACATCGCCCACGACCGTGAGCGCACGCTCCCCGTGCTCACCTCCGGCCCGCCGGTCGGCCTGTCCCCCTGGCCCAGGATCGCCTGCCACGCCGGCAGTTCGCCGACCCGTTCCGCCGCGGCCGCCCATTCCTCCAGCAGGCGCGCCCACTGCCGGAACGGCACTGCCACCGGCTCCAGCGCAGGAGTCCGTCCCGCCGCAGCCGCCTCGCAGGCTTCCCGCAGATCCGGTACCAGGACTCGCCACGACATTCCGTCGACAGCCAGATGGTGCACCGCCAGCACCAGTCGGCCCACCCGACCCGGCCCGGCGTCCACCCACACCGCCTGCACCATCACGCCCGTCTGCGGGTCCAGCCGTCCCACTGCGTCCCGCACCGCGCCTGCCACGGCCTCGTCCAGCGAGCCTCCGTCAAGGCCCACTCGCCGGACCTGACCGGCCGTGTCCACGGAGCCGCGGTCGCCTACGATCAGGCGTCCCTGCTCCACGCGTGCTCGCAGCATGTCGTGCGTATCCACCACGGCGGCCAGCGCGGCGGCCAGGACCCCCTCGCCCAGGTCCACGGGCGCGCCCACAACCACCCACTGCGCGAATCCCGCACCGGCGATCCCGTCGCCCAGCATTCTCATCACCGGCGTCCACGGCACCTCGCCCGCACCGTCGACCGTCGCGGGCCGGGCGCGTTCCGGCAGCGGCGATTCCGCCACCAGCCGCGCGAGTCCCTCCGGCGTCTTCAGCCCGAAGACGTCCTGCGCGGCGAGGGCCAGTCCTTCCCGCCGCGCCCGCGCCACCAGCTGCATGGCGGTGATCGAGTCTCCGCCCAGGGCGAAGAAGCTGTCGTCCGCGCCGACCCGCTCCCGGCCGAGCACCCCGGCGAACAGCCGGCACAGCGCCCGTTCGTGCTCCGTGACCGGCTCTCGACCGACGGTCCCGGCCGTGAGATCGGGGTTGGGCAGCGCGCTGCGGTCGATCTTCCCGTTCGGGGTGGTGGGCAGCGCTTCCAGCACCACCACAGCGGGCACCATGTGCTGGGGCAGCCGGGAGGCGAGGTACTCCCGCACCGCGTGCGGATCGACCTCGGCCGGCGACACATAGGCCAGGAGGCGGTCGTCCCGGACAACCGCCGCCGCTTGAGCAACCCGCGGGTGGCCGGACAGGACGGACTCGATCTCGCCGAGCTCGATCCGGAACCCACGGAGCTTCACCTGGTCATCGGCCCGCCCGGCGAACACCAGCTCACCGCGGCTCGTCAGACAGGCCAGGTCTCCCGTCCTGTACATCCGCTCACCGGAGACGAAAGGATCGGCGACGAACCGCTCCGCCGTCAGCGCCACACGGCCCAGGTAGCCACGGGCCACCCCTATCCCCGCCACGTACAGCTCGCCGGTGATCCCCGGCGGCAACGGCCGGAGGAACGCGTCCAGTACGTAGCAGCGGCCTCCCGCGATCGGTGCCCCGATCGGGACCACGTCCCGGCCCGCCGTCAACGGCATGCTCATCGCAGCACACACCGTGGCCTCGGTCGGCCCGTAGGCATTGATCAGCCGACGTCCCTCCGACCAGCGATCCGCGAGGCCCGACGGGCATGCCTCCCCCGCCACCACCACCGTCTCCAGCCCCGCCGGCAGCGTGTCGGCCGTGGCGAGCACCGACGGCGGAACCGTCACATGCGTGGCGTCCCACCGCTCCAGTGCCTCGGCCAGCGACACCCGCGGCGGCATGTCCCGCTCCGGCGCCATCACCAGCGTCGCCCCCGAGAGCAACGCCATCAGCGCCTCCGAGACCGTGGCGTCGAAGCCCAGTGCCGCGAACTGCAGGACCCGTGACGACGGCGACACGGCGAACCGGTCGATCTGTGCCGCCGCCAGATTCCCCAGACCCGCGTGGGGGACAACGACCCCCTTCGGAGTTCCCGTCGACCCCGACGTATAGATCACGTACGCCGCGTCGTCCGGCCCCACCTGCGGCGGCACCGCATCCGGGCCCGCCGCGAGATCCACTTCGTCGATCACCACCGACCGGTCAGCGAACTCCTCAGGCACTGCGTCCCGCGACTTCCCGTCGCACACCACCAGCGCGGGATCCGCGTCTCCCAGCAGCAGTCGCACGCGCTCGGCCGGATACGCGGGATCCACCGGAACGAACGCGCCTCCGGCCAGCGACACCCCCAGCATCCCGACCACCCGCCACGCCGACCGCCCCACGACGAGGCCCACCCGGGACTCCGGTCCGGCCCCACGGGCCCTCAGCACGGCGGCGAGCGCCGATGCCTGTTCCCAGAGCCGCTCGAAGGTCAGCTCGCCGTCGCCGTCCACCACCGCCACCGCGTGCGGCCGCTCCGCCACGACCCGCGCCACCAGCACCGGCAGGGACTCCCCCACCGCCAGCGCCGCGTCCGAGTCGCCCACCCAGCCCCCGGCCACACCGACCCGCCCCACCAGCCCGGAAGGGTCAGCGGCCATCGCGCCGAGGGCGCCGACGAACCACCCCAGCACGGACTCGGCGACGGTCTCCTCGATCTGCCCGTGCCGGTAGGCGAGCTGGATCCTGAGTTGGTCCCCCGGGATGATGCCGAGGGTCAGTGGATAGTGGGTGCCCTCGACCGTGCCCAGGTACGTGAACTGGTCGGCGAAGTCCCGCGGATAGTTCTCGAACACCAGCAGCGTGTCGAACTTCGCACCCGGCCCGCCCGCTCTCTGGATCTCGGGCAGTCCCAGATGCTGATGCGGGATCAGGGCCGCCTGCCGCTGCTGCAGACCGGTGAGCAGGTCGGAGACCGTCTGCCCGCCGTCCAGCGATACCCGGACCGGCACGGTGTTCATCATGAGCCCGGGCATCGACTCCACCCCCGGGAGCTCTGCGGGACGGCAAGCGACCGTGGTGCCGAACACCACCTCGGTGCGCCGCGCGAGCCGGGCCAGCACCATTGCCCACGCGCCCTGCATCATCGTGTTCAGCGTCAGCCCGTGGTCACGGGCCACCTGCGTCAGCCTGGCGTAGAGCTCCGGGGTGACGTGGGCGATGCGGTACTCGTATCCCGTCCCGGCGGCCGTCCTCGCGATCGACGCGTCCCCGTCGAGGCCGGACAACTCCGCCTGCCAGGCCGCGCGTGCCGCGTCCTTGTCCTGCCGATCCAGCCAGGCCAGGTAGTCCCGGTAGGATGCCGCGCCGATCCGCTCCGGGAGCCGGCCGCCGACCGCATACGCCTCGGCCGCCTCGTTGAGGATGACCGCCACCGACCAGCCGTCGGTCAGGATGTGGTGGTGGACGACCAGCAGGCGGTGCCGGTCCTCGCCGATCCGGACCAGCAGCAGCCGGAACAACGGGCCCGCGGCCAGGTCGAACCGCTGTTCCTGTTCCCGCCGGGCGAGGGCCTCGACGGCCGCCTCGGCGTCGCTCACGCCCGTGAGGTCGACCTCCCGCCAGGGCAGGACGACGTGTCCGGCGACGGCCTGGAGCGTCCTCCCCGACGCGAGCCGTACGAAACTCACCCGGAGCTCGGCGTGCCGTGCGAAGACCGCTTCCCACGCGACCCGGAGCCGGGCCACGTCCAGCGGACCGTTCAGCTCCAGGATCCACTGCGCCTGGTAGATGTCGACGCCCTCTTCTTCGAGGGTCGACTGGAAGAGCAGCCCCTCCTGGAGCGGGGCGAGCGGCCAAGCCTCCTCGGCACCCGGTACGGCGATCGCCAGCTCGCTCTCCTCCTCCGCGGTGAGAGCGATCAGGGGACGGGCGTCGGGGGCGTCGGCGGGTACAGGACGCGCTGCGGCCGCCAACCGTGCGGGGGTCCTCTCCTCGAAGATCTGGGAGGGCGTCACCAGCAGACCGGCCGTGGCCGCGCGGACCGCCAGCCGCATCGCGGAGATCGAGTCGCCGCCCAAGGCGAAGAAGCTTTCGTCGACACCGACCCGGTCCAGGCCGAACAGCTCGGCGAACAGTCCGCTCAGGACGCGCTCCGCCTCGGTGGCGGGTTCGCGGCCCCCGGCATTCCCCCCGAAGACGGGCGTGGGCAGCGCCGCCCGGTCCACCTTGCCGTTGCCGGTGAGCGGAAGCCGGTCCAGCGTGATCACGGCAGCCGGGACCATGTACTCCGGCAGCATCGCCCCGAGACGCTCACGGAGGACGACGGGGTCCACGTCCGTCACCGCGTAGCCGATCAGGCGGCCGTCGACCGCCACCACGACGGCCTCGTGGACATCCGGCTGCGCGGTCAGCGCGGCCTCGATCTCACCCGGCTCGATCCGGAACCCGCGGATCTTCACCTGGTCGTCGGCCCTGCCCGCGAACAGCAGCTCGCCGTCGGCAGTCCACCGGGCGATATCCCCTGTCCGGTACATCCGGCCGCCGGGTACGGACGGATCCGCCACGAACCGCTCCGCCGTCAGTGCCGCCCGGTCCAGGTAGCCGTCCGCAAGGCCGGCGCCGGAAAGGTAGAGGTCGCCGACCGTACCCGGAGGCACGGGCAGCAGCGACGCATCGAGCACCTGAGCCCGGCGCCCCGGAAGCGGACGGCCGATCGGCAGCGCGGGACCCAGCGCATCGCCCGGCTGGAGCAGGTGCCACGTCGCGCACAGCGTCGTCTCCGTCGGTCCGTACAGGTGCCGAATCCGCGCTCGGGGGACCGCCCTTCGCACCTTCTCCACCGCGGGTGCGGGCACCACGTCGCCGCCCGTCAGCACCTCGTGGAGGCCGGCGAAGGATTCCGGCGACTCCTCCGCCAGCACGCGGAAGCTCCCCGCGGTCAGGTGCACCTTCGTCACGCCGGCGGCGACCGCCTCCCGCAGACGCCGGGCGTCCACTGCGCCCGGCTCGGCGATCACCACGCGGGCGCCCGAGGCAAGCGGTACCCATATCTCGAAAAGGGACGCGTCGAAGGCGTGCGGCGCGTGCATGAGGACTGCATCACCGGGGTCCACCGCCCAACCGGGGTTCCCCACCAGCTCCGCGACGCTCCTGTGCGGGACGGCCGCTCCCTTCGGGATTCCCGTCGACCCGGAGGTGTACATCACGTACGCCAGGTCCCCCGGACACACCGGGACCGTCGACGCGTCGCCCGAAACGTCGTCCGTGACGACGATCGACTCGACCCCCTCCGGAACGCTGTCGCCCGCCGCGGCCGAACATGCCACCAGGGACGCCCCCGAGTCCGCGACCATGAACGCCACCCGCCGCGCGGGATAGGCGGCATCCACCGGCACGTACGCCGCTCCCGCCTTCCACACGGCGAGCAGCGTCACCACCAGGTCCGCAGAGCGTTCCATCAGGACCGCCACACGGTCGCCGCGGCGGACGCCCCGACCGATCAGCCGCCCGGCCAGCCGGCCCGCGAGCTCGTCCAGCCGCCGGTAGGTCAGCGCCCGGTCCCCATCAACTACGGCCACCGCGTCGGGCGTCCGCTCCGCCTGGCGGGCGAACAGCTCCGGCACCGTCGGCGTGGCCAGCGCTGCGGAATTCATCGTCCCCCTTCAGGAACCATCTGGTGGACCGGCCCGGCCCCGTTGCCTTCGGGCGCGGCTCCGACGCCGCCCGACTCGGCGAACTGCGTGTGATAGAGCTCCGCGTAGAGACCGGCCTCGGCCAGCAGCTCCTCGTGCGTCCCGCGCTCCCGGACGCCTCCGTCGTCGATCACGACGATCTGATCGGCCTCACGGATCGTGGACAACCGGTGGGCGATCACCAGGGAGGTGCGGTCGCGCAGCGCGGTCCTGAGAGCCCGCTGGACGGCGGCCTCCGACTCGGGGTCCAGGTGAGCGGTGGCCTCGTCGAGCACGACGACCGAGGGCGCCTTCAGGAGCAGCCTCGCGATGGCCAGTCGCTGCTTCTCCCCGCCCGACAGCCGGTAGCCGCGGTCTCCCGCGACGGTGTCGAGCCCCTTCGGGAGGGATTCGATCAAGTCCCAGATCTGGGCTCCCTTGCACGCCTCGATCAACTCGTCCTCGGTGGCGGTCGGACGGGCGTAACGAAGGTTCTCCCGAATCGTGTCGTGGAAGAGGTAGGTGTCCTGGCTGACCACGCCCACCGCCTCGCGGAGTGAGCCGACGGAGAGGTCCCGGAGATCGTGTCCGCCGACACGGACGGTGCCGGAGGTCGGGTCGTACAGCCGGGACACCAGGTGGGTGAGAGTGCTCTTCCCCGCGCCGGACGGGCCGACGAGTGCGGTGATGGTCCCGGCCGGCGCACGCAGGCTCACGTGGCGCAGGACCTCCGGCGCCGTCTCCCCTCGATCCCCTCCGCCACGCACGTTCTGCTCCAGCGACGGCAGCGAGACCTCGTCCGCGCCCGGATAGCGGAACGACACGTCCTCGAACTCGATCTCCGGGGCTGTGTTCCGCGTGAGCGTGACGGCGTCGGGGCGTTCCTCGATCAGCGGCTTCAGGTCGAGGAGCTCGAAGAGCCGGTCGAAGCTCACCAGGACGACCAACGCGTTCGCCTGCATCCCGGACAGCTGGGTGATCGGCCCGAACAGCCGCCCGAGCAGGGCGGCGAGAGCTATCAGCGTGCCGAGCTGGAAGGCCCCGGAGAGCACGAGGCCGCCGCCGACCCCGTAGGTGAGCGCCGTGGCGAGCGCGGCGATCAGCATCATGACGACGAAGGCCATCCGGCCGTAGACGACGACGCTCACGCCGGCCCTGCGGAGCCTTTCCGACCGGTCCTCGTACTCGTCCATCTCCTCGTCCGGACGGCCGAAGAGCTTGGAGAGCATCGCCCCCTGAGCGTTGAACCGCTCCTGGAGGAGGCCGGCCAGGCCTGCGTTCACCTCCATCGACTGCCTGGTGTACCGCTGTGTCACTCTCCCCACGTACACCCAGGGAACGACGAACAGCGGGATCAGCACCAGCGTGATGACGGCGACGATCCACGACAGGTAGAACAGCTCGGCCATCACCAGGACGACCCCGATCACGCTGGGGAGCGCCATCAGCAGTTGGCTTAACGCCTGCTGCGTCATGATCAGATCCGTGTGGAGCCGTCCGACCAGCACACCGGTCTGGGTGCGGGTGAAGAATGCGACCGGCAGCCGCTGGACGTGCTCGATCGCCTGGATCCGGACGTCGTAGCTGACCCCCTGCCCGATCCTCCCGGCGAGGTAGGCGAGCACCAGCTGCAGTAGCGCGTCGAGGACGGCGAGCCCCGCGGTGAGGCAGGCCAGCAGGGTGACCTCTCCGGAGTCGCCCTTGAGGATCCCGTCGTCGACGATCTGCTTGAGCAACAGCGGAGTCGCCACCACGATGAGCGACTCCAGGACGGCGCCGATTGCGAAGAGTGCGATTCTGCCGGTATGCGGGCGAAAGTAGGCGAGCACCCTGCGTGGCGTTTCAGGGCGGAGCTTGGCCGGCTCGGGATCGTCGCCTCCGCCGGCCCTTTGCGCCCCCCTGCTGGACGGCATCATGACCATACGGACATCCCCTCTCCCACGTCACCGAAGTCCGCAGGTCCATGGTGCTGATCGGACTCGCTGTCCACGAGTCGGTGTCCAAGCGAGCATTTCCGACACTTGGACACGGCCCCTGATTCCGATCTCGAAAATTCCTCAGCGTCGCGAAATGAACCAACTGGGGAATATAGGGAGCGGAAAGCAGAAGGACTCACCGGTCGATGTCGGTGAGTCCTTGAGTGCGGGGTGCATCAGTGGGCGGGACGAACCCTGCTGACTGGTTTCCGACTCACACCCGACGACCCGCCCCCGCCGAGGTCACCGGGAGTGCGCCAAGTGACCGGCTTGATCAAGCGCAACCCTGACCGCATCCGTGGCGAGGATCAGCGCAAGCTGAAGGAAATCCTGGCCCGCTGCCCCGAGTTGGACGCGGCTACCGGGCACCTGGCGAGTTCCTCGCTCTCGCACGTGGTGACCATCCAGCCCACGGTGTAGCGGGAGTAGATGTCGATCATCGTGTAGAGGAAGTAGAAGACCCACTTGTGCGGGCCTCGCAGCTTGGTGACGTCCCAGGACCAGACCTGGCTGGGGGCGCTGGCCATCAACTCGGTCTTCCTGCACGGTGGGTGGGTCGCTTGCCGGCGCCGCTCGCGGACCTCGCCGCGCTTGCGCAAGATCCTGTACATCGTGGACTCCGAGCACAGGTAGACGCCCTCGTCCAGCAACGTGGCGTAGACCTCGGCGGGTGCCGTGTCCTTGAACCGGTCGCCGTTGAGCTTGGCCACCACCCGCTCGCGCTCGGCGGGCGTGAGCGCCTTCGGACGCGGCCGGCACTCCCGGACCGGCCTCGGCGGGGGCGGGGACTTCCGGTGGTGGCGGTACCAGGTCGCCCGGTTGACGCCCAGCGCCGCGCAGGCTTTCACGCGGCCGACCACGCCGGACACCGTCTCCAGAGCCGCGGTCCGGGCGTCCTCGGCAGAGTCACGAACATCAAGCTCCTGAAGCGGCAGATGGCAGGTCGTGCCGGACATCCCCTGCTCCGCAAGCGAGTTCTACTCGTCGCCGCCGATCGCCGACAACACAGAGTCACGTCCACGCTGGCTACGTGATCGGTTTCACGGGCCGGGCCGGCGGAGGGGCGGTCGGCAGCCGCACCGTGACGTGGAGGCCGCCTCCGGGGCGCGGGGCGATGGTGAGGGTTCCGTCATGCGCTTCGACGATGCTCTTGACGATGGCCAGGCCCAGGCCGACGCCCGCGTGGTCATGGCGGATGCGTTCGGTGCCGCGCTGGAAGGGCTCGGTGAGGGTCGAGACCAGCTGTGCTGAGAGGATCTCGCCGGTGTTCTCGACGGTGAGCGTCACGCTTCCGGGATGGATGCCGGTCGTTGCCCGCACGATGCCCCGACCGGGCAGGTTGTGGACGATCGCGTTATGGATGAGATTGACTGTCATCTGCAGCAGGAGCGCGCGGGAGCCGATGGTCGGGGTGATGTCGCCCGAGGCCTCGATGGTTACGCCGTGCTTCTCCGCCATGGGAAGCAGCGTCTCGACGGCCTCCTCGACGTTCAGGGACAGGTCGACGGGCTCCCGGGTGAAGGATCGCTGGTCGGCACGGCTGAGCAGGAGCAACGCCTCGGTGAGGTCGATCGCCCTGGCATTGACGTTGTTGAGGCGTCGGAACAGCTCGCCCGAGTCTCGCGCCGGGTCGTTGAAAGCCACTTCGAGAAGGGCCTTCGTGATCGCCAGCGGGGTGCGCAGCTCGTGGGAGGCGTTGGCCGCGAACCTCCGCTGCTCGGTGACGTGCGCTTCGAGGCGCGCGAGCATGGTGTCGAAGGCGTCGGCCAGCTCGCGGAACTCGTCCTCGCGGCCTTCCAGCTCGATCCGGTGGGAGAGCGACCCGTTCGCGGCCATGGAGGTGGCGTCGGTGATGCGGGTCAGCGGGGCGAGCATTCGGCCGGCGAGCAGCCAGCCTCCCAGGAGGCCGAACACCAGCAGGAGCGCCAGCACTCCGGCCGCCGCCGGAGCGTAGGCGTGCAGCACGATGGTGCGGATGGGCACGAGCCCGTTAGGGCTGCTCGCTGCACTGGGCAGGCCGCGCAGCAGATATACCCACACGGTGGCCAGCATCAGCACGCCCGCGAGCATGACGAAGCCCGCATAGCTGAGGGCGAATTTGAGGCGGACGCTCAAGCCTGGTGTTCTAGGCGCCCGCATTGCCCTCACGCCTGATGTCCGCCTGGGTAGTGATCCGGTATCCGACGCCGGGCACGGTGGCGATGATCTGAGGTTCACCGAGGCGTTTACGCAGAGTCGAGACCGTGATGCGTACGGCATTGGTGAACGAGTCGGCGTTCTCGTCCCAGGCCCGCTCCAACAGTTCCTCGGCGCTGACGACGCCGCCTTCGGCGGCGACGAGCACGTCGAGCACGGCGAATTGTTTGCGGGTGAGTGCGATGTAACGGTCGTCGCGGTAGACCTCGCGACGGAAGGGGTCCAGCCGCAGGCCCGCGATCTCCCGCACAGGCGGTCTGATGTACGCGCGCCTGCGGTCGAGCGCCCTGAGCCTGAGGACGAGTTCACGCATCTTGAACGGCTTGGTGAGGTAGTCGTCGGCACCGAGCCCGAACCCGGAGGCCATGTCGTCGATCCGGTCGGCGGCGGTGAGCATGAGGATGGGCATGCCCGATCCCGCCGCGACGATCCGTTCGGCGATCTCGTCACCGGAGGGGCCGGGGATGTCGCGGTCGAGGACGGCGATGTCGTAGGCGTTGACGCTCAGCAACTCCAAGGCGGTGTCGCCGTCACCGGCGA
Organism: Kitasatospora sp. MAA19; assembly: GCF_029894125.1. GTDB lineage: Bacteria > Actinomycetota > Actinomycetes > Streptomycetales > Streptomycetaceae > Kitasatospora. The sequence goes on from NZ_JARXYZ010000026.1 coordinate 102,431, forward strand.
TGTCCGCCGCAATCGCCTCCAGGCGCAGCCCGTCACGGATGGCCTCTGCCATGTACAGCTCGTCCTCGACGATCAAGACACGCATGTACCAATGCTACGCACCGGAGCCTGTCGTCAGCCTATCGAAAAACGCATACGTCCCGGCGATGTCTCCTTCCCTTGAATGTGCGCATGACCAGTAACCCATGGGCGTTGGTCGCTCTCGTCAGGGCCGCCCGCTGAAGGGATCGGCGGTCGTGAACACCCGCACCAAAAGGATCATGCGACAGATGCACGGCAGAGCCGGATTCAAGCTCCTCCGCCACCACATCCTCCTCGCCTGAATCACAGCCCGTTACCACCGGATACGGGACAGAGCCGTTGGCTGGACAGGCCCGGGTGGCGCCGGGCGCCGCAGCGCGATCTCGATACCCCCACTGGTATAGGTGCCAGCGCACGGCCTCGACGGCCGATACGGGGCGGGGCATCTCCGAACGATGTCGATGATACCCCCGGGGGTACGAAAGGCACAGTGGACCTTCGCGCTCACCCCGAAGCAGCCGACCGTGCGCCGACCGTTGACGGGACTCGGACGAGCATGTGAAATACCACATGTCACCCGTCATACGCATGATGCCTCGCAGCCCAGGGATTTGAACGTTCAAACCCCGGTCACGCCCCAGCCACCCGCCCGACAGGAGAACCGCCATGCCCCCCAGCCGCGCCCCGCACCGCCGACCCGTCCGCGCCCTGCCCTCGGGCCTCGCGGTACTGGCCGTCCTCGCCGTCCAGGCGGTCGGCGCGGGCCCGGCCCGGGCGGCCGGCGCGGCCCCACTGGTCGACGGCGGCGGCTACGCCATCGGCGCCGCCCTGGACGGCGGCTGCCTCGGCCCGCAGTACGCGCAGTCGGCGGCCGGCACGCCCGTCGTCGGGGCGGCCTGCCAGGGACTGCTCAGCCAGCGCTGGCAGTTGCGCCGCACCACCGACGGCTACCGGCTGGTCAACGCCGCGAGCGGGCGCTGCCTGACCCTCGACGGCACCGGGCGCCGACCCGGCACCGCCGACTGCGACACCGAACCCGCCGCCGGGACCTTCACCATCTCCCCCGCGCCGGGCGGGAGTTACACCCTGGCCGCGCACGGCGCCTGTCTCACCACGGCGGAGGCGCCCGAGCGGAACGCAGCGCCCGAGCAGGACACCGCATCCGAGCCGAACACCGCCTCCGACCGCCGGCACTGCGACGCCCGGCCCGCCCACCGCTGGACCCTCACCCGCAGCGAACCGCTCACCCTCACCGACCCCGGCTTCGAACAGGGCACCGACGGCTGGACCCTCACCGCGCACACCGGCGTCGCCACCAACAACCCGCACAGCGGCACCCGCCTCGCCTACCTCGACGCCGGCCCGGGCTACCGGATCAGCCAGCAGGTCACCGCCGTCACCGCGGGCAGCTACGACCTGTCCGCCTGGATCGCCACCGGCGGCGCCGGCGGCACCTTCGCGGTCAGCGTCAACGGCACCGTGGTCCGCTCGACCACCCTGCCCGAGCAGCCCACCTACGCGAAGTACACGCTGCCCCGGGTGCGCGTCGCGGCCGGCGACCAGCTCACCCTCACCATCGGCTCCTCCCCCACCGGCTGGGTCAACGTGGACGACACCGCCGTCGCCCCGTCCGCCCCCAGGGACCCGCAGATCAGTTCTTCCGACCCGGAGGTCGTCGCCCTGTTCGACTGGGCCAAGACCAAGGCCAACAGCTGGGTGCAGCAGGCCGGCACCACCGGCGTGCTCGACATGGACGAGAACAACCCCGGCGGCACCGGCACCACCACCTACGACACCACCTACTGGGCCGGCTACCCGTTCCGCTCCGACTTCTACAGCCGCGACTTCGCCCACCAGCTGGTCGGCGCCCACCTGCTCGGCCTGGACGCCGAGAACAAGACCATGCTGCGCGGCTTCGCCGCCTCCGCCACCGAGGTCAACAAGCTCTACCCGGTCTGGGCGCTCAACTTCGACGCCAAGACGTACGGCAGCATCGACTACCGCGGCCCCGACCGCTTCGTCCGCGAGCTGCCCGCGCCGTTCGAACTGGTGGAGAAGGCCGGCGAGGCCTACCGGTGGACCGGCGACCGCGACTACGCCGACGACCCCACGCTGAGCGGCTACGTCCGCAACACCCTCGGCCCCTTCATCGCCCAGCACCCCGGCCCGGTCGACAACGGCGGCATCCCCGTCCCGCAGGCCACCAGCCGCAGCATCTTCGCCGGCACCGCCAGTTACGCCGAGAACGCCACCAGCACCTACGCCGAGGCCGGCGATGCCCTCGGCGCCCAGTACCAGGCGTACCTCGCCGCCGCGACCCTGGCCGCCGCGCACGGCGACACCGCCGCGGCCACCGGCTACCAGCGGGCCGCCACCGCGCTGCGCACGTACGTCAACACCACCTGGAGCGTGGACCCGCAGCAGCCCGGCGAGGTCGTGCACGGCTACGACACCACCGGCAAGCCGGTGACCGGCTGGGGCTACGAGTCCAGCGTGCTGATGCCGGTCAAGCAGCTGCTCGACCCGGGCCCGCGCCGCGACGGCCTCCTCGCCGCGATCGACGCCGCCGACTCCGGCCCGCAGCGCTCGACCAACCTGGAGGCCTTCACCTACCTGCCGGACGCCTTCTTCGCCAACCACGACGGCGACACCGCCTGGAAGTGGATGCGGCAGATCTACCAGGGCGTCGACCAGCTCCACGCGAGCGGCCGGATGCTCAACGGCGACTACCCCGAGGTCCCGTTCACCCTGCTCAGCCAGACCGTGCAGGGCCTGCTCGGCGTCCAGCCCGACGCCGCCGCCGGCACCCTGGTGACCGCCTCCCAACTACCCGCCTCGATGGGCTGGTTGCAGGTCGCCGACATCCCGGTCGGCACCGGCTCGGTCACCGTCCGGCACGACGGCCACCGCGGCAGCACCCTCACCAACACCGGACGCGCCCCGCTCACCTGGGAGGCCCGCTTCACCGGCCGGCACGACGGACTCACCGTCGACGGCAAGGCCCGGCCCACCCGCACCACGACCGTCGACGGCGTGACCTACACCTACGCCACCGTCACCGTCGCCCCCGGACACACCTCGACCGCCGCCGTCCTCGACTGACCCCCGGACGCCGTCACCGGCTGACCCCGGGCGCGCCCCACGGCCGATCCGCCCCCAACCGACCGGCCGTGCCCACGAGTTGCCCGATGCAGCACCCCTCCCCCCACTCCCCAGGAGCGCGCATGCGCCACATCCCCCACCGCCTCGCGGCACCCCTGCTCGCGCTGGCCCTCGCCACCACCGGCCTCGGTGCCCTCACCGTTGGTGCGGCCGCCCCCGCCGCCGCCCTCGGCAACGGCAACGCCCTCACCCCGCCGATGGGCTGGAACTCCTGGAACTCCCTCGGGACCGAGGTCACCGAGGACCAGGTCGTCCAGACCATCGACTTCATGGCCGCCAACGGCCTGGTCGCGGCCGGCTACGACACCGTCACCATCGACGACGGCTGGTCGCTGTGGCACCGCGACGGCCAGAGCAGCGACATCGTGCGGACCTCGTACGGTTCGATGCAGCTCTACGACGCCGCCGGCAACCCGGTCGCCGGCACGGACGGCACCGGCAACGACCCCACCTCCGGCCACCTCGTCCCCCGCCCCGACCACTTCCCCTCGCAGACCGTCAACGGACGGACCGTCAACGGCATCGCGTACCTCGCCCAGTACGCGCACAGCAAGGGCCTGAAGTTCGGCCTGTACGGCACCGACACCTACCTGACCTGCCAGATGCACCCCGGCAGCCTCGGACACGAGACCACCGATGCCGCCGACTTCGTCTCCTGGGGCGTCGACTTCGTCAAGTACGACGACTGCCCGTACGGCCCGCCGATCACCGGGCCGGACGGGCACGGCTACGGCACCCAGGGCGAGGGCAAGGAGCTCACCCGCTCCGTCTACGCCCGGGTCCAGACCTTCCAGCACGCCCTCGACGCCGCCTCCGCCGCGCAGGGCCGGCCCAAGGTCACCCTCAGCGTCTCCGCCCAGCCCGTCCACACCGGCGTCCCGTACCTGCTCGCCGCGGACGACCCGGCGCGCACCGACCCGGTGATCCAGGCGGCCGGCACCGCGCCGTTCCAGGCCCCCGGCTACGCGCCGACCGGCATCTGGTGCGGTCAGGTCGCCAACCTCTGCCGGATCGGCGGCGACCGCGACAGCGAACTCGACGGGGTGCTCTGGAACGGGCAGTTGCAGACCGCGCTGCAGTACCCCGGCAACGTGCGCCCGGGCAGCTGGAACGACCTCGACATGATGTTCACCGGCTGGCAGGACGTCTTCGGCCTCTGGGGCACCACCGACACCTGCACCTGCCACAAGCCGTTCACCGACGACGAGTCCCGCACCGAGACCTCGGTCCTCGCGATGCTCGCCGCCCCGCTGATCTCCGGCGCCGACCTGCGCACCGCCGCCCAGTCGCAGCACAGCGCGGACGGGCACACCTGGTCCACCGGGATCGACGCGGCGAGCCTTGCGGTCCTGAAGAACCGCGACGTCATCGGCATCGACCAGGACTCCCTGGCCAAGCCCGCCACCCTGGTCGGCGCCAAGCCCGCGAACGCCACCGCGCCGGTCGTCCTCAAGCGGCAGCTGGCGAACGGCGACACCGCCGTGCTGCTGGTCAACCAGGACCCGGCGGCGAGCCACGCCGTGAACACCAGCCTGGGCGAACTCGGGCTCACCGGGCCCGGCTACACCGCCAAGGAGCTGTGGACGGGCGCGAGTTCGACCGTCACCGGCACGCTCGGCACCACGGTGGCCCCGCACGGCGTGGCGCTGTACCGGCTCAGCGCGCAGCCGACCACCGTCCCGACCGCCGTGGTCGACGACGGCCGCTACCACGCGCTCAGCCCCGGCGGCAGCGGCGGCCTGGTCCTGGAGGTCGCGGGCACCTGCAGCGCGCCGCTGGGCGCCGTCGCGGACGTCAACACCTGGTGGCCCACGCACACCTCCGAGCAGTGGACCTTCACCACCAACCCGGACGGCACCGTCCGGATCAGCGACAACTGCGCCACCGCCACCCACGCACACACCGTGCTCACCGCCGGCACCTCCCCCGGCAACAGCGCCTCCCTGCTGAGCTACTCGCCCGGCAACCCCTCGCAGGAGTGGCGGGTCACCCAGAACAGCGCCACCGGGGCGCTCACCGTCACCAACGTCGCCACCGGCCTGGCGCTCAACGCCGGGAGCGGCACGGCGGGTTCGACCGTGACCACGGACCCGGCCGACGGCGCCGCCGCCGGGCAGGGCTGGAGCGTCGCGTCCTGAGCCGCTGACCGGACCCTCCGGACCCCTGGCCCCACCGCTCACGGCGGTGTCCAGGGGTCCGCGAGTCCGTCGTCAACCCCCCGCCTTCGCGGCCGCCGACCGGTCCTCGGGCACGACCGGCGCGACCGGCGCGGCTGGCGCGGCTGGCTCCGGCAGGGTGCGGAACAGCAGCCAGCTCAGCACCGGCATCAGCACCAGCGGCAGCAGGGCGGTGCGCAGCGAGGTCGCGTCCGCGAGGCCGCCGATCAGCGGGCTCGCCAGGCCGCCGATGCTGACGGTCAGCCCCAGCGTGATCCCGCTGGCGGTGCCGATGCGCGAGGGCAGGTAGTCCTGCCCCAGCGTGACCTGCAGCGAGAACGGCACGTACAGGCCCGCCGAGGTCAGCGCCACGCACCCGTACAGCGCCGGGCCCGGCACCAGCAGCACGCCCGCCACGGCCACCGCCGCGACCAGGTACGACCAGCGCGCCACCGCGACCCGGCCCCAGCGGTCCGCGAGGGCGCCGCCCAGCACCGAGCCCACCGCGCCGCCCGCGTACAGCACCGCCAGCGCCGCGGTGCCCGCCGCCGTACCGCCGCCGACGCGCTGGGTGGCGAACAGCGAGAGGAAGGTGCTCAGGCCGGTGAAGACGATCGAGCGGCACACCACGGCCAGCGACAGCCGGACGAAGGAGGCCCGGTCGTCGGGCCCCGTCACCGGTGCCGGTCCGGTCCCGGCGGCGCGCCGCCGCTCCAGTTCGCGCAGCACCGGCAGGCACAGTGCGGCGCCCGCGAGCGCCGGCAGCACCAGCAGCGGGGTCAGCCGCAGGCCGCCGCCCGCGACCACCACGGTCACCAGTAGCGGGGCCGCCGCGAAGCCCAGGTTGCCGCCCAGCGAGAACCAGGCCATCCCCCGGTGGCCGTCCCGCGCGGCCAGCCGGGCCACCCGGGCGGACTCCGGGTGGTACGCGGCCACCCCGACCCCGGACAGCGCCACGAAGGCGAGGGTCAGCGGGTACGAGCCGCTCACCCCGCTGAGCGCGATGCCCGCACCGCCCACCAGCGTGCTCACGGGCAGCAGCCAGGGCAGCGGCCGCCGGTCGGTGATCGCGCCGAGCAGCGGCTGCGCCACCGAGGAGAGCAGCGAGGCGGCGAGCACCACGCCCGAGACGGCGGCGTAGCCGTAGCCGCGCTCGGCGACGAAGAACGGGACCAGGGCGGCCACCGCGCCCTGGTAGACGTCCACACAGGCGTGTCCGACGGACAGCAGGGTGATCGAGGAGTTCCGCCTGCCGGGAGTCCCGTGCGGCCTGCCGCGTGTTCCGCTCAGCCCGTCGGGTGTGCGGTGCGGCTCGGCAGGCGTTCCGTCCGGGGTGCCGGGTGTACTCGTCGGCGGATTGTCAGGTGTGCTGGTCGGCATGCCGCCATGTTCGGCGCACCGCCACCTGTCGGGCTTCCGATAATCTGACAGGTGATGCCGACAATCCGCCATGACCCCGTCGCCCCGACCCGCACCCAACGGCTGGCGTCCGGCGCCGGGATCGACGCCCACCGCCACGACGACCACCAGATCGCCTACGCGGCCCGGGGCGTCCTGGCCATCACCACCGACGCCGGCTCCTGGGTCGCCCCCGGCACCCGCGCCATCTGGGTCCCGGCCGGCACCGTGCACGCCCACCAGGCCCACGGGGAGCTGGAACTCCACCTGGTCGGGCTGCCCGCCACCGAGAACCCGCTCGCCCTGGACCAGCCGACCGTCCTCGCCGTCGGGCCGCTGCTGCGCGAGCTGATCGTCGCCTACACCCGCGCCCCCGAGGACGACAGCCCCGAACGAGCCCGGCTGCGCGGCGTCCTGCTCGACCAGCTGCGCGCCTCGCCCCTTCAGCCGCTGCACCTGCCCACCCCCACCACCCCGCTGCTGCGCACGCTCTGCGACCTCCTGCAGGCCGACCCGGCCGACCCGCGCACCCTCGCCGAGCTGGGCCGGGCGGTCGGCGCCAGCGACCGGACGCTCTCCCGGCTGTTCCGCGCCGACCTCGGCATGACCTTCCCCCAGTGGCGCACCCAGCTGCGGCTGCACCACGCGCTGGTGCTGCTCGCCGAGGGCCTGCCCGTCACCGCGGTCGCGCACCGCTGCGGCTGGTCCTCCGCGAGCGCCTTCATCGACGTCTTCCGCCGCACCTTCGGCCACACCCCGGGCCGCCACCCGGCGGGCTGAGCGGCTGTCCGAGGGAGGTGGCAGGGTGGGGGGCATGTGCGGTCGCTTCGTCTCCACCACCACGCCCCAGGACCTCGCCGCCCTGCTCGGGGAGCTCCGCTGGGATCCGGCCGAGTCCTTCGCCCCGAGCTGGAACGTCGCGCCCACCGACCCGGTGCCCGCCGTCCTGGAGCGCGTCGACCGGGAGACCGGCGAACTGTCGCGGCAGGTGCGCGCGCTGCGCTGGGGCCTGGTGCCGTCCTGGTCCAAGGACCCCTCCGGCGGGGCCCGCATGATCAACGCCCGCTCGGAGACGGTGCACCTCAAGCCCGCCTTCCGCAAGGCCTTCACCACGCGGCGCTGCGTCATCCCCGCCGACGGCTACTTCGAGTGGCGCGAGGTCCCCGCCACCGCCGACCGGAGGAAGTACAAGCAGCCGTACTTCCTCAGCACCGGCTCGGTCATGCTGATGGCCGGCCTCTACGAGTTCTGGCGCGACCGCACCCGGCCCGAGGACGACCCGGCGGCCTGGCTCGCCACCACCACCGTCATCACCACCGACGCCACCGACAGCGCCGGGCGCGTCCACGACCGGATGCCGCTCACCATCGCCCCCGACGACCTGTCCGCCTGGCTCGCCCCCGACCTCACCGACGCCGGCGAACTCCACCACCTGCTGCGCCGCCCCGCCGACGGCGCCCTGCGGGTGCGGGCCGTCTCCACCGCCGTCAACAGCGTCCGCGCCAACGGCCCGGAACTGCTCGACACCTCACCGGACCCGCTGGGGCTGGCGGACTGACCAGGGCCGGACCGGCCCTAGTGTTTGCAAAGTCCCGCCGGGTCCGCGGCGCCGGGCATCCCGCCTGGACGCACGCCCGAATCGCCCAAGTACGTCCAGTACGAGGACGATCCCGGCGCACGCCCAGCCGGGCGCCCACCGCCGCGGCCTGGTCCGACGCGACTTTGCAAACACGCCCTAGTCTTGACTCTGTCGGGGATCTTGGTCGCTACGGCGTCAGCTGACGGCTCGCCAGGAACGCAAGCGCTGGATACCTTGCTGGTCGAGGTGCTCCTGGAA
>NZ_JARXYZ010000027.1 GCF_029894125.1 Kitasatospora sp. MAA19
CGATGGTACTGCAGGGGGGACCCTGTGGGAGAGTAGGACGCCGCCGAACAATCATTCACAGAGAACCCCCATCCGGGAAACCGGATGGGGGTTCTCTGCATTTCCGGGCCGGAATCAGAGCTGGAGTTTGAATCCGAGGTGCGACGGGACGAAGCCGAGCCGCTCGTAGAAGCGGTGGGCGTCGGTGCGGGTCGCGTCGGAGGTGAGCTGGACGAGGTCCGCGCCGAGTGCGCGTGCACGCTCGATCGCCCACTCGATCAGTTCGGTGCCGAGGCCGGTGCCCCGCTCGTCGGCGTGGATGCGGACGCCCTCGATGATGGTCCGGGTGGAGCCCTTCCTGGAGAGGCCGGGGACCACGGTCAGCTGCAGGGTGCCGACGGTTCGGCCGGCGCGTTCGGCGGCGACGAGGTGCTGGTGCGGGTCGCCGTCGATGCGGGCGAAGGCGTCCAGGTAGGGCGCGAGGTCGTCAGAGCTCTCGCGGGTGGCGCCGAGGGGGTCGTCGGCGAGCATGGCCACTATCGCGGGCAGGTCGGCTTCGGTGGCCCGGCGAATCGTCAGATCGTTCATGATCAGAGGATAGGTGGCCGCCTTCCCCGCACCCCTGTCCGTCGGTGCCCGTAGGGCCCCCTCACGGCCCTTCTCGGGGGTGATCCGACGTCACTCCCCGGGCTTGGCACTGGTGATGACGGCGAAGACGGCGCCGTGCGGGTCGTGCAGCTGGGCGAGCCGGCCGACGCCGTGGACGTCCATGGCGGGGATCCGCACCGTCGCCCCCAGGGTGTCGGCGATGGCGAGGCTGGCGTCCACGTTGGGGACCTCGAAGTAGGGGAGCCAGTGCGAGGTGGTGCCGGCGGCGGTGTGCTCGGGGCCGAGCTGCATGATGCCGCCGTGGGCGTCGTCGCTGCCGGCGCCGGCCGGGGTGAGGACGGTGTAGAGGACGCCTTCGAGCGGGACGTCCTGCTCCTGCCAGCCGAAGACGGTGCGGTAGAAGGACTTGGCGCGTTCGGCGTCGACGCTGTAGCACTCGGCCCAGCAGAGGCTGCCCTCCTCGTTGACGACGTCCAGGCCGCGGGTGTCGTGCGGCTGCCAGACGGCGAACTCGGCGCCGGTCGGGTCGGCGTAGCCGGCCATCCGGCCCGCGGTGAAGACGTCGAAGGGGGTGAACCGGACGCGTCCGCCGGCCTGTTCGACGAGTTCGGTGGTGCGGTCGGCGTCGAGGGTGGTGAAGTACAGCGTCCAGGCGGGCAGGGCGCCCTCCTCGGCGAGCGGGCCGAGGGCGGCGACCGTCCGGCCGTCGAGCTGGAAGAAGCCGTACCCGCCGGCCTCGGGGCCGGCCGAGTCGAAGGTCCAGCCGAACAGGGCCGTGTAGAAGCTGACGGAGGCCTGGGTGTCGGGGCTGCCCAGGTCGACCCAGGCGGGGGAGCCGGGGCGGAAGGCGGTGTTAAGCATGGGCTCTGCTCCTCGGACGGGGGCCCGTGCGGGCGCGGGCGCGATCGGTGCCCCCCTTGCCCCTCCCAGCCTGGCACCCCGGCCGGGGCGCTGCACGGCAGGGCGTTCGGGGGCGGTCGGCGCGGGTGCGGGGTTGTCGGGGCCGGGCGGTACGGTGCGTAACGGAAAGGTCCACCCGTACCGGTCGAAGGGGGTCCCGGTGGCCAGGCAGGCGCAGTCGGGGCAGGAGGCGCCGCGCCAGCTCGCGCAGGTCGAGGGCGTGCTGGAGCGGATCACGTACGCCAACGAGGAGACCGGCTACACGGTGGCCCGGGTGGACACCGGCCGGGGCGGGAACGACCTGCTGACGGTGGTGGGCGCGCTGCTGGGCGCGCAGGTGGGCGAGTCGCTGCGGCTGCACGGGCGGTGGGGTTCGCACCCGCAGTACGGGCGGCAGTTCACGGTGGAGAACTACACGACGGTGCTGCCGGCGACGGTGCAGGGCATCCAGCGCTACCTGGGTTCGGGGCTGATCAAGGGGATCGGGCCGCGGTTCGCCGAGCGGATCGTGGAGCGCTTCGGGGTGGACACCCTGGAGGTGATCGAGAACGAGCCGGGCCGGCTGATCGAGGTGCCGGGGCTGGGGCCGAAGCGGACGAAGAAGATCGCGGCGGCCTGGGAGGAGCAGAAGGCCATCAAGGAGGTGATGGTCTTCCTGCAGGGGGTCGGGGTGTCGACCTCGCTCGCGGTGCGGATCTACAAGCAGTACGGGGACAGCTCGATCGGGGTGGTCAGGAACGAGCCGTACCGGCTGGCGTCGGACGTGTGGGGCATCGGTTTCCTGACGGCGGACCGGATCGCCCAGGCGGTGGGGATCCCGCACGACAGCCCGGAGCGGGTGAAGGCGGGGCTGCAGTACGCGCTGTCGCAGAGCAGCGATCAGGGGCACTGCTACCTGCCCGAGGAGCGGCTGATCGCGGACGGGGTGAAGCTGCTGCAGGTGGACGTGGGGCTGGTGATCGACTGCCTGGCGGAGCTGGTGGCGGCGGAGGGGGTGGTGCGGGAGTCGGTGCCGGGGGAGGCGGGCGAGCCGATCACCGCGGTGTATCTGGTGCCGTTCCACCGGGCGGAGATCTCGCTGGCCAACCAGTTGCTGCGGCTGCTGCGTTCGGATTCCGACCGGATGCCGTGGTTCGGTTCGGTGGACTGGCCGGTGGTGCTGGAGTGGCTGGCGAAGCGGACCGGGGCGGAGCTGGCGCCGGAGCAGGAGCAGTCGGTGCGGCTGGCGCTGACCGAGCGGGTCGCGGTGCTGACGGGCGGTCCGGGGTGCGGCAAGTCCTTCACGGTGAAGTCGATCGTGACGCTGGCGCTGGCGAAGCGGGCGAAGGTGGTGCTGGCGGCGCCGACCGGGCGGGCGGCGAAGCGGTTGTCGGAGCTGACCGGGGTGGAGGCCTCGACGGTGCACCGGCTGCTGGAGCTGAAGCCGGGCGGGGACGCGGCGTACGACCGGGACCGGCCGCTGGACGCCGATCTGGTGGTGGTGGACGAGGCGTCGATGCTGGATCTGATCCTGGCGAACAAGCTGGTCAAGGCGGTACCGCCGGGGGCGCACCTGCTGTTCGTGGGGGACGTGGACCAGCTGCCCTCGGTGGGGGCCGGCGAGGTGCTGCGGGACCTGCTGGCGGAGGGCGGCCCGATCCCGTCGGTGCGGCTGACCAGGATCTTCCGGCAGGCGCAGCAGTCCGGCGTGGTGACCAACGCGCACCGGATCAACGAGGGGAAGCCGCCGTTGACGGACGGTCTGGCGGACTTCTTCCTGTTCGTGGAGGACGACGCGGAGCGGGCGGCCGGTCTGACGGTGGACGTGGTGGCGCGGCGGATCCCGCAGAAGTTCGGTTTCGACCCGCGCCGGGACGTGCAGGTGCTGGCGCCGATGCACCGGGGCCCGGCCGGGGCGGGCAACCTGAACACGCTGCTGCAGGCCGCGGTGACGCCGGCCCGGGAGGGGGTGGCGGAGCGGCGGTTCGGCGGGCGGACGTTCCGGGTGGGGGACAAGGTCACGCAGGTGCGCAACAACTACGACAAGGGGCGGAACGGTGTCTTCAACGGCACAGTGGGAGTGGTGACCGCCCTCAGCGTGGACGACCAGCGGTTGACGGTGCTCACCGACGAGGACGAGGAGGTGGCGTACGACTTCGACGAACTGGACGAGCTGGCCCACGCGTACGCGGTGACGATCCACCGCTCGCAGGGCAGCGAGTACCCGGTGGTGGTGATTCCGGTCACCATGTCCGCTTGGACGATGCTCCAGCGAAATCTGCTCTACACCGCTGTGACCAGGGCCAGGAAACTGGTGGTACTGGTGGGGTCACGGAAGGCGATCGCGCAGGCCGTACGGACCGTCAGTGCAGGTCGGCGGCACGCGGCCCTCGATCATCGGCTGGGAACTGGATGATTATCCAACAGGATGGTTGCCTCTAATGTTCTCTTGACGTGAAGAGATTTACGGCAGAGCCTAGGGTGGTGCCGATCTTGTCCGGTTCGTACCGGCTGCGGCGGCAGGTTTTGTAGGGGCGGGCCCTTTCGGGCCACCCCGGGTGCGCGGCTGTCCTCCAGATGGGGGATGGTAGAGACAGTCAGGGCACCTTGGAAGAGGATTCATTTCGTCGGTGAGGAAGACGTGAGCGACAACTCGGTAGTACTGCGGTACCAGGACGGCGAGTACGAGTACCCCGTCGTCGAGAGCACTGCGGGCAACGCCGGCTTCGACATCTCGAAGCTGCTGCCGCAGACCGGCCTGGTCACCCTGGACAACGGCTTCGGTAACACCGCCGCGTACAAGTCCGCGATCACCTTCGTGGACGGCGACAACGGCATCCTGCGGTACCGCGGCTACCCGATCGAGCAGCTCGCAGCACAGGGCGGCTTCATCGAGACCGCGTACCTCCTGATCAACGGTGAGCTGCCCAACGCGGACCAGCTGGCGGATTTCAACCGCGAGATCACCCAGCACACCCTGCTGCACGAGGACGTCAAGCGCTTCTTCCAGGGTTTCCCGCGGGACGCCCACCCGATGGCCATGCTGTCCTCGGTGGTCGGCGCGCTGTCCACGTTCTACCCGGAGAGCCACAACCCGTTCGACGCGGGCCAGCGTCACCTGTCGACCGTCCGCCTGCTCGCGAAGCTGCCGACGATCGCCGCCTACGCGTACAAGAAGGCGATGGGCCAGCCCTTCGTCTACCCGCGCAACGACCTGAGCTACGTCGAGAACTTCCTGCGGATGACCTTCGCCGTCCCCGCCGAGGACTACGAGCTCAACCCGGTCATCGTCAACGCCCTGGACAAGCTGCTCATCCTGCACGCGGACCACGAGCAGAACTGCTCGACCTCCACCGTGCGCCTGGTCGGCTCCAGCCACGCCAACCTGTTCGCCTCGATCTCGGCCGGCATCTCGGCGCTGTGGGGCCCGCTGCACGGCGGCGCCAACCAGGCCGTGCTGGAGATGCTGGAGAGCATCCAGAAGGACGGCGGCGACGTCGACGCCTTCATCACGAAGGTGAAGAACAAGGAAGCCGGCGTCAAGCTGATGGGCTTCGGTCACCGCGTCTACAAGGCCTTCGACCCGCGCGCCGCGCAGGTCAAGCTGCTCGCGCACGAGGTCCTCGGCCAGCTCGGCAAGAACGACGAGCTGCTGGACATCGCGCTCAAGCTGGAGGAGCACGCCCTCAAGGACGACTTCTTCATCTCGCGCAAGCTCTACCCGAACGTGGACTTCTACACCGGCCTGATCTACCGCGCCATGGGCTTCCCGACCAGCATGTTCACCGTGCTGTTCGCCCTCGGCCGGCTGCCGGGCTGGATCGCCCACTGGCACGAGATGATCAACGACCCGACCAGCCGGATCGGCCGCCCGCGCCAGATCTACACCGGCGTCGAGATCCGCGACTTCGTCGCCCTCGGCGACCGCTGACGCCGCACCAGGAAGGGCCCGGCCGCGCTGTGCGGCCGGGCCCTTCCGCGTCCCCGCGCGGTGGGCCCGGGTGGGCGCCCCGCACGCGGACGGAACCGTACGGCGCACGACTCCGGGGGCGGCCGCAGCCGGGGACGGCCGCTCAAAGCGTCCCTGACCCGCCGCAACCCCGGCGTCGTGCGCGAAGGTCGCCAGGGTCGACGACCGTCCCGGGGCCCGCCGGAGCCCCGTCGGCGGCAACCGATGGCAGTGCGGGGACGCCTTTGCCGTTCGCCGCGTCCCAGCCCATCGGAAAAACTGCCGCACTACCAACCTAAGACGTATCAGGGTGCGAGAAGTTACGCCCGGGGGGTGTGAGCTGCCTCTCGCCACGCTCCGTGTGCGCGTCGTGCCCTGCCCATACCACACGATCCCGCACGCGCGACGTCACCCTCCCCGCAGTCACGGCAACCGAGCGTGATAGGAATCGTGGCATTCCGGTACGGACCGTCCCGCACCCTCGCAGCGTGGCGGCGGAACTGGGGAGGGAGTGCGCAGATGGCCAGGAACGTCGTTGTCACCGGCGGTGGCACGGGAATCGGGTACGAAGTCGCGCGGCGGTTCGCCGAGGCGGGCGAACGGGTCGTGATCGTGGGCCGCCGTCGCGCGGTGCTGGAGAAGGCCGCGGCCGATCTCGGGCCGAACGTCACCCCGCTGGTGTGCGACCTCGCCGACCCCGACGCCGTCGAGGCCGCGCTCGCCGAACTGCCCGAGCGGATCGACGTCCTGGTCAACAACGCCGGCAGCCGGGAGACCGTGATCGGCGCCGGGCCGCACGCCCTGCTGGCCCGCTGGCGCGGCGACTTCGAGCGCAACGTGCTGACCGTGGTGCTGCTCACCGAGTCGATCCGGGACCGGCTCACCCCGGGCGCCGGCCGGGTGGTCACCATCAGCTCGATCGCCGCCCTGCGCGGGGCCGGCTCGTACGGCGCCGCGAAGGCCTCGCTGCACGCCTGGAACCACTTCCTGGCCGCCCAGTTGGGCACCTCGGGGATCACCGCCAACATCGTCGCGCCGGGGACGGTGGCCGGCACCGAGTTCTTCGGCCCGCGCCTGGACGAGGCGGAGGTCTCCCGCCGGGCGGCGCGCACCCTGCTCGGCCGGATCGGGGAGACCGGCGAGGTCGCGGCGGCGGTGTACTTCCTGGCCTCGCCCGAGGCCGGGTTCATCACCGGCGAGATCCTGCACTGCAACGGCGGCGAGCTGCTCGGGCGTTGAGCGGCGGGCTGCTCGGCTGCGGTGGCTGCTCGGGGGTGAACCACCGGGAAGGGCCCGGGCCGGGGTTCGTCCGGTCCGGGCCCCTCGCGGTGGCGGGCGGGTGCCTCAGGCGGGCTGGAAGCGGCGCAGCCGCAGGCTGTTGGTGACCACGAAGACCGAGGAGAAGGCCATCGCGGCCCCCGCGATCATCGGGTTGAGCAGCCCGGCGGCGGCCAGCGGGATCGCCGCCACGTTGTAGCCGAAGGCCCAGCACAGGTTGCCCTTGATGGTGCCGAGGGTGCGGCGGGAGAGCCGGATGGCGTCCGCCGCCGAGCGCAGGTCGCCGCGGACCAGGGTGAGGTCGCCCGCCTCGATCGCGGCGTCGGTGCCGGTGCCCATCGCCAGGCCCAGGTCGGCCTGGGCGAGCGCGGCCGCGTCGTTGACGCCGTCGCCGACCATGGCCACGACCCTGCCCTCGGCCTGCAGCCGCTTGACGGTGTCGACCTTGTCCTGCGGCATGACCTCGGCGATCACGTCCTCCGGGGCGATGCCGACCTCGGCCGCGACGGCCTCGGCGACCGCCCGGTGGTCGCCGGTCAGCAGCACCGGGCGCAGGCCCAGTGCGCGCAGCCGGGCGATCGCCTCGGCGCTGGTCGGTTTGACCGCGTCCGCCACCTCCAGGACGGCCCGGGCCTCGCCGTCCCAGCCCACCGCGATCGCGGTGCGGCCGGCCGCCTCGGCGGTGCGCTTGGCCTCGGCCAGGCCCTGCGGCAGGTACTGCGACCAGTCGTTCAGCAGCGCCTCCCGGCCGGCGATCACCGCGTGGCCGTCCACCACGCCCTGGACGCCCAGGCCCGGCACGTTCTCGAAGCCCTCGACCGGCGGCAGCCCGCCCGTGCGCTCCGCGGCGGCGGTGGCGATCGCCCGGGCGATCGGGTGCTCGGAGGCGTGCTCCAGGGCGCCGGCCAGGCGCAGTGCCTCCGTCTCGGTGACGCCCTCGGCGGTGTGCACCGCGAGCAGGGTCATCCGGCCGGTGGTGACGGTGCCGGTCTTGTCCAGGACGATGGTGTCGACGTTGCGGGTGGACTCCAGCACCTCCGGGCCCTTGATCAGGATGCCCAGCTGGGCGCCGCGGCCGGTGCCGACCATGAGCGCGGTCGGGGTGGCCAGGCCCAGGGCGCACGGGCAGGCGATGATCAGCACGGCCACGGCGGCGGTGAACGCCTCGGTGGGGCTGTTCGAGACCAGCAGCCGGCCGACCAGGGTGGCGAGCGCGATCAGGATGACGACGGGGACGAAGACGGCGGAGATCCGGTCCGCGAGGCGCTGCGCGGCGGCCTTGCCGTTCTGGGCCTCCGTGACCAGCCGGGCCATCCGGGACAGCTGGGTGTCCGTGCCGACCTTGGTCGCCTCGACGACCAGGCGGCCGCCCGCGTTGACGGTGGCACCGGTGACGCCGTCGCCGACGGAGACCTCCACCGGCACCGACTCCCCGGTGAGCATCGACGCGTCCACCGCCGAGCCGCCGTCGACCACCACGCCGTCGGTGGCGATCTTCTCGCCCGGCCGCACCACGAACCGGTCGCCCACGGCCAGATCCCCGATCGGGATCCGGACCTCGCGGCCCCGCCGGAGGACGGACACGTCCTTGGCACCGAGGTCGAGCAGGGCGTGCAGGGCGGCGCCGGCCCGGCGCTTGGAGCGGGCCTCCAGGTAACGGCCGAGCAGGATCAGCACGGTGACGGCGGCGGCCGTCTCCAGGTAGAGGGTGGAGGAGGCGCCGGTGTCGCCGATCGACAGCGAGAAGTCGTGGCGCATGCCGGGCCTGCCGGCGTGGCCCCAGAACAGCGCCCAGAACGACCAGCCGAAGGCGGCCAGGGTGCCGAGCGAGACCAGGGTGTCCATGGTCGCGGCGCCGTGCTTGAGACTGGTCCAGGCGGCGCGGTGGAACGGCAGACCGCCGTGGACCACGACCGGGCCGGTGAGCGCGAAGGCCAGCCACTGCCAGTTGGTGAACTGCAGGGCCGGGATCATCGACAGCATGACCACCGGGATGCTGAGGACGGCGCTGATCAGCAGCCGGTCGAGCAGGGGGTCGGCGGCGGGCCGGTCGGTGGTGGTGTCGGCGCCGACCGGCGCGGGGACGGCGGGCGCCGGGGGCGGCGGGGGCTCGGCGCTGTAGCCGGTGCGCTCGACCGTGGCGATCAGGTCCTCGACCGTCACCCCGGGGCCGTAGTCGACCCGGGCCTTCTCGGTGGCGAAGTTGACGGTGGCCTCGACGCCGTCCATCCGGTTGAGCTTCTTCTCGATCCGGGCCGCGCAGGAGGCGCACGTCATCCCGCCGATCGACAGCTCGACCCGGTCCCGTGCCTGGGCGCCGGCTGCGCCGTGGACGCCCGGGACGGTTGTACTCATGCGCATCAGCTCCTTGGTGGGGCGTACGGCGGGGGCCGCTGCCCGGGCCCCGCCGTACCGGACGAACCTCAGGCGCTGCGGCCGACCAGCTCGTAGCCGGCCTCGTCGACGGCGCTGCGGATCTGCTCGTCGTCCAGCGGGGCGAGGGAGGAGACCGTCACGGTGCCGGCCTTGGCGTCGGCGGCGACCTCGGTGACGCCCGCCAGGGCGGAGAGCTCCTCGCTGATCGCGTTCTCGCAGTGGCCGCAGCTCATGCCGGTCACGGTGTAGGTGATGGTGCTGGACATCCGGGCCTCCGGGAGGTGTGCTGCCCCGGGCGTCGGCCCGGGCTCTACTCTGCTGACACCGTACCCCTCTGGGGTATTCCCCGGAGGGGCGGGTGGGGGGCGCGCCTCGCGGGCGCGCCCGACAGCAGAGCGTATGCGGCCGACCGGCTCAGGCCGGGGAGGCCGGGAGCTGGGCCGGGATCGGCGCCCCGCGCTCGCGCCGGACCAGCAGTCGCAGCCAGAGCAGCCCGCCCAAGGAGACCACGATCAGCCCGGCCGTGTCGTAGCAGGTGTACAGGTGCACCTGCTCGGTGGTCGGGTCGGGCATGTGGCCGAGGGCGAACAGCGCGCGCTGCCACTCGCTCGCGGTGGTCCTGGCGGCCAGCCAGACGGCGATGCCGTTCATGCTGTCCCAGAGCGCGTGCAGCAGCGATACGCCCAGGTAGGTGACGATGACCGGGGCGGTGAAGCGGAAGCGCCCGCCGCGCCGCTCGCGGAACAGCACCCCGCCGATGATCGCGGTCCACAGGATGTGGCCGACCGGGGTGAGCACCCCGCGCAGGATCTCCGTCGGAGATGCGGGGGGTGTTGCGGTATCCGGACACCGGTCGGGCCTCCTCGGGGTAGCCACTTTTGGTCGAACTGTATGACAAATGGGACATTCGGTGATGATTGGGGCTGGTTCGCGGCGGGTCGGCGGCCCGACGTGGGGCAGGCGGATGGCTGGGCGCGGCGATCGTCCCTTATGTTCGATATGTGTTTCCGATCCGTCGTGCCCAGTCCCCGTCGGCTCCCGCCGCCGCGGGGCTGTCGCCGGAGCGGCAGCGCGGCGCCCTGCTCGCCGCCGACCTCCAGGACGTGCCGTTCTGGCGGCGGGCCAGCCCGGCCCTGCTGGCCGTCCTCCTGGTCGCACTCGCCGACCTCCTCTCCGGCAAGGACCGCTACCTCGCGCCGCTGATGACCGTCGTCCCGGCCATCGCCGCGCTCACCCTCAAGCCGGGTGAACTGCTCGCGGTCTGCTCGCTCGGCCTGTTCGCGGTCTTCGGGCTCAGCCACTACGACGAGGTCGACAACATCAACGACGCACGCTTCCTTTACGGTGCGATGGTCAGCTACGTCGTGTTGACGCTCTTCTCCGCCTGGGTCGCCAAGATTCGGATGCGGCGCGCGGCGGCCTTCGCGGCCGTCAGCTCCGTCGCCGAGGCGGCCCAGCGGGCCCTGCTGCGGCTGCCCGGGCCGACGGTCGGGCCGCTGCGGCTGGCCGTCCGGTACGTGTCGGCGGCCGACGCCTCACTCATCGGCGGGGACCTGTACTCGGTGCTGGAGACGCCGCACGGGATCCGGGTCGCGGTCGGGGACGTCCGGGGCAAGGGGCTCGGCGCGGTGCAGACGGCCGCGGTGGTGCTGGGCGCGTTCCGCGAGGCCGCGTACGACGAGGCGGGGCTGCGGGGCGTCGCGGCGCGGATCGAGGCCAGCGTCGAGCGGCACGTGCCGGACGGGGAGTTCACCACCGCGCTGTTCGCCGAGTTCCGCTCGCCCGGGGTGATGGAACTGCTGCAGTACGGGCACGTCCCGCCGATCCGGGTCGACGGCGACGGGCGGGCGCACGTGCTGGACGCCCCCGACCCGTGGGTGCCGCTGGGCCTCGGACGGTTGGCGGCCGGCGAGCCGGCCAGCTGGGACCAGCCGTTCGGGGCGGAGGACGTGCTGGTGCTCTGCACGGACGGGGTGATCGAGGCACGGCACCACAAGAGCGGGGAGTTCTACCCGCTGGCGGAGCGGGTCGGGCCGCTGGTGCGGGGCGCCGCGCGCTCGGCGGGGGAGCTGGAGGCGGCGGTGGGGCGGGTGTACGCGGACCTGCTGGCGCACACGGGCGGGGAGCTGCGGGACGACGCGCTGCTGCTGCTGATCGCCAGGACGGACGGCTGAGGGGCGGGCTGCCCGAGTCCTCCTCGCCGCACGGGCGGCCGCGCGGGGAGGAGGACGGGACGGGCCCGGACGGCCGGTGGGCCTCAGCCCGCGGCGACGTCGGCGAGGGCGCGGAAGAGCAGGGCGGTGGAGGTGGCGCCCGGATCCTGGTGGCCGATGCTGCGTTCGCCGAGGTAGGAGGCGCGGCCCTTGCGGGCCTGGAGCGGGACGGTGTCGCGGGCGCCCTGCTCGGCGGCGTCGGCGGCCGCGGCAGCGGCCTCGGGCAGGGCGGCACCGGCGGCGGCCGTGGCGCGGAAGGCGGCGACGGCCGGGGTGTAGGCGTCGACGATGGTCTTGTCCCCGGGCGCGGCCTTGCCGAGCGCGCGGACGGCGTCCAGACCGGCCGCCAGGGCCTCGGCGACGTCGGCCGGGCCGGCCGGGTCGGGCAGGGCGGCGCCGATGGCGCGGAAGGCCTTGCCGTAGAGCGGGCCGGAGGCGCCGCCGACCTTGGAGATGAGCGTGCTGCCCGTCTTGGTCAGGACCGTGCCGGAGCCGGCCGGCCGGAGGTCGTCGAGGGCGGCCAGGACGGCGCTGAAGCCGCGGTGGAGGTTGCTGCCGTGGTCGCCGTCGCCGATCGCCGAGTCCAGTTCGGTGAGCCGGGCCTGCTCCTTCTCGACGGCCGCGGCGATCGCGCGGACCCAGGCCTCGGCCAGTGCGGTGTCGAACAGCGGGGTGTCGAAGTCCATGCCGTCTCCCTGCTCAGGCCCGCTTGAGGGCGGGGGTGTCGACGGGCGCGTCCCACAGCTCCAGCAGCTGCGCGTCGGCCTTGGTGAGGGTGAGCGAGAAGCCGGCCATGTCCAGGCTGGTGACGTAGTTGCCGACCAGGCTGCGGGCCACCGTGATGCCGCGCTCGGCGAGCCGGGCGGCGACCTCGCCGTAGGCGATGTACAGCTCCAGCAGGGGAGTCGCGCCGAGGCCGTTGAGCAGGGCGATCACCTCGTCGCCCGGGGCCAGGTGACGGTCGGCGAGGATGGTGTCGACCACCTCGGCGGCCAGCTCGCGGGCCGGGCGCAGCTTCTCGCGGCGGCGGCCGGGCTCGCCGTGGATGCCGACGCCGACCTCGATCTCGTCCTCCGGCAGGTCGAAGCCGGGCTTGCCGGCGGCCGGGACGGTGGCCGCGGTGAGCGCGATGGCGAAGGAACGGGAGGCGGCGTTGACCCGCTCGCCCAGGGCGGCCACCTCGTCGAGCGGGGCGCCGCGTTCGGCCAGCGCCCCGATGGTCTTCTCGACCAGGACGGTCGCCCCGGTGCCGCGGCGGCCGGCCGTCCAGGTGGAGTCCTCGACCGCGACGTCGTCGTCGACCAGGACGGTGCGGACCGCCAGGCCCTCCTCGGCGGCGAGTTCGGCGGCGAGCTCGAAGTTCATCACGTCGCCGGTGTAGTTCTTCACGACGAAGACGACGCCGGCGCCGCTCTCCACCGCCTTGGCGGCGGCCAGCATCTGGTCCGGCACCGGGGAGGTGAAGATCTCGCCGGGGCAGGCGGCGTCCAGCATGCCGGGGCCGACGAAGCCGCCGTGCAGCGGCTCGTGCCCGGAGCCGCCGCCGGAGATCACCGCGACCTTGGGCGCGGCCGGGCGGGCGGCCCGGGTGATCACCCGGTTGGGGAGGTCCACCGTCAGTTCGGGATGGGCGGCGGCGACTCCGGCCAGCGCGTCCTCCAGGACGCTCTCCGGGGTGTTGATCAGCTTCTTCAACGCTCTTCGCTCCCTCGGTCAGGACGCTTCGGCGGGCCGTGCGGCAGACGGCGCTGCCCCGACGCTACGCCAGCCGGGGGTGGCGGGCACGGGGTGCGACACGCGGGTTTCCCGTCACCCGCCCGGAGTAGTGGGGTCCGGTCGTAGGGTCGCAGGCATGAGCGAACACGTAGGTATCGTCCTGGTCTCGCACAGCGCCCGGCTGGCCGCAGGACTGCGCGAGCTGCTCGTCGAACTCGCCCCCGGCGGCGTGCGGGTGGTGTGTGCGGCGGGGACGGAGGACGGCGGGCTCGGCACCAGCTACGACCTGATCGCGCGGGCCGTCGCCGAGGCGGACGGCGGGGCGGGCGTGGTGGTGCTGCCGGACCTCGGGAGTTCGGTGCTCACCGCCGTCACCGTGCTGGAGGACGAGCCGCGCCCGGGCGCGCGGCTGGTGGACGCACCGTTCGTGGAGGGCGCGGTGGCGGCCGCCGTCACCGCCTCGACCGGGGCGGCGCTGGCCGAGGTGGTGGCGGCGGCCGAGGACGCCCGGGGCTTCCGGAAGCTGTAGGGCCCGTCCGGCCGAGTCGGTGTCGGCTACTTGGCGTCCGCGTAGCAGTCCACCACCGCGGTGGTGAGCGGGAAGCGGACCGGGGTGTCGCCGAAGACCAGGTGCCGGGCCTCGTCGGCGGACTCGGCGACCGCCGCCGCCACCTCGTCGGCGAGGTTGGCCGGGGTGTGCACGATCACCTCGTCGTGCTGGAAGAACACCAGGTGCGGCCGGTCCGCCGGGTCGGCCACCGGCAGGGCGCTGAGTCGGCGGCGCAGGGCCGCGAGCAGGGCGAGCGCCCAGTCGGCGGCGCTGGCCTGGATGACGAAGTTGCGGGTGAAGCGGCCGCGGGCGCGCGCCTGCCGCCCGCCGGCCTCGCCGGCCGTCCCGGGGTCCTCGGTGAGGTCGAGGAACTCGGCGGAGGCGGGCGGGCAGACCCGGCCGAGCCGGGAGGCGACCACGCCGCCGTCCTCGCCGGTGCGGGCGGCGGCCTCGACGTAGCCCATCGCGGCGGGGTAGCGGTGGTGCAGGGTGTTCAGCAGCGGGCCGATGTCGCCGCTGGTCTGCCCGTACATGGCGCCGAGCAGGCCGAGTTTGGCCTTGTCGCGGTCGCCCTGGAAGGCGCTGGCGGCCAGCGCCTCGTACAGGTCGCCGCCGGCGGCGGTGCGGGCCAGCCCGGCGTCCTGGGAGAGGGCGGCGAGCACCCGGGGCTCCAGTTGGGCGGCGTCGGCGACGACCAGCAGCCAGCCGGGGTCGGCGACGACGGCGCGGCGCAGGATGCGCGGGATCTGCAGCGCGCCGCCGCCGCGGCTGGCCCAGCGCCCGGAGACCACGCCGCCGACCACGTACTCGGGCCGGAACCGGCCGCCGCGGGCCCAGGCGTCCTGCCAGGCCCAGCCGTGCGCGGCGTGGATCCGGGACAGCTCCTTGTAGCGGATCAGCAGCGCGGCGGCCGGGTGGTCGACGCGCTTGAGCTCCCAGGAGCGGGTGGAGCTGAGCTGGATGCCGTTCTCGGCGAAGGCGCGCAGTACCTGGGTGTGCGAGTCGGGGTTGAACGGGCGCCCGCCGAGGGCCTGTTGGAGCTCGGCGGAGAGTTCGGCGAGCAGTCGCGGCTGGGTGCCGGGGACGGTCGGGCGGGGGCCGAGGAGCTCCGTCAGCAGCCGGTCGTGGACGTCGCCGCGCCAGGGCAGCCCGTCGTACGCCATCTCGGCGGCCACCAGCGCCCCGGCGGACTCGGCGGCGACCAGCAGCCGGAACCGCTGCCGGGCGGCCGGGTCGGCGATCGCGGCGAGCCGGCGCTGCTGTTCGGCGTGGACGGCGACGACGGCGGCCAGCGGGTCGGCGCCGGGCGGCAGTTGCAGCCGGTCGGGGGCGAACAGGGTGTCCTGCCCGTCGTCGGACTCGGCGGAGCCGGGCTCGGGCAGGTCGTCCGGGACGGGCAGGCCGCGCAGCCGGGACCAGGCGGCGCCGAGCGAGCGCGGCGCGCCGAGCCGGCCCTCGCGCGTGAGCAGCAGGGCCTCGACGAGGCGCAGGTCGTGGCAGCGGGCGAGCCGGTCGGGTAGCCGGGGCAGCAGCGGCGCGTAGGCGCTCTCGGCGGCGGCCCACACCCAGCGGGGCCCCAGCGGACGAGTGCTCCCGGCGGCCTCCCGGGCGGCGACGGCGGCGGCGAGGTCGGGGACGCGCTCGGGCGGACCGAGCGGGGTGCCGGCGTCGTCGAGCGGCTGGAGCCGGCCGCCCGGGCCGTGCGGATCGGGGGCGAGGGCCGTCCTGGGTGCCACGGGGGCGTCTCCTCTCCGGCGCGCTGGTCGGGCGTGCGGGTACGGGCACGGATGTGCGGTCTACGGGTGTCCGACCTCGACGTTAACGGGTGGGTACGACAACGGGCATGTCCCGGGGGCGGGGGCGCATAGGCAGGGTCGGGGACACGGCGTATGGTCGGCGAAATGACCGAGAACCCGTTCTTCAAGCCCAGCGCCCTGGTCTACGAACTGCCGCCCTTCGCCGCGATCCGGCCGGAGCACTACCTGCCCGCCTACGAGCGCGGGATGGCCGAGCAGTTGGCCGAGATCGCGGCGATCACCGCCGATCCGCAGCCGCCGACCGTGGACAACACCCTGGTCGCCCTGGAGCGCTCCGGGGAGCTGCTGCGCCGGGTGGACGCGGTGTTCCGCAACCAGTCGGCCTCCGACACCAGCGAGCTGGTCGACGAGGTGGACGCCGAGGTGAGCCCGCTGCTGGCCGCGCACCACGACGCGATCCACCTGGACCGCGCGCTGTTCGCCCGGATCGAGGAGCTGTACGGGCGCCGCGCCGAGCTGGGCCTGGACCCGGAGTCGCTGCGGCTGCTGGAGACCCGGCACACCCGCTTCGTCCGCTCCGGCGCCCGGCTGGGCGAGGCCGAGCAGGCCCGGCTGCGCGGGCTGAACGCCGAACTCGCCGCGCTCGGAACGACGTTCCAGCAGAACGTGAACGCCGCCACCAAGGCCGCCGCGCTGGTCGTGGACACGGCCGAGGAACTGGACGGGCTGTCCGCGGACGCGGTCGCCGCCGCCGCGGAGAACGCCCGGGTGCTCGGCCACGAGGGCCGGTTCGTGCTGTCTCTGAAGAGCACCTCCGGCCAGCCCGAACTGGCGCTGCTCACCGACCGGTCGGTGCGCGAGCGGCTGCTCGCGGCCTCGCTCGGCCGGGGCGCGGCGGTCAACGGCCCGCTGGCGATCCGGATGGCCGCGCTGCGCGCCGAGCGGGCCGCGCTGCTGGGGCACCCGAGCCACGCCGCGTACGTGGTCGAGGACGAGACCGCCGGCACGGTGGAGGCGGTGTCCGGGCTGCTCGCCCGGCTGGTGGGGCCGGCGGTGGCCAACGCCCGCCGGGAGGCCGCCGAGCTGGCCAAGGTGGCGGCCGCGGACGGGATCGAGGAGATCGCCGCGCACGACTGGGCGTACTACTCGGAGAAGGTGCGGCAGGAGTCGTACCAGGTGGACGCGGCGGTGCTGCGCCCGTACTTCGAGCTGGAGCGGGTGCTGCACGACGGCGTGTTCCTCGCCGCGAAGCTGGCGTACGGGCTGACCTTCACCGAGCGGCCGGACCTGACCGCCTACCACCCGGACGCGCGGGTCTTCGAGGTGTTCGAGGAGGACGGCGGTTCGCTGGGCCTGTTCATCGGCGACTTCCACGCCCGGGCGTCCAAGCGCGGCGGCGCCTGGATGGACGAGCTGGTGGGCCAGTCGGGGCTGACCGGCCGGCGCCCGGTGGTGCTGAACAACCTGAACATCGCGCGCCCCGCGCCGGGCGAGCCGGTGCTGCTGGCCTGGGACGAGGTGCGCACGCTCTTCCACGAGTTCGGGCACGCGCTGCACGGGCTGTTCTCGGACGTGCGGTACCCGCTGTTCGCGGGCACCGCGGTGCCCCGGGACTTCGTCGAGTTCCCCTCGCAGGTCAACGAGATGTGGATGGTCCGGCCGGAGGTGCTGGCCGGCTACGCGCGCCACCACGTGACCGGGGAGCCGCTGCCGGCCGCGCTGGTCGAGCGGATGGTGGCGGCCGAGGGCTTCGGGGAGGGCTTCCGGACGGTGGAGTACCTGGCGGCGACGCTGCTGGACTGGGCCTGGCACACCGTGCCGCAGGGCAGGGAGATCGAGGACGCCGAGGAGTTCGAGGCGCGGGTGCTGGCGGAGGCCGGGATCGCGGTGCCGGCGATCCCGCCGCGCTACCGGACGGCGTACTTCCAGCACATCTTCTCCAGCGGCTACAGCGCCGGGTACTACGCGTACATCTGGTCGGAGGTGCTGGACGCCGACACCGTGCAGTGGTTCGAGGGCAACGGGCGCCCGGTGCGGGAGAGCGGCGAGCTGTTCCGGCGCGAGCTGCTGGCGCGCGGCTTCAGCCGGGACCCGCTGGAGTCCTTCCGCGCGGTGGTCGGCCGGGCGCCGGAGACCGGGCCGCTGCTGGCGCGGCGGGGGCTGGCCTAGCGGTTGTCCGTCGGGTGCGCCCCGGTGGCGGTCAGCGCGGCGTGACCGTCACCGTCACCGGGGTGCCCGGGCTCGTGTGCGGGAGCCGGATCCGGACGGTGCCGGCCCGCCCGCCGTACGGCTGCTCGACGTCGACGCGGGCGGTGGCGGGGGTGGCGGCGACCCGGGCGCCGCGGGGGAACGCCGCCGGGGGCAGGACGAGTTCGGTGCTGTGCCGGGTGCCGTCGGCGCTCCAGCGGACGGTGTGCCCGGTGGGTGTGGCGGTGGTGCTCACCCCGGCCCCGGCGACGGCCGCCGGGTACGGGCCGAAGGCGGGCTCGTCACCGGGGGCGGGGTGCCCGGCCGGGTCGAGCGCGCAGTAGCCGCCGGTGCCGCGGCACCAGTACCACATGGTCCAGCCCTCGGCGAAGCCGTCCATGGCGGCGACCTGTCGGCGGACCAGCTGGGTGTTGCCCGGCCTGCGGGAGTCGGGCGGGCCCCACTCGCCGACCAGGACCGGCAGGCGGTGGGCGGCGGGGTAGGCGGCGATCGCGGCGGTGTAGCGCTCGACGAAGCCGTCGGACGGGTCCCAGTCGGCGCCGTTCTCGACCGCGGTGTCGTAGAAGTGCGGCGCGTAGCCGAGCCGGGCCGGGCCGGGGCGCGGGTCCTCGAAGCCGGGCAACCGGGTGGGCACGCCCTGGCCGACCAGGACGGTCGGTTCGACGAACAGCCAGGCGCGGGTGTCGACCCGGCGCACGGCGGCGATCAGGCGGCGGTACATGTCGGCGAGCCGGCCCTGTTCGAGGGCGGCGGAGGCGGCGGCGAGCACGGCCGGGTCGGTCGGGTCGCCGTCCACCGGGCCGAACGGCTCGTTGAACAGGTCGTAGCCCAGCAGCGAGCGGTGGCCGCGCAGTTCGAGGGCGAGCCGGGTGTAGAAGTCGGCCTGCCAGGCACGCAGGTCGGGGTCGTCGTAGAGGTGGCGGAAGGCGGCCTGGACGGCGGGCTGGAAGTAGCCGGCGAACCAGTCGTCCGGGTCGGGGGTGAACGGCAGGCCGTCGTCCCGGGTGGCCCAGGGCGGGATGCCGCGGTCGCCGCCGCCGAACTTCGGCCCGTAGACGTCCTGGTGGAAGTCGATCAGGGCGAGCAGGCCGTACCGGTCGGCCCAGCCGAGGAGTTGGCGCAGGCGGTGCAGTTCGGCCGGGTCGAGGTGGCCGCGGACGGGCTCCAGCCTGGTCCAGGAGACCGCCACCCGGATCAGGGTGAAGCCCTGTGCGGCCAGGGACGTGACGTCGGCCTCGGTGGCCTCGGCGTACTTGTCCAGGTTGAAGCCGCGCAGTTGAAGGCGGCGGCCCTGGGCGTCGGTGAAGGCGGTGCGGCCGTCGGGGCCGGTGACCGTACCGGCGGGGAACCGCGCGGGCGGGCCGCCGTGTGCGGCCGCGGGGGTGGCGGGTGCGGCGGCGAGGGCCGCGGCGGCGGCGAGCAGGAGGGCGACGACGGTGCGGCGCAGGTGCATCGGGACCTCGCGGGGGCACGCGGCGAAGGGGTGGGGGCCCGATGATGCCCGGACTGCGGTGGGCGGCGCAAGGGGGCTGCGCTGGAGAGGAGTTCAGCCGGCGGGTTCAGTCGGCGGGTTCGACCGGAGGGGTCGGCAGGGCGGGGGTGGGCCGGTCCGCGGCGGCGGCCAGGCGGCCCCAGAGCAGGTCGGCGAGCGCCTGCACCATGCGGGTGCGCGAGCAGGGTCTGCTGTTCAGCCACCAGTCGCCGGCCGCCAGCACCATGCCGGTGATGCCCCGGCCCCAGGCCTCGGCGAGCAGGTCGCGGTCGGCGCCGAGGTCGACCTGGCTCTGGACGGCCCGGGTGATCTCCTCGGCGATCTGCCGCAGCGCGGGGGCGAGCGCGTTGCCGACCCCGCCCGGGTCGCCCGGTTCGGGGTGGGTGAGCAGCCGGTACACCTGCGGGCGGGCCTCGATCCCGGCCAGGTAGGTGTCCAGGACGTGCTCGACCCGGTCGCGGCGCTCCAGCGGTTCGGCGAGGGCGGCCCGGATGGCGGCCAGCAGGCCGCTGGTGTGGCGCTCGGTGAGGGCGCTGATCAGGCCGTTCCGGTCGCCGAAGTGCCGGTAGAGGATCGGTTTGGTGATGCCGGCCTCGGCGGCGATGGCGTTCATGCTGGCCGTCGGCCCGTCCCGCTGGATGACCCGGTCGGCGGCGTTGAGCAACTGCTCGCGGCGGGGCTCTCGGGACATGCGCTGCTCCTCGCGGTCGGTGGTGTACGGGGTGGTGCGGGGGCGGTGCCGGGCGTTGACACCGGTTACCAATCAGTAGCAGACTCCGACGATGTTACCCGAGGTAACACCCCCGGTCGGCCGCACCCTTCTTCGGAGGAAAGCACCATGAGCAGCACGTTCTCGCTGGACCCGGGCGCGGACCAGCTCGCCGTACGCGACTGGCTGCACGGCTTCGCCGCGGACGTCGTCCGCCCCGCCGCGGCCGAGTGGGACGAGCGCGAGGAGACCCCCTGGCCGATCATCCAGGAGGCCGCCAAGCTGGGCATCTACTCACTGGACTTCTACGCCCAGCAGTACTTCGACCCCTCCGGCGTCGGCATCCCGATCGCCATGGAGGAGCTGTTCTGGGGCGACGCGGGCATCGGGCTGTCCATCGTCGGCACCACCCTGGCCGCCGTCGCGGTGCTCGCCAACGGCACCGACGAGCAGATCGGCACCTGGACCCCGCAGATGTTCGGCACCCCGGACGACCTCAAGGTGGCCGCGTTCTGCTCCTCCGAGCCGGACGCCGGCTCCGACGTCTCCGCGCTGCGCACCCGGGCGGTGTACGACGAGGCCAAGGACGAGTGGGTGCTGAACGGCACCAAGACCTGGGCCACCAACGGCGGGATCGCCGCCGTCCACGTCGTCGTCGCCACCGTCGACGCGGACCTCGGCGCGCGCGGGCACGCCTCCTTCGTCGTCCCGCCGGGCACCCCCGGGCTGAGCCAGGGCCAGAAGTTCAAGAAGCACGGCATCCGCGCCTCGCACACCGCCGAGGTGGTGCTGGACGGCGTCCGGGTGCCCGGCAGCTGCCTGCTCGGCGGCAAGGAGAAGCTGGACGAGCGGCTGGCCCGGGCCCGCGAGGGCGTCAAGCGCTCGGGCGGCAGGGGCAACGCGGCGATGGCCACCTTCGAGGCCTCCCGGCCCGCCGTCGGCGCGCAGGCGATCGGCATCGCCCGGGCCGCGTACGAGGTGGCGCTGGACTACGCGAAGACCCGCGAGCAGTTCGGCCGCCCGATCATCGACAACCAGGGCGTGGCCTTCCAGCTCGCCGACATGAAGACCCGGATCGACGCCTCCCGGCTGCTGGTGTGGCGGGCCTCCTGGATGGCCGCCAACAACCAGCCGTTCACCGCGGCCGAGGGCTCGATGTCCAAGCTGTACGCGGGGGAGACGGCCAAGTGGGTCACCGCGCAGGCGATGCAGATCCTCGGCGGCAACGGCTTCACCCGGGAGTACCCGGTGGAGCGGATGCACCGGGACAGCGCGATCTACTCGATCTTCGAAGGGACCAGCGAGATCCAGCGGCTGGTGATCGCCCGGGCGATATCCGGGATGCCGATCCGCTGACGCCTGGCGGGGCCGGCCCCGCCGGGGGCCGACCCGACCGGGCTCGGCAAGCCCTAACGGGCCGCCCAGAAGGTGAGCCCGGCGGTGAGCGCGCCCACCGCCGCGCCGACGATGGTCTGCGCGGTGGTGTGGTCCCGCAGCACCACCCGGGACCAGCCGATCACCGCGACCAGCGGGGAGAGCAGCAGCCACAGCGGGCCGAGCGCGATCCCGAGGCAGACCACCGCGCCCGCGGCGACGGCGGTGTGCACGGAGACCTTCCACCAGACGGTGATCACCAGGATCGGGATCAGCGAGGCGAACATCGCCAGCACCATCGCGGTCAGGTCGGCCGGGGCGTCCAGCCAGAGCATCGCCGCGAAGGCGGTCGCGACCGAGCCCATGATGAACGGGATGACGGTCAGCCGGCGCTGCCGGTGGCCGACGTGGCGGTCCTCCAGGGTGCCCTTGCGGATGCCGCGCTGGATGAACAGGGTCGGGATGACGGCCGCGAACAGGGCCGCGAAGACCGCCCAGCCGAGGCCGGCCCAGCCGTAGCGGACGCAGCCGAGCAGCGGGAGCAGCGCGATGATCACGTTCTTCGGCTCGACGCCGTCGGTGACCCGGCGGGCCCAGATCGTCCGGCTGGTGGGGGCGGTCGTGGCCTCGGTCATCGGGGTTGCTGCTCCGGTGGGGACGGTGGGGAGGGGGCGGTCCGACGGCTCGGCGCGCCGGTCGGATGATCGTACGCGGGCCGCCGGTTGGGCGCCCACCGGCCCGGTCCGCGTCGACGGGTCCGCGTCGGCCGGCTGCTGTCGGCCCGGTCCGCGTCGGCCCGCTGCGGTCGGGCCGATCCGCTCAGAACCGCGCCGGGCGGCCCGCCAGGAACGCGGCCAGCCCCTCGTGCACGTCCGAGGCCTCCCGGGAGCGGCGCTCCCAGGGCGCCAGCGCCTGCGCGGCCTGCTCCGCCGGGACGGCCAGCGCGGCCTTCACCGCGCCGATCGTCTGGGCCGAGCGCCGGGTCAGCAGCCGGGCGAACTCCAGTGCCGCGGCGTCCAGTTCGGCTCCCGGCAGGACCCGCTCGGCGAGGCCCAGCGGCAGCGCGTCGCGGCCCGCCACCAACTCGCCGGAGAACAGCAGGTACTTGGCGCGGGCCGGGCCGACCAGCCGGGCCAGCCGCAGCGTCGGCACCGCCGGGTAGACCACGCCGAGCTTGGCCGGGGTGATCCCCAGCCGGGCGTCCTCGGCGACGAACCGCAGGTCGCACGCGACGGCCAGCTGGCAGCCGCCGCCCACGCAGGCGCCCTGCACCACGGCGATGGTCGGATGCGGGAAGGCCGCCAGCGCCTCCTCGGCGGCGACGTTGACCGCGTGGTAGGCGTCCGCGCGCTCCGGATCGCCGTACACCTCGGCGAGTTCGGTGATGTCCGCACCCGCGCTGAAGGTGCCGCCGGCGCCGGTGAGCAGCAGGGCGCGCACCCCCGGCCGCTCGGCGAGGCGCATCAGCACCTCGGGCAGCTCCCGCCAGATCGCCAGGGTCACCGCGTTGCGCCGGTGCGGGCGGGCGAACTCCAGGACGGCGACGCCGTCCTCGCCGACGTAGGCGTGCAAGCCCTCGGCGTGGACGGGCAGGGCGGAGCGGTCCCGCGTGAGCAGCGGCTGGTCCATGCGCACCTCCGGGCGGTCGTGGTGCGCCCACTCTCTCAGGACGTGCCGGCGCAGTAGTCGCCGAGGCCCCGCTCGACCAGGGCGAAGGCGCGGCGGGCCCGGTCGAGGGCGCCGGGCAGGACGTCCGCCGGCCTCTCGCCGGCCAGCATCCGGCGCTGGTTGTCGGTCGTCAGGGTCAGCCGGGTGATGAGCAGTTGGGCTGCCGCGATCTGGGCGGTGAGCTCGTCGTGGGCCGGGTCCTGGGCGATCAGCTCGTCGGTCAGCAGGGCTCTCGCCTGGGCGCCGAAACCGGCCGTGGCGCGCATCGCCAGCGTCGGGGTGCGGTGGATCAGCCGGACCACGTCCACCACGGCCCGGTCGTCGTTCAGGCCGGTGGCCGGGTCGAAGCGTTCGAGCGCCGCGAGGTACTGCTCGCGCAGCGCGACCACCGCCGAGGTGCCCGGGGTGCGTTCGCGCACCACCCGGGCCGACTCGTCGAGGTGCTGCTCCATCGGGCTCATGACCAGGTCTTCCTTGGTGGGGAAGTAGTTGAAGACGGTCATCTTGGAGACCTCGGCGGCGGCCGCGATCTCGGCGACCGAGACCTGGTCGAAGCCCCGCTCGGCGAACAGTCCGACGGCCGTGCGCCAGATCCGGATGGCGGTCTGGATCTTCTTGCGCTCGCGCAGCGGGAGCGCGTCGAGGTCGCGGTCGGGTCCGAGGTCCAAGCCGGTGTGCGTCGCCATGGGGCGACTGTACCAGGACCAAAGATTGACTGGGAAGAACAATTTGCTCGGCCGAAGAATTGACCAGGTACAAAAACACTGTCATGGTGGTGGCCTGCCCGCCGGACCGCACCGGTCCGGGCCGAACTCCGTTGACCCTGGGGGGACTTTCCGATGACGACCGCCGTACCGACCGTACCCGACCCGGCCTTGATGACCCCGGCCCGGCGCGGCCTGGCCCAGCTGATCTGCCTGGTCACGATCGTGCTGGCCGTGCTCGACATGAACATCGTGTCCGCGGCCACCGTGCCGATCGTCCGCGAACTCGACCCCGTCCACGGCGTCGACCGCCTCCCCTGGCTGGTCAGCGCCTTCGCCCTGGCCGCCACCGCGCTGCTGCCGCTCTACGGCAAGCTCTGCGACGTGTACGGCGCCAAGCGCGTGCTGCTCGGCGCGGTCGGCACCTTCCTGCTCGGCTCGGCGCTCTGCGGGGCGGCCCAGTCGATGGGACAGCTGATCGCCTTCCGGGCCCTCCAGGGCATCGGCGGCGGCGGGCTGATGAGCGTCACCATGGTGGTCATCGCCCATCTCAAGGACCCGGCCGAGCGCGGCAGCGGCAAGGGCGGCGCGATGGGCGGGATCGTCGCGGGCATCGGCATGGCGGTCGGCCCGCTGGTCGGCGCGCTGTTCACCGACCACCTCGGCTGGCGCTGGATCTTCTACATCAACCTGCCGCTCGGCCTGCTCGTCCTGGTCGGCACCGCCCTGGTGATCAAGCTGCCGCCGGCGGCCGGACGTCGCGGTCTGGACTTCCTCGGCGCGACCCTGGTCGCCGCCTTCGCCACCGGGCTGCTGCTGGTCACCGAGTGGGGCGGCAAGGACCACGCCTGGACCTCCCCGGTGATCCTCGGGCTGGGCGCCGCCACCCTGGCCGCGCTCGGCCTCTTCCTGTGGCGCCAGGCCACCGCCGCCGAGCCGGTGCTGCCGCTGTCGCTGTTCCGGATCCGCGAGGTGCGGCTCGGCTTCGCGATCCAGGGCCTGGTCGGGATGGGCATGACCGGCTCGATCGTCTACGTGATGCTCTACCTGCAGATCGCCCGCGGCGTCGCCCCGACCTCGGCCAGCCTCTACCTGATCCCGATGGCGGCCGGGATGACGGCGGTCGGGCTGCTGGTCGGCCGGCTGACCGCCCGCGGCCACGCCACGCAGACCTTCCTGGTGGTCGGCGCGGGCTGTGCCGCCCTGGCCCTCGCCCTGCTCGGCCTCAGCGGGCCGACCACCGGGCTGTGGGCGGTGTGCGGCGAACTCGCCCTGTTGGGCTGCGGGCTGGGCCAGCTGATCGGCCAGCTGATCACGGTGGTCCAGGAGGCCGCGCCCCGGCACCAGCTCGGTGTCGCGACCAGCGGGATCCGCTTCTTCCAGAGCCTCGGCAGCGCGCTCGGCGCGGCGCTCTTCGGCACCGTGCTGGCCCGGGTCTTCGCGGCGGGTGAGCCCGGCCGGCCGCTCGGCGCCGTCCGGACGCTCGGCGGCGCGGCCCGCGAGCACGCGCTGCGCAGCTTCACGGACGCCGTCGACGTGGTGTTCCTGTCGGCGGGCGGGATGCTGGCGCTGGTCCTGCTGCTCGCGCTGCGGCTGCGGGGGGCCGCGGCGGGGGCGGAGCGGTCCGGGCAGGAGCCGTCGGTGCTCGCGGCCTGAGGGCGGCCGAGGGCGGCGCCCTGAGAGGGGAGGGACGGTGCGGGGCCCGGTGGACGGGGTGTCCACCGGGCCCCGCCTCGTTCGGTCAGGCCTCGGACGTCCACTCGGCGGCCAGCAGCGACCAGACCTCCATGTCGTGCCGGACGCCGTTGTGCAGGAAGAACTCGCGCAGCACGCCGTCCAGCTTCATGCCGACCCGCTGGGCGGCGGCCCGGCTGGGGGCGTTGTCCGAGGTGGTCCACCACTCGGCGCGGTGCAGGCCCCGGGTGACGAAGGCGTAGTCGAGCAGGTGCCGGACGGCGGCGGTGACCAGGCCGCGGCCCGCGCCGGCGGGCTCCGTCCACACGCCGATCTCGCAGTTGCCGGACTCGACGCCGAACGCCACGAACATCACGCCGCCGACCAGCGTGCCGTCCAGCCAGATGCCGTAGATCCGGCCGGTGTCGGCGGCCTGCTGGTCGGCGTAGCGCTGCAGGGTGGCGCGGGCGGAGGCGAGGTCGGTGGAGCGGGTGGCCCAGGGGATCCACGGGTCGGTGTGGGCGCGGGCGCGGTCGATGTGGGCCAGGAACTCGGCCGCCTGCCACGGCTCCAGCGGGCGCAGCTCGGCGTTCTCGGCAAGCGGTACGGCAAACATGGGCGGGCCTTTCGGGGGATGCGCGGTGCTCGCTGGGAACCATACATAACAAACGTTTGGTATGTACGATGGCCGCCATGACGCCCGCCCGTGGAGACCATGACGCCCGCCGCCTGGAAGTGTCCGAGGGCGTGTGGCGGGTGCTGTCCAGCCGCGGCTTCGAGGGGCTGACCCTGCGCGCGGTGGCCGCCGAACTGGGGGCCTCCACCGGTTTGCTGACGCACTACTTCCCCAGCAAGCGGGCCCTGCTGAGCCACGCGCTGGAGGAGCTCGACCGGCGCTCCGGCTCCCGGCCCCGGCGCGCCGCCCCCGCCGACGGCACCCCGGTGCCACCCGCCGGGCTGGCCCGGCTGCGGGCCGCGCTGCTCGACATCCTGCCGCTGGACGGGGCGGCGGCGGCCGACAACCGGATCTGGGTCGGCTCCTGGGACGTCGCCCTCGCCGATCCCGAGCTCGCGGCCGCGCACGCGGGCCGCTACGCCCGCTCGCGCGAGGACCTCACGGCGCACGTCGCGGACGCCCAGCGGCTCGGGGAGCTCCCGGCCGGCGCTGACGCCGCCGCGCTCGCGGCCGGCGCGCAGGCCTTCGTGCTCGGCCTGGTGGTGCAGGCGCTGTTCGCCCCGGCGGAGTTCCCGTCCGAGCGCCAGGCCGCTCTGCTGGACGGCTATCTGGCCGGGCTCGCGGCCGCCGACTGAGCCGCCGGCCGGGTTGCCGGGTTGCTGGGTTGCCGACTGAGCCGCCGGCCGGGTTGTCGGGTGGGCCGCGGGTCGGGTCATCGGCCCGTGCCGCCGTTCGGG
This sequence comes from Kitasatospora sp. MAA19, assembly GCF_029894125.1. GTDB lineage: Bacteria > Actinomycetota > Actinomycetes > Streptomycetales > Streptomycetaceae > Kitasatospora. The sequence goes on from NZ_JARXYZ010000027.1 coordinate 26,549, forward strand.
TCGTCGGCGGGCCGTCTGGGGGCAATTGTCCCGGGGGCGTGATTCGCCCGGGATTTCGGCTGCGTCCATGACACGCATCGTCACGGGTTATGCGCGGTGGGTACGCGGAATCAGGCGGCCGGTGTACGGGATTTCCGGGCGGTCCGCGGCGGCCGGGCAATGCGACCGCAGGCCTGGCGGCCTGCGGGAATGGCAGGGTGGTGCCCCCAGCAGGATTCGAACCTGCGACCTACCGCTTAGAAGGCGGGTGCTCTATCCGCTGAGCTATGGGGGCGGGACGGGCTGCGCCCGGGTGGGCGTGACCGTGGCCGGGTTCGGGCGACGAGCGCCGAGGGCGCGCGTGTCCGGCCCCGTACCTGAGGGTGGGGGTGGGGGTTGGTGGGCCCTCGCCCTGTCGGGGACAGGATAAGGGTGCCCAGTTCCTCGGCCGGGTTCGACGACACCGCCGTTGGTGTGTCGGTTCGGTGGAGCGGTCCGATAATCGCAGGTGAACGCCGTGAGTGCAGCGGTCTGGCAGTGTTCCGCGCCGGACGTTGTGCAGTCGTTACGGGGCTGCCGCCCCACCCGTTATGGATTCGGCACGGAGAATGTGCCGCCATCGGTGCGGGAGGGGGGCCGTATTCGGGTTCCTTCGGTCGGGTGACGTGCGCGGACGGTCGACTCCGGGCGTTCCGGGGCGTGCCGGTGGGGGTCGGCGAGCAGCCCGTTTGTTGTCATGGCCGCGATGAGATGGGCGTGAAGGGCGGCTGAAAGGCCGAAATTCACCCCTGCGAGTGACCCCTGTTTTCCACAGCGTCGAGTTATCCACAGGATTTCGGAACTCCCTGGCGGGGATTTCCCGTGAAGCGCACTCTCAACGCGCACCGGTCGATTCCGTACGGTGCATCGGCGAGAACGGAGAGTGCGCTGTGAGCGAGACGCATGTGACGGTCGTCGGCAATGTCGCGACGGAGGTGAGCTACGGCGAAACGGGGGGCGGGGTGCCGATGGCCAACTTCCGGCTCGGCTGCACCGAGCGCCGGTACGACCGGCAGCGCGAGTGCTGGGTGGACGGCGAGACGCAGTGGCTGACGGTGACGGCCTGGCGGGCGCTGGCGGTGAACCTGATCGGCTCGCTCGCCAAGGGTGATCCGGTGCTGGTGAGCGGTCGGCTGCGGGTGCGGGAGTGGGTCGACGGAGAGGTGAAGCGCACCAAGGTCGAGATCGACGCCCGATCGGTCGGACACGACCTCACTCGCGGTACCTCGGCGTTCCGTTGGGCGGCGGGGGTGCGCGGGCAGCCGCCGGGCACGGCGGGGCCGGCCGGGGCGCAGGCCGGAGGAGAGCTGGTGCCGGGGTGGATCGCGGACGCGCTGGAGGCGCGGAAGGCCTCGGCGGTGGCCTCGGCGCAGGCGGCCGCGGCCGCGGGGGAGCGGAGCCGGGTGGCCGAGGGGGAGCCGGGAGGTGACGAGCAGGCTGCGCTGATCTGACTGGTCGATGACCTTAACTGTCGACAAATATGTTGATCGAGACCGTTGTTGCGCCCGCACGCGCAATCTCGCCCGGATAACGAAAAGTGGCGAGGAGATTCTGGCTGATCGTCAGCTTGTGTGGGAACTGAGGGGGTTGATAACGATCCAGATACGGAATCGTCCTGATTTCGCATGGGGGTTTCGGGACCTGCGGGGCTCAATAGGATTCGTCTGGTTCATACCCCGCAGCGGCGCCACAGGGGGCGCCCGCGGCACGGCAAGTCGGCGGGCTGCCCATCGGCGCGGCCCGGCCCGGAGGGATCCCAGATGTTCCAGAGGCAGGTGCGGAATCTCCCCCGCATAACCACTGTCATGCTCACGACCAGCCTGGCGCTGGGCGGGGGCCTGTTCGCGGCCGGTGCGGCGGCTGCGGCCGGCACCCCGGGTTCGGGCGTCACCGCGGTCGTCCAGCCGACGATGATCAGCGAGAAGATCGACGTCGAGGGCGAGGGCACGGTCGACGGCGGTCTGTTCACCCTCAAGACCGCCGACGGCGAGCTGCAGACCTACTGCATCGACTTCGGCTTCCCGGTCAACATCAGCAAGAAGATCGAGTACCAGGAGTCCGACTGGAAGTCGAGCTCCCTCGGTCGCAAGGAGAAGGCGCAGGACGCCGCCAAGATCCGCTGGATCCTGGAGAACTCCTACCCGCAGGTCAAGGACCTGACGACGCTCGGCAAGACCGTCGGCGTCGACGGCCTGACCGCCGAGGACGCCGCCGCCGGTACCCAGGCCGCGATCTGGAAGTACTCGGACGGCAAGAACGCGACCCCGCGCAACGCCAAGGCCAAGAAGCTGCGCGACTACCTGCTCAGCGACGCCAACAAGGGCATCGCCGCCGAGCCCAAGCCCTCGCTGGCCCTCAACCCGGACTCCGTCTCCGGCAAGTCCGGCGGCAAGATCGGCCCGTTCACCCTCAGCTCCAGCGCCAGCGAGGTGAAGCTCGCCGTCTCCGGCGACGCCGCCGACAAGGTCAAGCTGCTGGACAAGGACGGCAAGCCGGTCGGTGCCACCGTCGCCGGCCCGATCGCCAACACCCAGCTCTTCCTCGACGTGCCGGCCGGCACCCCGGACGGCGCGGCCGCCCTCAACGCCACCGCCGACACCGTCGTGCCCAGCGGCCGCGTCTTCCTCAGCAAGGGCTACACCGCCGAGGACCACAGCCAGACCATGATCCTGGCCGGCTCCAGCAAGCTCAGCGTCGCCGCCGCCGCCAAGGCCACCTGGAAGCAGGGCAAGGGCGCGCTGGTCGACAGCACCGCCCAGGTCGAGTGCGAGAGCAACGGCGTGCGCGTCGCCGTCACCAACGGCGGTGACGAGGCCGCCACCGTCACGGTCAAGCCGGGCAAGCAGCTGACCGTCCAGCCGGGCAAGACCGAGAGCCTGGTCGTCCCGGTCGCCGAGAAGGCCGCCTACGACATCACCGTCACCGGCCCGAACGGCTACACCAAGGAGTTCAAGGGCGTCCTCGACTGCAAGCCGGTCAGCGCCGTGACCCCGTCCTCCGGCCCGTCGACCCCGGCCGCGAGCGGCACCCCGAGCCCGGCCGCCCCGGCCGGCACCCCGTCGGCGGGCACCCCGTCGGCCGGTGCCAGCACCGCCGCCGCGGCGCACCCGACCCCGGCCGCCAGCAGCTCGGCCCCGGGCACCGGTGGCCTGGCCCAGACCGGTGCCAGCGACTCGACCCCGATCCTCGCCGGCGTCGCCGGTGCCCTGGTCCTGGCCGGTGGCGCCGCGGTCTTCGTCCTGCGCCGCCGTGGCCGCCACGGTCGCACCACCGCCTGAACCGCCCCGTCGGCCCGGAGGCGCTGACCTCCTGAGGCCCTGAGGCGGCACCCGGCCCGGCTCCCCGCACCCGCTGCGGGGGGCCGGGCCCGCGCCTTTCGGCGGCGAGCTGCGGATACCCCTGTGGGGCACCCCGGGCGTTCGGGGCTCCCGGCCGGGTGCGGCACAATGGAAGGCTGCAAGCCGAATACTCCCGACGACGCCGGAGCGATCTCACGTGGCGGAATACATCTACACGATGCGCAAGGTGCGCAAGGCGCACGGAGACAAGGTCATCCTTGACGACGTGACGCTCAGCTTCCTCCCCGGGGCGAAGATCGGCGTCGTGGGCCCCAACGGCGCGGGCAAGTCCACCGTGCTGAAGATGATGGCCGGCCTGGAGCACCCCTCCAACGGCGACGCCTTCCTCTCGCCCGGTTTCACCGTCGGCATGCTGCTCCAGGAGCCGCCGCTCGACGAGTCCAAGACCGTCCTGGAGAACGTCGAGGACGGCGTCAAGGAGATCAAGGGGAAGCTCAACCGCTTCAACGAGATCGCCGAACTGATGGCGACCGACTACTCGGACGCGCTGCTCGACGAGATGGGCAAGCTCCAGGAGGACCTGGACCACGCCAACGCGTGGGACCTGGAGGCCCAGCTGGAGCAGGCCATGGACGCGCTGGGCTGCCCGCCCGGCGACTGGGCCGTCACCAAGCTCTCCGGTGGCGAGAAGCGCCGCGTCGCGCTCTGCAAGCTGCTGCTGGAGGCCCCCGACCTGCTGCTGCTCGACGAGCCCACCAACCACCTGGACGCCGAGTCGGTGAACTGGCTGGAGCAGCACCTGGCCAAGTACGCCGGCACCGTCGTCGCCGTCACCCACGACCGGTACTTCCTGGACAACGTGGCCGGCTGGATCCTGGAGCTCGACCGCGGCCGCGCGATCGGCTACGAGGGCAACTACTCCACCTACCTGGAGAGCAAGCAGTCCCGGCTCAAGGTCGAGGGCCAGAAGGACGCCAAGCGCGCCAAGCGGCTCAAGGAGGAGCTGGACTGGGTCCGCTCCAACGCCAAGGGCCGCCAGGCGAAGTCCAAGGCCCGTCTCGCCCGCTACGAGGAGATGGCGGCCGAGGCCGACAAGATGCGGAAGCTGGACTTCGAGGAGATCCAGATCCCGCCGGGCCCGCGTCTGGGCAGCGTCGTCATCGAGGTGGAGAACCTCTCCAAGGCCTTCGGCGAGAAGATCCTGATCGACGACCTCAGCTTCACCCTGCCGCGCAACGGCATCGTCGGCATCATCGGCCCCAACGGCGCCGGCAAGACCACGCTGTTCAAGATGCTCCAGGACCTGGAGACTCCGGACTCCGGCAAGGTCAAGGTCGGCGATACCGTCAAGATCAGCTACGTCGACCAGACCCGCTCCAACATCGACCCGAAGAAGACCCTCTGGGAGGTCGTCTCCGACGGTCTGGACTGGATCAACGTCGGCCAGGTCGAGATGCCGTCCCGCGCCTACGTGTCGGCCTTCGGCTTCAAGGGCCCGGACCAGCAGAAGCCGGCCGGCGTGCTGTCCGGTGGTGAGCGCAACCGCCTGAACCTGGCGCTCACCCTCAAGCAGGGCGGCAACCTGCTGCTCCTCGACGAGCCCACCAACGACCTCGACGTCGAGACGCTCTCCTCGCTGGAGAACGCCCTGCTGGAGTTCCCCGGCTGCGCCGTGGTCATCTCCCACGACCGCTGGTTCCTGGACCGGGTGGCCACCCACATCCTCGCCTACGAGGGCGAGAGCAAGTGGTTCTGGTTCGAGGGCAACTTCGAGTCGTACGAGAAGAACAAGATCGAGCGGCTCGGCGCCGACGCCGCCCGCCCGCACCGGGCCACGTACAAGAAGCTGACCCGCGGCTGACACCCAGCCGTCACGGCGGCCCGGCAGACTTGCCCTCCGGGGCGGCCTGCCGGGGCCGCGGGCCCGCCGCCACCGCACGGCGGCGGGCGATCGGATGTCGAGGAGAACACCTGTGGCCCGCCACATCTACGCCTGCCCGCTGCGCTGGTCCGACATGGACGCCTTCGGACACGTCAACAACGTGGTCTTCCTGCGCTACCTGGAGGAGGCCCGGATCGACTTCATGTTCACCCAGGCCGCCGAGGCCGGCGCCGGGGAGTTCGCGGGCGGCTCGGTGGTGGCCCGCCACGAGATCGACTACAAGCTTCCGCTGGTGCACCGGCCGGAGCCGGTCACCATCGAGACCCGGGTGACCCGCATCGGCGGCGCCTCGCTGACCGTGTCCTACGAGATCAAGGACGTCGCCGAGGACGGCACCGAGACGGTGTACGTCCGGGCGTCCACCGTGGTCGTCCCCTACGACCTGGCCGAGGGCCGGCCGCGCCGGATCTCGCCCGTGGAGCGGGAGTTCCTGTCCCGGTTCATGGACGAGGAGCCCGCCGTAGTCGCCGCCTGAGCGCCCACCTCCGACGATTCGAGCTGACCCGCGTTGACCATCACCGCCCGTCTCGCCCTCACCGACGCCGGGGAGGCCGCCGACCTCTCCGCCTTCCTGCTGCGCCTGCTGCGCTTCGACCGGGCGGCGGCCGTCCGGTTGCAGGCGGTGGCCCCGGCCGAGGACGACGGCGTGCTGGCGGTCTTCGGGCGGCTGCCGCTGGGCGGTTCGGGCGCGCTGGCGATCCGCACCGCCCGGCTGACCGGGCTGGGCGAGCCGGTCGATCTGACGGTCTCGGCGGGCCAACTGCTGGACGGGGTGGACGGCGAGGCGGGCACCCTCGCGCTGCCCGCCCCGGTGACCGGCCCCGCCTGGGCCGGGCTGCTGCCGCCGCGCACCGGCTGGCGGCCGGTCGGGGCGCCGCCGGCGGCCGAGGTGTACCCCGAACTGATGGCCGGTGTACGGGAGTTCCGCGCGCGCAGCGAGGCCGTCCCGGAGCACCACCGCAGCCGCGCGGTGCTGGACGCGCTGGCCGACGAGATCTGGTCCCGCCCGGTCGCCGCGCTGCCGGAGCTGCCGCTGCGGGCGGTGCACGCGGCGTACGTGATCGGCTTCCTGAAGCCCGGTGCCCCGCTCACCGTGCACCGGGTGGGCGGCTGGCTGCGGCTGAGCGCCCCGGCCGGCTCGGTGGCGGTCCGGACCGTGGCCGCGCCCGGCGCGGGCCTGGGGCTCAGCCCGCTCCGGTAGGACCCGCCCGGGTGGCCGGACCGGCCCTGGTCAGCCCGGGGTGTTGATCATCGAGGCGGCGGCGTAGGTGAGGTAGTCCCAGAGCTGCTGTTCGGCCCCGGCCGGCAGGGCCAGCTCGTCCACCGCCGCCCGCATGTGCTTCAGCCAGGCGTCGTGCGCGGCGCGGTCGACCTTGAACGGCACGTGCCGCATCCGCAGCCGGGGGTGGCCGCGCTGCTCGCCGTAGGTCCGCGGGCCGCCCCAGTACTGCATCAGGAACAGGGCCAGCCGCTCCTCGGCCGGGCCGAGGTCCTCCTCGGGGTACATCGGCCGGAGCAACTCGTCCTCGGCGACGCCCTGGTAGAACCGGTGGACCAGTCGCCGGAACGTCGGCTCCCCACCGACCTGGTCGAAGAAGGTCTCCTCGCTGAACGTGCCTCGCCGGATCTCTGTCACCCGACCATGGTCGCAGACGCCGACGGGGCCGTACACCGGGATCAGAGGCGTACGACCCCGCAGGGCTCAGGCGACCGGGGAGGCGGTTACGCGTCCTCCCACTTGAACAGCTTCCAGGCGATGCCGGTCAGGACGGCCGCGAAGAGCAGCAGTCCGCCCATGGTGGGCAGGGCGTCCATGACACCGCCGCCGCGGGTCAGCACCGACTGGGAGGCCTGCACCAGGTACCGCAGCGGCATGACCTCGGAGACGGTCTTCAGCCAGCCCGGTGCGCCGTCCATCGGGAAGAACGCGCCGGACAGGAAGGACATCGGCAGCACGATGATCTGCGAGATGCCGTTGGCCGCCTCCTCGGTCTTGGCGACCGAACCGGCCAGCAGGCCGATCGACATGAAGGCGAGCGTCGCGCAGGCCACCAGCGGGATGACCAGCCACCAGTTGCCGGTGAGCTTGAGTCCGAAGAAGTTCGTGGCGACCACCAGGAAGACGGTGGTCTGGAGCAGGGCGGTCAGCAGCGAGACCAGGATCCTGGAGCTGACGACCGTGCCCGCGCTCACCGGGGCCAGCCGCAGCCGGCGCAGCACCTTGGACTTGCGCCACCCGACCAGGGTCAGTGCGGCGCCGAACACCGCGCCGGTGGCGACGGCCCAGCCGAGCAGGCCGGGGGTGAGGAACTGGATCGACTTGAGCGACTTGTCCTCGACCTGCTGGGCGTCCAGCACGTAGGCCGGCGGTTGGCCGGTGGCCTTCTGGTTGGCGCTCTGGACCACCGAGCCGAGGACGCCCTGGACGGCGCCGGCGCGGACCGTGTCGGCGGCGCTGAACCGCAGCTCGACCTCGCCGTCCGGGCCCTGCTTGATCATCGCGTCGTAGTCGCCCTTGCGGACCTTCTCCAGCGTGGCGGCCTCGTCGTCGGTGCGGGTGATGGTGAGGACCTGGTCCAGCCCGGCCCGGTCGCCGCCCTGCATCGAGTCGAACAGCTTCACCGCGCCGACCTGCGCCACCTTGGCGTGCGGGCTGCTGGACCCCTTGCCCAGGCTGCCGAAGAACACCAGGAACACCAGCGGGAAGAGCAGGATGAAGAAGGTCGCGGTGCGGTCGCGCTTCATGCCGAGCAGCATCGCGCGGGACAGGCTCCAGAACGCGCTGACCCGCTCCCGCTCGGCGCTCGCGCCGCCGCCCGATCCGCCGCGCTGGGCGGGGACCTTCGGTTCGGTGGAGGTGCTGGCGGTCATGCGCGGTACTCCCGTCCGGTCAGCTGGAGGAAGACGTCCTCCAGGGTGGCGCCGCGCACTTCGAGGCCGCGCAGCGCGTTCTGCTCGGCCAGGACGCTCAGGACCGGGGCCGGGAGGCGGGTGGAGACGGAGAGCGAGACGCTGTCGTCCTCCAGGGTGGCGATGTCGGCGCCGGCCGCGGTGAGCAGGTCGCGGGCGCGCTCGACGGTCAGCTGGCCGGACGCGACGCTGATCCGGACGGTGTCGTCGATCTCGCGGATCAACGTCGCCGGGGCACCGGTGTGCAGGATCTTTCCGTGGTCCATGATCGAGACCCGGTCGCAGAGCACCTCGGCCTCGTCCAGGTAGTGGGTGGTCAGGACGACCGTGCGGCCCTCGTTGTTGATGTCCCGCAGGAGGTCCCAGAGGTTGCGCCTGGCCTGCGGGTCGAGGCCGGTGGTGGGCTCGTCCAGGAAGACGATCTCCGGGTCGTGGGCCAGCGCGCAGGCGATCGACAGGCGCTGCGCCTGGCCGCCCGACATCTGGTCGGTCATCACCTCGGCCTTGTCGGTCAGGCCGACCCGCTCCAGCATCGCGTCGGCGCGCTTGGGGCCGACCCCGTAGAAGGACGCGAACGTGCGGATGGTCTCCCGGGCCGTCAGTTTCCGGAAGAAGGCGGAGGCCTGGAACTGCACGCCGATGCGCGGCAGCAGTTTCGGATTGCGCGGCCAGGGAGCCATCCCCAGCAGCTCGACCCGGCCTTCGTCCGGCTTGCGGACGCCTTCCAGGATCTCCATCGTGGTGGTCTTCCCGGCGCCGTTGGGGCCCAGGATCCCGTAAAACTCGCCGGCTTCGACGGTGAGTGACACCCCGTCGACAGCCTGCACATCCCCGTACCGCTGACGGATGCCGTCGGCGGATATAGCTGCAGTCATGTGCCCTGAGCCTAGGGCTTCCGGAGTCCCTTGTGCACATCGGAGATGGCGAATTTGCGGATACTTTGAGGATTCGGGAACAAAATGGGCCGGGCGGAAAGTTGAATTCCGCCCGGCCCGGCCGGAGTTCGTGCTGACGATCCTTCAGGCGCGGTGCATGGTGATCGTCGTCCAGGCCCCGATGTGGATCCGGTCGCCGTCGTTCAGCGGTACGGCGGTGTGCGGGGCGATCGGCTCCGCGCCGCCGTTGACGGTGGTGCCGTTGGTCGAGTCCTGGTCCACCAGCACCCAGCTGCCGTCGGCCTGTTCGGCGAGCAGCGCGTGCTGGTGCGAGGCGCCCGGATCCTCCGGCGGCACCGACAGGTCGATCTCCGGCACGGTGCCGCGGTGCTGGCTGCGCCGCCCGATCCGCAGCTGGCCGCGACCGGTCAGCGGGACCCGCCGCTCGGGGCAGTACGGCGGGAAGAACAGGCCGGCCGCCTCGGGGCCGCTGCGGGCCATCATCTCGGTGAAGTAGTCGCGGTCGGCCGAGACCACCGCGATCCAGTTGGCCCGGAGCGGCTCCGCGGGGGCGGCCCCCGGCTGGGGCTGCGGCGGGGCGAGGTGGAACGAGGTGCCGAAGTCGCCGCCGCGGTTGTTCGGGCCGGGCGGCTCGGCGTACACCGGGCCGGAGTCCTCCCGGACGGGGGCCTCGGGGAACGCGCCCTCCGGCGGAGGGTAGCCGTAGGTGTGTGCGGGCGCGGGGGCCTGCTGCTGGTACGCCTGGTGCTGTGCCTGTGCCTGTGCCTGTGCCTGGGCATGCTGCGGCTGCTGGTGCTGCGCCTGCTGCGGGACGGGCGGTTGGGCGTGCGGCGGCTGGGCGTACGGGGGCTGGGCGGCCGGCTGCGGGGCGCCGCCGTACGCCGCCGGGATGTTCAACGGCGGCGGCTGGGTGTGGCCGCCGGGCGCCGGGACGCCGACGGGCGGCGGCTGGCGGCGCGAGGGCGTGGAGAGCTCGTAGTCGTACCCGCACTCCTCGCAGAACCGCCCGGTCTGCGGGCTGCGGCAGATCGGGCAGACCGCCAGGCCCTCGGTGAGGTCCGGGAAGCCCTGGGCCGGGGGCGGCGGCATCGCGCCGGGCGGCGGGACGGCTCCCGGTGGCGGGAAGGCCCCCGGCGGCATCGGCGGAGGCGGCAGCGGTGCGCCGTAGGGTGCACCACCGTGCTCCGCGTGCCCGGCGGGTGCCCCGGGCGCGGGGTGGCCCCCGTGCGCCCCCGGATGGGCTCCGTGGGCTCCGGGATGGGCTCCGGGATGGGCTCCAGGGTGGGCCCCGGGCGGCGTCGGGGCCGGCGGAGTCATCGGGAAGCCGCAGAAGTCGCACCAGTCCTCGGCCTGCGACTCATGGCCCCTCGGGCAGATCGGCATCAGTTCCCCCTCACTTCGAGCCGGCTTGGGGCGGCGTCGCACCGGGCCGTCGGCCCGGTCACGTCTTCAGCGGTCACTTCTTCACACGTACCGTCTTGGTCGACCGGGTCTCAAGGGTCATCGAGTCGGCCTCGCTCACGTTCTTACGGAACCGAACCGTACCCTCCTTGGGGTCGACCACGTCCACCACCTTCTGCAGCAGTTTGTACGTGCCCTCGTTCCCGGTCGCGTGCGCGATCCGGACGGCGGCGCCCAGCTTGGCGGTGGCGGCGTCGACGTCCCCGGCCCGGTGGGCCTCCAGACCCTCCTGGATGGAGGAGGCCAGCTCGGCCTGCCCGGTGTAGTGGGCGACCTGCGGGCTGATCCGGGTGGAGGAGGCCAGGTCGTCCGTCCAGACCGCCTTGACCAGGCCCTGGGACAGCACCTCGGGGGTGCCGCCGCCGACCTGCGGGGGCAGCACCAGGCTGATCCGGGCGGCGAGCATCTCGTTGCCGATCGAGGCGGCCGGGACCTCGACGCAGACGTGGTAGTCCCGGCTCTCGTCGCCCCAGGAGCCGGTGGGGTAGTCGCCGGCCCGGGGGCCGGCCTCGGCGCGCCGGTCGGTCAGGTCCTCGACCGCGGGGGCGACCTGCTTGACGAACTTGACCGCGGCGTTGGCCGGGGTCCAGATCCGCAGTGCGACGTCGGCGACCTGCTTGCCCATGGCGCCGGCCATCATCGAGCGGAAGTCCTCGGCCAGGCCGGAGGGTTCGGCGACGATGTCGACGGTGCCGAGCAGCGCCGAGGAGATCTTGCGCAGCTCGTCGATCTTCCAGTCGGTGCCGACGCCGCGGCAGTCGGCGGTGAAGTGGCCGGTGACCCGCTCGATGGCGCGCTCCAGGTCGGCCGCCGACTCGTGCTCGTTGTTGCCGTCGGTGAGCAGGACGGCGTGCCGGATGGCGATGTCGCGGCGGGTCAGGAAGAGCTTGTCGGCCTTGGCCAGCCAGGTGCCCATCGCGGTGCCGCCGGCGGCGGTGAGGCGGCGCAGGGCTTCCTTGGCGTGGCCGCGGGTGGTGGCGGAGGCGGTCGCGAGGGTGCCGTCGCCGGGGTAGATCTCGCGGGCCTCGTGGGTGCCGGCGACCACGGCGAAGGCGGTGCCGTCGCGCAGCGCGTCGATGGCGGCGGCGGTGGCCTCGCGGGCGCCGTTGATCTTGGTCTTGGGGTAGTCCATCGAGCCCGAGCAGTCCACCAGGATCACCACGGCCGCGGCGGCGTCGGCGCCCTGCGAGCCCGCGTCGGTGATGCCGAGCGGGCGCCCGCCGGAGGTGCCGCCGCCGGTCGCGGTGACGGTGACGATGGCGTTGACCTCGCGGGCGCCGTCGGCAAGGAACTCGTTCTGGAAGATCTCCACGTCGAACCTGGGCAGGTTCGGCTTCGCCAGTGTTGCCATGGGCCGGTGGCTCCCGTCGGAAGGGTGGTCGGTAGGGATCGGTCGGTGGGGGGCCGGCCGCGCGGGCGCGGGCCGGCGGACCGGGCGGCCGCCCGGTGCGGCGCCGGGCGGGGCAGCGTCCGGTCAGGCCGTCGGCGGGTGCGGCGGCTGCGGGGGGACGGTCGGTGCGGCGGGCGGCGCGGGGGGTGCGGGCGGCGCGGGGGGTGCCGGCGGGGCGGGCGGGGGTGCGGCCGGGGGCAGCGGGGCGGCGGGGGAGCCGATCACCGGGAGGTCCGGCAGGGTCGGCTCGTAGTCCTCGTCCTCCTCGACGCCCGTGCCCTCGACGCCCGTGCCCGCGACGCCCGTGCCCGCGACGCCCGTGCCCGCTGCGCCCGAACCCGTGCCCGTGCCCGCGCGAGTGCCCGGCAGGGTGATCACCGGCAGGTCGAGCGCGGTGGCGGTGCGGGCGTCCTCCTCCTCGGCGCCGGCGGCCGGCGGGTCGATCGGCAGGACGGCGACGGTGATGTTGTCGTGGCCGCCGGCGGCGACCGCGAACTTCACCAGGGTCTGCGCCGCCGCGAGCGGCTCGGTGCGGGCGTCCGGGCGGACGAAGTACGCCAGGTCGGTGGCCGCCTCGGCGTAGTTCCACAGCCCGTCGGTGCAGATCAACAGCACCCCGGGGACGTGTGGCGTGAAGTCGAGGGTGTGCGGGACGACCTCCTCGGCGTCGGCGCCGAGCCACCCGGTGATCGCGTGGGCGCGCGGGTCGGCGTACGCCTCGGCCTCGCCCATCAGCCCGGCCTCGACCATCCGGGCCGCCCAGGAGTCGTCCTGGGTGAGCCGGAACGGCTCGGCGCCGGCGCGGTCGTCCGGGATCCAGTAGGCCCGGGTGTCGCCGACCCAGCCGATGGTGATCCGGCCGCCGGACGCTATCGCGCTGACGAAGGTGCAGGCGGGGGCGTTGACGTCGGGCCGGGTGGGCCCGGGGCCCTCCTGGGCGAGGTCGGCGACGGCCTGGGCGGCGTCGGCGACGGCCTGGCGCATCGCGGCGGTGGGTTCGCGGCCGGCCTCCAGGGCGGTCAGCAGCGATTCGGAGGCGGCGTCGACGGCGGTCTCGGAGGCCTGGTCCGGGCGGTCGGAGGAGGAGACGCCGTCGCACACCACGGCGACCACGACCGGCTCGCCGCCGGGCAGCGAGGTGGCGGCGACGGTGAAGGAGTCCTCGTTGCGGTGGTGGCGCACGCCGCGGTCGCTGACCCCGGCGACGCCCGCGAGGGACTTCTCCATGTGGTCGCGCGGGCGCGGCTGGGCGCCGCCGCAGGCCTCGCAGTAGCCGTCGGAGGTGACCTGCGGCAGCCCGCAGTGCGCGCAGAGCGGCCCGTGCTGCGACGGGGTGGCCTCGCTCTGGGTGGCGGTCCAGCTCGCGGGCATCGCGCCCGGGGCGGGCCGGCCGTTCCGGCCGGCCCCGCAGGCGCCGCAGAAGGCGTCCTCCGGGTCCATCGGCTCGGAACAGCTCGGGCACACGGTCTGCTGCGGCATCGGCTACACCCACGTCCTGGGACGGGCGCGGTTGGCCCGTTCCACCATCTCGATCCTGGTCTCGGCCCGGTCGGCCAACCGGGCGAGTACCCGGTAGGACTGTTCCAGGGCGAAGCGCAGTTCCCGTTCCACCGTGGGTCGTCCCAGCACCGTGGTGCCGCCGCTCCGCTCGGCACCGGGCGAACCGGCGGTGACCCAGACGAGGGCCGCGCCGAGCAGCTCGACGGCCAGTTCCTCGCGGCGGCGGTCGTCCAGGCGCAGCGCGGTCAGCTGGTCGGAGCTGGCGCCGAGGTCGGCGGCGAGCGGGTCGGTGGCGGGGCGTTCGCGCAGCCGGGCGCGGACGGCCGCGATCCGGGCGGCGGTGTACTGGCTGGAGGTGGCCGGGACGGACTCCAGGACGCGGACGGCGCCGGGCCGGTCGTCCTCGGCCAGACGGACCCGGGCGAGTCCGAAGGCGGCGCTCAGGTAGGCCGGGTCGGTGGTCCACACCAGCCGGTAGAACTCGGCCGCGTCGCCGCCGTCCTCCAGGAGTTCGGCGCAGATGGCGAGGGCCAGCTTGGGGGCGGCTTCGCCGGGGAAGGCGTCGTAGACCGCGTCGAAGGCCTCGGCGGCGGCGCGCAGTCCGGCCTCGTCGGGCGCGTCCGGGCCGTCCGCGGCGCCGACCAGGGCGACCAGGCCGCGGTACCAGACGACCCGCCAGTCGTCCGGGTGCTCCTGCTCCAGGGCGTCGAGGGCCTCCGCGGCGGCGGTGCGGCGGCCGAGTTCGAGCTGGGCGCGCAGTTCGCGCAGCCGCCGCTCGACGGAGTAGGCGGGGGCGCCGGCCAGGGCGGCGAGCGCCTCCTCGGGGTCGGTGGCGAGCAGGGTGGCGAGGAAGCCGGCGTTGGGGTCGGCGGGGTCGACGCGCGGGACGGGCAGTGCGAGGGCGGCGGCGGCCGGGTCCAGGGCGGCCAGCCTCAGTTGCCCGGACTGCTCCGTGGGCATGACCAACTCGGTGTCCACGACGCGCAGTTCGGGGCCGAACAGGGTGGACATGGCGGGCCGGGGCCGCTCGTCCTGGAGGGCGAGGATCTCGCGCAGCACGCCGGTGAGCTGGTCGGCCATCTCCTCGGCGGAGGAGAACCGGCGGGCCGGGTCCGGGTCGGTGGCGCGCACCAGGAAGCGGTAGTACGACTCGTAGCGGGCGAAGACCTCGACGTCCTCGGGGCCGGGCAGGGTCTCCCGGTAGGTGCTGCTGTAGCCCTGGAAGTCGAAGGTGAGCACCGCGAGGGTGCGGGCCACGGTGTAGAGGTCGGAGGCGGGGGAGGGGCCGTCGGTGGCGATCTCCGGGGCCTGGTAGCCGATGGTGCCGTAGATCGGGCCGTCGTCGTCGAGGCGGCGGACGGCGCCCATGTCGATGATCTTGAGGGCGTCGCCGCTCTGGATCGCGTTGTCGATCTTGAAATCGCAGTAGACCAGGCCCCGGCCGTGCAGGTAGCCGAGCGCCGGCAGCGCCTCCAGCGCGTACGCGATCGCCTGCTCGACGGGCAGCGGCTCGCGCCGGCCGTCGGGGGTGCGGCGGTCGTTGGCGATGTCCTTGAGCGACTTGCCGCCGACGTACTCCATCACGATGTAGCCGTCGGTGGAGCCGGTGCGCAGGTCCGGGTGCTCGGCGAAGTTGATGATCCGGACGATGTTCGGGTGGTCCACCTCGGCCAGGAAGCGCCGCTCGGCGACGGCCGCGGCCAGCGCGTCCTCGTCCCCGGTGTCCAGCAGGCCCTTCAGCACGACCCACTTGTCGTTGACCCGCCGGTCCACCGCCAGGTAGATCCAGCCGAGCCCGCCGTGCGCGAGGCAGCCCACCACCTCGTACTGCCCGCCGACCAGGTCCCCGCGGCGCAGCTTGGGCGTGAACGAGTACGGCGTGCCGCACTGGGTGCAGAAGCCGTCCGGGCGGCCCGGCCGGCCGTTCTTCTCCCGGCCCACCGGGGTCTCGCACTTGGAGCAGAACCGCTTGCGCTCCGGCACCTCCGGGTTCTCCAGCACCGCCTGGGCCGGGTCGGCCGTCTCGACGGTCGGCACGGTCACCAGACCGGCGCCCAGCCGGTTGCGGGTGCCCGCGCTGACGCTGCCGCGGCTGCTGCGCACCGAGACCGAGCGGCTGCTGCCGGTGCGGGTCGAGCGGTGCGAGCGGGAGCGGCCGGACATCGAGCGGGCCGAGCCGGTGCGGGAGGACATCGAGCGGATCGAGCCGCTGCGCGCCGAGTCGGTGGAGACCCGGGCGGAGGGCACGTAGGGCTGGGTGACGCCGGTGTCGCCGCCGGGCGGGGTGAGGCCGCACTCGTCGCAGTAGCCGTCCGCGTCGATGGTGCCGGAGCAGTCCCGGGGGCAGGGCGCGCCGGGGCCCGCGGCGGCCGGGGCCGCCTTGACCGCGGTCGGGGCCACCGCGGCGCCGCCGGTCGGGGCGAGCCCGCACTCGTCGCAGTAGCCGTCCGCGTCGATCCTGCCGCTGCCGGAGCACTCCGGCCTCACGCACGTCTCGCCCATCAACCTCAGCCCCCCTGAACCTGTCCGTCGACCGGCGTCGGGCCGGTCGCCTCCTGTGCGGCCTCGGCCTGCGCCGGCCGCAGCGACTGCTGGAAGCGGGCCACCGCGGCGGCCGCCGCCCGCAGGTCGCAGGGCGCGCTCCACAGCAGCCAGCGCGCCTTCTCGTACCGCTCGATCACTTCCGGGTCCTCGGAGACCCGCAGCCGGGCGGCCATCGCCTTGTAGGCGTCCAGCCGGCCGCGCAGTTCGGCGCGGACGGCCAGCGGCTGGGTCACCTCGGTGAGCGACTGCCGGGCCCGGGCCAGCTCCTTGGCGGCGGCGTCCTCCAGCGTCTCCAGCAGCGGCGCCAGCCGGCCCCACTGCCCGCCCTGGCGCAACTCCAGGGCCGTCACGATCCGTTCACGCAGCGCCGAGGCGGGCCCGGGCACCGCCGGGACGTCGCTGGCGGCTATCTTCGCCAGCACCTCGCCGCGCGCCCGGCGGGCCTCGGCCAGGGTGGCGTCGGCCCGCTGGAGCAGGTCGCCGACGCCCTGCAGGCGCTCCTCGGCGTCGTCGCGCAGCCGCAGCAGGTCCTCCAGCTCCAGCCGGACGCCGTCCAGCGCCCGCCCGGCCCGGTCGAACCGCTCGGTGTCGACCATCCCGGCGGGCGTGGCGAAGGCGCCGCCCTCGGGCACGGTGCCGCGCTGGGCGGGCACCCTGGCCGGGCGCCACAGCGCCAGCGGGTCCTCGCGCACCTCGGTGCGCAGCCCGGTGAGGTCGGCCTCCAGGCCGGTCAGGTCGTCGCCCAGCGGGTGGGCGCCGGCCCGGACGCCGAGCGAGGCGGCCAGGTTCCGCACCCGGTGGAGTTCGGCCAGCAGCAGGTCGATCCGGGCGGGCAGCGCGGACCAGACCGCGTCGGCGGCGCTGACCACCTCCAGCACGGTGGCGTACCAGGAGTTCATCCGGGACATCAGCGCGTCCAGGCTGATCCGCTCGACCAGCCGGGCGGGCGCGCCGAGCAGCTGCGGGCCGTCCGGCAGCGCGCCGCCGGGGACGGTCACGGCGTCGCCGGTGAGCAGTTCGCTCAGCTCGGCGAGTTCGGGCGCGCCGGGCTTGGCCTTGCGGGCCCGGACGGCGCGGGCCGAGGCGAGCGCCTCCGCGTAGCGGTCGAACAGCGCCCAGAGCAGCGGCAGGCCCTTCCCGGCGACGGACCAGCGCTCCAGCGTGCGCCCGGCCAGTTCGGCGCCGTCGAGCAGCCGCAGCCCCGGGTGGTCCTGCAGGGCGAGCAGCGCCGACTCGACCGCGTCCCGCTCCGCGCCGAGGCGCGCCAGCGCGCGGTCCACCTCCTCCCGGCTCAGTACCGGGCCAGCCGAAGCCGCCAACGCCGTGTCCTTCCTCCTCGCGTGCGATCCCGACGTGCGATCCCACGACAACCCCCGTGCCCACCACCGGTCTCCCCGTGGTGATCGTCCCGAACCCTAGCCGGTGGCCGTTCGGGCCGGACGGGCGCGGGGCGTCAAGACCGCGTCAACGGCCCGGTGGCGCCCCGCGCCCGTCCGGTCAGTGCGGGACCGGCCAGTAGTGGTCGGCCTCGTTGAGCATGTACGGCTTGAGCCAGTGCTCGTACGACAGGCGCCAGGCGCCGCCGGCGTAGTAGTCGGCCAGCACCTGGTTGACCCGGGCGGTCAGGTCGGGGCTGGTCTTCAGCATGGCGACGCCGATCACCTCGGGCTGCACCTCGCCGTCGACCACCCGCACGGTCTGGTCCTGGGCGGCCTGACTGGCGGCCAGGCCGTCGTCGGTCATGGTGGCGTCGATCTTGCCGAGCTGCATCAGGACCAGGCAGTCCAGGTGGTTCTCCACCGTGACGACCTGGCGGGCGGTGTTCTTGGCCGCCAGCACGGTCGAGGCCGTGGAGCCCTTGGCGGCGCACACCGTCCGGTCCTTGATCGCGTCGTCGATGCCCTTCGCGGTGGAGGCCTTCGGCACCAGCACCCGCTGGCTGATGTTGAAGTACGGCTTGGAGAAGGCCACGTCCTTCATCCGGTCGCAGTTGATGGTCATGGTGCGGACGATCAGGTCGACCCGGCCGCCCTTGATGGCGTCGACCCGGTCGGCGGTCGCCACCGGCTTGAGCACCACCTTGTCGGGGTCGCCGATGACGGCGGCGCCGATCGCCCGGGCGAGGTCGATGTCGAAGCCCTCGATCTGACCGGTGTTCGGGTTGCGGGCGCCCCAGCGGTAGCTGTTCTGGTCCACGCCGATCACCAGGCTGCGCTTGGCCTTGATCGCCTTCACCGCCGGGCCGTCCTGGGTGCTGGGCGGGACGCTCGTGTAGATGTCGCAGGGCTCGGCCTGCTCCTGCTGTTCCTGCTGGACGGCCTGCGGTGCCGTGGCCTGGCGGGCCGCCTGGCCGGTCGCCGGTGCGGCGCCGGAGGGGCCGCCCCCGCCGAGCACGGCCGCGGCGGCCGTCAGCAGTGCCAGCGCCGCGGCCGGCCTGGTCCGTACGGTCCTGTCGCGCATCTGTCCGTTCCCCCCTCTACCGGTACTCGGCCAGTCGTCGGCCCAGGCCGCGCAGCGCCGCGGCCGCGGCCACCAGGCCGAGCACCGCGGCCGCGCCGGCGGCGGCTCGCAGGTCGGTGTCGACGTCCTTCGCGGCGGCCTGGAACCGCTGTTGTTCGACGACGGCGGCCTGCGCGAGCGCCTGGTCGGTGGCGTTGAAGGCGCTGTCGGCGGTGGTGGGGGCGTCGGTGGCCGTCACGGTCGCGTCCAGGGCGCCCTGGTAGTCGGCGGCGTCGATCTCCAGCTTCCGCGCGGCGCCGTGCCGGTCGTACCAGACGCCGTACTGCGCGCGGGCGTCGTCGACGGCCGACCGGGCCTGGGGCGGTGCCAGCCGCAGGGCCTCCGGCAGGGAGCCGGCCTGCCGGTCCGCCGGGGCGTCCTTGGGCGCGTCGCCGGACAGGTGGTCGGTGGCCTTCGTCCACTGGTCCGCGTACTTGCCGGTGGAGCCGCGGGCGACGAAGTTCAGGTTCTCCGCCAGCCGGGCGGTCAGCACGTCCACCCGGGCGGTGTTGAGCGCCCGCAGCGGGGTCGCGCCCTCGCGGTCGCTCTGCTTGAGCGCCGCGCTGGCGGTGAGCCCGGTGACGGTCAGCCAGAGCCCGCCGGCCAGGACGGCGGCGGTGGCGCCGAGCAGGCCCGGGTTGAACACCCGGTTGGTGCGGCGGAACAGCGTCAGCTGCACCCAGAGCAGCGCCCCGAGGGTGATCACCGCCAGGCCGTACGCCGCCCACGGCACGGACTTGGCCGCGGCGTAGTCGTTCGCCAGCTCCCCGTTCTCGGTCGCGGACAGCTCGGCGGCGGCCGGCAGCAGCACGGTCTGCATCTGCTCGGAGGCGTACCGCAGGTAGGCGCCGCCGAGCGGGATGCCCTGCCGGTTGTCCGCCCGGGCGCTCTCCACCAGCCCGGAGTAGACCGGGAGTTGCTGGTTCAGCCGGGTGAGCGAGCCCTGGGCGGGGGAGGTGGCGGTGGTCCGGGCGGCGGCGTCGGCGATCAGCTTGGCGGCCTTCGCGAGGTCCTGCTCGTAGCGGTCCCGGACGCCCTTCGGCTCGGCCCCGGCCAGCAGGAAGCCGGTCGCCGCGGTGGTGTCGGCGTCGGCCAGCGAGCGGTGGATGTCCGCGGCGGCCTGGCTCAGCGGCTGGCTGTACGAGACGACCCGCTCGGCGGCCTGCGCCCTGGTCTCCAACTGCCAGGCGGTCAGCCCGCCGAACGCCACGGTCAGTACCGCGAGCACCGCCCCGGCCAGCCGCAGCCGGCCCGGCGCCGTCCGGGTGGCCCGTGCCAGCCGGCCCCGCAGGCCGCGCGGCGCCGGCCGGGCCGCCGGGGGCCGTGGTGCCGGCACGCCGCCCGGTCCGGGCGCCGGTGCGCCCGGCCCGACCGGCGCGCCCGGCGGACGACTCGGCCGTGCCGGGACTACGGCGCTCGGTGCGCCGCTACCTCCTGGTGTCGCCACCCGCCTCATCCTCCCCTGGGGCCGGGCCCGCTGTCCGGGGCCCGGCCGATGCCAGCAGTATGGCCGTGACTCCCCCCGGCCACACCCGACTTGCGCCGATCTTGAGCTTGTCCCGCACGGTTCCCGCGCGGTTCCCGCGTACGTGCCGCGCGGTCGCCGCGTACTGTTCGAGGCCCGCCGCTCGGATGCGGGGCGGGCGGCGAACCCTCCGACGCCGGTTGCACCCTATGCGGTTCCCCCGACAAGCCGGAACGGAGAGGTCCGATTGTCTCGGGCACCCCTGCCGTGACGGTGCCGCGGTACCGCCGTCGGGCCGTCGCCGCGACGCCGTCGTTCCCGGCCCGGTCGGTGCGCCTCGTACGGCGGGGGCCCTCCGTACGATGGGCACCATGCGCCTGCTTGGAACGATCTCGCCCGACCGCCCGCTGCTCGTCGTCGCCGTGCGCGAGGAGGCCGCCCACCTCGACGACCGGCTGCCCGTCCTGCTCACCGGAATAGGGAAGATCAACGCCACCGCCGCGCTGGCCACCGTCCTCGCCCAGGGCGAGCGGCCGTCCGAGGTGATCAACCTCGGCACCGCCGGTGCGCTGCGCCCCGGCTGGGAGGGCACCCACCACGTCGTCCAGGTCATCCAGCACGACTTCGACACCCCCGCCCTGTACGCGCTCACCGGCCGCAGCTACGGCGCCCCGCTGGTGATCGGCAAGGGCGAGGGGCCGGTGCTGGCCACCGGGGACCTCTTCGTCTCGGACCCGGCGGCCCGCGACCGGCTCGCCGAGCACGCCGACCTGGTCGACATGGAGGGCTACGCCGTCGCCGCCGTCGCGCACCGCGCCGGAGTCCCGGTCCGCCTGGTCAAGCACGTCAGCGACGAGGCCGGCGAGGGCGCGAGCCACAGCTGGCGCGAGTCGGTCGACGAGTGCGCCCGCCACCTCGCCGACTGGGTGACCACCCAGGGTTGGTGACGGACCGTCGGATTGCGGGTGATCGAGGAGACCGGGCGGCACGCCGGGCACGCGGACCTCATCCGCGAGCAGCTGGACGGCGCCGTCGGGCGCTGACCGGCCCCACGGGTGGGAGGGCGGCCGCCCTCCCACCCGCACCGGTCAGCCGCGGAACGCCGAGAGGTCCAGCGCCGCCAGCCGCTCCGGGTCGGTGAGCACGTCGATCGTCGCGATCACGCCGTCCACCACCGTGAACGCCATGATCGACAGCGCCCGGCCGTTGTCGCCGATCACCACCGCGCCCGCGGCGCCGTTGACCAGCGCCGGGCGGGCGAACGGCGACAGCCCGCCCCACAGCACGGCCTGGCCGGCCACCGTGGCGGCGCCCGCCAGCACCACCGTGTGCCGGGCCCGCACCCCGCCGCCGTCCGAGCGCAGCACCACGTCCGGGTCGAGCACCGCCACCAGCGCGTCCAGGTCGCCGCCGCGGGCGGCCGCGAAGAAGGCGTCCACGGCCGCCCGTTGACGGCCCAGGTCCGGATCGGGCGCCGGCGCCTGCCCCTGCACCCGGCGGCGGGCCCGGCTGGCCAGCTGGCGGGTCGCGGCCGCCGTCCGCTCGATCAGCGGGGCTATCTCGTCGAACGGCACCGCGAACAGGTCGTGCAGCACGAAGGCGACCCGCTCGGCCGGCGACAGCGACTCCATCACCACCATCAGCGCCAGCCCCACCGAGTCCGCGAGCAGCACCTCCTGCTCGGGGTCGGCCACGCCCTCGCCGCGCAGCAGCGGGTCCGGGATGCGCGGCGCGCCCGTCTCGTCCGACGGGCCCTCCAGCGGCTCCTCGCGGCGCAGCGCCCGGGCGCGCAGCAGGTTCAGGCAGACCCGCGAGACCACCGTGGTCAGCCAGCCGGCGAGGTTCTGCACGTCGGCGGTGTCGGTGCGGTCGTACCGCAGCCAGGCCTCCTGGACGGCGTCCTCGGCCTCGCTGATCGAGCCGAGCATCCGGTACGCCACGGCCCGCAGCCGAGGCCGGTGCGCCTCGAAGAGCGCCGCCCGCGCAGATTTCTCGTCCACCGTGTCACATTCCTTCGTCGCCGGGGGTCAGAGCAGCAGGAGCCACCAAACAACGCTGCGGCGGGCAGATCAACTCCCCGCCCGGGACGAACCGGAGACGATCGTGACGAACACCCCCGCGACCAGGGACGACGCCGCCACTCGCACCCTGGCCGGTGCCGAACTCGGCCACCGCACCGGGGAGGAGGGCCAGCGAGGGGTGCGGCCGTGACCGATACAAGGATGAAACGCCGGTTACCGGAATCTGCTGATACCGATGAACGGATGAGACTCCCCCCAGACGAGAATCTGACATCCCGCTCCTACGGTGCCGTGCATGCCACAAACACATGGCCGGATCGGCGGCCACCGCAACCGGATCCACAGCCGAGCGCGCACCCAAGTCGTCCTGACGACAGCCGTGTTGGCAGCCGGCCTGGCGCTGGCCGCGCCCGCAGGAGCCGCCGGGGCCGCAGCGCAGGACGGGGCCGCAGCGACGGACGGGGCGGCCACGGCGAGCCGGGTGGTCGTCCATCCGGAGGCAGTCACGGCCGCGCAGCAGCAGACCGTCCTGGACTACTGGACCCCCGAGCGGATGGCCGCCCTGACGACGCCGTCGTCCGGCAATCCGCCCAAGAGCGCCCCCGACGGCGCTCCGTGGACCGGTGCCGACACCCTGAGCAGGACGGTGGGCAGGCTCTTCTTCACCAACCACGGTGAGGACGAGAGCTGCACCGCGACCGTCGTGAACAGCGCCAACCGCAGCACCGTCGTCACGGCGGGGCACTGCGTCAACAGCCCTGACCTCATTGGTGAGAACGACGAGTGGCTGTCGAACGAGATGTTCGTCCCGGGCTACCGCGACGGTCTCGCGCCGTACGGCAAGTTCGTCGCCCGCGCCGGGGTCGCCGACGCCACCTGGCTCCTCAACGACCAGCAGGACGCCCTGAAGTACAACGCGTACGACCAGGCGTTCCTGGTCCTGAACACCAACGCCGCAGGAAAGCGCGTGCAGGACGCCGTCGGCGCCGCACAGCGCATCGGCTTCGACCGGCCGGGCAACGCCTCCGTCCACGAGTTCGGCTATCCGCGCGAGTCCTCGGGCGATCCCACCCGCGCGGGCCTGCCCGAGTACACCGGGGCCAGGCTCGCCCACTGCGTGGGACAGACCCGCGAGTACCCCGGTACCGAGAAGTACCCGGAGCCCCGGGGTCAGTGGGGCGCCCCCTGCGTGATGGGCGGCGGCTCCAGTGGCGGTCCCCGCGTCGCCGACTTCGACCCGTCCTCCGGGATCGGCACGGTGGTGGGTGACAACACCCTGGGTGGCTTCTTCGACTCCTCGGGCCGGGTCTGCGACCGCGGCGACCCCGCCTGCACCCGACACCTGGTCGGCCCGCAGTTCACCTCCGCGATCACGAAGCCGCTGTACAAGGCCGCCGAACGCTCCTGAAGCGTCGGCCGAGCCGTGCTCGAAACGAACCGCACCCAAAGGAGATTGGCGACGATGTCAACCACACCCCGAGCGTTTCCCCGCAAGTTCGCCGCCGCGGGAGTCCTCCTGCTGAGCGCGACCACGGCGGCCGTGCTGCTGCCGAACACGGCCTTCGCCGCGGAACGGGAATCCGTCACCACGCATGCCGGCGCCACGACCGAACAGGAGCGCAGCCGGATCGATGCCTACTGGACTCCCGAACGGATGAAGCTGGCGGGCGCCATGGTCCCCGAGATCACCCCCGTGCCCGAGGACGACAACACGCCTGACGATCCGCAGCCGCTTCCCGCGAACACGCCGGACCCCGGGGCCACGTGGACGCACGGCGGAGCGGTGAACAAGAGCGTCGGCCGGCTCTTCTTCACCTTCTCCGACGGCTACGACGGCAGTTGCACCGCAACGGTCGTCGCCAGCGCGAACCGCAGCACCGTCATCACGGCGGCGCACTGTCTGAGGGGCGTCGGAGCCGCCGCCACCGACACGACGTGGAACCACAACCTCTACTTCGTGCCCGGTTACCGCAACGGCACGAAGCCGCTCGGCGGCTTCAGCATCAAGGAGGCGGCCACCTCCTCCCGTTGGGACGCCGATCCGGGCAAGACGACCTCGGACGCTGTCGCCGTCGCCGGCTACGACGCGGGACTCCTCGTGGCGAACCCTTCGGCCGAGGGACGACGGGTCGCGGACGTCACGGGAAGCCAGAAGATCGCGTTCACCAAGCCGGCCAAGGACGAGTTCATCCACACCTTCGGGTACCCGAAGGACCGGCTCAACAACCCCAGCGCCAAGTACGCCGGATCGCGCATGATCCATTGCGCCGGACCGGCCCAGCCCGGCCCCAAGGCCCCCCTGCTGTGGGGTGAGTCCTGCGACATGTCGCACGGGGCGAGCGGCGGCCCCCACCTGGCACAGTTCGACACCCGGACCGGCACCGGCACCGTCGTCGGCGTGACCACCACCAGCGACGATCTCGCGGGCGGCCCGACCAACACGCTCTACGCCACGCGCCTCGGCGACAGCGCCCACCGCCTCTACACCTGGGCGCAGGGTCGCGCGGCCTGACCGTCCGTCAGTCCCGTGCGGCCGGCCACCGGTACATCGGTGGCCGGCCGCACGGGCGGTGGCGATCAGGGGCTGTGCGACCGGGTGATCGGGAGCGGCACGCCGCCGGGTGCGACATCAATCGCCTGAAGAGGACATCGCTGCGCGGTCGGACTCACTGCGGAGAACACAGAATTCATTGCCCTCAGGGTCCGCGAGGACGGCCCAGCCGGGGCCGTCCGGTTCCCGGCGATCGTCGACGAGGGTGGCCCCGAGCTTCAGCAGTCGCTCGACCTCCTCCTCGCGCGTGGTCTTCGGACGCACGCACAGGTGAAGCCTGTTCTTGATCGTCTTCGGCTCCGGCACCTGGTTGAAGTACAGCAGTGGGCCCTCCGGCAGCACCACCTCGGTTTCCGCTGCACCCGGCTCGGCCTCCGGATGCAGCGGACAACCGAGCACCTCACTCCAGAACCGAGCCAGTTCATAGGCGTTCGCACAGTCGATCGCCACATTCTGCAACACCGAGACCATGCCCGAGAGCCTGCCCGAAGCGCCGCTCGGTCCGCTACCGGATTGCGGCCGGACAGCACCGGCACCCGGTCCGGCGGCCCGCACAGAGCGGTTGCCGCCGCCGGTCGGGTTCGGGCGAGGAGCGGGGTGGCGGCCCTCAGCGCCGCCACCCCGTTGGCTTCTCGGCACCGGGGTAGGGGTTCGTTGAGCCAAACCCCACCTTGGGGTGAAGATTCAGAACGCGGTGGGTGGTTGGAGGACCAGGTCGAGGACGGTGTCCCAGTGCTCGTCGGGGGCGGTGACGATCACGTAACCGTCCTGGCCGGGGAGTTGGGGGACGAGGGCGCTGCGGCAGCCGTGGCTGTGCAGGACCTCGACGGGGACGCGCTCGCCGTTCAGCCGTAACTCCCCGGTGGTCGGCCCGGAGTCGAGCGGGGTCCAGGGTGCGCGTGGGTCGATGCGGTCGGAGTTCGCGAGGAAGTTGGCGAGTTGGCTCTCCGGGGTGGTCACGGACTTGACCCGGTGGCTGTCCGGGACGGGCCGGGAGGTCTGGACGATCGCGACGAACTCGCGATCCAGGTGGTAGTTCAGGTCGAGGTGGCAGAGGTAGCCGTCGCTGGCCATCCGCCCCAGCAGGACGAACCACCCAGGCGGCGCGTCGCGGAGGACGGCGATCCGCTCGCTCCACTCCTCGGCGGTCTCGCGCGGGGTGGGGAGGTGGAAGGTGCGCGGGCGGTTGCTGCGGAACAAGGGATCCCCCAACTGGCCGTCGAATTCCGGACGTTGACCCAGTACATCATCACCCGCGTTCGACGGGCGGTGCCATCGCCCTGGACATGGGGCGTGATCGGCCTGCAGCGTCGGGCCGAGCCCGCCCGACGCTGCACTCAGCGCAACGTCGACCTGCCGCGCGATCGACTGTCGGATGCGGGCTACCGGGTGGCGGCTTGCGCGCGGTCGCGGCAGTGGGCCAGGGCGGGCTTGATGCGGGCGTCGGGGGCGGGGGAGGCGGCGAGCAACTCGCCGGCGGTGACCAGGGCGGTCCAGTAGTGGGCCGGGTCGCCGGTGGTGGGGCGGGGCCGGGTGGCGGCGAGGGAGAGGAAGGCGGCGGTCAGGTTCCCGGTGACGAACCAGCGGGCCAGCCCGTGCTGGTGGCCGGCGCGGATGCCGCCCAGGGCGTCGATCGCGGCGAGGAACTGGTCGACGATGGCGAGGTCGCGGTCGTCGAGCGTCTTCGGGACGTCGAACACGCCGAGGGCTTCGAGGAGTTCGCCGGTGTCCGCCTCGGAGCCCGGGCGCGGGTCGGCGAGCAGGGCGTCGAAGCAGTCGTCGAGGCGGAGCTGCGTCTCGGCGGCGGGGATGCCGAGCGCGACGCAGACGGCACGGGCGGCGCGGACGGGTTCGCGGGTGCGGCGGGCGAGGGTGGCGTAGGCGTCGGCCGGGGTCGAACCGGTGTCGAACAGGTGCCGGGCGGTGAGAGCGAGTCGCATGGAGGGCACCTTCAGACGGCGAGGACGGTGAGTGTGGCGACGGGGGAGGGCGCGATCAGCGCCCAGACGAACTTGCCGATGCCGCCGGCGCGGGGGCAGCAACCCCAGCGCTCGGCCAGCTCGTTGACGAGGAAGAGGCCGCGCCCGTGCTCGTCGTTGGGCGCGGGGGAGCGGAGGGACGGGCGGCCGGTGCCCGCGTCGTGGACTTCGAGGCGCAGCCGGTCGCCGATGAGGGCGAAGCGGACCTCGATCAGACGGTCGGCGGGGGCGTCGGTGTGCTGGACGGCGTTGGCGAAGAGTTCGCCGAGGAGGAGTTCGGCGATGTCGGCGTAGCGGTCGCCGGCGGGGAGCGCGGCGAGGTAGGCGCGGAGCAACTGCCGGGCGACGGGGGTGGAGTCCGGGCGGGAGTCGAGGCGGGCCGCGAACGTGCGGGGGCGGTGGGTTTTGAGCATGGTGGAGTACCTCGGGGGGCGGATGGGGGAGTGCGAGAGGCGCACGCAATCACGCTCTGCATGCAAATGACTGCGTTCTGGTCTCAATGATCGGGCTGCCGGGGTTACGGTGACGACCAAATCAGCGTGTGGAGACCCACGGCACCTGAGGGGGATTGCGATGGCACATCGACGGTTGGAGAACGGACTCACGTCGAGCCCGGCGGTGATGTTCGGTGAGGCGCTCCGGTTCGCGCGCGAGCGGGCCGGCTACAAGCAGGAAGACCTGGGCAGGCTCCTGCACTGCCACCGGACGGTGATCACCCGGTGGGAGGGCGGCAAGAGGCCGATGGATCGGGACACCGTGGAGAGAGCTGACGCCGTACTCGCCATGGGTGGCCTGCTAGTTCGGCTGTGGGAGCGGGTGGACTGGCACGCGGACATCGAGCACCCGGACTGGTTCCAGAAGTACGTGGAGCTGGAAGACGAGGCTGCGGCCATCCGCGCGATTCAGTACAACCGGATCAACGGCCTACTGCAGTGCGAGGATTACGCTCGCGCGATCCTCAGCCTCGGAGATGCACGCAACAGCCCGGAGAGGCTAGCGGAGAGGGTTGCAACTCGGCTGAGCAGGCAGGATCGCTTCCTGGCTGGCGACGGGCCGATGTTGCTGGCGGTTCTCCATGAGAGCGCTATTCGCACTGTCATTGGTGGGCCGGGCGTGATGAGGAGGCAGATGGAGCACCTTCTCTCCGTGAGTGAGCAGTCGAACATCTTCATCGAGGTGGCGCCGTTTGCCCGTCCGGTGAGGAAGATGCCAGCCACTTCCCTGTTCTTGCTGCTGATGCCGGACGGGAAAGAGTGGGTCTACTCGGAGAGCCTGTATCGCGGACACTTCAGTGATGCGCCGTCAATCATCAATGAGGCTCGACGAGACTTCGACCTCCTGCGTGGCGATGTACTCTCGGTGGGCGACTCGCGCACCCTGATCGCCGATGCGATGGAGGAGTACCGGTATGAAGAACGTCGATCTGAGGATGGCTGCTTGGCGCAAGAGCAGCTACAGCGGGGACGACGGGGGCGAGTGCATCGAGGTGGCCCTCGAATCTCTCCCCGGCGCCGTCCCGGTCCGTGACTCCAAGGACCCCTCCGGCCCCGCCCTCCTCTTCCCTGCCTCCTCCTGGGAAGCCTTCATCGCGGCCGTCCGTTCGGGCGACTTCCCCGGGTGAACCAGCGGTATGCGAGGTGGACCGCGAGGCCGAGCAGGGTCATGACGACCGACGCGACCAGTGCGACCACATCGAGTGCGTTCCGGGTCAGTGAGTTCCAGAAGCCGATGCTCGAAGCAAGGGCGGCGACGTCGGTGTGCTGGGGGTCGTACACCACCGTCACCGTGTCACGGGCCTTGATGCTGTCGGTGACATAGGCCAGTCGGGTCTCGACGGATGCCCCCTCGGAAGTCGTGAACCGCACCCGGCAGTTGGCGTTGCCGGCCGGGTTGTCCTGCGGCCCGCTCACGTCGGCACATTCGGTGACGACCGCCGGGGTGTGGACGCCGCGACTGCGGAGAGCCGACGTCACGCCCATGTCGTGCGGTATCAGATAGACCAGGCTGAGGACGAACAGCAGAACCCCCAGGCCGATCATCGCGAGCGACCCGTTCCGCACGGTCCGGCCATGGTCCGGCACGTTCTCCATCGGTCCCCCTGGTATCAGTCGAACTGCCCCGCGTGCTCACGCTAGCCGCACCCGCCGACGCCGGCAGGGCCTCGGAGCGCGGATCGGTCAGTTCCGGTCGTCCGGCGACCCCTCGCGAGCAATTTCGACCACTCTGCGTGTTATGCCGATGCGATACGTAACCGGACGGTTACAGTCGCCCGCAGTGCACGGGTAGTCCCTGTTCGACTCAACAGAGGCGGTAGCAGTCATGGCACAAGAACCCCGTATCGACGTATCGCTCACGGCCCTCAAGGAGGGCCAGTCCGAGCCCACCAAGGCAGAGTTGGCGGAGATCGCCGGCTCCCTCAAGCCCGAGGTCTGGTTCACCACCGCGCTGTCCGGCGAGGCTGGCGGCCGGGACGCCGACGTCGTCTGGGACCTGACCGGCGCGCCGTACAAGGGGCAGACGGCAACCGGGCAGGCGGCGGTCTACTACGCCAACCCGAAGCTCGGCCTGCGGAAGCCCTTCCTCTTCGCGGACGGCTTCAACTACGGCCCCAGCGACCTCCCGGGCCTCTTCTCCTACTTCAACACCGTCGCCGACGGCCGGCCGGGCCTCTTCGACCAACTGCTTGCCAAGGGCTACGACATCGTCCTGATCGGCTTCACCGAGCGCCACACTCACATCCAGGCCAACGCCGAGGTCGCGATCGACGCCATTCGCCGGGCCATCGCCGAGCGTAAGGGCGACGAGCGGCTGACCGTCGGCGGGGTGAGCATGGGCGGCATCATCACCCGCTACGCGCTCGCCAAGCTGGAGTCCGACCCCCAGGGCGACCACCAGACGGCGACCTACCTCTCCTTCGACTCCCCGCACAACGGCGCCTGGATCCCGCTCATCCTCCAGCAGATGGCGTACTTCTTCGAGGACTTCACCCCGGCCGGGCCGGACGGCGTCAAGCAGGCCGAGCTGATCCGCAGCCCTGCTGCTCAGCAGCTGCTCTGGGCGTGGGTCGAGAACGCGAAGTACAAGGGCCCGGTGGCCACCGCCAGCGACCTGCGCAAGGAGTTCCTCGCCGACCTCGACCGGGTCGGCAACTTCCCGCGGATCCCGCGCAAGCTCGGCGTCTCCAACGGCCGCCGGGACGGCGTCGGCCTCCCGCTGCCGGCGGGCGAGGTGGCGTTCGACTGGCAGGCCCTGATCGCCAGCGCCACGGCCCGCTTCCAGCCGAACAAGGGCGACAAGGAGCGCATCGGCGGCATGCACCTCGGCCTCGCCGTGCGCCGCAGCACCACCACCGAGGTCCCGGCCCTGGACAGCGTGCCCGGCGGCACCCTGGACTCCTTCGGCAAGGTCGCGACCGCGCTCAAGGCGAAGATCACCGAGGAGTACCGCAGCGGTACCTTCGTCCCGGCCGTCAGCGCGGTGGCGCTGGACTTCGACCCGGTGAAGTGGGACGTCGACCCGGCCGCCGCGATCTCCGAGGATGCCCTGCAGAACGGCCACCTCGACGCCGTGAAGTTCGACGACGCCAACACCGAGCACAGCCACGTCTCCCGCGTCCTGGTCGACTGGATCGTCAAGCAGCTCGCCTGACCACCCCGCCCCCTCCGACCTGGTTCGGAGCACCCGCGCGGATGGGCTACGATATTCCTCATCACCCAGATGCGCGGGTGGCGGAATAGGCAGACGCGCTGGATTCAGGTTCCAGTGCCCGAAAGGGCGTGGGGGTTCAACTCCCCCCTCGCGCACATAGGTCCTCGGACCACATAGGGCCGGTCGACCCGACAGTATGTCGGGTCGACCGGCCCTATTGCATGGCGGAAGCGGATCTGGCCTCCTGTGAAACCGCAGGAGGCCAGATCCGTTTCCGTTGTTCAGGGCTGGTTCGGGGGTTGGGGGGTCGCGCCCGGGTGGGCGATGCGGCCTCGTGAGGAACAGTCGAGGCGTCACAACCGGGCGAGGGGCGGAGCTCGGTGCCAGGCCTGCTCCGTCTCGCAGGCGGGCGACAGTCAGTCCGGCAACACCACCGTCGAGCGCACGCTCACCACCCTCGTGACCGTCACGGTGCCAGACCTGGAAGTCACCAACCTCTACGTCAAGGGCACCCTGAGTACCCTGCGCCTTCCGCAGCCCCGACACCCCGGCGCTGGCCTCGTTCAACTCCAAGCTGTACTGCGTCTTCCGGGGCATGGACAACAGGCTGGCCTGGACATGACCGTCTTCAACGACAAGATCTACCTGTTCTACATGCGCTGAGCCGCACTCAGACAGGCCGCGGCAGTCCTGCGGCGGTTCTGTGACCAGGGCTGGAGATTCGCAGACGGATCGGTCGCGTTCACCGGCGCATCCAGCGTCGCCATCGTGCGCTACCGGTACCGCGGGGCACGTATCCCGACCCCGTGGACGATCGAACCGGCAACCCTCACGGGCTGACCACCGGGCAAGACGCGTGGAGAGCCGGATGCGGAGCGGAGAAGAGCACCGCGGACTTCCTGACCCGCCCAAAAGCCGAAGGTGCGGCCCGGATGGTCAGACCATCCGGGCCGCACTCTTGGACAGCGTCAGCGAGGGGAACCGTAGCGAAGATCCACGAAGGCACCCACCAGTCCACCGAGCGTGACGGCGGGTACGAGCGCCGCCCAGGGGTCGCCAGCCAACGCGCCTGAGATCATCGCCAGGGCGATGACAGCCAACGCGATCATCCGGGCCGGCATCGACCGCGGTAGCAGCTGTACAGGGTGACCGCTCCGTCGTTGCCGAACCAACCTGACGGCGAGCAGAACCGCCGCGGCCACAAGGAGCGGCGGCACCATTACGTGCGCGGAACTTCCCATGCCGTTCGCCCTTCTGGACCGTTGGTTACCGTACCCGCCACTGTACTCGTAGGCCGTGAACAGGGGCATCTTGATTTCCACGCACTGGTTGTCGTTCTGGGCGTTCCAGGCAACTCGCGAAATGTTTGCCGCATTCAGGACCCCGTATACGTTGAACGGCGGCGGAGCACATCCCGGTCGGGGTGCACACCAAGAACAGGCGCAAGCCCCAGAAGAACCTCGGTGCGAAGCGCAGTACCCGTATCCGGCCCAGCCGGCCATGTCCGAGCGCTTCACCGTCGGGCGTGAGCGGCCGCACTCCACCGGCGTGGAGTCGACGATCCAGTGCGGGTCGAACCAGAAGTCCGTGTCCGCCGCCGGCAGCCGTATCGCCTTCTTGACCAGCGGCAATGCGGCCCTCAGTCGTTTGTTCCAGCCCGGCTGCCTGGGCACGTACGGGAACATCGCGCCCAGACGGGAGTCCAGGAACCTCGGCCACCGCGACTCCGAGGTGAAGCCCAGCAGCGCCTGCGTGACAGCGAGGGTGACGAGCTCGGAATCTGTCAGCTGCGGCGGACGGCCAAGCCGTCGGACCGCTCCGATCTCGTCATCGATCTTCACGTACGTACAGTGAGGCCAGCGGGGCGTCCAGGTTGTTCGTCACACAACGATCTTGGACGCCCTGTCCGTGTACCCGGACACACCGCCGGCATTCGGAATGCCTCGACGGGAGCTACGCCCCAAGTCGAGGTCAGCGACCGTCCAAGCACCCATGGCAGGGTGAGCGAATGACGACGAACCGCGACTACTCATCCGATCTCCAACCCACCGGCCTCAAACTGTGGTCGGACAGCACCCCGGCCCACAGCGATCTCCTTGCGGTGAAAGCGCTCGTCTACGACCCCTGTGGGTTCACCTGCTCGCAGCCAGTTCCCGAAGCCGAGAGTGCCGCCTACGCCGCCCACGAATTCACCCTCGACGGCCTCTCCATCCGGTTCCGCGCAGCCAAGACGACCCCCACCAAGGTCGGACAATTCGTGACCGTATGGAAGAGGTCCCCGGGCGGGCCCATCCAGCCCTTCGACACCACGGACCCCATCGACCTCATCGTCATCAGCACCCGCGACCATCACCACTTCGGCCAGTTCATCTTTCCCATGGACGCGCTCCGTCAGCACGGTGTCGTATCAACAAACGGTGCCGGTGGGAAACGAGCCTTTCGCGTCTACCCGCCCTGGGTGACCACCACCAACCGCCAGGCCAGCAGCGCGCAGGCCTGGCAGCTGGACCACTTCCTGCGCCTGCACCAGGACGGGCCCATCGACTCCGCCCGCGCCCATGAGCTCTACCACCCATAGGACGGCGCTGGCACAACACAGGACCGACCAGCCGGTCACACGATCCCTGATCGCCTACGACCACTGATCATTCGGAATGACTCGTCTGGTGGGAAACGATCACGTCGAGCGTGGGAACAGGCCTTGCTCAGTGCCCACAAAGGTCCTGATCAGGGAGTTTCGTCGGTGTCCCACAGAGGTCCTCGGACCCAATGCGGCCGGTCGACCCGACAGCATGTCGGGTCGACCGGCCGTTTTGCTGACCGTGCGGTGCTCTCCCGCCCGACGTGGGTCCCCGTCGGCGGGCCCGGCTGGAGTCTGCGGGCGGCCTGTGTCGCGGTGCCTGGTTCCGTGCTGGTCAGGGCTCGACGAAGTTGACCGAGACCGCCCGATAGCCGAATAGGTGATTGCCGGTTGGTGCCGTACAGTCGGAACCACCGACGCGGGGTGGAGCAGCTCGGTAGCTCGCTGGGCTCATAACCCAGAGGTCGCAGGTTCAAATCCTGTCCCCGCTACTTCGAGCACTGGGGCCGGCGCACAACGTGCGTCGGCCCCAGTGCTGTTCGGCCATCCGACCAAAACGGCCGGTCAACCCGACACTATGTCGGGTTGACCAGCCTCATTGCTTTGCAGAACGTGATCTGGCCCCCTGCGGGTGGCGGTCAGGCCTGTGCGTTGCCCGGCTGGTGGCCCGGGGCGTCGGTGGCGGCGCGCTTGAGGACGGCGGTGTTCGCGGTGACGGTGCCGGGCTTGACCCCGAAGGCCTCGGTGACCTGGACGCTGCGCTCACCCAGGAAGGCGTAGGAGCTGCGGTCGAAGATGATCTCGTCGCGGGAGCCGGTGGCGGTGTTGGTACGGGCGATGGCGATGCCGGTGCGCCCGGCGGCGTCGGTGGCACTGTCGAGAAGGACGACACCGGGGATGCGGGCCGCAGCCTGGTAGAGCGCGGCGGCAAGCTTGCCGGGGACGGCCTGCTCGCGGATCAGGTCGGCGATGGTGACGAACGCCTCCTGGTCCGGCCCGCTGCCGGCTCCCTTGGTCTCGGCGTAGATCTTCTGCAGCAGTTCCTGCGGGTCGGTGGGCAGGGTGCGCAGGTAGTCGTAGGAGGGGGCGTTCAGGTAGGCGCCGGTGCCCGATTCGAGTGCCTCGCCGCCTTCCGGGGACTTGCCCTCTTCGGCGAACCAGCCCGTGCGGCCGTCGGCCGAGTGCCAGATCTGCCGCTGGTGGGGCTTCTCGACCCACACCTTCGACGTGCCGCTGCCGGCGTCGACGGAGCCCGCGAGGTGGGAGACGGTGCTCTCGATGTAGACGTACTGCCCCGGGCGCAGGACGAGGTCCGGCGTGGCCGCGGCGGCCAGCGAGATCCGCTCCACCGCGCTGTTCAGACCCGTGGTGGAGCCGGCCACGACCTGGACGACGGGCGCTGCGACGCGCTCGCCCCGCCCGGGGGTCTCTCCCGGGCCGCCGAACGTGGTGACCGCCACGGTGGCGGCGAAGGCGAAGGCCGCCACCGTGGCGGGCACCGCGATCAGCAGCCGCCGACGGCTCCTGGCCCCGGGCCGGGCCGGCGTTGCGGGGGTGGGTGCGGGGGTGCGGGTGATCTCGTTCATCAGAAACTCCTCGATCTGGCGCTGCCGGCCGAGCGGGGCGGCCGGCGCTCCGGCCGCGGGCAGCAGGTGCTTCAGCTCCGCGTCGTCAAGCGGCTGCTGCCGCTCCGGGGTGCTGGTCATCTGTTCCACTCCTTGTCCGACCGGGCCGGAACCATCCGGCCATCCTGTACTTGTCCGACCGCCCGCAGGGGTTCCCGGCAGGTTTTCGAGGCCGGCCGCAGTTCCTTGTCGGCCAGAGCACGCAGCCGGGTCCGGGCTCTGGAGAGCCTGGAGCGCACGGTGCCGACCGGGATGCCAAGTGCCTCGGCGGCCTCGGGGTAGCTGAGGCCCGCCCACACGCACAGCGAGAACACCTCACGCTCCCCGCGACGCAGTTTCTCCAGCGCCGCCTTGGCGGCCAGCAGTTGGTCGTGGTCGGCGAGCCGGCCGACCAACTCGTCGGCGAAGTCCGGGGCGGGTTCGGCGAGCGGCATGCGGGCGAGGGCGGCTGCATGCCTGCGGGCGGCCCTGGCCCGGTTGCGCAGCACGTTGACGGTGATGCCCATCAACCACGGGCGAGGAGTGGTCCCCTCGTCGCGGAGCTTGTCCCGCAGACGCCAGGCCTCCAGGAAGACCACCGCCATGACGTCCTCGGCACCGGCTCGGTCACCGCTCACCCGGACCGCGTGCGACAGAACCGCCTGCGAGTGCTCCTGGAACAACTGCCGGAAGGCGCCCGGGTCCCCGGCTCTGATCCGTTCGTGCAGCGAAAAGTCCACACCTCTGGTTGTCCTGCCACCACGGGACGGTTCCGGTGACCTGCGTCACAGGCGCGGCCCCACCGTGCCCGACCCCTTGGCCGGTTCACCGGTTCCGGCACCGGACGGCCGGACACCATCAACCGCTCGCAGGTCACCGAGGTCCGCAACCAGCTGTCCGCCGCCGACTTCGTCGTCACGCCGGCCGCGCTGCGCCCCGAGTGCGACGGTCCGGGCACGGCGTACTCCGAGCACGCACTGGACGTCGTTGCCACCGCCGGTCTCCTCGCCCGCGCCGGGGTCGGTCACCTGGAGGCGTTCACCACCGAGGCCGAGAACACCATCCCGCACCGCTGCTCGCTGGTCACCGACCTGGTGCTGTGCGATGCCGACGCAGTCGCAGAAGCGGCGCAAAGTCTCGTTTCGCCAGAACGAGACCAATCGTCTGATTTTGGATGAGTATCTATGCGGATAGAGATCGGCTGATCACCGAAATAGGCTTTCTGCTGACCGAAGGTTGTCGGGAGGGGAAAGCAGAACTCGCCGCGGGACTCACTCTCGGCGACGACCCGATGATCGACCGGTTCGGAGGGAACAACTTCGAGGTCGACACGTCCGGGCACAGCGGGTACTGGGACGGCGGCAAGAGCCTCGACAACCAGGGCCGCATCATCGTCGGGAGGCCGCCGAGCATTGTTCCCAAGTTGCACGACAGCCCGCCGCCTCCCCCGTGACCATCAGTGCCGGGCCGGCCACGGCCCGGCCGAACCGGTCCTCACCCTGCCCCGGCCGCAAGGAATTTCACTGTGCCGTTCCCCCTTCCACGACTCGCCACACGCCGTGTCGGAGCCCGACGTCTGGGCGCTGCCGCGATAGCGCTCTGCCTGCCACTGATTCTCGGAGGATGCATGTCCACGCCCGGTCCCAACGATCCGCTCCCCGTCAAGGCTCGCCAGGACGCGCAGGACTGGGCCCAACATATGACCGAGTACATGGCGCAGACCGCCGGAGCCGCCCTCGACGCCGGCAGCGCCGAGCCGATCTTCAGCGACTGTGTCGGCAAACACGACGAGGTCCGGGAGGACGGCCGGTACAAGCTGTCGTACGCGGTCTACAGCTCCACCCCGCTCGAACGGCACCCCGAGGCCGTCCGCAAGGTCCGCGCGATGCTCGAACAACAGGGCTTCAAGATCGACGGCTACCGGGAGGGCATCAACGGCAAGGTGGACACGATTCTCGACGCCTCCCAGGCATCGAGCCGATACCTGATCACGGTCGAGACCACGACTGGAGGGCTTCTGGCCTTCAGGGTCAGAACCCCCTGCCTGATGCCCCCCACAACGGCAGAAACCCCTCACTGACACGCAGCATCCCAAGGGGCATTGGAAGCATCAAGTCGCCCCCGTGCCGGCGACGGCTCCAGCCAGGCCGGGCGCACGGCGTACCGCGCCTACGTCGAGGCGGCTTCCGCCGGGAGGAGGCGCGTCACCATGGCGTCGATCAGGGCGTCCAGCCGGTGCGGCGTGAGGAGTTCCGGGACGGTCAGGTCGTCGACGATCAGCCCCAGCATGGCCAGGTAGAGCAGGACCACCCCGGTGCGGTCGCCGGGCAGGCCGAAGCCCAGGTGGAAGTCGATGTTGGCGTCGAGCTCGGCGGTGAAGAAGCGCGTCAGCTCCGTGTGGAGTTCGGGCCGCCGGGTGGCCTCCAGGCGCAGTTCGAGCATGGCCAGATGCGTGCTGCGTTCGCGGCGCATGCGGTCGACGAGCTGCAGCATCAGCGCTCTGACCAGCTCATGTGACGGCCCGGCGTTCATCGTGTCGGCCAGCTCGGCCGGGTCCGGGGTCAGCCGCTCGCGGGTGCGTCCCATGACCTGGGCCAGCATGTCGGCGCGGTTGGCGAAGTAGTTGGACGCCGTCCCGGTGGGCACGGCCGCCTCCTTGTCGACGGCGCGCAGCGTCAGGCCCCGGGAGCCCTCGCGGGCGAGGACCTCGATGGCGGCATCGAGCAAGGCGGTGCGGCGGGCCGGATTCTGACGCATCGGCATCTCCTCGGAAACTCATTGACATCACTGTGCTTGCAGTACTACGTTCAAACCACTTCGACCACAGTACATCACGTGGGGTCGAGCAGGCCCGGGCCCGCCGCGTCGCCACAGGGAAGAGAGACCGGATGCGCAAGCTCACCTATTACGTCGCTGCCAGCCTCGACGGCTACATCGCCGCACCGGACGGCAGTTGCGACTTCCTGCCCTTCGAGGGGGAGGTCCGGGAGGCGATCCTCGCCGAGTATCCCGAGACGATCCCGACGCACGCCCGCGGGCCGTTCGGTCTGACCGCCACCCCTCACCGGCACTTCGACACCGTGATCATGGGGCGCGGCACGTATGAGCCGGCTCTGGAGATCGGCATCACCAGCCCCTACGCCCACCTGGAGCAGTACATCGTCTCCCGCACCCTGACCTCCACCGACCCGGCGGTGGAGATCGTCGCCGACGACCCGGCCGCACTGGTGCGCGACCTGAAGACACGGGACGGCATGGGCATCTGGCTCGCCGGCGGCGGCAAGCTCGCCGCCGCGCTCCGCGACGAGATCGACGAACTGGTCATCAAGCGCAATCCGGTCGTCATCGGCACCGGCATTCCGCTGTTCGACGGCCCGTTCGCTCCCACCGGCTTCCTGCCGACCGCATGCCGCGACTTCGAGTCCGGCGTCAGCATCGTCACCTACGCGAGGAAATGACGCGCGAGCACTCGGTCGCGTGCCGGCGCGCCGCCCGCCCCGTCGGCTCGTCCTGACGCGGCGAGCGGACCGGTGTCAGAAGGCGTTCAGGGCGGCCTCGATCAGTGTCGCCACCGGCACGAGTGCCTGTCGCTGCGTCAAGCCGTCCTGGATCACGTTCTGGTACGCGACGGCGAAGCTCCTGCCCCGCACGGTGTCGCTGACGAGGATCCCCTCCGACAGTACGGTCTGGAGGGTCTGCAACGAGCCGATGCCGACCTTGCCGTGGGTGGCGACGAACTGTCCGCCGGGGGGCCAGATCGGTGGAACGGTGGATGCGAAGAACTTCCCGGCCCGCGCCATGAGGGCCTTCATGTCCTCGCTGCTCGTCGGCCCGACGAGCTTGTCGTCCGCGAGCAGGGTCAGCAGTCTCACGAGCTGCCGCGCCGTGGTGCCCTGAGCGGTGTCACCGTCGTTGACGCACGGAATGCGCGCGGCTGGCCAGACCCCCGCGTAGTCGCCCGCCAGCCACAACCCTTGTGACGAGGTGCTGTCAAAGAGGCCGTCGTCGGCGATCTTGCCGTCGAGGTACGGGTATCCGAGCCCGTGAATCGTCGTGGTGGCACCCGGATCGTGCTGTTGCACCATCATGTCCTCGAACGCGTTCGTCTGCGCCGGGGTGAAGTCGACGGCGAAGGGCGAACTGCCGTCGCCGAGTCGGAGAACGGCCGAATAGTTCGGCTTCCTGGCCTTGTCCTCGCTCCGCAGCACCGTCGATTGGCTGATCAACGCCGGTGTGTGCGCGGTGATGTCCGGATCGAAGGTGGCCGTCAGGGCGGCCTGGACGGCCGACCATGTGGTCAGACCCTGGTCGGTCGCCAGTTGATCGGCACTCGCCCGGAGGTCGAAGGCGGTGTACATCGCCGCGATCTTGAGCAGGCTGGCCGAGTAGCACTCGTCCTGGTCCCGGATCGCCGCCCAGGGATGGTTGAGCCCTCCCTCGAACCCGGTCAGCGCGACGACGATGACGGCCAGATCGTCGACCGTCGGGGTGCCGGCATCCGACAGCTGCTGCCGTGTGGTGTCCAGGGCGTCCTGCATGGGCGGGTTGTTGTTGAACGCAAGCGGGTCGTCAACGGGACCCGTGAACAGAGTCATGACGGTTCCTCGGCGCTCCGGATCTGTACGGTGAGCCAGAGGCGAACCGGTCGACGGTCCGGGCTGGTGCACGTCCCTTGCCCAGCGCGGCCGACGCCTCAACGGCGTCCTGCTCATGGTCCAGCGGACCCGAACGAGCGGCCATGTCCAGCGTCACGCGGTCGACGGACACGTGCAACTTGACGGCGAGCGCGCGGTCGCCCTTGATGGTGCCGTACTGTTCCGGGGCGGTCCCGGGCGGCAGCTGGGCGCGGCTGCCCGGCGTGAAGCTGCCTACAGGACGGGCTGGGTGGCCTCCAGGCGCTGGATCGCGGTGCGAACGGCGGTCGTGAAGCTCCAGAAGAGCGGCAGGGTGTTGGTGGCCCGTTCGGCCCGGGTGTTCTTGCCCGAGGCGAACATCGCGGCGCGCAGGTCGGTGGTCATCTCCAGCTGGGCGCCCATGCCGAGCATGCTGCGGTTGACTGTTGCCTTGTTCACGCTTGGTCAGTTCATTGCGATGCCTTTGTCTGAGCTCGACGCGCTGTCGCGGCAGTTCGACGGGAAGGTCCTGCTCGCCTCGTGCGTAGCGCCGTCGTTGGGGGTGTGACCCACGTATGCGCCCAGGAGGCGGTTCGTGAAGCGCGGTTGGCCGACTTCGGCGCCGTGGTTCCGGCCGCTGACCACCGGGTCCCGGTCTCCGTGGTGCGGGACGCGGGACGCGGTTCAGCCGTGCGGGGGAGTGGCTCGCAGGCCCCCGAGCAGTGTGGCCAGGTAGCGGTGAGCGGTGGTGATCCGGTGGGCGGGAGGGCCGCCATGGACGTTGACCGCGTGGGCGATGCCGCACATGAGCGGGACCAGGTCGGCCGAGGTCAGGTCGACGCGGACGGTCCCGGCCTCGCGGGCCCGGTCGAGGAGCGCGGTGCCGACCGACCACAGTGAGTTCTTGAGTTCCGTGGTGCGGGGCAGGGCGTCCGCGGGTGCGGCGGTAACCGGGGCCAGGGCGGCGTCGGTGACCTGCGCTTCGACGGTGCGGGTCAGGAAGCCCTCCAGCGCGCGCCCGGGGTCGGTGTCGGACAGCGCCTGCTCGCCGTGGGCGACCAGGGCTTCCAGGCGCGGGGTGGCGACGGTCTCCAGCAGCGCCTCGGGTGTGGAGAAGTGCCGGTAGACGGTGCCGACACCGAGGTGCGCGCGGCGGGCGACGTCGTTGAGCTGCAGCGGTGTGCCCTGGTCGACCAGGGTGCGAGCGACGGCGACGATCCGGTCCCAGTTGCGGGCCGCGTCCTTGCGCAGTGGCGTCGTCGTCATGGGGCCATGGTAATCGGATGGCCCATCCGGATGGTCCCGCGTCCGGATGGGCCATCCGCCCGCGCCGGCACCGCGTGCCAGGTCAGGTGGCCGCGAGCGGTGCGTGCCGCTCGCTGAGCAGGCGTACGGCCTCGGCGATGCGGGGGTCGGTCGCCGCGCGGAACGGTGCCACCGGGCGCGTCTGGGCGCCGATGACGGCACCGGTGCGACCCGTGAGCGCGGGGTCGGTGGCCGCGACGATCGAGGGCCTGGCCGCCAC
Source organism: Kitasatospora sp. MAA19 (assembly GCF_029894125.1). Taxonomy (GTDB): domain Bacteria; phylum Actinomycetota; class Actinomycetes; order Streptomycetales; family Streptomycetaceae; genus Kitasatospora. The sequence goes on from NZ_JARXYZ010000027.1 coordinate 66,995, forward strand.
GGACGCCGGGCCGGAGGTCGAGCGCTCGAACTTGCGGCGCACCAGCGGCCACAGCAGCCGCAGGGCGGGCGAGACGATCTTCGGGTCGGTCAGGGTGCCGCTGGTCATGTCGGTCGCCGCGCCTCCGGGGTCGGCGGCGAACACCGACGCGCCGGTGCCGTCCAACCGCGACGCCAGGTCGAGTGTGTAGGCCAGGTTGGCGAGCTTGGCGCGGCCGTACCAGTGGAAGCCGTAGTAGCCGCCGGGTGGTTCGACGGCGTCGAACACCCGCTTCGCCACCCCGATCGCACCCGAGGTCACGTTCACGATCCTGCTCGGCGCCCCGGTGGTGAGCGTGGGCAGCAGGAGTTCGGTCAGGAGGTACGGCGAGAGGTGGTTGACGACGAACGACGCCTCGACGCCGTCCCGGTCCTGTCGGTCGGCGAACATCGCCCCGACGTTGTTGACCAGCACCGCCAGCGGTTCACCCGCGGCGGCGTGGTCGGAGGCGATCCGGTCGGCGAGCAGGCGCACGTCGTCGAGCGAGGCGAGGTCGGCGGACCGGAAGCGGCCCGGGTGCGCCGGGCGCGTCGCGTTGATCCGGTCCACCGCCCGGGCGCCCCGGTCGGCGTTGCGCCCGACCACGGTGACCGCGAACCCGGCGCTCGCCAGTCCCAGCGCCGTCTCCAAGCCGATGCCGCCCGTCCCGGCCGTGACCACAGCAGTCCTTTTCATGGCTCCTCCACCGCCGTCCATATTCGGATAGTTCATCCGCTTGGTGTGACCGTAACACACATGCGGATGAGTCATCCGCTTAGTGGGGCGGCCTGATCGCCGGTGGTGTGCCGTCGCGGGGCGGTGGAGTGTGTCGGTCGACCTCAGGGAGGTCAGGCCCCTCCCGGGCAATCGGGGGGAGGCTGGTCCAACTCGGAGACGGCGGGCGCCCGTCCGGGCGCGGGGGTGTCCGGGCGGTCCACTTCTCTGGTGCATATGACGTGTTTTGGTACGAATCCCGCCGCGCTCGCACGGCTCTCGCGTCACGGATGGTTACGTTTCGCCTGCATGCCGTCACGAACTGTTCGCCCGACGGCCTGCGGCCATTGACGACGGAATCGAACGTGGAGGCGGCATGAGACGGAGCAGGTGGGCCTGGCCCCGTGGGGGTATCACCGCGGCGGTCGGACTGGCGCTCGCCGTGACGACGACGGGCTCGGCAGCCGGGGCGGCGCCGGTCGGATCAGCGACGGACGGAGCCGCGCAGGCGCCGTCGACCGGCGCCCAGGAGGCGGGAATGACCGCGGGGAGGCCGTTCCGCGACCCGGTGGACGCGGACGCCGGCGGCCACGCGCACCTGACCATCACCCTGGACGCGGACAGGACGCGCTTCGACCTGTCCGGGCGGGAGGTGTGGGGCGAGTCCTACAACGGCTCCTTCGTCGCTCCCACCTTGCGCTTCGAACCCGGCTCGGAGGTGAGAATCCGCCTGGTCAACCACCTGCCGGTCGCCACCAATCTGCACTTCCACGGCCTGCACGTCTCGCCCTCGGGCCAGTCGGACGACCCCTTCCTGTGCGTGGTTCCGGGCGGCTCGACCACCTACCGCCTCGCGATTCCCGCCGACCACGCGCTCGGCACCTTCTGGTACCACAGCCACGCGATGGGAACGACCTGCCCGGCCTCCGGCGCGATGCGCTCCATGCACTCCACGCACTCCATGCACGGCACGTCCGGCACGTCCGGCACGTCCGACCCGGGCTTCATGCCGGGCGACGTGGAGAACCAGATCTCCGCCGGCCTGTCCGGGGCCCTGATCATCGGCGACGACCGCAAGCTGCTCCCGCCGGCGTTGCGTCGCATCACCGCGCACACCCTCGTCCTGAAGGATGCGCAGATCGACCCGAGCGGACACATCGTCCAGAACACCGACACCACGTCGATCGACTCGAACAACCCGACCGTACGGCTGGTCAACGGGCGGTTGCGGCCAGTCCTGTCGATGAGGCCGAACGAGACCCAGCTGTGGCGACTGGTCAACGCGGGCGCCGACATCTTCTACCAACTGCGCCTGGACGGTTACCGCTTCACCGTGATCGGCGAGGACGGCACCCCGGTAGCGCGGGTGACCACCCCCGACACGCTGCTGCTGCCCCCGGGCAAGCGCTACGACGTGCTCGTCACCGCGGGCGCCGAGCACGAGCGCACCACGCTGCGGACCACCGCCTACAGCAACGGCCCGCAGGGCGACTCCTACCCCGACGTGGACCTGGCCCGCGTCGCCGTCGCCGGCCACCCCGCGCGCCGGCTGCCCACCGTCTCCGGCGCCGTTCCGACCGCACCGGCGGACCTGTCGGGTGTACCGATCGCCCGGCAGCGCACCCTGGAGCTGTCCGAGAACGACGACGGCACGGTCTTCGCCATCAACGGCAAGCAGTTCTCGGAGGACAACCCCGTCTTCGACACCCCCGCCCGGCTGGGGACGGTCGAGGAGTGGACCATCGACAACCAGAGCGGCGAGGACCACCCGTTCCACCTGCACACCAACCACTTCCAGGTGACGTCGATCAACGGGGTGCCCCAGCCCTACACCCACGTCCAGGACACCGTCCCGGTGCCGCACGCGGAAAACGGCACGCCGGGCCGCGTGGTGGTGCGCATCGCCTTCACCGACTACACCGGCCGGTGGCTGTTCCACTGCCACATCGCGGCGCACGAGGACAACGGCATGATGGGCTACGTCGACGTCGTCGACTGACACCGCCACCGTCAGGGCCCGGTACCCGCACCCACCGGGCCCGGGACCTCGCGGCTGCGCCGGGGCCCGGCCCGGGAACGGAGTCCGAGCACGCCCGGTGACCACGGACGGCCGCCCTGGGTAGCGCGGACCCAGATGCGCCCGTATGGGGCGTATGCGTGAATGGGGGGTGGGGCCTGGGCAGGGTGGTCGCGCCGGGCCGTCCGGAAGACGCCTTCACCCGAAGAACGCAGGAGAACGGTGATGAGTCAGTCGACCATGAGGGCCGTACAGGCGGTCGAAGCCGGCAAGCCCTTCGAGGCGGCCGAACTGCCGGTCCCCGAGCCGGGCCCCGGCCAGGTGCGGGTACGGGTGCGGGCCTGCGGGGTGTGCGGCGGCGAGAACGTCGTCCGCTACGGCCTGCTGGGCGTGCGGCTGCCCCGGGTGCCCGGCCACGAGATCGCCGGGGAGGTCGACGCCGTCGGCCCCGGCGTGACCACCTGGCAGGTCGGGGACCGGGCCGGCATCGGCTGGCACGGTGGCAGCTGCCACGTCTGCGACCCGTGCCGCCGGGGCGACTTCGCCAACTGCGTGGAAGGCAGGGTCGTCGCCGTCACCTTCGACGGCGGCTACGCCGAGTACACCGTCGCACCGCAGGACGCGCTCGCCCGCATCCCCGACGCGCTCTCCTTCGAGGAGGCCGGACCGCTGATGTGCGCGGGCATCACCACCTTCAACGCGCTGCGCCACAGCGGCGCGGGGCCCGGTGACACCGTCGCCGTCCAGGGCATCGGTGGCCTGGGCCACCTGGCCGTGCAGTTCGCCGACAAGATGGGCTTCCGTACGGTGGCGATCAACCGGGGCCGCACCAAGGAGGACCTCTCGCGCAGGCTCGGCGCGGACGAGTACATCGACAGTGAGGAGGGCAGCGCGGGCGAGGCGCTGGCCAAGCTCGGGGGAGCGGCCGCCGTCCTGTCCACCGTCGGTCACAGCCCCTCCCAGGCCGACCTGGTCCAGGGCCTCGCGCCCAACGGCCGCCTGGTGGTGATCGCCACCGGCCAGGAACCGATCTCCGTGAACCCGGAACTGCTGGTGTTCGGCCGCCGCGCGGTGGCCGGCTGGTACAGCGGCCACGCCAAGGACAGCGAGGAGGCGATGGCCTTCGCCGCCCTCAAGGGCGTCCGCCCCATGGTGGAGACCCACCCGCTCGACCAGGCCGAAACCGTCTTCCAGACCATGAACAAGGCCAAGTACCGCGCGGTGCTCGTTCCCTGACCCGTCGCGGAGACCCCAGGCACAGGGCAGGAACCCCATGAAGCCGACCGCGCTGCACTGGATCAACGGCGCGTGGGCCGACTCTCCCACGCACGCCGACAGCATCGACCCGGCCACCGGCGAGACGATCGGCCGGTACGCCGACGGCGGCGAGACGGAGGCCGAGGCCGCCATCGCCGCCGCGAAGGAGACGTTCCACGGCACCTCCTGGAAGGACGACCGCCTGCGGCGCGCCCGGGCCCTCAACGAGATGGCCCACGTCTTCCAGGACCACACCGACGAGCTCGTCGAAGTCCTGGCCCTGGAGAACGGCAAGCTCAAGCCGCACGCGCGTTTCGAGGTCGAGATGGTCCCGCCCAAGCTCCGCTACTACGCCTCCGTGATCCGCACCGACTACGGCCGGGCGATGGAGGTGAGGCCCGGTACCTTCTCCATGGTGCTGAAGCAGGCCCGCGGGGTCGCCGGGATCGTCGTCCCGTGGAACTCCCCGGTGGTCCTGCTGATCCGCTCCCTCGCCCCGGCCCTGGCCGCCGGCACCACCGCCGTGGTCGCGATGCCCGGCCAGACCGCCCAGCTCAACTCCCTGATCTACCGGATCTTCTCCGAGACCCGCTCGCTGCCGCCCGGCGTGGTCAACGCCTTCACCGAACTCCACGGGAACGGCGCCCGCCACCTGATGGCCTCCACCGACGTGCCGTGCATCAGCTACACCGGGAGCACCAAGGTCGGCCGCGCGATCTCCGCCACCGGCGCCGAGCACCTGAAGCGCTTCGGCCTGGAACTCGGCGGCAAGACACCGATGATCGTCTTCGACGACGCCGACCTCGACGCCGCCGTACCCGCCCTCGTCACCGCGCTCACCGTCTTCAACGGCCAGTTCTGCATGACCGGCAGCCGGGTACTGGCCCAGCGCGGCATCGCCGATATCCTGCGCGAGCGCCTGACGGAGCGGTTGGAGAACCTGCGGGTCGGCCCGGCCGCCGACCCCGCCAGCGAACTCGGCCCCGTCATCGACAAAGCCGGCGCCGAACGCATCGACCAGGCCGTCCAGGCGGCGATCGCCGCAGGCGCCAAACCCCTGGTCCGCGGCGGACCGATCACCGAAGGCCCGCTCGCCAAGGGCGCGTTCTACCGCCCCAGCCTGCTGGAGGTCACCGACAACTCCCTGGACATCGTCCAGCAGGAGACCTTCGGCCCGGTCCTCACCCTCCAGACCTTCGACACCGAGGCCGAAGCCGTCCGCCTGGCCAACGACAACCAGTACGGGCTCGCCGCCAGCATCTGGTCCCGCGACATCGACCGGCCCCTGCGGGTGGCCCGCGACGTCGACGCCGGAACCGTCTGGATCAACGACTGGGCCAAGGTCTACGACGAGTTCGAGGAAGGCGGCTTCAAACAGTCCGGCCTCGGCCGCATGAACGGCCTCGCCGTGATGGACGACTTCCTCGAGTACAAGCACATCACCGTCACCAGCGGCACCATCCAGGACCCGTGACGGGACCTGCGACGGGACCCGCGACGGGACCCGTGACGGGACCCGTGACGGGACGGTGCCGGTGACACCGACCCGATGAGGCCGATCGCCGCTGTTTCACACCAACGCACCCTCAACTGCCGTCGCCCGTCTACCGAAGATCCCGGAAGGCGGCCGCATCAGGCGTTCGACGATCGATCGCCTGTTCCGCGCCGTCGACGGTGCGCCCCGGAGAGAACGACCAGAGAGAGGTGTGCCCGTTGGGCAACGACATCGCCTACGCCAGGATCCACCCCGCCATCGGCATCGCCAGGGTGGGCAACAGCACCCGCGAGGACGGCTGGTTCCACGGCCCCGAAGTGCCGGACCCGCCCGCCGCGAAGCCCGGCTTCACCAAGGACGGCCAGGGCGCGATCAAGCGCCAGGCGGCCCGCTTCCGGATCTACGGCTACGGCGCGGACGGCCGGGTCGTGCGCGAGCTGACCACCGACGACCCGCAGGTGCACATCGAGTGGTCGGTGCACGTGGCCAACAAGAAGGCCGCCTGGTACGAGTTCAGCCTCCCGCTGGACATCCCCGACATGAAGGACCACCCGGAGCCGCTGCGCAACAAGAAGGTCACCGACCGCGCGAGCCTGATCATCGACCCCGGCCGCAAGACCCTCACCGCCGGCAGCAAGCAGGCCGTGGAGTTCACCGGCGGCTCCTTCCTCGGCACGCCCGTCCCGCTCGGCCGGATGCACAGCGACGAGCACGGCCGCCTCGTCGTCCTCGGCGGGCCCGGCACCTCCCGCAACCCCGAGGGCGGCGAGCTCACCTCGTACGGGAACAACGACGGCTGGTGCGACGACACCTCCGACGGCCCGGTCACCGCCACCCTCACCATCGACGGCACACCCGTGCGCGTCGACCCCGCCTGGGTCGTCGTCGCCCCGCCCAACTACGCGCCCGACGTCAAGACCGTCCGCACCCTCCACGACCTGCTGTACGACCTCTTCGTCACCCAGGGCACGCTGGCCCCGCCCAAGACCGTCAACTTCGACCGGGACGTCAAGCCGATCCTGCACCGGTTCTGCGAACTCCAGTGGGTGAACAAGGGGTTCGCCACCCACTTCGGCTTCGGCGGACCGCAGCACTTCCTCGCCCCCGACCACCTCGCCAAGCTCGCCAGCCCGTCGCCCACCTACGAGGAACTGCGCCGGCAGGTCTACACCTCGCTGCGCGACCCCAAGCGCGACGGCCTCTCCCCGATGCCCTGGCCCTGGATCTACGGCGACGGCATGAAGAGCCACCCCGACTCCGTCCTGCAGTACCTGGCCCTGTCCCCGACCCAGGACGCGACGCTGCTCTCCTGGATGAAGGGCGAGTTCGAGACCACCCCGTGGAAGGGTTTCCCCAGCCGCCTGGAGGACGCGCCGGTGGCCGACCAGCCCGCCCTGCTGGACCGCGCCGCCCTCGACTTCTGCCTCGCGGACGCCTTCCACCCCGGCTGCGAGGTCACCTGGCCGGTCCGGCACACCACGATGTACTCCGAGCCGCTGCGCATCCGCCACCGGCCTTCGGGCAGCGTCGAACCGGACTACGGCGACACGCTCAGCCAGGCCAGGGCGCTCGGCGCCGACGGACCGCTGCACGAACAGGGCCCGGGCGACCTGACCCGCTGGATGGCCGTCCCCTGGCAGACCGACACCGCCAGCTGCCGCTCCGGCTACGAGTCCAACGCCAACCTCGGCCCCCGCTACGACCCCTACCTGCCCACCTTCTGGCCCGCCCGGGTGCCCAACCACGTGCTGAAGGAGAGCGACTACCACATCGTCAACAAGGAGATCACCCAGACCGACGAGGACGGCCGCGAGGCCGCGTTCGCCAGGCGCGCCTCCTGGCTGCGCGGCCTCAAGGGCGACTACAAGCAGCAGCTCAAGCAGGCCGTCGCCGAGTGGCACGAGTTCGGCATCGTCGAGGTCCGCCCGTACACCGTCGGCGACGGCCGCTTCCCGGAGCGGCTGCAGGTCGAGTCGAAGCCGGGCTTCCCGCTCGACGGCGTCTCCGACAACCGGAACCTGACCGCCATCCACGTGCCCGCGGCGACCGCCGCCACGGACGCGCTGACGGCCCAGGCCGCCGGCGAGATCCTCGCGCTGACCGGGCTCACCGCGGACGAGGTCACCATCGGGTACTTCGACAAGCTCGACCCGTTCGGCGAGGACGCCGGCAGGCGCGCCGAGGGCGGCGCGTGACAGCGGCCTACGACGTGGTGGTCGCGGGCGGCGGACCGACGGGTACGGCCGCCGCCCTCGCCCTGGCCGCCGGGGGCCGCAGCGTCCTGCTCGCCCACGCCCCCGGCGGCCCGCCCGCGCTCGGCGAGGCCCTGCCGGCCGCCGCCCGCATGCTGCTGCACGACCTCGGGGTGGCCGCCACCGTGCCGGGGGCAGGCCACCTGCCCTGCTACGGCAATCGCTCCGCCTGGGGATCGGACGTCCTGGGATCGGTCGACAGCATCAACGACCCGTACGGCCCCGGCTGGCACCTGGACCGCGCGCTCTTCGACCGCCGGATGCGCGAGGCCGCGGCGGTGGCCGGCGTCGACGTCCGCGCGGCGACGGTCCGCCCCGGCACCCGCCACCCGGACGGCACCTGGACCGTCTCCCTTCGCGGCCCGCACCCGCCCGGCGGGGTGCGCTGCCGCTGGCTGGTCGACGCCACCGGCCGCCGCGCCGCGATCGCCACCACCCACGGCGCCCGCCGCCTGGTCGGCGACCGCCTCGTGGCGCTCCACCTCACCCTCGGCCCGGCCGACGCCGCGGACGGCACCACCCTGGTCGAGGCGGCACCCGACGGCTGGTGGTACAGCGCCCTGCTGCCCGATCGAAGGCTGCTCCTCGCGTTCTTCACCGACGCCGACCTCCCCGGCGCCCGGCCCGACGGCGAGACCTTCCGCCGCCGCCTCGCCGCCACCGATCCCACCGCCGCCCGTGCCGCACCGCACGGGAGACTTCCCGCGCCCCCGCGCGCCCCCGCGCACAGCGCCCGGCTCGACCGCGTCCACGGCGACGGCTGGACCGCCGCCGGCGACGCCGCCGCGGCCTTCGATCCGCTCTCCTCCCAGGGCATCCTCACCGCCCTCCACACCGGCCGGGCCGCGGGCCTCGCCGTCCACGCCCATCTCGACGGCGACCCGCACGCCCTCACCCGCTACGGCGCCGACCTCGCCGGCATCACCGCCGCCTACCGGCGCAACCACGCCGCGTACTACGGACTCGAACAGCGCTGGCCCGACCGCCCGTTCTGGCAGCGCCGGCACGCCGATCCGGGGCGCGGCTGACGGGCGGCGAGCAGGCCGCCCGCGCGACGGCGGAGTCCGGGCTCCCGCTGCGGACCCCGGCGCCTGTCCGGGTGTCGGTCGTGCACGTCTCCGCTGTCAGGGCGGCCCGAGTGGACGGCTGCGTCGGCCGGTTGATCGAACGGACGGCAACACCCCTGATCCTCCTGCGCGTTGGCGTCACCGGGTGGTCCGGATGCCCCGGCCTCAGCACAACGAGTGAAGAAGCGCCAGGCGTGGACGATTCCGCCGGATCACCCCGGGTCCGCCCCGTGGGCCGTTCCCGGCGCGGACTTCCGGCGCGGACTTCCGCCGCGGTGCCTCGCGGCGGTGCCTCGCGGCGGTGCCTCGCGGCGGTGACCTTCCGTCACCGCCGCGTTCGGCGTTCACGGCGGGTGACGGACCGAGAGCGAATTTCCCTTATCCGTCCAAGGAATTAATGAATACTTATGCGAACTGGATTGATACTTCCTGGGGGAACACTTTGCTCAAGCTCGCGGTTTTCTCAAGTACGTTGGAAGTAGTCCATGAGAAGGGAGAAGATCATCATGGGATTCTTCGACCGATGGAACATCGGCTGCGGTGGTGGCCGCGGTTGGGGAGGCGGCGGGCGCCGCGGAGGCTATGGGGGCCGTGACGACTTTGGTTACGGAGGCTATGCGAGCTTCGGTGACTTCGGAGGCCGTGGAGGACGCGGTGACTTCGGAGGCGACGGGGGCGGCGGAGGCTACGGGGGCGGCGGGGGCTACGGGGGAGGACGGGGTGGCGGCGGCGGCGGTGGTGGCCGTTAGTACTCGACCCTGTTGATCCGGCCATGGCCGGGCTTCATGCCCGGCCATGGCTGGTCCTGTGATGGACGACGCGGGGTGATGACCACGATTCGTGCCATGCGGTCGGCGTTGCGGCGCCTGGTGACCGTCGCCCAGGATTCCGACGAGATCGTCGAGGCCGCGCCTCCGGTCCCCATGCGGGAGTTGTTCCGGCGGTTCTGGCCGTACACGCGCGGTCGCCGGAAATGGCTCATCGTGATCTTCCTGATGATCGTGATCGGGCCGGTGGTGGACACCGCCGAGATCTGGCTGTTCAAGATCGTGATCGACGACATGCTCGTCCCCCGCAATCTGCAGCTCTTCCTGCCGATCGCGCTCGCCTTCGTCGGGCTCACGCTGTTCTCCGGCGTCATCGGCTTCATCGACGGCGTCGTCTCCACGTGGGTCAGTGAACAGTTCCTGCTCACCCTGCGATTCGACGTGTTCCGCCACGTCCAGAACCTGTCCCTCGGATTCTTCGAACGCCGAAAGCTCGGCGACATCCTCACCCGGGTGACCGGCGACGTCGAGGCCGTCGAGACCTTCCTGCTCTCCGGCGTCGCCAACGCCCTCTCGCACGTGGTGCAACTGGGACTCTTCCTCGGCGTCCTGTTCTACCTGAGCTGGGAACTGACCCTGCTGGCCCTGGTCATCGCCCCGCTGTTCTGGTTCACCGCCCGAGGCTTCTCCGGTCTGATCAAGGCCGTCTCGCGCGAACGGCGCCGGCGCAGCGGCTCGATCAGCGCGACCGCCGAGGAGACCCTGGGCAACATCGCGCTCGTGCAGGCGTACAACCGCCAGGGGTGGGAGCAGGAGCGGTTCCAGCGCGAGAGCCTCGGCCGCTACCGCGCGACGATGGCGTCGACCCGGATCGGCGCGCTGTTCGGACCGATCGTGGACGTCATCGAGCTGGTCGGCGCGCTGGTCGTGATGGGCCTGGGCACCTGGGAGCTCACCCAGGGCCGGCTCACGCTGGGTGGGCTGATGGTCTTCCTGACCCTGCTGAGCAGGCTCTACACCCCGATCCGGGGCATGTCGCAGCTCAGCAACACCTTCTACGCCGCGTCCGCCTCCGCCGAGCGGATCGCCGAGCTGCTCGACCAGCGCCCCCAGGTCGCCGAGGTCGCCCACCCCTGCCCGCTGCGGCGGACCGAGGGATCCGTCGAGTTCGACGGTGTCCACTTCCGCTACCCGGAGACGACCCGGTCGGCGCTCACGGACGTCTCCTTCAAGGTGGCCCCCGGCGAGACCGTGGCACTGGTCGGGACGAGCGGTGCCGGAAAGTCCACCATCGCGAAACTGCTGCTGCGTTTCTACGATCCCGACCAGGGCGCCGTCCGGCTGGACGGGCACGATCTGCGCGACCTCGGGCTCACCGACCTGCGCGACCACGTCTCGGTGCTCCTCCAGGAGACCCTCGTCCTGCACGGCACGGTCCGCGAGAACATCGCCTTCGGCCGCCCGGGCGCCACCGAGCAGGAGATCGTCGCGGCGGCCCGCGCCGCCGACGCCCACGACTTCGTCACGGGGCTCCCGGAGGGCTACGACACCGTCGTCGGCCAACGCGGCCGGCTCCTCTCCGGCGGACAGCGCCAGCGCCTCGCCATCGCCCGCGCGATGATCCGCGACGCACCCGTCCTGATCCTGGACGAGCCCACCACCGGCCTCGACGCCGAATCCGGACAGCGCATCCTCCAGCCCCTGCGCCTGCTGATGAGCGGCCGCACGACGATCCTCATCTCGCACAACCTGCTCAGCGTCCGCGACGCCACCCAGATCGTCTTCCTCGAACACGGCCGGGTCGCCGGACTCGGCACCCACGACCAGCTGCTCGCCACAAGCCCCGGCTACGCCCGCCTCCAGCTCCTGCACGGGCCGCCGGACGACGTCCCCACGATCGAGGAGTTCACCTCCTGAACCCGGACGGGGTCGCGGCCGCGTATCCGTGGTCCGGCGGCCCGGGTCAGGTGCCGGTGGCGCCGGATGCGAGCCCGAGGATGAGGGCCCGCATCACCGGGGCGGGGTCGATCCGCGCGCCGAGGGACTGGAACGCGGCGAGGCCGTCCGTGCCGGCGGCGGCCGCCTCGCCCAGGGGGCGGGGGTCGAAGGCGCCGCCGTGCTCGTCCGCCAGGACCTGGAACAGGGCGACGAAGCAGGCCCGCCACCGCCGGTACTCCGCCTCCAGGCTCTCCCGCACGCTGTCGTCGTTCGCGGCGAACCAGTGCAGGGCGGAGTGCACCCGCGCCAGGTCGCCGGCCTCCGGCTCCGCCAGCAGCCCGATGACCCGCTCGGCCCGCTCGGCGAACGCCCCGGGGCCGGCCACCGCCTCCTCCAGGGGGGTGATCCACTCCGGCCGGATGCTCCGCACCACCGCCACGATGAGGTCGGTGCGGTTCTGGAAGTGGTAGTGGCACATACCGTGCGTCACCCCGCCGAGGGCGGCGACGTTACGCGTGGTGAAGGGCACCGTGCCGTCCCCGGCGAGCAGTTCGCGCGCGGCGGCCAGGAGCCGGGCCCGGGTCTGCTCGCCCTTGGCCGAGGCGCGCGGGCGCCGGGGGGCGGGGGCGAGGGGGCGGGGGTCGTCGGAGCGCGTGGCCATCCGGAAACTCTAACGAGCCCGTGGGGGCTGCCCTTTGCGCAATGTACCGGTACCGGCGCGATGTATTGACCGAGCGCTTGGTCAGTTTTACGGTCATGGCCACCACGTGGAAACGGCCACGTACGGAGAGGACTGGGAGGTCAGGAGATGAACGGTCACAGCGAACCGCACGTCTCGTCCGGCAGAGCGCGGGGCGTACTCGGGCGGCGGAACTTCCTCGCCGCCACCGGGCTGGCGGTGGCGGGCACCGCCTGGGCGGCGGACGGCGCCGCCGCAGCCGTCCGGGGCGCCGGCGCCGACCTCGCGGCGGCCGGGCGCGCGCCCGTCGGCCCCGCGCTCGCCGGCACCTTCGCGGTGCCGATCGACACGGTGGCCCACACCAGGACCTGGATGGCCTGGCCGGACGACCCCGCCATCTGGACCGGCCGCCGCGGCGGCCGCGGTGGCGGCACGACCCCCTCGGTCGCGCAGATCCAGGCCAACATCGCACTCGTCGCCAACACCATCGCGACGTACGAACCCGTCTACCTGTGCGCCAACCCGGCCGCGGCCGCGGCCGCCCGCCGGGCCTGCCCGGCGGCCGACGTCACCGTGCTCACCACCATCCCCGTCAACGACTGCTGGATGCGCGACTCCGGCCCGGTCTTCCGCACCGACGGGCTCGGCGGCCTGGACGCGATCGGCCTCAACTTCAACGGCTGGGGCGGCAACCAGACCTTCACCAACGACGGCAAGGTCGCCGCCCGCGTCGCCGCCCACGTCGGCGTGCCGTTCACGGCGGCCGGACTGGTCTCGGAGGGCGGCGCCATCGAGACCGACGGCACGGGCACGCTGATGGCCACCCGGAGCAGCATCCTCGTCTCCAACCGCAACCCGGGCATGACGCAGGCCCAGGCCGAGAACGCGATGACGGCCGGGTACGGCGCGACGAAGGTCATCTGGTTCACCGGGGTCGCCGGCCAGGACATCACCGGCGACCACGTCGACGCGACCTCGCGCTTCCTCGCCCCCGGCCGGGGCCTCGTCCAGCAGCCGAACGCCACCGACGACCCGTCGGACGTCTGGACCAAGGACGAGCTCAGCCAGTACGGCGTGCTCTCCTCGGCCACCGACGCCCGTGGCGTCCGCATCCAGGCCACCAAGCTCGGCGGCCCCGACTACTACACGATCCGGCAGAGCGATCCGGCCTTCGTCGGCTCCTACGCCAACTACTACGTCTGCAACGGCGCCGTGATCGCCGCCCAGTTCGGCGACCCCCGGGCCGACGCGGCGGCGAAGGCGACGCTCCGGTCCCTCTTCCCGGGCCGGGTCGTCGAGCAACTGAACATCGACTACATCGGCCTCGGGGGCGGCGGCATCCACTGCGTCACCCAGCCGCAGCCGATCCCCTGACCCGTCGGGGCCGAGCGGAGCGGGAGTTCCTCGGCTCATGGCCCTGCGGAACGGGCGCCGGTCCCCTGTGGTCTCGCAGGGGACCGGCGCTCTGCGGGCGGCGTCGTTCAGCGGCAGAGGGCCGTGTCCACGACGGCGTCGACGTGCTTCCTGGTCGCCTCGTCGTCCAGCTGCATGGTCACCGCGACATTGGCGGCGCGGCCGCGGTCCGTGGCGCCGCCCCGGGTCTCGTAGCCCGGGAAGCTGCCGCCGTGGCCCCAGTACACACCGCCGCAGGACAGCGGCTTGCTCACGATCCCCAGTCCGTAGCGGGCGCCGTCGCCGAAGGGGTACTCGGTGGCGACGGTGGTGCGCATCTGGGCGAGCTGGGCCTCCGGGAGGAGGTCGCCGTGCAGGAGCGCGGTGAAGAACCGGTTGAGGTCGGAGTCGGTGGAGACCAGCTGCCCCGCCGCCCAGCCCCAGGACGGGTCCGTCTCCGTGACGTCGAGCAGCGGCGCCCCGGCCGAATCCCGGTAGTAGCCCTTGGGGTGGGCCTCCCGGATGGTCGCGTCGCCGGGGGCGGGGAAGTAGGTGTGGCGCAGCCCGATGGGCTTGATGATGCGTCGGTCCATCTCCTCGGCGAGGGGGCGTCCGGTGATCTTCTGGACGATCAGGCCGGCCAGCAGGTAGTTCGTGTTGCTGTACGCCCACTTCTCGCCGGGGGCGAAGTCGGCCTTGTGCTGGAGCGCGAGGTCGAGGAGGTCGCGGGGGTCGAAGTACCGGACGTCGTCCCCGAGGTAGGTGCTGTAGTTGGGGAGTCCGCTGGTCTGCTGCAGCAGTTGGCGGACGGTGATGTGGCGTCCGTCGATCCCGTCCCCGCGTACGAGGCCCGGCAGGTAGGTGTCGACCGGGGCGTCGAGGCTGACCTTCCCCTCGCCGACCAGTTGCAGCACGACGACCGCGGTGAAGGTCTTGGTGTTGCTGCCGATCCGGACCTGGCCGTCGACCGGTACCTTCGCGCCGGTGGCCAGGTCGCCGACCCCGGCGGTGTAGATGCGGGTGCGGCCGTCCGGGCCGCGGACGGAGGCCAGCGCGGCGGGCAGCCGGTCGGTGCGCACCAGCGCGTCCAGGCCCTGCTGGACGGTGTCCGGCCGGGCGGTGTTCGGCCGGGCGGCGGCCGAGGCCGAGGCCGGGGGCGCCAGGGCGCTCATCGCCAGGACGCCGACGGCCATCGCGGCCGCCGCCGGCACGGCCCGTCGCCGACCGCCCTGCTGCCGCCGGGACGAACGAATCCGCTGCCATGTCTGCGCACGCATGAGTCAACTCCTGTGGAATCGTCGGGAAACGGTGGTGGGCGCCGATGTCGGGGGCCACCCGTCGGCCGGGTCCGGTCAGTGACCGGTGAACTGCCGGTGGACGCACTCCCGGTACTGCTGGAAGCTGTCGGGCCGGTAGCAGGCCTGCGTCTTGTTCGCGTACCAGGCCAGGAGGAACACGGCCAGGACGGACACCGCGATCGCGAGGACCGACGTCACCACGCCGGTGAGCGCCCTGCCCCGGCCGACGCCGGTCCGCCGGGCCGTCCGCAGGGCGACGGCGCCCGGGATCAGGCCGAGGACGCCGAACAGGCCGCCGACGAGGACGACCGAGGTGAGCAGGCCGAGGACGCCGAGCACCAGGGCGGCCACGGCCGGGCCGTTTCCGCCGGACGGGTTGCTCCCGCCGACCGGCGTCGGTGCCGTGTGATGCGGCGATGTCCCTGTCCTGGACAGCCCTGTCCTCGGCATCCCTTGCGCGTTCAACAGCAGCCCTCTCGTCAACTGGTCGGGGCACGATCCTGGTTTCCGCGGGCCCGGGTGCGCATCGCGGAAAGGCAGGAGAAAGTGCTCCCTCGATCGGGGGAGGCCGCTGCTGAGCTGCCCGGTCATACTGGCGACCATGTTCAGGGGAATCCGGCCGTTTCTGCGCGGCTCCACGTATGCGGGTGTGCTGTTCGCCTCTTGCGGCGCGTTGGCCAGCCTTCCACTGCTGGCGTTCGCCATGCTGCCGGCGCTGCTGTGGCGATCGGCTCCCTGGGGAGTGCAGGCCGCGCTGTGCCTGCTGGTCTGGGCGGCGCTGGTCGCCGCGGTCGGGCTGGCCCGCACCACGCGGCGGGTGCTGGTCGTGGGCGCCCGTCGGCTGCTGCGGGTGCCGCTGCCGGACCCGGTGGCCGGCCGTCGGCCCGCGAGCCCGCCCGGCACCGCGCCGAGCGCCGCCGCGTCCTCCGGAACCGCGAACCCCGGCGCCGACCGCTGGCGGACTCCGCTCTGGCTGCTGCTGCACGTGGCCCTGGGGTGGACGGGCGGGTTGGCGAGCTGCGTGCTGTTCGTCATGGCCCTGTCCCTGCCCGGGGACTGGCTCGACGGCGAGGCGCGGTTGAGCCTGTTCGGCCGGTCGGTGCAGGTGACGGGCGCCTGGCGCTGGCCGGTGGCGCTCGGTTGCCTGCTGCTGGCGCTGGCCGTGTGCGTGCTGGTGACGGGCGCCCTGCGCCGGCTGGCGCCGCCGCTGCTGGGCCCGTCGTCGGCCGAGCGGCTCGCGCTGGCGGCCGAGCGGGAGCTGCTGCTGGCCGAACGCAACCGACTGGCCCACGAACTGCACGACTCGATCGGGCACACGCTGACGGCGGCCACGATCCAGGCCGCGGTGGCGGGCGAGGTGCTCGCCGCCGATCCGGCGGCCGCGCGGGCCGCCATGCGCAGCATCGAGGAGTCGACCCGGGCCGCGCTGGAGGACCTGGACTACGTGCTGGGCGTGCTGCGCGAGGAGGAGGCCGGGACGGCGCCGGCCCGGACCCTGGCCGACCTGCCCGAGCTGCTGGACCGGCTGCGGCACGCGGGCGCGGTGGTGGAGCCGGAGCTGTCGGGCGACCTGACGCAGGTGCAGGGCACGCTCTCCCGGGCGGCGTACCGGATCCTGCAGGAGGGGCTGACGAACGCGCTGCGGCACGGGGCGGGCGGTCCGATCGAGGTCCGGGTGGCGGCCGCGCCGGACGGGCTGGAGCTCAGCGTGGTCAACCGGACCGGGGCCGGTACGGGCCGGGGCGCCTTCCCGACGTCCGGGCACGGCCTGCCCGGGCTGGCCGAGCGGGTGCGGCTGCTGCACGGTGAGATCGAGGCCGGCCAGGACGGCCCGCAGCGCTGGCGGTTGGCGGTCCGGCTGCCGGTACGGTTGTCCGCGTGACCGGCTCCGCGACGGGTGAAGCCACCGCTACCGGCCCCGCGGGAACCCCCGTCACGCTCCTGATCGCGGACGACGACGAGGTGACCCGCAGCGGCCTGCGCACCCTGCTCGCGGCACAGCCGGGGATCGCGGTGGTCGGGGAGGCGGCCGACGGCGTCGAGGCGGTCGAGCAGGCGCTGCTGCTGCGGCCGGACGTGGTCCTGATGGACGTCCGGATGCCGCGCCGCAACGGGATCGACGCCACCCGGCAGCTGCTGGCCGGGTCGGCCGAACCGCCGAAGGTCGTGGTGATCACCACCTTCGAGAACGACGGCTACGTCACCGCCGCGCTCGGCGCGGGCGCCAGCGGGTTCGTGCTCAAGCGGCTTCCGGTGCGGCAGATCGCGGAGGCGGTGCGGGTGGTGGCGGCCGGGGAGGCGATCCTCTTCCCGGCGGCGCTGCGCCGGATGGTCGCGGCCCGCCCGCTGGACTCCGCCGAGGCCTTGCCGCGGGCGGCGCTGACGGGACGTGAGGAGGAGGTGCTGCGGGCGATGGCCACCGGCCTGTCCAACCCGGAGATCGCGCAGTCGCTCACGGTGACCCTGGAGACGGTGAAGACGCACGTCGGGAACGTGCTGACCAAGCTCGGCGCGCAGAACCGGACCCACGCGGTGGTGATCGCGTACGAGTCCGGCCTGGTGGTGCCGGGGTTCGCCGGCTGAGGCGGCGTGAGGCGGCGTGGGGCGGCGTGGGGCGGCGTGGGGCGGCGTGAGGCGTCCTGACCCGGCCTGGCGCCGGTGTCCACCGCCGGGTGGAGGCGGGCGCGGCGGGCGGGTGGAGTGCCGCCGGCGCGATGTCCACCCCGGCGCCGAGGCCGACCGCCGGGCCGCCGCCGTACCGTCGCGCCATGACCGCACTCCTCCGCCGGAAGGCCGCGACCGGCGGCCTGTTGGTGTGCCTCGTGCTGCTGCCGGCCGTCCTGGCCCCCTCCGCCGCCGAAGCCGCTCCCACGGCTCCTGCCGCTCCCGCCGCGCTCGCCTGGGGCGCGTGCCCGGCGCCGACCCCGAACGCCAACGGCGTGCCGTTCCCGCGCGATCCGCGCGAGCAGTGCGCGACCCTGCGCGTCCCCCGCGACTACCGGGACCGGCGGTCCGGCACCCTCACCCTCACCGTCTCCCGGATCCGCACCGCCGACCCGGCGCACCGCAAGGGCGACCTCGTGGTGGTGCCCGGCGGGCCCGGCGGCTCCGGACTCGACTACCCGGGCGAGGCGGTGTCGTTCCTGCCGCCCGCGGTGCTCGCCTCCTACGACCTGATCGGCTTCGACGAGCGCGGCGTGGGCAACAGCACCCCGGTGCACTGCGACCTGTCCGAGGCCGACCGCGCCGCCCAGCTCAACTACCCCTTTCCGGCCCCCGACGGCTCGATCACCGCGAACCTCGCCTACGCCAGGACGGTGGCCGACGCCTGCGCGGCCGCGGGCGGCTCCTACCTCGCCGACATCACCACCGCCAACTCGGCCCGCGACCTGGACCGGATCCGGGCCGCGCTGGGCGTGCGCAGGATCTCCTACCTGGGCACCTCGTACGCCACCTACCTCGGCCAGGTCTACGCGAGCCTCTTCCCCACCCGCACCGACCGCGTCGTGCTGGACAGCACGGTGGCCCCGGACGGCGAGCAGCAGGGGGTGAGCCTGTTCGGCGAGGGCGCCGAGGACACCTTCCCGGCCCTGGCCGGGTACCTCGCCGCCCGTGACGCCACCCTGCACCTCGGCGCCGCCCCCGAGGCCGTACGGGCGACGTACCTGCGGCTGGGCGCCGAACTCGACCAGGCGCCGCTGGTCCTGACCGACGGCCGGACGCTCACCGGCACCGTGCTACGGGCCGTCACGTACTCCTCGCTGACCAACCCGCGCTACTACCCGCTGGCGGCCGTCGTCCTGCAGCTGGCCGCCACCCGCGCCACGACGCCGCCGGGCGGCTCCTCGGGCAGCCCGCTCCCGCGGGTGATCCCGGACAACTTCGTCGCCGCGCAGGATGCCGTGATCTGCGACGACTCCGCCTGGCCGCGCGATCCGGCCTACTACGCGGCCCGCACCGCCGCCGACCGGGAGCGTTACCCGCTCACCGCCGGGATGGGCGGCAACGTCTGGCCGTGCGCCTTCTGGCACTACCGTCCGAAGGAGCCGCAGGTGCGCCCGAACCCCGCCGGGCCGCGCAACGTCCTGCTGCTGCAGAACCGGCACGACCCCGCCACCCCGTACTCCGGCGCCCGGCAGACCCTGGCCGCCTTCGGCCACCGGGCCGCCATGCTGACCGTCGACGCGGCGGGCCACGGCGTCGACTTCGGCGATCCCCGGGTCAGCGGCCCGTTCACCGCCTTCCTGCTCACCGGCCGGCTTCCCGCCTGAAGCCGAGGTATGACATCTTCACACCGGCTTCGTGATTTCCTTACTGTCCGCGGCCACTTCCCTGCTCGCATACTCCGGCTAAGAGCCGTCGAGACGAGGGAGCCGGTGGGAATCATGGACGAGTGCCCCGTCGTGCATCTGTGGTCGCTGGCCGAGGACGTCGCCGTACACCCGGGCGCCCTCGACGGTGAGCTTGTTCTGGTCGGTCTCTTCGGGACCGAACACATCAAAGACGAACCGCTGGTCGTCGCCGAGGCGCTCCGGCGCATGGAACTCGGCCCCGTACTCCTCACCAACGTCGAGGCCGGCTCGGACAGCGGCCTCTCGCCGGACGAAGTGCAGTCGGCCCTCTCCCGCGTCCTCAAACGCATCCCGCACCTCGTGGTGTGCACCCTGGGCGTGGACGATCTGCGCGGCCCGCTGCTCTCCGTCGTCCCCCTGGTGCCCACCGCCCTCCTCGCCGTGGCCCGGCTCCCTGCCCGGAGCCGTCTGCAACTGCCCCGGGGCGCATCGTTCACGGTGGACGGCAACCGGATCGTGCTCCGGCGGAAGGGCGCCGCCTACCGGGTCGAACTGCACCGACCGGAGGCGGCCTGGGTGGTCGCCAGGCTGGCCTGGCCCACCACGCCGGACGCCGTCTCACGGGAGCTTCCGCTGCCCTGGTCGGTCACCCGCAGCATCCTGGAGTACCTGGTGGCCGCGGGCATGCTCACCCACATCCGCGACGCCGCTCCCGGGTCGCCGAGTCGGCCGGCGTCGCCGGAGGATTGAACCGGGCGCCGCCTCACAGCAGCCAGCCGGCCTCGCGGGCGAGCTTGATGGCGTCGACCCGGTTGCGGGCGTTGAGCTTGGTCACGGTGGTGGTCAGGTAGTTGCGCACGGTCCCCAGGGACAGGTTCAACTGGTTCGCGATCTCCCGGGGTTCGGCCCCGTCGGCGGCCAGCTGGAGCACCTCCGTCTCCCGCTCGGTCAGCGGCGTCCCGGTGCTTCCCCAGGCGGCGAGGGCGAGTTGGGAGTCGATCGCCCGCTGTCCCGCCGCCACCTTGCGGATCGCGGTGGCCAGTTCCTGCGGCCGGGCGTCCTTCAGCAGGAAACCGGAGACCTGCGCCTCCAGGGCGCGGCGGAGCGTGCCCGGCCGGCCGAGGCTGGTGAGGATCACGGTCCGGCACTCCGGGACGTGCTTGCGCAACAGGGCGGCGGCGGCGAGTCCGTCCATACCGGGCAGGTCGACGTCGATGACGGCCACGTCCGGCCGGAGCTCCCGGGCGGTGGGCAGGATCTCGTCGCCGCGTTCGAGTTCACCGACGATCTCCAGGTCGTCCTCCAGATTGAGGAGTGCGACCAGGGCGCCACGCACCATGTGCATGTCCTCGGCCAGCAGAATGCGGATGGTCACGGCGAAGTTCCTCCAGGGGCGGATGGTTGACGTGTGATCAGGCGCCGGGATCGATCGTCGGGAGAGGGCGCCGGGGCCGGACGGCCGGGTCAGGCGGCGGATTCGCCCCGCTCGTCCCGGCCGACCGACTTGAGCCGGCCCCGGGCCGGGGCCTCGGCGATCAGCCGGAACGTGCCGTCCGTGCCCCGCTCGACGTTCAGCGTGCCCGACTGCACGAGCAGCCGCTCCCGCAGGTTGCCCAGGCCGCTGCCACTGTGCGCCGAGGTGTCCCGGTAGGCGGGGTCCACGCCGTCGTTGGTCACGGTCAGCCGGACCAGACCCGCCTCCCGGGCGACCTGTACGGTGCAGAACGTCGCGTGGGAGTGCCGCAGCAGGTTGGTGACCGCCTCACGGAGCACGGTGGCGAGGACGGAGTCGACCGGCAGCTCCAACTCCTCGGTGTCCGCCTCGACCTGCACCCGCAGGCCCGCCGCTTCCAGCAGCGACCGGGCCGAACCCAGCTCCTGCTTCAGGGACATGTGCCGCAGGCCGTTGGAGATGGCGCGGACGTCGGCGAGCGACTCCCGGGAGATCTCCAGGACGTCGCCGACCTCGTCCAGGGCGCGCCGCGGATTGGTGGTCACCAGCCGCTGGATCAGCTCCGTCTTGAGGGTGATCGCCGACAGGCTGTAGCCGAGCAGGTCGTGCAGGTCGCGGGCGAACCGCAGGCGCTCCCGGGTGACGGCCATGTCGGCCAGCTGGCCGCGGGCCTCGTGCAGCGCCTGCACCAGCGCCGCCAGCCGGGACAGGCTGTAGACGACGAGGCCGGTCAGCAGGGTCGACTGGAGCAGGTAGACGCTGTCCTGGGTGGAGAGATGGTCGATCGCCGGCGGGATCACCATGGTCAGGCCGACGAAACCGTACGTGGCCCAGGCGAGCCAGCCGGGCAGGAGCAGCAGCAGGGAGCCGGCCAGGAATCCCGCCATGGAGCCCCAGACGCTGTGGAAGAGCGTGATGGGCAGGTAGGTCAGCAGCGCCTGGGTGCCGAGGGTCAGGCACTTCTGCCGCAGCGGCGCCCGGGCGGCGCCCGGGCTGGAGTGCCTCAATTGCAGGAAGAACATGACCAGTTGGCAGACGACGCAGATGACGAGTGCCGCGCGGGACAGGTGTGCCCCGAACAGGTTGTTGACGGTGACGCCGCTGTAGCACAGCAGGGCGACGACGAGGATGGCCCGGGCCGAGAGCCGGGTCGTGAGATCCGACGTGTCCGGACCGGAGGGCGTCGTCTCCCGAGTGGACCCCGCCTCACCGTGAGTCTCCACCATGGTTTCCCCCGTTGTCTTCCTGCCGGCCGGCGGCTGTGACTGGAGGAATCATATGGTGTGACTCCTGATCATGGGTCAGCCGATGAGTCATACGAAAAGCGGAATGGGGTTCAGCTCTTCGTACGGGGTCGGCTCCTTGCGGTGACCCAGGGACACCGGTGCGGTGAATAGTCGACCCGGGCCGAAGCGGGGCCAGAAATGCCGCAGTCCGGGAATTATCACCTTCACCACGGGCAGTTCAAGGTCCGGCCGGGTCTGGTTCAGGACCAGCAG
Organism: Kitasatospora sp. MAA19; assembly: GCF_029894125.1. Lineage (GTDB taxonomy): Bacteria > Actinomycetota > Actinomycetes > Streptomycetales > Streptomycetaceae > Kitasatospora. The sequence continues at coordinate 89,133 of NZ_JARXYZ010000027.1, forward strand.
TTCCATTCCTTTGGAACGCACCAACTCGGTGAGGAAAGAGACGTCCTGGAGCAGGTCGTCGGTGGGCGCGTACCTCCACGCGTCCGGACCGGCCGGCGGCCGCTCCGGGTCGGCCCACAGGTACGGCTGGTTCGCCGGGGTGGCGTGCTGCCACCAGGCCAGCGCGTCCGGATCGTTGATCCGGTAGCCCGAGCCCGAGGGCGTCACCCCGGCGACCAGGGGCAGCAGCTGGCCCATCTCGGTCAGGGCCCGGCACACGGCGACCCGGGGGTCGAAGTGCGCGCCGAAGCCGAAGATGACGTCCTCGGCCGGCTTGTCGGTGCGCCGGGACAGTGCGACCACCACCGGGATGCCGAAGTCCGAGGTGAGGTCGAGCGCCCAGGTTTCGCGGTGCTGGTCGCGGTAGGTGGCGCGCAGGCGGTCGATCCGGGGATCGTCGAAGGCGTCGAGGGCGACGGCCCGGTGGCGGGTGCGGTTGTACCACCACAGCGCCACCGCGTCCCGCTCGATCAGTTCCAGGAACCCCTGGACCAGCGCGTCCTCCGCGCAGCTGCCGGCGGCGTTGCCGTTGGAGTCCGCGCACAGCCCGTCGGGGGCGGCCCGGTCGCTGTAGTAGAGCATCGAGGTCGGCAGCAGCCGCCGGGTGCGCCCGGTCAGGGACCAGACGGGCGTCCAGTCGGTGGGCCGGTCCTCGTCGAAGCGCGGGGGGACGTACTGGAGCTGCGAACCCCGCTCGTTCCACCCGTCCCGGTCCGCCAACTGGGCCTCGGCGTACAGCTGGCAGGCGTTGGGGTGCACGGCGACCGGACCGAGCGAGCGGTAGCTGGCGCGCAGCGTGGGCTCGTCGCCGTGCCGGGTGCCGCTGTAGCGCTCGACCGCCTCGCCGAGCGCGCTGGTCCGGGCCTCCTCCTCGGTCAGGCCCTTGCCGCCGCTGAGCGAGCGCAGGCCCGCGCGCAGCCCCGCCAGCGAGGCGCTGCGCATGGCGAGGTTGCGCCCGGACAGGAACGCCTGGACGAAGGAGGGGCTGCCGGGCGCCCGGCGGATCTCCCGGATGATGCCGGTGACCGGGTCGACCAGGTGGGCGTAACGTTCCAGCATCTGGGCCGGGGTCAGCGCCCGGTGGCCGTTGAGGTGCCGGGCGGCCTTGGGACGGGAGACCGGGACGAACGGGGCGGCGGCCCGCCTGGCGACCAGGCCCGGGTCTCCGCAGGCGGGGCACTGCGGGCGCCGGGCCACCGGATGGGCCGCAGCGGTGGAGGTGAGGGTGTCCAGGGTGTGCACGGCGTCCTGAGCGCTGTTGCGCACACCCGCCAGCCACTTGGCGGCCTCCAGTACAGCCAGGTGCACGGTCATTGAGCGGCCCGCCGCCAGTGTCGCCATGGGCCGGGGCGGCGGACCGTCCAGTCCGAGCGCGCGCCGCAGCGGCGACTCCGAGTGGCGGTGGTCCTGCAACCGGGTGGCCAGGCAGTGCCAGCACGGTCCCTCGCCGGGGCGGAACACCGGCCCGACCCAGGAAGTGGCGGTTCCCACCGCCACCGGCAGCCAGGGCCGGCCCGCCAGGCGGTGCGCGGCGTCGATCTCCGCGAGCCGCGGGTCCAGGTAGTCGTCGCACAGGACGATCTCCAGCGCTGCGTCCGGCCTGGACGCCGTGACCGTGAGCCCCGACTCGGCGCAGGCGTTGCGCACCTGGTCGAGGTCGACGTCGGTCAGCGCGGTGAGGTGGACCGGGCGGGCGGCCACCGTGTACGGAACCCGGCTGCCGTCCAGGCCGGCCAGGTCCCAGTACGCCTCCTCGGCCCGGTCCACCGGTTGCGGCGGGGCGTCCGGGGCCCAGCCGAGGGCGCGCCGGCGCAGCAGGCCCGCCGCCTCCAGGCTGCGCAGCGCGGCGAGCACGTCGTCCCGGCCCATCGCGGGCGCCGCGTCCCGCACCACGGCCGGTTCGTCCCGGCTGCCGTCCAGGAGCGGCACCAGGATCGCGGCGGGCCGGCCGGACAGCGCGGTGACCCCGCGCTGCGAGACCAGATAGACGGCCTCGCCGGGGACCGGGAATGCCGAAAGGTGGCTTTTGAGGCCGAGACGGGCGCCGCCCATATCCGCCGTGGTCAATTCTGTCCCCCCCGTTTCCTGCATCACTTCCCCCGTCTCCCGTTTCAGCGGGCGCCCGACACCGGTCGGCCGTGGGACCGCTCGAGCGGCGGGTACAGGACGCAGGCGGTGAAGAGGGCGGTGCCGTTGTCGAAGGACCCGTCGAGGTCCTCGATCACGAGTGGGGAGGTCGCGCCGGTCACGCCGAGCTCGCCCAGGCGGGCGAGGGGAAGGGTGGTGGTACTCATGGTGTCATCACTCCTGTCCGGTCGGTCTTGCGGGGCGGTTGCGATCCTGCCTGACGTGGTCAGGCGCAGACAGTGGTGGATTCACCGCGCGGATGTGAAGTTCTCACGGATTCCGGAACGGGCCACTCCGGGATCCGTACGGCTGCCCGGAAGTCAAGACCGCTGCGCATCAAGGAAGCGTCAGAATCGCTTCGACGGCGGTGTGGTCGCGCGGCCTCGCGCACGGGTGGGGGAAGGCCTGGGGGTGAGAAATTCACATCCGACGGGCGTGGAATTCATGCGGAGACCGGTTAAGCCTTCACTGTCCGCCGACTTGACCGGAGCCTACGGTTCTCATTGCCGCAGACGCCCTGCCTGCGCATTCCAGTCCTCGGAATTCCTTTTGTCTCGCCTGTTGATGCGGAGCTCAGTACGGGGAGGAACGGACACCTCATGAAGGTCACCGACGTCACACCGCTCAGGACGGCCCTGCCCACCGCGGGCGGCACGGGGCGCGAGCGGGCGCGGGTTCCGCTGGACCTGCTGCAGCCCTCCCACTCGCCCCGCGTCAACGGCGAGAGCGACGAACACGCCCGGGTCCTGGCCCAGTTGGACACCGGGCTGCCGCCGATCCTGGTTCAGCGCAGCACCATGCGGGTGATCGACGGCATGCACCGGCTGCGCGCCGCGCAGCTGCGCGGGGACGACGGCATCGAGGTCGAGTTCTTCGACGGCGAGGAGGCCGACGCCTTCGTCCTCGCAGTCCGGCTGAACATCGCCCACGGCCTGCCGCTGACCCAGGCCGACCGCAACGCCGCGGCCGACCGCATCCTGGCGACCTTCCCGTACTGGTCCGACCGCCGGGTCGCCGCCAGCACCGGCCTTGCGGCCGGCACCGTCGCGGCGCTGCGGCGCCGTTCGACCGACCAGGACGGACAGTTGAACGTCCGGGTGGGACGGGACGGACGGGCCAGGCCGCTGCACGCGGCGGAGGGGCGTCGGCGGGCGGCCGAGCTGATCGCCGCCCACCCCGAGGCCTCGCTGCGGGAGATCGCCGAGTCGGCCGGTATTGCCCCGGCCACCGCCAAGGACGTCCGGGACCGGATGCGCGCCGGGCAGGACCCGGTGGCCCCCCGCGGCCGCCTTGGCGCGGCCGGGACCGAGCCCCGCGGGTGCACCGTGCCCGCACGCCAGGCCGACCCGGTCCGGCCCGCGCAGCCGCGCCGACTGGTGCTGTCGAGTCTGGGCAAGGACCCCTCGCTGCGCACCGAGGCGGGCCGCAGGCTGCTGCGGATGCTCAGCGACCACCACATCGGCGACGACGACGACTGGCACCGGATGGCCCAGGGGGTCCCGGGCCACCAGGTGGAGCTGCTGGCGCAGGCCGCGCGCCGCTGCGCCGACCACTGGCTGCGCCTGGCCGCCGAGTTGGAGACGCGCCGCCCGTGACCCGGCGTCACCTGGCCGCCGTCACCGGTGGTCGGTGACCCGGCGGCCGCGACCCGGGCCGGCGGTGCCATCGGCCGCCTCCCGAACACCGAACGCAGACAAGGAGACCCGTATGTTCGTCCCCGAGTGCTATCGCGAGCCGGACGGCACGTGGATGGCCGAGCTGGTGCGCCGCAACCCGTTGGCGCAACTGGTGACCAACGGCCCGGCCGCCGACGGACCCCGCGTGACCCACCTGCCGGTGATCCGCGACCCGGCGATGACCGGCGACTGGCCGCCGGACCTGAGCGGAGGCCTGCTGGTCGGGCACATGAACCGGGCCAACCCGCACTGGGCGGCGCTGGAGTCCGGCACGACGGCGCTGCTCACCTTCACCGGCCCGCACGCCTATGTCTCACCGACCCTGTACGGGGTGACGCCGGCCTCGCCGACCTGGAACTTCACCGCCGTGCACGTGCGCGGCGTGCTCCGCAAGATCGCGACGATCGAGGAGACGCTGGAGGTGGTGAAGGCCACCGTGCGCGCCTTCGAGCGGGACTTCGGCTCCGAGCTCGGCGTCGAGTGGGACATGACCGGATCGCTCGACTACTTCCGCAGCATCGTGCCGGCGGTGGGCGCTTTCCGGTTCGAGGTGACCGGCGCCGACGGCATGTTCAAACTCAGTCAGGAAAAGGAGCATGAAATCCGCGACCGTGTGCGACAGTGTTTCGCGCAGCGGGATTCCGGAAGACACCGAGAAGCGGCCGCTCTCATGGGCCGGTTGATGCAAACATCACCTGCGGGAGACGTCAGTGGAAACTGAACGGGAAATACTCGACATCGTCGGCGTGGGATTCGGCCCGTCGAATCTGTCGCTCGCCGTCGCACTGGAGGAGCACGAAAGCGCGCGGCGCGGCGAACCGGTCGCGTTCGCATTCTTCGAGCGGCAGCCGAGACTCGGCTGGCACCGCAACATGCTGTTGCCGTCGGCGAAGATGCAGATCTCCTTCCTGAAGGACCTCGCGACCTTCCGTAACCCGGCCTCGCGGTACAGCTTCATCTCGTACCTGCACGAGCGGGGTCGGCTCCCGCAGTTCGTCAACAACCAGGACTTCTTCCCGACCCGGCTGGAGTTCCACGACTACCTGGAGTGGGCCGAGGCGGGCTTCGCGGACCGGGTGACCTACAACGTCGAGGTGACGGGGATCCGCCGCCCCGCCGGGGCGGGCCCCGGCCCGCTGGAGAGCGTCGAGGTCGTGGTGCGGGACACCCGGGGGGAGACCAGCGCCGTCCGGACCCGCAACGTCGTCGTCTCCACCGGCCTGGTCCCGAGGATGCCCATCGGCATCGGCCGGGACGACCGGGTCTGGCACAGCTCCGAGTTCCTGGAGCGGTTCCGGGCGATGGACCCGCGCCGACTGCGCCGGATCGCCGTCGTCGGCGCCGGGCAGAGCGCGGCGGAGATCGTCCGGCACGTCTACGACGAGCTGCCGCACGCCGAGGTCTCGGCGATCCTGCCGTCCTACGGCTACTCGATCGCCGACGACACCCCCTTCGCCAACCAGGTGTTCGACCCGGCCGCGACCGACGAGTACTACTTCGGCTCCGACCGGTCCCGGGAGGCGTTCTGGCGGTACCACCGGAACACCAATTACTCGGTGGTGGACGACGAGGTCATCCGCGCGCTGTTCCAGCGGGCCTACGACGACGAGGTGGCGGGCACCGCGCGGCTGCGCTTCGTCAACCTCGCCCGGGCCGAGCAGGTCAAGCGGATCGGCGACGAGGTCCGGATCAGCGTCCACTCGCTCGCCACCGAGCAGGTGTCCGACCTGGACGTCGACCTCCTGGTCTGCGCGACCGGCTACGACGTCATGGACCCGGCCGGCCTGCTCGGCGACCTGGACGTCCACTGCCTGCGTGACGCCGAGGGCCGGCACCGCGTCGAGCGCGACTACCGGCTGGTCACCTCGCCCGAACTGCGGTGCGGCATCTACCTCCAGGGCGGCACCGAGCACACGCACGGGCTCGCGTCCTCCCTGCTGTCCAACATCGCCGTGCGCAGCGGCGAGATCGCCGACTCCCTCGTCGGCCGTCGTACCAGCCCGCAGACGGTGTCCTGACCCGTCCGCGGGGTCGATCGCAACACATCCCGAGAACATCCCGAGAGTGGAGGAACGATGAGCACGAACCCGTTCGACGCCGAGGACGGCAGGTTCTACGTCCTGGTGAACGGCGAGGAGCAGTACTCCCTGTGGCCGGCCTTCGCCGAGGTGCCGGCCGGCTGGCGGGTCGTCTTCGGTGAGGACGCGCGCGCCGCCTGCCTGGCGTACATCGAGCAGAACTGGACCGACATGCGTCCGAAGAGCCTGCGCGACGCGATGGCCGCGCAGGCCGTCGGCGCCTGAACCGCCCCCACCCGAGACGACCGGACCGGAGTTACCATGACGATTCGTCGGACCCCCGGCGGTGTGCCGGGACGCACCGCCCGTCCGCGCCGCTACCTGATGTGCCGCCCCGAGTACTTCGAGGTCAGCTACGCCATCAACGCCTGGATGGACCCGACCAAGCCGGTGGACACGGCCCGGGCCGTGATGCAGTGGGAGCGCCTGCACGACCTCTACCTGTCGCTCGGGCACCAGGTGGACCTGATCGACCCGCTGCCCGGCCTGCCCGACATGGTGTACGCCGCCAACGGCGCCACCGTGGTGGACGGCAAGGTGCTCGGCGCCCGCTTCCGCAACGTCGAGCGGGCCGCTGAGGGCCCCGCCTACCAGGAGTGGTTCCGCGCCAACGGGTTCACCGAGGTGCTCGACCCGGAGTTCGTCAACGAGGGCGAGGGCGACTTCCTCGTCACCACGAACTTCGTCCTGGCCGGCTGGGGTTTCCGCAGCACCCCCGAAGGACACCTGGAGGCCCAGGAGTTCTTCGGCAAGCCGGTCATCGGCCTGCGGCTCACCGACCCCCGCTACTACCACCTGGACACCGCGCTCGCGGTGCTGGACGGGGACGAGGTCATGTACCACCCGGCGGCGTTCTCGGCCGGAAGCCGGGCCGTCCTGGAGCAGCTCTTCCCGGACGCGCTCCTGGTCGGCGAGCAGGACGCCGGGGCGTTCGGCCTGAACGCGGTCAGCGACGGGCGCCACGTGGTCATCCCGGAGGCCGCGCAGACGCTGGCCGAGCAGCTCCGCGGGCGCGGGTTCGAGCCGATCGGCATGGACCTGTCCGAACTTCTCAAGGGTGGCGGCAGCGTGAAGTGCTGCACGCTCGAGATACGCGCCTGACCCGCCGCCGGGAACGGCAGGCACGGTGCCCCACGGAGCGCCGTGCCTGCCGTTTTTTCGTGCCGCTGTGCCTTTCGCCGGCTATGCCGCTGCTCATGCCGATTTTCGGCTCGCTGTTTGCAGCGCTCCTCGTGCTGTTCCGGATCGGCATCGTTCAACTGCGCAGTTCCGGGTCGGCCGACAACGATTAGAATGAATGCGCGATCACACCAGTCCGTAATTGTGGGTCACGAGTCCGGCACCTGCTCCCATCGAATTCATCTGCGAAGAATGGTCGAGCGCCGGCTCACGAGGGGTTGGGGAAGGTTTCTGCCATGCATGGAAACGCGCGTCCTGAATTTCCACTGACGGCGTCGCAACGGGGTCTGTGGATGCTTCAGCAGATCGACCCGGGGAATCCGGTGCTCGGGACGGCCGAATACGTGGACATCTGCGGACCGGTCGACCACGCGCTGTTCCGCCGGGCGGTGGCCCAGGTGGTCGCCGAGGCCGAGACGATGCGTTCGCGGATCGGTGTGCGCGGCGAGGACGTCGTCCAGTACGTCCTGGACGAGGACGCGCCGGACGTTCCCTTCGCCGACCTCAGCGGCGAGCGCGACCCGTGGGCCGCGGCGCACACCCGGATGCGCGAGGCCATGGCCGAGGTCATCGACCCGACCGGCGGGCAGTCGTTCACCATCGACCTGTGGAAGCTGGCGGAGGACCGCTTCGTCGCCTTCTACCGCTTCCACCACGTCGCCAACGACGCCTGGGGCATCTGGTTGGTGATCCGGCGCATCGCCGAGGTCTACACCCGGTTGGCGACCGGTCAGGAGACCGGCGCGAGCCCCTTCGCCCCGCTGCACGTGCTGCGGGACGCCGAGGAGGCCTACCGGAACTCCGAACGGTACGCCGAGGACCGGGAGTTCTGGACGGACTACCTGGCCGACCTGCCCGAACCGCCCCGGCTCACCCGCACCAGCCGGCTGCCCGACCTGCCCCGGCGGGTGCTGCGGCACTCCGGCGAACTGGGCCGGGACACCGTGCACCGGGTCGTCGAACTGGCCCGTCAGCAGGGCGTCCTGGAGGCGACCGTGGTCATCGCGGCCGCCGCGGCGTACACCCAGCAGGCCACCGGCGCCGACGAGATCGTGCTCGGCCTGGCGGCCGCCGCCCGCTCCGCCCGCGGCACCCGCAAGGTGCCGGGCATGGCCGCCAACGTGACCCCGCTGCGGGTCCGCCTCGACGCCGGCATCAGCGTGGCCGGTCTGCTCGACCGCGTCGCCGAGCAGACGCTGCTGACGCTGCGCCACCAGCACTACCGGTACGAGGACATGAGCCGCGACCTGAACGTGGTCGGCACCGGCCAGCGGCTCGTCGGCCCCGGCGTGAACGTGATGAACTTCGACTACACGCTGCGGTTCGGCGAGGCCGAGGCGGTCGGCCACGTGCTGTCCACCGGCCCCACCCAGGACCTCGGCTTCCTGGTCATGGACCGCAAGGACGGTCGCGGTTGGCGGCTGGAGGTCGAGGCCAACGCCGACCTCTACGACGAGGGCGACCTCGCCGAGCACGCCGCCCGGATGGAGCGGCTGATCGACGCCCTGGCCGGCGCCGACCCCGACCTGCCGGTCAGCCGCCTGGACGTGCTCGCCCCGGGCGAGCGCACTCGGCTGGCGCAGTGGAACGACGCCGGCGCCCCGGTCCCGCCCGCCACCTTCCCCGCCCTGTTCGCCGCGCAGGCCGCCCGCACCCCGGACGCGGTCGCGCTGGTCGAGGGCGAAACCAGCCTGACCTACCGCGAACTCGACGAGCGGACGAACCAGTTGGCGCACTGGATGCGTGACCGGGGAGTCGGCGCCGAGGACGTCGTGGCCCTGATCCTGCCCCGCTCAGCCCGGATGGTCACCGCGCTGCTGGCCACCCTGAAGGCGGGCGGCGCCTACCTGCCGGTCGACCGCGGCGCCCCGGCCGAGCGGATCGCCCGCATGCTCGCCGACACGGCCCCCCGGCTCGTCCTGGACGAGGAGGCGCTCACCGCCGCCCTCGCCGCCGGCGCCGATCGGCCGCGCACCGCGCCCGAGCCCGGCACCGTCCCGGCCAACACCGCGTACGTCATCTACACCTCGGGCTCCACCGGGCTTCCCAAGGGCGTGGCGGTCACCCACGCAGGCCTGGCCGACATGGTCGCGGGGCAGCACGAGCACTTCCCCGTGGGGCCGGGCGACCGGGTGGCCCAGCTGTCCTCGCCGAGCTTCGACATCTCCGTCTGGGAGATCCTGATGGCGTTCACCACGGGCGCCACCCTCGTCGTGCCGGGCCCCGAGGCGCTGGCCGGACAGGTCCTCGCCGACTTCCTGACCGGGCAGCGCATCTCCCTCGCGGTCATCGTCCCCGCCGTCCTGGCCAGCGTGCCCGAACTGCCCGAGGGCGTCCTGCCCCACCTGCTCGTCGGCGCCGAGGTCGTGCCGCCGCAGCTGATCGACCGCTGGGCTCCCACCCGGCGGATCCTCAACGGCTACGGTCCGACCGAGACCACCGTGTGCGCCGCGATGAGCCAACCGCTCGCCGCCGGCGCGCCGGTCACCATCGGCCGTCCGGCCCCGGGCACCCGCGCGCACGTCCTGGACAACTGGCTGCGCCCGGTGCCGCCGGAGGCGGTGGGCGAGCTGTACGTGGCCGGCGCCGGACTGGCCCGCGGCTACCTGGGGCGCACCGCGCTGACCGGCGAACGCTTCGTGGCCTGCCCGTTCGGGACCGGCGAGCGGATGTACCGCACCGGTGACCTGGTGCGCTGGGACGCCGACGGTTGCCTGCGGTACGTGGGCCGGGTCGACGACCAGGTCAAGCTGCGCGGCTTCCGGATCGAGCTGGGAGAGGTCGAGGCGGCCCTGCGCGCCCAGCCGGGCGTCGAGCAGGCCGTCGCCGTGGTCCGTACCGACCGCCACGGCACCAAGCGCCTGGTCGGCTACCTGGTCGGCGGGGCCGACCCCGAGACGGTCCGGCGCTCGCTCGCCGAGCGGCTGCCGGAGTACATGGTGCCCAGTGCCGTGGTGGCGCTGGCGGCGCTGCCCCTGACCCGCAACGGCAAGGTGGACCGGGCCGCGCTGCCGGAGCCCGCGGCCCCCGCGGGCGGCTCCTCGCGCGCGCCGCGCACCCCCGCCGAGGCACTGCTGTGCCGGATCTACGCCGACCTGCTCGGCCGGGAGCAGGTCGCCGCCGAGGACTCGCTGTTCGACCTCGGCGGCGACTCGATCGTGGCGATCCAGCTGGTCTCCCGGGCCCGCGCCGAGGGCCTGGTGCTCACCCCCGGCGACGTGTTCCGCTGCCGGACCCCCGAGGCACTGGCCCTGCGCGCCGCCGAGACCGGGCCGGCCGGGGTGGCGCAGTCCGGGCCGACGGCGGAGGCGACCGGCGAGGTCCCGCTGACTCCGCTGATGCGGCGGTTCGCCGAACTCGGCGGCCCGCTCGACGGCTTCCACCAGTCCATGGGCGCTGCGGTGCCCGCAGGCCTGACCGAGCCCCAGGTCCTGGCCGCCGTGCAGGCCCTGCTCGACCACCACGACGTGCTGCGGATGCGCCGGGGGCCGGCCGACGACGGGAGCTGGACGCTGACCGTCCCGCCGGCCGGGGCGACCCGCGCCGAACAGGTGCTGCGCCGGATCGAGGCCGCGGGCGACCCGGCCGAGCGGGTGACCGAGGACGTCCGCGCCGCGCAGCACCGGCTGGCCCCCACCGAGGGCGTGATGGTGCAGGCGCTGTGGTACGACGCGGGCACGGCCGCCGACGGCACGCTGCTGTTCCTGGTCAACCACCTCGCGGTGGACGGCGTCTCCTGGCGGATCCTGCTGCCCGACCTGACGGCCGCGCTGGAGGCGACCGCCGCCGGACGGCCGGTCGTCCTGCCCCCGGTGCCGGTGTCCTTCCGCGGCTGGGCCCTCGGGCTCGCGGAGCAGGCCCGGGCGCGCGCGGCCGAGGCCGAGCTGTGGCAGCGCATGCTTGCGGGGCCCGACCCACTGCTCGGTGACCGGGCCCTGGACCCGGCCCGCGACACCGTCGCCACCGCCGGGCGGATCGAACTGAGGCTGCCCGCCGAGGTCACCGCCCCCCTGCTGACCAGCGTGCCCGCCGCCTTCCACGGCGAGGTCGGCGACGTCCTGCCGGCCGCGCTCGCCCTCGCCGTACGGCGGTGGCGCGGCACCGGTGGGCCGGTGACCGTCGACCTGGAGCGCCACGGCCGCGAGGACGCCTTCGGCCTCGACCTGTCCCGGACGGTCGGCTGGTTCACCGCCGTCCACCCCGTCCGGCTCGACCCCGGCGACGGCGACGCCGTCGACGCGGTCCGACGGGTCAAGGAGCAGCTGCGCGCCGTCCCCGACAAGGGCATCGGGTACGGCCTGCTGCGCCACCTCGACCCCGACGCCGGAGCCCGGCTCGCCGCGGCCGGCCCGGAACCACAGATCGGGTTCAACTACCTGGGCCGGATCCGCGCCGAGCGCGGCACCGGAGTGCTCGGCCGCTCCGCCGCCTTCGGCGCCGGAGCCGACCCGGAGCTGCCGCTGGCCCACGTCGTCGAGGTGAACGCCCAGGCCGAGGACACCCCGGACGGGCCGGTGCTGACCGCCGCCTGGTCCTGGGCGGGCGAACTGCTCGACGAGGACCGGGTCCGCGCCCTGGCCGAGGCCTGGTTCGCCGCCCTCACCGAGCTGGTCCGGCTCGCCGAGGCCGGACAGGTCGGCGGGCACAGCCCCTCCGACTTCCCGCTGGTCTCCGTCACCCAGCCCGAGATCGCGGCACTGGAGGACGAGCTCGGCCGGGACGGGCTGCACGATCTGTTGCCGCTGTCCCCGCTGCAGGAGGGCTTCGCCTTCCACGCCGGCTACGACCGGGGCACCGGCGACGTCTACACCGCCCAGTTCGCCCTCGACCTGAGCGGACCGGTCGACCCCAGCCTGCTGCGGGCCACCCTGCGGGCCCTGCTGGAGCGGCACCCGAACCTCCGGGCGGGCTTCCGCCAGGGCGCCGACGGCACCACCCTGCAGGTGGTCGGCGCCGCCTGCGAGGCACCGTTCACCGAGGCGGACCTGTCCGACCACGCCGATCCCGAGGCGGCCGCGCGCGACCTCGCCGAGGAGGAGCGCGGACGTCCCTTCGCCCTCGACCGGCCGCCGCTGCTCCGCTTCGTCCTGGTGAAGCTCGGTACCGACCGGTACCGGCTGGTCGCCACCAACCACCACATCCTGCTCGACGGCTGGTCCATGCCGCTGCTGCTCGGCGAACTGCTCGCGCTGTACCACGCCGGTGCCGACACCTCGGCGCTGCCGCCGGCCCGTCCGTACCGCGACTACCTGGCCTGGCTGTCCGGCACGGACCGGGTGGCCGCCAGCCGGGCCTGGCAGACCGCCCTGGCCGGGGTCGAGGAGCCGACCCTGGTCGCCCCGGACCACCGGCAGGCCCGGGCCCAGGAGCCGCACCGGATCACCGCGCGGCTCACCGAGGAACAGGGCCGCGCCCTCGCCGAGGCCACCCGCGAGCTCGGCGTGACCGTCAACACCCTCGTCCAGGCACTGTGGGGCGTCCTGATCGGCAGCCTGACCGGCCGCTCCGACGTCACCTTCGGCACCGTGGTCTCCGGCCGCCCCGCCGAACTGCCCGACGTGGAGTCCATGATCGGCCTGTTCATCAACACGTTGCCGGTCCGGGTCCGCTTCGAGCCCGGCGACACCTTCGCCGAGCTGCTGCGTCGGCTCCAGGACGAGCAGGCCGCCCTGCTGGCCCACCACCAGCTCGGGCTCACCGAGATCCAGGAACTCGCCGGCGCCGGGCGGCTGTTCGACACGCTGACGGTGTACGAGAACTACCCCGGCCTGCCCGTCGTCACCTCGACCGAGCTGACCGGCGCGGGCCTGCGCGGGCGCCTCACCGACATCGCCGACGCCACCCACTACCCCCTGGTCCTCGCCGCCGTCCCCGGCGAGGAGGGCCTGCGGCTGCGCCTGGACTACCAGCCCACCGCCTTCACCGCCGAGGACGCCGACCGGATCCTGGGCTGCTTCCAGCGCCTGCTGGCCGCGGTCGCCGCCGACCCGCGGTTGCGCCTGGGGCAGGTCGAGGTGCTGTCGGTGCAGGAGCGGCGGCGGGTCCTGGTGGACTGGAACGACACCGCGACGGATGTGCCGGAGGGGGCGGTCGCGGAGGTGTTCCGCCGTCAGGCGGCCGTGACGCCGGACGCGGTGGCCGTGGTGGGTGAGGAAGGGGTGCTGACGTACGCGGAGTTGGACGCGTGGTCGAACCGGGTGGCGCACTGGCTGATCGGGCGGGGTGTGTCGGCGGAGGTGCCGGTGGCGGTGCTGATGGAGCGTTCGGTCGAGTTGGTGGTGGCGTTGCTGGCGGTCGCCAAGTCCGGCGGGGTGTACGTGCCGTTGAATGCCGCGTGGCCGGGGGAGCGGCTGGAGTGGATCCGCCGGCAGGCGGGTGCGGTGGTGCTGCTGAGCGACGGTGATCTGGCCGGGGCCGAGGGGTGTCCGGAGAGTGATCCGCAGGTCTCGGTGCACCCGGACCAGTTGGCGTACGTGATGTACACCTCCGGTTCCACCGGGGAGCCGAAGGGCGTCGCGGCGCAGCAGAAGGACGTCGTGGCGCTGGCGTCGGACCGGGCCTGGCAGGGCGGTGCGCACGAGCGGGTGCTGCTGCACTCCCCGCACTCCTTCGACGGCTCGACCTACGAGCTGTGGGTCCCGCTGCTGGGCGGTGGCACCGTCGTCGTCGCCCCGCCCGGGGACACCGATGTGGAGCGGCTCGCCGACGTCATGGTGCGTCGCGAGGTGACTGCCGTCTTCCTCACCACGGCCCTGTTCAATCTCCTGGTCGAGGACCACGTGGAGTGCTTCGCCGGGGTGCGTGAGATCCTCACCGGCGGCGAGAAGGTCAACCCCGGGGCCATGCGCCGGATCGCCGAGCGGCAGCCGGACACCTCCGTGGTGCACGTCTACGGCCCGACCGAGACCACCACCTACTGCACCGGCCACCCGGTCGGACCGGTCGCCGCCGACCACCCCGAGGTGCCCATCGGGCGAGCCCTGGACAACATGCGGGCCTTCGTCCTGGACGCCGCGCTGCGCCCGGTCCCGGTCGGCGTGGACGGCGAGCTGTACATCGCGGGCACCGGACTGGCCCGCGGCTACCTGAACCGGCCCGCCCTGACCGGCGAGCGCTTCGTGGCCTGCCCGTTCGGCGCCGGCGAGCGGATGTACCGCACCGGCGACCTGGTGCGCTGGAACACCGACGGCCGCATCGTGTACGTGGGCCGGGTCGACGACCAGGTCAAGCTGCGCGGTTTCCGGATCGAGCCCAGTGAGGTGCAGGCGGCCCTGGCGGCCCACCCCGAGGTCGCCCAGGTCTTCGTGACCGCCCGCGAAGGGCGTGTCCCGGGAGCCGGCAAGCAACTGGTCGCCTACGTCGTCCCCGCGCCCGGCAGCCGGATCGGCCCCGGCGCGCTGCGCGAGCACGCGGCACAGGGCCTGCCCGAGTACATGGTGCCCGCGGCCTTCGTCCTCCTGGACGCGCTGCCGCTGAACCCGAACGGCAAGGTGGACCGCCGGGCGCTGCCCGAGCCGGAGTTCGCCGCCGGTTCGCAGCGGGCGCCGCGAAGCCCGCAGGAGGAGGTGCTGTGCGGGCTGTTCGCGGAGGTGCTCGGCCTGGAGCGGGTCGGCATCGACGACGGCTTCTTCGACTTCGGCGGGCACTCGCTGCTCGCCACCCGGCTGGTCAGCCGGATCCGCGCCGTCCTCGGCGTCGAACTGCCCATCCGCACGCTGTTCGAGGCCCCGACACCGGCCGCACTCGCCGCCGGGCTGGGCACGGGAGCCCGGGCCCGCACCGCGCTGGTACGTGCCGCCGGGCGCCCTGAGCGCCTGCCGCTGTCCTTCGCCCAGCGCCGGATGTGGTTCCTGCACCGGCTGGAGGGCCCCACGGCCACCTACAACATCGCGGGCCGGCTCCAGCTCTCCGGTGAACTGGACACCGAGGCGCTGGCCGAGGCCGTGCGCGACGTGGTGGGGCGGCACGAGGCGCTGCGCACCCTGCTCGCCGAGGACGCGGACGGGGTGCCGTACCAGCGGATCCTGCCGACCGGGGAGGCCGAGGTCACCGTCCTGCGGCAGGAGGCCGTGGACGTCGCGGCCGCGGTCGCCGAGGCGGCCGGCCACTGCTTCGACCTGTGCGCCGAACTCCCGCTGCGCACCACGCTGTTGACCTCCGCCCCGGACGAGCACGTGCTGGTCCTGGTGCTGCACCACATCGCCGGGGACGGCGAGTCGCTGGCCCCGCTGGCCCGGGACCTGGTCACCGCCTACACGGCGCGCCGGGCGGGCCGGGCTCCCGCGTGGGAGGAGCTGCCGGTCCAGTACGCCGACTACACGCTGTGGCAGCGCGAGCTGCTCGGCGACGAGGACGACCCGGAGAGCCTGCTCGCCACCCAGTCCACCTACTGGCGGGAGCAACTCGCCGGTGTGCCGCAGCCGCTGGCCCTGCCCACCGACCGGCCGCGGCCGGTCCGGGCCGACCACCGTGGCGACACGGTGGAGTTCGTCCTGGAGCCGGAGTTGCTGGCCGGTGTGGAGGCGCTGGCGCGGGGGCGGGGTGCGACGGTGTCGATGGTGCTGCAGGCGGGACTTGCGGTGCTGTTGCGGCAGTTGGGTGCGGGGGAGGACGTCGCGATCGGTTCGCCGATCGCGGGGCGTACGGATGAGGCGTTGGCGGATCTGGTCGGGTTCTTCGTGAACACCTGGGTCTTGCGGGTGGATCTGTCGGGTGAGCCGTCCTTCGGTGAGCTGGTGGAGCGGGTGCGGGACCGGGCGTTGGCGGCGTACGACCGGCAGGACGTGCCGTTCGAGCGGTTGGTGGAGCTGCTCAACCCGGAGCGCTCGACGTCGTACCACCCGCTGTTCCAGGTGATGTTCGCCTGGCAGAACGGCAGCCGGGCCGCGTTCGATCTGCCCGGACTCCGAGTGGCCACCGAGCCTCTGGGCACCAGGACCGCCAAGTTCGACCTCTTCTTCAACCTGGCGGAGAGCGAACGCCCCGACGGACGAGGCGCCTGGGGCGTCGTCGAGTATGCGACCGAGCTGTTCGACCGGGCGACCGTCGAGGCGATCGCCGAGCGCTTCGTCCGCGTGTTGCGCCAGGTCGTCGCCGACCCGCGGCAGCCCGTCGGCGCCGTCCGGCTCCTGGACGAAGTGGAGCAGCGCGCCCTCACTGCGGCGCCCGCGCCGGCCCCGGAGCCGTACGACACGCTGGTCTCCCGCTTCGAGCGCCAGGTCGCGGCCACCCCGGATGCGGTGGCCGTCACCTGCGAGGACGTCTCGCTGACCTACCGGGAGCTGGACGTGCGGGCCAACCGCCTCGCCCGGCTGTTGGTCGAGCGCGGCGCCGGCCCGGAGCGGCTGGTGGCCCTGAGCCTGCCGCGCACCGAGGAACTCGTCGTCGCGGTCCTCGGTGTCCTGAAGTCTGGCGCGGGCTACCTGCCGGTCGACCCGGCCTACCCGGCCGACCGCATCGCCCACATGATCGAGGACGCCCGGCCGGTCCTGACGGTCACCCCCGAGGTGATCGCCGAGTCCGCACGGTACGCACCGGAGAACCCGGGCGTCCCGGTCCGGCCGGCCGACATCGCGTACGTCATCTACACCTCCGGATCCACCGGACGGCCCAAGGGCGTTCTCATCCCGCACCACAACGCCGTGCGGCTGATGGACTCCACCGAGCACTGGTTCGGCTTCGGGCCCGACGACGTGTGGACGCTCTTCCACTCGTACGCCTTCGACTTCTCCGTCTGGGAGCTGTGGGGCCCGCTGCTGTACGGCGGCCGCCTGGTCGTCGTTCCGTACGAGACCAGCCGCACACCCGACCGCTTCCTGCGGCTGCTCGCGGACGAGGGGGTGACGGTGCTCAACCAGACGCCGTCCGCCTTCTACCAGCTGATGGCCGCCGACCGGGAGCAGCCCGACACCGGTGCCCGGCTGGCCCTGCGGCACGTGATCTTCGGTGGGGAGGCGCTGGAACTCGTCCGGCTCGCCGACTGGTACGCGCGGCACGCCGACGACGCACCCCACCTGGTGAACATGTACGGCATCACCGAGACCACGGTGCACGTCACCCACACCGCCCTGGACGAGCGGACCGCCGCCACCGCGTCCGGTTCCGTCATCGGCGTCCCGATCCCCGACCTGGCCGTGTACGTCCTCGACGACCGGCTCCTTCCGGTGCCCGAGGGTGTCGTCGGAGAGCTGTACGTCGTCGGTGCCGGACTGGCCCGCGGCTACCTCGGCCGCCCCGGGCTCACCGCCGGACGCTTCGTGGCCAACCCCTTCGGCCCGGGCCGGATGTACCGCACCGGCGACACCGGCCGCCGGCTGTCCGACGGGCGGCTGGAGTACGCCGGACGGGCCGACGAGCAGGTCAAGATCCGCGGCTTCCGGATCGAACCGGGCGAGGTGGAGGCCGCCATGGTCGCCCACCCGTCGGTGGCCCAGGGCGCGGTCGTCGCCCGCGAGGCGCACGACGGCGGAAAACAGCTGGTCGGCTACATCGTGCCGGTCACCGACACCGCGGGCGGCAGCGCCGACAGCATCGGCGACGTCGACATCACGGTGAACGCCGGCCTCGACCCGGCCGAGCTGCGCCGGTTCATGGCGACCCGGATACCCGAGTTCATGGTGCCGGCGGCGTTCGTGGTGCTGGAGGCGCTGCCGTTGACGCCGAACGGGAAGCTCGACCGTAAGGCCCTGCCGGAGCCGGAGTTCACCACGGGTGCTTATCGGGCGCCGCGGACCGCGTGGGAGGAGGTGTTGTGCGGGGTGTATGCCGAGGTGCTGGGCCTGGGCCGGGTGGGTGTGGACGACGACTTCTTCGCGGTGGGCGGCGACAGCATCCGGACGATCCAGGTGGTGGCGCGGGCGCGGGTGTTCGGGGTGAGGATCACCCCCCGGCAGGTGTTCGACTGCCGGACGGTGGCCGAGCTGGCCGCCGTCGCGGTGGCCGAAGGCGCCTCGGACGCGGTCGTCCTGGCCGAGTTGGAGGGTGGTGGCACCGGCTGGGTGCCGCTGCCACCCATCGGCCACTACCTGCTCGAACTCGGCGGCGGCTACGGCAGGTTCGCCCAGACGATGGCCCTCGATCTGCCGGTGGGCGTCGACGGGGCGGGTTTGGTGGCGGTGCTGGGTGCGGTGTTCGAGCGGCATGACGTGCTGCGTTCGTGCCTGGTGACGGGTGCGGGTGCGGGTGCGGGTCTGCTGGTCGGTGGGTCGGGTTCGGTGGAGGTGGCGTCGCTGGTGCGCCGGGTGGAGTGCTCGGCGGGGTCGTGGCGTGACCTTGCTGGGGCTGAACTGGCGGCTGCTGCGGGTCGGTTGGATCCGGTCGGTGGGGTGATGGCGCAGTTCGTGTGGTTCGACCTGGGTGCCGGGGCTGCCGGGCGGTTGGTGGTGGTGTTGCATCACTTGGTCGTGGACGGGGTGTCGTGGCGGATCCTGCTGCCGGATCTGGCGGATGCGTGGCGTCAGGTGTGTGGGGGGTCGGTGCCGGAGTTGGCTCCGGTGGGTACGTCGGTGCGGCGGTGGTCGCATGCGTTGGTGGAGGAGGCTCGTTCGTCTGAGCGGGTGGCTGAACTCCCCTTGTGGTTGGGGGTCGTCGGGGGTTCGGATCCGTTGCTGGGGTCGCGTGTGCTGGATCCGGTGGTGGACGTGGTCTCGACGGTGGAGCAGGTGCGGGTGGAGTTGGCGCCGGAGGTGACGGAGGCGTTGCTGACGCGGGTGCCGGCGGTGTTCCGGGGTGGGGTGAACGACGGTCTGTTGGCTGGTCTGGCTATCGCGGTGGCGCGGTGGCGGTCGGTGCGTGGGGTGGACGAGTCGTCGGTGCTGGTGCGTCTGGAGGGGCACGGGCGTGAGGAGGCGGTGGTGCCGGGGGCGGACTTGTCGCGGACGGTGGGCTGGTTCACGAGCATGTTCCCGGTGCGGCTCGATCTCGGTGGTGCCGACGTCGAGCAGGCACTTGGCGGTGGTGCTGCGGCGGGCCGGGTGGTCAAGGCTGTCAAGGAGCGGTTGTTGGCGGTGCCGGACAAGGGTGTCGGGTACGGGTTGCTGCGGTATCTGAACCCGGAGACGGGTGGGGTGCTGGCGGGGCAGCCGTCGGGGCAGATCGGGTTCAACTACCTGGGCCGGTTCTCGACGGCCGACATGCCCGAGGAACTGCGCGGCCTCGGCTGGACCCGGGCCGGGGACGTCGGCGAGCTGCTGGTGGACTTCGACGCCGACATGCCCGCCATGTCGGCCCTGGAGATCAACGCCCTGGTCACCGACGACGCGGACGGTGCGCCGCGGCTCGGTGCCCTCTTCTCCTACCCGACGGGCCTGCTGTCCGCCGAGGAGGTGTCCGAACTGGCGGAGCTGTGGTGCCGGGCGCTGACCGGCATCGTCGAGCACGTCTCCGGTCCGGAGGCTGGTGGCCTGACGCCATCCGACCTGCCGCTGGTCGCCGTCGGCCAAGGCGAGATCGAGCAGTGGGAGCGCGACTACCCGGGCCTCGCGGATGCCTGGCCGCTGACTCCGCTGCAGTCCGGCCTGCTCTTCCACGCCCGGATGGCCGGCCCGTCCTTCGACGCGTACAACATGCAGCTGACCCTGCACCTGGCCGGCCAGGTCGACGCCGAGCGCCTGCGGGCGGCCGGTCAGGGGCTGTTGGAGCGGCACGCCAACCTGCGGACCGCCTTCGTGGACGCCGCCGACGGCACCCCCGTCCAGCTCGTGGTGGACGGCGCCCGCCTGCCCTGGCGCGAGGTCGACCTGCGCGACCAGGACCCGGCGGAGCTGGAACGACTGCTGTCCCAGGACCTGCGTACCAACTTCAGCCCCGAGACGCCCCCACTGCTGCGGATGACGCTGGTGCGGACCGGACCGGAGCAGGCCGACCTCGTGCTCACCGCACACCACCTGCTCTTCGACGGCTGGTCGCTGCCGGTGCTGATGCAGGACCTGCTGCGGCTCTACGCCGCCGGGGGCGACGTCGCCGCACTGCCGCCGGCCGGCCGGTTCCGGGACTTCCTGGTCTGGCAGTCCGCCCGCGACCGCGCCGAGTCCGCCCGCGCCTGGGCGGCCGAACTGGACGGCATCGAGGAGCCCACCCTGCTCGCCCCGCAGGCGGCGGACCACACGGCCACCGACGCCGACGGCATCGGCCAGACGGAGGTCCCGCTGTCCGCGGCGGATGCCCGCGCGGCCTCCCGGCGCGCCGCCGAGCTGGGCATCACCGTCAACACCCTGCTCCAGGGCGTCTGGGCGGTGCTGCTGTCCCACCTCACCGGGCGGCAGGACGTGCTGTTCGGCGCGACCGTCTCGGGTCGCCCGGCCGACTTGGAGGGAGCCGGTGAAACGGTCGGGCTGTTCATCAACACCCTTCCGGTGCGGGTGCGTTGCGCACCGGAGGGCTCGCTCGCCGACCTGCTGACCGGACTCCAGCAGCGGCAGGCGGCCCTGCTCGACCACCATCACCACCCGCTGGCCGACATCCAGCGCGAGACCGGCCTGAGCACGCTCTTCGACACCCTGGTCGTCTTCGAGTCCTATCCGGTGGATCGGGTCGGCATCGACGAAGCCAACTCCTCGGCGGGCATCGCGGTCACGGGCATCCGGCCCTTCACCGGCACCCACTACCCGCTGACCGTCATCGCGGCCGCCGACCCCCATCTGCGACTGAGCTTCCAGTACCAGCGGCACCTGTTCGATCGGGTGACGGTGGAGGGGTTCGCGGAGCGGTTCGTGCGGGTGTTGCGGTTGGTGGTGGCTGATCCGGGGTGTCGGGTGGGTCGGGTGGAGGTGCTCTCGTCCGAGGAGCGGAGCCGGGTTCTGGGGGAGTGGAACGCCACGGCGGTTCCGTTGCCGGACGGCACGCTCTCGGGTCTGGTGGAGGCGCAGGTGGTGCGTACGCCGGGTGCGGTGGCCGTCATGGATGGTCAACGGTCCTTCAGTTACGCGGAGTTGGATGTTCGGGCGAATCGTCTGGCGCATTGGCTGGTCGGGCGG